>DYNP01000076.1 GCA_020721005.1 Thiomargarita sp.
AAAATGCAAAAGTTTTTCAATACCACCGGACCTTGCAACACCAAGCAGCACTACATGGTGCCGGCTTTGGAGCGTGTACCCGATGTAATGCCCATGATAGAACGCGGGCATTACTTTGTCATTCATGCTGCCCGACAAACCGGAAAAACCACTTTTATTCAGCATCTTGCCCAAAATTTACGCCTTTCGGCAAAATATTACGCTCTTTACTGTTCCCTCGAAGCCGTGCATGCTTTTAAAGATGCCGAAAGAGGTTTGCCTCAGATTTTGGGTGTTTTAAATAGAGTTTTAACTTATTCTAATCTGCCCATAGAAGATTATTTTAAAAAACCTTTGGAAAATTCTTCTTACAGCACAATGATTAGCAACAGTTTAACCTATTTGGCTCAAATATTGGACAAACCGCTGGTTTTGTTTTTTGATGAGATAGACGGTTTGCAAGACGAAACCCTGATTACTTTTTTACGCCAATTGCGCGATGGCTACATTACACGCAACGAAATACCGTTTGTGCATAGCATTGTTTTGGTCGGAATGCGCGATGTGCGCGATTACAAATCGAAAATTCGCGATGGCAGGGATACTTTGGGCAGCAAAAGCCCGTTTAATATCATTGAAAAGTCTTTAACCATTCAAAATTTTTCAAAAGCAAATGTAGTTTCCCTTTACCAACAGCACACCCAAATTACCGGACAAGTTTTTGAAAAAGAGGCAATTGACTTTATTTATGAAAAATCGTGCGGACAACCTTGGCTGGTCAATGCCATTGCAAAAGAGTGCATTGACGAACTTTTGAAACAGGATTTTACAAAAAATATAACGGTGCAGTTGGCTGAACAAGCCATTAAAAACATCATTTTGCGCCGCGACACGCACATTGATAGTCTTTTAGACAAATTAAAAGAGGAGCGTATTCGCAAAATTTTAGAACCCATTCTCATCACTACCCAAACTTTTGAAATTGATTTTTCGGACGATGATTTTCACTATTGCAAAGATTTGGGATTGATAAAACTTGAAGACCGAGTTTTAAAACCGGCAAACCCCATTTATGCCGAAGTAATTATTCGCACATTAACATACAATTCGCAAGTTCACATACAGCCCGAATACGAATACAAATGGGTAACGCCCGATAAAAAAATAAATATGAGCGGTCTGCTCAAAGATTTTCAGGCATTTTGGCGCGAAAACAGCGATATTTGGCAAAGCAAATATCAATACAAAGAAGCCGCTCCTCACCTTATTTTGCAAGCCTTCTTGCAAAGAGTCATCAACGGCGGCGGCGAAATATTGCGCGAATATGCCTACGGGCGAAAACGCATGGATTTGTGTTTGAAATTTAACAACCAAAAATATCCCATTGAATTGAAACTCAACTACGGTGCAAAAACCCGAACCGATGGTTTGCAGCAACTTTCAGAATACATGGACGGTTTGAACGAAAAAGAAGGCTGGTTGGTCATTTT
>DYNP01000077.1 GCA_020721005.1 Thiomargarita sp.
CAATATCCCAATTACGACGCGGCAAACTCACTTCGCCCGGTGCAAGTGAAGCATGGGTATTGAACAATTTGTCATACTGAGTTTGGGCATCTTCAGTAACAATACCCCGTTGTCCTTGGGTATCGCTGTAATTGACACTCAAGCCCACATCCCAACCATGATAGTTCTCACCATGTAACAACCACGCATCCCGCCGATCAAAACTACCTAACCGCATTCCGGTGATAGTACCGTCAATATCTGCCTTGGTTTTGGTAACGATATTGATAACACCCGATAACGCGTCTGCCCCATACAACGCCGAACCAGGTCCCCGAATCACCTCAACTCGCTCAATTGTTGTCGTAGGAATACCGCCACCATAACCTAATAAAATACGTCCTCCAGTGTACAATGTATTGACAGGAATACCATTTAACAAAACTAAGGCTTCCGGATTATAGACTGACGCAATACCGCCCAACGTGTAAATGGGATTATGGTAACTCATTGGATTTCTGGCAACGTGCAAGCCTGGCACCGCTTCCAATACTTCGTCAAGATCGGTAGCCCCCATCATTTCCATGTCTTCCGCATTGATGGTAGTTGTATTGGCAGGCGCAAAGGTGGCTATCTGCTGGGTGCCCGTAGCCACAGTCGTGATTTTCACCTGTAACAATTCTTCAATTGATAAATCCGCCAAATCACTCACTATATCCTGTTCATTTACCATAGCAAACACCGCACTCTGCCACCATACAATGCTAGCGCAACCCAATAACTTAATGGCACAACTGATAATGTTTTTCACACTTTTACTCGCTATTGCTAATGTTATACACTACAAACCCTGCCATATTATTTAGCGGATTTCCATATACCCCCCCAATATAATTTACAACCAATTCCAAGTCTTTGTAATAGGACACAATAAATTCTCTCTCTAAAATCACATGGAATATCTCATGAAACGCCATCTCTTCAATTAAATAGTAGGCAGCTTTTTCTACAACATTCCTCATCCCTCCCAATTTTTGGATATCTTGTCCCTCCAGTCTAGCTAGAATGTAGTGTTCTGTATTGCGTTGTACTGACTCTCTAAATTTCGCATCAGTATTGTATATCTCAACTGCTCGTTCATACGCTTGAGCATAATGTTCTTGTTGGGCAAAATCATCACTCCATGTTACCATTCTAAATTCTACTTTCTGTCCAGTTTTAGCTATTTCACTGAAAACAGACTCGCAGTAATTAACAATTCTATTTTTATGTTCTATAACCTTTTTAATAGCATTATTTTCGTCATAACCCAATGCTCGGTAGCTATGTAATGCCGGCACATCAAGAATGACAATAGCTAATTCTGAGAAATAATTTGCCATGCCCATCAGAATCATCTCAATTCTATCTCTGGAAAAATACCCATTTCCGATACTAATCCCAATAGTCATCAGATCCCTTTTCTGCACCA
>DYNP01000078.1 GCA_020721005.1 Thiomargarita sp.
GTGAATCTGAAAAAAGCGAAGCCTTAACGGTTAAAAAGTGTCCGAAGTATTGCGGTAATATTGATTTTAATCATAGCAATGCCTCTTTATCTGAGATAGAAGTATAATATAATACGATTAAAAAGAAAATAGTTTTTTTAAAGTTCTGAAAATCATAATTTATAACCTTTGACAGTATACTATTCATCCTGTGTTTAAGTGCGAAGATCACATGCTTGAGGATGTAAGAAAGCGAATCAGCTCAACAGACGTGTTGTTCACACAGTTTATATCCGGACAATTCGGATATTTTTCCACACAGGAGCTTTCCAAATACGTTACCGGCAAGATATGTTTCATTCCCAATCTCCAATGCAACGGATACTCCCCTCAGATGACGGAACCACTCTCCGTAGTGACGATGGCCCCACCCCTTTACGGGGGATTGAAGAGAATGATCAACACCGACTTCCGAGTACTTGAGCTTTATCTGAAGGGGCTTTCCAAAAGCGATGCAGCCCATCAATATTACGATGTGAATGTTGATAAAACACGGTTGCAGGCGATATTTCTTCGGGAAATTGCCAAACAACGAAACTTGTTCAAGCAAGGACTTATCAGCTTTGATTTTGCCGAGCGGCTTGAGAGTCGCTATTCAAAGCATCTATTATTTTGGACATATAACCATCCGGCAAAATCTGAAATAGAGTGGCTTATTAATTCTATCCTGAAATTTCTTGGACAAAATATTACTTTGTCTGTCAACATGGAAGTGCTTGGCTTTTACCGTCCTCCCTATATCCCCAATATTTTGTCTGAAATATCGCCGAGTTTGGTAATATCAAGTCCTATTATGGTGATGGGCAGAATACTCGGGATTGATGACTATGTTGCCGGATTCTACGAAGACTTCAGGGAGCATGACTATAAGAGTCTGACGTTTGCTTATGAGAACTCCCTATGGCGCAGTCTCACTTCAGAGCATTCATCACAAGATACTCCATCATCGCTGAATCTTACTCGGAAACAGATTGCCGAATTCTGGCTTAATGTGCCTTCCGATCCATTGGTAATAGCTTATAGGTAGTGGTTTTTTTTAAACTGATAAACTTTTATTACAGCAGTCAGTAAATATTCTTATGCGTTTTCCGTGCATCGCCTCATCTTTACCGGAAGAGAGCGTTTCCCGCACCGTAGCCGGACATCTCCGACGTAACGTATTGCTGAAACGCTCAATATGCGCCGTCTGACCGGTTTTTTTCCGACTGCCCGATGACGCTCCGAAGGCAGAATATCCGCATAACTTTCCCGGAAATCCGTATAGATAACAGCACGTTTACGATAATCAGGCGGAAGAGATCGCCGCAATTCAATACATGTCATGTCGGAATGATCTCCGGAAGCGGCACCGGCTGTCTGCCGCGTATGACGGTTCATTGCCGGCCGGATCCGTATTCCGCACTTTTCTGC
>DYNP01000079.1 GCA_020721005.1 Thiomargarita sp.
GTGCCTGACAGAAATTAAATTTATATTAATAATGCTAGATATTTATATACTTTTTATTGAATATAGATTACAATCCTGTCAGTGGTAGATGGTGAATCTTATACCGTAACAACCTGAATTAGCACATTTATCAGGTATAGCCATATTCCGGTATCCCTTCAAGAGCCATTCTACCTCAAATCTTCGTATTTTGAAAATAGTCAGGGGGTAGCATGAGATCGGTTTTTCATTCACAGTTGAACCTCGGTGAAGAGGATATTGCCAGGATAA
The DNA here is from genome assembly GCA_020721005.1 of Thiomargarita sp. Classification (GTDB taxonomy): domain Bacteria; phylum Pseudomonadota; class Gammaproteobacteria; order Beggiatoales; family Beggiatoaceae; genus DYNP01. Next base: position 271 of record DYNP01000079.1, read on the forward strand.
AACTGGACCCCAAGTCACGTGACGACATCCCTCAACTTCTTGCTGGATTACAATACATTTACAAAACTCCTGGATTGCGTCAGGCCATCTTCAAGATATTGGAAGAAATAGTTCCTTGTCGTGTCGGTTCTGCCAAGAGTTCTAAAGCCAGAACAGATAAAGGTCGCCCTGGAATGGAACAGTGGAGAATCCTCGTTCTGGGCACGTTGCGACTTGGTTTGAATGCTGACTATGATCGCATCCATGAACTATCCAACCAGCATTGCACGGTACGTCAGATGCTAGGTCACGGCTTTTTGGATTACAAGGAACTGTACAATCTGCAAACCATCAAGGATAATTTGCGCCTGTTTACCCCTGAATTACTTGATCGTATCAATCAGGAAGTGGTTCGCTCGGGACATATTCTTTTAAAAAAAAGCGACGTCACCTTAAGCGGACGCTGTGACTCCTTTGTGGTGAAAACCGATGTCCACTTTCCAACTGACATCAATTTGCTCTTTGATGCAATCCGTAAAATTATTGAAGAGTGTGTACAACTGAGTGCAGTTCACAACCTCACCGGATGGCGTCAAGGTCAGCACAATATCAAGACATTCAAAAAGCAATACCGGATCATTCAAAAGCAGAAACACTCTACATCCAAAGACGAGACAAAGAAGTTGGCACAAGCAGAAATCATCAAAAAATCTCACAAGAACTATATCAATCAGGCAGAAGCCTTCTTGAAGCGGGCTAAAGTAACACGCCAGGCCGTACTCACTCAGTCCACAGAACTGGTATTATTCGTGAAAGAACTTGATGATTACATCGTCCATGCCGAACGCCAGATTAAGCAGATTCACAGCCGGGTTATCAAAGGCATAGCCATCCCTCATTCAGAAAAAGTCTTCTCCATCTTTGAGCCGCACACCGAATGGATCAGCAAAGGCAAGGCTGGTGTACCGGTTGAATTAGGGTTGCGTGTATGCGTACTGGAAGACCGCAATGGTTTCATCCTGCACCACCGTGTAATGGAAAAAGAGACCGATGACAAAATTGCTGTAACGATGATAACTCAGGCAAAAGAGCGTTTCCCCCGTCTGACTTTATGCAGCTTTGACAAGGGATTCCATAGTCCCCAAAACCAGATAGAGCTAAAGAAAGAACTGACCACCGTAGTCCTGCCGAAAAAAG
>DYNP01000080.1 GCA_020721005.1 Thiomargarita sp.
GCGACGCGGTCAAGACTGCATTCCCAAGTGACACTTGGGAACGAGAGAAACGAGAGAATTGATCGCTGAAAAACTCAAGGCGAATAATTTAGAGGAGATTTTATCTCGTTCCCAAGTGTCACTTGGGAATGCAGTCTTGACCGCGTCGCGGTCTATAAAAAAATAACAGGCGCAAAAACAATGGGACGCAATCGTTATAAAATTCATGAAAACCAAACTCCTCATTTTTTAACCTGTACCGTCATTAACTGGCTGCCTTTATTTACACGACAAGACACGGTACAAATTATCTTAGATGCACTGGTTTGGCGACAACATCATAAAAATATCAAAGTGTATGCTTATGTGATTTTAGAAAACCATTTACACTGCATTCTGCAGGCAGATAGTTTGCACCAACAAATTCAAGACTTCAAAGCCTATACTGCTAAATCTATCATTGCCTATTTGGAACAACAGAATGTAGTCAAATTGTTACAATTACTGAAATTCTTTAAGAAACCGCACAAAGTGGAATCAACTTATCAGGTGTGGGAGGAAGGTGTGCATCCGCAGTTAATTAACAGTGATGAAATGCTATTGCAGAAACTGGAATATATCCATCAAAATCCAGTGAAGCGAGGGTATGTGGATTTGGCTGAACATTGGCGTTATTCTAGTGCACGTAATTACTTGGGGCAACCAGGGTTGATTCCTGTCTATACGGAATGGTGGACTGGTAAGTAATTGACCGCGACGCGGTCAAGACTGCATTCCCAAGTGGCACTTGGGAACGAGAGAACGAGAGAATTGTTACAATTACTGAAATTCTTTAAGAAACCGCACAAAGTGGAATCAACTTATCAGGTGTGGGAGGAAGGTGTGCATCCGCAGTTAATTAACAGTGATGAAATGCTATTGCAGAAACTGGAATATATCCATCAAAATCCAGTGAAGCGAGGGTATGTGGATTTGGCTGAACATTGGCGTTATTCTAGTGCACGTAATTACTTGGGGCAACCAGGGTTGACTCCTGTCTATACGGAATGGTGGACTGGTAAGTAATTGACCGCGGCGCGGTCAAGACTGCATTCCCAAGTGGCACTTGGGAACGAGAGAAAACGAGAGAAACGAGAGAATTGTTACAATTACTGAAATTCTTTAAGAAACCGCACAAAGTGGAATCAACTTATCAGGTGTGGGAGGAAGGTGTGCATCCGCAGTTAATTAACAGTGATGAAATGCTATTGCAGAAACTGGAATATATCCATCAAAATCCAGTGAAGCGAGGGTATGTAGATTTGGTTGAAACATTGGCGTTATTCTAGTGCGCGTAATTACTTGGGGCAACCAGGGTTGATTCCTGTCTATACGGAATGGTGGACTGGTAAGTAATTGACCGCGACGCGGTCAAGACTGCATTCCCAAGTGGCACTTGGGAACGAGAGAAAACGAGAGAA
>DYNP01000081.1 GCA_020721005.1 Thiomargarita sp.
ACATAAAAAAGGGCTCATGCAACAGCTTTTCCCCGCAGAAGGTGAAACTGTGCCCACGCTGCGCTTTCCTGAGTTTCGGGAGGCTGGGGAGTGGGAGGAGAGTGAGCTTGATGCCCTTATAAATTTACTATCTGGTTATGCGTTTCAGAGTGACTATTTTTCTGAAGATGGGCATAAGTTACTTACCCCCAAGAACTTCACAAAAAGCGGTTATGCAAATTTCAATAATGGGAATACTAAATTTACAACAGAAGATTTTGATCCTAAATATGTTTGTAAAGAAGGTGACTTGCTATTACTTTTGACAGATTTGACCTCATCATGTGAACTATTAGGGAAACCTATACTCCTGAGAAAAGAAGATGGTGAAGTACTATTAAATCAACGAATTGTCCGTGTTACTACAAAAGGAAATATATGTATTCATTTTATGCTCTACTTTTTTTTGACTGATTCTTATCATAAAAGAATTAAAAAAACAGCCACAGGTTCAACGGTACGCCATAGCTCAAACAAAATAATCTCAAGCACAAAAATTCGTTTTCCATCATTAAAAGAACAACAAAAAATCGCCGCGTGCCTTTCTTCATTAGATGAATTAATTACCGCGCAAGGTCAGAAACTTGACGCGCTGAAAAAACATAAAAAAGGACTGATGCAACAATTATTTCCAGCTGTGGGAGAGGAATAAATCGTGAAGCTCTATCTTGATAATTGCATGTTTAACCGTCCATTTGATGACCAATCTAATATCAAAATATTGCTGGAATCTGAGGCAAAACTAAATATACAAGAAAAGATTCGCATGGGAATATATGAACTGGTTTGGTCATATATCTTGGATTATGAGAATGAAAAAAATCCCTTTCGAGAACGACGAGAGCAGATTGGGAAATGGAAAAAATATGCTAATTTTGACGTAGAGGTAACAGATCATATTTTGCGTCTTGCTCATTCATTCAATGAACTGGGTTTAAAGAGATTTGATGCTTTACATATTGCTTGTGCAGTAGCTGCTGGTGCAGACTATTTTTTAACTACAGACAAGGGTATTCTCAAAAAATCTAAATTTATCAAAGATATTTGTGTGAAAGACCCAATTGACTTTATTAGAGAAACATTAACATGATGACCGATACAGAAATACGTGTGAAAGGCGTTCAAATCCTTGCCCAATATTTAGGCGATATTGAAATGGAAAGATTTATCGCCCTGATTCAACGAGAACCTTTTGACTATACCCAATGGCGACAAAATATTGATATGGATGAAAGCATTGAAGAAATTAGTAATCAAGCGATGCGCTTACGAGAAAAAACGCCGCGCTGAAAAACATAAAAAAGGGCTAATGGTAGGAAAATAAACTGTAACTTGATGAACTGGGAGAAAATTTTATGTTGACCTTGCCAATCACAAAAGATCAGCTTTTATTTTT
>DYNP01000034.1 GCA_020721005.1 Thiomargarita sp.
TTTCGATATTTCAATAAAATCAATTGAATAACGATTCAACTGCGTAACTCCTATATTTATTAAATCAGTTAAATCTCTACCGCAGAACGGGCAATAAGATATTAAGGTTTCCATTTCGATAGTATATGGAACACTTACTCCACGTATATCACGTAACTCTGGCCAGTAAACATATCCAGTCTCTGGATTGATTGCGCTGTACTTCTCCACAACGTGGGATTCAAATGGTCTTGCCTGAAGGCAAAAGACTCGTTTATTGCCTTCCCAAGAAGCAATGACAGAGAATCCTTTCTCTCCAGCTGTAGATAGTAATCTTTTAAATCCACCACAACAAAAAATCATAAAGCACCCACATTCATTTTTTCATATAATTGTAGGGTGGGCAACAGCAGGAATGGTGGGCAACAAAAAGACGTTGCCCACCCTACCTGGCTAATTAACTCCATTTCACAGAACCATCAAAACGTTCTAAACAAATGTGGCATCCATACTTGTCAACAATATCCAATAAGTGATTTCTGAAATTTTCAGTTTCATCTCTATCATTAAAAATCAGATATGGAAGATATTCTGCTGTGTCCAATATATCAGCTATTTCTTTGTGTGCTTTATTTTCATAAGCCATTTTGCGGGCAAAAATTAACACACCTTGCAAAGCATAAAGTGCATTGTCAAGTTTATCTTTTCGAATCACCTTATTTCCTTTAGTAATCTTTTTAAAAAATAACACCTTGCTAATTAGATAGTTGTTCCAAAATGAATCATATTTCTCGAGACTCTTATGTTGCTTTTAGTTGCAGGAAATCATACCTCATTTCTGGAATTAGCAATAGTATTGATAAACAAGAGCATTTTCAAATTTTCTCAAGGATAAATAACAACTTTAACGAATTGGTTTTAGTTGATATTTACCCAAGAAGATTCTCTTTGAGAGTGGTTAATTTATTCACTTTTCTCCAAGTGAATCTAGTTGAACGTCACAAATTTTTACGCCTTTGCACCCAGCTTCTACATCAATTGGAGGTAAAGATGCGTTTTCTTTCATTCCGTTCAATATACTCATAAATCTGTCCATTTTTGCATCACTAGACACATCTATAGTTGATTTATTAGGAGATAGGAGAGAATCAATGGGTACATCAACACTATCAATTAGCTTATTGTTCTTGTAAATATTCGCACGAATGGTTTCGTGACCAAGTAATTCAGCAGATTTAGCTCTTCTAACACCATCTGGAAATAGATTCGCCTGTAATAGGATCAGCACCGATTACAAATTCCACAGCACCTTTACAGCTTCCTACAACGGGTATGAAGTCGAGTACCAGAGATACAGTGTCGTCTTCACCAAATTCACTACTTAATCCAAAAGGATCTGTGAGTAAAATAGGTCGTCCCGTAACAAACGTGTATCGGTTTAACGTCTGCCCCTCAGCGACACTTCCACGCAAAATATCTTGATTAACAAACCGTTTAATCTCCGGACTGTAATACCGTGCCCGCATGTAATACAACCCGTTGTCATCAGTCATCACCCCATACATGCCGTTGAACAAGAACGGCGTGATAGAAGTGTCTCCACTCAACAGTAATCCATAAGGTGAATACTGAAAACGTTCAACAACACTACCAGTTTCGTTAGTTAAAGCGACCGTACTTCCACGATAATCAAAATGATAAGTACGATATTGACCATTCGTTTCTTCGCCAATCAAGCGTTCAGATATGGTTGTGTTAGCGTAACTCAACGATTCACCAACGTTTTTATTAAGTTACGGCGCAAAAACACGCGCCTAACGCATACTACGCTGGCTAGTAGATGGGTGAAACCCCTTTAAGGTATTCTTCGAGAACCAATAAAGTGATTGGTGTTTGATTAGCTAGTCTTTGAATTAAGTCTTTTACCTTTTGCCACTCTAAGCCACCTAAGCCAGCACCAATTCTTGGCAACGCGATGGCGGTTATATTTTGCTGTTCCGCAATCGTTAACATGGTTGTCATAGCTTGTTGGATGGCATTAATATCCGCTTGGCTTCGCCAATGCTTTTGGGTACCAAGATTAAAAATATGGCACCCATTTTCTTGCCAGTGAAATACTTCACCAAGTTGAAACTGATGATTAACGCAACGTTTTTGGTACTCTTGATACATGTTTGGCCATCTTTGTCTAAACACCACCGCAATCCCTTTGCCCATGGTACCCGCACAATTGCAGCCATGAGCAAATGCTCTGAAGTGTTTGGCCAGAAACAGATCTCCCTTGGCATAGACTACTGACATGAGTGTTTACCTGCTTGTTCCCAAGATGCTTCAAATTCTTCTTGGGTTATTTCATCTTCTTCATACAATTCCATTTGTGACAAAGGAATATCACATAAACTGAGGCCAAGTCCTTCGTGGTAGTCTTCTCTTGAGGAAAACCATTTCTCACCATAATGTTCTACTTGTCGGACCACCATTTCGCCATCAAACTCAAAATACACATGACCTCTACCAAAAATGGCTTCAGAAACTACCTTAAAGTATTTTTTCATGGTAAACCAACCTCTCCGGAACGGACGATCCGTCCTTTCAAATCAAGAGGGCCACTATTAGGTACCATATGAATAAAGGGGAAAGGATTGATTACCTGACATCCGGTGAGGTCAACTTCGATGAAAGCTTCGAGTTTATTTCCTATTCTTACGGCACTGCCAAAGAGCCTCTGACCTACTTGACCCTTTGAAAGTTTTCCCTCTTTAATTTGTTCTGGACTTAGCTGAGAAATGGTGGCAGCACCAATCATTTCTGGACTTATATCAGTGAAATATTGACCGCTACCATGTCTAGCATGAATAGGTCCTGTAGATGGCAACAGTTGTTGAATTGCTAAAATGAGTGGCAAATTAGCTTTACTTGTATAGTGATAATAAATGTTTGACTGTGAAGAGTTCTCGGTGGCAACATCATAGACAATTGCTCCTATAATAATAGCTATTCCGATAGCTTCTCCAATAGGCAAAGGGCCATCAGATGCCGCTGCACCACCTGCTATGGGCAATACGTCTACTAATGCACTAAGACCGTAGGGGTCAATAGAAGAAACTGGCCGTCCTGTAACGAACGCAAACCGATTCAGCGTCTGCCCTTCGGCAACATTGCCAAGTAAAATGTCTTGGTTAACGAACCGTTTAATTTCTGGGCTATAGAAACGGGCACGCATATAATACAAGCCGTTATCGTCAGTCATGACCCCGTACATCCCATTGAACAAAAACGGCGTTTGAGAGGCATCTCCGCTGACTAATTCCCCATACGGCGCATACTGAAACCGCTGAATTACTTGTCCAGTTTCATTAGTTAAAGCAACCGTACTTCCATGATAATCAAAATGATAACTCCGATATTGACCATTCGTCTCTTCGCCAACCAAGCCCAAGCCATAGTTTTTAAGAGTCGGCAAGGGGTTGGGCTATTTAGTCTTTTCAGCGTCACAATATATCTTGTCGTCTCGTTTTTCTATAGAAACTGAATATTCAAATAGTGTACTTTCACCGATTTTGTGCCATAAAACATACCCAGAATTATTATTACGCCCTCCTCTTGCAAATAATCTCTTAGGAGTTTCAAAATGATATGGGACTGGTTCCATATCTGATACATCAATTCCCTTATTTATAAGAGCATTCCGAGATAAGGAAACTGCTAAATTTTCACTTATAACAAAATCACTTTTCACATCGTGCATACAAATTTCTGGTCTTCCACATCCATAGAACAATAGCACTACAACCACAGAGATTTTGAAAATAAAAGAAGTTCTATTCATACTTACTCCCATTCAGTCCATGGAGGGCATTCTGATTCTCCATCCCATTCAGCCCAATCTCTACAATTCCAAGTTAGAGTGCCTGCATTACAGGGAGACTTTGGAGATTCACAATGAGCTTTCCTATTCTGAGGTGTGACAAACCTTAGCTCACACTGACCCGTTGGATTACCTTCTTTTGGCACTTCTTTACCAGGGAGTAGGTTATTTATTTGGTGACCATAACAACGTTGGTTTATTCCGTCACAACAGATATATTTGTGATTAGGAATAATATGTCCGTACCAAGCATCAATCGGCCGGTCACATACCCAGAGTTTTTCTACCAAATCGTTAGGAATAATCCTTAATAATTGTTCCCCAAACTCTCTCACACTTGGATTGTTAAGCTGGTAACGTAAACAATCGTAAGCACCTACAGCACATTTGCCTGTGGTTTTTTCCAACCCAAACGGATCGACAAAACTCACAGGATTCCCCGTAACAAAAGCAAACCGATTCAGCGTCTGCCCTTCGACATTGCCAAGTAAAATGTCTTGGTTAACGAACCGTTTAATCTCAGGGCTATAGAATCTAGCTCGCATATAGTAGAGGCTATTTTCATCAGTCATGACTCCATACATCCCGTTGAATAAGAAAGGAGTTTGAGAGGCATCTCCGCTGACTAATTCTCCATACGGCGCATACTGAAACCGCTGAATGACTTGCCCAGTTTCATCGGTTAAAGCGACCGTACTTCCACGATAATCAAAGTGATAACTCCGATATTGACCACTCGTTTCTTCACCGATTAAACCTAAGCCATAAATATAAAATGTCTTGATTCCATTCGACTCTTTGACTAACACTTGGCTCAAAGCCGGTTGCGAATTAACCACGTAACGGGTTTTATTAACACCAATCCGTTGATTTTCCGCATCATAACGATAACTCGTATTCCCGGCTTGTAGCAACCGATTACGAGAATCAAAAACAAAATCTGCCAATTCACCGCCCAGAATCCCACGAGTCATATTTCCATCGGCATCAAACTGCACGATTTTATCGCTAAAAGTCGCTAACCGATTTGCCACCGTATAAGTCATCTCCAGATTAATCTCTGGCTCAACTTCAGGACTCGTTCTCTCCTCGACAATATTACCGACCGCATCATAAGTAAAATCAAACTGATTAACCATTTCACCCGTCGCCACGACGCTATCCATTTGCCGTAACAATTGCCCGGCAACATCGTAGAATCGAATCTGTTGGGTCCCATTTGGACGAAGCGTTTTAATCAACCGTCCATTCGCATCATATTGATATTGCG
>DYNP01000082.1 GCA_020721005.1 Thiomargarita sp.
TAACTTAGCCTGCGATGGGACAAAAGAAGAAACAATCACAACAGGACATATCCTTTGAATTGAGCCGCATGATGGTACCAAGGGATTTTTTAGAGTACTTCGATATTTTCGAAGTTCATGAGTTGAAAGCTGAGTGGCAAATAATACTCCATGAAAAAGAAAGCCTAATACCTGATCAGCTAAGATTGAAGAAGGACATAGTGCTGGATGGTTTCTGCAATCCGCTTCAGATACTGAGTCATTGCTTTACCTTAAAGCCAGTATATTTAGTAATGAAACGGCGAAGGTGGAAACAAGCAGGCACCGACCTTCATTATAGCAATGAATATACCTTAACAAAGGATCCATCCAAACTCACCCCTGATATGGCTGGCTTTTTAAAAATATAGAATTGAGCAGCATCCGGTAAACATCAGTAGTGTAGCCTATATGTTTGGTCTCAAACCCAAGACACTGCATTACTGGTACAAAGAAAACCTAAGTGGCTACAAGCAAGATGTGGAAATGGGCCTTTGGGGCGAGAAGAAAATACAGGTAGTAGATAAAGAAACCGGTGAGGTGGTGAAAGAAAGACCTGTACCCATAGCCAAGCCAGAGAATTTTGGGACACACATGACTATTGACGAAAAACAAATAGGCAAAAAGATGTACAGTATTATGACCAATGCACAGACTGGCAAGATAGCCCTGCTTGCCCAAACCATGAAACCGGAAGAACTAAAGCAAGCCATGGAAGATTACCTTTCGGAAAAACTAAGCGATGTAAGGTCGGTAAGCTGTGATATGAGTCCATCCTATAAAAAGTTTGCAAAAGATGTTTTCCCTAACACTCAGTTGGTTGTGGATAAGTTTCATGTCATAAAACATCTTATGGATGCCTTACAGCAGGTACGTAAACAAATCAAAACCCAATGCCTGAATAACGACAAAACTCTTGCAAAGCAAACTACAGACAACCCTAAGTCTGACAAAGCCTGGTCAGATATTGAATTGTTGGAACGTAGCCGTTATATTGTTTGCAAGATGCAACCCGATTGGGAAGAAGATGAAAAAGAGATGATGGAACAACTCTTCAGCAGCTATCCGGTGTTTCAAACAGCTTACCAATTAACCCAACAACTCAGGCTTTGGTATAATGGTCGAAATGTTGGCAAGAACTTACGCTCCCTTGAAATGGAATTATACAATTGGTGTGACAGCGCAAACCAATCTAAGATACCAGCCTTCCGTGGAATTAGAAAAATGATAGAAAAACATCAGGATGACATCCTTAATTATTTTAAAGAAGGGCAAACAAATGCAAAGGCTGAAAACATGAATGGAAAAATACAACGGTTCTTTGCTAATAATTATGGCATAAAAGATCGAGACTTTTTCCTCTTTAGGGTGGCTGGATATTTTTCATAGCACCTCAAAATAAGAATTAGCC
>DYNP01000083.1 GCA_020721005.1 Thiomargarita sp.
ACCAAAAAAAAGTAACCGGGAATTCCAACCAAGGTGCGTTACGGCGCAAACACACACGCCTAACGTACCCTACGCTTGCTACACTCACGTTACGCAACCAGCAATGGATTAGTTTTTTTTGCAGCAGCCAGTTGACTAGGACGAACTCCTAACCAGATCTGTTTGCCACTTTCTTTAAAACCTAATACTACAGCCTCAATTTCTTTACCTATGGGGGGATATTCTTGAGATGACATAATACCTTCATCTTTAAAATCAGTAATTTGTATAATACCTTCAACTGGCAAATTTACATCTACAAAAATTCCGTAAGGCTCATGCCTTGACACTCGACCGGATAAAAGTTCTCCAATACTCAAATTATTTTTGAGTTGGATCCAGATACTCTCTTTCATTTATGCCACTCCCTTGTAGAATTATTGAGTACATCAAATTCACTGTGAAGAATTGGTAATTCGGTGTATGGTCCTCCTTGGTATAGATATTCATACTGCTTTAATCTAGATTCGTAAACATCTTTAGGAACCATAATTTCAATGACACCCTCTCCATAATGATATGCGTACTCTTCAGCCAGTTCTCTCTCTTTGGCAAAATAGGCACATTTATCTCCTTCACAGAAATCAGCAGGTGAATAACCATGTTCTAATTGTCGTTGTCCCTTGCCCTTTTGAGGAGCTTTCCAAATTGATATATACTCTGAACACTTGAGAGTGCCCCCAAAATTAGGTGACGCTCCCAGCGTCAAAGCACTTAACACTAGACTACTACCAGCACCAAATTTGTCCCATCCTGATGATGGACCACTAATCCCAAAGAGAACATCCAAGTCTAATGCCTCACCGCCGCCAGGCACTAAACCAATGAGAATTATCGCGGTCATGCTCATAACGGGAGATACTAGTGCCGAAGAAGTATCATACTCATAATATTCCGGTGGGAGAATTTCCAATCCAAAGGGATCAACGAAATTGATTGGTCTGCCAGTGACAAAAGCATACCGATTCAACGTCTGCCCTTCAACAATACCCCCCAACAAAATATCCTGATTAACAAAACGCTTAATCCCCGGATTGTAATACCGCGCCCGCATGTAATACAACCCGTTATTATCAGTCATTACGCCGTACATGCCATTGAACAAAAATGGCGTTTGAGTCGTCTCACCACTAACCAACTCCCCATATGGGGCATACTGAAACCGCTGTGTTACTTGCCCGGTCTCGTTAGTTAAAGCAACTGTACTCCCGCGATAATCAAAATGATAAGTACGATACTGACCATTCGTCTCTTCACCGATTAAACCTAAGCCGTAAACATAAAACGTCTTGATTCCATTCGATTCTTTGACTAAAACTTGACTTAAAGCAGGTTGCGAATTAACAACAAATTGCGTTTGATTCACACCAATCCGTTGATTTTCCG
>DYNP01000084.1 GCA_020721005.1 Thiomargarita sp.
GTCGTAACAAGGTAGCCGTAGGGGAACCTGCGGCTGGATCACCTCCTTTAAAGAATATTAGGTGTTCCAAATTGATGTAAGCATTCACACAAATTACTTGATTAAGCGAAATTCAATAATTGGGTCTGTAGCTCAGGTGGTTAGAGCGCACCCCTGATAAGGGTGAGGTCGGTGGTTCGAGTCCACCCAGACCCACCACTTATCTGTGCGTTTTAAGTGCAGTGGGTTGAGTTTATTGTAGGCAACGGTGGTAATTGTTGTGTAATAACTGAACTTGAGGGGCTATAGCTCAGCTGGGAGAGCGCCTGCTTTGCACGCAGGAGGTCGGCGGTTCGATCCCGCCTGGCTCCACCAGACTTTGAATTTTTAAAACTTGCACTGAGTGATTAGTGATAAGCAGTCATTGAATAAATGATTTCTTATGACTGATTATTTTAAAGTGTTCTTTAGACAATTAGGAAGCTGTATAGTAAATATAAGGTATATGCATCTTATCAGCAAATGTTGTAAGGCTTTGTGATCTCAGAATTTTTGGGGTTATATGGTCAAGTGAATAAGCGCATACAGTGAATGCCTTGGCGATAACAGGCGATGAAGGACGTTGTAGCCTGCGATAAGCTTCGGTGAGCCGGCAAACAGGCTTTGACCCGAAGATTTCCGAATGGGGGAACCCACCTCTTAGGAGGTATTCCTATCTGAATTCATAGGATAGGAAAGCGAACCTAGGGAACTGAAACATCTAAGTACCTAGAGGAAAAGAAATCAATTGAGATTCCGTGAGTAGCGGCGAGCGACAGCGGATCAGTCTAACCACATAAAGCAGTTTATTGTTTTAGCAGAATGACTTGGAAAGGTCAACAATAAAGGGTGATAGTCCCGTATGCGAAAAAGCAGTAGATTGTGTGGGGAAAGTAGGACGGGACACGTGTTATCCTGTCTGAAGATGGGGGGACCATCCTCCAAGACTAAATACTCGTTATCGACCGATAGTGAACCAGTACCGTGAGGGAAAGGTGAAAAGAACCCCTGTTAGGGGAGTGAAATAGAATCTGAAACTGTATGCGTACAAGCAGTGGGAGCATGATTTAGTCATGTGACTGCGTACCTTTTGTATAATGGGTCAGCGACTTACTTTCAGTGGCAAGCTTAACCGTATAGGGGAGGCATAGGGAAACCGAGTCTGAATAGGGCGTTAAGTCTCTGGGAGTAGACCCGAAACCGGGCGATCTATCCATGGCCAGGGTGAAGATGGGGTAAATCCTATTGGAGGCCCGAACCGGGATCTGTTGAAAAAGATTCGGATGAGCTGTGGATAGGAGTGAAAGGCTAATCAAGCTCGGAGATAGCTGGTTCTCCTCGAAAGCTATTTAGGTAGCGCCTCGTGTCTCACTCTCGGGGGTAGAGCACTGTTACGGCTAGGGGG
>DYNP01000009.1:0-2026 GCA_020721005.1 Thiomargarita sp.
TGCCGCCCATGCCCATGCCGCCCATGCCCATGCCGCCCATGCCCATGCCGTACATTGGGTACATGCCATACATGCCGCCCATGCCGCCCATGCCGCCCATGCCCATGCCGTACATTGGGTACATACCGCTCATACCCATGCCGCCCATGCCCATGCCGTACATGCCGCCCATGCCGCCCATACCCATACCGTACATTGGATACATGCCGTACATGCCACCCATGCCGCCCATGCCCATGCCGTACATTGGGTACATACCGCTCATACCCATGCCGCCCATGCCCATGCCGCCCATGCCCATGCCGTACATTGGGTACATACCGCTCATACCCATGCCGCCCATGCCCATACCGTACATACCGTCCATACCATACATGGCATTAGCGGAAGCAGCAGTTAAAGTACCGACGACAGCGATAAGACCGATGGCTCTTTTCAGGTTACGCATTCATTATCCTCCTAATTAGGAATAAACTTCAAATTTGTGGTTGGTTACGCTTGTTATATGCAATCCTTGGCTTGACATAAGAGACACTTTCATTAACCTTAATTCTGTCTCAGCTTAATTATGGCTATCCTTGAAAATCTGAACTAGACAGACACTCAAAATGGCCAGCCTCATTAACGAGGTACAAAGCCCCTTGAGCACGGTTTGGAACTAGGCAACGATTGTGCCAGTTGGGTTATATTGTGTGCAACTGATTAATTTTATAGGGAAAGTCCGCATTAGTTTTGGTTACCTGAAGGGCATTTTTATCGGGTATTTCATGACATTATTACAGACTACTTAGCATGGAGCCAATTAACTGTTTGAATTAAAATCACAAAACGGATATGTCAAAATGACATACTTAATTTTGGGTAAACTTTTATCCTGATGAGGAGTGAAGATTTTACGTTAACAAGGTGAGTTCTTGAGTCCGAGGTTGCTAAAACAGATAGAAATTCGTAGGCAAATTGACGGTTCAGAATCCAATGTTTGTTAAATCGGGAGAGGTATAGCTAGCGCACCATAAAAAAAGCCCATGTAGATCGCGTGATATGCGCTGACATTAACGCTCAGCACATTTTACACAGATACGCGGAACATGCGGTTTCTTTTTATGGTTCGTTGGCTATTATGTTTAGAAATAGGTTTTTGGGTACTTCATATTTCTGAACATATTGGGGTTTGAGGTTTTAAAAGGAGGATAGATTTAAGGAGGTAATTTTCAAGGAGGGAGATATTGTGAAGGGAAAATTACTTTTTTGAGGGGATGAGTGTTGAGGGTGGTGTGGTCTAAATTAAAGAGGTGAGTAAGATAGAATAGTTACTCACCTCGATTGGTTGTACGCTTGATTTGTTTTGAGAAGATGAGTTTATTGGTCGATTTGATGCCAACCCCGAATATCATACGGTGTTAACATACCAGGGTTGTTAAATGGAGTGTACCAATTGCCCTGATGGTCGATGAAACGGAAGCTGGCAGGATAAGGGGGCACAATTCCAGTGACTGCCCGATCATACCATGAACGTGGTTTGTCCATTTTGGTAATGGACGGGGCATTGGCTGGACGTTGATCCGGCTTCACGCCAGCTACAAAAACATCCCCTTCAGCAGCATTTACATTCCAGCTGTAGGCTAAAATGATACTCGCATAAACTAGGCTACTTTTTTTCATGGGTCTCAATATCTCCTTAAAAAGGGGAAGTTGTTAATCCCTAAACCAAAAAAAATGTTGTTTTTAGGAGTAGGGACTAACTCGATACAGTTACAGTTAGTGAAATTTAGGTTTCGAGATTAAGAGAGAGCTTATTTCTCTTCTTTCTTATCGGCAGACATTCCACTCATACCGTCCATACTGGACATGCCACCCATACCGGACATGCCACCCATACCGGACATACCGGACATACCGCCCATGCCACCCATACCGGACATGCCACCCATACCGGACATGCCACCCATACCGGACATGCCACCCATACCAGACATGCCACCCATACCGGACATGCCACCCATACCGGACATGCCACCCATACCGG
>DYNP01000009.1:2126-75004 GCA_020721005.1 Thiomargarita sp.
CCCATACCGGACATGCCACCCATACCGGACATGCCACCCATACCGGACATGCCACTCATACCGGACATGCCACCCATACCGGACATGCCACCCATACCGGACATGCCACCCATACCGGACATGCCTTGTTGGTTACATTCTTTTCCAGCCATGCCTGCCATGCCCATACCCATGCCGCCCATGCCCATACCGCCCATGCCCATGCCGTACATTGGGTACATACCACCTATACCACCCATACCGCCCATGCCATAGTTCATGCCGTACATTGGGTACATACCACTCATGCCCATGCCGCCCATGCCACCCATACCGCCCATACCATAGTTCATGCCGTACATTGGGTACATACCGCCCATGCCCATGCCGCCCATGCCGCCCATACCGCCCATGCCATAGTTCATGCCGTACATTGGGTACATACCGCCCATGCCCATGCCGCCCATGCCGCCCATGCCATAGTTCATGCCGTACATTGGATACATACCACCCATACCCATGCCGCCCATGCCCATGCCGCCCATACCGCCCATGCCATAGTTCATGCCGTACATTGGATACATACCGTTCATACCCATGCCCATGCCGCCCATGCCGCCCATGCCATAGTTCATGCCGTACATTGGGTACATACCGCTCATACCCATGCCGCCCATGCCATAGTTCATGCCGCTCATGCCCATGCCACCCATACCGCCCATGCCATAGTTCATGCCGTACATTGGATACATACCATCCATGCCCATGCCGTAGCCCATGCCCATACCGTACATTGGGTACATACCGCCCATACCATACTGGGCAGTGACGATTTGTGGCATAGCCACCAAGGTGCCAATCATTGCGATAAGACCAACTGATTTTTTGAAATTACGCATCATTATTTCTTCATCCTTAATATTTAAGTGGGTAGTGGTATTTATTAGGTGATGTTTCTATTTTTTGAAACATCTATACGTCTAAAAGATAGTCCGAAAACAATCCCTCCTTGAAAATTCAAGATTAGGGAAAGAGACGTGGGGTTATCTTGTTCAAACTTGACAATTGACAAGCATACCAAAAAGCAAGTGAAATTCCAAAGGTATAAGAATGTTATTTTCAAGTGCTCAATTCAAGTATACTCTAATTAACCTTACATAAGACAGAACAATTGAGGTTAACCGGGCAGGTTTAGACAGTTGGCATAGTCTATGCCTTAGTGGTCTGAAAAGAGTTTACTCTATGATTTTATTATTTTTTGTCAGCGAACTTACCTTTTGGAATTATTCAGTTGCTAAGGATATTTTCTGCCATTTTAACAGCAGTTAAGAGGGCCTGAAGAGTAAGTTGATGATTAAAAAATACTTTTATAACTGACAAAATGTCATTTTTAGTTGCATATGGTTGGTAGATTCAAAAATTGAGTTTTTAGAAGGCTGCGGAAAACTGTATCCAATAGGTCCTGTGTTTATGAAAATTACTTTTTAATCAAGAAAGTAAGTTGGTTATACCCTTTTATTTTTCAAACTTTGCTTATATATCCCAATAAGGTGGAATGCCTTCTGGAAATTCATGCAAGAATAATTGTATGATATAATTAAATAGTCACCCCTTAAAAATCATGAAGGTAAATATTTATGGGCGTATCAGAAGCAATTCGTCAAGAACTGATTCAATATATCCTTTTGCAGGTGTATAATGATCAGTACATTGACAGGTTAGAAGAAAAAAAAATCTTGGAAGCTT
The DNA here is from genome assembly GCA_020721005.1 of Thiomargarita sp. Classification (GTDB taxonomy): domain Bacteria; phylum Pseudomonadota; class Gammaproteobacteria; order Beggiatoales; family Beggiatoaceae; genus DYNP01. Next base: position 3,852 of record DYNP01000009.1, read on the forward strand.
GTGTCAAAAAGGGAGTTACCGTAGAGGAAGGTCTTGCGCTTATCCACCAAGTGGCTAACGAAAAGGATTTGGTTGTCGAAAGAGTAGTTGAGGAACGCGCCAAGGAGTTATTGCAACAATTTGCCCTCAACGATGGTGTGATTGACAAAAAGGAATTTGAGGATGCATTTTCTTTGTTTAAGTTGGCTTGCAAAGGCAAGGTGCCTGATCCTCTCCTCAAAAAGAGACTTAAACAAATGGTACTGGAAAATGGTTGGAAAGTAAAAGAAGGTGGGTTATTCGGAAGTAAATGGTTTTCAACAATTCCCTCCTGAACAATCTCTTTTCCAGTTGATTTTCCACAGTTTTTTCTATACATGGGAGTTTTTCACTGATGGCAGTTTCAGATAGCATTAAAAGCCAGTTTATAGAGTTCATCAAGCTCCAAGGATTTGACGACAAATTCATTGATCGAGTTGAAGAAAAGCGCATCTTGGAAGTGGGCGTGAAGAATGGGATCAGTGTTGAAGAAAGTTTGGCAATCCTCAAAGAAGTGGCTGAGGAAAAGGGCCTGGTGGTGGAGCGCAATGCAGAGGAACAAACCAGCGCCTTTTTACAAAATGCATTGGATAATGACGGATTGATCAACAAGAAAGAGTTCGAGGAAGCCGTTTCTTTATTTCGTTCCGCTACCAAAGGGAAAATTCGTGATCCTGATATCAAACAACGCCTGAAACAGATGATGCTGGATAAGGAGTGGAAGCCTAAGGAAGGCTTATTTTCAGGTGGTTCCTGGTTCTCTAATCTATAAGGAGATGAACAATGGCCGTTTCAGACGATGCCAAGCGACAACTGGTTGACCACATCATGTTGCAAGTTTTTGATGATCGCTATATTGACCGGACTGAGGAAAAAAAGATCTTGGAGGAGGGGGTTAAAATAGGCATCTCAGTTGCGGAAGGACAAGCCATCATTCAACAGGTGGCTTCGGAAAAAGGACTGGCTTTGGAACGAGAAGCGGAGGGACGGGCCAAAGAGATGTTGGAACGGTTTTCTTCCAATGACGGTAAAGTTGACAAAAAGGAATTTGAAGACACTCTGGCACTTTTCAAATCGGCTACTAAGGGTAAATTGCCCGAACCTGAACTGAAAAAACGTTTGAAAAAAATGATGGAAGACAATGGTTGGAAGGCAAAGGAAGGCGGATTGTTTGGTTCCAAATGGTACTCTGCAATCAGTTAACCGGCCGAAAACTTGTCATTCTCCATCAACAAGATTGACAAGTTTCCTAAGGAAATCACATTATGCTCAACAAATCACCCTATTATTTGCTGATAGCGCTCACTTTATTCCCCCTATTTAATTTACAAGCGGAGGAAGAGGAGAAAACGGTCAAAAGGAGTGTCACCTGGCCAAATGGGGACCGTTATGCCGGGGACTATGTCGGTAAACAACGTACTGGCCAAGGGCTTTACATTTGGAAGAATAGAGACCGTTACCAAGGAGAATTCTTTGAAGGAAAAATGGATGGCCAAGGCGAATATATCTGGTCCAATGGCGACCGTTATTTGGGGGAATATTTAGAAGGTAAACGAGACGGGGAAGGGCTCTACATTTGGGCTAATGGAGATCGGTTTGAGGGACAATTTAAATCAGGTCGATTTTCCGAAGGGGAATTTTTAGCAAAGACCCCTGAATCTACCGTGCCCAAAGTGGACACTGCAACTTTGCTAACCACTCCTCCTGACTCAGTGGTTCAACAACAAACTCCACTCAATGGGAATATTACCTTAACCTGGCCTAACGGTGATCGTTATGAGGGCATTTATGTTGATGGAGAACGAACTGGTCATGGCACTTATATCTGGGCAAATGGTGATCGTTATGAAGGCCAATTCTCTGCCGGTCAACTTCATGGCAAAGGTGTTTACATTTGGAGCAATGGTGATCGTTATGAAGGTCACTATCAACAAAATCAGCGATCTGATGAAAATGCCATCTACATTTGGGCAAATGGAGACCGTTATCAAGGGGGAATGGTGAATGGGCAGCGTCATGGTAAAGGCGTACTTAACTGGGCTGAAGGAGATCGGTACGAGGGTAATTTCAGCAAAGATCAACGCACCGGACATGGCATCTATACCAATTTCAGCGGAGATCGTTATGAGGGAGAATTTATAGAAGGTAAACGGACTGGCCACGGCCAACTTACCTTGGCCGATGGGACTGCGCAAGAGTTAGGATTTCAAAGCAACCCCCTCTTTGTGCTTCAACAACTTCAATTTAAAAATGGTCTATTGATCTCCGCGGAAGGAGAATATCAAACTCCCTCCACAGAACTACAATAACTGAAGTTGAGTTATTTAGTCACTCCAGGTTCCTCCCCCCTTAAAAGGGATAAATGAACAGTTTTCCCTTTTAAGAGAAAAAGAAATTCTTCCTTTTAATCCAACCGCCTAATTAAACGCTGCGAACCTTTTTATCCCCCTTAAAAGGGATTTCGATCCCCCTGCTGGACTCAAAAAGTCTTAGCCAAAGGGGCATTACATCCTTGCCAAGCCACCGGCGGATGATGCAAGCAACTGCTAACTGGGGATGACAATGACCCTTTTTGTAGAAACTCCTTAGAAATAGTAATTTCCACCCGACGATTTTGCCGGCGTCCAGCCTTAGTCGAGTTATTGGCAATCGGCCGAGTTTCCCCATATCCTTGCACAACCAACCGATTTGAATCAATTCCCTTGGCCACCAAGGCAGCCTTAACAGCCTGAGCCCGTTTTTCTGAAAGCATCTGATTGTAAGCAGCCTCCCCCGTATTATCAGTATGCCCTTCCACATACACAACATTGGCTGCTTGGCGTTGAATGGCTTCCACAAATTGTTCAACTGCCTGTCTTCCCTCCGAACGTAACCCAGCACGGTCAACATCAAAAAATACTGCATCCAAAGTAAATTGCAGCCCCCTTTCCGTCAATCTACCCCCCGTGTCACCCACACTCATTGCACTCAAATTTGCATCTGCTAGTAAAGTTACGGGGACTGTTACAGAAGCCACGGTGGGAGGCTGGGCAAAAGGCAACATTTGACAAGCAGTCATTGGAATAATCACCAAAAATAAACCATAATTTCTTAAACCGACCACTATTTTCCTCATTAATATTCTCCTGACTTAATTTCGAACTGATAAGGGAAAGCATTAATTCTCTCTTTTAAATTGGGAAATGCTTATAACTTGACCCCTTTAGAAAAAGACTGAGAGAAAAATAGGCTTGTCCTTGTGGGCCTACCCACTGAATGTAGACACCAATGAATTCATTGTCATGAAAATTGCTCCTTCCAATGTCCTACAATCCACCACTTAATATACTCTCATGAACACATCATGGTCACCTGGTGACTTTTTCTTCTGCTCCTCAGCCCTACTTTGTATATTAGATGCTCAAGGCACCATTATCAAGGTCAATCCGGCTTGGGAACAACAACTTAATGTGGTCAGTACTGATTTGGAAAAAAGTCATTTTCTCAATTGGGTTCACCCGGATGATCTCTCAAACAGTCGCCAAATTTTACAACAACTGATCACCCAACACCACCCCATCACCCTAGCCAATCGTTGGCGGGATTGCGCGGGCCATTACCATTGGTTAAACTGGCAAATTAATGTCATATCCCAAAACGTCCAATTCTATGCCGTAGCCACTGACATTACTCCCCAAAAACATGCCGAGAAACTACTCCGAGATACAGAAGAACGCTTTGAATTGGCAGTTCAAGGCTCAAATCACGGACTTTGGGACTGGAATCTGATCACCAATGAAATTTACCTTTCCCCCCGTTGGAAAAATATCCTCGGCTATGAAGACCATGAAATTTCCAACCATTTGGACGAATGGTGTCGCTTTGTGCACCCCGACGACTTTACCCAAATGTGGTTTACCATTGAAGCCTATTTAGACCGACAAATGTCCCGTTATGAAAGCACCTATCGAATGCGCCATAAAAATGGAGAATATCGCTGGATTTTGGCACGAGCCGCTGCGCTTTGGGATCCCCATCAACAACCCTATCGCATGGTGGGCACCTACGTTGACATTACCCAACGTAAAAAAACCGAGCAAGCCCTACAAGAAAATGAAACCCTACTTTCTGCTATCTTTGAAGTCACTCGAGTGGGACTTTGCATCACAGACGAACAAGGCCTGTTTATACGCGTCAATCCAGCCTATTGCCAACTCTTCCATTATCAGCCAGAAGAACTGATTGGTCAACCATTTACCATGGTATTAGACACCATTCATCATCAACCTGCTCTGCGAATGCACCAAGAATTTCTCAATGGCAATCCCAAAATAGAAGGTTCAGGAGAATGGACTCTACGCAGCAAAACTGGAGAATATAAAAAAGTCGGTTTCACCATGGCCCTCATCATTCGGCCCAATGGCCAACGTTTGAGAGTCACCACGGTCACCGACGTCACCAAACAAAAACAAGACGCTGAGGAACGACACCGTCTATTCAACCTGTCATTGGACATGCAATCCATCATTGGATTCGACCTACAATTCAAAGAAATCAATTTGGCTTGGGAACGAACTTTAGGATGGACCAAAGCAGAACTACTCAGAAGATCACCCATGGATTTTGTACACAAAGATGACTATGAAAATTCCCGTAAAACTGTACAAAAACTGGCTTTGGGAGAAACTGTTTGCGGCTTTGAAAATCGTTACCTATGCAAAAACGGCAGTTACAAATGGCTCTCTTGGAACGTTTACCCACTGGTTGATCAAGAAACCATGTACATCGTCACCCGAGATATTACGGAACGCAAATTAGCCGAAGAAGAAATCCATCGTCAACGGGAATTCATTCGACTGGTTGTAGACAGCGTGCCCAATCTCATCTTCATCAAAGACTACTTTGGTAACTTCATTTTTGCCAACCAAGCCTTGGCCACCCTGTTGGGAACCACGGTTGACGCCTTAATCAATCGTCTACCCATTGAACAAAGTCACCCGCTTGAACAAATGGAAAAACTCTATTCCAAAAGGGAACAAGAAGTTATTCAATTGCGGAAAGAATTGATTCTTGAAGAAAGTTGTTACGATTTACAAGGAGAATTGCATCACTTTCAAATCACCAAAAAACCATTCATTCAAGCCAACGGCTCAACTCTAGTCCTATCCGTGGGCACTGACATTACCGCACGCAAACAACAAGAAGAAGCCTTGCGACTCACCGCCGCCATTTTTGAAAGCACCGCAGATGGCATTTTGGTCACCGATCTCCACAATCGTATCATTCAAGTTAACCCGGCCTTCACTAAAATTACCGGCTATTTGCCAGAAGAAGTGCATGGAAAAACCACCCACTCCCTATCTTCCGGCCGTCACGATCACCATTTTTACACTCAAATGTGGAACAGCATTCGCCAAACTGGCCACTGGCAAGGAGAAATTTGGAACCGCAAAAAAACTGGAGAAGTGTATGTAGCTTGGCTCTCCATCTCTGCCATCACCAATGACAAACAACAAATTGAACAATATGTAGCCATTCTCACTGACATTTCCCGTTTACAAGAAGACATGGAAAACATTCGCTACCTGGCCAACTATGATTCCTTAACCCAACTTCCCAATCGCCTACTGTTTCAAGACAATCTGCTACAAACCCAAATATGGGCCCACCAACATAACCAACTGTTTGCTTTATTATTCGTTGACTTAGATGGATTTAAACCGGTCAACGACCAACTTGGGCATGCCACTGGCGATCAACTGTTACAAGAAGTGGCCAAACGCCTAAGGCACTGTGTTCGAGAAACCGACACTGTAGCCAGATTAGGGGGAGACGAATTCACCATCATTCTCAAAAATATACGCAAATCCCAAGATGCTGGCCGAGTGGCCGCCGACATTGTACACTGCTTACAACAACCTTTTTCCGTTGGCGGCCATCAAGTTCTCATCTCAGCCAGCATTGGCATCACCGTATATCCCAGAGACAGCAAAGAAATTGATCTACTTTTAAAGTATGCTGATCATGCCATGTATCAAGCCAAAGAAGCTGGGAAAGGACAATTTTGCTTCTATCATCAGTCCCATTCCTAGCAACCATGAGACCAGCCTCACTTCAAATATAAACTGCCTCAATCAAGGATTCAACCACGACTGATCATTGCACTCTGCAGCCGGCCACACAATAGCCTCAATATCATCATATCGAGCATTTCGATAATCTTGGGACTTCACAATCTCACACGTGCTTGGATCAAAGGCCATGATCGAAGTGTAATTCTGTCGAGAATTTGATCCCAACAATAAAATCCCATTGGGTTGCGCATCCAAAGCCTCAATGCGACCCTCAGTCACATTCTCACACGCTTTTTCAATAGTTTGAGATGCCCGATCATACACCCAAATAATATTCTCCCGACTGCTGGAAGCATATAACTTTTTCCCATCCTTGGACCAAGTGATATCTCCCATATCATACTTGTTAATATCAAACTGTTGAAATGGACTGGCCTTACCCGTCTTAGCATCAATGAGAATCAAACCACTCCACTTTCCTACACCCTTGAGTTTACTGGTTTTTCCCCAACCCCACAACGTTTTATCCACCGGATTAAAGGACAGTGCAGCCACCTGTTCAAACCCAGAAACACCCACTTTGGTCAAGGCACCAGTCTTGCGGTTTACCGTATAAATAATCCCGGAACTCACCTTTTCTCCCTTGATACGAGCATCATCTCCAGAAGCAGCATAAAGCACATCGGGATTGGCAGGATGTAAAGTCATACTCTCAATATCATGGCCCTTATAAACCGGTCCCAAAGCCTGCAAATTACCCGCCAAATCCTCACTGAGATCGATCTTAAGGAATTGAGAATTATTCAACTGCCCATCATGTAAGGCATACAACAAACACTTTTCCGGCGCCAAATTTACAAAAAAATGTAAGGGAGAATTGCCATTGTAAAATAGAGTCTGTTCCCCAGTCAAACGATAACCCACAAATACCGTGAATTCTCCCTGATAAGCACTCAGATCACCCTGAAAAATAGGCACCGTCAAACTCGCTGGCAAACGAGAATACACTTTCGTGGCCGGGGCTTCACTCATGGTATACTCCCAAGGCCACCAACTTTCCCCTACTTTTGAGTAGTATAAAGATTCAGAACGATGCTGATAATGAACCATCACCAACAACTCTGCTGCATTTCCCACATGAGCAGGATCAACTTGCAATTGAACCTGTAAATTCAAATCCTTAGCCTGATCCGGGAACAACAAAGCATGATTGCCTAAATTCCCATTGACACTCAAAATTTCAGGAACAAAATCTGCCTGAGTTGCAACCAATTCTCCTTCAACCGTCAAACCTATTCCTGTGGTGCTGCTGGGCTCAAAAGAGTCTGCCATTGATTCTAATGATTCCAAATCCTCCTCTTCCTCAACCAACCATACCTGAGGAGCAGCAGATTCTGTTATTCCCACTTCATTCAAATCATTTCCCGGTTCAACCTCAAAATCGTCAGAGACTGATGACTCTTCATTTGCAGTTTCCAATTCATCCTCATTATTTTGAGTCTCACCTTGATCTGAGGGATTTTGCACCATTCCTTCATCACTTCCCGGCTTGCCAAATACTTTCACAAACTGCACACCGGGTCCCAATGTAAACTGCTTTGGCAACTCCACATCAACTGCCAAGATAACATGAGCCAAATAAGTATTGGGAAGAATGCGCAACTTAGACAAATGAGCTGGCGCCTTTGGATCACCCTCAATTCGACCTTTCAACTGACCGCCCACCACAGAAGTTCCGGCTGCCAAGTGAACATCGTGGATAATACCGCCCATTGGATTATTAACCGTGATCTCTCCTTCAAGCAATCCCCCTTGCAGCAAGGCGCCTCGAAACAAGAAATTACTCAATATACCTTGGTTCTCAATGTAGCCACTTAAAGTTCCACCTGTCAACAAAGTGTTCGGTTGCACAATAGCATTGGATATCCAGCCCTGATTAGAAACGGTCCCGCTGAGAATCACATTAGAAATATTACCCTGGCTGGTCACCATCAAGTCATAAGCCGCCGCCTGTTGATAATTACATACCCAATCCATCATGCCCGTGCTTGGGCAAGCCGGCACGGACTCTTCCTCATCATCACTTTCCTCAACCGTTGCCACGTCCACAGTCCCAACATTGGAGTTGACCGGCAAATCCTGGGCAGAGTCAGAGGAAGTCTGCACAGGCAATTCGCTCACTGTTTCAATGGGTTGACTGTGTTGAGCCTCAGGATCGTTATCCACAATCTCAGTATCTTCTGGCAACTCTAACTGCCCAACCTCTTCCATCGATTGTTCTTCCGAGCTGATCGGAGAATTGCCTTCGGGCTCAACCACTGCCTGCCCAATTTCAGCTGGAGAATCATCAGCGATTGGCGAAGTAGACGTATTTTCTGGAGAAGTTGGGACCGGATCAATTTCTACCGGGACCTGTGGCACCCCTGTTTCCACAGCCACAGGCTCAACCTCTAAAGTTGCTGGGGTTGGAGAATCATCCGTTGTAGAAGTCAGCGGCTCATCAATTGGGACCGTATCTGCAGGAGAAGCAGTCTCCTCAGGTGGTAGCAAGTTAAAATAAGCAATACACAACACACTGCCAGCAACCCGCGGATTTCCATTGGCACAACTGGTATGCCCTCCCCATCCATCAAATTGAGAATCAGCAGCCGGTTTGGCCAACAATTCAAATTGTTGTACCGTTGCAAAACTGTACTGACAACTGTAGTTCTGAGTTTGGCAATTAACAAGTTTGGGAGTGCTGGTCACCGCACCAGTCCCACTGCCTTTTACTTGTATAAACAACTGATTAGGTTCCAAAACTGAGGCAGGGACCGTTTGTATCGGAGAAGTTGTCTGTGCCGGGGGAGTTGTCTGGGTTGGAGCGACAACCGGATCACCTCCACAAGTCAGTGTATATTGAGGATTGGGATATCGAGAATCATTAGTTCCCAAAGTCAATGTGGCAGTGCGGATGCCCAAAGCAGAAGGCGTGCATGTAATCTCAACGCGGATTGGAGCAGCAGTGGTGCTTCCATCTGGAACATACAAGGGCCAAGTTGCTACACCAGCGGAATTGGTGTCCACCCCAAAGTCTGTGGCATGAGCACCGCTAAGCTGAGGAGTTCCCCCTTCAATCTTGAGCACACTGGAACCCACTTCTTGAATTTCCAAACTTTTGCGCACCGTTTGCCCTATGGGACTGTTGCCCAAATCCAAGCTACCATTAACAGCTGGGTTAGAGGAATAGCCCGGTCCCACTGCTTCTAATCCGGTGCATCTGAGGGAATAAGTGGGAGTTGGGTTGTTGGGATCAGTGCTGGTCAACCGTAATTCGGCGGTATGCAATCCAATGTGGTCGGGAATACAGGTTACTGGGAATTTTTTGGATGCACCCCCATTGGCAATGTTGAGCGGAAAGGAAGTGGAACTCACAGAGAAGGCTGTGGCATGTTCACCAGTGATGGCAGGATCTGCCAGCTTGACTGTCAAGTTGACAGCCCCAGTCTCTTTAACTTCTAAATCTTTGGCAACACTGCCCCCTATAGCCTTGCTGCCAAAATCCACTGTTCCATTGGGACTGGGAGTGGAATCGTAGCCTGCGGTCAAACCTTCACAGGTTAAGGTGTAACTGGGATTGGGATAATTGGTGACTGAATCGACTGGAGTCCCTGCAATGTCTGTGTTCAGAAATTTCAGCGTGGCGCTGTGGAGACCCCCCGATTTCGGTTGACAGCGAACAGTAACCGCTACTTCAGGATCATGATCTTTTAAAACAACGGGAAAACTGGTGGGAGTCACTATGCTAAACCCTTGAGTTTCCAAATCATTACTGGGATCCAGACTTACTTTAAGATCGGCATTGCCAACTTCTCGAATCCAAAAAGTATCTTCAAGAATTCCGCCCACTGCCACTGCTCCAAAGTTAAGAGTGCCTCCGGGAATGATAAAAAACGAGTCATAAAGAGGAGCCGTGTCATCGGTGGCGCTGCAAGTCAACTTATACTCGATTTTAGGTTGCTGAGGATCATTAGTGTCAAGAGTTACAGTTGCCGAGTAAGATTCCCCACTGGCTTGGGGCGTGCAAGTCAGCCCAATGGTGTCGGAACTGCCAGGGACCAGGTTGAATTCAATGGGAATAGTGACCATTGCAAAACCAGCGACTAAGGAATGACTGACTTTCACATTCAGGTCTTGATTGCCTTGGTTAGTGAAGCTGATAGTTTTACTGATCGATTGCCCGGGCTTGGCGCTGCCAAAGACCACATCGGTATAACTGGGAGTGAGGACAATTTTAGGTGCCAGTCCCTCACAAATTAAAGGATATTCGACAGTCAGCTGGGTAGGATCATTGGTGGTCAGCACCAGTTTGGTTTTGCGTTCCCCACCTGCTTTGGGAGTGCATTGTAAGTTGAGAACCTGACTTTGCCCGTTGTCGAGCGTAAATGAAGTTGGAGAAACTGTAAAATCGCCTTTGTTGCCGCCGGAAAGACTGGCCGCAATTTGCAATTGAGCCGAATTGTTATTGTTAATCACCAAACTGTTATTAGTTAGGGTGCTATTGACTGCTGTCTCACCAAAATCGATAGAGCTTCCCTTGGTCAAACTGGCAGTGTAAGTGGCGGCCACTCCTTCACAAGTCAAAGGAAAAGTGAGAATTGGGACTGCATCCACATTGGTGCTGACCACCAAATTGGCAGTCAAGGTGCCAGCAATTTTGGGCGTACAGGCCACGGTAAACGTGGCTTTTTGTCCCGGGGAAATGGCCAAAGGAAATTGGGCATTGGTGGGCTCAGTGCGTTGAAAATAGGCGGCATGGGTGCCGCTGACTTCAGCGGAATAAATGATCAATTGATCAACGGTCCCAGTCTGAGCTGTGAGTTCAAAAGAGGTGGTCCCCGTCATATACAAGGCAATTGGAGTCCCAAAATTAAGAGGACTGCCAGTGGTGGGACTGATGCCTGCATCCGAAGTGCGTTGGTAATAGAGACACCATTTGACCAGTGTGCCAGAAATTGTGTTGAGCGCAGTTAAGTCCTTAACCTGGAGTTGCCAAGAGCCTGCCAGATCCAGGTCGTTAAAAGCACCAAACGAACCAATGGGTTTATAATAGGTGGGACTTAATTCATAAGCAGGGTCTGCCTTTTGACAATCATTTTCTGCTGAGAGACTTCCATGATCGGCAAGGTGAAGTTGGAAATTTTTACCAACACAGCCCTCTGAATCTGCGGGATGTCCTGGACGATCCAGCAGAGTGATGGTGGTACCATTGGGGTGTTGTAACTGTATTTGTAATTCCCCCACATGCTGATGTTGTACCTCAATGAATGCACCCAGCCCCTTGATTTTACCCTGCTCAGTCAGGGATAAAGGAGCGCTGATGCCAGTTGAATCGTTATTGGGAATGGTGACTTGAGAGGAAGTGCATTGTTCCCCTAGAGTTATTGCAGGGAGAGAATCACTGAAGGAAGTGAGTAGGATTGGTAAAATGGTAATCAGGAGAAAGCGTAGAGGATGACAATTCATAGTAACCTCGTGAATTTATACCCGTTTAAAATGAGGTACGTTTAATAATTGTGGGCTAATGAGAAATTAACAATTTTAATTATAGCGGAGAAAAATTGAACTCGACAAGTTAAACTTCAAGAATTGTGTAAAACTCTGAGTATCCCCTGAATTCTCGAAAAAATTTGTTCTTCTGACGCTGATTTATCAACAAGTAGGCTGGAAACTTGACGAGTAACAGATTGATTAAGGAAGGTAATCAACAACCTGCCTTCAGAAAAAAAGAGGATTGTTGAAAAATATGTCCAGGGAAATTTAAGGTGGGAGTGAATCTATAAGCCGGGTTCTGTAAATAACTCAAAAAGTTACTGGCAATCATTCATCTGGGATGTTTGTCACCAAACACCTCGAGCGACCTACCCAAGCGCAATGTGGGCCCCATTTGCCAATTTTTAACTACAATTGACTGCACTTCTATTTGGTCTTGCTTCAAGTGGGGTTTACCCTGCCATCAATGTTGCCACTGATGCGGTGTGCTCTTACCACACCATTTCACCCTTACCTCCCTAAAATCAAAGAGGCGGTGTATTTTCTGTGGCACTTTCCATAGGCTCACGCCTCCCAGGCGTTACCTGGCACTCGGCCCTATGAAGCCCGGACTTTCCTCCATCCTAAATCAGGACAGCGATTGCCCAATTCACTCCCGATCAACAGTGTAACCAATCAACAATCACTTGGCAACTGATTTAATTATCTGATGAATTTAAAGAAAAATTAACTTCCTTCTGTTAGCTGTCTGAATCAGACATTTGCAAAATTAATAGACCACTTGCAAAAGAAAATTAGGCAACCGCCTTATTGTTGCCCACCCCAATTCCAGCCATGCTATTCAAAGAGGGAAATCCCTGTTGGAGTGGAGGCTTTAGCCGGCCAGCCGTAAGCACCACTTAATACACACAATTTGCAATGGACCACCGCCGGCCGGCTAAAGCCTCCACTCCAAAGTACCTTAACTGAATAGTGGGTAATGGTAGGTCAGCCGTGTTGGAGTGGAGGTTTTAGCCGGTCAGCCGTGTTGGACTGGAGGCTTTAGCCGGTCAGCCGTAAGCATCACTTGATACACACAATTTACAAGAGCCTACCGCCGGCCGGCTAAAGCCTCCACTCCAAGATACCTTAACTGAATAGTGGGTAATGGTAGGTCAGCCGTGTTGGAGTGGAGGCTTTAGCCGGTCAACCGTGTTGGACTGGAGGCTTTAGCCGGCCAGCCGTAAGCATCACTTGATACACACAATTTACAAGAGCCTACCGCTGACCGGCTAAATCCTCCACTCCAAGATACCTTAGCTTCTACTCCAAGGTCCCTTTGCAAGAGGTCTACTATTTCCCTTCTCATCACAAAGAAAAGCAAAAAACTACCCTCAATTTCTCATTTACCCTTTTTGGAGGTAGAGAATTGTCCCATCCAATTTTGCCACATTTGCCAATAATGTTTCTCCAATTGCTGCGTAAATCCTTTCCCGTCCATCAAGGAAGAATTTTGCATGCGTTCCCGAATCTTTGTACGAAATTCCTGTAGGTATTCGAAATCATTGGCTAATTCGATATGGATTTTCACATAATCTTCCGGAGAATCAGTAATCAAACGCTTCAATTCCAAGGCTGACAAAATACTCAGTCCCATACGAGAAGCATGAGTTTTGCCCACCAAAGTAACCACTGGTAACCCCATCCACAAACACTCACAAGTGGTCGTCGCCCCATTATAGGGATAAGTGTCCAAGGCAATATCTGCCGCCTGACAGTAAAATCCCAAGTGATTTTCCAATTCCGATAAAAAAGCGGAAAATAACAATCGATCTTCGGCAATGCCATGAGACATAAAATAATTCTTTACAGTTTCTCGAATGGGCAGATCTTCCATGGCCCGAGCTTTAATCAACAACTTAGAATTGGGAACTGATTTAAGTATCTGAATCCATAAGACTAAAATCTGCTCAGTTAATTTTGGATAATTGTTGAAGGAACCAAAAGTAATATATCCGTTTTCCAAAGCGGGTAGGTTGGGAATGGATAAATCATAACTGCTTTGAGCGGGTTCGTAACAAAAATAACTGTGAGGCATTCTGATGGGAATTTCGGTACTAAATTGAGCAGATATTTCTTCCGGATCAGCATAGGAATCTGTAATCCGATAATCAAAAACTTCTAAACCTGTGGTCCCCGGATAACCCAAATAAGTTACTTGAATGGGCGCTGGTTTTCTGGAAAAAATCAAAATCCGATTGTTACCACTGTGACCCATCAGATCAACTAAGATATCAATTTTTTGGGCACGAATATGCTCTGCAATCTCTTCATCAGATAATCGTGTACAATTCACCCAATGATCTAAGAGACTTTGTAACTTCTCAGTGGTTTCATCTTCATGCTTACTCAAAGAATAACCATAACTTTCAATCTGTTGACGATCATGATGGGCCAGAATTGAGCTCATAAAATAGGACACGGAATGCCGGTAAAGATCGGCACTCAGATAGGCAACTTTTAACTTTTTCTTAGGTTTGGGACGAGGAAACGGGCGAATTGTGGAACGCAATGGCAAACTGTGTTGTTGATTAAACAGTTGATGTTCCAAAAAGAGAGTTTTTAAATCATGAGCGTCCACATATTGCAAAGTAAACAATAAGTTACTGTGAGCTCTCGGAAAGTTAGGTTCAATGGATAAAGCTTGGCGCAGTTGAGTTAAAACTTGGGTAATATGGCCGCTGGCCCAAGAAACATTGGCTAAATCGGCATAAACACCTGCAAAATTGGGTCTCAACTCCAATACCCGTTGATAACAGGCAGCCGAGGCAGTGAATTGATTTTGTTTAAAAAGTACCTTGGCCATGTTGAAATAAGCATCTGCAAAATGGGGATCTAACGCCAAAGCTTTTTGTAAGTAAAATAAGGCGCTGGAAGATTCTCCTATCTCAGATAAAATAAGTCCCAGATTGGAATAGGCATCAGTTAATTTAGGATCCAATTCGATGGCTTTTTGAAAATGAGTAATGGCTTCTTTTGCTTTTTCTTGCTTACCAAACAGGCTGCCCAATATATTGTGTAAATTGGCATGATGAGAATTAAGAGTGATGGCTGTTTGAAGATGAATTTCTGCCGCATCTAGATCATTTTGTTGATACAATAAATTGCCAAGTTGGTAATGGGCTTCAAAATATTGAGGATTCAAGCGCAAGGCTTGACGATAGTACTTTTTGGCCTCATCCATTTGCTGGTTGGCCACAGCGAGGTTACCCAAATTGTGGTAAGGTTCCGAGTATTTGGGATCCAATTGTAAAGCCCGTTGATAACAGCGGGTGGCAGGCTCAGTTTGTTGTAAGGCTTGCAATACGTTACCTAAATTATTATAATAGCTGGCAACTTCTGGAGTGATTTGAATGGCTTTTTGAATAAGATCAAGGGCCACTGAATAGTGTTGACGTTGGTAAGCAATCACTCCCAATAGGTGTAAAGCATCGGGTTGGGCAGGGTTTTGCTGCAGAAGTTGTTGATACAAAGTTGCAGCTTCGTCCAGTTGTCCTTGTTGATGGTGTTGGACCGCTTGTTGTAATAGGTTCAAAAGAGAAGACATAGTGGGTTATTTGTTAATTAATTGTATGATAATAAAGGTAATTTATGACGAGTGAGAATGAATTTACAAATGCAGAAAAGGAAATTTTAACTGAGCGGTTTGCGGTCATTTACGCTCCCAAACGTCAGAGAGAACGATTCCCGGAGAATTGTGTGCAGTTGGTAAATACAGAGGAGGAGGCTTTACAACTGGCCAATCCGGCTCAGCATTATCATGCTGCTAAAGTGATTGGTCCCTCTCGATCTTCTGAGGGTTTGAAATTGTATTATTTGCGACATTGGTTAATGATCTAATTTGTTGTGAGGGCAAAATTGCTTTTAAGTGAAATCATGAGATTAACAAGTTGATTCTTAAGAGGAAATTTCTACTTTGGGAGAAGTTTCCATCAATAATTGACGAATTTTCTTAGGGATGTGTTCCAAATCTCGAACAGGTTTGGTTTCCTGTTCGATGTAAAATAAGCAAGCATTGAGCATGTCATGATTCAAGTTGAGCAGGTAAAGATAATAATCTTGTTCCGTGATAGTGAAAGTTTCCGCAAATAGCAGGTGATAAATTCTCCCAATGGATTCTAAATCGTTCAGACGTTCGTCAAAGAATTTAACTATTTGATCTGACAGGTATTTTTCTCCAGCATTGGACAACACTTCTAAAGCATTGCCCTGATTGGCGCGGCTTAAAGACAGTAGGCCACGACTGACTCTTTGGAAAAATTCTAAGTTTTTCTCAGAAGCAAAAGTGATAACAGTCAAGACGTGAAGCAGGTGATTTTCGGCAATTTCTTGTAAAATTTTGGTAACTAAATCATGGACTTTAGGATGGTGTTTTAGGGAATGATGAATGCGCAATATACCGTGAATTCCCACAAACTTTTTCAAAGCATATTCAGCATTGTGTCGCAATTGCTTTTTTTGTTCTTCCGTTAATTTTGAGTAAATAAGGGAGAGAATTTCAAATCGTTGTTGAACTGGCAATTCTTGTGAGAAAATCTGGGTGATCAGTATGGGTTTGCAGATGGTTAAACTGAGGCGCAACAGCTCTTTACTTTCATTGACTAAGGCACGGTCTTTGGCACCCAACAGTTGAATGATTGGCATCCATTCGTCAATCGATTCTTCCAGTTGACATTCTTTAAGTGCTCGTAAAGCTACGCTTTTCATTTCTTTGTCGGGGGATTCTAAGGCATGGA
Source organism: Thiomargarita sp. (assembly GCA_020721005.1). Lineage (GTDB taxonomy): Bacteria > Pseudomonadota > Gammaproteobacteria > Beggiatoales > Beggiatoaceae > DYNP01. The sequence continues at coordinate 20,230 of DYNP01000009.1, forward strand.
GTAAGCGGGTTTTATGGGGTTGTAGTTGCCCTTGTTGCATGCGGATGAAGGCGGTAAAGGCTGACAGTCTGACTTCGGTTTGAGCATGATCGAGGAAGGGGAGGACCAGGCTGACATAGTGTTTTTGGCGCAATTCTCCAAGCCCATAAAGGTATAATGACAAGTGATTGTCAGGTTGAGCAATGCGTTTTAGTAATTTTTGTTCTATGGAGAATTTATCTTCGTACGATGGATGATTGTAGAGGTATAAACAGGCTTCTATAAAAACTGTGGCGTTGGAATGGGTTAATAATTTTTCAACTTGTTGATTGATATTGACATTTTTGAATTGGGATAGGTTTTTTAGGATCAGAGGAAGTACTTGTGGATCTTGTTCTCGTTTTAAGCTCTCGATGAGATAGTTGATGTTTAGGTTGGATTGGGGCAGAGCGGCTAAGGTGTTGATACAGCGTTCTTTAATTTGTAGAGTTTGGGTACTCAACAGTAATTCTCCGACTTGATCAACAAAGTAACCCAATCTGAGAACGCGAATCATTTCGAGGGCAGCAATGATATGGTATTGGTCTGGGCTGCGTAATTTTTCTTCCAATACGTTTTTTAGGGCACTGCTGCGACTTCCCGATCGAATGTCTGCGTGGCGCCCAAATAGTTCTCGATTGAGCAGTCCAAATACGCCTTGGTTGTAGGCAGACCATTGGGGTAAGGCGACCAGTATGCCGAGTATTGAGACCAGTAATACACAAAGGGCGATAAGATAGCCTTGTTTTTCTTGGTCTAAGGCTCCAAAAAAGGAGTCTTCTTTGCCAGTGATGAGAATTAGAAAACTACCGGCTATTACTGTGGCTAAGGGGAAGACAATCCCGTTGAGGAAGGCTTTGTTGGTGCCCCATAAATTGGGGGGAATGGCGTTGAAAAGTAGGTTGTTAGCCGGGGTGCGCAAGGCGCCTCGCATTTCTTGGTTGATGAATTGGGTAAAAATTCCCAAAGCTAACATGATAAGTTCGCTGCTGGGCAGTTCAATTTGGTTTTTTAGGTAGAAGAATAGGAATAAAGCGAGCGCTGCAAAGGAGGTTAAGGCTGGGTAGAGAATGTTGCTGGCACCAACGCCTAAACCAACGATAATTCGGGAAGTTAGAAAGAGTTGGATGAATAGCCAAGCCAGGTTGGCAAATACTTCATAGATGGCAAAGAAGGTGGCTCTTTGGGTGGCATTGGGAAACAGTTGAAAATAGATGATGGTTTGGTATTCGTATTCGAGTAATTTGTTGCCAATGACAAATAGCATGAGCCCCAATGACATGAAAATCATGAGTTTGGAGTTGATGAGGTATCTGAAGGCGGTCAGGAGTTCTTTGAAGGGATTTTTGTGGGTTTTGGACTCAGATTTGCTGGCTCTTACCGGGCTGAGACGCATGTTGATGGTTTGTAATAGGATAAAGGCGCCTAAACAGGACCATCCTAGGACGATGACCAGTTGTTGGGGTTGAAAATGGAAGACATTGAGTAAGATAATCAAGGAGGTGCCTCCCAAAATGCCTCCGATGGGAATGCCGGCATTGATGACCGCAGTGAGGCGTTTGACCTGCACAGCAGTAAAATAGGAGGCGATGACACTGCCCACGTGAATTGATATGAGAATGTAGAAAAAGAAGAAGCCAACAAAGAAGAAGGCATAGACCCATTGTAGTCCCCAATTTTTGGAGACGATGAAGAAGAATAGGATTTGTACAAGTACTGAAAATAGGGCAGTGGATAGGAAAAAGAAGCTTAGGATTGCAGCTCCACTGACTTTTTTGGTGTAATCAGCGTAAATGAGAGAGCCTACCATCACGGCCAAGTCAATGAGAATGAAAGTGAAAGGCAGGGTGTTTCCGCCGAGGTTTTGGACCAGTAAGGTCATACCAATGCTGCGGGCAAAGCTGGCTCCAAATGAGAAGACCAAAAGGACGAGAAAGAAGTAAAACACGCCATCCCATTCACTGGGTTTAATTGAGAGTAAGTTACCGAGAAAACGCGCCATTATGATTTATGTTGAGGCAAATTATGGAGAGGTAGGAAGGGGTCGGTTTGTTGTGTAAATGAGTTTTATGGTTCAACAGTTGTCAGTTTCAAGAATTCAGAAGGTAAGCAGGACTGTTTAGTTTTTATTATTGAGTACCATATTTCTCATTCTACTGATCAAAACTTTGATGAATCCAAATGCAATGGCCGGGTATTCATGGGCCAGTTGTTCCATGTCGTTGCGTTCAATTACTAGAAACATGCAGGGTCCCCGACAGCGAGCTGTTGCGGTTCGAGTTTCCGCGTCAAATAGGGCCAATTCTCCTAAAAAATCATTTTCTTTGAGAGTGGCTAAATGTCTTTCTTCTCCTTCCTTGCTCTTGAGAATCATGACTTCTCCAGAAACGACGATAAATAACCTGTCACCGATGTCACCTTCGTAAAATAAAGTGTGTCCATCTTCATAGGCTTCCTCGCTCGCGATGGTCGAGATCATATGGATGTCCTCAGTTTTCAACATGGAAAACAGAGGGACTTTATTAAGCACAATGATTTTTTCTAAGGGAATCATGATTGCCGATCATCACGCCACTTTATCGTTTTTATCATTGGTGCATCTGGGAATAAGTTGCCGGTACTGAGTCATGGTCATTTGAAGAGTTACTGATTTTAACATAGTTGAGTCATATCACCCGTTATTCAGAAGGAGTCCAAGGTAAAATAAAGTACGTCAATTATTGCCTTAAAAAGTGTTGTGTTAGGCCGTGCCTTCCCCAATTTGGCGCAAAAATCTTCCCTCTTAAAGGAAGTTTAATCGGGAGTGCGTCTAAAAGAGTTATTTTTGAAAATCTGAGTTAATTTGGCGCGATCCTTGAATTTATTGCTTGAATAACAAGTTGAGCAATAGCATGGATACATGTTAGCAATATATTGCGAAATCGGCCGGTCAATATTGCTCATAAATTTCCTTATTTTGCCATAATTAAGCAAATTCTTTCCATTGATTTTTAACTAAAGGTTATTTTTATGCGACTTTTTACTGGATATTTCGGTGTATATCTAACCCTGATTGGGTGGTTATTCGGCAATGACTCCAGTTTGGCTTATGAAATTACGTTGGATGAGGTGTATCAACAGGCGGTGCAGATAAATGAGGAGGTAGAAATTGTCAAGCAACATTTCAATATCACGCAAAAAACTGAGGTAGTTGCATTACAAAATGTAGTATTCCCACGTCATCTCTGGCAAAAAACGTATGAAATTTTGTTTAAATTAAGTATCCTGCGTAGGAAATTTAATCTGGTGGTACTTGCAGTACCGTCTTATGAGCCATCCAATACCATTACCCCTTTGGCTATTTATGAGCAGGAGCAACGTATCTTAACCGAATTCAGTTTGTTAAAACGCTATTTAGGTATTCAAATCATTCCTTCGGATAAGGGTACGTTTACCTATAAAACAGTCATGGATATCTTCAATCTACTTAATCATAGTTCCCAGCAAATAGATCTGATTAACAAGGGGGAGTTAAGCCCTTCTGTTTTATTTTCTCAAGCCATGCGAGTTCATGAAGATATTGTCTTAATTTTAAATACCTTGGAAATAAAAAATAAAACGACTCCGCCTGCCAAGAATTTGGAGGCAACCCCCACAGACGTTTTACAAACTGCATTGCAATTATTGAGGGAAATCAAACGACTTCAAAAATTGGCTGGTTTTGAAACCCTAGATACTTACGCCTTGACTGCCGAAACCACTGTAACCTCCAATATCCTATTTCACTTTACTGGTATTATTTTAGCAGAATTACAAACTCTAAAAGCTTTTCTGCACTTAAGGTATGCTGCTACGGTCAATTCTAATCTATATGAGGATAAATCTCCCGCTGATGTGCAACAGATCTTAGGATGGTCACTCAAACAACTGCGCCTTATTTATGCGTTAAACTGATGAGTTACAAAAACATGACATTTTATCGTAATCATCTAAGGAGACCAACTGATTAAACTCTTGGCAAACAACCATTTTTTTCCCCTCTATGGCTGAAGATTCCTATTTCATATTTTCAATGAACAAGGCATTTCCAAACTGAGCAAATGGCTGCCCTACCCCCAATTCCAACCCAAATAATCCATTCACATCCCAAGTAATCAATAAAATAACTACAACAATTCCCATTTTGATTACTTTGGCCAACAATTGCGTATACAAACTTAACTGAAGTTTAGTGTTACCGCCCTGACAAAATATTTTGAGAATAACCCCTTATGTCTACTCGTCCCCTGTATTTATCCCTTTATCCTCATTTTGGCATCAAAAGCAAATTGATCCTGCTATTTCTACTGTCCAGCATTCTACCCCTACTTTTAGTTGGCTATTATGGTTACCGTTCCTCAGTTGAATCTCTCATCGAAAATCAACTCATAACCGACCAACAAAATATTGAAAATCTCACCAATACTTTTCAAAGCATTTTTGAGAATAACCCCAATGATCTTTTCTTCCTTATCAACTTGCAATCCCTTGAACAATTTTTACAATGGCAAACCGTTGGAGAGCCCTATAAAACCGAACAATGGTTAGAAAATACCCGAGATACATTTCATGCTTTTTTAGCAGCTAAAAAAGACTATTCTCACCTACAATTGCTTAACAAACATGGTCAAGAAATTATTCATGTTAAGTATAATTCCCTACGCGACAAAACAACTCTAGTTCCCCTTCAACAACTGCAAAATCAAGAACATCAGGATTATTTCAGTAAAACCATTACCTTAGGTAAAGGAGAATTGTATTTCAGTGGCTTAATCATCGATCGGGAAGAAGAATATGAACGCAAAATTATTCAGTATGCAACCCCTCTTATCGATCGGAACGCCCTGTTACAAGGAGTATTGGTACTGACTTTCCAAGCTGATCGACTCCTCAATATCCTAAAAACCGCCAACCAAAACACTGAATCAAATAACAATTCAACTCGTTATTTTTTAATCAAGGAAGATGGAACCTATTTATACCATCCTTTTCTTAAACAACAAACCAGTTTTCAATTCCCAGAATTGCTACAAAAATCCCATTTCCACAGTCAAGGCATTTTTATGCAAGAGAATACCTTATTTTCTTATTCAGCCTTTTCTCCTCTGATGGGCACTTCCTACCAATGGATTTTGATCAAACAAACTGATCAAAACAATGGGTTACTCAAAATTCAACAATTACGCGTTACCTTTAGCCTAACTGTACTTGGCATTCTCATCGTGATCCTGATCATCGCTGGCTGGTTAACCAAAACCCTGATCAATCCCTTGCTGAGCATTAACCATCATCTAAAAGCCTTGTCCCAAGGCAAAATTTTAGAAGAAAATGTTGATTATCAAAAACCTGACGAAATTGGGGAACTGGTTATTTCTTTATGGCGTGTTAAAAATGGGATCAAAAATACCATTGGCCAAGCCAATTCCATTGCCGCCGGCAATTATGATACTGAAGTACAATTACTTTCTCAACAAGATCAACTGGGACGTGCTCTTTCTGACATGACTCATAAATTGAGAAAAATGACCCTGGACAATAATAAACAAGGTTGGTTAAAAACAGGACAAACCCAACTTCATGACCAAATACGGGGGGAACAAACTCTCACCACTTTGTCCCAAAATATTATCCATTTTTTAGCCAATTGGTTAGACGCTCAAATTGGTGTCATCTATTTAGTTGAGAATAACGTTGAGCACATCCAAGTCCTAAAACTCACTGCCAGTTATGCTTATACCAAACGTAAAAATTTTACTCAAACCATTTTTTTTGGCGAAGGATTGGTGGGACAAGCAGCTTTAGAGCAACAGATTATCGTTATTAATCAAATTCCTGATGATTATATTCCCATTCAATCTGGATTGGGAATTGCTCAACCTCGTCATTTACTAATCATGCCTTTCAGTCACGAGAATGCCTTAAAAGGCGTGATTGAATTGGGCAGTTTTCAAACCTTTACCGATACCCAAATTACCTTTTTAAATCTCATCAGCACTGATATTGCAATCGCCATTTATTCTGCCCAGTCCCGTTTACAACTCCAAACTTTATTACAACAAACTCAAACTCAAACTGAAGAATTACAAAGCCAGGCTGAGGAATTACAAAGTCAACAAGAAGAATTGCGTCAAACCAATGAAGAATTGGAGGAGCGGACCAAAGAATTGGAGCGGCAAAAAGAAGAAATTCATCAGAAAAATCAAGTTTTAGAGAAAAGTCAAGCCACCATCGAATTGAAGGCTCAAGAATTGGCCAAAGCCAGCCAATACAAATCAGAATTTTTAGCCAACATGTCTCATGAGCTACGGACCCCATTAAACAGTCTCCTGATTTTAGCCCAACTGTTGGCAGACAATAAAGATCGTAACCTGACTGAAAAACAAGTAGAATATGCTCGAACTATTTGCAGTGCGGGCTCAGACTTATTGACCCTGATCAACGAAATTTTAGATTTGTCCAAGGTGGAGGCTGGAAAAGTGGAAGTGCAGATCGAAACTTTACTGTTACAAGACTTGTTATACAGTCTGCAACAAAAGTTTCAACCCATTGCTCAAGAAAAGAAATTTGATTTCATCATCCGATTGGCTGAAAATCTACCTGGCTCATTACAAACTGATGCTCAACGACTGAAACAAATTCTCAACAATTTATTGTCCAATGCCTTCAAATTTACTCAACAAGGACGCGTGGAATTGTATATTCACTTTGCAGAATTGGCTGAATTTCCGACTGTTTCCGATTCCACAGTGCAATCCAAACTGCACAATTTACAAGATTTGATCCTGTCCAAAAAAAAGGTGTTGGCTTGGACAGTGACAGACACTGGAATTGGAATACCTAAAGATAAACAACATGTTATTTTTGAAGCTTTTCAACAAGTAGATGGGACCACCAGCAGACGTTATGGGGGAACTGGATTGGGACTGTCCATTTCTCGCCAATTGGCCAGATTGTTAGGGGGAGAAATCACCTTAGAAAGTGTTGAGGGACAGGGCAGTATTTTCACATGTTATCTTCCTCTGACAGTCAGTGAAGAAAGTCAATGGATAAATTCAGTCCCTGCCCAAATTCAATTGCCAGTGGCTAAAGAGATAAAAGCGGTTACCGATCGTATTGCAGATGATCGGGAACACATTGGTCCTCAGGACAAATTTATTTTAATTATTGAAGATGATCGCAAATTTTCCCGTATTTTGATTGAGTTAGCGCATGAAAAGGGATTTAAATGCCTGTTGGCAGAGGAAGGAAAGTTGGGTTTACAATTGGCAGAATATTATCAACCTCATGCTATTATTTTGGATGTTGGATTGCCCAAAGTGGATGGTTGGACAGTCATGGAAAAATTGAAGGAAAATGCCAAAACTCGTCATATTCCCGTTCACTTTATGTCAGCTTCTGATCAGGGAGCAAATGCACGGAGAATGGGAGCAATTGGTTATTTGTTGAAACCCGTTAGCATGGCAGAATTGACCGAAGCATTTAAGAAGATTGAACAGTTTGTGGCAAAAATGGTTAAGAATTTATTAGTGTTAGTTGACCAGGAACCGCGCCAACAGGATATTCTAAATTTAATTGGGAATGAGGATATTCAGTATACCGTAGTTTCAAGCAAGTCCCAAGCCTTAAATTGTTTGCAAAATGGCGAATATGATTGCTTCATTTTGGATGCTGATGTGGAACAGGGAACTGGTATCGAGATGTTGGAAACATTTTCGGCAGAAGATTGCTATGGTCAGATTCCCACGATTATTTATTCGGAACGGGAACTTTCTGTTGATGAAGAAAATATATTGCAGCAATGTGCCCAAAATTTGACGGTGAAAACGGTGAGAACACCTGAACGTTTGTTGGATGAAGCCACGTTATTTTTGCATCAATTGTCTTCTAAGTTGCCGAAAGAAAAGCGTAAAATGTTGCAGATGGTGCATGATAAGGCGGCCATTTTGGCGAATAAAAAAGTATTGGTGGTGGATGATGATATGCGAAATACTTTTGCTTTGGCCACTGTTTTAGAAGATAATAATATGGAAGTGGTGGTGGGAAAAACAGGTAAGGAGGCTTTGGTATTGTTGGAAAAACATCCGGATGTGGCTTTGGTTTTAATGGATATTATGATGCCGGAAATGGATGGTTATGAGGCTATTCAGAAGATTCGGGAACAGTCACAGTTTCGTAAACTGCCAATCATTGCATTGACAGCCAAAGCTATGAAAGGGGATAAGGCCAAATGTATCGAGGCTGGAGCCAATGATTATTTGTCTAAACCTGTGGATACCGATAAGTTATTGTCTTTGATGCGTGTTTGGTTGTATCGGTAACTTAAACTGAGCAGGTTGAAATCGATGTTGCATGGTCAAGAGCGGTTTGATATTTTGCAATGACCGGGACAATTTTAAATGGATAATATGGATTTAAATTAATAAGGTAGGTGAAACATGAAGTTATGGATTGGGTTAATGTCTGGGACCAGTATGGATGCGATTGATGTGGCTTTGGTTGAAATAAAAGGTAAACAGGTGCAATTGCGGGCAGGTTATCGGCATCAATGGCCAGATTGGTTAAGGGAACGATTGTTAGAAGTGAGTTTGTATCAGCGGGGGAATGTGAGTTTGCATGAAGTGGCCAGTTTGGATGTACAAACTGGAGAGGTGTTTGCAGAAGCCGTGTTGAATTTGCTCAATCGAATTGGTCTCGAGCCACAACAGGTGGCAGCTGTTGGCAGTCCGGGGCAAACGATTTTTCATTGTCCTGGAGGAAATCCTCCTTACACTTGGCAAATTGGGGATCCAAATGTGCTTGCAGAACGGACAGGTATTGTGACAGTGGCTGATTTTCGGCGTCGAGATGTGGCTGCTGGGGGGCAGGGAGCGCCTTTGGCTTCTGCATTTCATAATGCAATATTTCGTGATGCCCAGGAAGATCGAGCCGTGCTCAATATTGGAGGAATTGCCAATATTACAGTGTTACCTGCCGATTCCCAGCAACCGGTAATTGGTTTTGACACTGGACCTGGGAATGGAATAATGGACAGTTTTGCAGGTAAACATGGGCAAGGTTATTATGATGAGGGAGGAAAATGGGCTGGGACTGGTCAGGTCCAGGATCAATTGTTGGCAAAGTTGTTGGCAGATCCTTATTTTATGCAGGCAGCGCCCAAAACTACCGGTCGGGATTATTTTAATTTGGACTGGTTGGATCAACACATAGGCGGAGAAAATTATGCGGCGGCCGATATTCAGTCTACCTTGTGTCAATTGACAGTGGAAACTGTAGTTGAGGCAGCCAAGCAGCATGCGGTTCAACGGTTATTGATTTGTGGGGGAGGGGTGCACAATGGGGAATTGTTGCGTAGATTGAGAATGCGATTGTCTAATTGTCAAGTGGAATCAACAGCCAAGTATGGAGTGGATCCAGACTGGGTGGAAGCGATGTGTTTTGCTTGGTTGGCTCAGCAACGATTGGCTCAGGAACTGGTTAATTTGTCTTCAGTTACAGGGGCTCGACAAGCTGTGGTATTGGGGGGAATATATTGTTGAAAGGGTGTTGACTATGATATATAGCCAACGAATTATGAAAAGAATTTGTGTAAGGTGTATCGATATTGTGTAGCAATATGGGGCGCAATACGCTAATGCCATTGCGCCCTAGGTTATGCCACTGTGGTCACTGGTGGGTAAAATCAGCGTGGACTGATTCGATTCGTATCCAAATCAAAAGTAAAAGTCAGCGGTTGTTGTATCAAATAAACCTCGTAAGTTTGAATACCGCCGAAAGGACCAGGTACATCAATCAGGGGAATATAAACTTCTCCGCTAGCGGGATTATAAGTGGCATGTGCGCCACCGGTTCCACCGGTCACAGTAATTCCACAAGAAGACGGATCAGCAACACATTGCTGAATACCGGCTTGTTTGCCGGATTCAAAATCACCGCCATTAGATGGTGGCGTTGTTCCTGTAGTACCTCCATTTATACGCAACTCATACATTGCATCCTCTCTTTCAACACCACCTATTAATAATAAAGTATAAGTTAAGTCCGGAGTTAAAGTTACCTTTTGTGAAAACACATCATTCACATATAATTTTGCCACATTGTTACTCACTGATAGACGATAGGAATTACGCGAACCTTGTTTAAACGCTTTGCTTTGATCACTACCGGATTCAGAGTCAGCAGATAACCTAACACCTCCGCTACCATCAAAACTAACTTTAATCTGGTGCTCATCAGAGGTAAGGAATAAATTAAAATATTTTGTACAGCAGAGATATTCATAAACTGTAAATGCTACCTCAAAATCACCAGCTAGATTGACAGGAAACTTCATAGTTCCTGAAGAACTCGGAGTGGCAGTAATATACTTTTCCCCCGTTTTCTCAACTACGCCCACTGTGATCTTCTCGCCATAAGGTAATTCATCACCCTCGGAATACGCACTGAGATTTAATAAATCTGTCTCGGCATTGACAACGCTGCTCAAAGATAGCAAAATTAACACATTAAACAACTTCAACAATTTTTTCATAAACAGTTCCTCTTGAGTATCGGAACATTATGATAAACGGATTGCTGCCAAAAAACAGTCACTGTTACTGATGGTAACCCTCACAATCACTGTAGATCATCATGAGTATTAATGAGAAAATCAGGCGTATTCGAGAACTTAAAGGTTGGTCACAAGAGCAAATGGCAGAAAAACTGCACATGTCTGTTAGTGGTTATGCAAATATTGAACGCGGAAAAACAAATGTACAATTTTCTAAGTTGGAACAGATTTCCAAAATATTAGATATGAAACTTTCTGAATTGATAGAGTTAAATGAAAAAAATATTCAAATTCTTTTATATGCAGAAAATGATCATGTAGAAAACCACGTAATAACCATCCAATCTTCAGATGTCCACCTCAAACATGAGTTGGAAAAAGCCCATCTTTTGCTCCAGGAACGCGATAAGGAAATCAGTTACTTAAAGGAATTGATTGTTTTGCTTAAACAAAGTCAACCAAAATAACTTGATATCAAGCATATCTGTCGCATTCTCTTTTAGAAAGTCCACACTGCCCCTCATATTCCCAATCTACCGAATAAACTTCCCGCGCCACAAAATTATGGAAACTGGAATAAGGTCTTTTATTAATAAAGATGGCTTGTTCAAATTCTACTTTTGATGCTGAATTAGTCGTATGTCGTATCTTCTAGGGTTTCCCATTTTCCATTAATTCTCCCTTGATTTTGTAACTTCTTTAATTGACCTTTAATTTACTTTTTGTATCACCTTTTTGACGGTACTGTCTAGGTGGAACTGAGACTCTTTATAGGTATTGACGATACTGGGGCAATCTGAAATAATCATACTGTCCGGGTAAGAATTGAAGATTGATAAATTCAGTTTAAACTTCCAACATCTTAAAAACTTTGGAAGTTTCAGGTTTTCGTTATCTCTCTCCATTATTTTTAATCAATTTTATCATTCACTTAACCAAAAAAAGTAACATTATTATGAAACCCTTATCTTTCCACCACCGTACTAAACTGGCTATGAATTTAGATAGAAATAATCCCTCAATGAGGATTATTAATCATTTTAAACCCGAAATCCTCCCAGCGATTCAGTTTGTCTGGTCTCTGGTGATTGGGGTGCTACTCCTTTTTGCCATCAGTATCTTGGCAGCCTTGTCGATTCCAGCCAGTTACGCAGCCGGTGTTCCCGTCATCGAAACCATTGCTGGTACGGGTGCTGGGGGATTTAGCGGTGATGGCGGTGCAGCCACCAGTGCCCAACTGTATGAGCCCAACAGTGTCGCTTTTGACAGCAGTGGTAATTTGTATATTGCTGATCGAAATAACCATCGCGTGCGTAAAATAACGTCCGACGGAATTATCAGTACTTTTGCTGGCACTACTTCTGCGGGATTTAGCGGTGATGGCGGAGCAGCCACCAGTGCCCAACTGAGTCACCCCAATGGTGTCACTTTTGACGGCAGTGGCAATCTGTATATTGCTGATTCTGGTAACAATTGCGTGCGCAAGGTAACGCCCAGCGGGATTATCAGCACCTTTGCTGGTACGTGTGGTTCTTCAGGAAATAGCGCTGATAACGGACTGGCTACCAGTGCCCTGCTGAATACGCCCCTTAGTGTCGCTTTTGATAACAGCGGTAATCTGTATATTGCTGACTATAGTAACCATCGTGTGCGTAAAGTAACGTCCAGTGGAACTATCAGTACTTTTGCTGGCACTACTGGAGGATTTAGCGGTGATGGCGGTGCAGCCACCAGTGCCCAACTGAATACTCCTTCTGGTGTGGCTGTAGACAGCAGTGGTAATCTGTATATTGGCGACCAATATAACCATCGTGTGCGTAAAGTGGCGCTCGACGGGATTATCAGTACCTTCGCTGGCACTACTACTGGAGGATTTAGCGGTGATGGCGGAGCAGCCACCAATGCCCAACTGCGTAACCCCACGGGTGTCGTTTTTGACAGCAGTGGCAATTTATATATTGCTGACACCGCTAACCACAGTGTGCGTAAGATAACGCCCGCCGGGACTATCAGTACCGTCACTGGTACGGGTGCTGCAGGCTTTAACGGTAATGGCATCGCGGCCACCAGTGCTCAACTCAATTATCCCTATGGTGTCGGGGTGGACGGCAGTGGCGGTCTGTACATCACAGACAATCTTAACCGTCGAATTCGTAAAATCGTTTTTTATTACGACTTGACTCTCTCAACAACAGGTACTGGCACAGGCACAATCAGTAGCAGTGGCACACCTGCGGGAATTTCTTGTGGAACCAATTGCTTAAGTTATCTGGGCACGACCGCAGTGACCTTGAGCACCACGGCAGACCCCAGCAATGGTTCAACATTTGCGAGTTGGAGTTGCACTCCTGCCCTCACTTCAAGCAACACGTTGACTGCTAACACGACCTGCACAGCTACATTTAACTCCAATGTCCCGATTCCTCATTACCATCTGTCTTTATTAACCGAAGGTGATGGGGTTGGTACAGTCTCTGGGGCTGGCAGTTACCCTGCAGGTAGCACAGTCACCTTAACAGCCACACCAAATGAAGGGTCTACTTTTGTAGGTTGGTCAGGAGGTTGCAGTAACATAATGACACTCTCCTCTGACATGACCTGCACCGCCACGTTTATGGGTCCTCCTGAACAGCACACTTTGACAATTTCCTTCGCGGGGAATGGGCAGGGTCAAGTGACAGGTGGACAGGCCAATGATCCTGAAGGTATCCATTGTGACGCAGGTAGCATTCCCTGTGCTTACACCGTCTCTGGAACGCAATGGGTTTACCCAAAAATCACGGCGGCCACGGGTTCAGAATTTCAGGGGTGGAGTGGGGATCCGGCTTGTACTGACAGTGGATTGAGTAAAATACTGTTACTGGCAGATACTGCTTGTACCGTAACATTTAATTTACAATATTACACCCTCACGGTGGATAAAAATGCACCTGGAGTCACGGTAATGGGTGAGGGTCTGACCTGTCAAGACACTGAACAAGGCTTTCTAAATCTTGAGAATTGGGAAAATTTGACCTTATGCCAGACCACTTATCCGTATGGCACCACGGTCAAATTAGACGCAAGTCCTGCACCACCTGAATGGGAATGGGTCGGTTGGAGCGGGTCTTGTGACAGTCAAGGTCAAGTGCTGATGACCAATGACCGTTGGTGTCGGGCGCAATATCGGGAAGACCCCCACATTCCCAATGGGATGGATGGCAATGGAGATGGTCTCAACGATACTCAGCAACCCAATGTGATGAGTCTGTCCGATAAAGTGACTGGGAATTATATCACTCTTGTCGTCAATCCTGAGTGCACTGTGGCAGATGGATCAACCGTGACCGCGGAAATGCTGGGTGGGGCGGAACGCAATCATCCCCTGCCACAAGGTCTGATGTCATTTGAATTACAGTGTTCTCAAGCCGAAGTGACGATGTATTTTCACAGTTTCCAAAAACTATTGCGCAATTTAGAATTTCGCAAATACGGTCCTCAAATTCCAGGAGACCCAAACAGTGTAGATTGGTATCAATTACCCAATGTCAGTTTTAATCTAGTAACAGTGGGTGACAAACCCGTGGTGACCGCGACTTATACTTTGATCGATGGGCAATTGGGCGACAGTACCGGGATCGATGGCAGAATTGTGGACCCGGCAGGCTTGGGATATACTGAATAGCTCTTAAACCACCCCTAACCCCTCCGTTAAACCACCCCTAACCCCTCCTTATTAAGGAGGGGAATTTTTCTCGTTTCTCGTTTTTTTCTCGTTCCCAAGTGCCACTTGGGAATGCAGTCTTGACCGTGCCACGGTCTGTACGAATAAAAACAGGAACAAAGGGACACTATCATTACCAAATCTATGAAAATCAAGCCCCCCATTTTTCGATCTACACCGTCATCAACTGGCTGCCCTTGTTTACACACGATAACAGGGGCTGATTCCTGGCTATACAGAAGGGTAGACTGATAAATAACTGACCGCGGCGCGGTCAAGACTGCATTCCCAAGTGACACTTGGGAACGAGAAAAAAGGCGTGAATAAAAAGCATATCCGCTGTTATGTCATCCACACTGAGCAATACATCAAGGCTTTTAACTCGTTCCCAAGCGACACTTGGGAACGAGAAAAATCAATCACTGGTAGCAATCTGCACAAATTGCTGTATCTCATCATCCCAATATACAATCGAGGAGGCTGTTTCAAAAGCAATGTAATTAATAGCCTCACGTTTCAGTTTCAATACCGCTGGTTCCCTAGGTTGACAGTCCCAATAACCTTTACCACAGGCTGTTTCATATGAACCGGGTTCAATCAAGTCAATCCCCATGAACTGGGGATTGAGGTCCATGCTATTTTCCTCCACCTTGATGATTTGATGAGGTCTACCTGGCTGGGCCAGAAAGACAAATAATCCCCAACCAAGATTATCTTTCCGTAGTAGCATCCAGGCATCATCTGTTTGTTGGTCGCCATTGAAGTCACCACGAACATGAAAGGGCACTGGTAACTCTTTTCGGAACGCAACCCAGTCATCTTTGTAATCAGCTTCAGTAGGAAAGCGATAACCTTGAGGAGGAATAATTTTATCAGTCAAGTTCGCCTTATGGGTAGCGGGAGTCGCCGGGGCTTTGACCACTAAGTTAGTCCCTTGACTGAGATTTTGGCAAGCCGTTAAGATTAAGGTGAGCACTGGGATGAGCAGTGAAGCAATTGATGTGGATAGCTTCATAGTGGGTCTCTTTCAAAGTGATGATAACAATTTATAAGGTGGGCAAAAAAACAGTTGCCCATCTTATTTGGTTGAGATTCTATGGTTGACGTTCTCAATACCTTACCAAGGCCAGCAATTTAACTCGTTTCCAAGTTACACTTGGGAACAAGAAAATGCAAATCATACCTTTTTTCCGTCCTTAATTTGCCTATCTATTTTTGCATTTTCAGACGAATTACTTATGGCGACTAGAATCCATATTATGATCCAAATTCCAGCAGTTATGATGGAGAGAAACAAATGAAGTATGTGGCTTGTTTTTTTCTTTTTACTTAGCAATACCGCAACCTCCTGATCGGTATGAGGCACAGTATCTCCCTTTTTGTGTTGCTTTGCCCTTACTGGCGCTCCACAACCTGGACAAGTAGCAGCACTATCAGAAATTTCTTTACCGCATTCGTGACATTGAATAAGAGCCATGAGTCCTCTCTGTTTTGTTATTTACGTTTAACTTGTTATTAGACGGAATCTATGTAAATGATGCTATACAGAATCCATCTATTATCACATACATGATTTCTGTATGATGCAAAAATCATGCACCTAATATACAACAGTTCTAGCACATAATGAATCAATCGACAAGAATTCCGTCATCCACTGATCGTTTTTAGGACAAATGACCTCGTTCCCAAGTGATACTTGGGAATGCAGTCTTGACTGCGTCGCGGTCTGTACGAATAAAAACAGGAACAGGGGAACACAGTCGTTACCAACTCTATGAAAATCAAACCTCCTATTTTTCAACCTACACTGTTATTAACTAACTGCCCTTGTTTACACACGATAACAGGGGCTGATTCCTGGCTATACAGAAGGGTAGACTGATGGATAACTGACCGCGGCGCGGTCAAGACTGCATTCCCAAGTGGCACTTGGGAACGAGAAAAACAATGCTTCACCTTGGGGCAATGCCAATAACTCCCACAAGTGCGAATCATTCACATAAAATTCAAATGGTTGCTGACCGCGATTGATTACCCGCATCAGTTTGGGCCATGATTCTTGACGAAAGGTATCGCGAAAGGAGTCGTCGTCAATCATCCGACCACGAAGACTGGTACCTTGTTCAAATAGGAAATTGAGGAGGGAACTTAACTGTTCCTCAGATTGCCCCAAAGTGTCGTTTAATACTTCGACTAACCAATATTCATACTCTATAGCCCCAGGATTATCGCGTGGAAATAGAAACAGGGCTTGACTGCCCACCAAACCTTTTTGAGCCAGTCGGCAAATCAGTTGTCTGTTCGTGTCAAGGGCTTGGGTCAGGACAATAGCTTCATCGCGGGAAGCATGTTGTACAAACAGTCCCGTGATAAGGTTATAACAATTGTCGTTGATGAGGGATTTGTTAAAACGAGTTGGGTCAGATGCCAAAACCAGTAAAGCGGCAATTTCAGGATGTTTTTCAATCCAGGGCATCCATCGCGGATATTTTCCCAGATCTTTCAATAAATAACTTTGTTTTTCAAAGTATTGTAGAAAGTCTTGTTGCAAAATTTGAAACCAGTCAGCATTGAGAGTTACAACGGCTTCAGCAGCAACAGGAGTCCAGCCTGATTTGACAAAGTGGGAGATTAACTCGTTTTTTGGGGGGAGGGGGTCAGCAGTGGATAAAAAGGTATTTTTTGGTTGATTGTCGTCTATTTCTATGCTATCATCATTGTGTTGTGTGGATTGCTCATTTCAAAAGTCCCCATTTTGTTGGCTACAAAAATGACTGCGACAATAACCGTAAGAATTAAAATGAGTTTTGGCATTGGCATAATTTTGACCTGTGAATAAATTAAGTTCAAAAACCAGGATCGAGATTTTTAACAGCGCAGATGACATCAACCCGCAAAAGAAATACCAACGTCCTCTTAAATTGTATAATTCAAAATGAATTACGGCAATAGGCCCCCTGCAAAAGTCATTTGGAGTGGAAGCTTTAGCCGGTCAGTGGTAGGCGCCTTGCAACTGGGGTGTATGGGGTGATGCCTGCCGCCAGCCGGCTGAAGCCTCCACTCCTAAAGGTAAATTAACTGTATGATCTCAGTCTCTTCCTCTAATATTCGACACAAAACAACAACGCCATGTCCTTTCAGTTAAGATACGTTGAAATGTCAGTTAAGATACGTTGGAGTAGAGGCTTTAGCCGGTCAGTGGTAGGCGCCTTGCAACTGGGGTGTATGGGGTGATGCCTGCCGCCAACCGGCTAAAGCCTCCACTCCTAAAGGTAAATTAACTGTATGACCTCAGTCTCCTTCTATAGTATTCGACACAAAACAACAACGCCATATCCTTTGAGCAAGTTTAGTCAGTAGACCTCCTGTATAAGTCCGCGTAGAGTGGACAAAGCGCCCCTTTTCGTGCCATCATCCACCTAACTTCAATGTATTAAAAAACCCGGCAAGTTTTTGAAACCCGCCAGGTTTATGGAGAAGGTGTGTGGGACACATTTCAATTCTCAGCAAGTCATATGAGAACTTCCATGCACAGTTATATTGGGACCCTGTTTTAAGCCCAACGCATTCCTCCACGTCTCACGGTATCCATACCTTCACTGTCAAAGGCATCCTTCCCCTCGCCTTGCAATCCATATACTTCAATATTATGATTTGCAATGGCTTGAATATGTTCCAATTCTTCTTGAGCCCGCAGATCTTCTACAAACAGGTGACGAAACCGTTGTTGCATTTTCAGATAGTCGGTCACTGGACGTACATTGCGTAAGGGCATCACTCCCGCCACGCCTCCTCTTTCTAACTCAATCATGGGAAAGAGACCGGTCTGCACAGCCAAGCGAGCGATTTCAATACTTTCATGACTTTCATGACCCCAACCCAGTGGGCAAGGGCAGTGGATTTGTAGAAAAGTGGGACCTTCAATGGCCAAGGCTCGCCGAACTTTTTTACGAATATCAGAGGGATAGGCAACTGAAGAAGTGGCAGCATAGGGAATGTGATGGGCAGCCACAATGGAAACAATGTCTTTTTTCAAGTGTCGTTTGCCCATGCGCTCCTTGCCAGGAGGAGAAGTGGTGGTCATGGCAGCATGAGGAGTGGAACTGGAACGTTGAATGCCAGTATTCATGTAAGCTTCGTTGTCAAAACAGACATATAAGACACTGTGTCCCCGTTCCAACATGCCAGACAGGGCTTGAAAACCAATGTCAAAGGTGCCTCCATCTCCCCCGAAAGCCAAGACTTTGGTGGAGCGGCCTTGGGCTTTGAGGGCAGATTCCATGCCTGCAGCTACGGCGCCGGTATTTTCAAATAGGGAATGGATCCAAGGCACCCGCCAAGCTGATTCCGGCCAGGGGGTAGTAAAGATTTCCAAACAACCTGTGGCATTGGCGATCATGACATCGGGACCAATGACTTCTGTGACTAAGCGAGCTGCCAAGGCTTCTCCACAACCCAGGCAGGCTCGATGCCCAGATTCCAAGCCCCGAAATCGGGGTTGTTTGCGTCTTAATTCGGAAATGGGTAAAGTGTGAATTTCCATATTATCGGTCCTCGATGGGCAATTTTTCCAATTCAAGATCAATGAGGCGGAAGCGGTGATCGGTGGGTTCGCTGAGCACTTTCAGCAGGCGAGGCAGAATTTCTAAGGGAATATCGCGTCCACCGAGACCGGCTGCAAAACTGTGGACTCGGGGAGGATTGGGTAATTCCGCTAAGGCGGAGAGCACTTCCACTCCAACAATGCCACCACTGCCTGGGGATAGAGCTCGTTCCAATACAATGACATCGTCAAGATTTTGACAAGCTGCCCGCAGCATATCAGCTGGGAATGGACGAAAAGATCGTAATTTGATCAATTTAACTGGCTGAGCTGGGGGAATTTCTTCCAGGGCAGAGCGTAAAGTACCGATCACTGAGCCAATGGATAAAATGGCCACCTTGGCTTGTTCGGGACCTTCAACGGTCAGTAACCCTCCTGAACGGCGGCCACTGAGGGTAAACCATTCTTGATCAGCCGCCACAATTTCCGCTTGGGCATTGAGCAGGGCCTGATGATGAGAATGGCGAGCTTCGGTGTAGAAATCTGGAGAGACCAGAGTGCCCAGAGTGATAGGATGGCGAGGATCTAAAGTCCTGGAAAATTGGTAAGGAGGTAAATATTTGTCCACCTGTTTTTGCGTGGGAATATCGATGCCTTCCAAAGTGTGAGTCAGCGTGAAACCATCCATACATACCATGACCGGCAATTCCGTGCGCTCTGCAATCCGGTAAGCTTGAATAGTGCTGTCCACCGCTTCTTGATTGTCGGCACAATAGAGTTGAATCCAACCGGCATCTCGTACGGACATGGAGTCTTGTTGGTCATTCCAAATGGACAGAGGACTGGATATAGCTCGATTGGCGCAAGTCATGACAATGGGCACTCGCATTCCCGAAATATTAAAAAGTACTTCTGCCATGAGAATGATACCCTGAGAAGAAGTCGCTGTGTAGGCCCGAGAACCAGCCAAGGCAGCACCTAAAACGACTGAAGCAGCTGAGAATTCACTTTCTACACTGACAAATTCGCAATGCAACTGACCATCAGCCACCAACTTGGAAATATTTTCCACAATATGAGTTTGTGGGGTGATGGGGTAAGCAGCAATCACCTGAGGACGACACAGGGCCACGGCTTGAGCCACGGCTTGGGAACCTTCAAGCGCTTGTAACATGTTTTTCCTCCTGAACAGTTTGCCAAACGTTGGCAGGCACCTCTTTTGCTGCTTGTTCGATCAGCAATAAATTTTTCTCGAGAACTGGTCCCTTAAAGCGTTTGGACAGAACTTTAGCCAGTGATTCCAGAGATAAAATACCGCTGAGGGTGAAAAAAGCAGCCAGTAGAGCTGTGTTGGGAACCGGACGGCCTAAAATTTGTTTGGCCAGGGCAGCGGCTGGTAAACTGATAACATCACGTCCCAATTTGTTCGCCAAAACTGAACTACTTAAACTGGAATTGACTAAAATTTTACCTTCTGGAAGCAATCCATCCATCACTCCAGGTACTTGTAATAATGCTTGATCTTGGATGATCAAAAAGGCTGGAGTCAAAACTTGATTGCGCCTTTGGATAGGTTTATTAGCAATTCGCACGAAAGCCATTACTGGGGCACCGCGTCTTTCGGCACCAAAATTGGGAAAGGCTTGGCCATAACGATTTTCTTCAAAAGCAGCCATTGCCAACAGATAGGCTGCAACTACGTTACCTTGGCCACCTCTTCCGTGAACACGTATTTCAATCATAATATTCCTCGGTAAGTGGTCATAACTCAGTCAATAAGGAGATCCTTATTGTCTATTGAGACTGTTAGAATAACATGTTTGACTTTAAGTTGTCTAGAAAGTTTGCAAGTATTTTCAATAACCTCACTAGGAACGTTTTAATAAATAAGCACTTTCCGTTAAATGCTTGATTCCTTGAGTTTGGAGACGAGGAGACTGGGTTGGCACTGCTTTGGCTGCAAACAATTCAATTGCAAAACTGTTTCGATACAGCTTATACACCTCTTCAGTGGTTACTGAAAAAGGGGGAACTTCCTCTTCTTGAAGAGGATAATTCAAAGTGACCAACAGCACCTTAGTTCCCACTTTTAACAAAGTAGTCAATTGCTGCACATAAGCAATTCTCATCTTTTTTGGCAAGGCTATCAACGAGGCTCGATCATACGTAGCCGAAGTTTCCATAGTTTCCACGGGAGTTAGAGCAAAATAATCACCTTCTAAGATACGTATTTCATCCAATTCCCAACTTATGAAATTCCCACGTTGCTTTTTAATGGGGACCAATTTATTTTCTTCATAAAAAGCTGCAATGGCCAGCGGACTTAATTCAATTCCCAACACTCGATAACCTTGCTCCAACAACCAGAGCATATCATTGGTTTTGCCACACAGGGGCACCAGTACCTCTCGACCTGCGGGCAGTTGCAAATGAGACCAAAATTCTTGCAAATAAAAGTGCACTTCTTCTTGATGAAAACCAATTTGATTATTTTCCCAACGCTCATGCCAAAATTGTGCATCCATAGAAATTTCCTGCAATATTAGTGAAACTGTGTATAAACTGGAACTGCCCCTAACCCCTCCTTTCCAAGGAGGGAAAGTAAATAGCTCCCCCTTATTTTCCAAGGGGTTAGGGGGGTAAGAGTCTCGTTCCCACGCTTTGCATGGGAACGAGAAAATGGGCAACGCACACTGGTTTCCCAAATTATAGCTAACGAACCATAAAAAGAGACCGCATATCCTGTGTAGGATGTACTGAGCGTTTTTGCGAAGCGCATCAATCTTTAATTTGTGAATTATAAATTATGAATAATTAGTATGTAGGATGTGCTTAGCGTCAATGGGGGAAGGAAATATTTGAGTCTCCATAATTTTGTGGCATGGAGTGTTTATTCGGCAGATTAACGCGACACAGATGCGCTTCGCAAAAAACGTTCAGCGCATCCTACCTGGGCTCTTTTTATAGTGCATTAACTATATATTAACAACTGTCGAACCCGTTGCCCCATCACTTCCAATTCAAACCAAGGGGTATCTGGTGAAAATTCTAATACTATTCTCGCTGGCAAACCATCGGTAAACTTTTTGACCAATTGTCCATCCGCGTCAAATACATTGGCAGTTTGGGCAACAATTTGATTTTCATCCACCAATTCGGCAAAAATTTCCACCAAATCTCGCATATCTTCTGCCAACTTATGATCCCAAATATCAATGCTGGTACCAGTGTCCAAATCATCCAATGCAATCATCTGATTTTCATCCACTTCTTTACCGACCCCAATCAGAATACATTTGAATAAATTGCGCTGACCTTGACTGATTTCATGGGCCAGTTGAATTGAAAATTGTTTAACTGCATTCAAATCATCAATTTGACCGTCAGTGATAAAAATAAACATGCCCCGTTGGGCAGATTTAAACCGTTGGCAATAATAATTCATTGCAGGTTTTAGATGCGTGGACAAACCCAGCTTAAGTTGCCGGGGACCCTGAAGGTTTAAATTGTCACATTGCTCAACCGAAATATCACCGATTTCTTCATATTGGGCACCATTCCCACAAGCCCAATAGATCACAGTGCTTTGTCCTGCAATATCCAATTCCCTAGCCAAATAGGCGATGAATTTGCGGGCCACCGGCTCCACTTTATTTTCACTGTACCTAAAAAAACCTTGTTTCAGTGCCGCTTCCACCGCGGCACGTTCAAAAATCCGAAATCGTTGCCCATCCTCATTTTGATATTTGATCCAACCTTTATCCTCATAACTTTTAGCCACTACTTTGGGCAATTCTCCCAACAATTCTCGACCGTAAACGGTGGTCATTGAGGAACTGGCATCCAAAGCCACTCCAGTTTGCCAACCTTCAGCAGTTTGTCCTTCTGGGGTCATCAACAGAGTGACTTGTACCTTTAATTTGTTTTTACTTTTGCGCACATAGACTTTGCCAAATTCCTTGACTGTTTTATTGGAAGGAAGGGTGTATTCTTGAAATTGGCCAAGGTCTTTGCCAAAATAGTGATCGAAAATGGACATGGTCAAGGTTCCTGGGAAATGTACAATTTTTAAAATCCAGTGGCTTTTTTGATCCGTCCAATCTCACTTACTGATAATCCAGTGATTTCTGCAACAAGATCCACGTCTAACCCTTTAACAAGCATTGCTTGAGCAATCTCTAGTTTGCCTTTACGTTCACCTTCCTGCATTCCCTCAAATTTACCCTCCAGTTTGCCTTTACGTTCACCCTCCTGTATTCCCTCAAGTTTACCCTCATAACGTACTTTAGCAAAGTGTTCTTTCATGGACTCTAAAAACATTGTCATCTCCTGTTCACTTCGTATTTTTTCGAGCTCTTTCCAATCGGCTTTTCCCAATTTTTCGTGAAAATACAGTTGTTCAAAGTAGTTAAATAGCATCGAAACCACTGACCGCTCCTCTTGACATTGCAGTTGTGATAATGCACGTGCCAAAAGTTCAACGTCAAAATGAACTTCACCCAAAAATAAGGTAGAAACTGCATTGCCTATCGCCAATAATCTTTCACTGCTGATCTCATTTTCAGCAATTTTAAAGTATTTGAAATGTAAACCAAATTCCCCCAATAACTCATTACTTTCAATCAGATGGGCTATATCTGTTTCTGCAGTCCATTTTTCTTGACCACTGTAAACCATGATTGGAAATATCGGGGGCAATTTATTGAATTTTTCTGTTGATTCTTTCAGTTTTATATAAAAATTGGTAATATAATGTAATATTCTTAAAGCCATGAATTTATCAGGGCTGGATTGAAACTCAATTAAAATCACGATATAGATTTGTTTTCCACGTAATTTTACCTTGTAAATAACATCACTTTCTCGTTGTTCATATTCTTTAGAAATAAACGTTTTGTCTAACAATTCACACTGTTCAAAATCCAATTCTCTAACCCACTCAAAGGGAACAAATGATTCTAGCAGTTGTCGAAAGAATGTTTTGTTAGAGAATAGCTTTTTATATCCTCTGTCATATATTTGGGGGATTTTTCCGCTCATTTTTAACTCTGTTCATGAGTAACCATAACCCAATTACCTGGCGGCTACACTAATGATTTCTATCATTTTTGATCCGTTCAATCTCACTTACTGATAATCCAGTGATTTCTGCAACAAGATCCACGTCTAACCCTTTAACAAGCATTGCTTGAGCAATCTCTAATTTGCCCTCAAGTTTACCCTCAAGTTTACCCTCGAGTTTACCCTCATAACGTACTTTAGCAAAGTGTTCTTTCATGGATTCTAAAAACATTGTCATCTCCTGTTCACTTCGTATTTTTTCGAGCTCTTTCCAATCGGCTTTTCCCAATTTTTCGTGAAAATACAGTTGTTCAAAGTAGTTAAATAGCATCGAAACCACTGACCGCTCCTCTTGACATTGCAGTTGTGATAATGCACGTGCCAAAAGTTCAACGTCAAAATGAACTTCACCCAAAAATAAGGTAGAAACTGCATTGCCTATCGCCAATAATCTTTCACTGCTGATCTCATTTTCAGCAATTTTAAAGTATTTGAAATGTAAACCAAATTCCCCCAATAACTCATTACTTTCAATCAGATGGGCTATATCTGTTTCTGCAGTCCATTTTTCTTGACCACTGTAAACCATGATTGGAAATATCGGGGGCAATTTATTGAATTTTTCTGTTGATTCTTTCAGTTTTATATAAAAATTGGTAATATAATGTAATATTCTTAAAGCCATGAATTTATCAGGGCTGGATTGAAACTCAATTAAAATCACGATATAGATTTGTTTTCCACGTAATTTTACCTTGTAAATAACATCACTTTCTCGTTGTTCATATTCTTTGGAAATAAATGTTTTATCTAACAGTTCACACTGTTCAAAATCCAATTCTTTAACCCACTCAAAGGGAACAAATGATTCTAACAATTGTCGAAAGAATGTTTTGTTAGAGAATAGCTTTTTATATCCTCTATCGTATATTTGAGAAATTTTTCCACTCATTTTTAATTTTGTTCCCTTGCCCATGATAAGGGGTTTGCTCAATGGGATGTTTGGCATCACCTCAATTTTTAAGCTAACAATTCCAGCACTTGTTGATGAAGGTGACGGTCTCCAGCTGCAATCACTTGCCCTTGGGAATGTAGGCCTAAAGGTCGACCTTGCCAATCTGTCATAATGCCACCGGCTTGTTCAACGATGGGAACTAAAGCACAGTAATCGTATGGCGCCAACCCAGCTTCGATCACCAGGTCCACAAGTCCCATGGCTAATAAACCATAGGCATAACAATCACATCCATACAGAGGCAGTTTTATTTGCTTGCGCACTGTTTCAAATTTTTGAAATTCATCAGGGTTGAACATGTGAGGGGAGGTGGTGTACAAAGTTGCCGCTGACAGGTGGGTACAGGAACGCACTTGAATGCGTTGTTGGTTGAAAGTGGTGGGAATTCCCAGTCCTCCCAACCAACGTTCCCGCAAAATAGGTTGTTCAAGCAGTCCCAAAATGGGTTGTCCTTGGTACAATAACGCAATTAAAGTGCCAAACAGGGGTTTGCCTGTGATAAATGATTTGGTCCCATCAATGGGATCTAAAACCCACAGGTAATCTGCCTCAATTTGTTGTATTCCCATTTCTTCGCCAAGAATCCCATGGTCCGGGTGAGTTTGCTGAATGATGTGGCGCATGGCTTGCTCCACTGCTCGATCAGCCAAGGTCACCGGGGTCAGATCGGATTTTTCTTCTACCACAATTGGAGTCCGAAAATAGTGGCGAAGCAAGGGGGCAGCTGCTTCGGCCAAGTGTTGGGCAGTTTCCAAGAAGGGAATGCTTGAATTTTGCATGTTTAGGTTCCTAAAGTGGCAGCCGTGAGGGCTTGCTCGATGTCGGCCATCAGGTCATCAATGTGTTCTAAACCAATGGACAATCGAATCATTTCTTCACTGACTCCAGCTTTCTCAAGTTCTGCAGGAGAGAGTTGTCGGTGGGTGGTGCTGGCCGGATGACAGGCTAGGGAACGCGCATCGCCAATATTTACCAGGCGCACGATGAGTTTGAGGGCATCGATGAATCGACCTCCCGCTTCTCGTCCTCCTTGAATGCCAAAGCTGAGAATGCCAGAAGCTCGTCCCCCCATGTATTTGTCTACTAAAGATTTGCTGGGACTGTCAGGTAAAGCGGCATAGTTGACCCATTTGACTTGGGAATGTTGTTTGAGGTAAGTGGCCACGGCTAAGGCATTGTTGCAGATTCGATCCATGCGCACGGGTAAGGTTTCTATCCCTTGTAATAGTAAGAAGGCATTCAAGGGAGAAAGAGCGGCGCCCATGTTTCGTAATGGGACCACTCTGGCTCTGGCGATATAAGCGGCTTGGCCAAAGGTTTCAGTGAAGGTGACGCCATGGTAAGAGCCGTCTGGTTTGTTAAGGCGTTCAAATTTGGCGGCTTGTTGTTGCCAAGGGAATTTGCCAGAATCGACAATAATGCCTCCAAGACTGTTGCCATGTCCTCCCATGTATTTGGTCAGGGAATGGATGACAATGTCTGCGCCATGTACAAAGGGTTGACACAGGTAGGGGGAGGGAACTGTGTTGTCTACCAATAAGGGAATGCCATGTTGATGGGCAAGTTCTGCCAGGGCAGATAAATCGGCTACATTCCCTAATGGGTTACCAATGGATTCACAGAATATTGCCTTGGTGCGTTGATCGATTCGGTCAGCAAAACTCTGCAGGTCCCGATAATTGGCAAAGCGCATGTCGATTCCATACTGAGGAAAGGTGTGCGCGAATAAGTTGTATGTCCCCCCATATAAGGTACTAGTTGTGACGACATTGTCCCCGGCTTCTACAATGGTCAATAGGGCTGCCGTAATCGCTGCCATTCCGGAGGCAAAGGCTAAGCCGCCAATTCCGCCCTCCATTTCAGCAACTCGTTTTTCCAATACCGCATTAGTAGGATTTGTCATGCGGGTATAAATATTTCCTTCTACCTTCAAATCGAACAAGTCTGCCCCATGTTGAGTGCTATCGAAAGCATACGAGGTGGTCTGATAAATGGGAACAGCCACGGCTTTGGTGGTGGGGTCGGGGCTATATCCGCCGTGAAGTACGATAGTTTCCAGTTTCATAATTGGGGGAAGTCCTTGAATTTAAATGCCAATCCAATGTTCAAAACCATGCAGGTGGTTTTGAATTCCTTGTCTACGTTCGTCTTATAGGGATCAATTGACCTAAAAATTGGCGGAACAGTAGACATTCCTAATTGTACTCTATAGTTAAAGTGATGTCTATGAAGTCAATTTTGGGAAATTAACGGACTTAAACTGTATCAGAGGGGAATTTAAGAGGGGGGACTTTTGCTGCTTTTTTACTAGATCTCTTGCAAAAGTATGCGATCATGAAAAAATGAGAGTTGCTCATCAGTTAAGATACCTTTGAGTGGAGGTTCTAGAAGGTACCTTGGAATGGAGGCTTTAGCCGATACGTTGGAGTGGAAATTTTTAAGATACCTTGGAATGGAGGCTTTAGCCGGTATGTTGGAGTGGAAATTTTTAAGATACCTTGGAGTGGAGGCTTTAGCCGGTATGTTGGAGTGGAAATTTTTAAGATACCTTGGAGTAGAGGCTTTAGCCGGTATGTTGGAGTGGAAATTTTTAAGATACCTTGGAGTGGAGGCTTTAGCCGGTACGTTGGAGTGGAAATTTTTAAGATACCTTGGAGTAGAGGCTTTAGCCGGTCAACTGTAGGCATCACCCCACATACATAAATTGCAACAGCCTACGGCTAACCGGCTAAAGCCTCCACTCCAACGTACTTTTTAGAGCTTCCACTCCGGCTAAAGCCTCCACTCCAACGTACTTTTTAGAGCTTCCATTCCAGCTAAAGCCTCTATTTCAACGGGGATTTTCCTTTCTATGCTACATCATGTTATAGCTTTTCACTCTTCAACTTTCACAAATAGGAGTGGTTGCTGATTGTACACGACAGTATTGTCCTCCAATCGATATCCAATATAAATAGAGGCGGGTAAATCTAGACCATCTAGGGGATTGTCTATGGAATAAGAGGACTCCAATAACAAGTTACTTTTCATAGCCACCAAATTATCAGGATTCTGGTCCCACTCAAATAGGAGTGGTTGCTGATTGTACACGACAGTATTGTCCTCCAATCGATATCCAATATAAATAGAGGCGGGTAAATCTAGACCATCTAGGGGATTGTCTATGGAATAAGAGGACTCCAATAACAAGTTACTTTTCATAGCCACCAAATTATCAGGATTCTGGTCCCACTCAATCCATTGACCACCTGGCAACCGCATCAAAACGCCCTGCTGGGTAATTGCCGCTAACAACAAGTCAACCAATTTGCCCTGATGATCCGGGTCAATCTCCATGTCAATTGCGGTCCCTTGTGACTTGAAAAGAGTGCGCGGCGCCTTGATTTCCTGATTTTTGGAAAGCACTGCACTGTTAGCCAATTTAAAAGTCAAGGGCTGATTCCCATTGAATACAATATTCCCATTCTCTAATCGATAGCCCAGATGTACAGTGACTTTATCTGCCGGATTTTCCAAATCAGTCAAGTTAAAGGTAAACTGTGCAGTATGCACTCCTGGCAGGGGCTGATAAGACTCGATCATGCCCAAATTGACTAGATTCCCATCCCATTTTTTCATTCGACTGGTACTGGCTCGATTGCGATTTATTCCTCCATTTTCTGCAGTATATCCAAAAGGATCATTAACCGTCTCGGGCTCTTCCAGATCGATCTCGGTCCAATCATCATCCAGTCCATCTTCCTCAACCGTTTCAGGCTCTTCCAGATCGATCTCGGTCAAATCGTCATCCAGCCCATCTTCCTCAACCGTTTCAGGCTCTTCCTGATCGGTTGAATCATCATTTAACTCATCTTCTTCAACCGTTTCAGACTCTTCTTGATCGATCTCGGTCCAATCATCATCCAGCCCATCTTCCTCAATCGTTTCAGGCTCTTCTTCCTCATCAATGCAAAAAACTCCACACTCCTCATCATCATTCGTGTCTGTAACAGGTTGTATCGCAAGCGTCCAAAACTGGCCTTGCATTTCCAGCACCATCACCAAATCAGCGCTCTGACCATAGAGACTGGGATCGATAACACTGGTGATCTTTAACTCAATTTCTTCCGAGGAACTGAGAATTGGGGGCAAGGCACCGCCTCCTATACGGTTTGCCACTGTCTTAAAATAAGCCCATTTCTTCTTTGAAAACTGCCCATCGGGTAATAACGTCAAGTCATTGAATATTAAAGGTTGAATCTTATCAGGATTGGCACAAATTCCTGCTTGTTGCCGACTTAACCAACAATGATGAGCCAAAGTATCTGACTTGAGCACAGTAATCTTGATAACAGCTTGTTTTTGTGCACAATTGTCAATGGCCAATTCCGTTTCCCCTGGCTTCCGAGGCGTTATGGGAATTTGATAAAAATTGCTCCCAGTTTGTGGCATGCCCATCGTCACCACTTCTGGATTGGGCACTTCCACCAACCCTATGGCTTCCAAACTGCCCCTTACAATTGGGGAAATCGCGGCTTCTCCTTCCAGCAACACAAATTCTTGATTTTCGGGTTGTAAAGGCAAACATGGCTTTATATCCACCACGGGAGCTTGCACTTTCACCGTTATGGTCGCTTGTTGCCCGGCACAATCTTGTAAGGTCAAAGTCACAGGTCCCCCCACTTTACGAGCTGTCAGTTTCAAATGAATGGGACCCTGTTCCGGAATTGGCAAGCCCTGCTCCACACTGACCAATTCTGCAAATTGTTCAAATCCAAGCAATTCTCTGGTCCCTTGTCCACCGCTGATCAGCACATCCATCGGCGCTTCTCCCAAAGTCAAGGTATAAGATTGGGTCTCAGGTTTAAATATCTGCTGGGAATTGGGTTGACAATCTGTCACATCGTCAGGCAGCGGCTCATCATTGTCCAAAATGTGAATTTGGAAAGAAGAAATATTGCCCAACTGCGCATTGCCCCGCAAGTCAACCAATTGAAGTTGCACAGTTTCCTCTTCTTCCACTTCGTCATCATCGATGATAAAAACTTGTATCATCTTATTCCCAACTTCTCCAGCCTGCCAAACCAATTGGGGAGTGATCACAAACAAATCGTCATGGGTAACTGGTTGAATATTGACCGTTACCTGATTTTCAACAGTGTCCAAACGAGCGACGGGAATGTTAATTATCCGACCTTTGACTTCTTTTCCAGTAGTGGGAATTGTGGTAGTAACATCGCCATATTCATCAACCGTTTGTGAAGATTCCACAAAACTAACCACGCTGGGGGAAATCGGCACAAAACGGATCTGGCAGGTGGTATCTTTGAGCAACACCAAACCCAGCGACATTTGCTCATTTCCCGGAAGAATTCGGCAATCTTGAGCATTTCCTAATTCAGTATCCAACCGATAGCCCTCAGCCGGCTGCAATGGGAATTCTAACCAATTGTTTTTGGGATAGTTGCCCTGACAACGGTGGTCATCACAATTTAATCCAGACACTTCTCCTTTACCGTCAACGACTATGGTGAGCGACAATTGTACAACGGAATCCACATCGGGATCGGGTGGCGGTGGATCAATGTCGCTCTTAAAAATTGCTTTACAGTGGACTGTTTTTGATTCCAACAGGGTCAATTTTAATTCCTTTCCAGTAGAATCAGCGCAGTTTTCCCATCTCACAAAATGTTGATTGTCATCCGGTTGAGCCTGCAAAGTCAGCACCGTACCCGGCTCATAACTGCCTTCACACTGAGTTTTTCCCACGCACTCCACGCTGCCCATTCCCTCGATTGCAACTTTCAGCTCAACAGTTTCGAGGGGAGGAGGAATATCTTCAATAAAACTTACTTTACAATTGATATCTTTTTCTAGGGTCACCTGGATTTGTCCATGCTCATCAACTTGGCAATCCTGATCAGCATTGGGAATAAGCTTATAATTAGAGCTGGGAACAGCCGATAATTCAACCAAATTGCCTTTGGAATAACTGCCCTTACAAATGTCACCGCAATCGATAAGACCGTCTTGACTGGAGACCTTTCCCAAACCTTCGATCTCAATGCTCAAAGAGACCAAGTCTTCAACAGGAATTTCCTCAAAACGCACCCGACACGCGCCATCTTCTTCCAAGATCAACTCAATTTTTCCATTTTCATTGACCTCACAACCTTGGTTGCTGGCAACAACTTTATAACCAGATTTGGGAACAGCCCACAGTTCAATTAAACGGTCCTTGGAATACTTGCCTTGACAGTTTTCACTGGTTTCGTTCTCATCACAATTGATAAGACCGTCTTGACTGGTCACTTTTCCCAAACCCTCGATCTCAATGTTCAAGGAGACCAAATCTTCATTGGGAATTTCTTCAAAATACACTTCACAAACCGTATCTTTTTCTACAGTCAACTCAATTTTGCCATTCTCACTGACTTTACAACCTTGCTCAGTGCTCAAATCCAGTCTGTAGCCAGGTTGGGGAACAGCCAACGAAGTGAGAGCCGTGCCCTTCAAATACTTATATTCACAGCTTGATTTACATTCGCTGCCCTCTGCCCCCACAAAAACCGTTCCCGATCCATTAATTTTAACTGTCAAGGTGTATTTCGGCAATTCTGGGAGGGTTAAGGCATCTGCAAATTTTACAATTTCATCTCCGGTGCTCACAATTATATCCCGAGTCCCACCCTGGGCATCTGCAGCCACTTGTATCGTCACATCAGCCACAGTGGGACTGCTCACGTTGACTCTATCGACCTTAATACCATCTCCCTCAAATTCAACCCAAGTTTTATCTTGCTGAAATTGAGTATATTCTCCAATGATCACTATCCTCTGTTCCTGGCCCTGAGTGACTTCTTGAGAAATTGTATTGGGACTCAGTGATTTTATTCGGGCAGCTGGAGTAATTTCCAATAGGCCGGGAATCAATTCATTGTCAGTTTTTATCCAAAAAGGTTGCTGACTTGCTTGGACAGTGGCGGCAATTTCAAAATTGACGGTCAAATGAGAGGAATCGGTGACTTTGATTTCGGACACTGTCATGCCCTCGCCCGCTTGCACTTGGGTTTTGCCGCTCACAAAATGGCTATTTACCCCTGTGATTTTGAGCGTGGATTTGCGGCCGGCTTGAATTTTGGAAGGCTCCACCCCTACAGTGGCGGTTGAGAATACCAGTAAACTCTTGCTTTTGGTCACCACTTCTCCACCGGTGGCGACCGTTAAATCACGCAGACCCACCATGGCATCGGGCAAAACTTGCAGCTCAACTTCCAATTCTGTGGGATTCTTGACCGACACAGTAGATACTTTTAACCCATTGTCTCCAAACGAAACTGTGGTATAGTTTTGGGTAAATTGGGTGTCTTTGCCTTGGATGATCAATTTTAAAGTGCGCCCAGATTCAACTTGAGCCGGTGTGATCGAGACCACACTGGGCACCACGTCTATTGATTCTACTTTAAGACTGCCCAATCCAGAAATGTCTTTGGCTTCCTCAGTGCCCGTTTTCACAGTAACTTTATGAAAACCCAGGTAAGCAGTGCCAGTCACTTCAATGCTGGCGGTGATTTCAGTGGCACTTTTGAGAGTGGTGCTCAAAACTTTGATATTCGGATCACCAAAATCAAGAGTGGAACCCGCAGTAAAATGGGTAGCCTGCCCCAAAATGCTGACTGTTTTTACTGTGTTTCTAGCCACGCTGTTGGGATTGATGCTGAGAATTGTGGGGGTAGTCAACGGTGCCACCACTTGTAACACATCAGTGCCTGATGCGGTCTCTTTTGTTCCATTGTCCAAGGTGGTCTCTATACTAACATCACAGCCGCCAATTGAAGCGTCGCTGGGAATATTTAATTTGGCTATTATTTGCGTGGTTGAAATCAGATATTTTTCCAACGCGGTGACTTTGCAAGGTGTGCTCAAAGTGCTGGACGAATTAAAGTGGGAATTAGAGGCTGTGATTTGAGCTTCAACGACACTGTTTTGCGGAACGCTGGTGGGATTGATGGCCGTGATCGTGGGTAACCCTAGACTGCTCATTAAAATGCTGAGCACGGTGCTGGTAAAAATCTCAGCAAAATTGGGATCGTTTTTGTCGAGGATTAAACAACTGCCTCCACTTTGATAACTCAAATCACAAAAAGCAGAAGAAGAGGTGGCTTGTGTATCAACCGGGTTGACAACTAAGCAACACAGGAGTATTCCCAATGCTATTAATTTGCGAATCATATAATTCTCCTATTGGCAGGTTACACCGGAAACTAAGACGGAGTGAATATGCACATTTTTTTCAGAGAATTTCTGTTTAATGGCGCTGAGATTTCCCTCGGGAATCAGTTGTTGAGTCATGAGAATGACATTTTCTCCTGGTTTGACATCATTGACTGCTTTTTCAAGGGCAGCCAAGGCTACAGTCCCACATTCAACTTGAGGTTGCAATTGTTTAATTTTATCTGCCAAATTTGCCACGGAGGTTACTTCAGATTGGATAACATTCCCAAAACTAATGAGCTCCACACTGGAAGATGAAGGGAGAAAGATAGCCAACTCTCGCAATAAATTCTGTAAGTCATCGGCACTCTTCAGCACAGTAGACTGCAATTGGCGACTGTTTTCAATCACGAAAATCAAACTCGGTCCCTCTAAAGAGCGAGTATTTTCTACTTCTGCAAAGGAAGAAATAGATTGAAAAAATGTGAGCACTAGGGTAAGCAAAGGGATGTAAAATACGGTTTTAACGTTCATAAATCCTACCTCAATTTAGTTAGTGGGGGACAAATTGAATATTGCTGAGAAAAGCTTTTCACACCAATAGACCATCCAGCCTTGGAAAAAGTGAGTTTCAGTCGACAAACGGTCAAAAACACAGGATGAAAGGGGTAAAAGCGACCTTCACCATTTCAGAAGAAAGTTTGAACTGATTGTGGGAAAAAATCAACAGCAGTGGCACCTCCTTTGGGCGATCGCTAATGAACTATACGCAGAAAACGTCTAGATAAATTTTCATAGAGTGGTCACTTGAATTCTATGGAAACTGAAGTATTGTCTTTCTCGATTGATGCGCTTCGCAAGAAACGCTCAGCACATCCTACACGGGCTACCCAAAATAAAGATTTTATTCTTGATAGTGGTAACGACATTGAATAATAATCAATTCTTCTGCTATGAAGGTATAAACCAAACGATGTTCATCATTAATCCGACGTGACCACAACCCGGTAAATTGGTGTTTCAATGGTTCAGGTTTTCCCAAACCCGAAAAAGGAGTCCGTTGGATGTCTTTAACCAAAGTATTAATCCGTCTTAACATCCATTTACCTACTTGTTGCCAATATAAATAGTCTTCCCAAGCCCGTTTCCGGAAGCAAATTACGAATCTGGCTCCAACAATTCTTGCCTGACTAAATTTTGCCGGTCTTGAAGTTCCTGCATGGCCAACATTAAATCTTTGGCATTGGCGGGGGAACGGGTTAAATATTCCGTTTCTTGCCAAGCATTAAAGTCCTCTAAACTCATCATCACCACCGCTTGGCAGTATTCACTGGTAATGATGAGAGGGACATGGTCATTGGTCACTTTGACCATCATGGTAGGCCAATTATTAACCATTTCGGTATAATTAATGACTTCCATTTTCACCTTTTTAGGTTAATCGGTTGTGGGGATTAAGGCTGTATTCCACTGGAGATCAGAATCAGGGTTTCCAGAATTAAAGAATTTGCAGAATAAAATCCCAACCTATTCTGGAAATTCTTTAATTCTGCAAACTGAAAATTGCTCCCGAGAGAACATAATCGTCACTGGTTGATGAGTCAGCCAGCACGGGCGGGCTGATGATCAGTAAGCAGAACATGATCAGCCATGCTTGCTGATATAAAGAGTAATTGAAACAGTTTCATAAAAGTGTTATCCTTTAAATTAAGTAGTTATCCTCAATTTGACACGATTAGGAGTGATTTATGAGTGAATATTTGTTACCACTGCCAGAATCGTTATTGACGACCGTGCGTGAAGTCAGTCAGCAACAAGGGATTTCGGTGGAACAATTTTTGTTGTCAACCATTACCGGGACCGTATCAGTTTGGCAGACGAGAGAAACTTCTGGTTCTGACGCAACACCCTATTCGGCTTTGGAAGTCGCACGTCACCTGAATTTATCTGGGCCACCCGATTGGTCGGAGAATATTGACGAATACTTGTATAGTAAGCACGGCAACCATGAAGAATGAGGTCTTTTTAGATACTTCTTATGCCATTGCCTTCTTCCACCGATACTTTTCACCTTCAAGCGGTGGCATTGGCAGAGTGGTTACAGTCAACGGCTACGCTGATTGTCACGACTTGACCGGTGATATTAGAAATTGGTAATGCGTTGTCGAAATCGCCAAGCCGCCGTTCGTTTATGAAAAGCGTTTGAACAAGACCCATAATTCAATATTATTTCCTGGTCAGAATCGTTGTATCAGCAGGCGTTTGACCTGTACTGCCATCGGTTGGACCAAACATGGGGATTGGTTGACTGTGTGTCATTTGTGGTGGGTGATGCGCCAACGGAAAATTCTGGAGGCACTGACCACAGACCGACATTTTCAGCAAGCCGGGTTTCAGGTGTTGTTGCAACGGTAGTTTAGAATCAGAATTTCCAGAATTAAAGAATTGACAGAATGTAACCTCTAACCTGTTCTGGAAATTCTGATTCAGACAAGAGAGTGTTATCCTTTAAATGTTGTTTACTTTTTAATTAGAAGAATCATCATGCTATCATTCACTGCTCAAGTGAATAACTCTCAGGGCCGGCAATCTATCGTTTTACCCAAGGAGATTCAGTTGTCAGCAAATGAAGTGGTTATTCGTCAACAGGGAGAGGAGATTATTCTGTCTCCCAAGTTACCTGCGTGGGAGCATTATTTAGCAACTGCTCGCCCAGCACCACCAGAATTTATGATGGAGGTGACTGACGAACTTCCTCAAGAGAGGCGTTTTTAGTCATGTACCGTTATTATTTACTGGACGATGCTATTTTGGAATGGCTAATGGTTTCATTCTTCTTTATCTTTCTCTGCTTGTTTGATGGCCTCCACTAACGTTTCGACGGTGTAGTGTTGTTGCCATTCATGGCGATCATTCACGTAGTTGCCTTCGCCACGACTAAATTGTTGCATAAAACGAAGGGTGCCGACATGACCTAATTCTTTATTGAGGACTTGGAGTCCTAATAATCTAATTTCTAAGTCTGTGGTTGGTAGGGTCATCATAATAGTACCTCGCTTAACCAATTCAATGGGTTGTTTACCGTCAAGGCGGTTAAAGTTCTGGCTTTTCTCAAGAACTTATCATCAACGGTAAGAAAGATGTCTGCTTGAGTTTCGGCACAGGCTAAGTGCATGGCATCAAAAGTAATCAAGCCAGCCGTTTCAAAGAATTTAGTTCTGGTAATAATCGTTGAGTTCAGTCGAATGATAGATACCGCCTTTGCTACCATGAATTGCAACTGCGTTCTTTTAACTTCATCAGCAGTATTACCTATTTCAAATTCAATCACTTGGCTGTTGAGTAGTTGCCACGGGTCTTGTTCACAGAGTGTTAGAATCGTTTTAACCGCTTCTGCTTCCAAATGTATTCTTAGATTGCGCTGATTATCAAAGGGACGATTGAGGCAACAAACGTCCAGATAAATCTTCATGGGGTGGTCACCTAAACTTTATGAAAACTGCCGTTTCTCTCTTCACCTCTTCTGGAGAGTCTTGGCAGAATCAATCAGAATTTCCAGAATTAAAGAATTGACAGAATGCAGCCCCTAACCTATTCTGAAAATCCTAAAATTCTGGAAATTCTGATTTTGACAATTGGCAAAACCTGCCAGGCCTTTTAGACCTGGCAGGTTTAAGACGTCTTTTTACTTAATTCCAACTCTTCTTATCAGTACAATCTCCCGATATGATGGCATTAAAACGGATCTTTTGTGCCTGCAAGCGGGACAGCAGACTCTCTATATCCGCATCATCATAGGGAGATGCATCGGTTGCAAGGAGAATTGAACCGCCTTCCTTCACATGATTCAACGCAATTTCTATCGCTTCCGCGCTGGCTTCCGGACATAAACCGCCTCCTTCAGCTTTCATACCCTTAATGGCATTCAGTATAACATCATGGTCTTTACTGAGCGCCAACACTTTGACATCATCCTTGAAATCAATGAGGGCAATAGTTGGGGTTTCTTCCGAAGAAACTTGGGCTTGCAAAAACTTCTTAGCTGCATTGAATAACCCATTGATTTCTCCCTGCATACTGCCAGTGGTATCGATAACAATAGCCATATCCACTTTAAAATCAGGTGGCACAAAGATCGAGCTGCGTTCCCGAGTTGTGGAGCTTGGGTACTCATTGGAGCTGATTTTACTCTCCATGGTCAGCATCAACAGTCCGGCATCCTTCAATTGAAGATCCATTTCGACACGGGCTTGACTGGTTTTTTCCGGACTGGCCACGCTCAACTCGTCCAATTCGCAAGTGATTGTAGAGTGCTGATCTGAGCGGCAACTGCCTTGATCAGTGCTTAATTGCTGCAATTCCACACCTTTAGGCAGTTGAGTGACCACCTTGATTCCTGTGGCGGTGGGTACGGGAGCAACTGGGCTCAGTTCCACATTCAGGGTATAGTGCAGATTCTTTAACATTTGCACCGGATCTGGAGAATCCGTTATCGTCACTGAGAGGTAAGGTTTGACCACTTTCCAACTGGTTTGCACATCCACTGGGTATTCAGCAGAGTTTAGAGTGGCCACATTCTTCAAATTCCCACCTTCAGAAGCTTTGAAGGTTATTGAGACTGTGGTGTTGGACCCTGGTGCCAAATCAGGCAATGTGCATATCAGGTTGGACAAATCGCAAGTTCCCTCGGCTGCAGTCATGGAGACTAACGTGGCCCCCTTTGGCAATTGCTCAGTCAAAGTGATGCCCGTGGCAGTGTGTTGACCGCCATTGGTGAGGGTGAAGGTATAAGTCAAGTTTTCACCTTGGCCGATGGGTCCCCAAGTGCTGGGTTTGGCTGTCAATTTCAAAGTGGTCAGAGGTTCAATATTCACCTCAGTCATCACAGTCTCATTGCCAATGTCCACAGTCGTCGGGGCAAAGGTGTAACCATCTTTACTAGCTGTGACGGTGTAAGTGGTTTCGTCCACGAGACCGTTGATTTGCCAGTTGCCCAGGGCATCGGTGGTGGTCGTTTTGCCGTCGATGTCGATGGTAACGCCGGCAATCGGATTGCCTTGATCATCACGGAGGGTGCCATGGGCGGTGCGGTCGCCAGTTTCCACTGGTTTGGAATCAATGATTTCGCCGTCACTGCCCACATTAACTTTGGTGGAAGATAGGACTTTCCCATCTTTGCTAACAGTGATTGTGTGGTTGCCTTCTGGCAGTTGAGGCATTGTCCAGTTACCATTTTCGTCGGTAACAAAGGTCTGGTCGTTGATTTGAATGGTGACTCCTGGCATGGGGTTGCCATTCTCATCAATCAGAGTTTGCGAATTGGCCTTCTCTTCGCTTTCTTTGATGAGTTGATCCACTTCAACCAGATTGCCGGCCTCGTCAGTGACCATCAGTTTGCCTGTCGTTTCGTCAATCGTCGTTTCCAGAATCTGTTTGGCAGAAACTACTTTGATGTCAAAACTATGGCTAACCGTTGGATCACTTTGAGACGTGGCTGTGACAGTGAGTATGTCTTCTCCCTGTTCATTTTCAGCAATTACGGGCAAAGCGATATTGAACGCTAATTCGCCTTGTTCGTGAGTTTCTACTGTCATGACCGGAGATACACCCGTGATATTCCATCCCAGTTTGCTACTTACATTAATATTGTAAGTGTCAAGTTTGGGCCCCGTATTGGCTATGGCTATGTTCACAGGAAGCACTTCACCCATTTTACCTGCGAGACTGTCAGGGGAAATGATGGAGACATCATAGAGAATCTTGGCGGGTTCAACCGTCACATTCGCTGTGTTGATGCTGTCAGTCAATTGCTTACCTTCATCTAGCACGATATTATCAGCAAACACTTTCACTTCAGTCGCTTGGATAGCATTGGCGGGGGTGCCAGTTAAATCAACAGAACCACCTGTGCCAACAGCGATGGTCAATTTTTTGGTAACGATAGCATTTTCCTTGAGACCACTTAAGTCAAGAACCGCATTGTCACCACCTACGATGACCACTTCTTCCGCTTCTATCATAGAGTCTTCTAAGAGAGAAAGGAGTTGAGGGTCAAGGTAAACAGTTTTGGCAGAAATTGTACCGTTGTTATAAAACGGTAAACCACTCACCTTCACGACACCATTACCTGGACCAGAATAACTACCAAAGATGTTTCCATAATTGGTGAAATCCTTGGTTGCAAGGGCAGTTACCCATCCACCGACAATACTCATCTCTGCACGACCAAGTGCACCACTAGCACCGTAATTAGCGATTTGTTTGGCAGATACATTCACCCAGTCACCAGATAACTTTGCGCCGGGATAGTTGCTAAACGCTCCTGATGTTTTCAGCGTTATGGTATCACTGTTACTGCTAACACGCTGAATAGTTCCGTAGTTATTCATAAAACTACTGGCGGTCAAGTTGAGGGTACTACCATAATAACCGGTGTCCTCCTTTCTTTTACATCTCCATGTTAGATTGAACAGATTTCCAAACCAGCCCCAATCTACGCATTTCTCCCCTGTTTTTACCCATTGTGAACCACTCTGGATAGTCCCATAGTTGCAAAGCCCGTTGACAGTAGTAGGAAGAGCAGTATTGTATTGCCCAGTGATGGTATGTCCTTTTTTGATTAGCACAACATCATTTGGATTAGGAATACGATTTTTCTTCATCGTAGTATCCCACCAAGTCGTATCCTTAACCCAACTACCTGTACCGACTGATTCAATAGTAGCAGGTTGAGGGCAAGGTTTGACGCAATCTACCCATTTGGCGATGTTGCTACCGCCGGGTAAATCGAATGTGCCACCTGCATACAAATTACTGCTTCCATCAAAGGCAAGACTTTGGACTACTGAACCATTCTCACCACTTAGTCCATCACCCAGTGGATTCCATTTTGTACCGTCCCATTTAGCGACACGCTTCACGGGGGTGTAGTAAGGATAGTTAGGAGAGAAGTCATCTGTCGAAGAGAAAGTTCCTCCTGCATACAAGTTATTCTCTCCATCAACGGCAAGGGCAACAACCAAATTATTTAAACCATATTTCGTCAAACCAGTCCATTTGGCTTGATTATCAGCGGCAGTATTATTCATGGCAATTTTTCTTGCTACGGTGGAATATGGGTTGGAGTTGGTAATACTAAAATCTCCGCCCGTATACAGATTTCCTTTTCCATCAGAGGCAAGGGCGATGGCACCATTAGGACCATAATCCCATGTCTTCCCTATACTGTCGGCTAATGGTTCCCAACCAATACCGTTGCTGGCTAACTTGGCTACGTCACTGTATTGGTAATCTTCATCACCATCGATTGCAATGGTGAATTTTCCACTAACATACAACTGTCCATTCTTGTCAAATATAATGCTATGGACAAATTCTACGTCAGTCAATTTAGTGCCAACTTTTT
Source organism: Thiomargarita sp. (assembly GCA_020721005.1). Lineage (GTDB taxonomy): Bacteria > Pseudomonadota > Gammaproteobacteria > Beggiatoales > Beggiatoaceae > DYNP01. The sequence continues at coordinate 60,738 of DYNP01000009.1, forward strand.
TCCATGCGCCATTCTCAAATTTGGCGACTCGGCTGTTGACACTGGTAATGCCTGAAGTGGTAAATTGCCCGGCGGCATACAATACGCCAGTCGTGGGATGAATTGCGAGAGAGGCAACTTCTGCACTGAACCCATCACCCAACTTACTCCAAGCGGAACCGTTCCATTTAGCAACGCGATTTACTAGCACTCCACCAGCATGAGTGAAAAATCCTCCTGCATATAAATTGCCAGAATTATCAACCGCTAAGGACGTGACATAGAACTGAGAACCGGTACCACTGACACCGCTACCCAAAGGACTCCAAGTTTCAGTTACTGGATTCCATTTGGCAATGCCATTGACCTCTAGTTTGTCACCCTCTTTATCAGTAGCCGTCTTGAAACTTCCGCCTACATACAGTAAGTTATTATTTTTGTCATACGCAGTGGCAGTAACTGTAACAAAATCAAGACCATACGGTTCTTTGACTCCAAAGCCCACCGGAACCCATTTACCGCATGACATGACATCGTTTTGAGTAACCTTACTAGATTTAAGAACAGGAGAAACTGTAGTGTTTCCTTGCCCGGCAACATCAGAAGATAAAGGAATCAAAGGTCTTTGAATACTCACACCATTAACCTTGACTGACACCGTTGAATTGGGTGCATTGGAAGCAATGGAGATCGTACTTTCCTTTAGCCCAACCGATTTGGGAGAAGGGGTTACTTGGATTGCGCAAGTTTGTGAAGGTGCCAAAGTTTGGCCCGCACAATTACCACTGAGAGAAAAATCAGTAGAATTGGTTAGAGTCACCGCACTGACTTGAAGATTCCCATTACCGGTATTTGAAACGGTGAGGGTTTGAGGTAACAAAGAACTACCGACATTCAAATCTTCAAAATCATAAGTGGTCGGCGTGATAGAAATTTTTGCAACAAGCGCGTTGAAACTGGCAGTGACAGTCTTTGCCTGACTCATGCCCACCTTACAAGAATTTGTAGTACCACTGCACGCACCACTCCAACCCGCAAAAGTAGAATTGGTTGCGGGCGTTGCAGTTAAAGTCACTGCGCTGTTAATAGCATAACCACCTTGACAAGCCGTGCCACAATTGACGAGATTATCACTGGATTTGATTTCACCAGTGCCGGTTCCCGTTTTGGTAACACTCAACAGAACTTGAGGAATGACGTTAAAGTTGGCAGTCACATTTTGCGCTTGACTCATCGTCACTTGACAAGAACTTGTACCGCTACACGCGCCGCCCCAACCCAAAAACGTAGAACCAGTAGCAACCGTCGCAGTTAGCGTTACTTGCGTATTGAGTGCATAGTCTTCTGTGCAATCAGTATCGCAACTAATACCAGCGGGAGTGCTGGTAATGGTGCCAGAACCCGTTTTGGTGACATCTAGTTTAGCTAACGAAGGTAAAGCAGTCTTCACCAAGGCAATTTTACTGACTGTTTGACCACCGGCTTGGACAAAATTGCCACCCAAATACAAGTGGTCTTGACCGTTGAATGCCAAGGCATAAACGCTGGCACTGGCCCCTATGTTAGTGCCACTGCTAATCGCTTTCCATGCACTGCCATCCCATTTAGTAAGATAATTAACCGTCTGCCCGGAAGCTTGGGTAAATTGACCACCGGCATATAACACATTCCCACTACTCACTGTCAAAGAAGTTACACGGTTGTTCATGCCCGTATCCAAGGCACGCCAAGCACTGCCATCCCATTTGGCCACATAACTAGCCGCTGTACCACTGGCTTGAGTGAACGCACCACCGGCATATAAAGTACCGTTTTTGTCAGTCTTGAGTGTCATCACTTGGTTGTTAATTCCATTACCAACTGCGGACCAAGTGCTACCATTCCATTTCGCAATGTAACTGACCGTATTGCCGCCCATTTGAAGAAATGAGCCGCCCGCATACAGATTGCCACTGTTGTCAAACGCCAGAGAATACACTCGTACATTGGTATTCCCAATCGTAGTCCAAGTGCTGCCATTCCATTTGGCAACGAAACCTGTTGTGCTATTTCCACCACCGGCATACAGATTGCCAGCACTGTCAACCACTAAGGCATTAACATAAGCAGGCATTCCTGTGCCTAAAGCACTCCAGGTTGTGCCATTCCATTTGGCAACGTAATTGGTTGCTATTCCACCCGCTTGAGTGAACCATCCGCCGGCATATAGATTGCTGTTTTTGTCAACAGCAAGACTGGTCACAGAACTATTAATACCAGTACCCAGTGAGGACCAGTTACTGCCATTCCATTTCGCGACGCGATTAACGGTAACTCCGCCTGCTTGCGTGAAGTCCCCACCTGCGTAGAGATTGCCACTATTGTCAAAGACAATGGCATTGACAGCACCACTGACTCCAGTACTTAATGCAAAATAATCTTCTGCTTTTGCTGTGGAAAATAATAAAAATACCGCAAGCAAGCTCACAATGAAACGTGTGCCCCCACCTGCCCACCGCACGGGAAACTTATCCCGTTTTCGTATCGATCGTGCCGATTGTTCATCAACACATTTAGTGTTAACATATTTGGTTGACATACGTAAATGTTTCCTAAAATGTTTAAATCGTAGTGAGATTGACCAACGAGCAAGGTTGGTCAATCTCCTGTTGAGAGATAAATACTGTATTCACATTTTGATTGATGAACACTTTACTTACTCTAATGAAAAGTATGGATCGAAATATAACGCTCGTCAAAATACGTCCATAAGTTACAGTATAGAGTTACTGCTTTAGAGTGAACGTGTTCTAACCATTAATTAAATGATATCAAGCACTTATTCCCTATTTTTGGATCGTAAAAATTAAGATACCTCCTGTAATATTTGTAACCGTATCTTTTTAAGATGCCCAGGCAGTGAGTTATAGAACCTGATCAGTGATCAGCAAAATCTGATCAGTGATCAGCAAAACAAGTATCTAATCTTGCGAATTACCCTCCTTATTCTTCATCTCAGTAATCCCCTTATGAGTGATGATAACGTGAATATCCAGCGCAACTCTTTGGCAGATGGAGTCCTTTTTAAATTCCTCTTGAGAGGAATTAATACAGTATTCCAAAGAGATATAACCCTTACTTTCCAGTCTGGTCAGACACTTCTCAACAGTCCGTTTTTCATACCCGCATTCTTGAGCAAGTATCCGAGTATCGATTTTAGGATCAATACAAACAACCCACTTGACTTGCATTTTCTTGGTCAGGCAATCCAATACGACATCCTCAACGAATGACAACTGCGCTTTTTTCATAGACTTACTCTCTTTTTTTGGTATTGAAAATCATATGTATGGCCCAAGAGGAACTGCCCAGTTTGGGTAAAAAAATCCCTCCTTATAACGATGAACACAGGATAACCCATTTTTTTAATTGTTCAATAGGACGTATTTTATTTTTGATTACCTGTTACTTATTTTTGAGAAGCTCTCCTTTTATTTCAATCACTTAACTGCTCTAGAAAGTAGCACCTTGTTACTTTTGCCGATAATAGCCGATTATTTTTATTATCCGGCACCAACCACTGTCACCTTTCCATTTTAACTCCCAACATTAACCCTACTCTATTGCCAAAAATTCACTGCTCTTTTCCATTCAAAACTTCCTCTGCTGAGACGGTTGGCTGTCAACAGAAACTCTAAACAACCCAGGAATACAAACCATGATGAATTATCGCTTTAATGAAGGGGACAAAGTGCGACTGATCCGCACCGTCCGAAACGATGGCACCTACCCCGGTAAAAACCGGGGAGACCTGTTAATTTCCCGAGGTGCTGTCGGCTATGTCACTGATACTGGTACCTTTCTCCTTGACCAAATCATTTACGCAGTCCATTTTTTGGAAGAAAATCTCTTAATTGGCTGCCGAGAAGAGGAACTCATCGACGCAGCAGAAGATTGGTTCCCCAGTCGCTTTCAATTTCGCGACAAAGTCATCACCCAAATCCCACTCGCCATACAAGGACAAATTCTAGTAAACAAAGGAGAAAAAGGAGAAATCATGAAAACCATTGCCGATCCCAACCAAGGTTTTCACTATCATGTTCATTTTGCCGGAGAAACTTACATCGTTCCAGAAACCGCTTTAACCCTAGCCCCAGACCCCGCTGACTGAATTATGACCGCTCAAAACCTTGCCTATCTCAACCTACAAATTGCCCTTAACAATTACCAACAAGCCCCTGCCAACTTAACCACTTCCCAACGAGCCCAAGTAAAACAACAGGCTCAACAACAATATCAACTTGAAATTCGCATTTTATCTTCTCCAGAAGCGCAATCAATTCACATTACCCCCCAACAAATCTCATCAGCCCTGGCAGATATCCAACAACGCTATGCCACCCAAGAAGAATTTACCCAAGATTTGCACAACAACGGCATTGAAATCGAACAATTCCCCGCAATTCTGGCGCGTCAACTGAAAGTCGACGCCATCTTAGATTCCATTGCCCAACACATTGCCCCCATCACCGATCTGGAAGCAGACACCTATTACCAACAGCATCCTTCTCGCTTTCAACGCCCAGAAACTCGGATTGCTCGTCACATTCTCATTTCCATCAATCCAGATTTTCCCGAAAACACTCGCCAAACTGCCTACCAACGCCTGTCCGAATTGGCTGCCCTCCTACACAAAAAACCACATCTATTTGCCGAACAAGCGCGTCGACATTCCGAATGTGTGACCACGTTAGAAGGTGGACTGCTCGGTCCCATTCAACCTGGACAACTGTATCCAGAATTGGATAATGCTCTGTTTTCACTCGAAGAAAATCAAATCAGTGCGGTCCTTGAATCTCCCCTGGGTTTTCATCTCTTATGGTGTGAAAAAATTCAACCGGCAGTTCTCATTCCCTTTGCCGAAGCCAAACCCAAAATCCTGGCCCATTTGCAACAAAAACGCATTGCATTACATCAGAAAAATTGGATCAGACAACTTTCCAACTCCCCTGTTCCCGCCTGATCGTTTTTTTCGTTTTTCTCGTTTCTCGTTCCCAAGTGCCACTTGGGAATGCCGTCTTGACCGCGTTGCGGTCTGTGAAGTAATGGGAAAAAAAATAATGGGACGCAGTCATTACAAAATCCATGAAAACCAAGTTCCCCATTTTGGACTGATGAATAACTGACCGCGACGCGGTCAAGACGGCATTCCCAAGTGGCACTTGGGAACGAGAAAAAATCCATGAAAACCAAGTTCCCCATTTTGGACTGATGAATAACTGACCGCGACGCGGTCAAGACGGCATTCCCAAGTGGCACTTGGGAACGAGAAAAAATCCATGAAAACCAAGTTCCCCATTTTGGACTGATGAATAACTGACCGCGACGCGGTCAAGACGACATTCCCAAGTGCCACTTGGGAACGAGAAAGCTTGGGAACGAGAAAAGTGGCACTTGGGAACGAGAAAAAACAGACCTCCGAAATTAACCGACAGGTGGACTAGAGGCTTCAGCCGGAGGAGGGCGGAACATAATTAAATCACGGGGAACAGCCTCCGGCTAAAGCCTCTAGTCCACTGCTACTTTCCTCTTGCCTGACTATGGGCAACCCATCCTAAACTTTCCTCTTTCCTTGGACAGTAAAAATATATTCTCCCTCACAATTTTTTGACAATTCCCTTGAATCTTCTTCACATTATCCCCATTTACTGTCCCTGGATCCTCTCTATTTTTCAGTTTCCACTGCTCCTCATTCTCAATTTATCTCACCCAATCTATCTTACTGACCATGGATACTAACACTTATTCCCTTGACCTTCCCCCTTTGTTGCAGACCGAATTTCTGCGCAATTTTGAACACTATTTGACCCATATTTCCCCCGCAGACCATGCCCTGCTGGATCACCCGGCCATTCGTCAAAGCTTGCCCAAAGTTTGGGCTTGCAGTCCCTTTGTAACCAAATACTGTCTAAAATATCCCGACCAATTGTTGGACTTGATTCGCAACGGTGATCTTTTACAACCTCCCGATCACTTTCTCAGCCGCTTACAATCACAACTGACTGAAGATTTAGAGGAAACTGCCATTCTAAAAACCTTACGGCTATTTCGACATCGAGAAATGCTGCGCATTGCCTGGAGAGACCTGGCAACTTGGGCGACCTTGACTGAAACCTTTCAGTCTCTCTCCAATTTGGCCGATGCCATGGTGGAAGCCACTTTAGGCTTGGTTTACCGACGCTTAATTCAACAATTTGGTACCCCTTGCAATGCTCGAGGACAACCTCAACACTTGGTGGTGCTGGCCTTGGGCAAATTGGGAGGACAAGAGCTTAATTTTTCCTCAGATATCGATCTGATCTTCGCTTATCCAGAAGAAGGAGAAACTCAGGGACCGGGACTGAAACGATCTCGCACCAATCAAGAATTTTTCCTCCGCCTTGGGCAACACTTGATCAATTACCTAAATCAATTGACTCCCGAAGGTCTGGTTTTCCGAGTCGACATGCGTTTACGACCATTTGGAGACAGTGGACCTCTGGTTACCCATTTTGCAGCCTTAGAAAGCTATTACGAAAGTCATGGACGAGACTGGGAACGTTATGCCTTGGTAAAAGCGCGGGTCATCGCCGGGGATTTGGTTGCAGGTCAACTGTTGTTGAACAATCTGCGCCCGTTTGTATATCGACGCTATTTGGATTTCAATGCCTTTGAGGCTTTGCGCAATATGAAGGCTTTGATCGATCAAGAGACCAATCGTAAGGGTTTGAATAATAATTTAAAATTGGGAATAGGTGGCATTCGTGAAATTGAGTTCACCTGCCAAGTTTTTCAACTGATCCGAGGAGGGCGACAACCGGCTTTGCAACAACGCCATCTGTTGGACACTTTGCAACAATTGGAACATTACCAACTGTTATCTGCAGAGGCAGCTGAGCAGTTGCGCCAAGCCTACTACTTTTTGCGTCAAGCCGAAAATCATTTGCAAGCCATTGAAGATCGCCAAACTCAAACTTTGCCCGATGATCCGATCAATCAGATGCGTTTGGCTTACAGTTTGGGCTTGACCGAATGGAATGCTTTTATTGCTCAACTTCTTTATCATCAACAAGTTGTACACAACCAATTTCAACAGATTATCAGTCCCACTGCTCCAACTTCAGAACATTCCCAAGAGCAATTGACTGTTTGGCAAACTTTGTGGTTACATGATTTGCAAAAGGATGAGATTGCAGAAACCTTACTGAAAAGTGTAAATTTTCAGTTCCCGCTGGAAATATTGGCTCATTTGCGCCAATTGATCAATTCCCATCGAATCAATAAGTTGAGTAAACGTGGGCGGGAACGTTTGGATATTTTGATTCCCCTATTGTTGGCGGCACTGGTTGAATATCAGGATCAACAGAAAGATCAAGCTTCTCATCGCATTCTCAATTTAATTGAGGTGATTGCTCAACGGGGAGTTTATCTGTCCCTGCTGATTGAGCATCCACAAATTATTAAACAACTGATTGAATTTTGTGCAAAAAGTGCATGGATAGCTGAACAAATTACTCGTTATCCATTGTTATTGGATGAGTTGTTGGATCCGCGTCGTCTTTATGATCCCTTGAAACCAGAGGAGTTGGAGGCAGCATTACAAGCTCAATTGGCGCATTTGCCCGTTGATGATTTGGAGGTGCACATGGACAGTCTCAATCAGTTCAAACGAGCTCATGTTTTACGGATTGCGGCAGCGGAAATTTCTGGGAATTTGAGTGTGGAAGTGACCAGCGATTATCTAAGCGCAGTTGCGGATTGTTTGGTGAATCGGGCTTTGAGTTTGGCTTGGGACCATCTTGTGCAAAAGCATGGACATCCTTATTGTCTGGATCAGGGGGAGTTGCGACCGGCTGGATTTTGTATTGTGGGTTATGGGAAGGCTGGGGGCATTGAGTTGAGTTATGGTTCTGATTTGGATATTATATTTCTTCATGACAGTCAGGGAGAACAACAGCTAACTGATGGGAACAAGCCTTTGGAGAATAATGTGTTTTTCATGCGTTTGGCTCAACGGATCATTCATATTCTCACAACCAATACACCAGCAGGCGTGTTGTATGAGTTGGATTTTCGATTGCGTCCCGGAGGAGCTTCGGGATTGTTGGTCAGCAGTTTGATGACGTTTAGCACTTATCAGAGAGAGAGTGCATGGACTTGGGAACATCAGGCGTTGGTACGGGCTCGAACTATTGCCGGGAATCTGCGGTGTCGAGACGAATTTGAGCAGATTCGACGGGATATTCTCAGGTTGCCACGGCAACCGATTGCGGTTAAAGAACATGTGCTTGAAATGCGGAGTAAAATGCGGGAGAATTTGGATAAGAGTACGAGTGATTTATTTGATATTAAACAGGGGATGGGGGGAATTACTGATATTGAGTTTATGATTCAGTATCTGGTATTATGTTGGGCTCATGCTTATCCAAAATTGCTGGAAACTACGGGGATGTTGCCTTTGCTGAAGTTGTTTGTGCAGCATAAGTTGTTGGATGCTGACAATTGTCAACAGTTGGGAGATTGTTATCGACTTTATCGGGCAGAAACTCATCGATTGGCTTTGCAAAATCAGCCGGCTTATGTGCACAATGGGGTGTTTGTTCAACAGCGAGAGTTGGTAAAGCAGCATTGGAGATCGTTGATGGAGGGATAGGCCTGCTTTTGGTTGGTTAAGATGAGAATAGGTACTTTGCAATTTGTGTGTGGGGTGATGCTTACGTCCGACCGGCTAAAGCCTCTACTCCGGCTAAAGCTTAAACTCCGTCTTAGGCGCTATAGGGTAGGTAAACATCCTTTTGCCGTTGAGTTAAAATACGTTGGAGTGGAGGCTTTAGCCGGCCGGCAGTAGGCGCTTTGTAATTTGTCTGTGTGGGGTGATGCCTACGGCTGACCGGCTAAAGCCTCCACTCCAACGAGGATTTCCCTTAGACTTTTAGTAATTTTATTTTTTCGTATCTTTTCATTTGCATATTTTTGCAAGAGGTCTATTGTTTAAATTGTTAATTTTAGGAGCAGTAAGATGTTAGCTACCGTAGTGATTGTGGGTCGGCCCAATGTGGGTAAGTCAACTTTATTTAATGCGTTGACCAGGACTCGGGATGCTTTAGTGGCTGATCAGCCAGGATTGACTCGCGACCGTAAGATGGGGTTAGGGGAGTTTGATGGACGTCATTATTGGTTGATTGATACGGGAGGAGTGGTAAATGGAGAGGAAGGAATACAGGCTTTAATCACTCAACAAGTGACATTAGCTATTCAAGAAGCGGATATCGTTTTGTTATTGGTGGATGGTCGGGTAGGATTGACGGTTATGGATCAGGAGATTGCGGAATGGTTACGTCGTTTTCAGAAGCCGATTTGTTTGGTGATCAATAAAACGGAGGGATTGTCCGTAGAGGTGGTCAGCTGTGAGTTTTATGGGTTGGGATTTGAGAAAATGTGTTGTATCGCAAGTGGGCACAGGCAGGGATTGGAAGTGTTGTTGAATCAGGCATTATCTTCCTTTCCAGAGGATGATGAGTCGGGGGAATCAAGCGAGTCTCGTATTGCAGTGGCCATTGTGGGGCGTCCCAATGTGGGTAAGTCAACGTTGGTGAATCGAATTTTGGGGTATGAGCGAGTGATTGCGGCAGATCAGCCGGGAACAACTCGGGACAGTATTGCTGTGCCATTTGAACGAGATGGGCGTTTGTATACTTTGATTGATACTGCAGGTATTCGGCGGCGATCTCGAGTGTTCGAGGTGATTGAAAAATTCAGTGTTATCAAGTCATTGCAGTCGATAGAGATGGCTCAGGTGGTTGTGGTGCTATTAGATGCTCAGGAGGGAATGACTGATCAGGATGCACATTTGTTAGGATTGGTATTGGAGAGCGGACGTGCGTTGGTGATCGCGGTGAATAAGTGGGATGGTTTGAGTATGGAACAGCGTCGCAAGGTGCATCAGGATTTGGATCGCAAATTACATTTTTTGGATTTTGCCAGGATTCATTTTATTTCAGCGTTGCATGGGACAGAGGTTGGGAATTTGTTTCGGTCTATTGATGAGGCGTGGGAAGCAACGACTCGGCAAATAAGTACTTCTTATTTGAATGAGATGTTGAGCGAGGCGCTGGAATTGCATCCTCCTCCTGCTGTAATGGGCCGACGAATTAAGTTGCGTTATATTCACCAAGGAGGGCATCGCCCCCCGTTGTTTGTGATTCATGGCAATCAGGTTGAGGCTTTGCCAGAGTCTTATAAACGTTATCTGATCAATGGGTTGCGAAATAAATTGGGATTGTATGGCACGCCCATTCGTTTGGAGTTTAAGCAAGGAGAGAATCCCTTTCAGGGCCGTAAGAATGAGTTGACTGAGCGGCAACAGAAAAAACGGCAGCGTTTGATACGATATGTCAAAAAGTGAAGGGAATGATTTGAGGAAGAAAATAGGTAATTGTTCAAAAGTATTCAGGATATCATTTAAGGGTGGATTATGAAATGTTGTTATTTTATATTGTTGATTTCCATGGTGTGCCTATTGTTTGTGGAAAGTAGTTACGGGACTGATAAGAATTTCAGTAGAGAACGTTGGTATCAGACGGCGGCTGAAGATCTGTTGGATTTGCCCTTAGAAGAGTTGGTGAAAATTAAGGTGGTAACTATCGCATCAGGTCATCGACAAACGGTTCAGGAAGCTCCCGCTGTTACCAGTGTTATTACAGCTGAAGAAATTGAGAGCATGGGTGCTCAAACTCTAAGTCAGGTATTGGAGACTGTGGCCGGATTGCATGTGGCAAGAAATGCGATGTCTAATTATCCAATTTATGTGATTCGGGGAATATTCACTCCAGTAAATGCTGAAGTGCTATTTTTGGTGAATGGTATACCGTTGAAGGATTTATCCTATGGAAATCGTGGTCTTGGCAATTGGGAATGGCCATTGGCTAACATTGAGCGAATTGAGGTGATCCGAGGACCGGGCTCTGCCATTTATGGCGCGGATGCTTTCGCTGGCGTCATTAATGTCATTACCAAAACGTATGAGGACCTGAAAGGAGTAGAGGCTGGGGTTCGATGGGGCAGTTTTAACACTAAGGAGGCTTGGTTATTGCACGGGGGAAGTTGGGCTGGATTTACGGTTGCGGCTTCCTTACAATACTTGGCAACTGATGGGCATCAACCATTGATAGAAGAAGATATTCAAACCAGTTATGATCAACAATTTGGGACTCAAGCGTCGTTAACTCCCAACAAAGCCAATTTGGCTCAGGAATTTTTGGGAACTCAAGTGGAATTTTCTCGGGACAGTTGGTTATGGCGGATAGGTTATCAACAGCGCGATGATTTGGGGATGGGAGTTGGAAGCAGTTTGGATTTGGAAGGGAGTTTGGATGCCCATTTGTTGCACAGTGAGTTGATTTATCATCCAAAAATTCTGAATTCAAATTGGGATATAACTGCTCAATTGAGTTTTCAAGAGTTGAGTAATTTTGGAATTTATCATCTATTCCCACCTCAAGCATTTGGCGGAGCTTATCCTGCAGGTATGATCAGTCATCAAGGAACTTCAGAGCATCATGTGCGGTTTGAAACTCATGGATTTTATACTGGATGGGCTGATCATCGATTGCGGCTGGGAATTGGATATGAGTATGCGGATTTGTATGATATGTTTGAGGCTAGAAATCATGGGCCGGGTACTTCTGAACAAGAACTTCCATTGAACAGTTCCATAGTAAATTTCACGGATACTCCTTCTGCAAGTTTGCCAGAAACCGGGCGCCAATTGCATTATTTGTCAGTTCAAGATGAATGGGAACTGCTTCCAACTTGGACATTGACCACAGGCTTGCGTTACGATGAATATTCGGATTTTGGTAACACGTTAAACCCACGTTTGGCCTTGGTTTGGCGAACCAGTCCAAAATTGACCACTAAGTTATTGTATGGAACAGCTTTTCGTGCCCCTTCCTTTGTTGAATTTTATTTGAACGATTCCCAAGTTCAAGGGAATCCACAATTAAAACCAGAGGCTATTTCTACTTGGGAACTGGGATTTAATTACGCAGTTATGAACTTCAATTGGGCAACCAATGTATTTCATTACCGGATAGATGATAAAATTGCTTATACTCGAGATACCAATAATGTGTTTAAAAGTCAGAATGTAGGACAGTGGGAAGGGTATGGATTGGAGTTGGAAGGGGATTGGCAAATAAAGCCCGATTTGAATGTATCAGCCAACTATTCTTACCAACATACAGTTGATATGGAACATGATGATGATATTGGCATGTATCCCCAACAGGCTTTCTACTTGCAGACCACTTGGCTATGGAAACCGGCTTGGCAGTGGCAGGTATCGACTCACTGGATTGCGGATAGACAACGAAAATTTGGAGACTCAAGACCTGCAGTTGCTGATTATGCGACTGTAGATCTCACTTTGCGTTATCAAAAGCCGGACAAAAAGGGAATTTCATGGGGAATAGGAGTACATAATTTATTGGATAAGCAAGCCAAAGGACCGATCAGTCGGTCCACATTGCCCAAGGATTGGCCTTTGGACGGCCGCAGTGGCTGGATAGAAATGCAGTATCGGTTTTAAAAATCGTGGAGGTAGGAGGCTCGGGTAAAAATTTTAGGTTGAATAACTGAATGAATTTCTTTATGCTAATCTCAAAACGCTGTTTTGACAATTTCAAACTCAATTTAAGGAGCTTATCGTGTTGTACTACAAAAAAATAGTTCAATGTAGTTTGATAATGACACTGTGTTGGTTTCCAGTGGCTGGACTACAAGCTCAGGACCTGTGCCTCAATTCTGAGCAGTATAAAGCCCAAATGGAAAAGCAGAATTATCGAGCCGCTTTGCAAACCCTGGATCAATGTGTCCGTTTAGCGGAAGACAAAATTGCCTCCGAGGATGGGCGGGAATTTAATCACCTACTGACTTTGCTAGTTTCTCAAACCGGACTTCCTCTGGATGACAGCTACCGTAACTTCCAAAGTCTGCTCTCCGTCTATGTTTTAAAGGAACTGTCCTTTGAATTGGCCACTCATTTTGAAACTCATCCGGAACATGACAAAAAGCTATTCTCTCAACTGCGTAAACCTGAAGAAAAGTTTTACTTCTATTACGATACTGGACGTATGCTTCCCCATTCCAGAGGCATTGCCTTAACCGAACAACATCTGTTATGGAAAAATCTAACTGGAGACCCACAAGCCCTTGCTTTTCAAGACATTAGCCATCTCCAACTTGCTTACGAACGTGGACTCTCCCTCTCCCTAACCGGCTGGAAACTCATCGTCAATGGCCAGGAAATCCGTTTATCAGGAGTACCTGAAAGAGGAGTAGTCACCTTTGTATCCGCTCTCCTGTACTATATCAATGCCCATCGTGATCCCCAATTGCCGGCAATTCACTTAGAAGTGCCACACAAAGAATTTGCCATCCTATCAGGTTGGGTCACCTTGTGCCACCAATCCTTCACCGGTACCGACAATCCCACCGAGGACCTACAAACCTTAGATGGCTGCCTACAATCCTATGGCAAAGACTTCAAACTGTCCCAACAAGATGAACAACTGCTGACTAACTCTGTCGATCAACTGCTGATGACTGGACAACCCGGTTTAGAAAAAGGCTATGCTGCATTCAAAACTGTCCTTAAAACCAGTTTCTTTGCCGACCTCAAACTGCACTTTCAAGAAGACTTTGTAAAAGCTGACAGCGAACTGTTTGCCGAAGTTCGACAACCCGAAGACAGCCTATATTTCTACTTTGACACTGGCACCATGGCTTCTGGATCTCGAGGCGTTGCACTCACCTCTGCCAACCTGATTTGGAAAAATTTACTTCCCTCCAACCTCACCTGGAAAAATTTCACTGCCAAAGCCATCGCCTTACCTTTCACTGAAATTAACAGCGTCACCCTGTTACATTCCAGAGAAATCTCTTCCATTGGAGGTTGGAAATTACGTTTTAACAACAAAGAAGAATTGGACATCGTCCTATCCAAACTTTCAGAAAGCAACGTTAAACTATTCTCCACAGCCTTAGTCTATTTCATCAACCAAGCTTCCGGCAAATCTCCCATTCAACTGCAAATCTCTGATGAAGCCAAAGACGTCTTAACAAAATCTTTCCTAGAAAGACACCCTCAACTAAAATCCTTCAAAGATTCCGTATTTGGGCTATTTGATAAAAAACCCAAGGCAGAAGAATCCCCAACTGAAGCCGCTCCTGAGACCACAGCCACAGAAACTGCTCCCAGCACCAAAGCT
>DYNP01000009.1:75104-191764 GCA_020721005.1 Thiomargarita sp.
GCTCCTGAGACCACAGAAACTGCTCCCAGCACTGAAGCTGCTCCTGAGACCACAGAAACTGCTCCCAGCACTGAAGCTGCTCCTGAGACCACAGCCACAGAAACTGCTCCCAGCACTGAAACTGCTCCTGAGACCACAGCCACAGAAACTGCTCCCAGCACTGAAGCTGCTCCTGAGACCACAGCCACAGAAACTGCTCCCAGCACTGAAGCCACCCCTGAGACCACAGGGAACGCTCCCAGCACTTCAAATTAGGTAAATAGCTTATTTGAGTTTACTTCCTTCTCTAAAAGGAGGAAGTAAAATACACTGCTCCATAATTCCCTCAACTTAAGTTATCCCATCCCCAATCCCAAAATGCAGATCCCACCTTTCCCATTTTGGGAAAAGATTGATAACAAAATCATGAATTACCAACCCCATCAAGATCATCCCCTAGGTATCAGCACCCTAGATACCGGCTTTATGCGCCCCTATCTGGCTGCCAGTCACCTGTTGATCGAAAATCACCACGCCACCTTCATTGATGTAGGCACCAATCATGCTCAATCCCGCCTGCTGGCTGCCCTACAAGCCAAACAAATTCCCCTGGAGAACGTTGATTATGTCATCGTTACCCACATACACCTGGATCATGCTGGAGGTGCCGGGTCCCTTCTTAAACTCCTACCCAATGCCCAACTGGTGGTACACCCTTTGGGTGCTCGGCACCTCATCGATCCCAGTCGCCTAATAGCCAGCGCCACGGCTGTTTATGGAAAACAAGAATTCCAACAACACTATGGGAACATCGTCCCTATTCCCAGCAATCGAGTGCTGGAAATGATCGATGAAACTGTCTTAGACTTTCAAGGACGCTCCCTCGTATTCCTAGACACCCCAGGCCATGCCAGACACCATTTTTGTGTATACGATGAACGATCACAAAGCTTTTTCACTGGCGACACCTTTGGCATATCCTATCGAGAATTTGACACTGAACAAGGTCAATTCATCTTTGCAGCCGCCACCCCAATCCAATTTGAACCCCTAAGCCTGCACCGATCCATTGATCGCCTACTCTCCTATCATCCACACAATTTCTATCTGACCCACTACGGACAACTCGCAAACCTCCAGCGACTCTCTGAACAACTGCACCAATCCATCGATCAAATGGTCAATTTAACCCAACGTTATGCCAATTGCGGTGCAGAACGTCACACCCTATTGTCCAATGCGCTATTTGAATATTTTTGGCAACAATTACAACAACTTAACTCTCAACTTTCCAAAGAACACTGTCGCTCACTGCTTGCCCTCGACGTTGAACTCAATACCCAAGGACTGACCATCTGGTGGGATAAAAAAATGAACAACCAACCCTCATGAAGATTTGCATCCTTTCTGACAGCCATGATCACAGTCCCTTGCTCTGCGCTGCAGTCACTGCAGCCCAACAACGAGGAGCACAAGCAATATTCCACTGCGGGGACATCGTGGCCCCCAGCACCTTACAAAAATTACAGTCTCATCAACTTCCAGTGCATGCAATTCATGGCAACAATACCGGCGATTTATACAGTCTCTCCAAACTGGCCCAACGTTCCCACGACCTCATCCACTACTATGGACAAGATGCCGATTTCACCTTGGCTGGCAAACGCATTTTTCTGGTCCACTACCCCCACTACGCCCGAGGCATGGCCTCCACCGGAGACTATGATCTGGTCTGCTGTGGACACACTCACCATTGCAGCATCGAAACAGTGCCTAACTTAAAAGGAACTCACACCTTAGTTTGCAATCCTGGCACCGTTGGAGGCGTGGGCGGTTTCCCCGCAACCTACCTATTTGGCGACCTAGAGACCTTACAATTTGAAATTCTGCCGGTCCCTCTAAAAAATTAAATGACTTTTGATGACTTAATGCAATTTCGGAGAAATTAATGACGGGTCAACTGAACAAAATCAGTTCCAAAATCACCCAATTCAAATCCCAAGGCGCCTCTCAAGCCATGCTCTATGGGACCGGATTGACTGAAGAAGAAATGAACAAAGCCCAAGTGGGCATTGCCAGCGTTTGGTATGAAGGGAATACCTGTAACATGCACCTATTGGACCTGGCTGCCAAAGTCAAAGAAGGTGTCGCGGCAGCCGGCCTAGTGGGCATGCGTTTCAACACCATTGGCGTCAGTGATGGCATCTCCATGGGCACACGTGGCATGAGCTATTCCCTACAATCTCGAGACCTCATTGCCGACTCTATTGAGACCGTCATGGCTGCCCAATGGTACGATGCCAACATTGCCCTGCCAGGTTGTGACAAAAACATGCCCGGCTGTCTGATGGCCATGGGTCGTTTGAATCGGCCTGCACTGATGATTTACGGGGGCACTATCAAACCTGGCTATGACCAAAAACGCCAAAAATTGGACATCGTCTCTGCCTTCCAATCCTATGGCCAATACCTGGCAGGCAGCATCAGCGAAGAAGAGCGTCAAGAAATCGTCAAACAAGCCTGTCCTGGCGCCGGAGCCTGTGGCGGCATGTACACCGCCAACACCATGGCCTCGGCAATTGAAGCCATGGGCATGAGTTTACCTTACAGTTCCTCCACTCCAGCAGAAGATCCCGGCAAACTAAAAGAATGTTTTGATGCGGGACTCGCCATTCGCCACTTGCTGGAAAACAACATTACCCCTCGCGACATCATGACCCGAGCCGCCTTTGAAAATGCCATGATCATCACCATGGCACTGGGAGGCTCAACCAATGCCGTTTTACACCTGATCGCCATGGCCAAAGCCGTAGAAGTCCCACTTGGCATCGACGACTTTCAAAAAATCAGCAATCGGGTGCCCTTTATTGCTGATCTGAAACCCAGCGGTCAATATGTCATGGAAGACGTTCACAAAATTGGTGGGATTCCTGCAATCATGAAATACCTATTGAATCAAGGTCTACTCAACGGAGACTGTTTGACCGTAACGGGTAAAACAGTGGCAGAAAATCTAGCCAACTTGCCAGGCTTAACTCCTGGCCAAACAGTCATCCATTCCCTACAAGACCCCATCAAAGCCACAGGTCACATTCAAATCCTAAAAGGCAACCTGGCTCCGGGAGGAGCGGTGGCCAAAATTACCGGTAAAGAAGGACTGCATTTCAGCGGTCCCGCCAAAGTCTATGACAGTGAAGAAGACATGCTGGCAGCCTTGGAACAACACAAAATTGTCAAAGGAGATGTCGTCGTCATTCGTTACGAAGGTCCCAAAGGGGGACCCGGAATGCCAGAAATGCTCACTCCCACCTCTGCCATTGTCGGTGCTGGTTTGGGCAAGGACGTGGCATTGTTGACCGATGGACGCTTTTCCGGGGGCTCACACGGTTTTATTGTCGGTCACATTGTACCTGAAGCTCAAGAAGGAGGTCCCATTGCCCTTCTTAAAGAAGGTGATCAAATCACTATTGATGTGGGAACTAATACGTTGAATGCTGCAGTCACTGAACAAGAATGGCAGCAAAGACGTTCCCAATGGCAAATGCCTCCTTACAAAGCCCAAAAAGGAACATTATATAAGTACATTCGTTACGTTAAAAATGCTTCTGAAGGATGCGTAACTGACGAATAATTAAACTGTTAGGAAATCAGGTTGAATATTATTTTGCAGTACTTTCCAGCTGGGAATGATATTCTAACCTTAAAGGAAAATTTTTAACGAATAGAAGATCTTGATTACTTCCTAAACATAATTGGGTTAAATAATTGAATAATTTGCACTGGAAGTTGGGACAAATATGAAGAAATTAGCATTGGCATTGTGTTTAATTGGCATGACTTACAACACTTTTGGCGCTGGAGAAATGTCAGCCAGTCAATCTTCCCCGTTAAATGACGAACAATTTTTAGCCAATCAATCAGAATATGTTAGACGTCTAGACTTATCTGCCCAAATTCTAGAAAAAAGTTGGTTTATGTTAGAAACTTTTCTGCGAGAATATCACCGAAAAGTTAAAAAACAATCCTTCTTTAACGAAGAATATATTCAAAAATTACAAGAAATTTCTGTCCAATTTAAATCCAACCCGATCCTAATACTGTCCTTAGCCAAATATTTTTCGGAAGGAGAATTGGAAAAATTAGCAGACTTTCTAGGCACTAAAGAAGCCAATTCCGTATTTCAAAACATGAATGATAAGTTGGCTTCTACCTCTACAAATGAAGAAATACGGATGGATTTTAATGCCTTCAAGGCCGAAATCAGGCAAATTTTTGTCCGATTAAATATCTATTTGGTCAAAAAACCAGTTTCTGCAGAAACTGAGAAAGATCAGGGTAAAAAAGACTTGGTTTCTGAAAATCCAGAAAATCTGAAGAAATCGGACAAAAGCAATTCTGCCGCTCCTAAATCCTCGATTCAAAAATCAAAAGAAGATCCATCAAACCTGTTACTGGGCACACAAAATTTCACTGCCGACCCTCGAGAAATGAAAAAACGTTTGGGGGAAGCCTACCGAACTCTTAACTCATTTTTGCCATTAATTCAAGAATTTTTGAAAAGAAAACTACCCCGCACTTACCCTACTGTAGAAGGGTTAAAAATTTCCGCAGCCATCACTAACACTCTAGATTCCTTTCGAGAAAATCCAGTGCTGGTGCTTTTGTTAGCCAAACATTTTACCTCTGAAGAATTAAATGTAGTTGCCATTTTCTTGGAAAGTTCCCAAGCCAAAAGTATTGTGGACAATATGAGTCGCCAATTTAGCCAAACCAAAACCAATGAGCAATTTCAATTGGATATGGCCCGTGGCACTTCAGAAATCAGTCATTTGTGGGGAAAAATACAAGAATTTACTCAAGTAGACCGAATTCCTCTTTTTGCTTTTGCGGACTGAGTTCGGGAATTTGAAATAAACGGATCAGTGTTCCCCAAGCACTGACCGTCATGCTCACTTCAACTGCCACCGGGGTTGCCAACTCAGTCTCAGGATTCGGTGGCCAATGATCATGCCAATGCAGACTGGCATCCAAAAAACGAAAATTTACCTTCTCCACCCCCGTTAGCAAAGCGATTTCCTGAGCTTGGGAATCTTGGGCTCGATCCAAAACGGACCAATAAGCGCGCCACAAAGTCTGCCCTTTCAACTGGTAATGCACCCTCTGTAAAATACCTCTGGGATGGGCAGCGGGATTGCTCCAACCCGTCCTTGTTAATTCCAAATGGGACTGACTTCCTTGCAAGGCAGGTTGCTCTTGATCATATTCGTCCCGGATAGGGCGGGGAATTGATTGCTCAATATCTCGTTTTAACCAGTTAAACGTGCGTTGTAGGTTAGCCAACTGACTGGATTGTTTGTCGACATGATCTTGTAAATCAATAACTGTTATCAAACTGTGATAACCTAAAACAGCTAAGATAGAGAATATGGACATGGCAACCAGCAATTCTATAAGAGTGAGCCCTGAGATTTTTGGCATAAATTCAATACATTGTGACTTAATATTTCAGAAAAAGATAAGTTGGATTAACCTGGCGTAACCCAACAATTGATCTTCAGCACATGTAGGATGGGTTGACGACAAAAAGCCCATCCTACTAGGTCTAGGGGATAACACCCTTTAAAGGGGATATTATTCCTGTGTTTGAGACCTTTGCATAACTTCCTTTAAAGAGGGTAAAAATTTATTGCAGTTTAAAGACGTGATTTCGTTTCATACTTGGCAACAAATTCGCTTGGAAAAGTCAGTAATTTCTTAAACTGGGCTGCTGCCCCGATACCTATTAATTTGAAAATCCTACCAACTTGGAGATAATATGGCAACCATTGAACTTACCCAACAAAGTTTTGAGCAAACAGTCGGCAATAACGGCATTGTAATTATTGATTTTTGGGCACCCTGGTGTGGTCCCTGTCGCAATTTTGCTCCGGTGTACGAAAAGGTCTCAGAAAAACATGCAGATGTGACATTTTGTAAAGTGAATACCGATGAGCAACAAGCCCTCGCCCATCAATTTCAAATTCGCTCTATTCCTACCCTAATGATATTTAGAGACCAGATTATTGTGTTCATGCAACCGGGGAGTTTGCCAGAATCCCAGTTGGAAAATATCATCGCTCAAACCAAAGAATTAGACATGGATGTGGTGAGAGCAGAAGTTGCCAAACAGCAACAAAAATGATCTCTGCTTTCGGGAATGAAACTACCGACTGCTTAAAATCCAGAGGGGAATCATTCCCCTCATCAAGTCAAAATATCGCCTGGAGTTGGCCAACAGTTGAAGGGCTATAACCATAAAAAAGTAACCAACTCTTGGCTCGCCGTTCAATCACCTCCATTTGTTCAACCGTGAGACCAGCCAAACGTTTGGCATTTTGATTAATAATAGGTCCCTGGTTACCATGGATAACATACTGTTGCGACAACACTTCTGGAGAAAACGGCGCCAATTCTAAGAATTGAAGAATTGTTGAGACCACCCGATCTGGGCAGTCCGTGAGATCTTCATAACGTATTTCCAAAAATCGTTGTAACTTTACCGCATCCTCAGACACCACCTCTAAACTGCGTGCCCACTGCTGAGCAGCCCTCTCCAATAAATCGTTCCCCTCATAACCTTGGGCCAACAATTTACTCTGAATACCCAAAGCCACTGCATACCCATTGCGAACAATGTGAATAAAATAAGCAGGCGGAAAATGCGTCTGCAACCACAAAGTCCTGGCAGTATTGGTTGGCGATTTTTCCAATGCAAACAAATAGTTAACCTTGTTAAGCTGTCGTTGCCAGTCCCTTTTAACCTGCTCCGCTTTTTCACTCATTGCTGTGGCTTCAAATCGAAATGAAGTTTCCTTTTCTACCCACAATCTTGGTATTCCCAGGGACTTTGGCGTCACCAAAGCTGAAGTTAAAAATTGTCCCTCATCTGGCAGAGCCGCAATATCTGGATGTTGACGCAAAATTCTATCCAGCAACGTAGTTCCGGAATTGTAACAGCCAATGATAAAAATCCAACCGGGAGATGTCATAATAAAAATTTTCCTATCTTTAAGGAGAACTTAAATGCACGTAACTCTTGTTCATGTTTGGGTTAAACCTGATGCTATTCAAGACTTTATTCAAGCCACCCAAGCCAATCATCAAGCTTCCATTCAAGAAGCAGGCAATCGACGTTTTGATATTTTACAACTGGCCAGTGATCCTGGCCAATTTATTTTATACGAAGCCTATGTGAATGCTCAAGCCGCAGAAGCTCACAAACAAACGGCCCACTATTTACAATGGCGAGAGACCGTGGCAAACATGATGGCTAAACCACGTCAAGGCATTTATTATCAAGGACTTTTTCCAAAAGAGTGACCATTATGCAACCCATTGCTCAATTTACCGTTGCCCGTTTGTCTCAAATTCTCTTTGGAGAAGGGCGCTTGGCTGAAGTGGCAAATCAAGTGGCAATCTATGGGCGCCGAGTTTTAATTGTCACTGGAGCACGATCTTTTCAAACCACTGCCAATTGGACTCAATTGCAAGCCCAGTTTCAAGCCCAACAATTAACTTGGTACCAGATCACTGTTTCTGGGGAACCTACTCCTGATTTGGTTGATGAAACAGTGAAACAGTATAAAAATCAAGGGATTGAGGTGGTGTTGGGAATTGGAGGAGGCAGCGTTTTAGATGCGGCCAAAGCCATTGCCGGCTTATTGCCCTTTGGCAATTCAGTCATGGATCATTTAGAAGGTGTGGGCCGTGGCCTTGCCTATTTGGGACCGGCTTTGCCTTTCATCGCAGTTCCCACCACCGCTGGTACTGGCAGTGAAGCCACTAAAAATGCAGTTCTCAGTCAACAAGGAGCACAAGGGTTTAAAAAATCCTTTCGCCATGACAGTTTGGTGCCAAAAGTGGCCATTGTCGATCCCAACCTATTGATATCTTGTCCCCCCGATTTATTGGCTGCCAATGGCATGGATGCTTTCACGCAACTGTTGGAATCTTACACTTCCACTCAAGCCAATCCCTTCACAGATGCTTTAGCCATTTCCGGCATGAGCGCTTTTCGAGACGGCTTTTTTCCAGCTTGGGAATGCCAGCATGAAGCAGCGGCTCGGGTGGGTCGTTCCCAAATTGCTTACGCCTCCCTATTATCGGGCATCACCTTGGCCCAAACCGGTTTGGGAGTGGTCCATGGGCTGGCCGCTCCTTTAGGTGCTTTTTTCCCTGCTCCGCACGGAGTTGTCTGTGGCACTCTGTTGGCTGCAGCCACTGCCACCAATATCCATGCCCTACAGACCCGAATGCCTAATGATATTGCGCTTAGCAAATATTCCCATATCGGTCGTTTACTGATTGGCAAGGACAGTTTATCCGATCAGCAAGCCTTAGAGCAACTGATTTCTACCTTACATCGTTGGACCCAACAACTCAATCTGCCTCGTTTGGGAACTTATGGTATGCAACTTGAGCATGTTGACAAAGTGGTTGCAGCTTCCCAAGGCAATAGCATGAAAACCAATCCTATCAAATTGACCAATGAAGAATTATCCAAACTTTTAAAAGAGCGCTTATAAATCATAGCCAACGAAAAACAGCAACCGCATATCCCACCTATTTCAGTAGGATGTGCTGAGTGTTTTTTGCGAAGCGCATCTGTTGCATTTATTCTGAAAATTCTAATTCAGACAACTGACCTTACCAGAGTACTTATTTATGAAAAAAGCTTTGATCACCGGTATCACTGGCCAAGATGGCGCCTATTTGGCCGAATTTTTACTCCACAAAGGTTATGAGGTGCATGGCATCAAACGCCGGGCTTCTTCTCTCAACAGCTATCGTATCGATCATCTGTACCAAGATCCCCATGTCAGCAACCGACATTTCATTTTACATTATGGCGATCTCACTGATTCCACTAATTTAATTCGCATTATTCAACAAATTCGTCCTGATGAAATTTATAATTTGGCAGCCCAAAGCCATGTGGCAGTCTCTTTTGAAACTCCAGAATATACCGCCAATGCAGATGCCTTGGGAACATTGCGATTGTTAGAGGCCATTCGCATTTTGGGACTGGAGCACAGCACTCGCTTTTATCAAGCCTCTACTTCAGAACTGTTTGGGCAAGTGCAGCAAAATCCTCAAAAAGAAGATACTCCATTCTATCCTCGCTCCCCTTATGCAGTTGCTAAATTATATGCTTATTGGATCACAGTCAACTATCGGGAAGCTTATCGTATTTATGCTTGCAACGGTCTCTTATTCAATCATGAAAGTCCTTTAAGAGGAGAAACTTTTGTAACTCGCAAAATTACTCGAGGTTTGGCCCGCATTCAATTGGGACTTCAAGACTGTTTATATTTGGGAAATTTGAATTCTAAACGGGACTGGGGACATGCCAAAGATTATGTCCAAGCCCAATGGTTGATGTTACAACAACCCAATCCGGATGATTATGTGATTGCCAGTGGCTTGCAATATTCGGTGCGAGAATTTGTAGAACTGTCTGCTCACCTGTTGGACATGGATATCAGTTGGGAAGGAACAGGAATTACTGAAAAAGGTTATCGTAAAGATACGGGGGACTGTATTATTCAAGTTGATCCCAGATATTTTCGACCCACAGAAGTGGAGACTTTGTTAGGAGATGCCAGTAAGGCAAAGCAAGTATTGGGCTGGAGTCCCCAAATTTCTTTTGAGCAATTGGTGGCAGAAATGGTTGCAGAAGATCTGAAATTGGCGGAGCAAGATCATTTTTGTCAAAGTAAAGGGTTTAAAACTTTTCAATATCATGAATAAATTACCTTTAAATTCCGTTATTTATATTGCAGGCCATCGTGGATTGGTGGGCTCTGCTTTGTTGAGGAAGTTGCAACATATGGGCTATTCCTCGTTGTTATTGCGCACGCATGTTGAATTGGATTTGACTCAACAAAGTCAAGTGAGAGCTTTTTTTCAGAAATATCGGCCAGATTATGTGTTTTTGGCAGCAGCCAAGGTGGGAGGAATTCATGCCAATAACAGTTATCCTGTGGATTTTATTCAGAATAATTTACAGATTCAGACCAATGTTATTGAAGCGGCCTATCGGACTGAAGTTAAAAAATTATTGTTTTTGGGATCTTCGTGTATTTATCCAAAGGCAGCGCCTCAACCGTTACAAGAACAAGCGTTGTTGACTGGACCTTTGGAAGAGACCAATGAATGGTATGCTGTGGCTAAAATCGCAGGCATTAAGTTATGTCAGGCTTATTATCGACAGTATGGTTTCCAAGCCATCTCTGCCATGCCTACTAATTTATATGGTCCCGAAGATAATTTTCACTTAGCAAATTCTCATGTGTTACCTGCTTTGATTCGCAAATTTCATGAGGCAAAACAACAGGATCAGCCCAAGGTCACTGTTTGGGGAACTGGCACTCCGACTCGGGAATTTTTGCATGTGGATGATTTGGCAGATGCGAGTCTCTTTTTGATGGAGAATTATCATTCTCCAGAAATTATCAACGTGGGTTATGGGGAAGAAATCAGTATTAGGGAATTGGCTCAGTTGGTCGGGAAGATCGTGGGTTATGTTGGGGAATTGGAGTTTGACCATTCTAAGCCAGATGGTGTTCCGAGAAAAATGGTGGATTGTTCCCGTTTGCAACAATTGGGTTGGATGCCCAAAATTTCGCTGCAAACTGGGATTGCTTCGGTTTATGAGTGGTTTTTAGCCCATCAGGATCGTTTTCGTCAGTGAATTTCGGATGGAAAATAGTGTCAATTTGAGTTTGTAATGAAGGAGTTATTGTTGCACTGGAGTGGAGGCTTTAGCCGGTCAGCCGTAGGCAACCCCTCCACGTACACAAATTGCAAGGGACTACCACTGGCCGGCTAAAGCCTCCACTCCAAAACTTCCACTCCAACACTGGCCGGCTAAAGCCTCCACTCCAGAACTTCCACTCCAACACTGGCCGGCTAAAGCCTCCACTCCAGAATTTCCACTCCAAGGTATCTTAACTGAGGGGCAACTCTTATTTTTCCATGATCGCATGCTTTTGCAAGAGGTCTAATGTCAATTTGAGTTTGTAATGAAAGAATTATCGTTGCACTGGAGTGGAGGCTTTAGCCGGTCAGCCGTAGGCAACCCCTCCACGTACACAAATTGCAAGGGACTACCACTGGCCGGTTAAAGCCTCCACTCCAAGGTATCTTAATTGAGGGGCAACTCTTATTTTTTCATGATCGCATGCTTTTGCAAGAGGTCTAATATCAATTTGAGTTTGTAATGACAGGGTTATTGTTGTATGGAGAGAGCCACCGGGTCGATAATTCGTCCATCTAATGGGGTGTTGTCGCCCAATTCTCCATCAGTCAAGGTGTAGACAGCTTTAACTACAGATTGCTCTCCCATTTTAACAAGTTCAAATCGGACATTGGGGAGAAGGAACCAATCCAATGAGTTTTCATCTCCGGGAATGGTGGTGCCAAATTTTTGGAAGATGAAATTGCGTCTGAGGGAATGTACCGCGTGGTAATACAGGCTGATTTGGGCTTGGGCGCAGTCCAATTCGAAGTAAATGACTCCTTGTGGGGAGGGTTTATTGCGATCGGGTTGACCATAGTTTTCTGGCAAATCAGTGTAAACGTTGCGAATGGGGCAAGATTCGGGTTGCACTTCGAGGGTTACATAGTTGCCTGTAACTTTGTCAGACAGACTGATAACATGGTCTTGGTAAGCGTCCAAGATACCGTCTGCGTTCCCATCTCCAAAATTGGGACTTTCAAAGTCCAGTTCAAACAGGGCATGACATAATAGGTTGTCAGTGATTTGAACTTGGCCGGTTGAGTCACAACTCCATTGCCAGCCGCTATGACGCCATTTGGGTTTGGCTTGGGCTTCTAATTTGACATCGGTCCCATATAGGAAGGATTCGGTGCAGTCGGGTGGGCAATCAAGTCCGGGTCCCTGTACAGTACCTCGACCGACAGTACCAATGGTCAGTTGGTAGGTGTTGAGTTCAAAGTTGGCCCGGCATTGGGTGTCTTCTAGGATTAGAATTTTGCCTGCTTGGCAGGGTGTATCTTTTTCCCAACCGGTGAATCTGGAACCAGCCGCCGGGACTGCTTCTAAATAGACCCATTGTGGGGCATCAATTACGGGTTGTTGGCAGAGTCGGTCTTGGCAGGTCATGCCTGCCAGATTGCTATTGATGCTGCCTTGTCCAGTGCCGGTCAATTCTAGGTATAAATTCTTGTAGGGAACGGCTTGGGCCAGTAGGTCCAGGCTGTAGTTCCCCAAAGTTAGGTCGTCATTGAATAGGGTTAGGCTGGCAGTTTTGGGACCTAGGTTAGAGGCTTGAAAATTCAAGGTAAATTGGGTTTTTGCGCCGGGGGGAATGGTGCTGTTGATCAGGCTGGTGTCGACAGTAAATCCATGGTCTTTGGCGCCAGTGATGGAGACTGGAGGGTCACCTACCAGATGAAGTTCGGTATTGCCACTGTTTTCAATGGTAAAAGGGTAGGAGACTTGATGTTGTACAGCCACTTCTCCAAGGTTAAATTCATGTCCATTGGGAATTTCGGTAACGGCTTGAGAAATCTTGAGTAGGGGAGTAAGTCCTTGTCCTTGCAGATTGAGTATGTAGGGAGATTCATTGCCATCATTGTTGGGAATGCTTATGGTGATTGCTTTTGATCCCAAACTGGTGGGGGCAAAGGTGACGGTAAATTCAGTTTGTGCTCCGGAGGCAATGCTGCTTAAAGTGGGACCGCTGATTCTAAAGTCGTCTGGGTTGGGACCAGAGACAGTGAGTTTGGGATTGCCAGTCAGAAGTAGGTTGTAGGTGCCAAGGTTGGCGAGGGTGAAGGTTGTGCTGAGAGGGGATCGGCCGAGCAATAGGGTGCCAAAATCATGGGTGCTTCCAGTGTTTAGAAGGGTGGTCCCTTGTTTAAGGGAGGCTTCGGGCACATCGAGAACGACATTTACGGTAATTGTGTCGGTGCCATCTGCATCGGCAACTTGCACTATAAAATTGTCAATGCCGCTGGCATCTGGGTTGGGAACGTAGGTGATGGTAGGAGAGGCGCCGGTTCCAGATACAGTGGCTGTGCCCAAGGTGGCTGGGGTGTGGAGAGTCCAAGTTAGAGGATCATTGTTTCCATCAGTGGCCGTGATTGTGGGAGATGCCCAAGGGATGAGAGTCCCATTTTGACTCATGTTGACTGAAATGGGATCGGTTTGATTGATGACGGGAATGTATCGAGTGACAAAGGAAAGGTTTCCAGTGTAAGCGCTAATGCTGCCGCTGTAACTGTAGTTGGTGCCGGTGGAGTTGGTGGCATAGGCTCGGGTATAGTATGTGGTGCCTTGAGGAGTTAAGTTGCTCAGAGTTGTGGTGTAGGTACCTACCCCGCTGCCATCGGTGGTGCAAGGAGCAGTGGGACTGGTGGTGGTGGCATAACATATTCCTCGAGCGGTGACTGGAGAGGTGCCTTCGTCTATCACTGTGCCGGCAAGGATGGCGGTGGTGGGAGTGATTCCTGATGCCGAATCAGTGGTCACATAGGGATAGCCATATTTCCAAGTGGCTGAGGTTCGTGTTGCCCCAAAAAGAGCGCCGTTATAGCCATGTCCAGTCCTATCCGAGACGCCGCCAGAAGTCTCGTCAAAGTTGTAATAAGCAAGCAGTCCCGCTTCATTGCCAATTAAGGTTTTGTGCAGGTTACTTTGAATTTGAGCCTGAGTGCGGGCGACATTCCAGATGCGAAATTCATCGATTTGTCCGTTATACCAGGCACTTGTGTAGTCGACGTAGCCGACCCACCCACCAAAAGAAGTATGAGGTGTGCTAAGAACTCGTAAACTGGCATTGTCTGAAACTTGGCCATCTTGAATACCATTTATATAAAAGGTAAAAGTGGTTGAATTTCTGACGACTGCAATGTGATACCAATTTCCTGCCGAAAGGGTAGAGTTAGCTAAAACTACCCTATAGCCGCCACCATTACAAGCAGCTAATTCCAGAGATAATTTGTTTGAGTAAAGTTGAAGAGCGAACCAGGAACCATCACCTGCTCCTTCGCTGGAACGAGTCGTAAAAACATAGCCCCCTAAAACACTTGGTTTTATCCAACCCTCGATGGTGAAATCGGCAGAGCCAAAGTGAATGCCTGGTATTTGTACGTAAGCTCCACCCCCATTGAATGAGGCTGCATTGCCCGGCGGGGCTGCATAGAGTGGTGGGGAATTGAGTAAGCATAAGAGGGGAATTAACCAGTGAAATTTATTCATTTTCAATGAGCCAAGTAATTCCCATAGTGGTTTTAAATGCTGGGTGTCCATAAGGACTCCTTATTCATAGGTTTTGGGTTTCAGAGGTGAGAGCCAAGTGAAAAGGAAGATTATCAGGATTGATGCCTGTTCCTTTGTATTTTTGTGATTACTGTAATTCTAGCATGATTCTTCCTGGATCGATGATTCTACCATCTACCCCAGTGCCATCTCCTTGTTTCCCATCCGTGAGTATGTAATTGGTTCTCACAACCGATTTTTCGGCGATGGTCACAAGGTCAAATGTAACATTGGGAAGGCGATACCAGCCTATGGTTTGTTCATTTCCAGGAACTTGGGGACCGAATTTTTGAAATATGAAATTGGGTTTCAGTTTGGAAAAACCATGAAAATAAATGCTGACTGTAGTTTGGGAACAGTTCAATTCAAAATAGATCAGTCCCTGTGGTAACCAACGATTGGGGGGTAATTTTGGATATTTGGTGGGTAATTCTCCATAAGTATTGATGATTGGACACTGGGGTTCAACTTGTAGAGTTAAATATACTTTATTGACCACATCTGGGAAACTGGCCACATGGGTTTGTTGAGCATCGGGAATGCCATCGCCATTGCCATCGCCGTTATTAGGAGCGGCGTTTTCAATGTCTGAGGGAATTTGATCCGAGTCTAGCTCTGGAATAAAGGTAACTTGACATTGTTTGGCATCGTTCATGAGAACTCGACCCTGTTCATCACAGTCTCCAGTTAGAGTTTGCAGTTGCCAGCCGGGGTTGGCTTCAATTTGGAGAGTGATTGGAGTGTTATAAGGGTAGTTGGCACTGCAGATGTTCGGACAGTCAAGGGGATCAGCAGTAACCGTACCCTTGCCTTGAATAAATACTGTCAAAGGGGATTCAAGGCGTCGAAAATGAGCCACACAGAATTTGTTGCCGTTCATCAGCAGTCGACTATCAAGGCAGTCTTCATGTCCTCCCCAACCAGCAAACACGGAGCCAGGGTCGGGAATGGCAGTTAGGGTGACTGAGCTGGCGGTTTGAACAATTTGGGAACAGATTTTTTGGTCACAACTTACGGAATTGTCAGGCATTTTTTGGCAATCATTACTGTGACAGGACAGACTGGTATCAGTGGTGATGGTACCCGTCCCTGTGCCTCGCAGTTCTAAGGAAAAACTAAGTTGTTCGGGGAGAATGAAGCTGTTGGGAGGAGGAGGAGAAGGGGGTATTATTTTTTCAAATACTGCAGTGCATGTAATATCATTGGTGAGGAGAAATCCATCGACACAAGTATTGGGAGTCCAACCTATGAAAGTGGACTCAGGATCAGCAGTGGCGCTCAGGGTAATTGCAGTGTTGGCAAAGTAGCTGCCTTGGAGAGTACTTCCAGTCACAGTTCCGGTACCTGTGCCAGCAGTATTTAAAGTAAGAGTATAGATGAAGGGCGCTTCGTAGGCGCCGATATCACAAAAAATACTCTGAGGACGAGGGGTTCCTAACTGGTCAGTAGCCGGACAACCGGTATTGGTCCCTGTGTTTATGGCAGGACTTCCAAGAAGTAGAGGATGATATTGAGTACCATTGGCTGCAGTTGTTAATCCTCCCAGACCTGGATTGGGATTGATCAGATCGCCATTGACACCATGAGTAATTCCCGTGGTTGGGGTCCCAATCAAATTATAGCCTTGAGAATTGACTATAGCAGTATTGGGAGGAATATCCGCACCAATATCAGTATCAGCTATCATAGTGTTGTTTGCCCGGTTACCAGCTACAATGGTATTTTTAAGGGAAATGATGCTGAGTCCATGGTGAAAAATGGCGCTTCCCCATCCCGAAGTATCAAGGCTGACAATGTTTGTTATGGTGCTGTTAAGAATGGTAAGATTATGATCGGTTTCAATGGCGCCTCCTTCATTGGGAACTGTATTGCCAGAAATTGTAACATTGGTTAATGTTGTTGTACCGGGACCAAAACTGCTGATGGCGCCACCAGCACATCCCGAGTTGATGTAAGTGTTGTTAACAAATGAACTTTGACTGACATTAAGCGTACCCAGATTGCGAATTGCTCCCCCCGCACAGTCGGATTGGTTATTTTCAAAAGTACTGTTAGTAATGGTAAGTGTTCCTGCAGCTACTCTTATTACTCCACCAGCACCAGTAGTGGCTCGATTTCCCTTAAACCGGCAATTATTGAACGTCACAGAAGCAGAATATGTCTCGACTGCTCCACCATTTCCTCCACTTCCATTTTGAAACGTCAAATTGTTGAAGATCAACGGGTTGGCTGGAAAATCGAGTATAAAAATACGATCAGTAGGAGAGTTGCCGTCAATAATTGTACTCATAGCTCCCGCTCCATTGAGGGTTAAAGCAGTTATAAAGTGAATTTGTGAGTTCAAAACATAGGTTCCGGCCGGTATATCGATGTTGTCTCCAGACGCTGATCCAATGATGGCACCGCGCAAACTGCAGTCATTTGCAACGCTTGTGCAAGCATTGTCTGCAGTGTCATCGGTCCTATCCACCGTACGAGTGGCTGCAAATCCCATATTTCCGGATAAGATGAGGACCAATAACAATAATAAGGTGTGAAAATTAGAGTGACGGCTCTTAAACATACTACTCATGACAATGACTCCATACTTAAATTATTAGTTTTACTATTCTAAAGTTTATCACATGAAAATAAAAAAGGATAAAAAAACCCGCCAGTTTTAAAAACAGGGCGGGTTTCTTGTGAATTTATGGATTATGAATGATTGGCTCGCACAACTCCTCAGAAATGGACAGATGCGCTTCGCAAAAGATGCTCAGCACACCCTACACGGTCTATACTGGCCAGGGTAGGTAATTAGAATTTTTTATAATTCATCCTGTCTTTCCACTATGACTGCCAGGCGCAGCCCGAGGCCACGCAACAGGCTGCTGACTTCCTGCCCCAATTGATGAAATGGAACCTGGTAAGTTTGCGAATTTAAGGATTGTTCTAATTTTCCTTCTGATCTGCTGATATTTCGCAAGGCGGTCAAAAACAGATGTAAATCATTTTCTTCCAATGCCGCATTCAAATAAGCGGCACGTTCTTGTGGGGTTGTAAGGTAATCACTGCTTTGATAACTACGACTTGGCATAATAAATTTGTTCTTTCTGACACGAATTTCGATATTCATCATTCATATAGTTAATCATACAATAGTAATGAAAAAACCGCCTGTGACATAAGCCACAAGCGGTCTTTTCGCTTTGAATGCTAATATTTCTGTAACAATTCAAAGAACTTTTCTTTGTCAATGCCAATATCTTGAATCATTCCCATGAGAGTACCTTGCTTTAGATCTTGTCCTGAATGAATGGGAACTATTACTCTTTTTCCATCAATATTCTTGTAAATAGCATGACTACCTTTTTGCCGATCGAAATAAAATCCTAATTTTTCAATGACTTTAATAAATTCTTTTGCTTTAACTTTAGGAAAGTTGCTCATCTTAAAATAGTTAATGAAATGATTTGAAAACTGGATCCTCTTTAGGTATAGGTTGACTATCCGCTTTTAAACTTTCAAGATATAATTCAATAGCTTCTGTAATATTATCAATTGTTTCTTCAAAAGTGTCTCCTTGAGAATGACAGCCTTTGAGAATAGGACAAAAAGCATGATAGCCTCCATCTTCTTCTTTTTCAAGAAGGACGGTGTAATTGTAAATTTGCTTGCTGTTATTGTTCATAATATATCAATGGTTCGGACAGTTTATATTTTCTCGTTCCCAAGTGTCATTTGGGAACGAGGCAACGAATAGCTTCTGTAATATTGTCAATTGTTTCTTCAACCGCCTGTGACATAAGCCACAAGCGGTCTTTTCGATTTGAATGCTAAAAGTAACTTAAATGCAAACAAAGGGCGAGTCACATCCTCAGTATAAGGCAAAAAAACCGCCTTGTCAAGGTTATGCTCTCAACTTTTTCCCACACAGTATGCACACCGCAACTGATGGGCCTCCCCTCCCGTGGGTCAGCCCATCCTACATGCGTCTGTCTGGTTCAAGCTAAAATTACATCATTCCCATGTCGCCCATGCCGGGGTGTCCACCGTGATGATGCGGCTCTTCTTTCTTTGGCAATTCAGCCACCATGGCTTCAGTGGTCAACATCAATCCGGCAATGGAGGCTGCATTTTGCAAAGCAGTGCGGGTCACTTTGGTGGGATCTAAAATACCCATTTGAATCATATCGCCAAATTCTTCAGTCGCGGCGTTATATCCAAAATTCCCATCACCTTCCATCACTTTATTGAGAATAACAGAAGGTTCGCCGCCTGCATTTGCCACGATTTGACGCAATGGTTCTTCCATAGCCCGTCGTGCAATGTTAATACCCATGTTTTGATCAGTATTGAGACCTTTTAAACCTTTAATGGCTTTTAAAGCCCGCACCAAAGCCACACCACCTCCTGGGACCACGCCTTCCTCAACAGCAGCGCGAGTGGCATGTAATGCGTCTTCAACTCGAGCTTTCTTCTCTTTCATTTCCACTTCCGTGGCAGCGCCAACCTTGATAACGGCTACCCCACCGGCCAGTTTAGCCAACCGCTCTTGCAATTTTTCCCGATCATAATCAGAGGTGGATTCTTCAACTTGAGCCCGAATTTGCTTGATGCGATCTTCGATATCTCGTTGTTGACCAGCGCCATCAATGATGGTGGTGTTCTCTTTGGTAACGATGATCTTTTTGGCACTGCCCAAATCGTTGAGACTGGCTTTTTCCAAACTGAGACCAATTTCTTCAGATATCACAGTTCCCCCGGTCAGCACTGCAATATCTTGCAGCATGGCTTTCCGACGATCGCCAAAACCAGGTGCTTTGACTGCAGCCACTTTGACAATGCCACGAATGGTATTGACCACTAAGGTCGCCAGGGCTTCCCCTTCCACATCTTCTGCAATCATGACCAAAGAGCGACCAGATTTGGCAACTCCTTCCAAAATAGGTAACATTTCCCGAATGTTACCAATCTTCTTGTCATGAATGAGAATCAATGGATTTTCCAATTCTGCACTCATGGTTTGTTGATTATTGACAAAGTAGGGGGAAAGGTAACCGCGGTCAAACTGCATGCCTTCTACAATATCCAATTCGTTTTCTAAACCGGATCCTTCTTCAACTGTAATTACCCCTTCTTTACCCACTTTGCCCATGGCTTGCGCAATGATGGCGCCAATGGATTCATCTGCATTGGCAGAAATGGTCCCAACCTGAGTAATGGCCTTATCATCAGTGCAAGGCTTAGATAATTTTCTCAATTCTTCAACCGTGGCCACCACAGCCTTATCGATGCCCCGTTTTAAATCCATAGGATTCATACCTGCGGCTACGGCTTTCAATCCCTCTTCCAAAATAGACTGGGCCAATACGGTAGCAGTGGTAGTCCCATCGCCAGCAATATCCGAAGTTTTAGAAGCCACTTCCTTCACCATTTGAGCGCCCATATTCTCAAATCTATTCTCTAACTCAATTTCTTTGGCCACGGAAACTCCATCTTTGGTAACCGTAGGAGCACCAAAGGATTTTTCCAAGACAACATTGCGTCCTTTAGGTCCCAAAGTGACCTTGACAGCATTAGCCAAAATATTAACCCCTTTTACCAAGGAGTGACGTGCATTTTCAGAAAAACGGACTTCTTTAGCAGCCATTGTGGTTTCCCTCTAAATTAAAGTTACTCAATAATACCCATGATATCTTCTTCACGCATGACCAATAATTCTTGGCCATCGACCTTGACCTCAGTCCCGGAATATTTGCCAAAAAACACATGATCATTCACTTTGACATCCAATGGACGAATCTCACCACTCTCTAACACCTTACCCTTGCCCACCGCAATCACTTTTCCACGGATAGGTTTTTCGGTAGCGGAATCAGGGATCAAGATACCACCGGCTGACTTTCTCTCTTCTTCTAACCGTTGAACGATGACTCTATCATATAAGGGACGAATCTGCATATTAGAGGGTTCCTCTCAGTTTGGTGAAGTGAAATAAATAAGGCAGTCATACCTGTGAAAACTCAAGTAAACCAAGATATCACTCGCAAAGAGTAAATATCTCCTGCCCCCCAGATCAATTTACGCTGGTGAAGCCAAATTAGCACTCACCTTTGATGACTGCTAATAATGGGGGTAGTCATTGCAGTTTCAAGGGGTCAATTGATAAATTTTGAACTCACTCCATTTCACTCACCGTCCTCCAGTTATCATACTGAATAGAAGCAAACAGCTGTCCAAAAACTGTCACTTAATTTACATACCCATAAAGAGGAATAAAAACATCCTCTCTTCGGTTAAACTCAATAAAAATAACCCCTAAACTCCAATTTTCCCCCACTATTCCGCAATAAAAAAATTCCTAGCTCATTAATCAACAATTAAAACCAATTCCTATCTATTTGATTTCACATAAATTTAATAGGAATAATTTTTGCATAAAACTTATATGCAACCCGCCCATTATTATTAAAAATATTTTTTAAGGAGTATAACATGAGAAACACAATCCTCACTTGCCTACTGTTTAGCCTTTTAACGGTAGGATTTACCCCATTGGCTTATGCCAATGATCTTCAAAAAGGCGTAGTTAAATGGTTTGATCGAAAGGGAGGATTTGGATTTATCGTTCCTAACAACGGTGGCAAAGACTTATTTTTCCATTTCAGCGCCATAGTTGGGGAAAAAGGAGAAGAAGTTAAATTTTTACCGGCAGGTCAACAAGTGATCTATCAACTCAAAACTATTGACGGTAAAAAAAGAGTCAGTTGGGTAAAAGCCATCTCCTCCTAAAAAAATCCATCCTAACCAATAATACCCCCTCATTATGCCTACATAAACAATTCCGGTAGGATAGGCATAATTCCGAAAATAACAAGGGCCAGACCCGCCCCACCTAACTCAAAACCCTCAACAATCATTGAGTTATGCCTGACCAGCCCGGCCCCTTAAGACCCCATACAACACTGTTTAAACTGTAACTTTATAATTTATCCTCTATCCTAACAATTTCCCCTGAATCTGCTCAACCCACTCAGCCACCCGTTCCTTAGTTTGATCCTTCTGATTATCCTGATCAATCACCAATCCCAAAAAACGCCCATTTATCACCGCTTTGGATTTCTCAAATTCATAACCCTCAATCGGCCAATCCCCCACAAAACTAACCCCTAACTTCTTAAATTTCTGATAAATAAACAACATGGCATCCACAAACTCATCTGCATAACCCACCTGATCGCCCAGACCAAAAATAGCCACCGTCTTCCCAGAAAAATCCATTCCATCCAACTTGGGCAACAAAGCTGCCCAACTATTCTCCAATTCTCCATCTCCTAAAGTAGGTGTCCCTAAAATCAGGGAATCATAACGGGCAAGATCCTCGGGACTGCACTTGGCCACATTATAAACCTCCACCTCTTCCTCTCCCAACTGTTTGGCCAACAACTTTGCCACCTTTCGGGTATTCCCAGTCTCTGTGCCATAAAACAAACCTATCTTAGCCATATTTCATATTCTCCTATCAACACCTAACTTTGTTACCTAACTTCTCTCAACCGTCTTCTCAGCCAACACCACACCTGTGGCCACCTCATAACTCTGAGTCAACTGCAAACAATGACCCTGTCCATCCACCAAATAGACATTAAAATCAGCACGTTCCAACACCGGCACCGTATCCACAATCTCATCCTCCAAACAATAAGTAAAATGACACTGTGGATAATTTTGCCGCAACTGCTTCAACCAATCTGCACTGCCAATTCCTTGTCGCTCCAACCAATTGGCTACCTCCTCAATCCACTCGGGACTGATCATTCCTCATCCTCCTCATTATGGCAAATTCTCACCAAAGATCGACCCATGAGCTTAGCCAACCACGGAGGAGGCGAACTGGCCAACGTATTTTGCAACTCAGCCAAAATCACACGCGCCTCCCCAGCTGCAGCCACTTTAACCGGATGAATGCCCTGTTTAACCACCTTAGCCGCCGGGGGACCTCCGATTGAAACCACATACAATAAATGACAATCTCCAATCAATTGAGCCCGAGCCTCATTCCGATCATCCATCAACACGGCAGTCTCAACTTCCAAAGTTGAACGAATCTCAACCAAACGCATCTCTGTTGCAGTTACTTGATAAATCAAAAACCGCACACAACTGCCAAAATGTCCATCCAACAATTCCCCTTGGTTTGAGGCACAAGCCACCCGCACAAATTGTCCTTGAGACAACGGAGGTTGCACAGCCGGCAAGTTCTCATTCACCCCCTCTCCCTCTTTCAACTGCCGCAAAGCAACCTGTAAAAGACCTGGCTCAACCTGGGTCAACTCTTCCATAGCCAACTTCAAATCTTTGACCTTCAACCCCTGCAACTTTTCTTCAGTCAATGGCAGTCCCAATTGCTCAATCAAGGCCTGCAATAACTGAGCAGGAGCGACTTCTGGCAATGATCGAGCGGCCAAGCCAATTCTCAATGCAATATCTCGAGACAATTCACTCATAAACGCTTGACCCTAAGCGTAAGTGGCAACTGTGGAGGCGCTTCCAATGGCTCAATATAGTACTTAGAACCATCCACCAACTGCACCTCTCCACCCCAAGCACTGGGACCATCATATTCAATCGAAACCACCATTTCTTCCAAATCCTTCTTGGGAACATAAAAACTCAACTGTCCTTGCTGGTTTTTTCTAATAATCACATTTGGCATGATAGACATTCTCATATTCCCTCGGCAAGAAAGAAACAATACACCTCTCTCACCAAGGAAGGAAAAAAGACAATTCCATTTCGCTTCCCAATCTGCAGATTGCCCATGATCGTAAGCCATCTGTGAAAACCAGAAAACTGGAAAGAGATAAGGACCTATTCAACCTAAAAAAACCTCGTTTTAAAGTCAGAAAGTCCAATTACCTTCTCAACCCTAAAACGAGCGAAGGAGGGAGGAATGTTAACGAATCAAATCATAATTAAAATCAGTGACTCCCATAAGTCGAGTCTTCTGATCCAAATGGGACAAAATCGCATTCACAATGCTGGTCAACATGGTCATTGCACCTTCATAACCCAATGTAGTTTGCCGATGTAAATGATGCCGATCAAAAATGGGGAATCCAATTCGAATCAATGGCACTTCAAAATCCGGACTTTTCTTTAACGTGTCCAACTGAATAAATTTGCCATAGGAATTCCCGATCATAAAATCAGGGCGCTCAGTGAAAATTAAGGAACGCAAATGCCACAAATCCTTACCCAGATACACCTTACTCTGCTGTCCATAAGGGGAAGAAGCCAACAACTTTTCCACCTCTTTAACCCATCGCTTATTGGCCCCACTTTGGCATAACACATGAATGGGCTCACCGCCCAATTCCATGACAAATTTCACCATCCCCAAGACAAAGTCCGAATCGCCCCAAATTGCAAACTTTTTACCGTGAATCCATTGGTGAGAATCTGCCATCATATCGATCAAACGACCCCGTTCCTTTTCCAAGCTGGCTGAGATGGGTTTTCCTGTAATTTCAGATACTTTCATCAAAAATTCATCCGTCCAATCCAGCCCCATAGGAATGTTGATCTTAGGACAATTGTGCTTCCAAGTGGTTTCTACATATTTATGAGTTTTAGACAATTGCCAATGCTGCAATAACAAAGTGTCCAACGCATTCGGAGCATCTTTAACTTCAGCCTGACTGGTCCCTCCAGCATACATATGATATTCTCCAGTCGCTGGAGTGTCTAAAACCTCAGAAGGATCGCATAATAAAGTATGAGGCACTGCCATCTCATCCAACATGCGTTTTATCACTCGATAATTGCCCAAATAGGTCTCAAACCCTGGAACAATATTAAGTTTGCCATTGCTGCCCACTTTTTTACCTTCCATTTCATTGAGCGTGAAATGGCGAATAATGCCCTCAAACATATTATCCCACCCATTGACATGGCTGCCCACAAAACTGGGAGTGTGAGCGAATGGCAGATGAAAATCTTCGGGAATGCGACCATCTTTTTTGGCGTTTTGAATAAATGCATTCAAGTCATCTCCAATGACTTCAGCCATGCAGGTAGTTGAGACCGCCATCATACCCGGCTTGTTCAATGTATAAGCATTCTCCAAACCCACAAACATATTCTTTTGCCCACCGAATACCGCAGCATCTTCAGTCATCGAATCCGAAACACATTGGACTGGCTCTCGAAAATGTCGATTCAAGTAAGTGCGAAAATAAGCAACACATCCTTGAGACCCATGCACATAGGGCAGGGTATTCTCAAATCCCAAGGCACATAACACTGCCCCTAAAGGTTGACACGCTTTAGCTGGATTGATAGTCAACGCTTGTCGGGAGAAATTCAACTCCTTGTATTCCTCCGTAGTGGTCCAATGAAAAATTTCCTCGATTTTCTCCTGAGGATAAGCTTCCTCGAAAACCTTCTTGTTTCTCAAACTTTCTTGATAGTTCTCTTCTAAAAACAGGGGATAACTGGGTTTGATGTTTTCAACAGTTTGGCTCATGTTACCGTCTCCTTCCGCGTCACTCATCTGTGCCCTAACGGTTTGGAATGAAAAATGGGTTGGGAAAAGGAGCCTTATAAAACAAGTCAGGCTCCTAATAAGAATCTCTAAGCTGTGGCAGCCAGAGAGGATTTATCTGCTTGTTTCCAAGGCACGGGAATCTTACTCCAACAAGGATTATTAATGGTCATATCCATATCCCGAGCGAAGATGGCAAATCCATCATAACCATGATAGGGACCAGAATAGTCCCAAGAATGCATTTGCCGGAAAGGCACGCCCATTTTTTGGAACCCATACTTTTCCTTAATGCCGGAACCCACCAAATCAGGTTTTAAAACCTTCACAAACTCGTCCAACTCATGGGCGCTGGCATCGTCATAAATCAGGGTAGCATCTTTCATATCTTTCATGGTTCGATCATAATCATCGTTATGAGCAAACTCATACCCTGTTCCCACCACTTCCATGCCCAAATCTTCATAGGCACCGACAGTATGACGAGGACGTAACCCCCCCACATACAACAGGACTTTTTTACCCTGTAATCGCGGACGATATTTGGCAATAACGGCATCCATGGTTGGCTGATATTTGGCAATCACTCTTTCTGCACCCTCTTGAATTTTCGAGTCAAAATGAGAAGCAATCTTCCGCAGAGACTCAGCAATTTTGGTGGGACCAAAGAAATTGTATTCCAGCCAAGGAATACCGTACTTTTCTTCCATGTGACGTGAAATATAGTTCATGGAACGATAACAATGTAACAAATTCATTTTGACTTTGGGAGTCAATTCCATCTCGGACAGAGAACCATCTCCGGACCATTGTGCAACTACCCGCAGCCCCATCTCTTCTAACAGTACTCGAGAAGACCAAGCATCGCCCCCAATATTATAATCTCCCAAAATGGAGACATCGTAAGGAGTGGTCTCAAAACTATTGTCTTCATCCCGTTTACTCAATAGCCAGTCTCGAATCGAATCGTTGGCAATATGATGACCCAATGATTGGGAAACTCCACGGAAGCCCTCACAACGGACTGGTACAATCGGCTTATTGATTTGCTTGGATTTTTTACGAGCCACCGCTTCAATATCATCGCCAATCAGTCCAATGGGGCATTCAGACAAGACACTGATTCCCTTATGCAAAGGGAATAACATTTCAACTTCATCAATCATTTTTTCCAACTTCTTATCTCCCCCAAACACAATATCTTTCTCTTGATAATCGGAAGTGAAGTTGATGGTGACAAAATTATTAACGCCCGTAAAACCAGAATAATAGTTGCGTCGACCCGCCCGAGTGTAGGCGCCACATCCTACTGGCCCATGGGAGATATGGACCATATCTTTGATCGGTCCCCATACCACCCCTTTAGCACCGGCATAGGCACACCCTCGCATAGTGGTCACCCCAGGTTGGGACTTTTTATTGGAAATAATACACTTTTTGGACTTGTCAACGTTTTTATCATTGACCATCAGATGCTTAGCCCGATCCTTCTTAGTCTGTTCCGGATAAGCTTTAAGCACCTCTTGAATTAAGGCCTCATTTTCAGTCCGCGTGCGTTCAGTCATAGTAAAAAACTCCTCTTGAAAAAGGACATTGAGACAGACATCTCGTTTTTGATTGGGATATTAAGCTGCCACTGGCTCGGCCAATTCTTCTGCCGTTTTGCCGATGATAGTTTCATCTTCTTCTTCCAAGATTCCAAATTTCATCAGCAATTCTTCCAATTCATCCATGCTTAATGGGGTAGGTATCACAAAATTCTTATTATCGATCAATTTCTTAGCCAACACTCGATATTCGTCAGCCTGTGGGCATTTGGGATTGTATTCGATGACTGTCATGCGTCGAATTTCGGCATGTTGCACTGCATTGTCCCGGGGCACAAAGTGAATCATCTGAGTTCCCAAACTGGAAGCCAACGCTTCGATCAAATCCTTTTCTTTGTCCACTTTACGACTGTTACAAATCAGTCCCGCCAACCGAACCCCACCAGAGCTGGCATATTTGACAATTCCCTTAGCGATATTGTTGGCAGCATACATGGCCATCATTTCTCCGGAGACCACGATATAAATCTCTTGAGCCTTGTTTTCCCGAATGGGCATGGCAAAACCACCACACACTACATCTCCTAAAACATCATAAAATACAAAGTCTAAGTCATCTTCATAGGCACCTTCTTCCTCTAAAAAGTTGATGGCCGTGATGACTCCCCGACCGGCACATCCTACTCCAGGCTCTGGTCCACCGGACTCTACACAACGCACATTGCCATAACCAACTGACATCACATCTTCCAATTCTAAATCTTCCACGGTGCCCGCCTCGGCAGCCAAATTCATGACTGTGGATTGCGCTTTAGAATGAAGAATGAGGCGAGTGGAATCAGCTTTGGGATCGCAACCGACAATCATGACTTTTTTGCCAGCTTCGGCGAGAGCAGCCACTAAATTTTGGGTGGTAGTGGATTTACCAATTCCCCCTTTGCCATAAATTGCACATTGACGAATGGGCATAATTTTCCTCCTGTGGGAATGATAATGGTTAGGCATAAACAAAGTTTAGAAGTGATGAACTTCCATTACCCACCTCACGGCAATACTTGTGCCACTTGATTAACTATTTGTTTAGAAAGTATTTTTTAAAAAAAGGAAGGATTTTTTGACCGTTGTATAGATCACAAGGGAAGAGGAAATGTAGGCTTGGCTACAATGAATCAAAAGTGAATTAAGTGCATTAGGGAGACAATGATACTTCCAGAATAGAGGGGCAGTCATATCCCCATCTTTTTCCTTCTCAATGTGAGAACGAAAAAAAACCTGACCGGTTTTTAAGACCGATCAGGTTTAAGTTTATTCAGGCTGATATTCAACCCAACTCATTGGATAATACTCAAAAGGTATAATCCAACTGATTGAAAGTTAATATTTTACAAACTGAATGCCCGCAAATCCTTCCACTGACCAAATTTGATCCTCGCCTAATACTGAGTTGGTCTCATAATAAGGACATTCTTCCAAATGCTTCAACAATTTAGGTTCATTCTGAGGCTGCAATTGATACACATCACAACCACTTTCTCCATAATAAGGAGGCATGATGCTCATTTTTGCGGACATTCGGGAACCAGTCGATTGAGCGGATAATTGGGAATTGGCAACAACTGGCGCCGCTTTTCCTACCGCAGGCTTTGTACGGAAAGGACCGTAGTACCAATAATCATTGGCCAATAACACTTTATCTGAGGCAGCAATCTGCAAACGCTTATTACCGGAGAATTCCCATTCTCCTACTTTAGCCAATTGCCCATTTAACTTTAACAATCGAGTAATTGCAAGAGTTTCCTCTTTCACCTCTTCAGACACCGAATTTTCAGACTCAGCTTTATCCGTGCTGGTCTCCACAACTTCTTCCTCATAAAGAATAGGTTGTATCCAATACTGTTGTTCCTCAATTTCACAATCAATATATAGACCATCACCTACCCACATCAGTTGGGAATGATTCCGACAATCCAAAGGTTGACTGCTGATCAAACGTGCATTCTCTGCTTCCAAAGCCAATAAATTCAAACGTATAAATCCAGAATCAGTAGACTCTTGTGTGATCAGTTGCCCCTCAGTGTTAATAGCCAAAGGTCGACCGGGAATGGAACGAACAGTCTGCTCTTGCAAAACCATCCCTTGCAAAGCCCAACTCCGCAATTTCCATTCAGAGGAAGATTGGGACAACTCCAGATAAGGCACTGCAACACCCTCCAATAAACGCTGTTCTCCTAAATAAAACAATCCCTTATGCACCAAAGGTTGACTGCGTTCGTACCAAATTGGTGCCGTAAATCTTTCCGCAAGTTCCTCTTCAATAGCTTCTTCTCGAATCCCAGACTTGTCTTCACTTACTTCAGTTGCCTCCACCATGCCATCCGGGGTAACTTCCATATCGTCAGAAACAACTGACTCTGTATCTTCATACGCTGGTTCTGGATAACCAGAACTGGGATAACTGTTCTCAGGTTCCAAAGCCTGGGCCTCATAAAGTGTTCCAGTATCGGTCTCTAAAATTTGCACAGTTAGAGGAGAATAACTGTTGTAAAAAAAGGCCAGATTCCCATCCAATCGCAAGCCTTCATATCCTTTTGGAAGTTGCCATTTTTGCTGAGGAGTTTCCACATCAGTGGGTTGGTAACGATGCAAACGATTAAATCCTCCCTGACCCCCCCAGGCTGCTGCCCATAAATTGCCGTCTTTTTC
This sequence comes from Thiomargarita sp., assembly GCA_020721005.1. Taxonomy (GTDB): domain Bacteria; phylum Pseudomonadota; class Gammaproteobacteria; order Beggiatoales; family Beggiatoaceae; genus DYNP01. Next base: position 104,188 of record DYNP01000009.1, read on the forward strand.
CGCCAACCAACCTAAATTAACTGCCAATTCCAATTGACCTAAAATTTTAGGTTGATCTGTTCCCCATTCAATAGTCAACAAAGCCTCATTCCCTAAAGCACCCAGTACATTTTCTTCCAAAATGAAACTGCGCTCTAATGACACCGGACTTTGTAATAAACCCAAATCTATCAAATGTTTGGGAGTCAGCGAAACAATTTGCAAATGATAATTGCCTGTTTCCTGCCAAGCTTCCATGGGGAAAGCAGTCAAATTTTCTTCCCAGTCCAACAGTAGAGCCTGCTCATCATACAGAGCCATAGAATAACTGTAATTGCTTTTTCCTGCCAATGGAGTGAGTTTACTTAACAAACTGGGATTGGTGGGATCAGAAACATCAAATAAACTTAACGATACCCGACTGACCCATTGATCCTGTTCACTGGGCAGAGGTTGATCGTCAATCCCAATCGCTAACAGTTGATTTTCATGGAAAAACAATTTTTCTGACCAGCCAGGAACATGCAATTCCCCAATGATCTTAGGTGCTGTAGGATCAGCCAATTCAATGACCCACAAGGGATCTTTTTGTTCAAAAGTGACCACAAAAGCACGACTCTCATGAAAACGGGTGGCATACAAAGTTTCCCCCGGGGCAATGTTGCTGACCTGTCCCAATAAAGATAATTTGGGGGATAACAGATCATAAACCGCCAAAGTGCTGCCTTTCTCCAGATTTTCCGGCCCATAGACCACTCTAAATTGTTGATTTTGAACATTAAGATGAAATTCAGAAGGCACCTGTCCCGGCACTTCTAAGGTGGGTAAGGCAGAAAGTTTACCCGGGACTGTAGCCAAGTCAAATAAAGTGATCTGCGTAGTTATCCACTGTTCAGGATCATGATTGGCCACAACGAGATAATTGGGAAAAATTGCAATTATAGGTGAATAACCTCTCAAATCCAATCGATCCGTGGCAGTCAGTTGCCCGGCCCCATCGATTTGAAAAGCATGGACTTGCAGAGCTGGTTGACCAATCACACAATCCACACAATCAGTTGTATTCGCATCGACCGTTGTGAATTCCTCAATGACCACATAAATTCGATCATCTTGACGCCGAGATTCAATAAAACGTCCAGACAAAGTCAATTCCTGGGTCATTGTTAATTGTCCGGTCCCAGTTTTTTCAAAAACCGTGAGGTAAGTGCCAACTCCAGGCTGATAATCAGTTTGCAACAACACATAATAGGCACCCACAACATACAACTCCAACGGCACACCTTTTAACGAGGCCCAATTGACCAGTTGAGGTTGCTTGGGATCTTTTAAATCAATGATTTGAAAGCGTTTGGCTTGAGCATTTACATACAACAATTCCCGATCGATCAAACGGAAAATATCTGGTTTTTCAGTTTCAACACCACTGGCTTCGCCCTCATTATCTTTGTTGACCGTGGGAGATGCCGGCGCTTCTCCTTCAGCCGTGGCAGATTCTGCCATATCAACCGCATAAACCCGCTCTGCTTCCGAATTGGGAGGTAAAAAGAATTGCTGCCCGGGCAAGCGTTCCTGACCTGCCGTTACAGATAACGGCAATAAAGAAGAAGCTTGCCATTTTTCATTCAACAAGGGATCAGCGCCTGGAGAAGTAGCCACCAGTGCCAAAAAACAACGGTGTTCACCTGGACATTTTCTTGGTAAGGGACCGATGTCCAACTCAGGAAGTTTCGGTACATCTATAGCGTGATCACTGATTGGAAGTAATCCTGCCTGCCAATCCCAGTCATCCATACGCCATGAAAAGAAAGTGGTTTGTGGATCTCGAGCATCCAAATCCAACCACACCAAATAAACATCCACTTCAGCCAATTCCTGTTTATTTTCAACAGCAATCCGTGGCTTACCCGACCCTTCCTCATCCTCATGCATATACACTTGCCAAGCACCAACTGACGTTGACAAAGTATAGCTGAATAAGCATATACTTAACCAGCTCAATTTCATACAAAAACTCCTTAAAGTGAATTTATAGCCAATAATTAAAATTATAACAGCTTATTTTCAATTTTCCACGACCATCAAAAATTATTTTTAACCCAGTTTATCACTAAACACTTTACCAATTGTGGCAATTAAATCTCCCCAATGATATAATCCTCCTCTGATCATCATTCTTTAAAAAAGGAATTGTCCCCCATGGCAATTATCATCCCTGGTTATCGTATTAAAGAACACCTTAATGAAGGTGAACGTACCTCTGTTTACCGTGGCATTCGAGAACAAGATCAATGTCCGGTCATCCTCAAAATACTCAAAGAAACTTATCCCTCTCCCAAACGCATTGCCTGGTTCAAACGGGAATATGAAATCCTTAAGCGTTTAAATTTAAAGGGAATTATCCAAGCCTACGACTTTATCACCTACCAAAATCGCTTGGCCATGACCCTAGAAGACTTTGCAGGACAATCCCTATCCCAACTCATTAAGTTACGTCCTTTACGCATGAATGAATTCTTTCTGTGTGCATTGCAAGTCGTTGAAACTTTGGGAGAACTCAACCAATACCACATCATCCACAAAGACCTCAACCCCTCCAACATTGTCTTTAATCCCAAAACCAACCAAATCAAACTCATTGACTTTGGCATCTCCACCGACCTGTCTCGCGAAAAATCAGCCCTCAATCTCTCCAAAGAACTTCGTGGCACCCTAGCCTACATTTCTCCTGAACAAACTGGCCGCATGAATCGCATTGTCGATTACCGCAGCGATTTCTATTCCCTCGGTGCCACCTTCTACGAACTACTAACTGAACAACTGCCATTCCCCACCAATGACACCATGGAACTGATCCATGCCCACATTGCCCTGGCCCCCCCCCCTCTTTATGAACGCAAACTCAGCATTCCACAGCCCCTTTCAGACATCGTTCTCAAATTGATGGCCAAAAATGCCGAAGACCGATACCAATCCTCCTATGGCTTAAAAACAGACTTAGAAGAATGTTGGCAACGTTGGAAAGCCACGGGGCGCATTGACCCCTTTCCCATTGGCCATGCAGACATCCCCATTCGTTTCCAACTCCCTCAAAAACTCTATGGACGCCAAACTGAAATTACCACGCTTTTAAACACCTTTGAAACTGTATGTGCCACCGGGACCAGTCGCATGATATTAGTTGCTGGCTATTCGGGAATTGGTAAAACCATGCTGGTACAAGAAGTCCATAAACCCATGACCAAACAACGGGGCTATTTCATTGCCGGTAAATTTGACCAATTGCAACGTGACATTCCCTATGCCTCTCTCACCCAAGCCTTCCAGTCCCTAATTCGACAACTGCTCAGCGAAAATGAAGAGCACATCATCACTTGGAAGGAAAAACTACTGGAAGCTCTGGGACAAAATGCCCAAGTTATCATTGAAGTCATTCCCGATTTACAACGAATTCTTGGTCCCCAACTGCCAGTACCAACTTTGGGACCCGTTGAAAGCCAAAACCGTTTTAACCTTACTTTTCAAAACTTTATCCAGGTATTCACCCGCCCGGAACACCCACTGATTCTCTTCGTTGATGACCTACAATGGACAGACACTGCCTCCCTAAAACTATTGCAACAATTGATGACCAATCTCAAAAACCAAACCCTGTTGGTCATCGGCGCCTATCGTGACAATGAAGTTTGGGAAGGGCACCCGCTATTGATTACCCTCGCCGACATTCAAAAGGAAGGTGGGAACATTCAGACCATCACCCTAAACGCCCTCGATCTTCCAACTGTCAACCAAATTGTAGCCGACACTGTACACAGTTCCCTGGACAAAACGCTGTCACTGACTCAACTGGTTTATGGAAAAACTCAAGGTAACCCATTCTTTTTCGGAGAATTTTTAAAATCACTCCATGATGACCACCTGATCACATTCAACTCCCAACAAGGCCATTGGCAATGGAATTTGGAACAAATTCGCAACTATAATGTCACTGATAACGTAGTTGACCTGATGACCAAACGAGTGCAAAAAGTCACCCCGGAAACCCAACAAGTTTTAAAATTGGCCGCCTGCATTGGCAATCAATTTGACCTACAAACCTTAGTGGTTGTTGCTCAAAAACCCTATCAAGACCTTGCCAATGACCTATGGCCTGCCCTATTTGATGGTCTCATTTTACCTTTGGATGAAGACTATAAAGTTTTCCAAGTCGAATTGCCAGATTTGGTTAATTTGACCGAACTCACTGCCAATTATCGTTTTGCTCATGACCGCGTACAACAAGCAGTGTATAGCCTTATTCCCGCGGAACAACGAGAAAAAGTGCATCTACAAGTTGGGCAACTCCTGCTAGACAATGCCCGCAAAACTCAACAATTGGAACAGAAAATTTTTGATGTGGTTCAACAACTTAATGAAGGAAAATCCTTACTGACCCAAGATTCAGATCGACAAGAATTGGCAGAATTAAATCTGATTGCTGGTCGCAAAGCCAAAGCCTCTGCCGCTTTTAAACCTGCCCACTTATACCTGCAAACTGGTGTTCATTTATTGGGTCCCCACGGTTGGCAAACTCACTACGACTTGGCTCTGCAACTCCATGAAGAAGCAGCAGAAACTGCTTATTTAAGCGGTGATTTTACTGTCATGGAAGATCTAAAACAGATTGTTTTACAACAAGCCACGTCTAAATTAGACAAAATCCGAGTTTATCAAATTAAAGTCCAAGCTGAAATTGGTAAAAATCAACCCGTGGAAGGCATCAACGCTGCTCGAGAAGCTTTGGCCCTATTTGGCATTGACATTCCCCAACTTCCCACTCCACAGGCAGAAGCTGATCGCATGATGCAAGACACTCGGCAAAAATGGGAAAAACGTGGCATTGAAACCCTGGTTGATCTACCCAAAATGCATGATCCAGAAAAAATTGCCATTGCCCGCATCTTGCAAAAACTTTATTTTGTCTCCTATGTGGTTGATCCCCGTCTCTATCAATATGTGGTCTCCACTTTGGTTTCTCTATCCATTGATCATGGTAATGATCCCCCTTCCTCTCCAGAAGGCTATATCCAATATGCCTTGATTCTTTGCGGAATTGATGATATCGACAACGGGTATAAATCCGGTAAATTGGCGGAACAATTGGTCCAGAAATTTGGTCCAGAAGCCATCACTTCGGCAGCCACAGTGGGATGTATTTTCAATGGAGCGGTCAGAGTGTGGGTAGAACATTTGAAAGAAACTTTGAACCCCCTGTTGGAAACTTATCAAATTGGGCAAAATACAGGCAATTTGATGTTCTCAACCCTCAGTTTGTCTTTTTATGCCAACCATTTGTATTGGTTGGGTTTGGAATTGCCACAAGTGGAGCAAGAAATTGCCAAGTATAATGAGGTGTTACGAAATCTCAAGCAGGAAATGTTCATCGATATTTTGGATATTTACCAACAATCTGCTTTAAATTGGATGGGCAAGGCAGCAGTTGACAATCCACATCTGTTCACAGGCACTGTGTATGATGAAGGGAATGAACAAGAAGGGCGTCGTAAAATCCATTTGAAAACCGGTAACTATTATTCCCTGGCCCATTTATATTTGAACAAAGTGGTGATGTCTTATGGCTTTGGACACTTTTTAATTGCCAAACAACATGCCGATACTGGAGAAAGAGAATACATTGGAAATGTCCAAGGTCAAGGTTCAGTCCCAGTGTTCAATTTCTACAGTTCCCTGTCTCAATTGGCAGCTTATCCAGATTTGCCAAGTTCTGATCAAGTCGCTGTTTTAGACAAAGTTCGGGCCAATCAGCAGAAAATGAAAATGTGGGCGGGTTATGCGCCCAGCAACTATCAGCATAAATATGAGTTGATCGAGGCAGAATTGTCCAAACTCCATGGAGCAACTTGGGAAACTCGAGACAAATATGATCAGGCGATTAACAGCGCAGTTGAGCATGGCTATTTGCAAGATGAAGCTTTGGGGAATGAGTTGGCCGCACGCTTTTACATTACCTGCAATCAGAAACGAGTGGCTCGTCACTATTTACGAGATGCTTTATATGCTTACATTCGTTGGGGAGCCGTGGCCAAGGTCCAACAATTGGAAAAACAGTATCCAGATTTGTTGGCTCAAACGGCTTTAATTTCTTCCTTGCCCAATCAGTTGAGCACTACTTTTACTGCCACTTTGATGACCACCACTCGCACTCATCATGGTGGATTTGGGACTTTGGATTTCATGAGTATTCTCAAAGCATTTCAAGCCTTGTCAGGCACCATTTTATTGGATAAATTGCTTTCAGATTTGATGCGAATTATCATAGAAAATGCAGGAGCGGAACGGGGTCTATTGCTGTTAGAGACCCGCGACAAATGGTTGATTGAAGCGGAAGGTCAAGCTGGTCAATCAACAGTTGCAGTGTTACAGTCCCAACCTATCAGTGCGGAAAAATTACCCTTGACGATTTTTCAATATGTGGTCAATTCCCGAGACAGTTTGGTACTGAATGATGCTTCTCATGAGGAAAATTTTGCCAAAGATAACTATGTCTTACAGCAACAACCCAAATCTGTATTGTGCTTTCCACTGTTGAATCAAGGTAAGTTGCAAGGTATTGTTTATCTTGAGAATAATTTGACTGCCAATGCATTTACTCCAGATCGTATTCAAGTCTTGAGTTTGCTTTCTACGCAAGCTGCTATTTCTATTGAGAACGCCAGTTTGTATGGACATCAGGTTGAATTGACGGATTCTTATGGTCGTTTTGTGCCGACTGAATATCTAAAATTCTTGCAGAAAGAGCGCATTATGGATGTGCAGTTGGGCGATCATGTCAGTAAGGATATGGCTGTGTTGTTTTCGGATATTCGCTCCTTCACTTCATTGTCTGAGAATATGACTGCTCAGGAAAATTTTAATTTTGTCAATGCTTATTTGAAACGAGTCAGTCCCCAAATTCGTGATAATAATGGCTTTATTGTCAAGTACTTAGGAGATGGGATGATGGCCGTGTTCCCCAATGGTGCCGATGATGCTTTACGAGCTGCTTTGGGCAAGTTGCGCCAAGTTGAGCAGTATAATATCAAACGGGAACGAGAGGGCCGTCAAGCGATTAAGGTGGGAATTGGTATCCATGTGGGCCATATGATGGTGGGCATGGTGGGTGAAGTGGCTCGTATGCAAGGTGATGCGTTTTCGGACAATGTGAATTTAACTGCCCGTTTGGAGGGACTGACTAAGTTTTATGGGGCTTCTTTGATCATCAGTGAGGAGACTTTGAGAAATTTTGAGGATCCGAGTCGTTATCAAATTCGCTTTTTGGATCGGGTTATCGTTAAAGGACGCACAGAAGCAATTTCGGTTTATGAGGTGATAGAAGGAGAAAATGAGCAGGTGATGGGCTTCAAATTGGAGACCCAGGCTTGGTTTGAGAAAGGGGTACGGTGTTACCAAGGAGGAGATTTAGCCAATGCCCAAGGTTATTTTGCGCAGGTTTTAGAGGTATATCCAAAGGATAAGGCCTGTTATTTGTATCTGGAACGGATTGAGAAGTTATTGCAGGCGGGTGAGTTGCCTGAGAATTGGGAGGGTGTTACGGTGTTGACCGAAAAGTAATTGTATTGACTGAGCAGCCGCTTGAATACTGTAAGGTGCGTTGGCGTAACGCACCATTTTTCCTCTTCCAAAAATATCATCCGAAGAGAACAGTAACTTGAAATTCCCGTAAAGGTGCGTTATGGCGCAGAAAACGCGCCTAACACACCCTACAGTTGCTATCGAATCTATCCCCTCTTATTTATTATTAATTTGGTATGAGTTATGGAAATGAAAAAATTTTGTCCAATTTATATTATTGAGACCCTAGAGGAATTTTAAGTTATGTTTTTTCTCCCCGGTTATCAAATTTTGAGTCGATTGTATGGAAGTGTCAAATCAGAAGTTTATCGGGCTCGTCGTCACAGCGATAATTTACCTGTCATTCTCAAAGTCCTCAAGCAAGATTATCCCATGCCCAGTGAATTTGTGCGGTATCAACAAGAATATGAATTAATTTGCAGTTTAAATTTATTAAACCTAGACAATGTAATTAAGGTCTATGGGCTGGAAAAACATCAGAATGCACTGATCTTGTTTATGGAAGATTTTGGGGGTGAGTCTTTGAAAATGTTACAGAAAACTTATTCATTTTCATTGACTGAATTTCTTGCTGTTGCCATAAAAATTGCCACCGCACTCAGTCAGATTCATACCGCAAATATTATCCATAAGGATATCAATCTTTCCAATTTGGTCTATTCTCCAAGCGCCGGGCAATTGAAAGTTATTGATTTTGGAATTTCTACCCGATTGTCCCGAGAAGTGCCGATGTTAAAAAATCCCAATGTGATGGAAGGGACTCTGGCTTATATTTCCCCCGAGCAAACGGGACGTATGAATCGAAATTTGGATTATCGCACTGATTTTTATTCATTGGGAGTGACATTTTATGAGTTGCTAACTCATCAATTGCCATTCCCTACTGAGGATGATTTGGAATTGATTCATTGTCACATTGCCAAATCCCCACCTCTTCCAACTAAGGTAAATCCTACTGTTTTGCCTATTCTTTCTGAAGTGGTGATGAAGTTAATGGCAAAGAATGCCGAAGATCGCTATCAATCAGCGTTGGGATTACAGCATGATTTACAACGCATTTTAGAGAGTCTTCAAAATTCAAATCGACTCAATATAACCCAGCCATTGTCCGAGAACGATTGCCCCTTTTTTGAGCTGGGTCAGCAGGATTTTTCCACTCATTTTCATCTGCCCCAAAAACTGTATGGGCGCGAAATTGAAATTCAATGTATCTTATCTTCATTTGAAAGAGTGATGCAAGGTCATAGCCAATTGTTGTTGGTGGCTGGTTACTCCGGGGTGGGCAAATCGGTGTTGGTGCGCGAGGTGCATAAACCCATTACCAAAGAGCATGGTTATTTTATCGCAGGCAAATTTGACCAATTGCAACGCAATATTCCCTATTTTGCGGTGGTGCAAGCTTTTCGGGATTTGGTGCAACAATTGTTGATGGAACCTCAAGTTCGCCTGGACAGTTGGAAAAGTCAAATTTTGGCAGCAGTGGGGAATAATGCTCAAGTTGTGATTGATGTAATTCCCGAAGTAGAATTGATCTTAGGTCCCCAACCTGAAGTGCCCATGTTGCCGACTGTTGAGTCTCAAAATCGTTTTAAATTGGTATTTCAGGATTTTATTAAAGTGTTTTGTCAAGTGGACCATCCCTTGGTCATTTTCCTAGATGACTTGCACTGGATCGACTCAGCCAGTTTAAAATTAATGACCCTGATGATGACAGATATTCCCTATTTATTGTTGATCGGCGCCTATCGCGACAATGAGGTCAGTCCTGTCCATCCATTGATGATCACTTTGGAAGATCTGCAAAAAGAAGGTCACGAAGTGCAAACCATCAGTTTGACGCCCTTAACCTTGTCTCATCTGAATCAATTGGTCAGTGATGCCTTACATCTTCCCTTGGATAATACGTTGCCTTTGGCTGAATTGGTGTTGGAAAAAACGGGAGGGAATCCTTTTTTCATGGGTGAATTTTTAAGGACCTTGTATGTGGAACATTTGTTGGAGTTCAATTCTCAAAATTGTGCATGGCAATGGGATTTGCATCAAATTCGGGACCGCAACATTACCGACAATGTAGTGGAATTGATGACCAACAAAATTCAACGGTTGTCTAAACCAGCCCAAACTATTTTGAAACTGGCGGCCAGCATTGGCAGTCAATTTGATTTGGCCACTTTGATTGTTATTTCTCTGCAAACTGAGGAGCAGGTAAAATCAGCATTGTGGGAAACCTTGATCGAAGGTTTAGTCATTCCAATGGAACAAGATTACAAATTTGTCCATGATCGCATTCAACAAGCCACTTATTCCTTAATTCCCGAGTTTGAAAAACCGGCATTGCATTGGCAAATCGGACAATTGTTGAAAAACTATTTGGGGGAAAATCTGGGGAAAAAGCTGTTTGCGGTGGTTGATCATCTCAATCAAGGTTGCGCATTGGCCAGCACGGTGGAAGAAAAAATGGACTTGATCCGTTTGAATTTGCAGGCCGGGCAACAGGCCAAATTGACCACCGCCTATCAAATGGCAGCCGCCTATTTGCAAGCGGGCCGCCATTGGTTAACCGCCACTCATTGGCAAACTGATTATGAATTGACACTGACCTATCATGTGGAATGGCTTGAAATTTTGAACTTAAATGGGGAATTTGCTGAATTAGAAGCGATTTCCAAAATTATTTTACAGCAGGCTCGCAATTCCTTGGACAAAGTGGCTGCTTATGAGACTCAAGTGCGAGCTTACACCAGACAAAGACAATTTCCCAAAGCCATTCACATTGCCCGAGAAGCCTTATTACTGTTTGAAGTTGTGTTGCCAGAAACACCGACTCAAGCCGATATTGTCCAGGCTTTGACTGAAACAGCGCTCAAGTGGCAAGGCAAATCAATTGAAGAATTGGTTAATTTACCTCGTATGACCGATGCTTATTCACTGGCCGCCCTACATTTATTGTCCACCACCATGTCCACTTGTTACTTGGGCATGCCACACTTGTTGCCACTGATCATCTCCAAAGCTGTGAATTTGTCTATCGACCATGGCCATGCTGAATTCTCTCCGTTTGCTTATGCGGCTTATGGCATGATTTTGTCCAATGCTTTGGAAATAGAAGGTGCTCATCAATTTGGACAGTTGACTATTCGAGTGTTGGAGCGACTGGATATTCAATTTCATCGCGCTGGAGCCTTGCATGTTGTCCACTCCGTAGTAACCCCTTGGAAAGAACATTTATCAGTCGCTATTCAACATTTGTTAGATACTTATCATTTGGGCAGAATGGAAGGCCATCTGGAATTTGCGGGCTATGCAGTTTTGAATTATTGTGTATTTATCTATTTCAGTGGACAACCTCTGCCCAAAGTCGCATTATTGATGAATTCCTACATTCAAGTCCTAAGTCAATTAAAACAACAAGTGGCAGTCCATTACCTGACAATCTACTGGCAAACCGTGGCTCACTTACAACTGGAATCTGCTCATTGGAATTTGGCAGAAGATTTGGCCACGGAATCTTCTCATTTGCTGCAAACCTCCCAACAAGCCAATGATTTTTTCGGCTTATTCCACTTTTATCTCAATCGCTTGTATCTCCATTATTTATTTTATGAACCTCATCAAGCGCTGGAAAATGCCAAACTTGCCAAATCCTATTTAAGCGGTTCCGGCGGTCATTTTGCAGTGTCTCTATTCTACTTTTATGATTCCCTTAGCCAATTAGCCATCTACCCGGAGGCTGACTTTACCCAACAAACTGAGATTTTGCAACATATTTCTGAAAATCAAGAGAAAATGAAAATATGGTCCCATCATGCTCCCATGAATTTTCAGCACAAATACGATCTGGTGGAAGCTGAAAAAGCTCGGGTATTAAATCAAAAGTGGTCAGCAGTTGAATATTATGAAGCAGCCATCGCAGGTGCTTGCAAAAATACTTATTTACATGAGGAAGCATTGGCTTATGAATTGGCCGCTCAATTTTATCTTGAGCAGGGCATGAAAAGAGTTGCTCAACTGTATTTGCAAGAGGCTCTCTATCGTTATCAACACTGGGGAGCTGTCTCCAAAACTATGCAGTTGGAACAAAAATATCCGGAACTATTTGCTCTATTGGCAGCAGCAGACCGTTTAAAAAAAACCACCACTACCAATTTTCTCACTCGGGAACAAAAATTGGGGACCCGATTGGATTTGGCCACCGTAATGAAGGCCAGCCAAGCCATTTCCGGAGAAATTGAGTTGGCAAAATTATTAACCACCCTGATGAAAATCATCATTCAAAATGCAGGGGCTCAAATTGGTCACCTGATTTTAGCCACCCAAGAAAAATTAATTGTCGAGGCTTCCAGTACTTTGACAACTGAATTGATCACAGAATTGCATTCCCAGGCTTTAGAAAATTGTTCCTCTTTGTCTCAAACCATTGTCAACTACGTGGCTCGCAGCAAACAAATTGTAGTATTAGAAAATGCCATGGAGACCGGTCAATTTACCAATGATGCCTATGTGCAACACCATCAATCTAAATCCATTCTCTGCACTCCCTTGATCAATCAAGGAAAATTGGTCAGCATTATTTATTTGGAAAATAATCTGATTATGGGGGCATTCACTGCAGAGCGGGTAGAATTATTAAATCTGCTGTCTTCACAAACTGCTATTGCCATAGAAAATGCGCGTCTTTATGCTGAAGTGCGTAGCAATGAAAAGACTTTGGCGCAATTTTTAGAGGCCATTCCTGTGGGTGTGCTGATTTTGGATGCCAATGGACAGCCTCATTATCTCAATCAAAGGGGTCAAGAGGTCCTTGGCCGTAAAATTCTCAAAACTGTCAATGATGAGCAATCCAATTTGACTTATGACTTATATTTAGCCAACAGTCAACAAGTGTGCCCACCGGAAAAATCCCCAGTTATCAGAGCTTTGAAAGGAGAATCCAGCAGTGCCGACTGCATCGAAGTGCATCAAGCCAATCGCACTATTCCCTTAGAAGCTTGGGGTACACCGATTTTCAACGACGAGGGCAAAGTTATCTATGCTTTGACTGCCTTCCAAGATATCAGTGAGCGCAAACAGGCCGAAGCCAATCAAATTCGTTTTATCCAAGAGCAGGCGGCCTTAAATCAGGCTTATCAACGTTTTGTGCCACGACAATTTTTACAACTTTTAGAAAAGTCCAGTATTTTAGATGTGGAATTAGGTGACCAAGTGCAATTGGAAATGTCAGTGCTATTTTCGGATATTCGAGAATTTACCACTTTGTCAGAAAAAATGACTCCCAAAGACAATTTTCAATTCATTAATACTTATTTTTCCCGCATGGAAACTGCTATTTTAGAAAATAATGGCTTTATTGACAAATATGTTGGAGATGGCATCATGGCACTTTTCAGTCGATCAGCCGATGATGCAGTGAATGCGGGCTTGGCCATGTTGCAACAATTACAGGTTTATAATCAGGAACGCATCAAGGTTGGAGATTCTCAAATTCACATAGGCATTGGGATCAACACCGGGCATTTGATGCTTGGTACTGTAGGAGGACGCAGTCGTATGGATACCACAGTGATCAGTGATGCGGTTAATTTGGCTTCTCGAGTGGAAAATCTGACTAAAAATTACAAAATTTCCTTGTTAATTACGCAATACACTTATGCTCGATTGCTTAATCCACAGAATTACTTTATTCAAGCGGTGGACACTGTACAAGTGAAAGGCAAATCGGAACAAGTGACTATCTATCAAGTTGTTAGCATATCTAGCGCTGGTCTAAGTTAAAGATTAAGCGCCTAGTAGGGTGTAAAGTTACAATATATTTTAGGAAGTTAAATGTTTCATATTCGATCATAATTTTTCAAAAAATTGTAGCGTTTTTGTAGTTCCGCAATGAAAGTTTGACGCAAGTCTGGGCCTTCTATCAATATTTTAAGATCAGGGTGAGTGCGGTTGAAAAAATCCAGTCCCACTTCTTTGCCGGTCAATAGGAAATTGTTGACAGCAGCACGATAAATTCGATTGGGATCCAGTGGTTGATCATTGATCAACCATTGATTGTCAATCAAAGCTATCCCAGCTGTCTGCAAATAACCTCCATTGCCAGCATTAGCTTGTCCAATTTCCAAGACTTGTTTTAACAGATTGCCTTTGATATCGATAGCCACGATGATCCCCCCAAAAGGCAGAATTCGAATGATGTCGTATTGGGTCAATTTACCAGGGAGCAATATGTCATCAATTCGAATGGCGCCGCTGTTAAAAAATGCAATTTCAGTGTCTGGAATAGCCAAACGCATGGTTTCTGCCAATAATTCAGTCAATTCCGTAGAATGATTGCGAACTTTTCTTTCTAAACCATTGAGTGAAATGGGAATTTCTGCTATCACTTTTTCTGGTTCAAAGCCTTCTTTATGAAAACCTTCATAGGCAATTTTAACCCACTCATTTACTGCTTGAGCCACCTGGGGATCGGGTGGAATATCGGCAGTCAAATGTTTCAACTCGGATTGAATTTCAATTTTTTGGGTGTCTAAATGATAGGTGATGCGATGAATATAGGCAGTGCGAGCATTGGCATCTGCTTTGTAAATTTTAGGCTGATTTTCACCGGTTTCCACGGCCATATTCTGATGCTCATGTCCACCGAGAATTAAGTCTATTTCAGGTTGCTGATTGGCCAATTGGCAATCTTGATCAACTGATAAATGTGTAATGGCTATCGTCATATTTACTTGAGAATTGAGTTCAGCAGTTTGTTGAGCGGCCACTGTTAAGATATCTTGGTATTTGACATAGTTTCTGGGATTGCTGGGTAAAACCAGCCCAAATAGGCCAATTTTGGCAGTTTCTTGATCGGTATCAATGACAGTGAGAATGTGATTGGCAACGGTATTTGGGAATAATTTTCCTTGAGGATCAGTGACATTGCTGATTACCCACAGAGCAGTGGATTCTTGCAGGCGTTGCTTAAATTCTTCTTCTTTCAGATCAAATTCATGATTGCCCAGGGTGGCAAAGTCCAAGCCAGCTCGATTGAGGGTGTCTATCATTTGTCGACCGTTTAGCTGTGCTCCATTTACTTTAGCTGTTCCCAATGCGGATGGGCTGAATGTATCTCCTGCTAATATCAGGTAAGTGTTTGGATTTTCAGCTAATAATTGTTTTTTAAGGGTGGCTAACCGGGCGATTCCACCTTCTTCACTGACAGGGGTAATTTCATAAATATCGTTGACTTGTAGTAGGATGAAATTGATCTTTTGATCCCCAGTGATTGGACTGGGAATAAGTATAGGTTGGGCAAAAAGAGGTTGAGACAATTCCCCAAAGGTGAATATCAGTAGAGTGAGAATGATCGGAGTTATTCGCATGATGGATGTCCTGTAAATAGGTACTTTAAAGTAAGAAATCGAGTTTGTCCATGGTCCAATTTTGATCAATTTTTGATCATAGCAAATTCGCTCTGATCCTGTAAACAAATTTGTCGATACAGTTCATTTTTTCAGAAGTTGAGGTGTTAAACTGGGTATGATGTTTTGGAGGGATGTGTTTTTTGTGTTGTATACTGAGTTTCTGAAAGGAATGGGTATAAAAGTCGTTAATTTATTGCAAATGAAGCAAAAATAAGCGATGATTGCTGCTTGCCAGTTTCTTGTTGTAATATGGACTCTGATTTGTGTGAGTTAAAAATAGTTATTAGGAAACACGGTTTTTCTGCAACGCTATTCTTTATTTTAGGAAAATTAGTATGAATTTTTCATTTCTGCGTTATTTATTACTTGTATTCATTGTACTTTTGTCGCCGCCGTCTTTGGCAATGGATGTATACTTTAACTACAATGAAGACAGTTCCCCAGTTAGCATTGACCTCAGCGGCTACTTTCTGACTACGCTCTTTAGCTGGTTTCATGAGAGTAATAATAATTCCACTTTGCTACAAACGTCACTTTCCGATTGGCATGGTAAAGTCATCACGTTAACTTTTCAACCCAATCAGTCCGGCCAAGCTACTATTACAACTTGGGCCGATACTACATTGGCTAATTGTGGCTTCCTGTGCTTTGACGATAAAGTTTATTTACGTATCACTGTCAATCCTGTTAATGATGCCCCGGTTGCCAATCCCATTGATCCCTTGATAACCAATGAAGATACTCCTGTTAGTGGCATGCTTTCTGCGACCGATATTGATAATTCTGTTCTCACTTATCGCTTGGTGAGAAATGGTTACTTGGGTCGGGTTACTATTATCAATCCCAATACAGGGGAATTCGTTTATAAACCTTACGCCGATGTCAATGGTACAGACAGTTTTAGTTTTAAGACCAATGATGGATCGTTGGATTCCAATGTGATAACGGTTGGTGTGACGGTCAACGCTGTCAATGATGCTCCCTTTTTCATAGCCAGCAGCCTACCTACTCGCCATGATAATTTTGGGGGTGCCATGATTTTTAAAAATTGGGCTATTTTTAATCCGGGCAAATCCAATGAAAAAAGTCAAACAGTGCTGACTTATTCGGTCAGCAATCTCAGTGATCCCAGTTTATTTGTCATTCCACCTGCAGTAGATAACAACGGAACTTTGACTTATACATTAACCCCTGGCAAGTGGGGCTCGTCCACTTTTCAAGTGACTGTTCAAGACGATGGGGGGGTTGATTATAATGGCATCGATATTTCTTCTTCTGAGGAATTTACTATTTCTGTTATGTCCTATCCCTTATATGAGCAAGTGAGCCTTTCTTTACAAATAGACGGTTCAGGTCGTGGTCAAGTCAGCACCAACACTGGTCTGACTTGCCAATCGGAAGATTGTCAAGATCAACCCGATGGGTCCCGCACTTGCAATCCACAAGCATGTTCTCAAATGGTCAAAACGGCTTCAGAGGTGAAACTCATGCCCCAAGCAGAAGAAGGTTCTGATTTTAGCGGTTGGGGTGGGCATCTTGGATGTGTTACTCAACCCTTATTTATGGGCGGCGCCAGATTATGTATTGCTCACTTTCGTTTGCTGGAAGAAAGTTTAACACTGCTGATAGAAGGTCAAGGGCATATCACTGCCCCTAATCTAAATTGCCTTACAAGTCCCTGTACCATTTCTAAACCTTATGGGACTGCCCTCGTTTTACAGGCTCAGCCTGCTCCAGGTTGGCAATTTGAGGCTTGGACTGGAGACTGTAGTGGCAAGGGTGAAGTGGTGATGACTGCCGCGAAACGATGTGGAGCCATTTTTGTTGCTTATGATGAAGATCTGGACCACATTACTTCTGTTGTCGAAAATCAAGGTCCCAATAATGGGGATGGCAATGGAGATGGTATTTTGGACAGTCAGCAAGAAAATGTTACCAGTTTTCTCGATGCAATTAATGGAGTATATTTGACACTTCAGGCAGATGAAAATTGTCCAATTACAAATGTTTATGGTGAATTGCCTGATAAATATCCAGGACGGGAACGTAATCATTTATTCCCTCAGGGACTCATTTACTTTGAATTGGGATGTTCCCAATCACAAGTGACATTGTATTATCATGCTTTTTCTGAAGTCAGGAAAAATTTAATTTTCTATAAATTTGGTCCAACGGTGCCCGGAGATATGGAAACTCTGGATTGGTATCAATATCCCGCCACTTTTGCGATAAAAACTGTTGCTGGAAAACCGGTTGTCACTGCAAGTTATACTTTGACTGATGGAAAATTGGGGGACAGTACAGAAGTGGATGGCAAAATTGTGGACCCGGCAGGATTGGGATTAAAATAGCTCAATTCGCCACCGGTTGAATATCGTTATGTAAAGTATAAAGTTGTCAGTCTTTAATGTGAAATTGAGCCCTGTAGCAAGCGTAGGTCAGCCGTAGGCGCCTTGCAATTTGTGTAGGGTGATGCCTACCGCTGACCGGCTAAAGCCTCCATTCCAAAGATGCCTACCGCTGACCGGCTAAAGCCTCCATTCCAAAGATGCCTACCGCTGACCGGCTAAAGCCTCCATTCCAAAGATGCCTACCGCTGACCAGCTAAAGCCTCCATTCCAAAGATGCCTACCGCTGACCAGCTAAAGCCTCCATTCCAAAGGAGATTTCCTTCATTGAATAGCATGGAAGGAGGGGCAGGGGGTGGTTCTACAGGAGGGTTATGGAGTTATTGGGACGAGTGCAACTGCCGCAAAGGAGGCTGTTTTAAACCCGTCAGCAATACAAGCGTTCCCAATAGGCTGATACTCAGCATACTGCTTAATCCGGTAATCAAAATGAGGGAGGGGGAAAATTGGGGGGTCATTTCCATCAGGGTAGTGGTAATACCGTAGCCAATGCCACTGGCCAGTAAAGCGCCGAGTATTCCCGCCAGTCCTCCAATAACGGCAAGTTCAACGATGAAACGAGATAGGACTTGAAAACGGGTGGCGCCCAAGGCTCGTAAAATCAGGGTTTCATGTAGACGAATGGGCTGCGTACTGGATAGAGCGGCCATGAGCACTGTGAGCCCCGCCAATAGGTTGAGCCAAAATAGGTATTGAACCGCCAAACTCATTCTGTCTATGGTGTGTCGTAGCCGATTTAATAGGGCATTGACATCGATAAAAGTGATTCCAGGAAAGCGTTGAATCAATTGGGGAACTTGCCGAGCAGAGGCTGGTGTAAAATAGAAACTGGTGGCATAAGTTTGAGGGGATTGTTCCAAGACAATTGGGGAGGCCAACACAAAGAAATTGAGTTGAAATGAGTCCCACTTGACGGTTCGGAGACTGGTGACCGGGGCGCTGAGGGTTTCTCCCGCAATGACAAATTCCAAGGTGTCGCCGAGTTGAATGTTCAAGTCGGCAGCCAATTCTTGTTCAATTGAAAATTCTGGAGTGGTTGGATGGGTCCAAAATTGTCCTGCAACAAGTTGATTGTGGGGGGGCAATTCCAGGCTGTAAGTGAGATTAAAGGTGCGTTCCGCCAAACGTTTGGCTCGGGCACTGCTGTATTCAAAGGTGGACAGGGGTCGACCGTTGATGGTAACCAATTGTCCCCGAATCAATGGATAGATGGCTGGGACGGTGGCTGTAGAATCCTGAGCGGTCAATATTTTTTGTAAAACCGTTTTAAATTCAGGCAGTTGTGTGGATTGAATATTGGCAGCAAAATAGTTTGGAGTGTTGGCGGGCAAGTCTTGTTGCCAGGTTTCTAACAATTGGGTGCGGATGATGAACAATAATAGGATCGCCATGATGCCAATTCCCAAAGCAGCGATTTGTAAGCTGGTTAACGAAACGTTGCGCACGATGTGAATGGCAGCCAAACGCCAAGTCAAGGGCCAGTGTTCATATCCTCGCAGCCCTTTCACTAATAACCAGGCGCCTCCCATAGACAGTGCAATGGTGAGCAAGGTGCCAAAAATCATCCAGCTGGCCAAATAACCATCTTGAGCTTGCCAGACAATGAGACTTCCCATGGCCAGGGTGGCTAACAGCATCACTTCCCATACTGCCGGGGACATGGGGGGCCATTGACCGCGTAACACTTGTAAAGGCGCCGCTTGTCTGATGCGCAATAAGGGGGGTAATCCAAATCCAAACAGGGCTACCATGCCTGTAATCAGTCCCACCCACAAAGATTGTAACGAGGGATTGGGTAAGGGTGAATTGGATAAATAATTGCCCAACAGCCAAGCCAATCCTTGTTGTAATATCCACCCAAATCCGGTCCCAATTATACTTGCTACGAGTCCTATCACCATCAAACGTCCGAGATAAAAACGAGTAATGAGGGCTTGAGTGGCGCCCAAACAACGCATGATTGCGGCATCTGCCAATTGACGATGAGCAAATTGATAGAGTGCCATGGCGATGGCTGCTCCGGATAATAAAACCACTACCAAAGCTGAGAGTCCCAAAAATTGTTGAGCTTTGTCCAAAAGCGCCTGAGTTTCTGCGACCCCTTGTTGCACTTCTTCTACTTTCAAACCAGGTTGAGATTGGGCGTTAACCCATTGAATATAACTGGCAATTTTTTCTGACGATTCCCCGGCTATCAGTCCATAATACTTGACCCGGCTGCCAACCCCCACCAATTGAGTTGCCGGCAAATCTTCTAGATTCATCAATACCCGCGGTGACAATTGAAACCACAAATTGCCTCGATCGGGTTCATACAGGAGGACTTTATCCACTGTGACTTGCAATTCCCCCAACTGTATGATTTCCCCAATCTTAATTCCCAATTGGTTTAACACAGTGGGATCGACCCAGATCTTACCCACTGGGGGAATTTCAGTGGTCAATACTGGCAATTCTTCTGTCCCTTCGGCAATCTGCAATTGCCCTCGCAATGGATAATGCGCGCTGACCGCCTTGACTTCAGTAAGCACGGTATTTTCCCCAAATAACAATACATTGGAAAATACCCGAGTTTCGGCAGTTTGCAGTCCCAATTGTTGAGCTTGTTCGAGAAATGAAATGGGTAAAAGATAAGAGGCAGAAAGACGCACATCTGCGCCCAAAATTTCTGCACTTTGTTCCTGAATTAAACGTTGCATCCGATCGGCAAAAAAGTCGACCATCGTCACTGCCGCCACCGCAATGATCAGAGCCACTGCCAAAATTTGCACATCCAAATGACGCCATTCTCGAACGCCATGGGGAAAAATCAGTCTCAGAAGTTTCATGGGGACCTCAGCTTGAATTGCTTAAATTGGGTTGGCAAATTGGTTTAAAAAACGGGTCATTGAAGGTTTATATTCCTCTTCACCTCTGTCTAACATAGCTGCACATCAAAGCAAAATTTCAACGTCTTTCATACGGGTATGAAGAACATTTTTACCCATAATATTCCTTCATCGAGGATCCAAATTTAACCAGGTTATGCTCTTCATGAAATCAGAGCGATAAAGACTGAATCTAATCTCTTTGGAACTTGAGGTAATCTCATAATTACTAAAGGAATAATCTTCCTCTTCTAGATCCTCTTCTTCAATATAATCTTCTTCTTGCGCTTGTTGCATAAGTTTATTCTCAATAACATCCAGTTGCTTAATCAATGACTGTGTTTTAAAAGAAAATAACATCTTATCAAACTCAAATTCATTCTATTATTTAAGCACTTGAAACAAATTTCGATAATGATTAGTTTGACGACAAATTGGACAAATCGGTTGGCTAAAGGAATAGGCAAGCGGTTGGTGAAAGGTAACTCCACAATGGCGACAACGTTGATCATGGAGCGCAATAGGCTCACTGGTTGGCACGATCCATTCCGTTACTGTGATTGCCTGGTGGGCACACAAGTCCATACAAATACTGCAACCCGTACAACGCTCTGCTTTAATCACGTAGGAATTGCTGGGCTCATCCCATAACAACACTTCATTGGGACAAATTTTAAAGCAAGTGTCACAGCCGGTGCAGTGTTCAGCACTGATTTGTGGCACAAAAGGCAATTCCTGAGGAGGATCGGTCACTGGCAACAAAGTGCCAGGAGGAGGAAAATGTTCAGTGTCTTGAGACAGGAGACTGCGTACTTTTAGACCTTCTTTTAAAGCACCTTGGAAGCTACGACGTAAGAAATTACGCCGACTGACTGGTTCCACTGTAGTCGGTGAGCGCAGAGTTTGGCGCTGAGTTTGCCAACTGTCAATGGGCAGTTCCCTGATCAAAAAAGTAGAATATTTTCGATGCGTAAGTGCCTGATTTAAGCGATGAAGCACCAATTGAATAGGCATGGAGGGATTGCGGGTACAACTTCGACATTCAAAAGTTGCAACCAGCAAGGCGCGAATGCCTTGTCGATACAGTTTTAATAAATCATGTAAACTTAAAGCATGAATACATTGAACTACACCTTCTCCCAAGGATAACCCCGTTTTCTCGCAGGCGATAAGCGCCAGTTGATGATGTTCATCCAGTTGGCGCAGGGTGGGCTCATGGGCATGTAAAATAGCCCCCTGCCTACAAGCTGCGGCACAAAGACCACAACCATCACAGGTTTCCATATCAATTCCCAACCGTTCATCATCCAATTGCCAAGCCTGTTGTGGACAACTGTTGACACAGGCTCGACAAGAGGCAGTCTCAATCATTGTATGGACACAACGTTCAGCTCGCACCTCAGGAATGCGGAGTTCCTGACTGACTTGATTACGCAATTCTTCTAACATGGGCTAATTAAACCTAGGGTGTGTCATCAAATAAATAAATGAGGAAAAGGGCAGAAAAAAAATAGAGTGCACATTTGTCATATCGAGTAGCAATGGCTCGGAATGGTTTGAGTTTAGCAAAGAAACTTTCAATGAGATGTCGGGCTCGATAAAGGAATTCGTCACGAGGTCTTTTTTTACGATTACGCTTAGGAGGAATGACAACCGATTTGCCTTGAGCAAGCGCAGATGTATTAGTTCTTGTCCAGAAAGGTCACGCGGCAGTCTCATACTGCAATAACTTCCTCATGAACAAAATGTAAACGAATCATTTTAGGTTGCATTTCCTCATCAAAATGACATTGCACCGCGTCTCGCAACTGATTATGGAGTTCACCCACATTATCGGCTTCGGTAAAAATGGATGCACCTAATGCTCTGGCAGTATACCCCCCTTCTGCTGCTTCCTCAATGAGGAAAATGATTTCGTTCATAATTTATCCTTATTTGTTTCCGATACTTTTTTCTTAACGAATCAATATAAGTTAATAATCATTCACTGCCAATCCGAAGATTGGGGTATATCTCTACCAAGGACCGATGGTTAGTATCACCTATAAAGGTTTTTAGACTTTCGATTCAATCGGCATTTAATTCGTCCGCATTCAAGCGATAAATGGTGTACATGTTGATTTTCCTATGATTTTAGGGATTTGGGGATTTACACCGCGCCACCTCCTCCAAAAAATACTGCTCCCGTTCCACACAGATCAGTCGCCAATTGGGGATGTTTGCGTCGCGGAGGTCTTCTGAAACTTGCGACTGGAGCATTTTTTACTCACTTTTGTATTTGCAATACTGCAAATCCCTCGTTCTGTGCCACATAGCATAATACACTATCCGCTGCGACGAACTGCCAACCCCTTTCTGCCAACAGCGAGAAACTTGCCAGGTGCAAAGCGTCAAGTATGTGCAAGCCTTCAGTTTTACCATATTTTCGCAATAAGTGTTCCGCTTCTTCAGTTATTGGTGAGCCAAGTGCTTGCACCCGAAAATTCGCCAGAGTTTCGTCGAATCCATCCAAAGCTGTTGCCAGTTGTTGCTCGTCAATTTCCCTGGCGCGGAAACGCCGGAATAAAGCACTGCAAAACTCTACGCGGGCGAGTTCGGAAATCCAAACCTTATTGACTTCATCATGAATCAATGCCGTCACTTGCTCCGTACCTATTTCTGGGTGAAAATACTTAACCAGCGCGGACGTATCGAAAAACAAGTTCACAGGCGTTCTTCACGTTGCTGTAAAATATCCCGTGCCCAACTGCCGCCACAGTTTTTCAATGCTTCTCTGGTTGCCAGATAAGCCTTTCTGTCAGTCTGGCGGGGAAGCGGTTTAGCCGCTTTCAAGGCGCGAATCATCTGTTGTATCACCAATAAATCATCGTTAGGCAATGATTCTAGCTCGTGAATAATGCGTTGTTTGAGTAACATGGTTTGCTCCAATCGCTTGTGTGTGGTAATAACTGCCAGTGCGTTTCAATTGTATCTGCTGATAAAATCGTTCTATGCTCACTGCTGCGCGCTCGCAAAACCGCGCCCGTTCCGCACGTTCACCATCAAAGTTGAAGCCGTTATCGAAGTGGTTGAGCCAGATCATCCTGTGGCTGTGAGCAATAGATTATTGGGAGATATTGAGCAGGCTTTAATTATTAGTGACACGTCATTAGATGAATTAATCAATGATATTCAAGATGTTGCTGCCTATATCGATCAAACACCATTGCAACGCCATATCGGACTTATCAATCCCGATTCCCCCACCTCATCGAACCCTCCTCCCGATATTATTCCTTTTCCTTAACGACGGGCTTTTGCTGTCGCCGCAATTAATTTTGAAATCATTTACACTACTGAATGGGGAAATCCTTATTTACAGTGATAGGTACCAGTTATTTATGGTGCTTATTGTTTTGGATGACTCCGCTTATCATCAATTAATATGATCCTTTCCAAGCGCATCCCCTTTGATTTAAAACCTGACAATAAACCCAACACGCATAAACTCCCCATGCACCCAATTTTTTGGATTTGATCAGGGGCATGGGCATGGGGTTGGTTGGGGTGGATGTATTATCCTTGTTTTTCACCAAGCCAATTCATAGCAAGTTCTCTACATCGTTCATCTATTCCCTTATTTAGATCGGCATCAAGTTTTTCAATAGCTACTTTTCGATAATAATCTTTGTTGGCGGTTGCCCACGATTTATCTAATGCTTTTCGGCCACCTAGACCTATTACTGGATTTGTAAATATTGATAACATAAGTGCAACTTCGCCGATGGCTAGTCCTGCTTTTTTACTTAAAACATAAAATTCAAAGTCATCTTTCAGGATAATCTCTTTCTCTCTCTCATACCAAGTGAAAAGATCAGAGCATTTTGGTTTAAATAATAGGCGTTACGCAAAAGCGTACAAAAAAATCCAACTATTCCTAATAAAATCAGTAAAATAGCTGGTACACACGTCAAACTTCGTCGTAGCATACTCATAATAACCTCTCTGTGTTCACTTCAATCAGTAAAAAATTAACACCACACCACAATTCTAACACCCCACCCAAAAAAAATCGGAAATTTAAACACAATTTAACGTTTAAATTTCCGATACGTATCATAACAAGCGTTTTTGGAGAGTAGGAATTAGTCGTCGGCGTGGAAGAAAAAATGTTTCCAAAAGACAATCATATCTCGAGCTATTTTTAATTTTTCTTCAGGCACACGTCCTTTTTCAACAATCTTAAATCTCACATCCCCAACCACAATAAAGGTATGCGACAATTCGTCAAACCAGGTTGCTACTTTAACTGGATAATCAATAGGTTTATTAATTTGATAATTAGGGGGTTGATAATATTGTTTTATCTCAATACAACCTGGTTTAACAATAATTTCACCGTAATCAATTCGCACTAAGTTAGCAATGGTAAAATTCATAATAAATTTAGCATTTTCTACAGGTTCATCGGGAATTATCCAGAATTCAAAATAATAATTTTTGCCTTTTATTATATCATGTTCAAACACTTGAAAAAAGCCTTTTTTGGGCAAAAGCACAAAACTGACTCGTTGCATAAATAATTCAGCAACTTTACGATAAGCGTTGTGAAATAAGCCGGCTAAACCTGTTTTGTAAAGCCACCAAGCAACATGCAGTTTCTTGATGAAAAATGTATTCTTGTGGAATTTCCCCATTAAATAGGTCTTCTAAGCCAATTCCTAACAATTTGACAATTTCATCTCTGTAACACAGGTAGGCAACCGTGTTTTTCATCCAACATAAATTGGGCAACATCCCTTAAATCAGTTTCCTCTTCTGCTACCATTAAATCCGTAGTCATGACCTCACTGATGGGAATTGCCGACTCCAGATTATAGGGCACAATAGCGTGAGCGTATTGCGCCCTATATTATTTTTTTCAACCTGTTCATTTTATGGTTCGTTAGTTATATTGCCCGGTATTTTCAAGGGAAGGGTAAATTTCCTCCGTCTTTTAAAAAGTTTAAAAACCGCTTTTCTTTTTGAATAAGAAATGGGAAAAATAAGGGTTAGTTTTTGGTTTTGAACTGTGCTTTATGCTCTTTCCAAAAATGGTCCGCAAAATTGATGATGGGATGCGATGGCGCTTTGGGTTTGTTGCACAAGGACAAGCCAGCTTGTTGGGGTGTACGGGCGCCTTTGCTGTTGTTGCAAGGTTCGCAGGCCACGACAACGTTATCCCATGTGTGTTTTCCTCCTTTTGAGAGGGGAATGACATGGTCTAAAGTGAGTTGTTTGGTACTTCCGCAGTACTGGCAGCTGTATTTGTCGCGTCTAAGTATTTCTCGGCGAGTTACTGAGGGGACTTTCCAAGATTTTTCAATATGGTTGATTTTAAGACGGATATGTTCGGGTACAAATAGTACCATATTAGGGGAATGAACGGCAATTTGGCGAGTATCAAAAAATTCCAAAGGTTCTGCTTTACCGGATACCAACAGAATAATAGCCCGTTTGATGTTGATTTGGTTGATGGGCAGGTAATTTTTGGAGAAAACGACTACCGATTGTTTTAAGATATCAGTTGTCACAGTACGTAGTTCCTTTGCTGTTGGGTAAACACAGGTGGACATCTACCGGTAATCAGTGACTGTTTGGCATGAGTTGGCAATTTAGGGGGGGGAGCCAAGAGGTTACTGATTGACAATGAAGTAATTAAAAGTTAAAAGGGTTGCCCATGAGTTAAGATACGTTGGAATGGAGGCTTTAGCCGGGGAGTGGAGGCTTTAGCCGGTCCTTGGAGTAGAGGCTTTAGCCGGTCAGCCGTAGGCATCACCCCACATACACAAATTGCAAGGGCCTACCGCTGGCCGGCTAAAGCCTCCATTCCAGTGTACCTTCTAGAGCCTCCACTCCAATCTACCGGCTAAAGCCTCCACTCCAGTGTACCGGCTAAAGCCTCTACTCCAGTGTACCGGCTAAAGCCTCCACTCCAATTGCATCATTTGCTCTTGCAAGAGGTCTACTGTAAAGCTTGTTTGGTGTATGATTCCCCCCTAGCTTTAATTAGGCGACTTCGGGTTCGATAATCTCCTCATCTTTTCCTTCAAATTCCAGTACTAATTCTTCATTCAGCATGCTGACTTTCAGTTGTCCTCCCTTTTCTAATTTGCCAAACAGGAGTTCTTCGGCCAAAGGTTTTTTAATTTTTTCCTGAATGAGGCGAGACATGGGACGCGCTCCCATCACTCGATCATATCCGCGTTTGGCTAACCAATTGCGGGCAGCTTCGTCCACTTCAAGGGCCACTTGTTTGCTCTCCAATACTCCTTCCAGTTCAATGATAAATTTGTCGACCACTTGACTGATGATGCTGGGGGAAAGGGCAGAAAATTGAACAATGGCGTCTAGGCGATTGCGAAATTCCGGTGAAAAAGTACGTTTGATCGCTTCACTTCCATCGGTGGAATGATCTTGGACGCTAAATCCAATTGAATTGCGGCTCATTTGCTCAGCTCCGGCATTCGTCGTCATCACGATCACGATGTTACGAAAATCCACTTTACGCCCATTAGTATCAGTCAAAGTGCCATGATCCATAACCTGCAACAGCAGATTAAAAACATCAGGATGCGCTTTTTCGATTTCATCCAACAACAGCACTGCATGAGGCTGTTTATTGATAGCTTCGGTGAGCAATCCCCCTTGATCGTATCCAACATAACCTGGAGGAGCCCCAATCAAACGGGATACTGTATGACGTTCCATATATTCGGACATGTCAAAGCGGATCAGTTCAATGCCCATAATACGGGCCAGTTGTCGAGTCACTTCGGTTTTTCCCACTCCCGTAGGTCCTGCAAACAGGAAGGACCCCATGGGTTTTTCGGGATTGCCAAGGCCAGAGCGGGCCATTTTGATGCACGTAGAAAGCACGCCGATGGCTGCATCCTGCCCATAGACTACCATTTTGAGATCTCGTTCCAAACTGCGTAAGCTGTCTTTATCCGACAATGAAACATTTTTTGGGGGAATTCGGGCAATTTTGGCGACGATACTCTCAATATCTCCGACGTTGATGATTTTCTTGCGTTTGGAAGGTGTTTGAAGACGTTGCCGAGCACCGGCTTCATCGATAACGTCAATGGCTTTGTCAGGCAGATGTCGGTCATTGATGTAACGGGCAGACAGTTCAGCGGCGGCTCTCAATGCCTGCCGAGCGTATTTGATGTCATGATGTTCTTCAAAACGGGATTTGAGCCCGTGTAGGATCTGCACCGTTTCCTCTACAGAAGGTTCTTGGACATCAATTTTTTGGAAACGACGGGATAAGGCGCGATCTTTTTCAAAAATGCCGCGGTATTCTTGATACGTGGTCGAACCAATGCAACGCATTTCTCCAGAAGATAGAACAGGTTTGATCAGGTTGGAGGCATCCATTGATCCTCCAGAAGCCGCACCAGCGCCGATAATTGTATGAATTTCATCGATAAAGAGAATGGCATTGTGTTCTTTACGCAATTGAACTAACACCATTTTCAATCGTTTTTCAAAATCCCCACGGTACTTAGTGCCAGCCAATAGAGCACCCATATCTAACGCATAAACCGTGCTGCCTGAAAGAACTTCAGGCACTTTACCTCCCACAATCAGGCGAGCCAAACCTTCCACAATGGCGGTTTTACCCACCCCGGCTTCCCCCACGAACAGTGGATTGTTTTTGCGACGGCGGCAGAGAATTTGGAGGGTGCGTTCAATTTCTAAGGCGCGTCCAATCAACGGATCAATTTTGCCTTGTAAAGCTTGTTCATTAAGATTAACCGTATAGGCTTCCAAGGGTTTTTTGGCCGGTGCACTGTCCCCATCGTCGTCATCCGTGGCAGAAAAATCCATATTGTTGTCATTGTCTGCTTTAGAAATGCCATGAGAAATGTAATTGACCACATCCAAACGGGCAACGTTTTGTTTATCTAAGAAAAACACCGCCTGAGATTCCCGTTCTCCAAAAACGGCCACCAACACATTGGCGCCAGTGACTTCCTTCTTACCCGAAGATTGTACGTGGAAAACGGCTCTTTGCAGGACACGTTGAAACCCCAAAGTGGGTTGCGTGTCCTTATTATCCTTGCGCGGTAATTTTGGAGTACTGTCCTCTATAAAATCAGACAGTTCTTTTCTCAAAACCACGAGATCAGCACTGCAGGCTTGTAAAACTTCAACGGCTTCTGCATTGTCCAACAGAGCCAGTAAAAGGTGTTCCACAGTCATAAATTCATGTCGTTTCAAACGAGCGGCTTGAAAAGCATTGGACAAAGTCATTTCTAAATCTTTGCTTAACATAAAAACACCTCGTGATAATTTAATTGGGCGTAGGGAGAGTTAAACTTTTTCCATCGTGCATAACAGGGGATGATGATGTTCTCGAGCATAATTGTTGACTTGTGCGACCTTGGTTTCAGCAATCTCACGGGTAAATGTGCCACATTCACCTTTACCTTGAGTATGAATTTGTAGCATGATCCAAGTGGCTCGTTCTCGATTCATACTAAAAAAAGCCTCTAATACCTGTACGACAAAATCCATTGGAGTATAGTCGTCATTCAGTAAAATTACCCTGTATAAGGGAGGGCGTTTCAACTTAGGTTTTGCTTCTTGAACAACGGATTCATCATCATTCATGTGGCTGGGGAGAGAGGCCATATTTTCCACCTAAGGATAGGAATTCTGAGGATAAAATTAGGATTTGACAATTCTTAAAAATAATTCATACTCTTGATTCCTCATTGTAGCAACAATTAAGGAGTTCAAGAGGATGCAAATAAAACTTACTATAAAAAACTAGAGATTTCAAGCATGGAAACCCTCAATCATTCTGCCACAAACCCTCCTGAAAACGTCCATTTATTGCGTCGTTTGGCTGCCATATTATATGACAGTTTCCTACTTTTTTCCGTATTATTCGTAGCCACTGGCTTATTCATTGCCTTCTTCACCTTGGAACCTTTCTTATTACCCTTCTTTCAGATATACTTACTGATGATCAGTTTTTTCTACTTTGGTGGTTTCTGGAAATATGGCGGACAAACTTTAGGCATGCGAGCTTGGGGGATAGAAATTAAAGCCGCTCAAGGCACGGTAACCTGGGGGCAAGCTGCGCAACGTTTTATCCTGGCCCTGATTTCCCTACTCGTATTTGGACTGGGTTTTCTCTGGTCCTTGTGGGATAAACAACGCTGTTGCTGGCATGACTTGGCCTCTCACACTTACCTTATTAAGGTGCAAAATTGATGGATGCTTCAGACATACTGCATTCCCTAAATCAAGCCCAAGAGGCTGCAGTTACTACTCAAAGCCATCATGCCTTAGTTCTGGCGGGGGCTGGTACTGGTAAAACCAGAGTCTTAACTCAACGGATCTGTTGGCTAATAACCACCGGCCAAGCCCAGCCTCACCAAATCTTCGCCGTCACCTTTACCAACAAGGCTGCGGCAGAAATGCGCCATCGTATCGAAACGACCTTAAACGGGCGAAACATGAAAGGCATGTGGATAGGCACCTTTCATGGCATCAGTCACTGGTTACTGCGGCAACACTGGGAATTAGCCGAACTGCCGGAAACCTTTCAAATCCTAGACCAAGAAGAACAACTGCGTTGGATTAAACAACTGCTTAAAAAATTGAAACTGGATGACAAAATATGGTTGCCTGCCCAACTGCAAACCTTTATCAATCACCAAAAAGAACAGGGCTTACGAGCCCAAGCCTTAGAAGTTTCTTCTGATGACCGCTGGCTGACCCGTAAATTGGCAATTTATGCCGAATACGAAGCTGACTGCAAAAGTAGGGGCATGGTCGACTTTGCAGAATTGCTGTTACGAGCCTATGAAATTCTACAACAAACCCAATTACAACAACACTATCAACACCGTTTTCGCTATCTACTCGTTGATGAATTTCAAGACACCAATGTCATCCAATACGAACTCATCCGTTTGCTGTCCGGTGTCTCCTCAAACCTACCTTCCTCTCTCACTGACCCAAAAGACCCGCGCTCACCCGACAACTACACCTTTGCGGTCGGAGATGATGACCAAAGTATTTACAGTTGGCGCGGCGCCAAAGTTGCCAATCTTGAACAATACTTAAGGGACTTTCCTAACAGTCAATCCTATCGCTTGGAACAAAATTACCGCTCCACCCAACCCATTCTCACTGTTGCCAATGAACTTATCGCCCACAATCAACAACGCCTGGGCAAAACCCTCTGGACCCAATCTGTCAATGGCAGCCCTGTATTTCTTTACGATGCCAATGACGACAAGGACGAAGCCAATTTCATTGCCGAAAAAATCTCCGCCTGGCCTGGCAGACTCCAAGATATTGCCATTCTATATCGCACCACTGCTCAATCTCGTTTGCTTGAAGAAACCCTGCGCCAGAAAAAATTATCTTACCGCGTCTACGGAGGAGCTCGCTTCTACGAACGGGCCGAAATTAGAGACATACTCGCCTATTTACGCCTTATTGCCCATTCAGAAGACGATGCCGCTTTTGAACGCATCATCAATACTCCTAGACGTAGTATCGGAGAACGCACCCTCGAAAAAATACGCAGTCTCGCCCGCCATCACCAAGTATCATTATGGCAGGCCACCCAAAAATTCCTTCGCCAAGAAGACAACCAAAGCAAAACTCAAAAATCCCTGCATAATTTCACCCAACTTATTAAGCAATTGGAACAGGAATGCTCTACTTTACACCTAGACCAACAAATTCAAAAAGTACTCGACACCACCAAATTAAAAGAACACTATGACAAAGAAGGTGTTGAAGAGGGACAAAAACGTTGGGAAAACTGTGCAGAATTGGTCAATGCTGCCCGAGACTTTCAACCCCTACTTATTGAAGACCTTGCTCCCCAATTCTCCTCACAAGACTCCGCCGGAAAAGCCGCTCTGCTCAACTTTTTAGCCTACACCAACTTGGAAAGTGACACCTCCCGCAGCGATCCTAATGCAGATTCAATACAACTCATGACCCTGCATTCCGCAAAAGGTTTAGAATTTTCCATGGTCTTCATCTGCGGCTTAGAACAAAACTTATTCCCTCATGCAAACAGCCTACAAGAAGAAAAACTTGAAGAAGAGCGACGTCTATTCTATGTCGGTATCACTCGAGCCCGCCAAATTCTCTACCTCTGTCACTGCGGTCGTCGACGCAATTATGGTCGCTACGAACCGGCTTATCCCTCCCGTTTCCTTCAAGAAATTCCCAGTGCCTTACTAGAGCCCATAAAATTCACTTTCAAAACTCACTATTTACGACCCTATTTGCCCAAATTGGGACAACCCGTTAAACACCCCCAATTTGGCAAAGGGACCGTCTTAGATCACGAAGGAACCGGCGAATATACTCGCTTGCTGGTACAATTTGCCGAAGGACAGAAATGGCTCATGTTTGCCTACACTGACCTAGAACTTCTTTAATCATTCCAACCCTCAACCATTTTCCCAATTACAAAAGGTAAGGACAGTGAACATCAATAAATCATTGCTCACACTCACGCTCATCAACTGGCTAACTCTCATCAACTGGTTAACGGTCCCAATCCCTCTACTTGCCCAAGAATACACCTATGGACCCATCAAATCCGGTGAAATGCTCTGGGGAATTGCAGGAAAAATTCGCCCGGACTCCACCATTTCACGCCACCAAATCATCATCGCCTTGGTCAAAGCCAATCCTCAAGCCTTTGGCGTCAGTTGCAATTTTAACTCACTGAAAGTTGGAGAAAAATTAAAAATTCCTTCCCTCCCAGAAATGCAAATCCTTAACCATAGCCAAGCCTTTGCCGAATTTCAAAAACAAAATGAAGAATGGAAAAATCGCCAATCTACTCCCATCAAATGTCCAGCCGTACCAGAATCTTCCCCGGTCTCAGCGGAACTATCTCCTCCTGCTCCAACTCCGGAACCCACTGCTCCCTCTCCAGTCTCAACTCCGGCACCGGTAACCTCCCCCTTGGGCACAACAACAGAATCTACCCAACCGACCCCGACAATTGCCCCAAAAGAGACAGCGGCCGAAACTGTAATTTCAACCCCGGCGCCCCAAGAAATTCCCACTTCCCAGCCTCCGGTCATCACCCCCATCACTCCTATCTTGGGAGAAGAAGAAAATGAAACTCCCTATTTTTTGGTGATCTTGCTCAGTTTGGGAGGAATCGTGTCAGCCTTCATCCTCGGCAGTTTACTCTACGGACAACGTCTTTCTCTTGATGATGACCCCTCAGTTCCTGAACTGGATATCGATGAAGACAAAACCACTTCTGAACTTTCTGAAGAAGACAGTCCCATCAAAGACATGCCCTTACCTGCTGAAAAGCATGCTCCCATTGATGATATGCCTTTACACAGTCAAGGGAACACTCCCTCTTCAGACACATCTTCCCCCAAGAGCCACCTGTCTTCCTCCTTGGACTCAAGTGATTCTCTATGACTTCCCCTAACTCTCCTGGCTCAACCCACTTTTCATCAAGGAATAAAATGGCATGCCTTTAAAAAATGATCGTTTATTACGCGCCTTACAACGTCAACCAGTAGACGTCACTCCCGTTTGGATTATGCGTCAAGCAGGCAGATATTTACCCGAATACCGGGCAACCCGAACCAAAGCGGGCAATTTTCTCACCCTTTGCAAAACCCCGGAACTGGCTTGTGAAGTCACTTTACAGCCCCTGACCCGCTACCCATTAGATGCTGCCATCTTATTCTCAGATATTCTCACTATTCCCGATGCTATGGGTTTGGGTCTTCACTTTAATGAAGGTGAAGGTCCCGTATTGACTCAACCCCTGAGAACAAAAGCCCAAATTGATCAACTGGGCATTCCTGACCCAAATATCGATCTCAAATATGTTATGGATGCTATTACTCTAATTCGACGCGAATTGGCAGAAACAGTGCCCCTCATTGGTTTTGCAGGAAGCCCTTGGACTTTAGCCACCTACATGATAGAAGGAGGCTCTACTAAACATTTTCAACACACCAAAGCCTTACTATTTGAGCAACCCCAACTCATGCACAATCTTCTGCATAAATTGGCTCAAGCCCTTGTTTTATATCTTAATGCTCAAGTGGCCGCCGGGGCTCAAGCCCTCATGCTGTTTGACACTTGGGGAGGCGTTTTAACCACTCGAGACTATCTTGAATTCTCCTTGCGCTACCTAAAAGATATTCTCCAGGGACTGACTCGTCACCATCAGGGACAACCCATTCCTATCATTCTCTTTACCAAAGATGGAAGTGAATGGTTGGAACATTTGGCAGCCACAGGCTGTGATGCCATTGGTTTAGATTGGAAAATACCCATTGGACAAGCCAGGGCTCGGGTAGGTCGACAAGTTGCCTTACAAGGCAATATGGACCCTGGCATCCTGTATGCCTCTCCCGATCGCATTCGTCAAGAAGTGGCCACCATTTTAGACAGTTTTGGCCAAGGCAGCGGTCATGTTTTCAATTTGGGCCACGGTATTCATCCCCAAGTCGATCCAGAAAAAGTAGCGGTTCTCATCAATGCCGTTCATGAACTCAGTGCAGGCTATCATCAACCTTTCAATAAACTAGATCCTCAATCTTAGGTTGGATTCAAAATACAGCCTGCTCAAAAAACGACTCCCTTATCTTTCTAACAACTCCCAACGAAACAGAACATGACTATTCTATTTCCCCCATTTTCCCCTTAAATTGAATCAATCTCAAAATGCGCGACAAATTTATTCTTATCCTAAAAGGCTTCTGCATGGGTGGAGCCGATGTTGTTCCTGGAGTCAGTGGCGGCACCATGGCCTTTATCTTGGGTATTTATGCCCAACTGCTCGCTGCCATCCGTTCATTTGACAAAATTTGGCTAACTCACCTTTTCCGCCTGGAAATCAAAGCGTTCATCCAACGTCCCCACTTTGGATTCTTAATTCCCTTGGTATTTGGCCTCGGTTGTGCCCTACTTTTTTTCACTCGCATCATTCCTTTACCACAACTGCTTCACACTCATCCGGAACTGATCTATGGCCTGTTTTTTGGACTCATTGTGGGCTCTATTATTACTTTATTGCCTCAAATTGGTCAATACGATAAAAATGCCTGGTTTTTTCTCATTCTCGGCACTTTGCTTGGTTGGTTAATTGTCAACCTAGTTCCAGTCGATACCCCTAATGCTCCCTGGTTTATTTTCATCAGCGGCATGTTAGCCATCTCCGCCATGTTACTGCCGGGCATTTCCGGCTCCTTCATCTTACTAATTCTACGAAAATATGATACTGTTTTCAATGCCATAGCTCATTTTGACTTTTTAGTTCTCCTGCCATTTGGATTGGGAATTATTGCTGGCCTGGTCCTATTCAGTCGTTTTTTAAGCTGGTTATTGGCACATTATCACCGCGCCACTTTGACCACCATCATTGGGATTTTGGTAGGCACGTTGTGGATTATTTGGCCCTTTCAAGTGCGCCATTATGAGCTTGTCCATAACAAAGAGCACCTGATCAACACAATTCCTTACTTTCCAGAAACTCTTAATGACACGGTAATTTATACCATTCTGATGATGATCGTTGGACTGATTATAGTCTTAATCATTTCAACTTTAGCCAAACGGGCAGCAAAATAAGAGTTTTAAAAAATCCCAGCTCCCCTGTTATGAAACCGTAAAAAACCATTTTTTCAATTTAAATGGTTTTTTTTAAGTTTAAACACAGAAGCTGGGACTGGTCATAAAGTTATCCTCTTTTATAGGATTGAAAGAGGAAATTTTAACCGGTTTTCAACCGGAAAATTCTTTTCATTTCAGTGTTCCAACAAACTTCTCAACATCCAAGCAGTTTTTTCATGAAGTTGCATCCGTTGAGTCAATAAATCGGCTGTGGCTTCATCATGAGCTTGTTCAACCACTGGAAAAATTGAACGTGCAGTGCGTACAACTGCTTCTTGCCCTTCCACTAATAATACAATCATGTCCTGAGCCTTGGGAACTCCTGGCGTTTCTGGAATAGAGCTGAGACGGGAAAATTCAGCATAGGTGCCAGGAGCTGGAAAGCCCAATGCTCTGATTCGTTCCGCAATCAAATCGACGGCCAAAGCCAGTTCATTATATTGGGTCTCAAACATGAGGTGTAAGGTTTGAAACATAGGACCCGTGACATTCCAATGGAAATTATGAGTTTTAAGATAGAGACTGTAAGTATCGGCCAATAGTTTAGATAAACCCTCGGCAATTTCAGCCCGATGTTTTTCATGGATACCAATATCAATATTCATTGAGTGTTTTCCTAAAAATGGAGGGGTGAAGGGAATGAGAACAGAGATGTACGCTTAGAAAGTGAAAAGAGTTGTGAAAGCAATCACAACCATTGGGGAGAAGGGAAAATTGTGGGGATAGGGTTTTTAGTTGGGGTCTGATATCTATTTTTTCAAGAGGAAAATAGAGTGTTTGGTCATTTTGATTATTTAATGAGGTGGGTAATTGCTACCCACCCCTTATAAGGTATCAAATAGTCATGGGGAAAGACTAATCAACCTTTTATATTTCCCCAAACGAGAAACAGTTTAGGGAAGTTTGTGAAGGTGCAGCACAACAACAGTTGAGTCAAGCTTTTCTATTTGGCGCCATGTAAGGCTTTGATGGCATTTTCAGGGTCATTTTTGAAGATGGTCAACAGAGCTCTAGCCGGCCCATTTAAGGTTCTATGACCTTGTTCCCAGCCTTCCAAAGTACGCTTGCTGATGCATAATAGAGCAGCAAATTCTCGTTGCGACAGTCCAGCTTTTTCGCGAATGTTTTTGATATCAGCCCCGGTTTGAACAAATTCCCGGGTGCTGCTTTCATCCTTGGTGGCTGCCAAGTTGACTTTTTCGCGAATGGCTTTGATGTCAGGTCCATTGGCAGAATCACGTCCATTGTCTTGGTTGTCTTGGCTTCTGTCGTCGCTCATAGTAGTAACTCCTTTCTTTCATGTCAAATTATT
Source organism: Thiomargarita sp. (assembly GCA_020721005.1). GTDB lineage: Bacteria > Pseudomonadota > Gammaproteobacteria > Beggiatoales > Beggiatoaceae > DYNP01. The sequence goes on from DYNP01000009.1 coordinate 140,456, forward strand.
GTTGTCTTTCCTGATTGTGGAAAGTGATTATTATAACCATTTTTACTTAAAACACAGAAAAATAGTCAAAAATTCTTGAAACTGAGGTTGATTATAAACAGCTAAATTTTTTTTTGCAAGTCCAATTTCAGTTATTTTTTACATTTTTGTAATCTAAACTGATAAAGTGAGTTTTCTTGCCATCTTAATGATCATTATATTTAAATAGTAAGTCGATAGTAGGTCATGGGCACTAAGAGCAAACTGACGAGTAAGGAGAAGCTCAGGCCAAATACGATGGTTACGGCTAAAGGTTGTAGCATTTCGCTGCCTTGACTCCAGCCTAAACTGAGGGGAATGAGTCCTATAACCGTAGTTAACGTAGTCATCAAAATTGGGCGCAGACGCAGTGCTGCAGAATTCACAATGGCTTCACTGAGTACTTCAGTTTGCAGTCGTTGTTGTTCAATGGTTTCAACTAATATAATGGCATTATTAACGACAATGCCGGCCAACATGATGATCCCTAACCAAACTGGCATGGAGAGGGGTAAGTCCAACCAGTAGAGACCCCAGGTGACTCCTATGAGAGCAAAGGGGATGGAGAATAGGATAATCAGCGGATTGCGTAAGGATTCGTATTGAACAACCATAACTACCCATACTAAGAATACCGCTAATCCTAGCAAGGCTTGAGTAAGATGTTGATTTTCTTGTAAAGCTTGTGTAACTCCGCCTCTGTAAAGGGTATAGCCAGCGGGCAATTGGAAATTGGCAATGTATTTTTCCACTTGAGTGTTTAGGGTGGTCAAATCAGTATCTTTGGCAATGTCCCCGGTAATTTGCAAAATTCTTTGTTGTTGTTCCCGTTTAATTTCAGTGGGGGCAATTGCCCATCGTAATGTGGCTAATTCGCTGAGTCGATAGGTAATGCCGGCTGAGTTATACAAAGGTAAATCTTGAACTGCTTGTAGATCAGCCAGTTGTTGACGAGGAAGACGCAATTTTATAGCAATTTGTTGTTCGCCTTCAATAAAATGGGTGACTGTTTGACCATTCAGTAAAGTATTGAGGTAACGACCGATGGTTTGGGCATGAAAGCCGGCCAATTCAGCGCGTTGCTTGTTGACGACAATGGTCATTTCTTGTTGAATTTCTTCTGCCGAATGTTTGAGGTTATTTAAGCCGGGTATATTTTCCAATTGGGTCAACATCTGGTTGGCCAAATGGGTTAAGGTGGGGAGATCTAGACCTTGAATTTTAAGATCAAATTGTTCCTCTGTGTTTCCTACGCGGATGCCCCGCAGCCCTCGACTGGAAACGCGCAACTTGACTCCCAACCATTCTAATTTTGCCAATTGTTCGTTAAATTGTTTAATCCATTGGTCAGTGCTCAAGTCTCTTTGGTTGGCTGGTTGCAGTTGTATCATAAGTTGGCTGCGATGGCTGGCCTCATATTGGGAACGTCCATAAATCATGCCTCCCATTTCTACAAATATGGAGTCTACCGAAGGTTGTTGTTTGAGAAGGTGTTCCAGTTGTTGAGTTAATTGATTCATTTCCGTCAGGGCTAATCCGGGTTCCGCCAATACATTGATTTGAACTCGGCCTTCATCAAATTCGGGCAGAAAGATTTCTTTCATTGAGAATAGGTGTTGCAAGCTGAGAATGAGTCCAATACTAAACAGGGCAATTACCCAACTTGGGCCTTGCAATAGTATTCGCAAGAGGCGCGTATACAAATGGTTTAATTTTCGTTCCAAAATTGCCAGCCACGCTGTGTGAACGGTAGATTGGGTCCGGTGAGCGGCCAGGGCTGGGACCACGGTCAACGATACGAGTAGCGAGGCTAACATGGCGACTGCAATGGTAAATATCAATTCTCTAAACAGCAGCCCAACCAAACCCACAATGAATAGGAAGGGCAAAATGGCAGCCAAATTGGTGGTGCTGGAGGCGATCAGAGCACTGGTAATTTCATGGACGGCGGTTAGAGCACCGGCTTGGGAATCTGTGGATTGTTGTTGATGACGTGTGATATTTTCCAGCATCACAATGGTATTGTCTACCACCATTCCCACGCCCAAGGCTAGGCCACCGAGGGTCATAATGTTTAAAGTGAGTCCATTGGCCACCATCAGGATGAGGGTGACGGTAACGGCCAGTGGGATGGCCGTGCCTATGATCAAGGTGCTTTGCCAATTCCCCAAAAATAGGTAAACCACTAACATTGCCAGTCCTGCACCTGAAATTGCAGCAGATACGGCATTGGCTAAGGCGCGTTTTACATAAATGGCTTGATTGTCAACTACTGCCAATTGTAAATCTTCGGGAATATTTTTGTGGGCATTCAGCCAGTCAATTCTCTGCAAAATGGTTTCTGCGACTTTAACCGCATTGGCTTCAGGTTGTTTTTGTAGGGACATTTTGATCGAGGGTACTTCATTAAAACGCACCTCTAGACGTTGTTCCTCATGGGTGTCAACGATTCTGGCCACTTCTCCTAAATAGGGACGATTTATTACAGTATTATAGGCCGCTTTTGAGGAAGTAAGTAGGGTTTCTGAAGAAAGGGCATAAACAGGGGATAAACGGACGGTAGCCAGTTGGTCTACGGTGGAAAAACGACCGATCACCCGGCTGCTTAATTCTTGTGAAGATAAGTATAGTCTGCCAATAGGAGTGTCAACATGATCCCGCTGCACAGATTGAGTGATTTCCTCTAAAGTGATACCTAAGCTGATCATTCGTCTTAAGTCCGGCAGAATTTGGATTTCTCGAATCAATCCTCCTCCAACTTCAGCAGCTGCTACGCCGGGTAAATTGACAAACCACTTTGATAAAGAATGATCAACCCAGCTGCGTAATTCCACGGCATCTCTTAAAGGAGAGCTAATAGCCACGGTAACGACTGCATTTTGTGAAGGATCTAATTTGAATACGGTCGGTGCTTGAATTGTGTCGGGTAATAGACGTTTGGCTCGATCCAAGCGTGTACTGGCTTCTCGAAGAGCCATGTCCACATCGTAACCGTAAGGGAAGGACAAATTGATTGCACTTCGTCCTTCTGAAGTTTCAGACTGTAAGCTGATCACACCTTCTGTGGAAGCCAATTGTTCTTCTAAAGGACGAGTCACCTGTTCCTCCATAACCAAAACTGGGATTCCAGGGTCTAAAACCCGTACGCGAATTTCCGGATAAATGATAGACGGGAGTAAGTCAACCCCTAAATCCGCCAGCGAGAATAGTCCAATAACTACCAGGGTTAAGGCTAATACGTAGGTACCTAAGGGGTGATGAATTGACCAACTGGCAAGGCCACTCGACGGTTCAAAATGATATTTTTTAATGAAGTAATCCTGAATTGACTTATCTTAAATTTGAGATTGTGCCCTAAATTTGCTATCATAAAAACCGTTATTTCTACTGCATTCATGTTGAGAAAAAAACCATGCATATCAAACATCTGTCCCCTATTTACCTAAGCTTACTGGCTTTATTCCTCAATGCTTGCGCGGGAAATCCCCAACAACTTCCGCCGCCTCCTTCAAATAAACCAATTGCAGCAGTTCCACTCAGTACTGCCAGTCAAAAGCGTTCTTACTATTTTGCACAGTCCTTTCAGCCTCAGTATTTGCAGAATCTGGCCACGCAGGCAGCCTCATTGCACGGTATTGACAAGGGCTTATTTCACGCCTTGATTACTCAAGAATCGGCTTGGGATCCCAATGCCATTTCTCATAAGGGAGCTCGGGGCTTGACTCAAATTATGCCTCAAACTGGAAGATTGGAATGTGGTTTGGCGCATGATGTCTTGCTCGATCCCAAACTTAATCTTCATTGTGGGGCGTATTATTTCAGTAAACTCCTCCGACGATTTAGAAATGTTGAATTGGCGTTGGCCGCCTATAACAGCGGAGAAACTCGAGTCGCTCGACTGGGTAGAGTTCCTAGAATTCGAGAAACTCAACATTATGTTAAACGCATTATGAGAGATTGGCAGAACAACTGATTTTGCCCGATTACTTCCTTCGATTCCGCAGTCTATCGACTAGACAGAGTATCACATACAGAGTAAACTACTTATTTTAAGTTGTCTATTACCCAATAGGGGTAAATTGAATACCCAAATGGATAGTTTTATACCTATTTAGAACCTCTTTTCTTACCCTATATTTACTCAGAGTCTTACACCCAATGAATCAATGCAGTAGTCATGACCCGGTGGCTTTACAAGTACTAGGAGACAGTATGGCTCCGGAATTTTTAGAAGGACAGATCATCATCATTGAACCCGAAGGGGTTATTAGCAATGGCTCTTATGTGTTGGCTGTATACGCTGAAGAATACATATTTCGGCAATTAGTCATTGAAAATCAACACTATTTTTTGAAACCCCTTAATGAAAAATACCCCACTTTAGAAATTACTGATCTAAGCGCTATCAAGGGAGTTATCATTCAGAAAGCCGGAAAACGACGTCATGAACACAAACACTACCTTTAAGCACTGACCTCAAATCACAACTTCCTCCTTTATCGACAGAAAGAGGAAGTTCCTTATCCACCCTGGCCTTTTTGGAAACCTATCATGAGTAACTCCCTACAACGTCTTGGCAAAGGCATGATCTACGCAGCTTGGATTGTAGTACTGCTTTTGGTCACCTTATTTTTCAACCAACTCTTGGAACAACAACACAACCCCAATCAAGATCTCAATACCCGATCCTATGAAGATGGGACTCAAGAAGTGACCTTACAACGCAATCAACTTGGGCACTATGTAGCCACTGGCCACATCAACCAACAACCGGTGGTTTTCTTATTGGACACTGGAGCAACTATTGTCTCGGTCCCAGAAACTTTGTCCCAACAATTGAACCTCGAAAAGGGAACCCCCTTATTGGTCAACACAGCCAATGGCACGATCACAACCTACAATACCCAAATTGCAGAAATTGCGTTGGGCAACATCAAATTGCGCAACGTTCGAGGCAGTATCAATCCCCATATGCAAGGAAATGAAATCTTACTGGGCATGAGTTTTCTAAAAAAATTAGAATTCTCACAAGTTGGTAACACTCTAATCTTAAGACAAATTGGCGCCAAACTATGAATAACTTACCTTCTGACTTGATAGAAACTGTACAAAATGCTTTACAGGAAGATATAGGCTCAGGGGACATCACTGCCCAACTGATTCCGACTGAGAATTGGGCCAAAGCCCAAATCATCAGCCGCGAACCTGCCATTATTTGCGGAATACCTTGGGTGGATGAAGTATTTCGACAATTGGATGAACAAGTTACATTGTCTTGGCAAGTACAAGAAGGGGAACATGTCCAAGCCGATCAAATTTTGCTCTACCTGACCGGACCCGCCCGTCCCTTACTGACTGGAGAAAGAACCGCCCTCAACTTTCTACAATTACTGTCGGGAACGGCTACTCAAACCAATCATTATGTTCAAAAACTCAAAGGCACTTCCACCCAATTGTTGGACACTCGCAAAACCTTACCCGGTTTACGTCGAGCCCAAAAATATGCAGTCCATTGTGGAGGGGGCAGCAATCATCGACTGGGTCTTTATGACGCCTTTTTGATCAAAGAAAACCACATTATGGCTGCCGGTTCCCTATCCCAAGCAGTCACCCAAGCTCGCCTGCTTGCCCCTCATTTACCAGTAGAAGTGGAAGTGGAAACCTTAACTCAAATCACCGAGGCTCTGGCAGTCCAAGTGGACAGCCTCCTGTTGGACAACTTTACCCTGCCCCAACTTCGACAAGCCGTTGAATTGGTTCAAAAACGTGCCAAATTGGAAGCTTCGGGAGGAGTCAACTTAAATACCGTGCGCACCATTGCCGAAACAGGAGTAGATTTCATCTCCATCGGTGCGATCACCAAACATGTACAAGCCATTGATTTATCGATGAGAATATTGCCCGACTGAATGTCCAATTCTCCTTCAAACGTTTATCAAATTCCCAAACTCAATTAAACTTGATGGGGGGTAAAATATCCCCAATATTCTGAAACGGTCCCAATGGATTTTTCTTATCCTCAAATTGAGAAATATTGGGCTCTCCCCCCCACAATTTATAAATCACCAAATCATCCTGCAATACCAACAATGCCACAAAATGCCAACCGCGGGTCTCCTGTTTCCTTCGAAAATTGAATAAATCCAACAACACGTTCCCATAACGTCGGGCATTTAAAACTTTAGGCGACACTTCATAACCTTGACAAGCTTCCCGTGCTCGTAAACATGCCTGGATTCCTGGATCCAAATCTTCCAATTTAATGGAGGGGTTAGGCATAAATTTTTGAATCAAATCTAAATAAGTAATCAAGTTGACATTGGCAGTTTCAAACGGATCAAACCCCATACTTTTAAGATCTTCGCGCGTGGTCTGATTGGGAACAATCTTATCAAATTCCTGTTTGGCTTCTGTAAAACTTTGCCAGGGAGACTGAGTTGTATTTTTAACCGACGGCAATAAACTGGCACAGCCATTCAATGCCATGGTCATCGCAATGATTAAGCTGCAAATACTATAAACTATATTCATGAAGAAAAGTAACACCCATTAGTTACAAAAATGTTCACAACTGCTGTGGTCCCAAAAATTCGTTACTCCTGTTTGGTTGCGTTGCAGATTAAACCACTTCGTTAGAAACTGCTGTATATACCTCCAAAGAGGAAAATTATTTTCCTCTCACAGAGGCATATCTATAAAAGCAGAATAGTTACGGTGCCCAGTAGACATCTGGGAAAAGTGGCGAGAAAAACACGGTTCTCAACTGCGGTCTCACTTGGAATCCAAACTGATCCGCATGCCCAAATCATGTTGAATTCCTGCAGGAATCGTGACTTGATTATCCAGCGCATTGGCAACTTCCACACACAACATGCCCAAATAGCCTTGGTAACCGGCATCTCCCAATTGAGCCCCCTTTTCTTCCCAAGGATTCCACACTACGGTAGACAAACTGCCCGTTTTGACAATGCGGATTTTTCGACCCAATTTGGGATCATCAATTAGGGTATCAACGCTGGTATGGAGGTAGACCCGATCGGTCTCTTGGGTGATTTTAACTGCCCCGGACTGGATTTTCTTGTGCCCCTGATCAACTTTATCCACATATTCCGTACCTTCTAGACCTTCCACAGCTATTTCCCGCACATCACTGACCTTGAAATAAGTATGAAAACCTTCACTGATCAGCAGTGACTGTATTCCCAAATTACGAGTCAGCAAATTGACTTTTAGATCAGTTCCTACTTGAATAACTAATTGTAATTCAACAGGAAAATTCCAAATAGCCTGGGTTTCGGTCGTGGGAACAAATGCCAATTTCAACACGGTCTCTCCCGTATTCAGTTGCTCAGTTCCCACCACTTCCCAATTTCTAGTCCGCACAAAACCATGGACGGGTTTGGCTTTGTCAGTCTCATGAGGTCCAAACCAGGGCCAACAAATAGGCACCCCCCCTCGAATGGGCTTAGCTTTGTCCACTGGGGCAAAGGGACTGACCCATAACACAGGATCTTGGTCTCGAGGGCGGAAAGTCAATACTTGTCCCCCTTGTAAAGCCACCGTGGCCACTGCCTGATCATTGGTGATCTCGACTGTGGGTGCACCATAACGATCTGCTTTGAAAGTCACAAAGTGTTGAATAGCAAAGCGATCATTGAGAGTTTGTAAGTTGGAAAGTTGGGTTTTGAACGTGTGTAAGTCTATCATAATTACCTGTTTTAAGTGATTAAAGTTATGTTGTCAATTGATGACGAGAACAAGTTTTACTTCCAGTTTTCTCAAGAAAAAACCAGAAGTGTTCTCTTTTCTCGCCACCCAACTTTGCTCAGTAACGAGAAAAATTCCCCGCTATTTTTTTCCAAGAGACTTCTTACATAAGATCAATGGTTGAGTTACGCTACCTTTTTCTTTTGTGAGCGGTCTAAGGAGGAGTGAGAGGTGATATATTCTTTCTCGATTACTCGGTGGGCAAAATCAAAGTGTGGCGCCAATTTTGATCTTCCCTATCAAACAAACGTAAACTTTCTTTGGGTCCCCAGCTGCCTGCTGGGTAAGTGGGAATGTAATCTCGCTCTGTTGCCCATACCCTAATAACTGGGTCCACAATCCGCCAAGCATATTCCACTTCATCGTATCGCAAAAACAGTGATCGGTCTCCTTTGATAATATCGAGTAACAATTCCTCATAGGCTTCGATAAATGTTTCCCCAGCTTCTCGGAAACTGGCATCCAAGCTGATTTGCCGGGTATTCATTTCCAGTCCCGGCTCTTTGACTGTGATTTCTGCCTTCAGGCATTCTGCAGGCTGAATGCCCAATAAAATCCAGTTAGGACGCATTTTTTGGAGTTGGGAAACTTTAAAAAATTGTTGGGGAGGTTGTTTAAAACAAATGGCAATCATGGATTGGCTGGCGGCCAAACGTTTGCCAGTGCGTAAGTAGAAAGGTACACCTGCCCAGCGCCAGTTGTCAATAAATAGTTTTAAGGCGCCATAAGTTTCGGTGACACTGTCTGCCGGGACCTTGTCTTCTTGTAGGTAGGCAGGTACTTTTTCTCCATTGATTTGTCCAGCTTGATATTGGGCTCGTATGGCATGGGCATGGACAGTGGAGGGTAAGATGGGACGAATGGATTTGAGGACCTTGACTTTTTCATCGCGCATGGCTTCTGCCTCCATGGAGACCGGTGGTTCCATGGCGACTAAAGTCAATAGTTGTAACAGGTGACTTTGAATCATATCCCGCATGGCACCAGCCCCATCATAATAGTCGGCGCGGCCTTCTACTCCCAAAGTTTCAGAGTGGGTGATTTGCACGTGATCGATATAATTGCGATTCCATAAGGGCTCTAACATAAGGTTGGCAAAGCGGAACACTAACACATTACGAACAGTGCCTTTTCCCAGATAGTGGTCAATGCGATACAGTTGTTCCTCACTCAGATGTTTGGAGATTTTTTGGTGTAAAGCCCGGGCGCTGTCCAAGTCATAGCCAAAAGGTTTTTCAATGATGACCCGACGCCATCCATTGGTTTGAGTCAATAAATCGGCCTGGTGTAAGTATTGGACCACGGTGCCAAAATCGGCAGGCCGAATGGCCATGTAAAACGCCATGTTACTGGGGAATGAAGGTTGGGTGTTCAAAAATATTCGTAGATTTTCATAGCCGGCTTGGTCATTGAGATTCATTTCAAAATAGTGGAGACGTTGTTGAAAACGTTCAAAAACAGCCTCTTGTAAACCATTGCGGGCTTTGGCTAACAGCATTTCTCGAACTTCAGCTATCCACTGTTCCCGATCCCAGGGTCGACGACCCGTGGCTAAGATGAAAGTACCTTCCGGAAGTCGTCCTGCCACTTCTAAATGGTAAAGGGCAGGCATCAGTTTGACTCGAGACAGGTTGCCAGTGGCGCCAAAAATGATGTAGGTACAGGCTTCAGTCATAATCGAATTCTCACTTAATGGTAGACGGTCCAATGACAATGCATTTGTAGGGAACTTGCCGTGTTTTGGATGGTGGCTAAACAGGAATCTGCTCTAAGTTCCGGCAGGTAAACTGCCAAGTGAATGAGGTACTGAGTTTCTCCACCGGGAGCTGGAATGCGCTCTGCATTTAACCGAACAATATTGGCTTCAAAACTGGTCAACACTTCAGTCAATTGGGCTAAAAGTCCCGGATGATCTGCCCCTCTGAGAAGAATTTGATGGGTAATTTTGGCAGTTGGACCGTGCAACGAAGACAATTGGAAAGGGATAACTTTGACAGTGGCAACTTGTAATTCGGGAATGTTTTTGAGATGTTGTTCCAACAATTCTGGACTTAGGGGAGAATCACAGACACTGGTGAATTCAGCCCCGGCTCCCAGTACCGCAAAGTTAGTGTCGCCGAAGTTAACATCCAAGTCAAAGAGGGTGCCAGTGATGGCTGAGATGAGACCAGTTTGGTCAGGTCCGAAGATGGAGATGAGGAGTGTTTGGGTCATAACAAGGGTTATTGGGATGAATGGGATTTAGGAAAAAGGAGGTCTTTGGGACAGTCAATATCCCAGTGGATGCCGGGGTCCTGACTGGCAACGATATGAAGTTGAGACTGGTATTTTTGTAACAAGTGTCGAGCGCCTTGATCACCGGTTAAGGCTTGAAGTTGGGGAGCAAATTGTCGGTGAAAACCAACAGGATGGCCCAGTTTTCCTTGGTAACTGGGGGCAGCTAAAAGGGTACCCTGACGCATGAGACTGGCTATGGCTTGGTAAGTGTCAGGTTGGATGAAGGGCATGTCAGCCAAGGCGATAAGCCATGCAGTGCTATTGAGACTGGCTGTGATGCCACAGGCTAAACTGTTGCCCAAACCTTGTGAGGATTGGGCGCAAGGGAGGGTAGTAAAAGCAGTGTTGTGAAATTGCTTTGCCACAGGATCAGTTTGGGAACTCACTACGATAAGGGTATGATCGACTGCTGATTGGAGAGCGAGGGCGCTTTGCAAAGCGAGAGTCAGCCCTGCTCCCAAATCATGAAGTAATTTGGGGCTGCCAAAACGTTGACTACTGCCTGCCGCAAGTAAGATGCCGGTGAGCATGGGTATGTTTCAGAGTAAATGGGTTAAAGGGGGTGGCATTTTGTTACGGACCTGAGTTTGATATATAGTTAACACATTATGACTTGATTTGGAAAAATGACCTATTTCTCGTTCCCAGGCTCTGTGTGGGAATGCGTACAGTGATGTTCGCATCATAAAACAAGAGCCTGAGTAAGATGGATTTCCTAACCTTGTTTGGGAATAGATATTAGAGGAAAGGTCAATTGGTTACGGATGGCAATCAGTTGGGCCAGAATGGCAATGGCAATTTCTGGGGGCTGTCGGGAGCCAATGGAAAGTCCCACTGGAGCTTGGAGGCGTTGTAGGTTGGCTTGGGAGACGCCAAGATTGGTTAGGCGTTGAATTCTCTGGGATGCTGTGGTACTTGATCCAAGGGCACCTATGTAAAAAGCAGGGGTCTCAAAGGCAGCCAACAGGGCCAGGTCGTCTAAACGAGGGTCGTGAGTCAGGGTGACGATGGCGGTGCGTTGGTCTTGAGCCAAATCATGCACAGCTTCATCAGGCATTTGTTGATTGAGAGTGACATGGGTCGGTTGCCAAGTGGATAGGTATTCGTTGCGCGGATCACAGAGAATGATTTGGTAATGTAAGGTTGGGGCAAATTCGGCAAGGTAACGGGCAATTTGTCCAGCCCCAATGAGCAACAGTTGCCAGGTGGGACCTAGGACTTGTTGGAATTGTTGGGAATTATGGTGAAGTGGGTAAGGGGCAGAAACAATTTGCCAATCCGTGTGGCCAGTGTGGAGGTTGACGGTGCGGGCGATAAGTTGGCGTTGTTGTAGGGCTAAGACTCCAGGTCTCACTGTTTCTGGATCGGTTAAGGGGAGGAATAAGAGTTCAATTTCTCCCCCACAAGACAGTCCCACTCGTTGACTTTGATGGGTGCTGATACCATATCTTAATAGAGTGGGAGATTGGAAAGCACCGGCTTGGAATTGTTGGGACAATTCTTGTTCCAAACAACCACTGGAGACTGATCCGATCAAGTGACCGGATTGGTCAATGCCCAAGAGAGCGCCTGGGGAACGAGGGGCAGATCCCCAGGTTCTAAGTACGGTGACTAAGGCGACTGTATGTCTTTGTTCTAACCAAGCCAATACTTGAGAAAGAACTTCAAGTTCAGTGCTATCCATTTTGAGCAGTACTGGCCCGTAAAATGGCTTTGCGGATACGAGAATATGTACCACATCGACAGAGGTTACCATCCAAGGCTTGGACGATTTCTTCCTCAGTGGGATGTGGTTTTTTGGTGAGCAGGGCAGCCGCAGTCATGAGCATTCCAGGTTGGCAATAGCCGCATTGTGGGACATCTTCGGCTATCCAAGCTTGTTGTAGAGGGTGACTGCGGTCTGCTGACAGTCCCTCTATAGTGGTGATCTTTTTGCCTTCTACACTGGCTACCGGTATGCTGCAAGATCGGACGGCTTCTCCATCAATGTGCACGGTACATGCCCCACATTGGGAGATTCCACATCCGTATTTAGTGCCGGTCAATCCCAGTTGGTCTCGCAACACCCACAGTAAAGGCGTATCTGAGATGACATCTACGGGGTGTTCTTTGCCATTGACAGTTAGGGTAATCATGGTGATTTCTCTCCTAAATTTAAGTGATCCGGGAATAAGTATTCGTGGGTTGGAGCAAAGAGGTTGCCTTTCCTTATGAGAGGGACAAGCATGAGTTGAATGTTAGGGAAAACAATGGGTAACAATGCGATTTCTGCCATATTGCTTGGCTTTTTGTAAGGCCCGAGTAGCAACTTGAATCAGGTCTTCGGCCAGATATTGATGACTGGGAACAGTAGTGCTAATACCAATACTTAGGGTGATGGGTTGTTCTTTACCTTCCCATAAGTATCTAAGCGCAGAATTCTCCACAGATTGTCGAATGTTTTCCGCTACTTGTAGAGCACCGGCTTCATGAGTGTTTGGCAGCAGCACTACAAATTCTCCTCCTTCTATTCGGGCCAGTAAGTCAGCCGGGCGCCTTATACACTGGTGGATGATGTGAGCGACTTGCTGTAGGCAGTAGTCTCCTGTTTGTAAGCCGTGGTGCTCATTATAGTGGTTTAGGTGATCAATGTCGCAAAATAAAATGGAAAGCTGAGTTTTTTCGCGGGCTGCCCGTCGCCATTCTCGCCACAGGTAATACTTTAGAATTTGGGAACTGGCTACTTGGGTGACATCGTCCAACAGTGGATACTTTTTTTGACTCTGGTAGTCCTTTTGCAGAACTTGCAAAGTCAAGTAACGACTGATTCGAGTGATAACTTCTGTTTTTTCAAGTGGAATTAATAGATAATCAATGCCCCCTCCTTCAAAGATTTGGTTCCGGATTTTGGGCTCCACAGTATCTATAACAAAAATAGTGGGCACACTTTTAAGAGTAGGAGATTGCTTAACTTGTTGATAAATCTCAAAACCATTGGGTTGCTCATGGCTGTGTTCTAAGATCATGAGCTGGAAAACAGAGTCCTGGTTTAAGTTATCTAATTCAATTTCAAAAAAGCCAAACAGTTGATAAGTCGGTAAACAATCTTGTAATATTGGTTGAATTTTTGGACTGCAGGCCACCAGTAAGGAGATGTTTTCTGGGGTTAGAATCATGGATTCAGTTTCCGAAAGATGGGGATATTAATGGTTAATTGGGCAATAAATTGCCCCATTTCTGATAATTTACCCAAATTATTGTGGTCATTGCAAGTCATTTGGATTTTTCAGTTTCAATACGCCTTAAGTGGGTTAAGTATTACGGTGAGGACAAATAGGGTTTTCTACTTTTAGAATTATACCTAACTTTGGACAATCAAGTAAAGAAAAACAAGAAGTATTTCGCAATGAGTTATTTTTTCAGCGATCAAGAAAGTGAGTATTTTGGGCGTATTTACCTTTATTAACACTGGTCTTTTTATACTTAATTTAAGTAAGTAAAGGAGGCGAAAAAGTAACATTAACTGCTTAAAAGATACGTGAAATCACCAAGATGATGAATGGTCAACCCCTGACCTTACACTTCATGTAAATATCCTTTAAAGGTGTATAATGCAACAACCTGAGCAATTAACCATTCTCATTGTGGATGACAACAAAAATAATTTACTCAGTCTGCGCGCTCTGATTGAGGAATATTTGGACAATGTGGCCGTGATCGAGGCCAGTTCCGGAATTACTGCTTTAAGTGTAGTTATGAAACATTCCATTGATTTGATTATTTTAGATGTGCAAATGCCAGAAATGGATGGTTTTGAGACGGCTAAGATTATTCGTTCCTGGCCCAAAATGCAAGTGATTCCCATAGTATTTTTGACTGCAGCTTATAAAAATAAAGAATTTGAACAGCAAGGTTTTGCCATTGGGGCCGCCGATTATCTTACCAAACCCATTGATCCATCCCAACTGATCAGTCGTATTAAATCTTACCTGTATTTTATTGTGCAGGAACGCTTACATCAAGAGGAATTGATTCAAAAGGTTAAAGAGCGCACTTTGGAATTATCTATCATAAATCAGCAGTTACAGTCAGCCAAATCTATTGCAGAAACTGCCAATCTGGCAAAATCCCGTTTTTTAGCCAATATGAGCCATGAATTGCGCACTCCTTTAAATGCCATTATTGGTTACACTGAATTGTTGCAAGACTATGCCGTGGACACTCAACAGCTTGAATGTGATGAAGATTTACATAAAATACTTTCAGCAAGCCAACATTTATTGGCATTGATTGATGATATGTTAGATATTTCTAAAATTGAAATGGGTAACATCTCAATCACTTGTGAGTCTTTTGATTTAACCTTATTGATCAAAGAAGTGATTGAAACTATTCAACCTTTAATGGAAGAACATCACAATAATTTTCAACTGCAACAACAAAATGAATTGGGATCTATGTATGCCGATTCTACCAAAATTCGACAAATTTTGTTCAACTTATTAAGCAATGCCGCTAAATTCACAGAGCAAGGAGAAGTGAACTTAATCGTGAGCACCCAACATATTGCAGGCCGCGACTGGGTCTGCTTTCAAGTGACTGATACTGGAATAGGTATGACTGAGCAACAAGTGCAGCAACTGTTCAAACCCTTTACTCAAGGCGACACTTCCAGTACTCGAAAATACGGTGGAGCAGGATTGGGACTGGCGATTGCCCACCGTTTTGTAGAAATGATGCAAGGCGATATCAGCGTAGAGAGTCAACTTCAACAAGGGACAACGTTTAAAGTCAGTATACCCTTAACCGTCAACAATTAAAATACTTAAAAATATGGCAACATCTTTTGGCGTAAAAAGCTTAACCTCAATAAAAATTGTCAATTGATTAAAATTAGGGTATTTTTATTAACCTAGTAATTTTTTATCCCTAAATACTTGATTGTTTTAATATGATACGTAATACTTTACATCATATTGCTCACTTTTCAGTGGCAAAATCAATCTGTTATTTTTAAGTAGGTTCAAGCACCGGCAATGGGTAGGATAGTAAATATTAACTATACTCCCTAAAAAAACATAACTATAACTGATTAACTCACCATTGGCTGTGCTTGTGACCTTGGTTATCACTCTGACAATGAAGGGTATTTGCTATGAGACTCACCACTAAAGGTCGGTATGCTGTTACGGCTATGCTAGACTTAGCCATCAATCGCGGACAAGAACCCATTACCTTAGCTGACATTTCCCAACGCCAAGGAATTTCCCTCTCTTATTTGGAACAACTTTTCTCTCGACTCCGTAAACATGGCCTGGTCAACAGTGCCCGTGGCCCTGGCGGCGGTTATCGACTCAGCCGTTCTGCGGACAGTATTGCCATTGCAGATGTCATTGCTGCCGTTGATGAACATGTTGATGCCACACGCTGCAGTGGATTAAAAAATTGCCATGATACTCGGGCATGCCTAACTCACCAATTATGGACGGATCTCAGTGAACAAATTCGAGAATTTCTCAGCGGTATCACTTTGGCACAGGTAGTTGAAAAGCGGGCTGATGAAGTATACTCCCATCTGAACGCTGCCAAAGCCGACCGTGGAGCCAAGGCGGATAATGGGATCAATCACTCACGTCATTCTCCAGAAAAAGTGAATTCTACTCAAAAAGAGGGACATATTCCTGCTCCATAATCCTCTCAAAAGAGTTAGTACCTCCCTATTAAACAAAGAACTCTCAACAACTCTTTGAATCACTTGCTTCCAAACCATGGTCAGAAGGTTGAAAATTGTATAAAGTAGACTTATTTACTAAACATCTCATTTCTTCTAATCATACACCTATTAAGAGTATTTTCACTGAACCTGAGAGTTCACCTCAAGAAAACCATTAACCTCTCCAAATTGGCGGATTCCTTCGGAGTCTGCCGATTTGGCGATATTCCTCTTAACTCTACAATCCAGCGTTGTCAGTCGTTTTAGGAAAACCGTATGAACATACCCATCTATCTTGACTACGCAGCCACTACCCCCGTTGATCCGCGAGTTGCCGAAAAAATGAACAATTATCTCACTCTACAAGGTCATTTTGGCAACCCTGCCTCCCGATCCCACCCATTTGGTTGGGATGCAGAAAAAGCCGTGGAACAAGCACGTGAACAAGTGGCTGCCTTAGTCAATGCCGACCCCAAAGAAATCGTGTGGACCTCAGGCGCCACCGAATCCAATAATCTTGCCATCAAGGGAGCTGCTCAGTTTTATCAACAAAAAGGTCGCCACCTCATCACCAGCAAAACTGAACATAAAGCTGTACTTGACACCTGCCGCCATTTGGAAAAACAAGGCTATGAAGTCACCTACCTTGACCCCGAACCCAATGGTCTAATTGACCTGCACAAATTGACGGCGGCCATTCGTAAAGATACTCTATTAGTCAGTATTATGCACGTAAATAACGAAATTGGAGTCATCTCCGACTTACAAGCAATAGGAGAAATTACTCGTTCTAAGGGTGTACTATTTCATGTTGACGCCGCTCAAAGCGCAGGCAAAGTGCCGATTGACTTACAAACCATGCCCGTAGACCTTATGTCATTCTCCGCTCACAAAGTCTATGGACCCAAAGGCATTGGCGCACTTTATGTGCGTCGCAAACCCAGAGTACGTTTAGAAGCACAAATGCACGGCGGAGGTCATGAACGTGGACTTCGTTCTGGCACCTTGCCTACCCACCAAATCGTTGGCATGGGAGAGGCATTCCATATCGCCCGTTTAGAAATGACCGCTGAAGCCGAACGATTGAGCAAATTACGTCAGCGTCTCTGGGAAGGACTGCAAGACATTGAAGAAATTTACCTCAATGGAGACTTTGAGCACCGCATTCCGGGTAACCTCAATCTGAGTTTCAACTTTGTTGAAGGTGAATCCCTCATGATGGCCCTTAAAGAACTAGCCGTCTCCTCGGGTTCAGCCTGCACTTCATCCACGTTAGAACCCTCTTACGTACTAAGAGCCCTGGGTCGCAGTGATGAACTCGCCCACAGCTCAATCCGCTTCACCCTGGGACGATTTACTACGGAAGCAGATATTGACTATGCAATCCCTTTGATAAGGGAAAAGATCAACAAACTGCGTGAACTTTCCCCACTTTGGGACCTCTATAAGGAAGGGGTCAATCTGGACACCCTCGAATGGAATACCCACTCCACACATCCTTAGGAACACCGTCATGTCATACTCAGAAAAAGTACTCGATCACTACGAAAATCCCCGTAACGTTGGCAACCTAGACAAAGACGATCCCAGCGTAGGCACTGGCATGGTTGGTGCCCCAGCCTGCGGAGATGTCATGCGCCTCCAAATCAAAGTAGAAAACGGCATCATCCAAGAAGCAAAATTCAAAACCTATGGCTGCGGCTCCGCCATTGCTTCCAGTTCCCTACTCACCGAATGGGTCAAAGGCAAAACCCTAGAAGAAGCCGCCCAAATCAAAAATACCGAAATTGCAGAAGAATTGGCATTGCCCCCCGTTAAAATCCATTGCAGCGTATTGGCAGAAAGCGCGGTGAAATCAGCCATTGAAGACTACCAAAAAAAACAACTCCAAACCAATCCTAGCATCCAGTAAAGACGCGACTAATCGCGTCTCCTTGGGGTAAAATAGACAAAATTCCACTATTTTACCCCTCTATATTTACCCGCTCATCCTAAAATTCTATCACAAAATCAAGGAATTACTTCATGTCACTCACCCTCACTGAAAAAGCCGCCAAACACATCCAAAAAACCTTAGTTCATCGAGGCAAAGGCCTGGGCTTACGACTGGGCGTCAAAACCTCGGGATGCTCTGGCATGGCTTACCTATTGGAATTTGCCGATCACATCAATGAAGAAGACCAAATCTTTGAATCCCAAGGAATTAAAATCATCGTCGACCCCAAAAGTCTGCTCTATATCGACGGCACTGAACTGGACTATATCCGAGAAGGACTTAATGAAGGCTTTAAATTCAACAATCCCAACATCAAAAATCAATGTGGTTGTGGCGAAAGTTTTAACGTATAAACACCCATGTCAGACAATCCCAATCACTTTCAACTCTTTAACCTAACTGTCACCTTTGACATCGATTCCTTGACCCTCGCCCAACATTATCGGGAATTACAACGCATGATCCACCCGGACAACTATATCAATGCCGGTTCCGGGGAACGGCTGCTTGCCCTGCAAAAAACTGCCCAGATCAATGACGCCTATCATACCCTTAAAGACCCCATTCAACGCGGCCGTTACCTTCTAAACCTCCAGGGCTATTCTCCTTCCACAGAATTTCACAAAGACCCTGTATTTCTCATGGAACAAATAGAACTCAGAGAGGAACTCATGCAAATTCAACAACTGACAGCACTCAATGAATTCCTAACCCGTTTAGAACAACGCATGCGACAACTCATCCAACAACTCAGTCACCAACTCGCAGCACAACAATTCCCAACTGCTGACATTACACTCCAACAACTCCAATTCTTTAAACGACTCCAAGAAGAAGCGCTCACCCTAGAAGAAACGCTCACCTAACCCCCAGGACACGTGCTTATGGCATTGTTACAAATTAGCGAACCCGGGCAATCCACTGCCCCTCACCAACATCGCTTAGCTGCGGGTATTGACCTTGGCACCACCCATTCCCTCATTGCAACCGTTCGAGATGGCATTGCTCAAACTCTCCCAGACTCTCATTCCCAACATCTGCTCCCCTCCATCGTCCATTACTCCAGCAACCATCCTCCCCAAATTGGCCAAACTGCCAAAGACCTAGCCTGCACTGACCCCTTAAACACCATTGCCTCAGTCAAACGACTCATGGGGCGTGGACTCAATGACGTCAAAACCACTGGCACTCGTCTACCCTATCACTTTATTGAAAACGCTGGGCAGGGCATGCCCAAAATCAGAACCAATGCCGGTGACAAAAGTCCAGTCGAAATCTCTGCAGAAATCTTGCGTGTACTCAAAAAACGAGCTGAAGACTATCTCGATGGAGAATTGATCGGAGTAGTCATTACCGTTCCCGCCTATTTTGACGATGCCCAACGCCAAGCCACCAAAGACGCAGCCACCCTCTCTGGTCTCAACGTTCTGCGCCTGCTCAATGAACCCACCGCTGCTGCCATTGCCTACGGTTTGGACCAAAAAGCCACCGGCATCTATGCCATCTATGACTTGGGGGGCGGCACCTTCGACTTCTCCATCTTACGACTTCAGCGGGGAGTGTTTGAAGTCATGGCCACCGCTGGAGACTCTGCTTTAGGGGGAGATGATCTTGACCGCATCTTAGCCCAATGGATCATGCAATCCGCCAAAATTCCCGAAGACGCTCCTCCAGCTGAAATTCGCCATCTCCTTGAAATAGCTCGACAAATTAAAGAAACCCTCACCACCAAAGACAGCGTTCTCATTCAGCTTCCCCCTGCCTTGAATAACAACTGGCAAACTGAAATTACGCGGGACCAATTCAATGAACTGGCAACACCGCTGATTGAAAAAACCATTGGACCTTGTCGCCGCGCTTTACGAGATGCCCATCTTACAGTTGAAGACATCACAGAAATCATCATGGTCGGAGGTGCTACGAGAATGCCCATCGTGCGGGAATGTGTTGCTCAATTCTTTGGCAAACCCTTGCACCTTGACATTGACCCTGACAAAGTAGTTGCCATTGGTGCCGCCATTCAAGCCGACAGTCTGGTCGGCAATAAAAAAGGCGAAGAAATGCTGCTGTTGGATGTCATTCCCCTGTCCCTAGGCATTGAGACCATGGGCGGATTGGTGGAAAAAATCATTCCCCGCAACACCACCATTCCCGTAGCCAAAGCCCAGGAATTTACCACATTTAAAGACGGACAAACTGCCATAGCCATTCACGTAGTGCAAGGAGAACGAGAACTGGTTACAGACTGCCGTTCCCTAGCCCGTTTTGAACTGCGAGGCATTCCCCCCATGGTCGCGGGAGCCGCTCGGGTCCGCG
Source organism: Thiomargarita sp. (assembly GCA_020721005.1). Lineage (GTDB taxonomy): Bacteria > Pseudomonadota > Gammaproteobacteria > Beggiatoales > Beggiatoaceae > DYNP01. Next base: position 160,522 of record DYNP01000009.1, read on the forward strand.
TCACCTTTCAAGTCGATGCTGACGGTTTACTCAGCGTATTTGCCCGCGAAGAAATCAGCGGCATTCACAGCGAAATCGTCGTAAAACCCACCTATGGGCTCACGGAACAAGAAATTGAAGTCATGCTCACCGATTCCCTCACTCATGCCGAAGAAGACGTTGCCACCCGGACCTTACGGGAACAACAAGTTGAAGCCGATCGGGTGATCAATGCGTTACGGGCTGCTTTGCAAATCGATGGCCACCACCTGTTAAAGAAAGAAGAATTCTTAGCCATCAGTGCAGCCTTGGATGAATTACTCAAAGTTAAAGCTGGACAAGATGCCAAAGCCATTAAACAAGGCATCGATCGACTCAACCAAGTTACCCAATCGTTTGCCGCCAGAAGAATGGATCATGCCATCCGCAAAGCCATGAAAGGTCATCATATTGAAGAATTTACCCCTGGGAACTCTTAAGAAACACTGATATGCCCAAAATTACCTTTTTGCCTCATGAAGCAATTTGTCCAGCAGGGACCACAGTTGAAGCCCAACCTGGACAAAGCATTTTAGAAGTGGCACTTAAACATCATCTTGAAATTGAACATGTTTGCGAACAATCCTGTGCCTGTACCACTTGCCATGTCATTGTTAGACAAGGCTTTCATTCCCTAAATGCACCCACTGAACAAGAAGAAGATCTGTTAGATCGAGCTTGGGGGCTGGAAGCAGAATCTCGTCTAAGTTGCCAAGCCAAATTGGCGGATACAGATTTAGTAGTAGAAATTCCCAAATACACAATCAATTTGGTCAGTGAGCGTCACTGAAAATCAGAGAATTTTCATTCTCTCTTTAATTCAAACCTGTTCCCAAATAAGTTAGTAAAACGCTACCAGGAGTAACTTTCACTCCCAAAATGGAGACTCACCATGAGTTTAAAATGGACAGACACACAAGAAATAGCCTTGGCGCTGTTTGAAAAATATCCCTATGTTGACCCCCAATACCTTAACTTTCCCGATTTGCACCGTTGGATTTGCGAACTTGACGACTTTGATGACGATCCAAAAAGAAATGTGGAACGAGTTTTAGAAGCCATTCAACAACTGTGGCTGGATGAAGCCCGTGAATCCTCATGAAAACCACCCTGCTTGACCAGGTACAACAAACCCCGTGGGGCAAACAAGCTGATCACATTTTACGATCCTGTGTGCACTGTGGATTTTGCACGGCCAACTGTCCCACCTATCGTCTGTTGGGCAATGAGTTGGACAGTCCCCGGGGTCGCATCTACCTGATCAAAGCTTTGTTGGAAGGTCAAGCAGTCAGTCCCGTGACCCAAACCCACCTGGACCGTTGTTTACAATGTCGAGCCTGTGAAACCACCTGTCCTTCTGGCGTTAATTACCATGAGTTATTGGAAATTGGACAACAACTGATCACTGCCCAATTGAAACGACCCCTGTCAGATCGATTGTTAAGAAAAATTTTACAACTCACTTTGCCCTATCCTCTCTATTTTCAACTGCTTGTGGGCTTGGGACGCCTCGCTCACCCACTATTGCCCACCGGTCTCAAACTGCATTTGCCTCCCCCTTCTCCCAAAACAACCTGGCCCCCACTTCAGTCCCATATACGGAAAATGGTGGTGCTCCCAGGCTGTGTACAATCGGTGCTCACTCCCCAAGTCAATGTGGCTGCAGCGCGGGTTTTGAATGAATTGGGCATTGAATTGCTGCCTGGGACTCAACAATGCTGTGGCGCTCTATCCTACCATTTGGGAGAAGTCAACACCGGTTTGGAACAAGCCCGCCGATTCATAGACCAACATTGGCCCTGGATAGAGCAAGGCGTCGAAACCATAGTCAGCACTGCCAGTGGATGTGGAGCTTTTATTAAAGAATATGGACGCTTATTCAAAACAACCCTTATTCCCAAATCTCAGCAACCGCCTTGGCTCAACAAGGACTATGCGGAAAAAGCAGCCCATTTTGCCAACTTAACTCGCGATATTGCTGAAGTGGTTGCAACAGAAATTACACATGCCCAGCCTCCCCAACGTTGGTCCGCCTTGCCAAGTCAAAGAATAGCTTTACACATTCCCTGCACCCTACAACATGGCCAACGTCTGACAGGACATTTGGAAAGCCTACTAACTCGCCTCAACTTTTCTCTGTTACCAGTGACTGATTCCCAAATTTGCTGTGGCGCTGGAGGCAGCTATTCCCTGTTGCAACCTCAGCTGTCCGAACAACTGGCTCAACAAAAATTACAAGTTTTACAAGCCAATTCTCCCGATCTGATTGTGACTGCCAATATCGGCTGCTATCTGCATTTGCAAAATCGCACTTCCGTTCCCGTAAAACATTGGATAGAACTGTTGGCAGGTGATTGATTTGACAAGGATATCAAATTTGAGGAATAGCTCAAATTTCCAACACCAACTTACCTTGCACATGTCCTTGCTCAATTAAATGGTGAGCCTGTGCAAATTCACTCAAAGGAAATATTTGGCTGACATGAATTCTCAACTGTTGTTGTTCAAACAAACGATTAGCCTCTTCCAACATCATTCTCTGCTTAATTCTAGCCTCTGACATCCCCAAATATAAAGGCGTCAACATCAATTCCTGAATCAAACTGATATTACGCATTCTGGCCAATTTAAATGCCGAATCTGGACAAGATAAATCCAGCAAAGTCACCAACTTACCATAAACCCGAGTTGCTTCTAGGGAACGACAAGTTACATCTCCTCCTACCGTATCAAAACAAACATCAACTCCTTGACCCTTCGTCCATTCCAAACACGCCTTGACAAAATCCGTGTCCCGATAATTGATCACCTGATCAGCCCCCAATTCTCGCACGAATTGAGCCTTGGCTGCATCACTGACCGTGGTGACAACTTGTGCCCCCAACCGTTTGGCCAACTGAATGGCCAAATATCCTACCCCACCTGCCCCCGCATGAATTAACACCGTTTGATGAGTTTGCAACTGGGCTCTGTCGATCAAAGATTCCCAAGCTGTAATCCATGCCAAAGGTAAGCTCGCAGCCTCAGCCATGGAAAGAGTTGCCGGTTTAAACGCCAAATAATCCTGATGAACAACGGTATATTCAGCATAATTCCCAGATTCTTCATTACCAATTCCCCCGTTAAAAAAATACACCTCATCTCCCACTTTAAAACGGGTCACATTTTCCCCCATTGCCTCAACATATCCGGTCCCATCACATCCCAAAATGATTGGCAAATGATCTGGGAAGAAACCACCGCGCTGTCGCATTTTATAATCCACAGGATTAATGCCTGCGGCTTTAAGACGAATCAGCACCCCATTGGGATAACTGATTTTGGGCATGGGAATTTCAGTCAACTTTAAACAATCAACACTGCCTGGAGCAGTCAGTAAAATGGCTTTCATAGTGATTTTCTGCTATAATGTCAAGAATAAGTTAAAATAAGTGAGTTATTGATCGGACTAAATCCTGATGGTTTTCTTAAATTATTCCCTACGAAGGAGAGAATGCACCCAAGAGCCATTCTCTAAATTGAAAATTCTCACTGATTTGAGGGAGATAATTTTAGAACCGTGGACAAATGACACGACTTTTCAAACCTTAATGATAATTTATTTTTTACCCCTTGTCCATCCTTAAAACTAAACCAACCATCTCGTTCCCTAAACAGAATACCTGAAATTAAGGAGATACACAACATGCGGAAATTATTAAATATACTCTATTTGTCAATATTCCTAATTCCTTCCTCCTTCCTCTCGCCATACCTACATGCAGAAAACACTGAACAACCAATTTGTCGTTTTGGAATTCCTCCCTGGCAAAAAGGACGATCGCTCAATGACATTAAAACAGCCTATCAACCCATGCTCAATTGGCTAACCCAACAAACCAACTGTCGATTTATTGCGGTGGGCGCCACCAGCTATGAACACCTGGTGGAACAATTGGTCACAGGCAAAGTGCATTTGGCCGAACTGGGTCCAATCACCTACCTGCGGGCAACTCAAAAAAATCCAGATATTCGTTCCCTAGCTACCCTCTTGATTTGGAATATTGAAAAAACGGCCCTTACTGATTCCTACTTTGGTTACATTCTCACCCTTAAAAAACACACCACCATTAACTCCCTAGAAGACCTTAAAAACAAATCCTTTGGCTTTGTTGACTTGGAATCCACCAGCGGTTATGTTTATCCCAATGCCCTATTGAGAGAAAAGGGCATTGATTACAAATCATTTTTTGGCAAAACTTACTTTTTGGGAAGCCATCCTAATATTACAGATGCCATTGTTGCCGAAAGCATTGTTGCCGGAGCCACTTGGCAACCCAATTTCCTAAAAGCCATCAAGAAACATGGAGACATTTTTAAAATTCTCCTGCAAATTCCTGCTATTCCCAATGGTTGCGTGGCAGCTCATCCTTCCTTACCAGAAAACATACAAATTCAATTGCGACAAATATTACCCAACATTGACCCAAATTTACTCGAAAAAGCCGAAACAAAAGGCTTTGCGATACGCCCAGATAACTTCTATGCAGGAATTCGGAAGATATTCCTTCAAGAACAAAATCAGTAATTCTCAAACGTTTTGGTATAAATTTAATTTCTAAACAAAAGGTTAGCACACAGTGCACTCAAATTTTATGACGGTTTCAATGGTCCTAAACTATGTTTAGTCTTCGCCTAAAATTACTCATTCCTACCTTGCTAACTACAGCGCTCATGATTGCTGGAATTGTCTACATCATCTGGGTTGAAAATACCCTTTTTCAACAAGATATCCAAAAAGAGCAAGAATTTCGCCAACTGAAATTATACAATGGTTTTAAAGAATTAGTCATAAAAATTGTTGAATTAACTCAATTTATTGGACAAGATTGGCAGATTCAAGACAGTTTGTTAACTGAAGATAGAGATCGATTGCTGGATTTGCTCATCCCTTTTCATCAGGGATTTGGATTTGATTTAATCAATGTCTATGATGGACAAGGCACACTGATCATGAGAACTGATCAACCCCATTTATTTGGCAAAACGGACCAATTTCAACCTGAAATTGCCAAATTTCTAAAAAATCCCCCCACTAAACCGCAAATAACTCTATTTGAAGGCAATTTAGTATTAGTCAGATGGCAAATATTTCAGGAAAAAACACATGGCATCAATGCTGCATTTGCAGTAGGATACTATTTAAATGCTCAAAATTTGAACCACATTAACAACCTATGTGGGCAGCCATTTTTTACTTAAATATGGCACAGACACGCTTATCAACGTAGGGCAAATAAAATTGACTGAAACCCAGAAAATAACTGGACCTATCAGTCACTTAGAAGGTTTGGTCGACACAAAATTAGACTTTGACGTGATTTTTTTGGAACACCCTTGGGATGATCGAAAGGAAAAATTTTGGCGACAACTGATTGGATTAATTTTGACCTTGGGAAGCATCAGTCTCATCGTCATTGTCGTTTCCCATTACCTAACGACCAACACTGCCCAACAACTTCAGCAAGCGCGTCAAGCAGCTGAAGACAATGCTCATTCTTTGGTACAAGCCAAATTGGCTGCTGAATCAGCAAATCGAGCCAAAAGTGCCTTTTTAGCCAACATGAGTCACGAATTGAGAACCCCACTCAATGGCATTTTAGGATATGCTCAACTTTTGACTCGGGATCGACAATTGACCCCCAAACAACGAGACGGTTTGCACATTATACAACACAGTGGGGAATATTTGTTAACCCTGATCAATGACGCCTTGGACCTCTCCAAAATTGAAGCCGGCCACACCGACTTAAAAATAGCCCCACTGCAATTAAAACACTTTATACAAAGCATTGTAGAAATGTTTAAAGTTCGTGCCCAACAAAAAGGCATTACCTTCGTATACCAACCCCTATCTTCCCTACCCAATGCCTTGCTCACTGACGAAAAAAGGGTGCGCCAAATCATCATTAACTTATTGGGGAACGCAGTCAAATTCACCGATCAAGGCACTGTCACCTTGAGAATTGGTTACTTTGAAGAACAACTGCGCATTGAAGTCAGTGACACTGGCATCGGCATTAGCGAATCAGACCTGTCTAAAATCTTCCTGCCCTTTGAACAAGCGGAAACCGCCCCTCATCAATCGGAAGGAACTGGATTGGGACTGAGTATTACCAAAAAATTGGTTGAAATAATGGGGGGAACATTACAAGTTGAAAGCACTTTGAAAATGGGTAGCCTGTTTTGGACAGAGTTAAAAATGCCCTCCTTAAACTTATTTCCCCATGAAGAGAACAACAACTCAACTCAAATCATCGGTTACCAACTGACAACTGATTCCCCGCTGACAAAACAAGGGCGGGAACGTTACAAAATCTTGATTGTAGACGATAAATTAGAAACTGCCTCTTTTCTCAGCGATCTCTTAAATTCCCTAAAATTTGACATTCAAGAAGTGAGAAGTGGGCAACAAGCCTTAACTCGAATTAAAAATTGGGCCCCTGATCTTGTACTGATGGACCTGTTGATGCCAACGCTCAGCGGATTTGAGACCACATCTAAACTCAGGACTATTCCCGAACTATCCAAATTGCCCATCATTGCCATTTCCGCCAGTGTTTTCAATCAAGATCGTCAAGAAGCCTTGGCTGCTGGATGCAATGATTTTATTCCCAAACCAATTATCCTACAAAAATTGCTGGACTGTCTACAAAAGCATCTGGCTTTAAATTGGATCTATGAAGTAGAAGATCAAGCTAAACCTTTTGACAATACTGCCGATTTGGCCAAAAATGTGACGGTAACATTACCAGAGATCGTGACATTACCGGAAAAATACAACCAGAAACTGCTTCATCTTGCCAAACAAGGAGATATTGGGGAAATCTTAAACTATATCGATGAATTAACTCAAGAAGAGCCCCGTTTATCTGCATTTCTACAACATGTAAAACAATTGGCCAAAAACTTTGAAGAAAAAGCAATTTGTGACCTGTTGGAACAAAATTCCCATCTTTAACAAATTTTGGCAAATTCAAATCAATCAATAATTATCACTGTATTCAATATATTATTGCATGAATAAGTTGTCCCAATTCTGTTTTTTCCAATTTTCCTGCAATTGTTTGACCTCTTCTTTAAGTTGATCAATCAGATTTGATAAAGCCATTTGACTGGATATCTGCTCAGCCAACTTAGAATGCCCAGGTCCAGATTGTTTTGGAATATTGATTGGAAAAGACAAGGATTGTTCAGCTATCATCATGTAAACTTTAGCTTGATTTTCAATTAGATAAGAAATTTCTCCCAACCGTAATGCGCCAATACTTCGAGCACTGCCCTTTAGGGAATGTGCTAATCTTTCAATGTTATGTGCCTGCCCCTGTTCCAAGGCCTCTTGTAATTTTTTCAACTGTTGGGGAATATCTTCAGTGAATTTATCTAAGATTTTTTCCAAAATCTGCCTATTCCCTAAAGAAATGCGTTTGGCCTGCTCAAAATCAAAGGTAGGTAACTGCAAAAAATCATGGATGACTGTAGGTGTGACTACGGTCCCTTCTGGTACCGGTAAATGTTTTGACAAATTCGGCAAAGAATTGAATGCCATGCCCGATTGTAATGCTGTATATTTTTCAACGACATTTCTCAATCGTTCCACAGTCAAAGGTTTTCCCACACATTCTTTCATGCCCGCCGCCAAATAACGTTTAATATCTGAAGGTTGATTGTTGGCAGTCACTGCCACAATGGGAGTTTGTTGATTGACTGAATTTGCTAAAATTAATTGTGTGGCCTCCAGCCCATCTACATAAGGCATCTGAATATCCATTAATATCAGATCATAAATGGTTTTTTCGCACATTTCCACCGCTTCTTTTCCATTCTCCGCAATATCCACTTTACAGTTCAAACCTTTCAACATGTTAAGGGCGACAATGCGATTAACCAAGTTGTCTTCCGCCAGTAAAATTTGTTTAACAGTGTGGCTCACAACTTGTTGAATCGGGGCAGTAAGATTTATCGGAATATGTTTCTCTAGCATATTAAAAACTCGCTCTAAACTAATGGGTTTGGCCAAATAGTCATCCATCCCCATTTTTAGGCAATATTCAGCATCTCCCCGCATTGCATTGGCAGTCATGGCAATGATGATGGTATGTCGAGTTTGACCTTCTCGTTCCCTGATCAATCGAGTGGCCTCAAATCCATCCATTTCAGGCATTTGCACATCCATAAACACCAAACTATGAGGTTGCTGTTCCAAAATAGACAGGGCTTCTTTACCTTGTCTGGCTTGAGAAACCCGACATCCAAATTGTTCTAAAATATTAGCAGCCACCATACGACTAATATCATTGTCTTCAACTAATAAAATGGGTACATTTGTAAAACGAGCCTTGTATTCGTCAAATTCTCGGGTCCATCGTGGAGAATTCAAAGTAGCAGTTTGAATTGCCGAAAAAACTGGCGGTGTATTTGTCACTTTTTCAAGGCTAACGCTTTCTATTTCTTCAATTTCTTCTAACTTAGCAATGGGTAAAGGTAAGGTGAAGAAGAAAATGGAACCTTTTCCAAGCTCACTTTGTACCGAAATTTCTCCCCCCATCAGGTTGATCAATTGGGAACTGATTGCCAGTCCCAAACCGGTACCCCCAAATTGGCGAGTAATTGAAGAATCGGCTTGAGTAAATTTTTCAAAAATGCTGTTTAAGTGACTGAGCGCAATACCAATACCCGTGTCTTCAATTTGGAAGCGCATTCTGGCGATATTGTGTTGAATTGATTGACAATGGACTTGAATTAAAATATGCCCTTGGGTTGTGAACTTAATGGCATTCCCAGCTAAGTTGATCAATATTTGTCGAATGCGACCCACATCGCCCACAAAATGACGCGGGGCATTGGTAATGTAAGACATGTTGAGACTCAAGCCTTTGCTTTGGGCAGTAACTGACAGTAAACGAATGACTTCTGAAATGGCAGTTTCTAAATTAAATGCCTGGGCATCTAAAGTCAGTTTACCGGCTTCAATCTTGGAAAAATCCAAAATGTCATTGATCAAAGTTTGCAAAGCTTCACTGGATTGCCAAATAATTTCAGCATATTCTCGCTGTTTATCAGTGAGTTTGGTGTTTAAGAGTAATTCGGTCATACCCACTATTCCATTCATAGGGGTACGAATTTCATGACTCATGTTGGCCAAAAATTCACTTTTGGCTCGAGTGGCAGTTTCCGCCATTTCTTTGGCCAGTAATAGTTTTTCTTCAGCTTGCTTGTGTTTGGTAATATCTCTGCCAACTGATTGATATTCAAAGAGTTGTGCTTGCTCATCGAATAGAGCCCGCACCACCCAAGATTGCCAACGCATTTCTCCATTGGGAAGTTTTAATTGGTGTTCAAGTTCAAATAAACAATTGTTTGGATTTATATTGTTGGTAAATTGCTTGTAAAAGGTATTTTCCATTTCTAAAATGGCGGGAAAAAATCGTTGTCCCAATAATGTGTCAGCTGTTTTGTCAAAATAACGACAATAGGCTTCGTTGACAAAGTTAAGATGGCCGCTAGGGCTATGACAGCAAATCAATTCGGTTTGGTTTTGGATGAGAGTTCGATAACGAAGTTCATGTTTTCGTAATTTCTCAAGTTCATCGAGTGCTTTTTCTTTCATGGTAATAAAATGGGTTTAAAACAAATGAAATTGATTATTGGGGCAATTTGCTTGCAAAAAGGTAGTTTTTGTTTTAGGACGATTGACAATTCTATGGAGAATCAAGTATATTTGCTAACTTAGGAACTGGGTTTTAATAGCATTGTTTTCTGCTTGCCCATAAGATATTAAATATTTTATTACCAGATACTGAACCATGAAAAAATTACGTCGAGAAATCAATTTGTTTACGTTGTCCGCCTTGGATTTATTTGCTTCAACTATGGGCACGTTTATTTTGCTTACGGTGATTCTTTTTCCTTATTATTTGAAAAATTCAGAGGTGGTGGAACAAGTTTCAATTTTACGGGATCGTTTGTCAGAGAGTCAGGCAGAATTGCTTGAAAATCAGCAGCATTTGCAACAGTGTCGATTTGAACAAACTCGCATCAATACTCAGTTAAATCAGTGTCAAGAGGAGTTGAGACAGACTTTTTTGGCCATTGTGTTGAAATGGGAAACGTTGAACCAAGATATTGATTTGCATGTTGTGGATACTGTTGGGAATGAATTTTATTTTGAGCGTCATAATCGTTCTCGTCTTGATTTTGCATCTTTGGCAGAGTTGAGTGTGGATACCACTCGGGGTCCCGGTGTGGAAATTTGGGAAAATCCCCAAGCCAGATTGGGTAGGTATCAGGTGTTTGCAAATTTGTATGCACGTCACGGGAATTTGGTTGATCCTTGGGTGAAAAGCACGGTTTATTTTCGGGGAGGTTCTCAAAAGTTACCGGATGTTGTATTGAGTGTGCAAGGAAGTAAGGTGTTAATTGCGGTGATTGAGGTCAATGATAGGGGAGAAGTTGTCATTCGATGATCAGCAGTGGTTGGGGTTGCACATGAAGATTTCGTTGTGGGAACGTTGATAATTGAGTTGGGAATTCAAAAAGGTTTTAGGTAAACGAGTAAGATGACTCCAATGAGAATTAGTACTGGAAATTCATTAAACCAGCGGTAAAAAACATGGTTGTAACGGTTGCGATCGTGTTTAAAGTCTTGTAATAGTTTGCCGCAGTAAAGGTGGTAAATGGTCAGCAGGGTGACCAGAAGCAGTTTGGTGTGTAGCCAGCGGGTGTCTGGAGTAAAATTGATCAGAGGTTGCCACCAGAATTGAATAACCAGCCATGTTCCCAAGAGAATAGTGATAATCCCACCTGGAGTGGTGATGCCATAATAGAGTTTGCGTTCCATGATTTTAAAGCGTTCAATGCTGGCTTGATCGGTGCTCATGGCATGGTAAACAAAGAGTCGGGGCAGATAGAATAGACCGGCAAACCAAGTGACCATAAACATGACATGTAAGGCTTTAAGCCAGAGATACATAGAATGTTCCTTTATAAATTAGTTGGTAGGTCAAGTTATTAGGGTACAATTTGGATCAGGGGAGGAGGAGGGGGTAGGTCAATGGGACTGCCTTGGGCCATGACTTGTACACTTTTGCCGGTACGTAAAATGGATTGACTCATCCATTGGAAAAAGGCTTTGAGTGCTCCAGGAGACAGTTCATCGGATTTTAGTACAATGTCGGTGATGCGTTTTAGATTTTGAATGTCTGCTCCGGGACCGGCTGCAAAGGCAATGAGGTTGGCAATTTTTTGTTTTTTGAGTTCGTCGGCGGCAGTCTCCCAAGCATCGGTGGGCATGCCGTCAGTCATGAGAAATACCAGTGGTTTCCAGTCTCCCTTTTGCTCTTCGCTGTTTTTCCGAATTTCTCGATTTAAGGCGTCTTTTAACAGGGTTAAGGCTGCACCCAGGGCAGTGGCGCCATTGGCTTCGATTTTGGGTTCCTTGAATTGAATCAGTTCAGTTAGAGGGATGATTTGTTGGGCGGTGCTGTTAAAAGTGATCACGGAAAGGTGGACGGTCTCTATAGCCATGGGTTCGGTGATCAGATCGTCGAGTAAGGCTCTTAAACCTTGGCGCACTTGTTCAATGGGCTGACCAGTCATTGAGGAGGAGCAATCTAATAGGAGGTAAACTGGTAATCGACGCACTAACATGGTGACTCCTGTCGTTGTGGAATGATGTTGTTTCATGTTTGCATTGGGCAATTGTTGGGAGCGCAATGCATCCTACCTAGTTTGGGAACTGGCTATGTATAGAATTTAAGTGTTTGAAATCAAGGGTAATATGGAAAATGTGGTCTTGGATGAGCATGTTTCCAGGGTCGAGGATGAGGGTCTATTTCTTGGATGATAATAACCGGGGGACGATGTTTTTTGGCATAGCGGACATAAGCACTTTCCAAAGCCGGTTGGTGATGTCGATAGAGCTCTTCGATAGAAGTGATAGCCAGTTGAGAATTTGTCGGATTGGGACTGGGCACTTCAGTTAGCCAATGAGAGCGTTGTTGTTGTTCCCCACAGGTCAATTGGTCAAGCAGTCCTTGTTCAATTCGATTTTTTTCTGATTGATAGAATTCGTCAAGCAAGTCGTCGCTGGTCCTGATGGCCAGGATGGATTGCATGTTTTCTAAAGCAGAGTCTCGTGCAGAATGGGTGCAATATTGATTGGGGAGCTTAATTTCTCCTTGGGGGCAAAGACAGCGAGGTATCAGTGGGTTAGGTGGTGTGGCGGTATTTGGGTTGGTGGAGGGAACAGATTGGCAGGCGCCAATCACTCCTCCTGAAAGTAGGATAATGATTTTGAGGTACATTGGAATCACCGCTTCAACTGGTTAAGTGGCAGCATGGAGTGATTGGGGACCGCTGAGGGTCAGTTAGAGTTTTCCGGTAACTACTTGATAACGTAGGTTTTGTCCTTCAAATCCTAGGGTGAGAATGTTGATAAATACGGCGATATATTTGTCTTGGTACCAATAGACGTCTTGAATGCGGTAACTCAATGGGCAACCACGGCTCTGGGGGATTTGGGTGTCTTTTTGTAAGATGGATTCTTGTTCCCCTTTAAATAAGCTCAGGGTGAAAATTTTGGGTTCTCCCATGCCAAAACAATCGGCTTCCGCAGATTCTTCGGTGAGTTTTAAGGTGTAGCGAGAAGGTAAAGTTCCACCTAAAGGGGGAGTGAGCACAAATTGCACTTCTTTAGGGTTTACTCCGAGGTCGGTGATGAGGCGAGAGGCTAATTTTTGTCCCCGGTTATGGGTTACAATGCCGAGTTGGGTTAATAAGTCAGTGGCTTGGCCCAGGTTGATTTGTTGCACGGAGTGTTCCGAGAGTTTATTTTTATCATTTTCATTGCGAGTGGTTACTGGTTTGGCAGCATATTTGTTTTTTTCCACGTCGATAAAATAGGTGGTGGCATAGGTGACATTGGAGCCGTCTTCCGTGCCATATTCTTGAAAAGCAAGGTTTTTTCCGGTTTTAGAGAATCCAATGAAGTTGAGTTGAGCGGCGTCTCCGGCCCAGGTAAGACTGGAGGTTATGAGTAGGAGAATGGTTAAAATAAGTGGCATAATAATGAGTCCCAACAATAGGTGTTTTGGGTGATTGAGTGGGGGATGGTGGTCAAAGTGAGACCTGGGGTTAGTGTTGTTTGGTGAGGCGTTGCATTTTGCTGTACAGGGTGGTGCGATTGATGCCAAGTAGGCGCGCAGCATGGCTGAGATTGCCTTGGGTGAGTTTGAGGGCCATGTTGACATAACGACGTTCCCATTGAAGCAGTTCATCGTCCAAGGAGAAATTGCCTTTTTGTAGGCGTTTAACGACGTCTTCATCGGAATCGACTTCGACGAATTGTTTGTCGCCGAGATTGGGTTCCAATTCTTCTTCGAGTTGGGGTTGGCTGACCAGTTGGTTTGCATATTTGGCGCCGAGTCGAATGACAATATTCCTGAGTTCTCGAACGTTGCCGGGGAAACTGTAGTTTATCCAGCAGGCAGTGGCAGTTTCATCCAGTCGAAACAGGGTGCCCATGTCGGCATAAAATTTTTGGAAACTTTCCAGGAGTAGGAGTTTGTCTTCTCCTCTTTCGCATAGGGGGGGGACTTTGACAGTGAGTACACTGAGACGGTGGTAGAGGTCGGCTCGGAAGAGACCGGTATTGACTTCTTCTCGCAGGTCCCGGTTGGTGGAGGCGATGATGCGGGCGGAAGATTGCCGTACTTTGGTTTCGCCCAAACGATAGTATTCTCCATTTTCCAGTACGCGCAGTAGTTTGGCTTGGAGGGGTAGGGGCATTTCGCCAATTTCATCGAGAATGAGACTGCCTTGACTGGCTTCTTCAAAAAAGCCGGAGCGGGCAGTGTTTGCGCCTGTGAATGCACCTTTGGCATGTCCGAAAAGTTGGGCTTCCAGTAATTCGGTGGTGAAGGCGGCGCAATTTAGGGTGAGGCAGGGCATATCGGCGCGTTGACTTTGGGTATGGAGGCAACGGGCAACGAGTTCTTTGCCGGTCCCAGATTCTCCTTGGATGAGAATTGAAAAGGGGGAGTTGGCAAATTGTTGAATTTGGGAACGCAGGCTGTCCATGGCGGGACTTTGTCCAATGAGTCCGCAGGATTTTTGTTCGGCTTGGGGACGATGTTGTTCAGCTTCAAAGATCATGCGCTGGTGCTTGAGACGGGTTTTTAGCAGTTCCATGTCGCAAGGTTTGGGAATGAAGTCAACGGCACCTAGGGTGAGAGCATGCCGCACATTTTCTTGGGTGTCTTGTCCAGATAGGATCAGGATTTTGATGGCGGGGTTGAAGGTTAATAGTTCGGAGACCAGCATGAAGCCTTCAGTGGGACTGTGAGGGTTGGGGGGCAGTCCCAAGTCAACAAGGGCCAGGTTGGGCAATACCGGTATGGTGTATAACAGGCGTTTTGCTTCTTCTCGGGTGGCTACGATGTGGACAAGGAAGCTGTCTTTGAGTACAAAGGCTAGGGACTCGCTGATGAGTGGATCGTCATCAACAAGGAGTAAGCCAGGTAAATTTGTCATGATTTAGAGTATCCTTTAAATAGGGCAACCCTGTTGATTGAGATTGGGGTTGTCATAAGGCATTTCCGACTGGAGGTTATTTAAGGTAAATTCCCACATTGGGTTGTGGGAATGATTGTTCAAGAGTGGGTGGGTGGGGAAGGGACTCTGTCTGTAAATTCAAGGGGTTGCCAGATAGAATTGGGAATGAGTTTAAGTGGAGCTTGAAGGGTTAAGCAGTCCCAAGCGTTGAGCAATTTCTAGAATGGCATGAGCTTGGTTGAGGGTGTAAAAGTGCAGGCCTGGAGCTCCTCCTCGGATAAGGTGATCACAGAGTTGGGTGACCACGTCCAAACCAAAGTCTTGTAGGGCGGTTTTATCTTCTTCTAAGTCTTTGAGGCGCAATTTGAGCCAGCGGGGAATTTCTGCACCGCAGGTGTCTGAGAATCTGACCAGTTGTTCATAGTTGTTGATGGGCATGATGCCAGGCACGATGGGAATGGTAATATTTTTTTGGGCACAGCTGTCTAGGAAGCGAAAATAGGCGTCTGGATTGTAAAAGTATTGAGTGATGGCACTGTTGGCGCCTGCTTCTACTTTTTGTTTGAAGAAATCAAGGTCAGCTCTGGTGGTTCGAGCTTGAGGGTGAAATTCTGGATAGGCTGCCACTTCAATGTGAAAGTGGTCTCCAGTTTCTGCACGAATGAATTGGACCAGTTCACTGGCAAAGGCAAAGTCTCCTAAACGTCCCACCCATCCAGAGGGAGCATCTCCTCTTAGGGCAACAATGCGTTTGATGTGATGAGTTTGGTAATTTTTGAGTATTTGGCGAATGCCTTCTTGGGTACTGGCAATGCAAGAGAGGTGAGGTGCTGCTTCAAAACGAGAGTTTTGTTGAATGTCTAGGACCGTTTCAATGGTTTTTTCTTGAGTTGTTCCTCCTGCTCCAAAGGTGACAGAAAAGAAGGCGGGTTGTAAAACTTCAAGTTCTTGTCGGGTTTGACGTAACTTGAGGCTGCCTTGTTCAGTACGAGGGGGGAAGAATTCGCAGCTCAGGGTCAGAGTGGGGTGTGCTGTCATGGTAGGTTGGTCGGCAGATAGTTGTCAGTTGTTGTGAGGAAAATGGAAGTTTTTACGTCGGGTTTAAATGAGGAGATAATATTTTAGGTTTGGGGGGTTAGTATAGATAATCCAAAAGCATTTGTCCACGATTAAATTCAAGATAGAGGATGGGTAGGGAAAGATTAGCAGTGATTTTTTAAGGGTGGGGAGTGAGGAATTGCTTAATAATTCACAGGGCTTGGAATTTTAAGAGTATTGCTGATAATCAGTGGAGAAGTGGGGGAGTGAGAAAATAATTCTAATTTTGGCAGAGTTAGGATACAATTATTCGGGCTGACAGTGGGCTGATCACTCAGCTTCTTACTGTCCCTTTGCACGCCGGAATAACTGTATTAACCCTTTAATTAACCAACCCTATTATTCATTAACGATAAGATATTTCAGGAGAAATAACCATGTTCAAACCCTTTGCCCGTTGTTTATTACCCGTCTTAGCCCTCAGTGTTTTAAGTATGCCCGCATCCGGATTGGACATGGGGGATTTAATGGTACGAGGCAGACTGATCAATATTGAACCTGACAGCAGTAGCAGTAACGTCAATGCCGATGGCAACAGCGTCCCAGGGACCAATGTCACCGTGGACAGCGCAATGACTTTGGACATTGACTTTGTGTACATGCTCACCCCTGTTATTGGTGTAGAATTGTTATTGGATCTCAGTTCCCAACACAGTATTTCATCGGAAGGAAATACCTTATTCTCCCTGGCTCCTGGCACTATTATGAAAACCCGGGTGTTGCCTCCCGCCTTGATTTTACAATACCATTTGGCACCTTATGCCATTTTAAGTCCCTATGTAGGTGCCGGTCTCAATTACACCTACTTCTTTGATACCAAGGCCACCGACTCCTTGGAAAGTGGATTGAAAGGCGTCAGCGACATCGACTTGGATCCTTCTTTCGGTTGGGTCGTTCAAGTTGGGGCAGACTATGATTTAGGTAACGAATGGTATCTTAATGCCGACCTCAAATACATGCAAATTGACACCAAAGCCTCATTCTATTCCGGATTGCTGGGCAATGTTGATCTCAGTGTAGACATCAATCCTTGGGTTATGGGAATTGGAGTCGGCAAACGTTTTTAAGTGACTTAAGTTCACTTTTAACCCTTACTCTTTGGAAAATCCACCCATGATCAAAAAAAGCCCCCCATTCCTATTCAATTTACTGGGACTTATTTTACTATTCCAGATTATCAATAGCCACAGTTGGGCTGCTCAGACTGGTCTACTTTGGCAAGTCAGTAAACCCGGTCTTACTCCCAGCTATCTATTTGGCACCATCCATTCAGACGATCCCCGAGTCATGAAACTGCCTCTCCTGGTGCAGCAGCACTTTACGCACGCTGACAGTGTTAGCGTTGAAATGGACTTGGAAGCAGACAAACTGTTGACTGTCTTATTCAACATGTACCTGCCGTTGGACAAAACCTTAGATCGCCTCTTACCCCCGGCTGACTATCAAACTTTGGTTTTGGAATTGAAAAAACAAGGAGTGCCGGAAGAAGTCACCAAACGCTTAAAACCCTTGGCTATTCTCGTCCTGATCAGCGATCCTGATCCCACAGGAGAAACCTTCTTAGATTTAATGCTGTATCAACAAGCCAAGGCAGCCAAGCAACCAGTTTATGGTTTGGAAACTGTGGATGAGCAATTGGCCATCTTTGATCTATTGTCCATTCCGGAACAAGTTATTTTGCTCAAAGAATCCTTACCTTACATTGAAGAATCCCAAAAATTAATGGGACAATTACATGATTTGTATTTGGCCCGAGATTTAACTGGGTTACTAGACATCAACGAACAACAAATGCAAAAAATCTCCCCGAAACATCAGGGGCTGATGCGCAAATTCATGACTGGCATACTGGATGAACGCAATGTAAGAATGGTGGACAGAATGCAACTTCGTTTGTTGGAAGGGAATGCTTTTATTGCCATGGGTGCCTTGCATCTACCTGGAGAAAAAGGGATTCTGAAATTACTTGAAGAGCAAGGCTATCAAGTCAAAGCGCTGTATTAACTTCCCCCATTTGTTTAATGAGAACCGCTTATGAAGCCCATGCGTTGGAAAAAACAATATCTCAGTGGCAACCCTGTGCTTGATGAACAAATTCAAAGTTTAGTCTCCATTTTCAATGAGTCATCTCAAGAAGCTACCCATAAGGAACATTGCCAAGAATTCAACGAGTTGCATCAATTATGTACTCAAATCATAGAAACCCAATTATTGACTGTCTCTGCTGCCGACAAAGCAAATTCCTTGCATGCCTATTTACCCATCTTGCAGGATACTCTAAACCACAATTTTCCCTTAGCCACTAAAAGTCAATCGGCCTGTCGAGAATGTGGGCTTTGTGACGACTTGCGAGAACGATTGAGCAATTGGGTGAATGCTCCATAAAGTGCCCAATGTGCCTGCTAAGTGTAAGATTTATAACCATAATTTCTCAATTTTCAGTTTTTCAATATTCTTTATGACTGCTCAACTTTTACCGTCCCCGGACCACTCTACCCGTCTACTTTTGCACATCTGTTGCGCTCCCTGCTCTGGAGGTATGATTGAGACCTTATTAGAAGCCGGTTATCAACTCACCTTATTTTATTACAATCCCAATATTCATCCTCATCAAGAATATGAAATTCGGAAACAGGAAAGTCAACATTTTGCCGAACAACGACACATTCCCTTTGTGGATGTTGACTATGATCCAGAACATTGGTTTCCCAAAATCAAAGGGTTAGAGCAATATCCGGAAAGAGGTCCCCGCTGCACAGCATGTTTCGACATGCGTTTGCAACGAACTGCATCATATGCTCATGAGCAGAAATTTACGATATTCAGCAGTTCCTTGGGCATTTCCCGTTGGAAAAATTTTCAACAAGTTACAGACAGTGGACAACGGGCAGCCAGTCGTTATCCCAACTTACATTATTGGGCTCACAATTGGCGCAAGCAGGGTGGAGTGCAACGGATGGCCATGGTTACCGAAAGAGAACAGTTTTACCGACAACATTACTGCGGTTGTATTTATTCCCAACAACGAGTGAAACCTCATGAACACCCCATTTGACACTTTATTCAAACATGTTAGCCACAGTTTACCCGGCAATCTATTTACCCTGCATCAAGATTTGGAACAGAATTTACGCGTGGCTCTGAACAGTGCCCTGCAACAATTGGATCTGGTGACACGAGAAGAATTTGATGTTCAAAAAGCAGTGTTGGCTCGAACTCGGGCTCGGTTGGAAGCCTTGGAAATACAAGTAGCTACTCTCGAAGCTCAACGTCGTTCCCAATCAACTGCTGAAGAATAATCCCCTGTCCACATTAGCCATTGTTTACAGTCGAGCCCAAGTGGGCATTCAGGCTTTGCCAGTGACCATTGAAGTCCATATGACCAATGGTTTGCCCAGGCTTTCTATTGTCGGTCTTCCCGAAACTGCGGTTAAAGAAAGTCAAGACCGGGTTCGCAGTGCGTTGCTCAACAGTCAATTTGAATTCCCTTTACAAAGAATTACCATCAATTTGGCGCCCGCAGATTTGCCCAAGGAAGGGGGGCGTTTTGATCTGGCTATTGCCCTTGGCATTTTGGCAGCTTCTCGACAAATTCCCTTGAGTGAATTGGAACAATATGAATTTTTGGGAGAATTGGCTTTGGGAGGAGAAGTAAGACCTATCAGTGGAGTGTTGCCGGCCGCTTTGGAAATACGCAAGGATCATCGAAAAATGGTGATTCCAGTGCAAAATTTGGAAGAAGCGGTCATGGTCAGCAATTTGCCCATTTTGCCAATCAAACACCTATTAGATATTTGTGAGCATTTACATAAGGTGGAAATTATTATTCCCGTATGCAGCATTGTTCCCCCAGTGCCTCTTCAAAACCCAGCCACTTTTCCAGATTTAAGTGATGTGCGAGGACAACATCATGCCAAACGGGCGTTGGAGGTGGCTGCCGCAGGTGGACATAATCTGCTGATGGTTGGTCCCCCGGGCACCGGAAAAACCATGTTGGCCAGTCGCATGCCGGGCATTTTACCCAGTATGACGGAAAGCGAGGCTTTAGAAACCTCAATTGTCAATTCCATTGCGCAACAAAATTTTGACGCTTCACTGTGGGGAATTCGACCATTTCGTACTCCTCACCATACTGCTTCAGGAGTGGCTTTGGTGGGAGGGGGAAGTCAACCGCGCCCGGGGGAAATCTCTTTGGCTCACAATGGGGTATTATTTTTGGATGAATTGCCAGAATTTAGCAAACATGTCCTTGAAGTGTTACGGGAACCTTTAGAATCAGGACAGATTGTTATTTCTCGAGCAGCTCGTCAAGCTGAGTTTCCAGCCAATTTTCAACTTATTGCGGCTATGAATCCCTGTCCCTGTGGATATCAAGGAGACCCCAGCGGTCGTTGTCATTGTTCCCCCGAACAAATTCGTCGTTATCGAACTAAAATCTCCGGTCCCCTATTGGATCGTATCGATTTATTGATCGAAGTGCCCAATTTGCCTCGCTTAGAATTGCGGGAAGATAATCAACGAGAAACCAGCGCCCAAGTTCGAGAGAGGGTGGTTAAAGCTCGAGAAATTCAAATTCAACGATTTGCTAAACCCAACAGTCGTCTTAACAATCGAGAAATTGAACAGATTTGTCGTTTGACTGAACGAGATGAACGTTTGTTGGACACGGCCATTGAACAATTGGGATTGTCTGCCAGAGCTTGGTATCGTATCCTTAAAGTTTCTAGGACTATTGCAGATTTGGCCAATAAGGAAAGCATTGAGACTTCTCACTTGATGGAGGCAATTACCTACCGTCGTTTGGAGCGCAAATAAATTACGAGTTTTTTCCGCAGCCTACCTTTGTAAACCTGACCGGTCTTTAAGATCAGTCAGGTTTTTTTAATGATTTATCCCATTTCTCATTTTCCCTCAAAACCCTGCTTTAAAACGTAAGTTGGAGTGGAGGCTTTAGCCGGTAGGTTGGAATAGAGGCTTTAGCCGGTAGGTTGGAATAGAGGCTTTAGCCGGCAAGTTGGAATAGAGGCTTTAGCCGGCAAGTTGGAATAGAGGCTTTAGCCGGTAAGTTGGAATAGAGGCTTTAGCCGGCAAGTTGGAATAGAGGCTTTAGCCGGTAGGTTGGAATAGAGGCTTTAGCCGGCAAGTTGGAATAGAGGCTTTAGCCGGTAGGTTGGAATAGAGGCTTTAGCCGGTAAGCCGTAGGCATCAACCCACATACACAAATTGCAAGGGCCTACCGCTGGCCGGCTAAAGCCTCCACTCCAAAGCCTCCATTCTCCGGCTAAAGCCTCCACTCCAAAGCCTCCATTCTCCGGCTAAAGCCTCCACTCCGAAGCCTCCATTCTCCGGCTAAAGCCTCCACTCCAAAGCCTCCATTCTCCGGCTAAAGCTTCCACTCCGAAGCCTCCATTCTCCGGCTAAAGCCTCCACTCCAAAGTTTCCACTCCAAGGTATTTTAACTGATGGGCAACTCTCATTTTTTCATGATTGCCTACTTTTGCAAGAGGTCTATTGAGTTGTCTTATAAGTGAATTCTGAGTTTTTAAGGGACAATCGGTATTCTTTGGGACTTTGTCCAAATCGTTGTTTAAATATTCGGGAAAATTGGGGTTGAGTCGTGTAGCCAACTTGTTCAGCAATTTTTTGAATGGGCAATCGGTCATTTTCAAGTAATTCTCGAGCTCGCTGTAAACGTTGTTCTCGTAGCCAAGCAAATACACTGTCCCCAAATAAAATTTTGAATTCTTCGTTGAGTTTGTTGCGATTTATACCAATTTGGCGTGCAAGTTCATCCAAAGTGGGCGGGGTGTTTAGGTTTCTCAGCAGGAGACCTTGAACTGAATAGAGTTTTTCAATTATTTGAAGGGGAGGAAAGTTTTTTTCCTCAGGTAGACTATCGTGCTCAATTGGTGCTTGTCGAATTTGACAGGCTGTAAGGCGATTGACCAGTGGGTAATACAAGGTAGGACGTTGTAGATGAGCGACGATGCGAGAAATGACTTCTTCTTCATGGGCTGGTTTTAAAATGTAATCTTGTCCATGGTGAGCAAAGGCGGCCATGATGTCTTTGGGTTGGTGGGAGGCGCTGAAGAAGATGATTGGAATGAAGTGGAGTTGGGGATCATTTTTGAGGCGTTGACAAACTTCCAAGCCATTCATGTCGGGCATGTAGATGTCTAACAGGATGAGTTGGGGATGAGTGTGTTGAGCCAGTTGTATTCCTTCTATTCCATTACTAGCACTGAGTAGATCAAATTCAAAGTCTCGTAAGTAGTGAGCTATCAAATGGACATTAAAATGGTCATCATCGATGATGAGTAATTTAGGATGTTCGGGGTCATGTTTTATGCGCAGGTCAGTAAGGCGAAGTGGAGGCACGTTGGTGGGCAGAAAGGAACAAAAGAAATGTTGCAGTCCCTGTTTATCGTCTTCGTGAATGAGTTGCAAGGCGTATTCGACAAAGAGATGGTAGGAATTGTCCTGAGCAAGTTGTTCAAGTTCTTGTTTTAAAAGTGGAATTCTTCCCAGCAATAGGCTGTGTTGATAGGCATGCAGATTTTTTAAATCTGGGGGAATGAGGGAAGAAGGGGGGGCAACTGGAGAAGTTGTTTTTAAGGTGGGAACTGTTAAGTGGAATCGAAAGCAACTGCCGTTGGGGGAACTGTCTATTTCTAACTGGCTGTTCATTTGTTGAAGGAGTTGTTGAACGATGCTGAGACCTAAACCAGTCCCAGTATTTCCTAAAGTATTGCCACGCTCAAAGGGCTGTAGGAGGCGATGTTGTTCTTCTTGTGGAATCCCAATTCCAGTGTCACAAACGGCGAATAAAAGTTTGGCTTGTTGATTTGAATGTTCCAGTAAGGTCACATTCAATTGCACTTGACCAGAAGGGGTGTATTTAATAGCATTAACCAATAAATTCAATAAGACTTGGCGCAGGTACAGAGTGTCTACCAAGATATTGATGGAGAGAGATTCGGAAGAGGGACGTTGAAATTGTAAACCTTTGGCGTAAGCTTTTAACTGCATCATGTTGGCAACATGATTCAACAGTTCTATGAGCACACATTCTACCGGGTTGAGAACTTGTTGCTGTCGTTCCAAACGGGCGGTATTTAAGATTGCATTGACCAGACTGTGCAAGTGTTGAGTACTTTGACGAACACTGGCCAAATGGCTGCGTTGCTGCCAGGTGAGGTCGGTTTCTTGAAGCAAAGATAAATAACCCAGTAAAGTATTTAGAGGGGTATTCAGTTCGTGACTCATGGTGTCAAGAAAAGCCTGTTTGGCTTGATTTGCTGCTTCCAATTGTTGATTGGAGGTGAGCAAGGCTTCCGTTTGAGTTCGATTTTGCACCAATAGATTTTGTAAAAATTGTAGAAATTTTACTGCGATATAGCCCACAATTGCGCTGTAGGTTGTGAGGTGAAAGATCATGCCTATCCAGGCTTGTGGTCTTTGCAGGTAATCCGGATAGCTGAATTGATACACGACATAACCTTGAGTTACTAACAGTCCCAAAGCCGTTAATAAGGCTACTATAGCCGACACAGTTAGCCAACCGGCGCGTTCTCCTATGAATAGCATTGTAAAAAATGTCAAGGTGATCAATGCACTTTTGGCATTCATCGCAGGACCGAATTGAAGCAAATGGGCGCTGATCGAAATCCAAGCTCCCCCAACCACTAAACCAGTACGCCAAGCATAACTTAAATCATGTCTCAATAAAAAGAGTACCCACAAGCTTAAAATTAGGGGAATGCGTACACTAAAATAAGGCAACCAGCCAGTATGCAAAGTATGGCTGATCAAGATCATGGCTTCCACCAGAGCAGCTAAGGCAATAAACAAAATGAATTGGTTAACAAGTTGACTGCGAAACTCAAAAATTTCTTTATTAACAAGAATCGTGTTTTCTGTGACTGACATTGGATGGCAATACCTATAAATAAACGTGGAAAATTCCCTGGATACTTTAAGGATAGCGTTTTTGAGAAAGGAAGTTACCAAGTGATATTCACGCATTTTTGGCAACATAAGCATTCGTGAGAATGTCATTAAACGTTTAGTTTTGCCTAAGCCGGTACATTGGAGTGGAGGCTTTAGCCGGTCCTTGGAGTGGAGGCTTTAGCCGATCTTTGGAGTAGAGGCTTTAGCCGGTCAGCCGTAGGCATCCCCATACACGAATTGCAAGGGCCGACCGCTGGCCGGCTAAAGCCTCCACTCCAATATACTTTCTAAAGCCTCTACTCCGGCTAAAAAATCTACTTCAAAGACCGGCTAAAGCCTCCACTCCAACGTACTTCCTAAAGCCTCTACTCCAAAGAAGATTTCCCTGTTATTTTTTGTATCTCATCTGTATCGCATCATTTACTGTTGCAAGAGATCTATTAAAAAAAACAGCGCGCAAACCCTTTCGAGTCTGCACGCTTTTTAGTTGATTACAATTTTAACATACAGCTTACTGACCAAACATCAATTGTCGTTTTCCAGAAGTGAAGCTCAACTCATAATCCATTTTCCCGTCGGCATTCACATCGCCAACTTCCGTAATTTCTAAGGAAGTGTTGTTGCTGCTTCTAGCACCAGAGGACACCTGGTAATCCAATCGACCTTGGTAGAAACGGTTGCCCACTTGTACGGAAAACATTCCCTCTTCATCCACCCAAGCATCGCCCAGGTCTTCAGCCAGAGTGGGATAAAGAGTCTGTTGCCGATACTGACCTTCTTCATCTATGAAAGTCAATTGCACTGGCTGCGTGAGCGATAAACCCATCGGCGTGTCATTCCGCACTTTGCGAGAATACCAACTCGGTTTGGCCACAAAACGCGGTCCATTGACCACTCTGATCTCCAAACGACCCCGATCATCCACCGTGGCTGCCGGCAAGCTCCAACTTTCCAATGCGGCTTGCAGAGCCAAGGGCGCTTGCACCACTGGGAAGGCGCTGATTTCTCGGCCCGTGTGAGTGATGAAAATCACGCGTCCATCGGGATAAACCGTGAGACCGCTGCCAGTTGCTGTGACATTGCCACTGCCGAATATTTGGCGCACGCGATGTGGAAGTACTGCAAAACGCAGATCGTCAAGGTCCAGGTACAGATAGCCCATGCCCTTGTGCTGCAGCAAAGTCAGTTGGGCATGATACAGATCGGGTAAGCTGTTGACAGCGCCCAAAATTCCGCCCAATGCACTGTATTGAAGCACATCGTCTGCCAGACTGATGGCCAACCGGTTAAAGCCAGGCAAGTTGAAACTGTCCAGCATCGGTCCCAATTCAGCTTGATAGGGAATCAAACCATTTTGCGCAAATTTCACACCTTTGCCAAATTGAATATTCTCACTCAACTGGCAACCGTTGCCAATAATCACATATTCCACATAACTGCCTGGCAAAATGCGCACATTGTTCAACAGTGCCAAACTGGCCAACGCATGATTGGCTGCCGAACTCAAGGGCAGGCCCCGAATTCTACCGCCCATTTTACCGCCATAAACCACTGTATTTAGGGACAGCGTCACATCTTCCAGCTCGCCCCAATTGCGAATTTGTCCACTCAAGGTAGCCTGGCTTAACTTGCCAGTGTTGCTGATCTCCACATCGTGTAAAGTCTCTGTGGGACCGGTCACTGAGCAAGTCACCAATTGTGCCAACTCGCAAGTGGGTGTGGGAACAGGGGGTAAATCCGGTGTGGTGGGGGTGACAGTCGTCGAATCTGGGACAGTGCTTACCGGATCATTGTCCAAAACCGTCACTTCGACCTGACTGTACATGCCCAATTCTGCAGGTCCTTCCACCTCGATCAGCGTCACCTCGAAAGTCTCATCCTCCTCGGACAATTCATCCTCATAAATTGGCACGATCAAAGTTTGGGGCTGCTGATCACCCGTTTCCCAGCGCAAAACCCCACTGACTGCCTCATAATCTTCTCCTTCAGTAGCCGTAATTGCTTCCGTACGATAATGCACCGCCACAGCTCCTTGAGTCGATTGAGTGCGGGCCACCGTCAATTCCACTTGGGAACCTGCCTCATCCACCACTCGATAAGTGGCATTGAATTCCAGCAGCGCCTTGCTCAGCGCCGAGTTGGGAGGAGACTGCTCAACATCTTCCTCAGTTTCTGTTGGAGAAGTGGGCGTTTCCGTTTCATTGGCAACTGCCGATTCGCTGATCAGCACCGTGGCTTGATTTAACGGTCCCAAATGTGCCCCTTGACCGGCAGCGCTGAGGGTGACCGTGAACGTTTCTTCCCCTTCTTTCAAGTTATCTTGAGTCAAGGGAATAGTGATCGTTTGATGACTGCGATCGCCCGCTGCCCATTGCAAAGTCCCTTGTAAAGGAGTATAATCTTGATTGGGAATTGCGGTGTCGGTGCCTCGATTTTCAGTATAATAATTCACTGACACAGCCCCGGCAGCACTGCCTGCACGGGTAACCAGCACTGCCGCTTGTCCCGAGGATTCTGAGCCTGTGTAATGGGGACTGGCAAATTGCAGACTGGTGAACCAGGGCACATCCAATATTTTGACCTCGGCAGCAGCCCAATCGCCCAGACTGACCAACCCTTGGGGATCGCTGAGCACCAATTTAAAACTTTCTGTCGGCTCAGTGTCTTGGTCGGGCAACAGTTGAATATACAAAGGTTTATCTTGACTGTCTCCATCCTGCCAGCTCAATTCACCCGTGCTGGAAATAAAATCTTGATCAGGCACTGCGCTGCCACCTTCGATACGATATTGAACGCCGACCGCGCCCACGCGACTGCCCGTGCGTTTGACCAGCACAGTCAACGTTCCCGCTTCCTCAGCCCATTCATAACTGGCTTGTGAAAATTGCAATTGGCTCAGCGGTTCAAATACGGCTACGCATGTTTGATCTTCAGTCAGAGTCCATTCAGTACTGCCACTCAGAGCTTGGGAATCAGAGGGGGATTGAGTCCCAGTTTGGCAGCTTCCCTGCCAATTCACAAACCGATAACCGGCGTCGGGCACAGCCGTCAGAGTCAATGCCGTGCCTGCAGGGTAACTGTATTGACAAAGTGGCAGCTTGCAAGGGGGAGGCGTTTCACCGGTCTCGCTTGGGACTGTCAACTGCAGTTGACCGGCGCCAGTGCGTTGGGTGGACAACGTTGGCTGGCGTTTGAAAATCACCAGACATTGCTCGTTATTGGTCAAAGTCACAGTCCCAGATTCGCAGGCTCGACTCCAGGCTTGGAGACTGGAACCGGGGGCTGGAGTTGCAACCAAAGTAATTGTCGTGCCTGCAGGATAGCGCAAGCAGTCTGTGCCACATGATTCTCCGGCTGGATTAAAGGTCACTGTTCCCTGGCCACTGCCGGCTTGGGTGACCCGGAGGCTGTGATACAATTGCACATTCGGATCAGTGGGATCATCAGGGGGAGGTTCCGTGGGACTGTCGGTTAAGGAAAAACCAGCCTCGCACAGCTTGTCCCCATCCATCAACACGGTCTCAGCACTGCAGTCCTGTCCCCAACCTTCAAAACGGGAACCCTCAGCAGGAGTTGCCAGCAAAGTCACTGTTGTACCGCTGAAATGCAGGCTGCAATTGGGTCCGCAAGAGTTGCCCGTGGGACTGTATTGCACGCTGCCTTGACCCGTGCCCGTGGTTTGGAGAGTCAGGCGATATGTCGGTAAAGTGGCAAAAATCGCTTGACACTTGCGATCTGAGGTCATCAGAATTGGATTTTGACAACCCTCGCCCTGCCAGCCTTCCAATTGCACAGTGGGGTTGGGAATTGCGAGTAAATTGACTTCCGTATTGACCTGGTAACGATAGCAATTGGGACCGCAAGAGCTGCCCACCGGGTCTGGGTTAAAGAGTCCCGCGCCACTGCCCACGCTGTCCAGAGTTAAGGTATAAGTTGGCAGCCGGGCAAAGCGGGCGGTGCAGTGTTTTGCAGTGTCCAGCGTAACCTGTCCATCCTCACAATCTTCCGGTCCCTCCCAGCCCAACAATTGAGAATCAGAGGCTGGGGTGGCGATCAGCGTGACTTGGCTGCCTCCAGGATAACATTGACCCTCGCAAGGACTGTCGGCTTGCGGAAGATCAGCACCGGCAGGGACCGTGCTGACCTGTCCACTGCCATCTCCCGTACTGTCTAAAGTCAAACGGTGCGGTTTGAGCCGGAAATAAGCCGTACAAACTCGGCTGCCTCGCAGTTGAAGTTGTTTAACAGGACCAGTGGCAATGCAGTCTGAATGTCCTCCCCAACCCACAAAGTAAGCGTTGGGAGCTGCGACTGCAGTCAAAGTGATGGCAGTGCCCAAATCATAGCGATAACACAGATTCTTACCTTCCTCTTCGCAAAGAGCTTTGGGTTTCGGATTGACCGTAATTTGACTGTCTTCCTTGCCCAGTCCAGCCACTTCTAAGAAGAGGGAACCTATACTGGTGACCGGTGGTAAGGACGGGGGCGTAGTGCCAGGGTCAGAAGGAGTGGGTGGCGTGCTGGTATCGCAGGCAGCTGTGGCCCGAGTTAAAGTGTTACTGTAACCTGAGTTCCCATTGTTATTATAGGCAACGATGCGATAATGATAGCTGGTACCACAATTGAGGCTGGATACAGTGTATTGAGTAGTATTGGCAGTGACTGTGCCAATCAAAGACCAGATGGCACCGTCGGTAGAACGTTCAACACGAAAGCCCGTTTCATCACTGCTGTTATCCTGCCAGGATAAGTTGAGTTGAGTCACAGAAGTCGAAGTGCCAGTGAGATTGGAGGGAGCATTTGGACCTGGAGGAGGGGGAGGCGGTGCAGCTCTGGTGGTAAGACGCCAGGTCAACGAGTCGCTGATACCGACAAAAGAATTGCCAGACATATCTTCTACAGCGGTCGCATCTACCGTCACATAATAGACAGTACTGTAAGCCAGTCCGGTGAAATTCAAGCTGACCACCGCGCCGTTAACAGTGGCAGTACTGATGTCAAGAGTTTGCACTGTGCTGTTATCAGTAGCCTTTTTGATCAAAATCGATCCCGTGTCACTTTGAACAGCTTCATCAAAAGTCATGCTCAAGGTGCCGGCAATGGCCACCTCAGTTGCATTGTTGACAGGAGAAAGGGCCGTGATTGTGGGGGCAGTGGTGTCTGGAGTGGCCGTGGTTGTGAAAGTCCAGGTGCTATCGTCTGCAATACCTGCATAGTTGTTATTGACCAAGTCTCGGACAGCAGTGTTCGCAACCTTTACGTAATACTGAGTAGAGTAATCTAAGTTGTTCGTGGGATTAAGGATGACTGTGGTCCCTGCAAATGTGACGTCGGTGGCAATATCGAAGGTTTCTATCGGGGTACTATCACTTTTGAACAGTTCCACGTTACCAGTGCCTGCTTGGACATTTTCATCAAAGGTCAGGACCAAATTGCTGCCAACAGCCACTTCGGTTGCATCATCGGCTGGAAACAAAGTGGTGAGTGTGGGTGGACTGTTGTCTGAAGTGGTAGTAAAGCGCCAAGTACTTGGTGAATAGATACCTGCATAAGGATATTCATTGGTATCATCGGTGACCACTGCCCCTGCCTCAATTTCTACGTAGTACTGAATATTGTTGGCCAGTGAAACAGTGGGACTGAAAGCCATAGTGTTCCCATTGAAAGTAGCGGAACTCACACTCACAGTAGCTATCGTAGAGTTGTCAGTGACCTTTTTGATGTAGATATTGCCAGTCCCTGCCTTGACATTGCCAGAAAAAGTCAAACTTAATGTGGGCGTGATGATGGGCACACCTGTTGCCTCTTGAACTGGCGAAAACGTGCTGACAGTAGGACAATGGTCTGACCCTGTTGTAAGATCCCAAGTGCCTGCCGCTGAGATTCCCTCATAACTGTTACCTGCCTCATCTTTGAATGCCTCGCTATCAATCGCCACATAATACTGGGTGTTGCAATTTAAAGATTTTGGGGGATTGATGGTAACTACATTGTTCACAATACTAACTGCAGAATCGGCGACCGAAATAGTTTGTATAACAGTGTCTGGAAATGGAATTTTGATCTTAATGTTGCCAGTTCCCTTAACCACATTTTCGCTGAAAGTCAACACCAAATTACTACCTATTGCAACTCCACTTGAATCATCTGCTGGATTATAATTGGTTACGGTGGGGGCAGTTGTGTCATTAAGAGTGGTAAAATTCCAAGTCGTTGTATCTGTAATGCCCGCATAATCCACACTGCTACCATCCTTAAAGGCACCCGGATCAATCTTGACATAATAACCTGTATTATAAAGTAAATTGGCAGTGGGATTAATGGTTATGGTAGTAGTCCCTGAACCAGTAACCTGAGCATCGCTTGCAGCGATAGTTGCCACCACGCTATTATCACTGACCTTGTGAATGTAAATATTTTTACCGGTTTGAGCTGTGACAGTGGTGCTGAAAGTAAGTTTTAAATTGCTAGCCACTGCAACATCCACAGCGTTATCAAGTGGGGAATAGGAACTGACCGTGGGTCCGGCAGGGATGGGCTCACCGGTGAACTCAACATCGTCGATGTACCAGTATTTTGGAGTTGTTTCATTTGCCCCATAAGCCATAAATCGCACATATAAATTGGCTTGGTTATTGGCACCAGTTGGTAAAGTTACTGATTTCGGCTCCCAAGTAGCAATTGTTGTTTGTAAGTCAGAAGGGGACGATAAATTATTATAAGTGCTGTTATCAGTGCTATAAGCAACTGTAAGATTGGTGGGACTATTAGCATGCTCACGATAATTTTTAAAGGTAATTTGGATATTTTGCAAATTAGCCGTAGCTACCTGGAATTGAAGGTATAAAGTAGTATTTCCAGATAGATTTTTCCAGTCTTTCGATCTCCATTCTTTATTTGAATCAGAAGTATAATCAGCGCATCCGGTAGTAAGATTTAAACGAGAAGCAACCCCTGTACCCGTCGTTACAGGAGGAGGAGCATTGTTATGAGTGGCTGTACCGTCACAATTCTCAAAATCCCACTTTGCTATTGTCACTGGGACTGCCAACCCAACCTCACACATTCCCAATAACCCAAAAACGATTAACCTTGTTATCCACTTTTTCATAACGCAATTATGCAAACTATTTGCATCCCCCGGGGGTTGAATATAACCTTCTCATCTGAGACCGCTGATAGGCAGAGTAAATTGCCCGGTCACTGTGATGAGCTTTAAAAAAACCTTAACTTTTCATTAAATAGCTGATTTTTAACCCAATCGCAATCTATTCTCCAATAAGCGGCTAAAATCGGTTGACAATCGGTAGTTTTCTGTCCCCAGTCGGTAGTTTTCTGTCCCCAGTTGGCGAAAAATGCAGAGTCAATAGAGGAGCTGTTCGAATTTCCATAATTTTGTGCGGGGTGTTTATAGCGCATTGCCCAGGCACTACTCTTGCCGATTGACTATTTTTTTAGTACACTGTTTTTAATTACCCTCCACTTTTTAACCCCCATTTATAGGAGAAAACCATGTCACGTTACTTGAACCCCTACACAGATTTTGGTTTCAAAAAATTATTTGGTGAAGAAGGGAATAAAGATT
>DYNP01000035.1 GCA_020721005.1 Thiomargarita sp.
TCATGTAACTTTATAATGATTCATAACTATTTACAATCGGATGTCTTCCTTAATTCAATTTTTTCATGGAGTTTTTAACATGAATCTCATCTATAAAAAACCACTGATTGTGGCAATTGGAGCAGCAATCGGTAGTCTCGTCCCATTTACTGGGGCAATGGCGGCAGGCTTGGCGATCAAACCTGATCCCGCGACTGGTTTATACACCGGCGTAGGATTTGGACCTGCCAAATTACCGCTCGAAGCCAAAGAAGCCACCACCAGTTATTCTGCTGTGTATCCCATCGCTACTGGTGCTTTGATCGGTGATAACACCGGCGACTTGGAAGCCTATATTTACACTATTCCAAACTACCCTGTCAGTGCCAGTAAAAACCTTAGTATTAAGGTGACTCTGACGAACGGTGCAAAATTTTTGGTGATACCAAAGTTGATATGCCCCAGTACCGGTGTTGCTGATTCGTATGACGGTAAGGGAATCAGTGGTGCAGATTGGACAAAGGTGGTTGATGCTTCAACTGTGTCTGGAAATAATGATGCTAATGGTGGCACGGCTTATAAATTACTTCCCATCAGCACTGGAAATATGGGAAGTCTGACTTTTGAATTCCCACAAGGATTTACGATTCCTAACGTTGGATCAGGTGCTTGCTTATTAAGTTACAGTGCTGGTTTGGCGGCGGAAGGTTCAGTGACAGCAGTAGCCGCATTAAAGGGTGGTGCCGCGGGACAAAACATTGATATGGCTGTTGAAATGACTTATCAAGACGTGTTCGCGTCCGCCACTAAAACTGCAACGATACCCTTAATTAAATTTGTCACTGCCTACCAAGCCACTATCTCTAGAGATAATTTGGTAACGAAGACGGCTTCTGATGTTACTGTTGACGTGAGAACGGACTCTAAGAAGTTTGTACTCAAGGATGGCAGTGTTACTAATGTTGTTTTAGGCGGTTCTGTCAATGTTAGCGCAACCGTTGCTGGCATACGTAATGCGACCGGGGCGTTGGTATCGGCATCTGATCTCTTTACGACTGCAACGATCACCATAGACGGTAGTCCAGTAAGTACCCTTGGCTCGATTACCTTCAGTTCCGCGAATATGAATGGTGCTTGTGGTGGCACACCTCTTACCACACCTGTAGGTACACCAACTGTAGCGTCTGGCGGTGGTGGATCAATCACTGTTTCCTTGCCTATGGCGGGGGATGCTTACAGTGCAATGGTCAGTGGTGCAACCGGCTTGGCACTTTGTTTCAATGCAGATGGTACCAAGGTCATGAGTGATGGTCAGGTGTCTATCACTGTCAATGGGATAAGTCCAGGGGGTGCGTTGTTTGAAATAGGTTCGGGAAATATCGCACTTGTGGGAAGAAATGGTACGGTTGTGCGGGTGCTGAATATTCCAAACAGTACGGGGGCAGATCGAGCTTTCATCCGTTTTCACAAC
Source organism: Thiomargarita sp. (assembly GCA_020721005.1). Taxonomy (GTDB): domain Bacteria; phylum Pseudomonadota; class Gammaproteobacteria; order Beggiatoales; family Beggiatoaceae; genus DYNP01. The sequence continues at coordinate 1,451 of DYNP01000035.1, forward strand.
ACTTCGACTCAACCTGTCGTTGTCACGGGAACGCTGTATGGTCAAGATGGCAAGGAAATCGGTACCAAGGGTGCGAAATTGTTTGATCCCCTACAGTCAAATGACACTAAGACACTTGATTCAGCGGCATTAATGGCTAAAGTGGGCGCGACTGCAGCATGGACAGGAAGAGCATGGCTGATGATTCAAGCACCTATCAGTGCCGACATGTTCAAGGTGCAAGCGTTGGTACGGACGGCTAATGGTACGCTGACTAATGTTAGCTCAGATGCCACCGACTAACCCACAGACCTCTAACCGATTGATAGGAGTTGTTTAACATGAACACAAATAAAGTAATTTTACGCACTGCCATCGTCACCGCGTTAGGATTCACCCTTCCCAATTACGCGACTGCAGCAGCTTATCTTGAGATAGGATCACCCATCAAGTTGGCAATAGAAATCCCGGTTGTTGATGGGGACGTGGTAACTTATGCTAGTGATACTGGATTTCAAATTGACATGAGTGCCATGGCGGGACGGGCTATCAGTGATACTTCACCATTAGAAGTGCGGTTGACTCTGACAAATGGGGCTAAGTTTGCCGGGGCAGCAACGATGGCGAATATTGGGTGCGACTACAGTGGTACTTCCTTAGCTCTTGCTGCTAATAACCCTGTCGCTGTCAGCGTGTTGAATGGGGCGGCGGGAGATTCGACTGTAACCTACAAGTTAAAAGACGGAAATATTGCCGGTACTTCCCCCAAGTGCACTGTGTCTGGTTTGAACATTGGGATGTATGGCGGACAGAAACCTTACACAATGATTGCTACTGCTTACTTAAAGAGTAATGCAGAACCTGTTGTTATCAATACCTCAGGTCCAATCATCGACTTTACCCAAGCCTATGGTATCAATGTGGACACGAAGACAGTCACCATTGATGTCACCAGTCCTTCCTTGTCGCAAAAGTTTGCAGGAGAGGCTACCGTTGTTCAATTAGGCTTGGTTGGTTACACCGCGATGAATGCCGCTGTTATTAAAAGAGACGGTTCACCACTAGCTAAAGGCTATATATTGAGTTCCCTAAAAGTAACAGTGTCAGGGGCTCCGCTGAATGTGACCAACGGATTGGTACTGGCGTTGACTGCAACTGACCCATTAGGATGTACTGCCGCCGCTGGTCCAGTAGCAAAAACAGCAACAGTTGCTTCAGGTGTGACGTTTGATTTCAATTCAACAACAGCAGGAGCAGGGGTGATTTTCTGCCTCAAGACTGATGGTGCTAATCGTATTGATAAAGGCAAGGTGAACATCGATCTGACCGCTGTAGGTGCAAATAGTAACTCACCTAATGTCACCATCAGCAATTCATTGTTGACGACTGTGAATAAGAATGGTGCGAGTATTAAGGTGTTGAATATTCCTAATCCAACCTCCATAGATAAGACCTTCGTTCGTATTTACAACCTCAGCGGTGCTAAAACCAGTGTTTATGGTACGCTGTATGAGCAAGGTGGTGGAACAACCGCAGGAAAAGAGCTCGGCAAGGGTAAATTGTTGGGTGAGATAGACGCAGGGGCTGTCAAGGTATTAGATGCACCGGCCATCGCAACAATATTTGGTGTGTCAACATGGATAGGTAAGGCATGGCTGCAAGTTGAGGGGGATTCCCAACAGGTTCGCGTCCAATTGCTAATCCGCTCTGGTGGGGCAACCGGACCGCTGATTGACATGAGTGATCGAATTCTTGAAGACGGTCGAGCTCTATGCCGTTCAGACACAACATGTAATTAGTTGTTTAATTAGTTGGTTTCCTGCTATATGGTAAAGGGTGGTTTTCATCGAAAAATGGAGACTGCCCTTTTCTGTTTGGTGATAATTAATAAACAAAAACCACTTTTATGAAAAAAATATTTGGTATTGGTTTCCACAAAACTGGCACAAAATCGCTCGGTCAGGCGTTGACAATTTTGGGTTATTGCGTCTGTGGTCCGGTGGGGGTACGTGATCCGGAAATTGCAAATAAACTTCCCCATATTGCATTTGATCACGCCCAACATTTTGACGCATTTCAAGATAATCCGTGGGCTATTTTATATCGTGAACTTGACCAACATTTTCCCAGTAGCAAATTTATTCTCACCCTCAGACCCACAACCTCATGGATTACCAGTGCAGTAAAATACTTTGGCACTGAAGACACACCAATGCGGGAACTTATTTATGGAAAAGGTTATGGTCATCCTGTGGGCAATGAAGCTCACTATATTCAACGTTATGAACAACATAATCAAGCGGTGTTAAACTATTTCAAACATCGACCCGATGATTTACTCATACTCAACTTAACAGAAGGCGAAGGTTGGGAAAAGCTCTGTCCATTTTTAAACAAACTCATTCCCCAGTGTATTTTTCCACACGAAAATCAAAATTTAATTTAAATAATGTCAAAAACTGCATACATTGTCGGTGGCTACGGAAGTGCGGGAAGCGGGCAGATTGCATATCGGATCGCTTGGATTTTACATACTCATTTTGATTATCACTGTGTCATTGTCACTACGGATTCTCGGCAAAGTTATGATACAAGTTGCGCTATTTTTGAACATCCTATTTGTTTTGATTCTGTTGAGATCACAGAACTTGCAATGCTCGTGCAGCCCCAAGATTTATTGATTTCTAATCCCGCCAATTCGCATCATTTTTTAGGTGGACGTTTGACTTGTCGTAAAATCATGTATGTTCAAGCCTATACTTCCTTCACTATTTTGGACGGTTTTTTTGATAATTATGTAGCAGTTTCTCATTTTGTGCATCATTTCTTACGATTTGAATATGGGATTAACGCAGCAATCATTCCACCATTTGCCCGCGCCGAATGTGTGCCAAAAAATTTAATTCCTTGGCAAGAACGCCCACCGCATAAAATTATGGTGATGGGTAAGTTATTTTTTGCTGAATTGTTGCAGTTATTTCGTGACAGAATGGCAAAAAAATATCCACATATTCCGATTGAACTCAATTTGATTGAACGTTTTTCCAAAACTCAGCCCGAATTGCTGCAATTAATGGCAGAGCATCGCTATTTTATGCAGCTTTCTCCCTGTGAAGGATTTGGTTTAACCCCGCTTGAAGCGATGGCGTGTGGTTGTGTTACCTTGGGATTTCATGGCAATGGCAGTTTAGATTATCTGCGTCCATTACACCATAAAAATTTAGATTTTCTCTATCAACACAACAGTGGCATGGTAGCTTATCCTCAAATGGATAAATTGTGCAATAATGTGGCTTATCTTCTGAGCCATTCTGAGACTGCCAAAAGAATATCAAGTCGTGGCAACTCGCTGATTCATCAATTCTCAGTTGAAAATTTTGATCACAACTGGGTAAATTATTTCAACAACTTTTTGAATTCACAATGAATAAACCACTAATTATTTCTACAGCTGGCGGAAGTTCCCAATACAGTGCTTTTGTTAGATTTAAAGAATCTTACCTTCAACAGTTTAAACAATTAGGCTGTGAAGTTCGATATTTGTCTGAACAGCTTACGCTTACCTCGC
>DYNP01000085.1 GCA_020721005.1 Thiomargarita sp.
AAAAAAACGGGATTTGATTTGCATCAAATACCCGTTTTTTTATCTAAGCAAAAAGCAACGGGGGCGCTCTAAGCGACCCCGTTGCTAACTGAGTGCCCCCGTTGCTAAACCTCTACCTCATCGGGCGAAGTGTCGAAAGTGTGCATGTTGATTACGTAGTTGCTGCTCTTGGCGGGGTTCGTTCTTGCCCAGATTTGTCTGCCCAATTTGCATAAACTGCTGTATTCCAAATACAAATCCCATGCGTTGATTCGGCGTTCTACGGTTGCCACTTTGCGCTCGCTTTTTTTCCAGTTGTGTTCTACGAAAGCCTCACAATACTGGGCATTGAGCGTTTCGAGTTGCTCCAAATCGCCTGCCGATAAGCCGAAAGCCGAAAGTTCGCCTACTCTGCCACGCAACATGCGGATATACACTTCGGCAACGCGCCGCAACTGGTCTAAATCGTGCTGACTTACGCCGCCCAAATCGAACAAGCGATATTTTACTTTGCCCATGTTGTAGGCATAATCGGTTTTGTTTTGAAGCTCCAAGATGCTCTCTCTCAGGGCTTCTGCCAAGCCGGACTTTTCAAAACCCGATTGTTTTTGCTCATCGACTTTTTCGATGTCGTAGTGCAACTGTCTGAAATTCTCCACTTTCAGCGAAAAGGCGGTTCGCTCTGGTTCGCCAAAGCCGTATTTTACAAATTCGGCGGCATCGCGCTCCAAATAGCCCTCTAATTCGCGGCTGTTGAGAAATAATTTTTCCATCGATAACGGAAGTTTTTGTTCTGTGAAATTGTTTGTCATTTTTTTAAATTTTTAAAATTGTTAATAATTTTTTTTTGCGTTATCAAAATTCATTTTCGATTGATAACGCTGCAAACATAAAAACTCTTTTTGTAATCTCCAAATTTTTTTTTAATATTTTTTTATTTTAAACAAAAAATTGAAATCATTTTATATAAAGTAAAACTTTAAGTAAATATCTATTAATTATTTAAGTAACTTGACTTAACTTACTTATTTTTAATAAAATAACACTTAAAGTACAAATTACTAAACTGTAAATGCAAAATTTTATTTGCCATGCAAAAAAAACTTAAAAAAAACTTCGCTCCCACCCTTGAAAAGGCGTTCGGGTGATTCGAAAATATCTTTTTTTGGTTACAAAAACCCTTTGGAAAAAGAAAAAAAACGGTATGAAAACACAAAAAAACACCGTTTTTTTACAAAAATCGTTTTCGGAAAGATAAAAATGGTAAAAAAAAGATATTTTTTACAGTCGGGAAATATGAAAAACGGTCTTGGAACAATTTTTTTTGGTTTAGGAGCTATTTTCAGGAGTCTCGGAACAATTTTTTTTGCGCTGGAAAGATTTTTTTGAGTCTTGGAACAATTTTTTTTGGTTTAGGAG
>DYNP01000086.1 GCA_020721005.1 Thiomargarita sp.
ATCTCAAGAATGAGTATAAAAAAACATACGGTCGATGAAAAATCGGCTAACAAGGAAGCATCGTGAAATTTGATTTTTCAGCACAGTTTCTTCGAATTAATCCACCAGACACAAGCTTCGGCGATGCTTGGGAATCACTTTGCTATGCTTTGTTGGATGCCGAACTTAACGATTCTTCCTTGATTCGGCTTCGGCCACCCGATAAGGGGGTGGACATATTTCATAGAAATGCGCAAAGAGCTTTTCACTGTAAGAGTAATGAACAAGGCGCATTCGGGTCTCTAAGTTCAACTGAAAGTATAAAATCTCTAAACTCTGCTTTTGCAGAGAAAGCAAAGCTCTCGTGGGAAGCTTTCGCGTTTGCCACAAACGCTAATTAGTGCCTGAACAAAAACCAACAAAATCCAATAAACTCCACGCGTTATCATTATATTTCACGCATGAAGAAATTGTCAGCATAAAGAGTAATGACCGCTCAATATTGGTGTAACATATTGATTACTATGGTATATTGCAATTTAGCAAGTCCGTTGGGCAGGGTGCCTGAATGGGTCAGCCAGCCTCTATCGCAAAATCTTCGTCGGATGAATATGCCATGCGTAAAGTAATCAACCCCCAGATGCTGTTGGGTGAACTGCCCATCGCCGCCATAAAACTTGACCCTAAATCCCGTGATGATATTCCTCAAATCCTGCGCGGACTTCAGCACATCTATACCACACCTGAACTGCGCGAGCCAGTATTCGCCATTTTGGCAGAGGTGCTTCCGGTGCGTCAGGTCGCGGAGAAGATCGTTGCGGCTGACCCCAATAATGGTCGTCCCGGCATGACACAATGGCAGATTCTCGTGCTGGGTGTACTCAGATTGGGGCTCAACGCCGACTATGATCGCATCGTGGAGCTGGCCAATGAGCACAAGACCCTTCGGCAAATGCTTGGTCACAGCGACTGGGCGTTCGTGAAAGAATACAACCTGCAAACTCTCAAGGATAATCTGCGGCTGTTCACTCCCGAGATTCTGGATCGAATCAACCAGGAAGTCGTCCGCGCTGGGCATCAGGTGCTAAAAATAAGTCCGGAGGATGCCATCATCGGTCGCTGTGACTCCGTTGTGGTGGAGACCAATATCCATTTTCCCACCGACATCAACCTGCTGCTGGACGCCATCCGCAAGGTCATCGAGATCAGCGCGGAACTGGCCGAGGCCAGCAACCTGCCGGGATGGCGGCAGCATCGCTACCACTACCGGCAACTCAAAAAGAAGTATCGCAAGGTGCAGCGGCTCAAGCACTCCACATCCAAGGATGAAAGCAAACAGCAACTCAAAGAGCAGGAGATTCAAGAGGCCCATCGGGTTTACCTGGAGTTGGCGGAGAGCCACC
>DYNP01000087.1 GCA_020721005.1 Thiomargarita sp.
TCAGCCGTTGTAATCGGCTGCAACTGATGGTTAGGTGTTAAGTTGTTAAGTTGAAAGTGTGTAAAAAGTCCGTGTCAGAAGTGCTTTGTAAACCTGATAAAATAAATACCATATTTCCGAACAGAAGTCAACGATAAATATCTGTAATAATTTCAAATTTTACACTCAATACGTTTTTTGTCTGAAGTTTTCAATCTCAGACTCAGACTCAATCTGATCCTAACAACAAGTTCAGCGGCGTGAGTCCGCTGCAACTGATGGTTAGGTAACTCCGTGTTGAAGCATGATGTAAACCTGACTTAAGTAATACCATATTTTCGCGAAAAAGTCAACAGTAAATATCTGTAATAGTTGCACAAGTTACGTTGTATGATTACAAAGCCTAACACCGGGTTCAGCGGCGTGAGTCCGCTGCAACTGATGGTTAGGAGTTGGGTTGAAGTGCTGTAAACCTGACTTAAGTAATACCATATTTTCGCGAAAAAGTCAAGGATAAATATCTGTAATAGTTGCAAACTTTACGATTAACTTATTTAATACCCGAAGTCGCATATCACAGTTCCGTAAGAACTCCTAACGAAAAATTCAGAGAACCTAACACAATGTTCAGGTGCGCCGTAAGGCGTCAACTGCAACTGATGGTTAGGAATTCTGTAACAGCCAGTTCAGGTCTTTCCGGTCATAAGCGTATATTTCCACCGGACCTCACCTTTTTCAAAACATACGATGCTGTCGTAAAAACTGATACCGAATGTCTGTCTGGTAATAAGGTCAGGGATTAGCTTTCCTCTCGAATGATCAGCATTCAATCTGTCCACGCAATGTTTGGCAAAATTTATGAAAGTTGACGGTTTTTCGATACCGCCGCCATACTCTTCAAAATAGGCTGTGTGCAGGTCTTCGACCATATAAATCGCATTTCTGTGCATCAACGGATACAGATACTGAAAACTGCGTGCGATGTGTTCCATCATATGACTTCCGTCATCCAGGACTATATCAGGCGCACCGAATTCATTGATGATGCTCTGAAGGAATCCGTGATCGGACTGATCGCCGATACGGACGAATATACCGGGCGACTCGTGAGCCTTACATTGCGGATCGATGTCAATCCCGACGATATTTGCCATCGGTCCGAAAAATCTTTGCCACATTTGTAAAGAGCCGCCTTTGCTGACACCGAACTCCATGAATGTGATTGATTTATTTCTCCAGAACGAAAAGTGTCTCTCGTAAATCGGAAAATAATGTACCCATTTATGAATGATTTTCTGATCATTCGTTAAAAAATCCTGCCACAGATTCATCGCTTATCACAACTCCTAACGAATGAGTTAAGCTGCGGGGCGGTTTACTCAAAAACTTCGTTAACGA
>DYNP01000036.1 GCA_020721005.1 Thiomargarita sp.
CTGCGAGTACATTGCCGGCTTTGTCTTTCAATGTGCCGTGTGTGGTGTATTTACCAACAACGGGCTCAATCACAACAGGAATAGCTTGAGCCTCTAAAGTTACCAAAGCATCCTTATCACTAATGGCAACACTCTTAGCTGCAATGGTGTATCCATCCTTAGTTGCAGAAACAGAATAACTATCACTGGAAAGTTCTCCAACAGTAAATTCCCCATTAATATCTGTTATGACAGTTGCTTCTCCAACTTTCACCGATACTTCTGGCAAGAGTTTTCCTGTTAGGTCAACAACTTTTCCAAAGATACTGTACTTGACTGCAATTTTAGTTGCCTTGATCTCCACTTGAGCATTATTACCATCATTCACAGAGAAATCCTGAGATGTGAAGGTGTAACCAGCTTTTTCAGCAGTTAAAGTATATTCACCTGCTGTTAAACCAGTAACTTGCCAATACCCAGTGTCGTCAGTCATTCCAGTCACTGCCTTCGTGCTATCCGCTTTGCTAATTGCAGTGAGTGTTACCCCGCCAACTACATTGTCAAACTGGTCACGAATAGTTCCGGAAGCATTATAGGCAATCGGAGGTGGTGGAGTGATGTCATCATTGCCATCCCCAGTCGCAGGATCGTTTCCAGGACTCATCTTGGTTGTTATCTCAATCGCTACATCTGCACTTGATGAAACAGTTGTATCACTTTGAGAAACAGCTTTAATCGTAATTACACCAGTATTTCCAACGGTTGCAGGGACTTTAACGTCAAGTGCTAAATCTGTGGCTTCTAGTCCTTCTAATTCAACAGAGTTAGATAACGCACTAATTTCCCAGCCAGCTGCGTTTTCTACTGTCAGAGTGTAGCTATCCTTAGTTGGACCACTATTAATGATCGTCAAAGGTATGCGAACAGTTGAATTAGGGGCACCAATGGTCTTACCCGGTCCAGTTACCATAACAGCATAACGAATCTTACCTGCTCCTGTAGTAACATTTGTTGCTTTTACAACGTCAGAGATTTGAGTACCTTCTGGTGTCGTAATATGATCAGCTAAAACAGTTACTTCACCTGCTGCTTGTATCAGTGGTTTGTTTGCTAAATTGACTTCACCACCTTCACCAGTTTGTAAAGTGATATTTCCCGTTGCAAGGATTTGAGTGCCTTCCCCAAAGTTGAGCGTCCAGCCATCTCCACCAACGATGACAATGTCTCCACCTTCTATCTTCGTGTCAGGACCAAACTCAATCGCGCTCGGGTCTATCCATATAATTCCGTTGCGATTCTTGCTACAACCATTGCGCAAAATGGCTCCTGCTTTCCCAGATTGAAAAGTACCGTTGAGATATTGTGGATGAGCTTGAAGGTATAAATCGCCCCCTTGACCACTTGGACAACCTATTCCGCCATCACCAGAAATAATAGTACCTTTATTGACAATGGAACCACCGCCACCGTATTCTCCATGTACATAAGTTAATCCACCATTTCCGCCAGTTCCGCTAGTAGCAATATCACCACCTTTACCAGACTTAATACTGCCTTCATTAAGGACATTGCGCCCATAAACAAGAGCTTGTCCGGCATGACCTGCGCATCTAACTCCGACTCCACCTTCTTTACCACCGGGACCAGATTGAATCGTTCCCTTGTTATAAATAGGCGCATAAGGTGTCGTCAAAATAACACTATTCCCTGCCTTATTGGCACAAATACCTTGATCTTTGGTTAGAGCATGTTGATCGACATTACCCATGATCGTCCCGTAATTAGAGATACCATTGGCGTAAGCATAGATTTGTAACGAACTATCTCGCTTACTCTTTAGCGTACCCTTGTTGCACAAAGCCTTTACTTGAGCATATGGAATTCCCACCACCATGTGTCCAGGATTAATTAATACAACATCATCCTTTGTAGGAACACGATCAGGATTCCACATGTGAGACGGAAGATCATATTGATTGGTGTTAGCGTTATAAACAGCCCAATTACCCATAGGAGCGACAGTTTGTATTGTCGGTGTCAAAGCACATGCAGCATCCGTATTAGCTGCTGTTAATGCTTCTTGAGCAGTAGCGGTCAAGGGAATATTTAAGTTGGCTGCATCAGGATCATTGGAAGGAACAACTAAAGTTGCAGTTTTATTGCCAGCAGATGAAGCTACAACGCGAATGTATTCATAGCAATAACTGCCTGGCGCAACTGTCTTACCTGAGCAAGAATAATTAACTTCTTTAAATTCTGAAGCATTTGCCCCTGTAATACTTACTGTACCAATAACAAGGTTTGTACCACCTTTGTTATAGATAACAATATAAGCAGCTGGGTTATAATATTCATTCCCATACATAACTCCAACTCTTATCGTCCCAAAATTAAGGGAAGTTGGGGATGGATAAATATCAGGAGAAGTCGCAAATGTTGCTGATACGGATTTTGCAGCGGTCATTGTAACTGAACAAGTATTACCATTGACTGTTGTACAACCAGACCAACCCGCCAATACTACACCCGTGTTTGGTGTTGCAGTCAAAGTTACTGTAGTGTTGACTTCATAATTTGCGGAACAAGTTGAGCCACAATTTATACCTGCTGGAGAACTTGTTATTACTGCATTCGCTCCAGCCCCTGATTTACTCACAGACAAACTGTACTTGGGAATGAGATTAAACGTTGCACCCACCGTCTTAGCTGCATCCATAGTCACAGTACAATTACCCGTACCTGTACATGCCCCTGACCATCCTACAAATTGAGAACCTGCACTGGCAGTGGCGGTTAAGGTTACACTTGTACCCACATTATAGGTCTCAGTACAATCACTACCACAATCAATACCTGTTGGATTGCTAGTTATTGTGCCTAAACCTGTACCATTTTTGGATACGGTTAGCGGTTGTGTTGTTGCTTTACCAATACCTTTCAATGGAATACTAACCCCATTGCTAAATGTAAAGGTATTTGTTATTGTTGCTACAGAAGTAGGTACAAAGGCGAATGTGACTGTACAATTTGCACCTGTTGCAAGGGTTGTTGAGCAAGTTGTGCTTTGAACTTTAAACGTGCTACTACCTGTTAATGTACCGATAGACAAGCTGGCACATCCGGTGTTTGAGACTGTCAACACCAAAGTTTTAGAGCTACCTACATTAACTTCCCCAAAATCAAGGGAGGTAGGGGATGGAGTCAAAACCCCTTGATTACCATAGCACAAAGTTGCCTTCATAGTTGTACCAGATGCACTGATATTTTTAACTGTAAGCAAACTTGCTGTATCACTGTACAATTTTGCGCTAGGTGTGGACGTATCATCAAACAAGGTTTTACCAGTACCTCCTGGGAACAAATCTCCAGCATCGCCGCGATTTTGTTTCTTTTCGAGTTGGTACAGATTGTCTGCTTGCACCAATGCCACTTTGTAATGAGTCATCGCGCAATTGGTTGGTGGAATACATTCAGCAGTATTACTACCCTTCGTGTCATCCACATGCCATATTGCTAATCCACTTCCCGGTAAGCCAATATCAAAACCCGCCCGGTTTCTGTTTTCTATGAGGTAATATTCTGTTCCTGCAACGAAGCGATAAACATCTGCTTTTGTAGCAGCTTGTTCGATTGGCTCATCTGGCAAGAGAGAAGTTACTTGAGTCGGAGTTACCCAACCTAATTTCATTTTACTCCAAGCGGACAAATGTGCCGGAGTATCACCTGCTCTAGCGACACCATTCCAAGAGCCACCAGACATTAAATCCCAATTACCAACTCCTTCGGAAGTGTAATCAGTATCGTAAAGGTCGGGAAGTCCAAGTACATGACCGAATTCATGAGCATATACCCCCATTGTAGAAATACCGCTACCCAATTTCTCTGGTTGGATAGAATAGGTATTCACTCTAATCGATCCGCAAGCAGCAGTATCGTTAGTTGTGTAGCTAATTGCCCACTTATGTGACCAAATATCGCTATAATCCCCACTTGATTCAGTACCTGCTCCCTGATGTACGACCATTAAACCATCAACAACACAATTGTTATCACTATCGTAGTTAGCAAAATTAACTGTTGCATCAGCGGCTTGAACAGCTTCTTTAACTAAACCTTGAGCAGCCCCAAATCCCTGATTATAACCATAATAATCGTGATTTTGAGAAGCAATATACCAACCAACCACTCCAGCAGGTCCCGAGGAAATGCTTAACTTTCCATAAGAGACTTCCTGATAATAATCGCGCACACTCTTATTACCCGTACCAAAGAGTAGATTCTGGAAGTCCTGTTTGGCATAAGTGGCGACTCTATCCTTGAAGTTAACAAGAATTACTGGAACATTGAGGGTTCCTGTCGTCTGCACAAGTTGAGGTTGTTGTGTGCCAGAAAGCATAGCATTAGACATTTGCACGGCTTGTGCCAATGCCATTCCTTCAGGTCTAACCTGTTGAGGCAACCAAGCAGGGACAGCATCCACTCCAACAACAAGAGGGGACGGCACAAGATAGCCGTCTGGATCAGGCATTGCGTAAGTCCATTGAGTATTGAATTCATCATAAACAATGGTATAACCCTGAGTTGTTTCAAAACCATTGAGGAACTCATCACCCCATTGTCTGGCTTGAAAATTCATGCTATTTGACTGGGTTAAGGTCATTTCCTCTGGACTAGCAGGGACAGCATAGGAGGGAGAAGAAAAAATACTTCCTGTGGCACAAGCAGCAATGACTGCTATATTCAAATAGGTCTTGAGGGAATTTCGCCGTTGAATAGGCGGTTGTGAAGCGACACGCTCCGTTTTTGGCACACTGCCATCGGATCGCGTGCTACAATGCGAGTTGTAATACATAATACAATTTCT
>DYNP01000088.1 GCA_020721005.1 Thiomargarita sp.
TTCGGGACGGATATGACCGTTCTGTCTGAAATTTTTTATCAGATTGAAGACAAATGTTAAAGAAACCATAAATCTTTCAGTAAGTTGTCTCATAGATACCTCTTCGTCATGATAAGCGGTCAGGACTTTCTTCCTCAGGTCTTCTGAATAAGCTTTCATAATATCCTCCTGAAATTTTTTATACGGTTTATAACCTTTTTCAATTTTTAAGTCAACAGGGAAACGCTATATGTCAAATTGGTTAAAACTGAAACGGAAAAATCATTTTCTCTGGCATATTGAATTATTTCCGAAAAATCAGGATGCAACAAGGGTTCTCCGCCCGAAAAGGAAAGAGCTAAAGTTTTTAGAATTCTTGCTTGATCCAGTACCGAGCATACAGTTTTGAAATCAAGAATATTCCCTCTTCGTGAATTTGGAATATAGCAATGTATACAATTTTCGTTACAGTGTGTTGTCAATTCGATTTGTAGAGCAAAGAGGGTTGGATTTTTATAAAATTTGTTGTTTAAAACTTTTTTTGTCTTTGGTAAATTTGTTTGTTTAAATGTATCAGGGAAAGAATCAGATGTAGTATCACTAAATGAATAGGTAAAAGAACAATCTTTAGATATAAGTTCTTCTATTGAATACCCCGTAACTATAAATTTGTTTTTCTCTAAATCGTTTAAAAATTCGCAGAAATCGTTTTCTATTACTTCATATGAAACATTATGAAATAAGGTATGAACAGTTTTTACAACTTCTTTAATATCTTTTGGAACTCTTGAAATTTTATTTAAAAATAAACTTCCAATTTTATTATAAATTCTATCTTTTTTTGTACATTGATTTACTATATAGCCGAAATCATCATATACTCGTACAAAGGAATTTTTTGATAATCTAAACAACATTTAGTTACCTCTTGGTTGATTTTGTAACACCAATATGGCTTACATAATCTTGAGTCCACACCCAATCCAAAATTTTAATTCAAACTTACTAAAGATTAAGACCAGCGAGCAGTACTACAACCATCATCTGGGTCGTCACACATCATTGATACTGAAGCACTTGCTTCATCACAATTTTGACTTTCAGCAATCAGTTCAGGTTTTGTATATTTTCCTGAAAATGATTCTTGATTCTCAATAGTGAAGTCATGTGATGTACTTTTCATAATTTCCTCCTTCTGAAAAAAATTGTCAACAAAAACAAAATGAGTGTGAACTCAAGATTATGTAACAATATTTATTGCATAACCCACCTCCACAAAAAAAGATTATCTTATTAAAATAAATCTCTTCAAGTAATGAAAAGCCTAACACCGAGTTCAGCGGCGTGAGTCCGCTGGTAGAGTAGAGCCTTGCTTAGGCGTTCCATGC
>DYNP01000089.1 GCA_020721005.1 Thiomargarita sp.
CAATACTCCGTTAAATTTTAAGCGGCAATTTTGCCATAATCCAATAGTTCTTTGACAATTTTTTGATTTTTAGCAGTGTTCGGGTTAATTGCGAACCTGCACATAAATCTTTCGAGCATCAAAGTGTTGTTATACAGAGTTTTGTAATCAGCCATCGAGAATGGTTTTAGGGTGCCGTTTTTGGTGGATAACCAGTCTTGTTTGGCCAGATTAATTGCTGTAAGTGCCGCATTAAAATGGAAATCGAGTTTGTTTTCGCTTCTTGCCTGACAGGTTGTAAGCCCAGTAAACTGCTTGGCATCCCGATATAAAAATTCGATCTGGAAACGTGAGCGGTAATAACGGACAATTTTTTCTCCCTCCTGTTCCAAATCGGTTGAGAAGTATAATTTACGGGCTATCTCTTTCCCATCTTTAAAAAAAATAGCAACAGCAAGTTTAATATCTCTTTTGAATGCCTTGGAGTAAACAACGGCAGAATAGATTTTAATATCTTCGATTAATAGGTCTAAGGAGAAATAATTGGTGTCGAGGTTTTTAACATCTACCTTACCATTATACTGTTTAGGCCTCCCTTGTCTCCCCGTTTTTTCACCGTAGTACTTGTATTTCAATACACTGTCGTCCCGGAGGCGACTAATAAAATGCAGCCCCACTGATAGTATTGCATCAACAAAAGGCTTCTTGGAGAAATAGGCATCGGCTATGATGTAATCAGAAAATTCCTTGAACTTTACCGCATTCTCTGTCACAAGGCTTGCATAGTAAGTCAAAAGGTTCAATCCCTTGTTAACCAATTCCGCAGCCGATGGCGTTTGCCATGCGTTCAAATGGAGAGCTGTATTGTTGGCAATATCAATTACGGCAAACCCACAGATATCCAAACCCCATTTTGCTGCTTTTGCGACACCTGACCAGTATTTGCCTTTGCCATAAGTGCACTTACCCGCTTTTGGTATATAACTTGGGTCCAACGCAATTACCCGTTCACTTGATGCAACTTGATTTATTAATTGCTTGTTAAAGGCAAAAAAATCAAATTTCTTTTCAAAATGGTTTCGAAAAGTCTGCTCTCCAAATAAACTAAACCGCCCGAATTGAAGAAAGTTTATTTTACCTTTGATGCTTAAAATATGCCAAAGAACGCTCACTATAAAATCTTTACGGGGCTTATTTAACTCCGAAAAAGAGTCGACACATAAGATATTGAATATGAGTTGTTTGACTTTATTGTTGACCTTGCTTGCCATACTTGAAAAATTAATTAATAACTTCTCAAGATACTGATAATCAATGGTTTATACAAATTAATTATTGGTTATTTTGTTGATAATCAAATATTTATATCATAATTTAACGGAGTATTG
>DYNP01000090.1 GCA_020721005.1 Thiomargarita sp.
GATGATGCGGAAAATTGAGTATGCTTGGGCAATGAAAATGCTACCCTTATTACCCGACAGCCCAGTGAAAGTGGCGCGCGATGCAGCGCGCGCAGTGAAACGGACGGCAAATCTGATGATACAACGAGTGACGGTCGAGACATTCAACATATTGTTAGGCTTACCAGGCATGGTGGTCACCGAATACGCATTGGAGCGTCAAGGAGAGGGGGAGGTGTTACACCTCTTTTGCCATCATAAACATGAGGTAGCGACCTGCCCACGTTGCGGGCAGGTCAGTGATGCAGTGCATGAGCAGGAGGAACGGGCAATTCGTCATTTGGACATTTGGGGCAAAGCAACCTACGTGCATTTTCCATCACGACGTTTTGACTGCAAACATTGCAAGAAGCCATTCACGGAAAGCCTATCCTGGGTGGAAAGCAAACGGCGAGAGAGTACGGGATATGAGTTGCATGTGTACCATCAATGCAAGCACACGGATCAGGCGGCGGTGGCGGAACAGGAAGGATTGCACCCTGAAACCGTGAAGGGCATTTTTCTACGCTGGGCGAAACGAGCTGAAAAACAACGACAATACACGCTGGTACGTTGTCTGGGGGTGGATGAAATCTCGATACGCAAAGGACATCAGCAGTTTGCGCTGGTATTAAGCGACCTGGAACGCCATTGTGTGATTGCGGTACTGCCAGAACGTAGTCAAAAAGCCTTTGAAGCCTGGCTGGAAGGCTTGAGCGAGGTCGAACGTCAGTCCATTCGTCTGGTGGCAATGGATATGTGGGGTCCCTATCGTGGCGTGGTGCGTTCCAAACTGCCGCACGCAGAGATTGTGGCAGACCGTTTTCATGTCACGAAACACTTGAACGATGCGCTGGGCAAAATTCGCCGCCGCTTACAAGCATCCGATCCAGCCTCCTACGAACGGCTCAAAGGAATTCGCTGGATTTTGGTCAGAAGGCGAGCGCAATTGAAGCCTGCAGAAGAAGCCAAGCTCCAGGCGGCTCTGGACGCTTTTCCAGAATTACGCATGGCTTATCTGCTCAAAGAACGCTTCGTTGCGATTGCCGATAAAATCCAGGACCGCGCCCAAGCTGAACGTTTCTTGCGGGCATGGGTCTACGAAGCTCAGGCTTCTGGATTGGTTCAATTGCTAAAGTTCACGCAAACTTTGCAACACTGGTGGGAAGAATTCTTGAACTACTTCAACGAAGGCTTCACCAGCGCTGTGGTCGAAGGATTGAACAACGCTATTCGCGGCACCATTCGTCGCGCCTACGGCTACCATGTCTTCGAGCATTTCCGCTTGCACGTGCTCGTCGAACATGGCAACCTTTCAACTCTCATCCCACTAA
>DYNP01000010.1:0-41611 GCA_020721005.1 Thiomargarita sp.
TGCCAGACTCCAAAGGCACTTGGATCAATCAAACTGACAATGATTTTGAAGAGTTGATTCCCTTGATGGATAAAGCAGTCAAAAAGGCAGTTAAAATTGCGAAAAGTCAAACAACAATCAAAACCAGGGAAAATCAAGAGGAAAATCCAACAGCAATTTTCCAGTTGTTTTCTAGTGGATTGAAGACCCAAAGAGACGAGTGGAGCTATGATTTTTCACAACAGCATTTGACAAGCAAGATGGAATATTTTATCGAGATTTATCAAAAAACTCTTGAAAATTCTGAATTTGGAGATAAATTTAAAATTAAATGGGATCAGGAATTAGATAAGTACAGGGATCGGTGTATAAAAAAACAGTTTGATAAACAACAAATTATCCAAAGTCTTTACCGACCATTTGTGAAAAAGTGGCTTTACTTTGATAAGCACTTTAATGGCCGAACTTATCAATGGTTTAATATTTTCAATCCCGACGAAAATAAAATTATTGCTATTCCAGGAATTGCTTCCCCAAAAGATTTTCACGTGCTCAGTTTTTGTTCCATTATAGATTTAAACGCTCTGCCTGCTGGCGCCCAATGTCTTCCCCTTTATCGCTATGATGCCGGGCACAGAATCGACAATATTACTGATTGGGCTTTGGCTTTATTTCAGAAACATTATGCTCCAAATCAAAATTTGCAAAATTCTCAAGATAAAACTACTGGTTATCATCCCAAACAGGTTGTCAATTCAAAAACTGCTGATTCCGATATTATTATCCAAAAACTTGATATTTTTCATTATGTTTATGCAGTGTTCCATGATCCTGCTTATCGCCAAAAATATGAGCGTAATCTCAAACGCGATTTTCCGCGCATTCCTTTGTATCCTGATTTTTGGAGTTGGGCGCATTGGGGTCAGCAGTTGATGGAATTGCATCTCAATTATGAGCAAGTTGCTCCTTATCCATTAAAAAGAAGTGATAAACCGCTGAAAAATCGTGAGGTTAACTCTAAGGTGAAGTTAAAAGTGGACAAGGTTGCTGGCAACATCCAAGTTGATGAGGTCACTAGCCTTTCCAATATTCCCGCTCAAGTTTGGGATTATCAGCTTGGGAATCGCACCGCCTTGGAATGGGTTTTGGATCAACATAAGGAAAAAACTCTTGATGATCCAACGATTTTTAAGCATTTCAACAGTTATCATTTCGTTGATTATAAGGAGCAGGTGATTGAATTATTGGGGAAAGTTTGTCAAGTCAGTGTGGAGACAGTGAGAATTATTACAGAAATGAGAAGAGAAAAGCAATTGTAAGATCAGCTTTTTTTTGGAAAAGAGGGGGATTATATTTCTAACAGAGGCTTTGGAGTGGAGGCTTTAGCCGGTCACAGCAGAGGCTTTGGAGTGGAGGCTTTAGCCGGCCAGCGGTAGGCCCTTGCAAATTCTGTATGTGGGGGGGTGCCTACGGCTGACCGGCTAAAGCCTCTACTCCAACGTGCTTTGTAGAACCCCCATTCCGGCTAAAGCCTCTACTCCAACGTACTTTCTAGAGCCTCCATTCCGGCTAAAGCCTCTACTCTAAAGCCTACCGCTGGACGGCTAAAGCCTCCACTCCAGTGTATCTTCCAGAGCCTCTACTCCAATTCTACTTATTTTTTCGTATCGCATCATTTATTTTTGCAAGAGGTCTACTTTATTTTTTGCTAACAGGTTGTTGATAATTCACTTGTATTTGTTGAAAAGTGATGCTGATTGTGTCGGCAAATCCTTCCAATTCTCTAATTTCTTGGTTACGATAATTGGATTTGAGACGTTTAGTTTGAGCCAACAGGGGTAAGCTGATCAGTTGTTGCAAAGGAACATCATGTTCCAGTAATTGTGTTCCTTGATGATAAAGTTGCAATATCAGTTTTAGCAGTAAGAATTGTTTCTGAGGGGAACAAAAACTGTCTATTTCGTCCACTGCACTTTGTTGTAACAAACCTTCTCGAATCAAGCCCGCGCCTTCCAATAACCAGCGTTGTGAAGCCGACAAAGCTTCCGGTCCCACCAGGTTGACAATGCGTGCCAACTCATCCGCTCGAGCCAATAATGATAATGCCTCGTTGCGATAGTCTAACCATTGGGGACTGACCTGTGCTTTCCACCATTGTTGGGCAGTCTCCAAATCATCGGAAAAACTGTCATTCCAATCAATTGAGGGATAATGTCGAGCATCAGCCAATTCTTTGGACAATGCCCAAAAGGTTTGGACAATTTCTTTGGTATGACTCGTCACTGGTTCTGAGAAATCACCTCCTGGAGGTGAAACTGCCCCAATTACTGTGATCGAGCCTTTTTCTCCTTGTAAGGTGGTTACGCGTCCCGCTCGTTCATAGAAAGCAGCCAAGCGAGAAGCTAAGTAAGCTGGATAACCTTCCTCGACTGGCATTTGTCCCAAGCGCCCCCCCACTTCTCGCAAGGCTTCTGCCCAACGACTGGTGGAGTCGGCGACCATCACCACATCAAAACCTTGGTCCCGATAATATTCAGCAAGGGTGACGCCTACATAAATTGAGGCTTCTCGGGCAACCACCGGCATATTAGAGGTATTGGCAACCAACAATGTGCGTTCCATCAAGGAGCGGCCGGTATGGGGGTCAGTCAGTGTAGGAAAACTTTCCAAAATGTCTACCAACTCATTGCCTCGTTCCCCACAGCCCACATAAATCACGATATCAGCATTTGCCCAGCGCGCAATTTGTTGTTGTAACATTGTTTTTCCAGCGCCAAATGGACCTGGGACCGCAGCTTTTCCCCCTTTCAACAGGGGAAAAAATGTATCTAAGATTCTTTGCCCGGTGATCAGTGGGGCCACAGCATGATCTCGACTCTGATAGGGACGTGGTTGGCGAACTGGCCAACGGTGGTAAAGTTGTAATTCTCGAATCTGTCCTTGAGGAGACTTGAGTGTAGCGATCACTTGGTCAACGGTATATTCTCCTGCATGGGCTAATTCCATCAATTCTCCTTGGCAGTCTGGAGGCACTAAAATCGAGTGGGTGATCGTCAGGGTTTCTTGAACTCGTCCCAAAAGTGCACCCGGCAACAGTTGATTACCTACACGTAAGCGGCTGTTGGGAATAAAGTTCCAAATCTGGTCTCGTGACAGAGCAGGAAGATCAAGTCCCCGCGCAATATAGTCTCCTTTCTCTTGATAGAGGACTTGCAAGGGGCGTTGTACCCCGTCAAAAATCTGGCCCAGCAACCCGGGTCCCAATTCTACAGACAGAGGGTAACCCAATGCTCGAATGGTTTCTCCGGGACGCAAAGATTCTGTACTTTCATAGACTTGAATGGTGACTTCATCTCTATTTAGGGCAATCACTTCTCCCATTAGATTAAGATGTCCAATGCGGACTTGTTCCCCACTGTGGGCACAGGGGAGTTTGGCGATCACAATGGGACCATTGACACTTAGGATTTCACCAGTATTGTGAGACATTATTGAGAACTCGGGTTGAATTGTCAGACCAGTTGGATTTTGGTGGACTATTTGACAAAGGCGAAGCTATTGGGAATAGCCGGTCAGTCATGGAATAGAGGCTTTAGCCGGTCAGCTGTAGGCATCACCCCACATACACAAATTGCAAAGGGCCTACCGCCGGACGGCTAAAGCCTCCACTCCAAGGGATATTAAGGATGGAATAGAGGCTTTAGCCGGTCAGCCGTAAAAAAGGGAAAGGGAAAATTTAAGATTCACCATAAAAAGCGGTGTCTTCAACAAAATTATCAAATCGCGTAAATATACCGCGAAAAGTCAGGCGAAAGTGCCCAATTGCGCCATTGCGTTGTTTGGCGATGATAACTTCGGCAATGCCCTTGTCTGGAGTGTCTTCATTATAAACCTCGTCCCGATATACAAATAAAATAATGTCAGCGTCTTGCTCGATGGATCCCGATTCTCTAAGGTCGGCCATCTTGGGGCGCTTGTCTGGCCGTTGTTCCAATGCTCGATTGAGTTGGGATAATGCAATTACCGGCACTCGCAGTTCTTTGGCAATGGCTTTTAGGGAACGGGAGATTTCAGACACTTCATTGACTCGATTTTCTTTTGCCCCAGGGACTTGCATCAGTTGTAGGTAGTCAACGACCACCAATCCCAGTTGGCCTTGAGCCTGGGCAAGACGTCGCAGTTTAGTTCGCAGTTCAATGGGACTGAGGGCAGGGGTATCATCGATGAACAGGGGGGCACTTTCTAGATGGGTGGTGGCAATCGTGAGTTTGTCCCAATCGGGATCGTCCAGTTGACCAGAGCGCACTTTTTGCAGTTCTATCTGAGCAATACTGGAAATGAGGCGCATGATCAATTGTTCGCTGGACATTTCCATGCTGAAAACAGCGACGGGCAAGGATTGATGGGTGGCCACGTGAGCGGCAATATTCATGCTGAAGGCAGTTTTCCCCATCGAAGGACGACCGGCTACGATGATGAGATCGGAGGTTTGTAGTCCGTTGGTAAAGCGATCCAGTTCGGTAAAACCAGTACTGCTTCCAGTTAACCCCCCCCTTTGGGTAGATAATTGATCAATACGAGCCAGGGCTTGTTCTAAAAGAGTACTGGCTTTAGTTAAGCCTTGATGACGTTGGCGACCTCCGGCAATTTCGAATACGGATTGTTCCGCTTGGTTGAGTAAGTCGTCAGCGTTCAGCCCATTGGGACGAGTGGCAGATTCCGCAATTTGCCGACCCACTCCAGCCAATTGACGTAATAAAGATTGCTCATGCACAATATCGGCATAAGTAGAAATGTTGGCTGCACTGGGGGTATTATTGATCAGTTGACCCAAGTAGCTTAAGCCGCCAGCCGCATCGAATTGGCCACGTCGCTTAAGCCACTCAGAAAGAGTAACTAAATCAGCTGGTGTATTATTTTCGCAGAGGGACCGGATGCCCTCAAAAATACATTGGTGCTTGGGGTGACGAAAGTCGGACTGAGTCAGGCGATCAGCAAGGCTTAACCAAGCGCTGTTGTCCAACAGCAGGGCGCCAAGGACGGTTTGTTCAGCTTCTAATCCGTCGTCACGAGAGGTGATCGACAATACCTCACTCAGTCCGCTGACGTTCAAGCTTCAGGAATAACCTGTATTTTCACGGTTGTATGTACATCCGTATGCAAATGGAGTTCGACCTCATAATCTCCAATTTGGCGAATAGATCCTTCAGACAAACGGACCTCCTGTTTAGTAACTTCAATACCGGCAGTACTGCTGATGGCTTTGGCAATTTCTACGGCATTTACTGAACCAAAGAGTTTGCCTTCCAAACCCACTTTACTGGAGATGATGACGTGGATTCCTTGTAAACGCGTAGCCCGGGTTTGGGCATAGGCCAGCTTTTCCCCTTGATTTTTCTCAAGTTCTGCTCGCCGTTGCTCAAAAGCTTGTAAATTGGAGACCGTGGCAGCCACGGCTTTACCTTGTGGTATCAGGTAGTTACGAGCATAACCGGGTTTGACTTGCACCTTATCGCCTAACCCCCCCAAGTGTTTAATTTTTTCGAGTAGGATGACTTGCATAGTTGACCTCATTGTCCATGTGCGTCAGAATAAGGCAATAGGGCCAAGTACCGAGCCCGCTTAATGGCTTTAGCCAATTGACGTTGATACTTTGATTTAGTACCAGTGATGCGACTGGGTACTATTTTGCCAGTTTCAGTGACATAACCTTTCAGAGTTTGCAGATCTTTGTAATCGATCTCCTCAACTCCCTCAGCAGTGAAACGACAATATTTCTTGCGGCGGAAAAAACGAGACATAATGCTCCTTCAATTAGGGTAAATTGCCAATCAATGGTGACTATGCGGGAGATCCTTCAGTCAGTTCGTCTCCCTCTTCATCATAAGCTTCCTCAGAATTCTCTAGGTAATCCATATCATCGGGTTTGCTATGGGATTCCTTCTCATCCTTGGATTTTACCAAGGAAGATACTTCCGTAATGGCTTTTTTACGCTTGATGATCAATTCCCGAATGACGGCATCATTGAAGCGAAAGGCATCACTCAATTCTGATAATACTTCATTGGAACATTCTATGTTCATCAACACATAATGCGCCTTATGAACCTTGGCAATGGGGTAAGCCAACTGGCGACGTCCCCAATCTTCTAATCGATGAATACGCCCATCCTTAGTTTCAATGATGCTCCGATACCGCTCAATCATGGCCGGAACCTGTTCACTCTGATCAGGATGAACTAAAAAAACTACTTCGTAATGCTTCATAATACTCCTTATGGATAGAAAGCCTTGTTTCAGGAGGCCTGGACAAAGCAAGGAGGTGTTTCCCGCCTCACTAAGGACTAATCTTGTGTTAACCACTCTTCAAGCCCGGTTAGTCCTGTCAACTACAATTTAACAGCATATCAATTCCAGGCCAAAAAAACAATAAACCTCTTGACCGGGCTTTAGCCGTCGGATTCCACTCCGGCTAAAGCCTCTATTCCACAGTTGTCCGGCTAAAGCCTCTATTCCATCCTTAATATTCCTTGGAGTGGAGGCTTTAGCCGGTCGGCGGTAGTCTATTGCAATTTGCGTATGTGGGGGGATGCCTACGGCTGTCCGGCTAAAGCCTCTACTCCACAGCTCCTAGGCTAAAGTCTCTCATTCGTTCAATCACATGATACTTTTGGCCCCACATGTTATAATCCAACTCCTCTCTCTCTATCGAACTAAAAATAATTACTTACCAATCATATTACTTATTGAGGGAGAAGGTGATTTGACTCAGAAGAGGCATTTTTGCGATCCTTTTTTTCTGTATGTTTTCCTTACTTTTTATTGTCAGAGGAGTGTAAACGATGGCACACATTGTAGTAATTGGTGCCGGCATTGGTGGTATGCCTGCCGGTTACGAAATCAAAGCTTTGTTGGGTAAAAAACACGAGGTCACGGTAATTAATACGGTAGACTTCTTTCAATTTACGCCCTCGAATCCCTGGGTGGGGCTGGGATGGCGTAAACGGGAGGACATCACGCTGCCCATTGCCCCCTACTTAAAGAAAAAAGGCATCAACTTTATCAGTCAAGCTGTGACGAAGATTGAGCCGGAAAGAAATCGTCTTACGCTGGAAAATAACGAAACTGTCAGTTATGACTACCTGGTGATCACAACGGGCCCCAAATTGGCATTTGAGGAAGTGACAGGATTAGGTCCGAAAAATGGCTATACTCAATCTGTCTGTCAAGTCGGTCATGCGGAGTTGGCTTATGAACGTTATCAAGCTCTGTTGGATAATCCAGGTCCGGTGATTATGGGTGCGGTAGGAGGCGCCAGTTGTTATGGTCCTGCGTATGAATATATGCTGGCTATGGAATATGATTTACGCACTAAAAAGCGTCGCAAGGATGTGCCCATGACTTTTGTGACCAGCGAGCCGTTCATCGGTCACTTGGGTTTGGGAGGGGTTGGGGATACGCGCAGTCTGTTGGAGTCGGAGTTTCGCAGTTATCACATCGACTGGATCACGAATGCGAAAGTTACGAAAGTCGAGGATGGTAAGATGTATATCGACCAATACAGTGACAAAGGAGAGGTCATTGAGTCTGTAACTCGAGATTTTCATTATTCGATGATGTTACCGGCTTTCAAGGGCGTGGATGTTGTGGCAGCCGTAGAAGGGTTGTGTAATCCCCGTGGCTTCGTGATCGTCAACGATTATCAACGCAATCCTACTCACCCAAATATCTTTTCGGCGGGAGTTTGTATTGCAATTCCCCCCGTGGATAAAAATACTCCAGTTCCAGTGGGCACCCCGAAAACGGGTTATATGATTGAATCCATGGTCACGGCCATCGCCCACAATATTCACAATGAAGTCAATGGCAAAAAAGCCAACCAAAAAGGCAGCTGGAGCGCAATCTGTCTGGCTGATATGGGAGATCGTGGCGCCGCCTTTGTCGCCATTCCCCAAATTCCTCCCCGCAACATCACTTGGAGCGGTCAGGGCAAATGGGTACATATGGCTAAAATCGCTTTTGAAAAATACTTCTTACGCAAAATGAAAAAAGGCTCCTCGGAACCCCTGTACGAAAAATATGTATTACAAGCCTTGGGTCTAAAACGCCTGGACAATGACTGATTTTACCCCCTGAATATTTATTTTCTCCCTGGACAATTGATCTAAAATTTCCCTTCCCCCTTATCCAACCACTCTGGGACTGACAACTTCCTCAAAACTTGTCAGTTCCAAATTTGACACTCCAACTCTACAATTCTTCCCTTACTCTGCTCTCCGAAAATAATTTGTTCTCGATCCTATGGAAACACACCGCACCGATTTCAACACTGCCATTGACTGTTACAATCTTGGCAATCAATTGCGAGAACAAGGACACACTGCCCAAGCCATCGCTTACTATCAACAAGCCATCGCCCTAAATCCTTATCTTCTCGCCGCTTACAATAACTTGGGCAGTTTGTTGGGCAATGACCCGCAAACCATTCCCCAAGCCATCCATTACTTGGAAACCCTCCTCAATCTCGATCCGACTTACACCAAAGCCCTGCATAATCTCGCCAGAATCTATCTCAATCACGAACAACTGACCTCGGCTTTTAACTGTTACCAACAAGCCCTGCTGATTTTACCCAATGATTCTAAACTTTACAACAGTCTGGGCTACATTCTCACTGAACAAGCCCGTCTCGACCAAGCGATTCCCTATTTCAAAAAAGCCTTAACGCTCACCCCAACTTCAGTCATCACGCACAACAATCTGCTGATGGCCCTACATTATACAGATTATCCTCAATCCACACTGTTCAAAGAATATCAACAATTTGACAAACAACATGCCCTGCCCCTGGCCCCCCTGATCAAACCTCACACCAATTCCCCCGATCCCCAACGTCGCCTTAAAATTGCCTACCTGTCTCCCGACTTTCGCCGACATGCCATCGCTTACTTTATCAAAGCCATACTTGCTCATCACAATCACCAACATTTTGAACTGTTCTGTTACTACAACCATCCAGACTCAGACGACTTCACCCAAGAAATTCAAACCTATGCTGACCACTGGATCAACTGTTATTCCCTCTCTGACCAAGACCTGGTCCAACACCTTAGAGACCAACGCATAGACCTGCTCATTGACCTTGCTGGTCACGGTGCTGGCAACCGTTCCCTTATCTTCGCCCAAAAACCGGCCCCCTTACAAATTGCTTACCTCGGCTATTCCAATACCACCGGTCTCACAGCCATGGATTCTCGCATCACCGACGAACACACCGATCCCAGTGACCCTGCAGTAGATGCCCTCAGTTCCGAAACTCTGATCCGCTTACCCAATACCTACTTCTGCTATTCTCCCCCTAAAGAATTTGTTCCCATTCAACCCCAACTGCCCTGTCAACACCAAAACCACCTTACCTTTGGCTCCTTCAACAACTATCCCAAACTCAGCCCCCAAATTCTCCACATCTGGGCCCAACTGCTCCAACAACTTCCAACAGCCAAACTGCTGATCAAAGCCAAACAACTGGCTGATTTACAAACCAAAACTGCCCTCCTCCATCACTTTGCCCGCTTCAATCTCCCTCCGGAACGATTGATTCTCATCCCCTCATTTATACCCTCCACCATAGACAACCTAAAAACCTACTCAATGGTCGACATCGCCTTAGACAGCTATCCTTATAACGGTGCCACTACCACCTGTGAAAGCCTATGGATGGGCATCCCAGTCATCACCCTGGTTGGCGAAAGGCATGTATCCAGAATGGGACTCAGCCTGCTCTCCACCCTCAAACTCCCCCAACTCATCGCTCATTCTCCCGCAGAATACATTCAAATCGCCAAACAATTGGCCTTGGACTTTAGCACCTTACAAACTTTACGCACCACTCTGAGAACCAACCTCCAAAACAGTCCCATCATGGACGCCTCCACCACCACCCAACAATTGGAACACACTTATCAAACCCTCTGGCAACAGTGGTGTGCCTCCCATTCCTAATTCTCTTCCCCTCACCGAAACCATTCAAAGCCCATGTCTGACTCCATCTTTAACCCTCTACAACTTGCTGTCACCTACCATCAAACTGGACAACTGCAACAAGCCAAAACCCTGTATCAACAAATCCTAACCGAAGACCCGGAACATGGCAATGCCCTACACTTATTGGGACTCATTCTTTACGAGGAACAAGATTATTCACAAGCCTATACATTAATCACCAAAGCCATCCAATTATCTCCCGACATTGCCGACTACTATAACAATTTGGGACTGGTTTTACTCGCCCAACAACAACCCACCGAAGCCATTGCCGCCCTGCAAAAAGCCATCAGCTTACAACCCGACCATGCCCGTGCCTACCATAATCTAGGTGACGCCTTTTATGCCCTGTGGGATCGGGAACAAGCCCTGCGTTGCTATCGAAAATCCTTGGAACTCAACCCCAATTTATTCAAAGTTCACAATAACTTAGGCAATACCCTGGCTGATCAGGGATATTTGGAAGAAGCCATCGTTCACTACCGAAAAGCCTTGCAACTGAAACCCGATTTCGTCGAAGCCTATGACAACTTGGGCATAGCTTTATCCCAACAAAAACAGTTCAAGCAAGCCCTGGAAGTCTTTGAACAAGCCCTGGCTTTGCGACCCGATCACGTGGACCTTTACAACAGCACCGCCATCGTGCTTAAAGAGCTTGGACAGTATGATAAAGCCCAAGAATATCTGCAAAAAGCCCTGGCCCTTGATCCCCAATACCCCCTGGCTTACAATACCTTAGGTGACATTGCCCGAGAACAAGGACAATTTGCCGAAGCCATTTTCCATTACCGACGCGCTTTAGAACACTGCCCAGTTTCACAATCCCCCATAATTTACAATAAGTTAGGAGTTACCTTTGATGCCCAAGGCAATCCCTTTGAAGCCATTCCCTGCTTTGAACAAGCCCTGTCCATAGACCCGCAACACCCCCTGGCCAGCAACAATTTAGGCATGGCTCTCCAAGGCGTGGGTCAAATAGAAAAGTCCCTCTTTCACCTGCAAAAAGCCACCGAATTCAACTCCAGAATGGCCACTGCCTACAGCAATTACCTCTTGATTTCCCATTACTTACCCAACCCAGACCCCACCACTTTGCGCCTGGAGCACGAACAATTCACCACAAAATATTTTCCATTTGCCCCTCAATCCTCATTCCCTAACACTCCCAATCCTCATCGCAAACTCAAAATTGGCTATGTATCGGGAGATTTTGCTCGACATTCCGTTACTTACTTCATAGAACCCATTCTCAATCATCACTCCCCCCAATTTGAAGTGTTTTGCTACTACAACAACTCCAAAGCCGATGAAGTCACCCTTCGTCTACGAGACCGGGATCCAACCCATTTTTTTCAATCTTATTACCTAAGCGATGAAAAATTTGTGGAACTGATTCAACAACATGGCATCGACATCCTGGTGGACCTCTCCGGTCACACTGCCCAAAATCGCTTACTATTTTTCGCCCGCAAACCTGCCCCCATTCAAATCACCTACCTTGGCTATCCAGACACCACTGGATTAACTGCCATCGATTACCGACTCACCGACTATTACACCGATCCAGAAGGCAGCGAACAATGGAGCACGGAACAAATGCTCCGTTTTTCAAGAAGTTATTTCTGTTACCGTCCCTATGACCAGGCGCCTCCGGTCAACCCCCTGCCTGCTCTGCAAAATGGCTATATCACCTTTGGCTCATTTAACAATTATGCCAAACTCAATCCTGACATATTGAAACTGTGGGCAGAAATATTGCATAGCATTCCCACAGCCAAATTGCTGCTGAAAACCAAAAATCTCAATGACCCCAAGCTCCAACAACAATTGACTGCCCAATTTGAAGAGTGGGGCATCGCGGCTGACCGCTTGATTTTAAACAACTTTATTCGTGCCACTGAAGACCATTTGACCCACTATCATCAAGTGGACATCGCCTTGGACACTTATCCCTACAATGGCGCCACTACCACTTGTGAAGCCCTGTGGATGGGAGTCCCAGTCATCACTTTGGTTGGACAAACTCATATTTCTCGTATGGGACTCAGTGTTCTCTCAGCTGCCAATTTACCAGATTGGATCACTTATTCTCCAGAAGACTATGTACAACTCGCTCAGCAACGGGCTGGAGACTTGGATAAATTACAAAAACTACGTTCTCATTTGCGTCAATACCTGCAAAATTCCCCACTCTTAGACGCCTGTGACTGCACGCATCAACTGGAGAATTTATATCGACAAGCCTGGCAACAATGGTGTGCCACTCAACAGGCTGCAACTCCACTGTTTCCCGCTTCGGAATTCTCTTTACCCGGTCATGCCGGCCTACAATTGGCAGTTCAACACTATCAACATGAAGAGCATGAGAAAGCCAAACAACTCTGCCAACAAATCTTACTCAATTCCCCGGAACATCCGGAAGCTTTACACCTATTGGGACTGATCAATTATCAATTGCAAAACTATGCGGAAGGTATTGATTTATTAAAGAAAGTGGCTGAACGACATCCTAAAATTCCCTATATTCATACCAACTTGGGCATTATGCTCGGTCAACGGGGACAATCTAAGGAAGCCAGGGCCTGTTATCAAAAAGCGATTAGCACCAATTCCCGCGACAGTTTAGCCCACAATAATTTGGGAGTGGAACTTTATCATCAAGGTAAAATCAATGAGGGAATTCGTCACTTAAGACAAGCCCTCATACTCAATTCTCAAGACGTGATGGCTCACAGTAACCTATTGATGATGTTGAATTATGTATTGGAAGATCCACGATTACTATTTTTGGAACACCAACGTTTTAACACTCAACAAGCCGCAACGTTGAACCCACGATCATCACTGACATTCACGCATGCCAAGCGCCCCGATCGGCCCCTAAAAATTGGCTATGTATCTTCAGACCTTAGATTTCATGTGGTGGCTCATTTTATGGAAGCCATCTTAGCTCATCACGATCATGAGCAATTCAAAATCACTTGTTACTTCAATCAAACAGTTGAAGATGAAATCAGCCTACGGTTCAAAAGTTATGTGGATCAATGGGTTAACTGTGCTTTCTTATCCGATAAGGACCTGGCGCAACAGATCCAAGTTGACGAAATTGACATTTTAGTGGACCTCAATGGACACAGTGCCAAAAATCGCCTGTTAATCTTTGCCCAGCAATCAGCCCCGCTCCAAATAACTTATTTAGGCTATCCCAATACCATCGGTCTCAATACTATTCAATATCGAATGACTGATGCACATATAGATCCGCCAGGCAGCACTGAGCAATGGAATGTGGAAACTTTGGTGAGAATGCCTCACAGCTATTTTTGTTATCATCCATTACTGCATGAAGCGGCGGCGACAGTTACTGTGCCCCCTTGTCAAAACAAAGGTTATGTAACTTTTGGGTCTTTGAACAATTATGCCAAATTGACCCCCAAAATGTTGGCTCTGTGGGCGAAAATTCTGAATAGAGTTCCTAACTCTAAGTTACTGATTAAAACCAGTAAAGTCGATGAAGACGCTGTGCAAACTGAATTGACTCGCTATTTTAAAACTTATCAAATTACCCCGGAACGTTTAATTTTTCAGGGTCAAACCCTTGCCACAGCAGATTATCTAACAATCTATCAAGAAATTGATATTACCCTAGACACTTATCCTTACAATGGTGCAACGACCACCTGTGAAACCCTATTCATGGGGGTGCCAGTGGTCAACTTGGCTGGTAACACTCATGCCAGCCGCATGGGACTGAGCATTTTATCGACCGTGGGACTGCATGAATGGGTGGCAACCTCGCCTGATGCTTATATTGACATTGCAGTTAAATTGGCTCATGATGAAGGCAAATTGCAACAATGGCGAACCACTTTACGCCAGCAACTCCAAAATTCCCCATTGATGGATGGAATCACATTCACCCGCAACCTAGAAGCCCAATATCGACAAATTTGGGCAACTTACTGTCAACAATAAAAAAAATGCAAACAGGTGATATAATTTCACCCTACTTGCGAGCGAACTGGCTAAAGCCTCCATTCCCCCCCTTAAAAAGAAGGGGGGGTTAAAAACCTCGACTCCACGGCTAACCGGCTAAAGCCTCCACTCCCCCCCTTCTTTTCAATGGGGGGTTGGGGGGAGGTTAATGGCGGCGCGATGCAATCGCACCCTACGAGAAAATGTTTATGATCCATTACCTTATTTCAAAAAAACTCTGGATTTGGGTAATGGGGCTGAGTGTTGGCTTAACTGCCATTCCCAGCTCCTTTACTTTTTATCTGATTGGACCCGCTCAAGTTTCATTGGACACTTCTATTCACCCGGCTGAAATTCTTGTGCCGGAACAATCACTAACAGTCATGACCTTAAATCTTGCTCATGGGCGAAAAACTGCTTTTCATCAAATTTTACAAAGTCCAGCCACTATTCAAGCCAATTTGACTGAAATCGCCAATTTACTAAAAACCTACCAACCTCATTTGGTTGGTCTCCAAGAAGCTGATGGTCCCTCGCTATGGAGTGGTCGTTTTAATCATGTCCATCATTTGGCAACTCAAGCCAACTACGCTCATTCCATCCAAGCCTTTCACGTTCAAGGTTTGGGATTGTATTATGGGACCGCCCTATTGGCTCGTTGGCCAATCACTTCTGCAACCTCTTTGAGATTTGATTATGTCCCACCGACTCCAGCCAAAGGTTTTGTAATTGCCACCTTACCTTGGGCACATTCACCCTCCCAATTTATCGATGTAATTTCGCTGCATTTGGACTTTGCCCGGCGAAATTTGCGCCAACAACAACTTCAGCAATTAATTGCATATTTGGCACCTCGGGAACATCCAGTAATTGTCATGGGGGATTTTAATTGTAACTGGTTGTCTGGAGAAACCACTTTATCTGATTTGGTAAAAGCGCTGGATTTACAGGTTTATCAACCGGAAGCACCTGATTTAAACACTTTTCCCGCCCATAATCCAAAGCAACGCATTGATTGGATTTTAGTTTCTCATGAATTTCAATTTACAAATTATCAAGTTTTAAATGAAGTGGTGTCTGATCACAGTGCCGTGATTGCCACCTTAAAAGGTTATTAATTTTGCTTCAGTGTAGTAAAGTGACATAGCCAATGCACCATAAAATAGTTTATTAAGTCAAAAATTTTCTCGTTCCCAAGTGCCACTTGGGAATGCAGTCTTGACCGCGCCGCGGTCAGTTATTCATCAGTCTACCCGTCTTTATAGCCAGGAATTAGCCCCTGTTATCGTGTAAATAAGGGCAACCAGTTAATGGTAGTGCAGGTTGAAAAATAGGGGACTTGATTTTCATAGAGTTGGTAACGACCGTGTTTCCTTGTTCCTGTTTTTATTCGTACAGACCGCGACGCGGTCAAGACTGCATTCCCAAGTGGCACTTGGGAACGAGGTAACGAGGTAAATTTTGCTTCAGTGCAAAGTGACATAGCCAATGCACCATAAAATAGTTTATTAAGTCAAAAATATCATTATAGAGGTCAATATATGCGGTTCGTAGATGAAGTTAAAATTGAAGTCATTGCCGGAAAAGGAGGCGATGGTTGTTTGAGCTTTCGACGAGAAAAATTCATTCCCTTCGGTGGTCCAGATGGAGGAGATGGAGGAGATGGGGGATCAGTGTATTTGCAGGCTCATGCCAGTTTAAATACCCTGGTTGATTTTCGTTATCGACGTCTATTTCAGGCTGAAGCTGGCCGCTCTGGGCAAGGCAGTCAATGCACAGGGAGAAGTGGGCAACCCTTATATATCAAAGTCCCAATTGGGACAAAAGTCTTTGATTTAGATACAGAAGAATTGCTGGGAGATTTAACCTTGCCAGATGAATTATTATTGGTGGCCCAAGGTGGGCACCGAGGTTTGGGGAACTTACGTTTTAAAAGCAGTCGCAATCAAGCACCGCGTCGCACTACTTTGGGAAAATTGGGCGAGAATCGTAAATTACGCTTGGAATTGCAGATATTGGCTGATGTGGGATTATTGGGATTGCCCAATGCGGGCAAATCCACCCTGTTAAGTTCAGTCTCTGCGGCTCGCCCTAAGGTGGCTGATTATCCATTCACTACCTTGTATCCCAATTTGGGGGTGGTTTCCATTGAGACCGATCGCAGTTTTGTCATGGCAGATATTCCAGGATTGATTGAAGGAGCCTCAGAAGGAGCAGGACTTGGGGTGCGTTTTTTAAAGCATCTTTCTCGCACTCGTCTGCTATTACATATTGTAGATATCATGCCTGTCCAAGGCGATCCAAAGTCTGATATTATTTCTATTTTCAATGAGTTACAGAGATACAGTGGAGATCTATCCGGTCGGGAACGGTGGTTGGTATTTAATCAAATTGACAAATTACCAATTGAGGAAGCCCATGCTCGTTGTCAAAAGATTGTGGCAGAATTGGATTGGCAGGGACCGGTTTTTGAGATTTCGGCTTTGACCGGGCAGGGTTGTCAAGGACTTTGTCAACAGGTCATGACTTATTTGGAGAAATGACAAACAAGACAGTTTTTTATAAATTACACAGGCAATTATTTCAACACACTGGGATTTTATTGTTATGGAACAGTCAGTTAGAATTCTTGAGGAACACACTTGTTATGAAGGTTTTTTCAAGTTGGTTCGATATCGTTTGCAACATGCTCTTTTTAAAGGGGGCTGGAGTGCTGAATTGATTCGGGAGGTGTTGGAGCGAGGTCAGGCAGCTGCGGTATTACCTTATGATCCCAAACGAGATGAAGTCATTCTTATTGAGCAATTTCGACCCGGGGCGTTATCCGATGCAAATGGGGCATGGTTATGGGAAATTGTAGCCGGCATTGTGGAGCCGGGTGAGTCTCCGCAAGAGGTGGCGGAACGAGAGGCGCTGGAAGAAATGGGAGAGGCGGTGACAAATCTCATGCATATTTGTACTTTTTTTGTAAGTCCCGGCAGCACTACAGAGACGACTGCTTTATTTTGTGGACAGGTGAATGCTGAACGGGTGGGGGGGATTCATGGGGTAGCCAGTGAATATGAGGATATTCAGGTACATGTGTTGCCTTTTCCTAAGGCTTTGGCATGGATTGCAGAGGGAAAGATTCGTTTTGCGCCTGCAATTATTGCGTTGCAATGGTTGGCGTTGCACAAGCAGGAGGTGCTTGAAAACTGGGGAAATTAGTTTTAGAGCACGGAGTAAAAATTGTGTAATGTCACTTTTAACAGTGAATTGTTATTTAAGTCCCAGTTTTTTCAATTTTCGCCATAAAGAGACCCGATCCATTCCCAACAGATGGGCGGCTTGGGTTTTATTTCCCTCCACTTTTTGCAATACCCATTGTACATAGGCGGCTTCTTGCTCTTCCAGGGATCGAATTTTGCCTTGATCTTCATAGCGAAAAATGGCAATTGGTGAGTCCCGCAGGTCTTCCGGTAAATGGGCAACTTCTATAATTTCCCCAGAAACCAAGGCGACACCGCGAGCAATTAGGTTTTCTAATTCTCTGATATTTCCAGGAAAATCATATTGTTGTAAGAGTTCCAAGGCTTGTTTGGAAATGTCATGGACTGGTTTTTTCATCAGTTGCGCATATTTGTTGAGAAAGTAAAAGCTCAATAGAGGAATGTCACTTCTTCGGGCAGCCAGAGGGGGCAAGCGCAATTCAACGACTTTGAGACGAAAATACAGGTCTTGACGAAATTGTCCTTGGGAGATTGCTTCTTGGGGATTGCGATTGGTGGCGGCAATGAAACGCACATCAATGGGAATTGTTTGAGTTGCACCTAAACGCAGCACTTCTTTTTCTTGAAGCACGCGCAGTAATTTAACTTGCATGGTTGGCGTCATTTCTGTGACTTCATCTAAAAATAGGGTGCCTTGATTGGCAGTTTCAATAAGTCCCACTTTACCAGTGACTGCTCCAGTAAACGCAGCTTTTTCGTGGCCAAACAGTTCGTTAGCCAATAATTCTTCTTGAAATGCTCCACAGTTGAGACCTACAAATGGCCCATTGACCCGATGACTGTGGGCATGAATGTAGCGAGCCAATAATTCTTTTCCAGTTCCACTTTCCCCCGTGATCAATATTGCACAATCAGTGGGTGCAATGTGTTTTGCCATGTCCAATAGTTTTAATAAAGTTGGGTCTTGGGTGATGAATCGGGAATGGTCTAAGTAATTTTCCACTTGATTTTTTAGAGCTCGATTCTCTTGTTTCAAATGCACTTTGGCCAGGGCTTCTTTGACGATATGGCGCACTTCTTCTAAGCGGAAGGGTTTGGCCAGGTAATAGAAGGCGCCTTGACGCATTGCAGTGACTGCAGATTCCAGCGTGGCATAACCTGTGATGAAAATAACTTCGGTGTCTGGATATAATTCCCGACATCGGGCCAGAATTTGCATGCCATCTACTTTTTCCATGCGTAAGTCAGTTAGGACCACATCTACCGGATGTTCTTCGAGTAATTTCAAGGCGTTAATGCCACTTTGGGTGGATAACACTTCGTAGCCTTCTTTTTGGAGAACGTGGACCAGATTGCGCAGTGCAATTCGTTCATCATCAACCACCAAAATTTTATCTTTGGGAATTGGCATGGTGCTCATTTCTCCTTGGGAATGCTTGGGGCTGGCAGGTGTAGGGTAAATCGAGTGCCGGTTTGATGGGGTTGTTTTGAATTGATGTTCTCGACTTGAATGTAGCCTTTGTGGGCGGTGATGATTTCATGGACAATCGAAAGTCCCAAGCCATTTCCATGCCCAATTGGTTTGGTGGTGAAAAAGGGATCGAAGATTTTTGGCAATACCGCATCCTCTATGCCTGCCCCATCGTCTTGAATAATCAGTTGAATCCAGGGATGAGCCTGAGTGATGGGTTGGGGCAGTGAGCTCATGGAAAAAGTGCTTGTAGAGTCAATTTCTTTGGCGATTAATTCAAGATGACCTTGTTCCCCCATTGCTTCCACTGCATTTTTTAACAGGTTGAGCAGGGCTTGTTGCATGCGTTGTTTGTCAGCATAAATCAAGAGGGTTTCGGAAATTTGCAGTTGAATGGAGATGCCAGTTGGCAGTTGTCCGCGCAGAAATCGTAAGGTATCTTGTATCAGTTGCAACAGAGGTAAAATTTCTTGTTTAAATTCACGATCTTTGGCAAATTCCAATAGGGAACGAACTACCAAACGAGTGCGTTCAGTTTGTTCCTCAATTTGAGTCAATAATTCCTGTTGCCATTGTAATTCCGCCATGCCCAATTCTTCTTGTAAAATTTGGCAGGAGGAGGAAATGTTGGATAAAGGGTTGTTTAATTCGTGGGCGACTCCAGCGAGCAGTGTGCCAAGGGCAGCCAATTTGTCGGTGCGGTGTAGGTGTTGTTGTCGAGTTTCTAATTGCGCCAGCATTTGATTAAAAGCTGCGGTCAAGGCAATAATTTCTTGTTCCTGACTGTCTAAGGGCAAGGTGGTCAGTTGTCCACCCGCAATGGCAGTCATGCGTTGTTGAAGTTGACGCAAGGGTTGTATGACGCTGCGAGTTAGCCAGCGACTGAGTCCCAATCCCGCCAGTAACAGGGTTAATAGGGTGATAAGTAACCAATGTTTTGAATTGCTGATTGATTGTTGTAGGTCAAGTCGTTCCACAGTGGACAATCTTTCGGCTCGTTGTACAATGAGTTTGCCCAGTTTACGAATTTCTTCTTCTTGTTGAAAATCTCTATGATTTTGAGTGGGTTGAAAGTGACTATAACTTTGCAGTCGTTGTTGATAGAGGGTTAAAGTTTGTCGAAGTAACTTGGTCTCTGCAAGGTCTAAAAATACGGGTTGTGCAAGTAATTCTCTGGCTTGTTTTAAATAGGTGAGGGCTTCAGTTAGGTCATCTAGCTCGTTGTAAAGAAAGTAATTTTTTTCAAATCGACGCAATTCGAGAATGGCATCAAAGAAGTGGCTGGCCTTGTCCCAAATGATTATTTGTTGATCCAGGCGATGTAATTCCCAAACGGTTGTCAGTGAGATGAGAGTGACCAATAGGCCAATGATCAGGTAACTGAGTAGAATTTTTTGAGTGATGCTGGGATGCCAAGTGATCATGTGTTCTGATTCAAAGTACGTTCATCAGGTAAAATAGCTGTTGCAAAATGCAACATGGTATGGATAAAAAGCAACAGGGTTGTTTAATTTTAATTAAATCAAGAGGATATGGGATCTTTTGGTCCAGAATTATTGAATTGGGTTACAAATTGTTACGGTCAGTTTGGCAGTTATTTTCAGAAAATAGTTTATAAATCAATCAGATAAGAACTGGCATGAAATCTGATAGAAAGGTGAAGTTCAACCGAGTTTAATTGTATCATTTTTTGTTCAAGGAAACTATACCATGAGAAACTTTTCGCAAAGTTTGGAAACGTGGTTTAATGCCATCACTTTTGCCGAAGCAGGTGAATTTGACATTGCTAGAGATTTTCTAAAAGGGGAATCTCATATGTTGTTGGTGTTGCCTGATGGTAATTTTCAGGAAAACACTTTGGATCATGCCTTGAATTTATGTTCCCGTTGTGGTGTTGCCAATCTGGATATCTTTTATGCTCCCTTAGCAGAAGCTCATTTGCACAGCGTGTTGCAAACCCATCATAACAGTCCCATCCGTTGGCACATGTTGGCTGTGCAGGGAGATTTGAGTAAAGCAGTGTTGGATTATACGCGTCAAACTCCGGCTATTGCCTTTGTGATGTTAGGGGCCATGCTGGACAATTTGGCCACTTTAGCTCCCCCTTGGCGACATCTGCCTTGTCCGTTGGTCATTATGACTCCTCAGGTAACTTAACTTTTGGTGAAGAAAAAATTTTATGTCAAAGTCAGCAACTCGTGCACAAACAGCAATTTACACTGGGTTATTGGGTCTTATCAGTGGTTCACTGTATTTTGCCTTATATTGGTTTGAAGAAATCATTTTAGACTGGTCTAAACAGGGAGGCTGGTATTTTTTGGTGCCTATTGCCATTGCCTTCACCTTTTCCTTGGTGCACGGCAGTTTCACCGGTCATTTTTGGGACTTATTGGGTGTAAAAGCCAAATCAGCTAAATCTTAAACGGTAGGGATACTTTGAATGGAAATTAATTTTATTGATTTGGGACTGGCGAATGTCCTGTTTTTATTTGTTGTGGGGTTTGTGGGAGGATTGGTCAGTGGATTTATCGGCTCAGGCGGCGCTTTTGTTTTAACGCCTGCAATGATGAATATGGGAGTCCCGGCGATCATGGCGGTGGCTAGCAATATCTGCCATAAGTTTCCCAAAGCTTTAGTTGGGGCTACTAAACGGGCTAAATATGGGCAAGTTGATGTAAAACTGGGCATTGTAATGGGCATTTCTGCGGAAGCTGGAGTGTTGATTGGGGCTCATTTACAGGAACACATTACAGCCACTTTTGGGAAAGCCGGGTCAAATCTGTATGTTTCAGCAGTATTCGTTGTGGTGCTGGCAATTGTGGGCTCTTATGTTTTGCGAGATGCTTGGAAAATGTATCGCTCCAGCAATCCTGACAAAGAAGAAATTGGCGCCATGGCACGCTGGATTCACTCAATTCGGATTCCAGGCACCATGATGTATTTTAAGAGCATAGATCGGGAAATTTCGGTATTATTCACCATTCCCTTAGGATTTGCTACGGGCATGTTGGCAGCCACAATCGCGGTGGGGGGATTTATTGGAGTCCCAGCCATGATTTATTTGTTAGGCGTGCCCAGTTTGATGGCTTCGGCTACAGAATTGGTCATTGCTTTTGTAATGGGTTTGGGCGGTACCATCAAATATGCTTGGGGTGGATTTGTAGATATTCGTTTGGCCATGATTATTTTAGCGGGTTCCTTATTTGGGATTCAATTGGGGGCAATCGGTACCACTTATGTTAAACCATACCTAGTAAAAGTAGTAATGGGGGTACTGATGATACTGGTCCTGTTCAGTAGAGGAGTTGCCATTCCCGTTTATCTTTCGGAACTGAATATGGGACCAATCCTGGATCCAGGTACGGCTAGTTTATTGAAAGACAGCAGTTTTGTCATGTTGATCTTGGCATTAGCAGTGGGCGCGGTGATTGTTTTATACGGTTTATGGAGTGGGTATCGCCGCCACGCTCAGGAACAGGCGGCTGAAGCCAAAAAAGATATGGGAATGGATTTGGCGGCAGCTCACTTATCCCCCATGGGACGATTTGAACGCTTGCTGTTGGTCAGTGATGGCTCTGAATTCAGTCAAGGAGCAGTGAGAGAAGGTATTCATTTGGCTCAAGTTTGTCAAGGTCGTCTATATGCCCTATCAGTGGTTGGGAATGAGATGGAGAATGAGGCATTGGCAGTCCCTGTTTTAGAAAGAGAACGACAACAGGCTTTGGAGCATTTACGACAAGTTGAAAATCATGCTCGGCAGGCTGGAGTGACTTGTGAGATGACCTTGCGTTCCGGAATGTCAGTGTATGAGGAGATTTTGGCGGAAGCTGAGAATCATAGCATTGATTTGGTGGTGATGGGTCGGCGGGGAAGAAGTGGTTTAACTCAATGGTTGCTGGGCAGCACCACTGCTAAGATGTTGGGTCAGGCTCATAACAGTTTATTGGTTGTGCCCAAGGCTGCTCCCATGGCTGGAAAACGGTTATTGGTGGCGGTGGATGGGTCGCGATATGGAGATGCAGCAGCGACTGTGGCTTCTCATTTGCTGAAATGTTGGCAGGGAGCTTCTTTAACTCTATTAGCGGTTGTGGTAGAAGAAGGTCCCAAACCTCATTCTGAGATGGAGCAATCTGTGCAACAGATGGCTAAATTATTGAATGAGCAGGGAATTTCAGCCAAGACCCAAGTGGTGCGTGGAGACAATCCAGCAGTCAGCATTGTGGCCACTGCCAAAAGTAATCAAGTGGATTTGATCATTATGGGCACGCACGGGCGAACTGGCTTGGAGAAATGGTTGATGGGAAGTGTGGCGGAACGAGTCATTCATTTGTCTGAATGTGCAGTGCTGGTGGTGAAATTCTAATGTAAGTTTTTGAGTATAAAGAGTTTATGTAAAAAAATAAATCCTAGTCTTATCCGTTTGATTTATCCTTGTAGAAGCAATTTGAGCCTGTCAGGTCGTTGAGATCTGCCAGGTTTTTTTTTCAAAAAATAAAGGGGACGTTACCCTTTTTTAGGTCGCCCTTCTGCTTTCTCAATCATACCTGCTCGCACAGGATTACGCTCCACATAGCGCACACAATGCCACAAATAAGCCTCATTCAACACACTGGAAAAAAAACGCCCTGCCAAAGATGCCCCGACCAGCCCTGTTGTCGATTGATATATTGGGCATAACGCATGTGCAAAGGTTTTAACGCACATTGCAAGCTATCCACTTGAATAGGAATGACGACGAGATGGATATGGTTACTCATCAGACAATAAGCCAGCACTCTAACCTGATGCTGCTGGCAATAGTCTTTGAGCTACGCAAGATATTGATAGCGGTCATCATCTGTAAAAAACACATTTTCATGACGATTACCACGTTGCGTAATGTGGTGAGGTAAATCTGGAAATACAATTTGAGCGAGTCTTGGCATAAGAATATCTTAGCAAAGATGCTCAGAAAAGAGTAGCGTCCCCTTTACCCTTTATTTCTTAATTTTTCCCTTTATTCTACTTTAAGGTGTTGCACACAAGGTCAGGAAATGGTATCGTGAGCCTCTCGTTTTTCACACCCTAAAAAAGGTATTGCACACAAGGTATCACACTATGAAAAAGAAAAAGATGAACATTATGAGTACCCGTTTACTTCTAGCCTTGGGCATATTCGTTGCCCTGAATACCGCCACTACCGCTGATGATCTCGGTATTGGCGTGAAGGTTGATAAGTTCCGCTACGTGTTGGGCCAGGATAATCTCGCTTTTACAGTATCCGAGTCCAATCAGGGTACTTCCACCCAGCAGATCGATGTGCATGTCGGTTTTATTTCTCCGGATGGTCAGGTTTACGAATTGCCCGACTGAAACACCGCTTTCCAGCCCTGGTTGCGGGGCCTTACCCTGCCCACCGGCTTCAATTACACGCGGCAAACCGTGATGAACATCCAGCCGACTACGCTGGGCATGATTCCCGGCAAATGGACGGCGGCAGCGGCTCTGACCGAGACGGGCACGATGAATATTCTGTCGCTCGCCACGCAAACCTTTACCGTGCTCGCGAGCACCGACGATCCGTTGCATTTCCCCGTAAATGACTATACCGAGGCCAGTAAGACCGTGACTACCACCTCTGGTGATGTGGCAGTCACTTACCGCCTGTATGAACACCTCACCTATGTCGCGCATCCGGTGGATGCCGATTATCAGAGCATGAATGTCAAAGTCCCGGTTCGCATTAACGGTAAAGACGTGGATACCACAAACGTTCCCATTCTGTTCGCCACTTCCATCGGCGGCTATATGTCTTCGAGCAACGCGAGTTCAGGTAGAACCGGCACGCCCCCCGCTGGTAGCACCGACCTTCCGCCTGGAGTAGTACCGGGCACTTTGCCACCTGGCGTAGTGCCGGGCATGTTACCGGGCATGTCGAACCGCAACACGGATTTGGCACTGGCGGCGGGGTATGTGGTGGTGGAGCCTGGTGCACGCGGACGTGACAATCAAGCAGCGGACGGAACCTACTATGGCAAAGCCCCTGCGGCCATCGTCGATCTAAAAGCCGCCGTACGTTATCTCCGTTATAACGACGCGATTATGCCGGGCAATGCCAACTGGATCGTCTCGGCGGGCAGCAGCGCGGGCGGCGCGCTTTCCGCGCTCTTAGGTGCTTCCGGCAACAACCCGTTATACGACAGTTATCTCAAGGTGCTCGGTGCTGCTGAGGCGGACGATCGCATCTTCGCCAGTGCCGACTTTTGCCCGATCACGGACTTAGAACACGCCGATATGTCTTACGAATGGGAATTCGGCGCAGTCGCGCGTAACGGCGCATTGGTGCTTCAGACGCTTTCCACGCAGATGGCGAGCGCTTTTCCCGCATACCTGGCCTCGCTGAACCTGCAAGGGCGCAATAATTTCGGCGCGATTACGGCGGACAATTATCTTCAATATCTGGTGCAGACTTACCTGATCCCTTCTGCGAACAAATATCTGCTAGCCTTGACGGATGATGCACGCACGACTTACCTGACAGCGCATACCTGGATAAGCTGGTCTGGCAGCTCGGCCAGTTTCAGTGCCAGCGATTATCTCGCGTATGTAGGGAGAAAGAAGGGCCTGCCGGCGTTCGACGCTTTCGATCTTTCGGCGCCGGAAAACTCTTTATTCGGCAATAGCACGATCAATGCGCGCCATTTCACCAATTTCAGCTTGCGGCAAGTCAGCGGTGACACCAATGCCGTGCTTGACAGCGATCTGCAAACTCTGGTGAATCTGATGAATCCCATGTACTTCATAGCCCAAGGATGCAGCGGTTGCGCGCCGCACTGGTGGATCCGCCATGGTAGCAAGGATACCGACACCGCGCTGACTGTCATCACGAATCTCGCCACCAGCCTGGAAAACCAGGGCAAAGATGTCAACACCCGGCTTTATTGGGATGCCGGGCACGGAGCAAATGAAGATCCGGAAGATTTCATCGCCTGGATTGCGCAGATTACGGGGTATCAGCCGGCTAGCACCTCTCCTTAAGCGCCAATGCCATTAGGTTAAGGAAAAAAGGGGGTAAGATACGAGAAAGAAAGTTCTAAAAATGGAGAGAAATAAGTAGTGAAAAATATCAAAGTATTAATGGAAGTGAATCGTGCTCATAAAGAGGACGATACCCTTTTTTAGGTCGCCCAATTGGGCGATAACTTAACAGCTGCCCTGTCCTGTCAAAACCTCCAGTTTTTGCACAAAACTATCTGAACCCCAAGGCAATTTTTTATTGATATTACACCTGAACATTTCTATGTGAGGAGGATTGTCTCCCTCTTGCAACCAAGCTGACCAATCAGGAATATCTTGAAACATCTTCCAATTCACACAAATCACAATGTGCAACTGCACTTGACCAAGGATGGTCTTCTGCTTTCTCAACCATACCTGCTCTACCTGCTCGCACAGGATTACGCTCCACATAGCGCACACCATGCGACAAATAAGCCTCATCCAACACTCTGGAAAAAAAACTCCCTGCCAAACATGCCCCGACCAGCGCTATTGTCGAGAGTATCATCAATATCAGTGATAATCACTCCGTCAGTAACTGCCAGTTTGCGCCCAAAGGGAATCTCCATACCACTTTCCCGTAAATGATAAGGGTAGGCGGGTTGCACCTTAACCATTGCCTCTTTGATCAAATTTAAATATTTGTCGACATGGCTGCTTGTGAACATTTGCTTTGCTGATCTTAATACTCCTGTTGCTCAAGTACACTGAGGGGAAAATCACAGCGAAAGGTGCTGCCCTGTCCCATCACACTTTCAATATGTAATTTACCTTTGTGTCTATTTAAAACGTGTTTTACAATGGCCAAGCCCAAACCAGTTCCCCCTTTATTACGGGAACGGGCAACGTCCACTCGATAAAATCTTTCTGTTAAGCGGGGAATGTGTTCCGGGGCAATGCCTTCTCCCGTGTCTGAAACTTCAAAATGGAGCCCTTGTGGGTCTTGATACCAGCGCAGATGAATTTTTCCTTGAGTTGGGGTGTAACGGACCGCATTGAACACCAGATTGGAGAAGGCACTGCGCAATTCTTCCAATTGCCCATACATAATCAATTGTTCGTCGGCTTCCAAACAAATTTCATGCCGCTGTTCCCCACTCAATACTTGGGCTTCTTCACAAATGACTCGCAACAGCTCAGTCACTTCGATGGGACCCATCATTTCCGTGTTCCCTTCTGATTCTAAACGGGACAGTAACAATAAATCTTCTACAATATTCCGCATGCGGGCAGTTTGTTGGGCCATGAGTAACAGGGGACGTTGAAATTCTGCAACAAATTCCGGTGTGTCTTGCATGGTCTCAATAAATCCAGAAATAACAGTCAAAGGAGTACGTAACTCGTGAGAAACATTGGCAATAAAATCGCTGCGAATTTGTTCCAAACGGTGCAATTCAGTGACATCTCGGGCCAGTAACAGATGTTGATTGTCTCCATAAGGCACCACGGTCACCCTCAACATGATTTCAGGGTCAATTGGGGAAACGATTTTAATTGTCAGTCTCCCTTCATCATTGTGGGTCAGATAGTGTTGAAAACTGGGGTAACGAATCAGATTCCCAACCGGTTGTCTCTTGTCTTGTGGGGATTGCAGTCCCAGTAGTTGAGAAGCGGCTTTATTAAACCATTCAATTTCATAATTGGCACCCAAAACCACAGTGGCATCAGGCATGGCAGCCGTTGAGCGTTGAAATCGTTTGAGCATGGCGCCCAATTTACGTTTGCGTTTCCGATTGCGTTGTTGCAAACGGTAAAAATGATAAAACACTTCTCCCCAAATTCCTGGAGCATCGGGCGGTTGGAATTTTTTGCTTTTGCTAAACCATTGTTCTAAACGGTATAAATTGTACCAGTGCCATGCCAAATAGCCCAAACAGGCCAATAAAAATAGCCAAAAGGGATAACCGATGAAGAGACCAATGGCGAAAATGCCAAGGGTGAAAAAAACCACCCGCCAAAATTCGTCGAACCAAGGACTCATAGGGAGGGTCGAGTGGAGAATCGATAGCCAACCCCACGCACTGTCTGCACAAAGTGGTCGTAGCCATGCTCTGCTAAAGCCTTGCGTAAACGACGAATATGAACGTCCACCGTGCGTTCCTCAATATACACATTGTTGCCCCAAACCTGATCGAGAACTTGATTACGACTGTAAACCCGCTCTGGATGTTGCATAAAAAATTGTAACAGTCGAAATTCTGTGGGACCGATAGATACCTCTTTTTCCGCAATTTCCACCCGGTGTTTTGCCAAGTCCAGTCTCAAGTTTTCGACTACCAAGTGCTCATCTTCCAGAAATGGCGAAGTGCGACGCAATACAGCCTTCATACGAGCCACCAATTCTCGAGGAGAAAAGGGTTTGGTAATGTAATCATCCGCCCCCACTTCTAACCCTTTGATTTTGTCGGTTTCTTCTCCCTTGGCAGTCAACATGATAATGGGAATCAATTTAGTTTGGGCATCTTTTTTCAACTGCTTAGCAAATTCAATCCCACTGATTTCAGGCAGCATCCAATCAAGCAGGATTAAACTTGGGGGCCGATTGAATAAT
Organism: Thiomargarita sp.; assembly: GCA_020721005.1. Taxonomy (GTDB): domain Bacteria; phylum Pseudomonadota; class Gammaproteobacteria; order Beggiatoales; family Beggiatoaceae; genus DYNP01. The sequence goes on from DYNP01000010.1 coordinate 28,268, forward strand.
AATCGCCTGGCTTGACGCACATCCGTAGCAACCTCTACCGAAAAACCTGCTTTACTGAGGGCTAAATGGAGCATTTCACAGATAGCCACTTCATCTTCTACGACCAATATGGGAATCTCACGCATATTTTCTCCTCAATTATAGTAAAAACAGTCCTGATTTCAGTAGGATACACTCATGATCAAATGTGACAGTTTCTTGACAAAATATTACAAAACAGGGGGAGGGAATTAACAAAAATTTAAACGATAAGGTTTACAACCCAAAGTGTTTGGTCAATCTGCAACGATTTGTCGAGCTACTTCTTTTTTATAAAATCCCCCAATTTGTCCTCCAAGACCACAAAAATACCCCAAATTTTCCCCTTCAACCTCCACTCCTCCTTTAGAAAAAGTGAATGTGATTGGTGTATTTTCGCTTTCATGAACAATGGTTAGTTGCCGATCTTGTAAAATTCCCACTCCGGAAAAACTACATACCCAACGTACAGTGATGGGCTCTGCCCCCCCAATTTCAATCAATACACGTTCCTTGGAAATTGGGACTACACTCATAAACATGTAGTTCTCAATCACATATCTACCACTTATTGAAGTGGTTATAGCAGTCTCAAATTCAGGGGACATTTTGAATTTCAACATTTCAATACGATCTCGATAAACTTTAAGCAAACAATCAATTTGAGTGGGCAAACAATTGTCATCTCGATATTCTAGCCATTGTCGTTGTTCCCTTAACAAATCGATCACTTTTTCTGGTGCCAACCGTTTTTTCAAATCATGATACACAGCTCCCAATTGTTCATCTAACCGATTTAGTTTGGGATGTCCACAAATGGCTTTTTCAATTTCTGCCTGCTGAGCTCTGTTGCAGTCAAAACTGGCTGATTGTGCCCCAATCACAGGAAGAAATATGAGTGTTATCAAGATGAGAATAAGAAAGTTCATCTTCAGTTGTATATATCTATGACGTAGTTTATGCAATTGCATGGTGTTAGCCTCTAAAACTTTTTTAATTAAAATTCGCTATCCTTAATCAATCTCAATTGTATGTTATAAAATCCAATGATTTAACTTCATCTACCTACCCTTGGTGCTCACTGAATGATTAACCAAAAAGAAGAGCCATGGGTATCTACCAAATGATTTAATTGAGGGGTAGCTTGTAAATTGTCATTCAGTTTGGTCAACAAATCAACAGTTTCTCCTCCATTTAATTTCCGCCATAATGGCGCCATAATAGTTCGCAATTCTTCATCCAAACTGATAAAGGCATTGGGTAATAGGATTTGCAGTTTTTGACCTTCTGCCAATAAGTAGGCTGCTAACAAGTATTGTTCAGAATAATATTTTTTAGCCCACTGAGGAGGATAATCTAAAGGCCAAGCAATGTCATGAAATTCAACCATAACTCCGGATTTTAAGCGAGGTAAAACTTCTAAAAATACAATGGTAACATCTGAATTCATGAAAACCCGGTGGGAGTTGTCTACAAATAATATATCGCCCGCTTGTAATTTATCAAATAACCCAAGATCGAGTTCCTCTAAAGGCTTTGAAATCAGTTGGTTGCAAATTTGTTCTATTCCTGGCATAGGATAGGGGTCAATGCCGATGATCCAAGTATTCAGTTGATGATCCACAATGGCTTGTTTGGCAAATTTGGTGGAGTTTCCAACTCCAATTTCCATGTAATATTGGGGGCGGTGTTGGGCAATTAAACTATACAGAGTAACTGCATCCAACCCGGGCAAACTGCCATTAATCCAAGCGGGCCGATTTGGAAAATCGGCGTCTGAATGTCGTGGAATGGATTGGTAATAGGGAAGGTAGGTTAAACAATGCTGCAGTTGTTTCATGTAACTGTTTCTATGACGATTTAATATTTGATACAGTTGAGCATGAACTGGTTTTCCCCATCCATAACGAGGGGTTGGGTTAGGAGGATAATCTATGGGAATATGAGTGATTGTCATAAAAAAACGTTCCTCATGGCAAAATGGTCTTGAATGATCTTAAAACGAATTTTTATCAATTGTCGATGTTCATGGTGGACAGTTCAAGATTATTAATTTTTGGGGATTGCAATTTCATATAACTTGACTTGTCATCGTCCGACAAGAATCACCATAGAGCGAGCAGCTACTGTGATTTGATGTTGATCGGCCAATATTAATTCTTTACCCGGTTCATAACTATCCTTGGGGAAAGGCAAACTGGTGTTTACGAACAGGCGCCATTTCATACCTTGAATCAGTTCGGGAATTTCAAAATTTAAGGATTCCCAATAAAGATTGATGGCTACATAGATATAATCGTCTAAGGCATTCCCCCCCTTAGCGTGATGTCCACACAATAAAAAAGCAAGGGAATGACTGCAATCAGCCCAATCGGGTTGATTGATTTTAACGCCATGCCAACTGATGTCTGCATAGCCACTGCCAGTATAATCTTGATGTCGCGGGTGTTCTCGGTTTCTTAACACGGGGTGTTGTTTGCGGAAGGTAATGCAATTTTTGGTAAAACGGAATAGATCTTTATTTTTCTTCAGCAATTGCCAATTTAACCAGTTTTGTTCATTGTCATGACAGTAAGCATTGTTATTGCCTTGCTGGGTCCGTCCAATTTCATCTCCCATGAGAATCATAGGTACCCCTTGGCTGATCATGAGAATGGCGATGGCATTTTTCATCAGACGACGCCGTAACTCATTGATTTGAGGGTTGTCTGTGAGGCCTTCATGACTACAGTTGCAGCTGTAGTTGTCATTGGCGCCATCTCTATTTTGTTCTCCATTGGCTAGGTTATGTTTGGTTTGATAGGAGAATAGGTCGGCTAAGGTGAATCCATCATGACAGGTGACGAAGTTGATCGAAGCGACAGTCCCACGTCCCTGATATAAATCGGGAGAGCCTTGGAGTCGTTGGGCCATGGCTTTGACTTTTTTTTCATCACCCTTTAGAAATTGGCGCAGGTCATCTCGATATTTTCCATTCCATTCTGCCCAACGGTTGTAAGCTGGGAATGTGCCCACTTGATATAATCCGCCAGCGTCCCAAGCTTCCGCAATGAGTTTACATTTGCCTAAAATGGGGTCAAAAGATAATAATTCGAGTAATGGGGGATTTTCTAAAGGATTGCCTTTGGGGTCTCTTCCGAGAATGGAGGCTAGATCGAAGCGGAAGCCATCAATGTGATATTCCATTACCCAGTGTCGTAATGCTTCCAGTACCATATTACGTACAATGGGGTGATTACAGTTGAGGGTGTTGCCGGTGCCGCTAAAATTGTGGTAATGTCCATCTGGAGTTAAGAGATAATAGACAATGTTATCAATGCCTTTGAATGAAATAATGGGGCCGTCTTCATTGCCTTCTGCAGTGTGATTGAAGACTACATCTAAGATGATTTCAATGCCTTGTCGATGCAATTCTTTGACGAGATTTTTTAATTCATTGTTGATGAGGTTGCCATTTTGGGTTTCACCCGCAGCGGCATAACCTGATTTGGGGGCAAAAAAGCCGATGGTGCTGTACCCCCAATAGTTCATCAGATGTTCTCCTTCTTGCAAAGGATTGGGTCGAATGTATTCCAGTTCATTGAATTCAAAGATGGGCATGAGTTCAATGCAGTTGACACCCAAGGCTTTGAAATAAGGGATTTTTTCTTGTAGAGCGGCAAAGGTGCCGGGTAAGGAGGTGACTTTGGATGAGGGGTGGCGAGTGAAGCCTCGAAGGTGCATTTCATAGATGATCAGGTCTTCTATGGGAATTTCAAGGGGTCGATCGGTGCCCCAATCAAAGTCGTCTCCAACAATACGAGCTCGATGTGGATAGGAATCGGGAGCATAGGTGGTTTTGCCCCATACGTCTCGGCCAGCGATGGATTTGGCATAGGGATCGAGTAGGATGCGGCTGGGATCAAAACAGTGGAGTTCAACTTTTCCGGGAATTGAAGATTTTCCCGGACCGTCCATACGGAATCCATATTCCAATTTTTGGTAGTCTAATTTTTGGCTGTCTAACTCGAACAGGGTCATGCTAAACATGTTGCCAATCCGAAATTCACACCAAATTTCTTGGTGAGTTTGAAGGTCTTCAAATAGACCGGCAAAGGGAATTTCTGCAAAAGGGTGGGCTTCACCTTTGTAAAAGAGTACTAGGATACAGGAGGTGGCATGTTGTGAGAAAATGGAAAAGTGAATTCCCCAAGGGACTACTGTGGCCCCAAATGGATAGTAGCGGCCAGAAGGGTGGCTTAGCCGCATGGTAAAGTTTTTGTAGCGGTGAGTAGGGTAAACAGTCATGTTTTCAAGTTCGTCAAAAACGTAAGGAATCACTTTTGAGGCACACCAAAGGTTACAAAATAATCTTTTTCTGGAGTTAAGCCAGTGTTTAATGGTCATTATTTTACGACAACAGTATTTACTTCATGAACACCTTGGTAATCGGGGTAGTTTAATTTGAGTACAGCTAAAGCATCATCTGATAGAGTGTCAAGTCCCATTACTTTATAGGATTTGGCTAAAATGGTCAAGGCTTCTGGAACTGCCGGGGTTTGTTGGTAGGATTCTATCACAGTTTTGGCTCGATTGGCAGCGGCAAGATAGGCGCCTTTGACCATGTAAAATTGGGCAACTTGTAATTCGTGTCTGGCTAACGAGTTGCGCAAAACGAGCATTTTTTGTTGAGCGTCTTCCACATAACGACTGTTGGGAAAACGGGTGATCAATTCGGAAAAATGTCGAAAAGCTCGTAAAGCCGTGCTTTGGTCCCGTTGGGACCGATCCAATGGGAAAAATTTGTCCAGTCGACTTTGGGTGGCTTCAAAGGGAATGAGACCTTTTAGGTAATAAGCATAGTCGACATGAGAATGTTTGGGGTAGAGTTGGATAAAGCGTTCGGCAGCGGTGAGAGCGGAATCAGTTTCTTCAAATTTGTGATAGGCATAAATCAGTTCCAGTTGGGCATTTTGGGTGTTATCTTCATGAGGATAATAGGCTTCTAACAGCTCATAGTATTTGATGGCTTGTTCATAGTCGCCGTTTTGTAGAGCATCTTGGGCTTCTGAATAAAGTTTTTCTGCTGGCCAATCTGTGGTGCGATCTTTGGGGTCCGTGGCACAGTTGAAAAGGGTAAGACATAAGATCAGGGTGATGAGTTTAGAGGGCATTCTTCAGTGGTTTGAATGGGGGTAAGGTTGAGAATAGGATGTATTGAGAACGAAAAAAAATGGCAAATGGGACTGCTGATGTTCTCCTCCTTAGCAAAGGGGGGCAGGGGGTGGTTCACCGGTTGGCAGTTAACTTCCCCTAATCTTTCCTTACCAAGGAGGGGGAATGGTTCTAAGCGATTGATGGGCTTCTCGTTGGTTAGCACATTCTACCTTGCTCTTCTTTTTATCAAAGAGGAGAGGGGTAGAAAGAGTGGATCAGGTTGGCGTAATTTTGGGTTTTTATTCCAAAAAGATCGGGGCAGTTGGCAGCACAGTGGGACTGATGGGATCTAGGGTGATAATGCCATTGCCACTGAGGGCTTCTTGGGTGCTATAACGGTCTTCTGGAGTGCCCACGCTGCCTTTAATTTGGTTGTTTTCTAAGGTCAGCCAATATTCGGTATGACTTCCCCATCCTTGATTGCTGTGTCGGTGTTCCAGGGCACGCAGACGTTTTAAACGCAGTAAATGACGGGTGTGAGCCGGGGGAAATGAGCCTTGATAGTTGACTTCATTGGCATTGACCCATATGAATTCTCCTTCTCTTTCGACAAAATATTGGGTGAGAATTTCACCGGCAACAGTGCACCGTAAAAAGTGAGTGGCTTCTGGGTCAGCAGTTTGATGGGTCATTTCTCCCATGATGAGTCCATCATGTACTGATAAAAATCGCAGTTCAGTGAGGTAAAGATTGGTTGCGGTCTCATAAATACCACTCCACACAGTGTCGCGGAGACGTTGAGCTAACCATTCTGCATCAGAAGTTTGAGCCCCGGCTTGTAAGATGGAAAATACTCGATTTTCAGCGTCAAAGCCGAGCAAAACCCAGTTGATGAGCAGTTCATCGCCTGAGCGAACTTCTATGCCTGCTATTTTCAATTGTTGGGTGGACTGGCTGGGTAGAATATAGGCTCTGGAGAAGTTGATGTCTTGTGCCCAACTGCAAGGGATTGATAAGGTGAATAAAGTGATCAGGGTAAGTGTGAGTCTTTGCATAAAGCTTCTTCCCAAATTTATTGTATTCTTTCCAAAAGGACAGCTAACCAACCGGCCACATATCCTCCGGTCTCTTCATCACCAGTGCCAACGCCTGCCCCCACTGGGACTATTTGGGTGATTTGCCAACCGTTTTCCAAATAATTGGTCAAGTGTTCCTGAATGACCATGTCTTGATCGTTATCATCATCTAGGGGAATAGTGATTAGTTTTTGCATAAATGACAGTCTCTTCAGGTTAAGTAATTTTCAAATAGTGGAAGGGAATTAATATTTCAGTCCCACCACAGGAACAGTTGTTGTTTGCGTTGCAGGTAATTGGCCAAATCTTCGATAGTTTGAGTTTCTAGAGCATATTCCAAAAAAAGGAAACGTTCCTGTTCCGATAAGTTTTCGGGAATGGGCTTTAAGAGTCCTTGTTCCAAAATATCCGGACAGAATTGATTGATGTCTTCAGAGAATTGCATCAAATCAATAGGTAAAGTTGAGAAACACAGTTCCACCCAGTCTACACTGGCACCAATGAGGTAAAATTCACATAATTGTTGCCAAGTTCGCAATTTGTCAATGATAGTTTGGGTGGTCAAATCGTAATTTGCACCATTGGTCTCTCTTACCCAGAGTAGGGAAAAGGGTTGCTTGGCCTTGAAAAGTACGAGAAGTGCCAGGTCTCGATATTGTTTTTCAGCTTGGCAGAAACTCATACCAAAAGTATGACTGAAATCTCTTGGATCTTCTGCAACAATCAGGGTTTGATAGCCCAAGGGAGCCAAACGAGTTTGTAAGGCAATCAAAGATTGTCGATGAATGGGTTTGGGGATTGTCGCCAAATAAGTCATTAAACTGAGACGTAACACGCCCGGAATATCATGGCGTTCAATACATCCTTCAAATGAATCGTGGGTGAATTCTGGAGTTTCTAAATAACTGAAAAATGTGTAGGGTAACAGTGCAGTGGCTGTGATAGGGTATTCTAGCAGCGTTGAGAGATCGATGGGCATGCTGAGTTTTAATCGGATTTCTTGAGTTTTTGACTTGGACGGTATAGAACGCTAACACGTCCTATCAGTTGGATTAATTCTGCTCCGGAGCGTTGACATAAGGCGTGAGTGATGGCCCGTCTTGCTTCCCGGTCGGCGCCGGCAATACTGATTTTGACCAATTCATGGTCTTCCAAAGCTTGTTCCAAGGCATAAGTGACCTGATCAGTCAGTCCCTTTTCACCTATCATGACTACGGGCTTAAGGGAATGAGCTTGGCTGCGGAAATATCGTATTTGATGTGAGGATAAAGTCATGGTGTCCGAGTCCTGAGTGGACTCAAAGTCCACTCTTGATGGGGATGAAAAGACTAAGCTGATGTGCTCGAAATTTTGCGTAGGAAAACACTCTCTTGGATGAAACTAGGCGGCCACCGTAGCGTCATGACTGCGCAACATGGTGTAGATTTTATCCTTCAAAAGGACGCGTTTTTTCTTGAGATCCTCAGCATAAAAATCAGAAACAGCCTCCACATTCTGTTCAATATCATGAATTTCACGATCCAGATCGTGATATTCCTGGTATATATCCTTAAAAAGGGAATTACTCTCTTGCAAAGCTTCGATAACTTCGGAGTATTCTGGAAATTCATGAGGAATATCGTGGGGTTCACCGAACATAACTCAATCTCCTAATTGTAAAATTTCGCTTATCAATAGTTCAGTCGAGTATATCGTTATATCTCGCCTCATTGATGACTATATCATATTTGTAATGACTGAGGCTATCCTTTTTAATCGTCTTTTTAAAAAAAATTTAACGGAAGTTCACTGAATCTGTTAATATAATCATGTTAGATTATTATAATATTCGCAGTTATTGACACAATTGTCCACTTTTGATCGATAAAAATCTTTAAAAGGGTTGAGAATGTTAAAATGGTATGTTATTTGTTTATGGGTACTGTCTGGCTTGTTGGCGGCAGAAGAATCACTAAAAACGGCATTGCCTTCATTACCACAGCGTATTGTGTCTCAAACCTTGGCTACTGATGAAATTTTACTGGCCATTTGCGATCCCAAACGCTTGATTGCTTTAAGTATTTTTTCAGACGATCCCCATTACAGTAATGTAGTGGAACAAGCTAAGCATATTCCTCATCAAGTCCAGGACAATGTGGAATCAATTTTGGCCTTGCATCCGGACTTGATTTTTGTCGCCAGCTACAGTCGAGCTGAGACAGTTTCCCTGTTGGAAGCAGCTCAAACTCCGGTAGTACGATTATCCCGTTTTGAAAGTATTCTCGATATTGAATTTAACATCCAATTGATTGGGCAATCCATTGGGGAAGAGAATCGAGCTAACCAATTGATTAAAAAAATGAAAATTGATATACAAACTATCCGAGATCGCATTCCCACCTTCTCTGCTCCCCCCCGTCTAATTTCTTACAGTCCCGGAAGTTATACCGCCGGGGCTCATACTATTTTTGATGATATGGTGACCGTGATCAAAGCGATCAATTTGGCTAAAGAGAAGGGAATTCAACAACATGCAAAAATCAGTGATGAACAAATTTTGGCTTGGCAACCCGATTTTATTGTGACTCATGCCAAAATCGGTGATTGGAAGCAAACTCGTCGCAAATTGTTGGAAAATCCTGCCATTGCCGCCACCCGAGCTGCTCAGGAAAATCGGATTATTTTCATCGACACCCGTTATTTTGTCAGTGCCTCTCAATATGTTATATTGGGAATTGAGGCGCTTGCTAAGGAGATATATCCGCAATTGCAAACAAAGGGTCCTTAAGGTATGCTTGGCCAAAAATATTTTGTCGAGTACTTCCTATTTGTTATAATGATTGTTCCTATCTCTTAAATTAAGGACGGGAACACGGAAATTTGTCACCTCAATCCTTAGTAAGGATAAAAGAATGAAGGATTTACCCCTCCTCTAACACAAAGGCAAAGAGAATAAAGGAATGCCTTGTTCCCTATTGGCGTAAAAAGAAAAGGAAGGGAGACTTCCTGCTACAATTTATCACTTCAAAATGGTCATTTCGCTTAAAACAACTTCATGAAAACAATTATTTTCCTACATATTCCAAAAACTGCAGGCACTTCTCTAAGAAATATGATTACCAAAATTTATCCTGGTCCCCAATGCTTGTTACTCTATTATCCAGCCCCCTATTCTCCAGACACTATTCACACCATTGAGCAGCAGCTAAGCCCTGCTAAAATCTTGTATGGTCATGTATCCTTTGGCATTCATCAATTGTTGGGAGTTAAAGATCCTCAATATATGACTTTTCTGCGACATCCTTTTGCACGAGTTATTTCTTTGTATCATCATTATGCAAGGACTGAAGGTACACCTTACTATTCAGCCATTCGAGGAGGCCTGTCTCTGCCTGCATTTTTAGAACGTCGCTTGACCCATGAGACCAATAATCATATGACACGAATTTTGTCTGGCTACAGCAAACCAGGAATATTGGATGAGGATAAGGTATTGGAACAAGCGTTGAGTAATTTAGATCAATATTTTAGTTTTGTGGGATTAACCGATCAGTTTGAGAAATCTGTGGCATTACTGGCCCAACAATTGAACTGGGCTCGGAAACCCGCCATTCCTCGTTTGAACGTGGGTAAAAATACTTCTAAAATCATTGGATTAAATTCAGAGACTCAACCTATTTTAGAAAAGTACAATCGTTTGGATAAATTATTATATGAACGAATTTGTCAGCGATTTGAGCAACAAACGGGAGAAATTCAAAAATGAATGATCATGACAGTCGTTTCAAAGATGAGTTGATTCAGTTTTGTGAGGAGGAAAATCCGGTCACGGATAAAACTATTCCTGAGGGAGACTATTGGAAAGTATTGGTAGTGGATGATGAAAGGGATATTCATGTGATGACTCAGTTTGCAGTTGAGGATTATCGCTATCAGGGAAAACCTTTACAATTGTTCAATGCCTATTCGGTGGCTGAGGCCAAAACTTATTTGCGCCAACATCTTGATATTGCCGTGTTGTTATTGGATGTCGTCATGGAGACTGATGATGCCGGGTTACTTTTGATAAAATACATTCGAGAAGAGTTACAGAATCGATTTGTGCGCATTGTCCTTAGAACCGGACAGCCGGGATATGCTCCAGAAAAAGAAGTGATCATTCAATATGATATTAATGATTACAAGAATAAAACTGAGTTAAGTTATTCCAAATTGTTTACGACGATCACTGCCAATTTGCGGGCTTATTCCGATATGATGGTGTTGGAATCTTATCGACAACGCTTGGAAGATAAAGTGTTGGAACGCACTCAGGAACTTCAGCAGAAAAACAGTGAGTTATTGCAATTGATGGAGAGTTTGCAACAGTTAAATCGGGAAAAAACAGAATTTTTGCGATTGGCTGCTCAAGATATCCAAAATCCTTTGTCGTCCATCCAGGAATTGTCCGTTTTAATTCAACGGACTGTGGAAAGTTTGTCAAGACAGGAATTGTTAAATTTTGTACATATTATCGAGGTCAGTTCTCAACGCATGGTGGGTTTGATCAAAGATTTGTTGGATATGAATGCCATTGAGTCTGGGAATTTGCGATTGGCGGTGGGAATTTTTGATTTTCAGTCTTCTCTGCCATTTTTAAAAGAGGATTATTTGGAATTGGCCAGGGAGAAAAATATTCAGTTGGATTTTCAGTTTCCAGATGAGGCTTGTCGCTTAATGGTGAATAAGAGCGCCACATTACAGGTATTGGATAATTTGGTCTCTAATGCTATCAAGTATTCTCCAAGCAGTAAGTGCGTTGCGATTCGCATCAGTAAACGAGAAGGGTTTATGCGTTGTGAGATTGAAGATGAGGGACCAGGGTTGAGTGAAGAGGATCGGATATTGTTGTTTGGAAAATTCATGCGCTTGACTCCCAATCCTATTGGGAATGATAAAAATAAAACGGGTTTGGGACTGTTCATTGTCAAAAAGTTGGTGGAAGCGATGAATGGACATATCTGGTGTGAAAGTGAGTTGGGGAAAGGGGCTACTTTTATTGTGGAGTTGCCCTTGGCTGTCTAGTTGGGTGAGGAAATTAAAGGGGAGCTGTGGGGGCCATTAGCGCTTTTTTTGATCATTCGGTATAATGATCAGTCAAAATTGGTGCTTTCTATAGCTAACACACCATAATTAAAGAGTCTTCGTAATCCTGTGTAACGCATATGCACCCTATATTATTTTTTTCAACCGGTATCATTTGTTTATTTTATGGTTCGCTAGTTATATAAGGAGGAATGTAATGACTACCCTTATTCGTGAAGCTGATTTCATTCAAAGTATTGCTGATGCGTTTCAGTTTATTTCTTATTATCACCCAGTGGATTATATTCAATCCTTACATGCAGCTTATCAACGGGAGAAATCTTCGGCTGCCAAGGAGGCGATGGCGCAGATTTTGGTGAATTCTCGTCTTTGTGCGGAGGGGCGACGTCCCATTTGTCAGGATACAGGTATTGCCGTAGTGTTTTTAAAGGTGGGGATGAGTGTACGTTGGGAAGGTAATTTGAGTGTCGAAGAATTGGTCAATGCAGGAGTACGACGAGCTTATCAGGATGTTGGGAATCCATTACGGGCTTCTATTTTAGCTGATCCTGCCGGGGCTCGTCGAAATACGCGTGATAATACTCCAGCCGTGGTGCATGTGGAGTTGGTGCCCGGCAATCATGTGGAAGTACAAGTGGCTGCCAAGGGAGGAGGATCGGAGAATAAATCCCGTTTTACCATGTTAAATCCAAGTGACAGTATCGTGAATTGGGTGTTGAAGACGGTGGAAACTTTAGGGGCGGGCTGGTGTCCTCCAGGTATATTGGGAATTGGAATTGGAGGAACTGCAGAAAAGGCCATGTTGTTGGCCAAATCGGCTTTACTGCAACCCATTGATATTCATGACTTACAGACTAGGGGTCCGCAAAATTCTTTGCAGGCCTTGCGTTTGGAATTGTATGATAAGGTCAATGCATTGGGGATAGGGGCGCAAGGGTTAGGGGGTATGACAACCGTGTTGGATGTGAAGATTTTGGATTATCCGACCCATGCGGCTTCATTGCCAGTGGCGTTGATTCCAAATTGTGCAGCGACCCGACACGCTCACTTCACTTTGACTGGAGAGGGTCCTGCAGAATTGATTCCTCCTCGTTTAAGTGATTATCCACAATTGAGTTGGGCTGCGAATCCCCAAGCCCGACAGGTTAATTTGGATACGTTGAAAAAGGAAGATTTGTGTGAATGGCGTCCTGGGGAGACTGTATTATTGACGGGGAAGTTGTTGACCGGCCGAGATGCTGCTCATCAGCGGATTGCTGAGTTGTTGGCCCAAGGTCAGTCCTTACCGAAGGAGGTGGATTTTAGAAATCGGTTTATTTATTACGTGGGTCCCGTGGATCCAGTGCGGGATGAGGTGATAGGACCTGCAGGACCCACAACAGCTACCCGCATGGATAAGTTTACAGAGATGATGTTGGAAAAGGTCGGTATCATCGGCATGATTGGCAAGGCAGAACGGGGTCCTGCAGCAATAGAAGCGATTAAACGCCATAAAGCAGTTTATCTTATGGCAGTAGGAGGAGCAGCCTACTTGATTGCCAAGGCGATTCGCTCCGCAAAGGTAGTGGCTTTTGCCGATTTGGGGATGGAAGCGATTTACGAGTTTGAAGTAGAATCTATGCCAGTGACGGTGGCTGTAGATACTCAAGGTCAGGCTGTGCATGAAACAGGTCCCCTAGAATGGCGAATTCCATTCCAAACCTCAGTCAGTGGAATAGAGGCTTTAACTGGTCAGCCGTAGAATAGAGGCTTTAGCCGGTCAGCCATGGAATAGAGGCTTTAGCCGGTCAACCGTGGAGTAGAGGCTTTAGCCGGTCAACCTTGGAATAGAGGCTTTAGCCGGTCAACCGTGGAGTAGAGGCTTTAGCCGGTCAACCTTGGAATAGAGGCTTTAGCCGGTCAACCTTGGAATAGAGGCTTTAGCCGGTCAACCTTGGAATAGAGGCTTTAGCCGGTCAGCCTTGGAGTAGAGGCTTTAGCCGGTCAGCCTTGGAGTAGAGGCTTTAGCCGGTCAACCGTAGGCATCCCCCCACATACGCAAATTGCAATG
>DYNP01000010.1:41711-186862 GCA_020721005.1 Thiomargarita sp.
GACTACCGCAAACCGGCTAAAGCCTCTACTCCAACCTATTTTAGGGACTACCGCAAACCGGCTAAAGCCTCTACTCCAACCTATTTTAGGGACTACCGCAGACCAGCTAAAGCCTCTACTCCAACCTATTTTAGGGACTACCGCAGACCGGCTAAAGCCTCCACTCCAACCTATTTTAGGGACTACCGCAGACCGGCTAAAGCCTCTACTCCAACCTATTTTAGGGACTACCGCAGACCAGCTAAAGCCTCTACTCCAACCTATTTTAGGGACTACCGCAGACCGGCTAAAGCCTCCACTCCAACCTATTTTAGGGACTACCGCTGGCCGGCTAAAGCCTCCACTCCAAGGTATAATGACCCGGGATGAGCAGGGAGCTTTCTACGACGATTAGGGTAAAAATATTCCTTTAAAAAAGTATAATTACCCATAACAGGACGAGATTTTTTATCGACCTATTGCTTTAAAATCCTAAAATAGCCCATAATAGTTAATGCCAAATATGAAGAGAGTGTTGTAACTTATTATTTGGTCAATTTTTTACCCACGCAAAACTGACCCGAGTCATCCTAAAAGAGCGTTTACATCAAAAAGGGGGAAATTAATGCCGCTCAAGCGTCTTAGCCTCATCACCTTTCAAATAAGTTGTGTTTTAATGTTGACCCTGACATTAAGTGCCTGTGATTACCTTAACAACCTGATTAACCTATTTGAGCGATTAAACACTGACCAAACTGAGACTACTACGGTCTCTCTGAGTTTGGCAGTGTCCCCCCATATTGCCCGAATGCCTTGGTTTCTGGCTGAAGAAGAAAAGTTATTTAAAAACAAGGATTTTATCCAAACTCATGGAGTGGAAATTCAATTTGTGACGGGAGAGTATAAGGATATCATCGGTAAATTTACTGCCGGTGAAGTCAATGCTATTACGATCACTAATATTGATGCTATTGCCCAATTGGTTAGGCAGGATATTGAAGCTGATGTGATTCTGATCACCAGTTATAGCCATGGGAATGAGGCCATTTTACTGCCTGGCAATACCAATACCAATGCCTTGAAATTGCGAGGTAAAAAGTTTGCGCTGTTTGAATTTTCCACTCGTCATTATTTGTTGGACCGATACTTGGTTAGAAATCAAATTCCCTTTGATGATGTTGATGTCATAAATACCCCTGAAGCAGACATTCCCAATGTCTTTGGTGAACGCAATGTTTATGGGGTCGTCACCACTCAGCCCAACATTGACAAGTTGAAACGGGAAGCAAGTGCCAAAGCCTTGTTTGACAGTCGAGAAATTCCCGGGGAAATTTTTGACCTGTTAGTAATACGTCGTGAAGTTTTACAAGACAATCCTCATTTTGCTCAAGCCTTATTGGCAACTTGGTTTTCAGTGATGGAAAGACTGCAAGGTAACCGTAAAGGAAGTACTTTGGAAGCTATGTCCCGGTTAGCAGGTTTGTCAAAGGAAGACTTTGATCGACATATCGCCTTGATTTTACTGAACGATACTTCAAATAAAGCACTTTCTGCAATCCGAGATCGAAAACTGCGGAAAACTATGCGCCACATCCGTTATTTCATGGAACGACATAATTTGACTGGTGACGAACCCTTTATCAGTTGGGTATCTTATCCAGGACGAACTCCTGCCCTTCTCCATTTTAATGGAGAACCCTTACAAGACTTTGTCGTGCAACGAAAAAACAAAAAACTTTAACCCTCCCCAGCTCTATGACAAAATTACCTTGGTTAAAACCGAGTGAGGCGTTAAATCGCCCTATTCATCGGCAAGCTGATAACAGTGTTTACACGGCACTTGAACAAATTAAAGTAACCCGCCGTTTGGGTTTTCATGTAGGCAATTTGGGACTGTTGATTGCTCAAGGTGTTATCAGTGAACTCACTGACAACTTACCCATCTGTCAAATACCAAATACTGCAGTATGGCTGTTGGGACTGATTAATTTGCGAGGCAATCTTATACCAGTCTTTAATCTCAACAAACTCTTAGGATTTGAGCAACTGACGACTGAAAAGAAAAAAACGATGCTCCTCATTCTAGGAGAAGGGGAAACCGCTGGCGCCATTGCCATTGAAGGACTGCCTGTCCATCTGACCTTCACTGACAACGACAAGTTACACAATCTTCCTCTCTTGCCAGAAATCATTCGACCCTTTGTCAGCCATGGATTTGAGAAAAATGGGCAACTTTGGTTCAACTTCGATCACTTGGGATTTTTTGGATCGTTGGCCAATAAGGTAGCCGTCTAATTTTTCCCAATTCCCCTTAAAGACCAACAGTCCTCCCCTTGTTTTTCATTCCAGTATCTTAAAGTTAAAAAGTTGATGGGCAATTGACACCCTTAAAAAAACCTGACAAATCTTAAAAAACCTGTCAGGTTTGAAGGTGCTAAATCAGTAGACAGGAAGTGATTAAAATAATCTCTATAGCAGTAGGTCGGCGCACCCCCTTGTCAACAGCAAAATCTACATCAAAATTCAGATCAGCAACATAGAATTATAGAATTTCTTTAACAATTCCACAGTCGTCAAAATACTTTATATTGTTTTACCTCTCAGTCAAAATTTCAAGCAAATGCTCACCAAAATTAACCTAAAAACAACCCCCTATTTACACCACCTTTCTGGAGAATGGCGACATGAAACTTAGGCAAAAAATGTTCATTGGCTCAGCATTCCTAGCGGTCATACCCGTACTGATCACCACCTATTTTGCCAGTCGAATTGCAGCTGATTCAGGACAACAAGCACTCACAGAAAGTGCACAAAGTCATATCACCTCAATCCGCGACACCAAAAAGGCTCAGGTTGAAGGCTACTTTGAACTCGTTAAAAACCAACTCCATGTCTATTCCAATGCCCAAACCACCATCTTAGCCATGCGCAGTCTCAAAGAAGCTTTTTACAAATTTAAAGATGAAGCGGCTTTGCATACCGATCTCGAAGTAGAAGAAGGACCCCCCATACCCCAAGCCTTACCCATTGATGAATATCGGGAAAATATTGAAGAATATTACACCAATGACTTCAGTCAAGAATATGAAATGTTCAACGTGGACCCAGTCCCAGATCTTGCCGAAGTACTTGAACAACTGAATGACAATTCTGCTGCCCTACAATATTTCTATATCGCTGGCAACCCCAATCCATTGGGAACTAAAGAAGAATTCTTCGCTGCCAACGACGCCTCCAGTTACACCCAATTGCATCGACACTATCATCCATATGTTCATGACATACAAAGGCGCTTCACCTTTGAAGACATCTATCTCATTGATTCAGAAACCGGTTACATCATTTATTCCGTACTCAAACAAATCGACTTTGCCACCTCTCTTATCGATGGTCCCTTCTCCAAAACCGGTTTAGGCTATGTATTCGAAGAAGCCAATCACTCCAGTCATGGCAGCATCTCCCTCGTTGACTATGCCCCTTATTTACCTTCTTACGACGGTCAAGCTGCCTTCATCGGCACCCCTATTTTTGCCGATGACCACCGTCTTGGCGTCCTCATCTTCCAACTTCCCGTCGACAGCATCAATGACATCATGACCTATGACAGAGCCTGGCGCATTGACGAATCCGGACGCACTGGAGAAACCTACATCGTAGCCAGTGATGGCACCATGCGCAATGACAGTCGTATGTTGGTAGAAGACAAAGAAGACTATTTGGCTGGCATTGAACGCACCGGACTGTCCCCCGATGTCATTGCCAACATCGAACTCAAAGACACCAGCGTGGGACTACAAAAAGTCGACAATCTTGGCACCCGAGCTGCCTTTTCCGGAGTCACTGGCTTTGACCTCTACGAAGACTATCGAGGACAATATGTCCTATCTGCCTATTCCCCCATCAATGTTCCCGGACTACAATGGGCAGTCTTCTCCAATTTACAAGAAGATGAATCTTTAGAACGTCTCGCTCAACTCACTGCCGAAATTTGGCAACGGGTTACCCCGATTGCGCTACTCATCCTATTCTTTGGTGGAGGCACCGGCTTCTTCATCTTTGGACGCATTGCCGCTCCAATTGCCCACCTAGAAGCCATTGTGACCAAAGTCGCCGAAGGCGATTTTACCGCCCGAGCAGACATTAAAACCGGCGACGAACTAGAAACCCTCAGTAACGCCTTTAACGGATTATTAGACGACCGACTGTCAGCCTTAGCCAAAGCGGAAAAAGAAAATGAAATGCTCAACAACTCCATTATTGAACTCCTCAAAGCTTCCTTCCAGCTCAGCCAACGTGACCTGACCGTACAAGTCCCAGTCACTGAAGACGTCACTGGACCTTTGGCCGACGCCATCAACCAAATGGCCACTGAAACCAGCAAAGTGTTGCTCAATGTACGACGCATTACCGACGACGTTGAAGCCGCCTCCAACCAAGTCAAAATTCAAGGTGAAAACGTATCCAAAGTCGCAGAAGCCGAACGCGCAGTCGTCGACACCACCATGGCTGAACTTTCCGCAGCGGCAGAAGCCATGAACAAAATTGCCGAAGTTGCCCAATCCTGTAATGAAATTGCTGCACAAGCCACCCGCTCCACCCAAACCGCCTTAGCCACAGTCACCAGCACCGTTGAAGGAATGAGTGAAATTCGCGAAACCATTCACGAAACTGAAAAACGGATCAAGCGCCTTGGGGAACGTTCCCAAGAAATTAGCAGTATCGTTGACATCATTAACAACATTGCTGAACGGACTCACGTTCTCGCTCTCAATGCAAGTATGCAAGCCGCCGCGGCTGGAGAAGCCGGTCGTGGGTTCTCTGTAGTTGCTGACGAAGTGCAACGCCTTGCTGAAAGCTCCCGCAACGCCACCTCCCAAATCTCTGCCCTCGTTAAAAACATTCAAGTTGAGACCAATGACACCATTGCCACCATGGACAAAACCATCGGTCAGGTAGTTGAAGGCTCTCGACTTGCAGAGCGGGCAGGTGAACAAATGAAGGAAACCCAAAATACCACTGCTAATTTAGTACAAGTAGTTGAACAAATTGCCATGGCTTCCCGTCAACAAGCCCAGATCAGTAACGAGTTACGAGAACGCGCTAAAACCATTCAAACCAGTACTCAAGAAACCGCCAAACAACTGGAAGAACAAACCATTCAAACCGACAGACTGGTGGAATACTCTAAACAACTTATTGAATCCATTCGGGTATTTAAACTTCCCATGCACGACTAACCATAAAGTAAGATATGTCCTGTGCACCTTACTATAATCTAGGATCATCCTACACATTTTACCCAGACCTTTCCGAGGTGCCTAAACTTAGAGAATAGTGCGTAGGACACTACTCTACGCTTGCTGCCACTGGTCAACCTACCATTCTCATTTTGCCAGTGGACACGTTCTTACCATTGACTCAACCACTGGCATAGCAATGAAGCGCCCCCTCGCCTGACCCTAAAACGAGCAGAGAATTTATGATAACTTCTGAACAAACGCAACTCCTCCGTGCTCAACTCATTGAAAACGCTCCCTTATTCTATGAAAAGTTAGCTAACTTAGAAGCTCAAAACCTCTCTCACTGCCACACCTTACTATCCTATTTTGAAGAACTCTACCACTTAGCCATTCAGTTAGGACTCACTGGCTTTTCCGAAATCTGCCAACACATTCAACAACACATTCAAAACCATTCCCAACTTAACCCCACGCAACCCATTCCTGAAAACTGGTATCACCAACTTGAACAATGGCCCAAACACCTCGCTAATTACCTAGATGCTCCCAATGAAGAACGTTTTATCCTCCAAATAACGGATGCTCTAGGAAAATGGATGCCCATCACCCCAGAAAATAAGCAAGCCCTAACTCAAAATCTCCAAGTCACTACCTCTTCAACTGCCATTGCCAAAAACATCAATCAATCCATTCAACCTAAAGAGAATAATCAACCCGCTCAACCTGAAAAAGACACTCAACCTAAAGAGAATAATCAACCCACTCAACTCAAAAAGTCCAATCAATCTACTCGATCCAAAAAAGCCAGTCCATCTAATCAACCCAAAAAAGCCAATCAGTCCACCCGCCCCAAAAAAGCCAATCCATCCGCTCAACCCACTACAGATTACCCGACAAATAATGGCTTGATTCAATCATTCCCCATTCATGAAGAAGACCCGGAAGATCTTCCGCTCTCAATAGTGCTGGAAACCCAACCCGCTCCAGACATTTCGCTGCCAATTTCAGAAATCGATCATTTGTTCAATCTAACTGTTGACGACTCTAAAGACTTACTCGTTTCTGATATTGAACTACAAAAATTGCTCGATGAGACCACATTTGACTCCTTACCTATTGAAGACTTTGAAGAAGATATCTCCAACTTTTTTACTGAAGAAGAGCCAGAAGATAAACCCACTGTAGAAGAAGAAAATAAACCTATCACGGAGGACATTGACTCCCTAAAATTTCCAGAGCTTTCCTCATTAGAAGACATTTTAAGAACCGAAGAAGAGTCCCAACAACCAGTAGAATCTCTCACCCAACCAAATCCTGCCCCGGTTCCAGTCTCCACTCAAAATAAATCATCAAAACCCAATGATTCCCAAACCATTTCAACACTCAAAAAATCGGATTTTCCATCAAATTCTTCATCTGGTGAAATTGCTCAAAAGACCAATGACAGGAATTTGAAAGAACCTGATTCTGAAGGAGAAATGGTATTTTCCCAACAAACACTCACTGATCTTTCCAATAAAATTGTCGAAGTTTCCGATACCCTAGCAACCAGTCTCAACCAATTTATTACTCATCATGAAGAAAGTGAACAATTCCTAGAAGCACTTGAACGTTATACCAACACTTTACAAATCATTTGGGAAGCCTCTGGCAATCTCAACTTACAAGGATTTCAACAAGTTTGCACTTTTATCAGTGATAATTTTTTTGAAAGCAGCAATTTGTCAGCCACCAAAAAATTGGAATTGCGAGACTTGTTTGCCGCTTGGCCCAAATTGGCCTTGGATTATTTACAAACTCCCACTAAAGGAGCTGCTTTACTCACTGAGCATTTGACCCTGTCCACTTGGCCACAACCTTTTACCAAAGAAAAAGCCAATTTTTTACTCACTCAGCTCATTCAGGAAACTTTAGCGCCCCAAGATGTTCCCATCATGCGCCCTCCATCTTCACCTGCAGTTACCCAAGCCAAAACTTCAACAGCCTCTAACAAAAAGAAAACTGTTGCAAAAACAAGAAGTTCTGCAGGTAAAACCGAACGTTCCAACACAGAATATTATGATGATGAACAAGGTATTTCCGAAGATAATCTTAACCTCAAATCTAAGGCTCAATCAATTCTCAATTCAGCAGGAACTAAGGACATTTTAGAAGAATTGGAGGAAGAAAGCGATTGGACTCCCGATTGGTATCAGGATACTGACACTCCCTATTATCATACTGAAAATACTGAAGAATTTACCTATGTTAATCAAGACCGGAACAGTCTGTCTTTTACCAAAGTTCAAGAAAACTTAACCTTAAGGGAGCAAGAAACAGAGGGAGATGATTTTTTCACAGATTTGTTGGATAGAATTCCTGATCGAGAAGATATTTTATCGACTTTTGAGACCAGTTCCTATCTTGCTGAAAGTGAGACTCACAGCCATCAACCTACTTTAAAAAGTATACTAGAGACTAAAAAGACAGTTGCCAAACAGAATGAAAGGGATGCCCATTTGAACTCCTCATTAGAAACTGAAATGTCTATCCAAATGACTGAAAATACTGACAATATCCAATTTAAAACGAGTCATGACCCTGATGAACCCATCTCTTTTACTCCTCAACCGTCTCTTGAACGGGATCATCAAGTCTCACAAGATAAGTTGCCTATTCAACCCAATCAGTCTTGGCAAGCCTCATGGTCCGAGGAAAAAAAGGAGACTGGTTCAGAAATTCCACTTTCTGCCCACCCTCAAGTTAATCAGTCGACTCCAACTCTAAAGGCACATAATCGTCCCACATCTTCTGAAAGTCAGACTTCCAAACGATTTGCCAAAGTCGGTCCTTCTAGCAACCCTTTGAAATCAGCAGATATTATTGATTCCTTGACTGCTGAATTTTCAGAAGCTTCACACGATCTTTCCAAAGCACTTAACCAGTTTGCAGTAGCTGAGGATGACAGTGCTGAACTTTTGGAAGCCATGGAACAATATCATGATAATGTGCAAGCCATTGCAGAAGCAGCTAAAAAAGTGGGTTTGATTACTTTGTCTGCTATTTGTGAGTTTATCAATGAGAATATCTTTGAGTTCAGCACTCATCCAAGAGCCATTCGTCGCACTGCACAATTTCATTTGGAAACTTGGCCTTACCTGTTAATCAATTATTTGCAAAATCCAACGGAAGGTGCTCAAAAATTGGTTAATCACTTAAAAAGTTCCATTTGGCCTTTGGCTCTGAGCCCAGAGCAAGCTCATGCTTTATTCAATGAATTACTTGGGCAATCACCTGCTAAACATGCTATCAATTTGATTAATAGGGACAAACCGGTATCTCCCACCAAGTCGTCTTCCACTGTAGAGTCTGAACCGCTTTCTTCGGAAGTGGGCATGGAACCTGAGTTGGTGGTAATGGCTGAGCAGGCAGTAGTAGAGGAAAAGGATATTAAAGAAGGAATTTCAATTCCGCTGGCAATTCAAATAGTTGAACAAGAAATGCCGATTCTGGAAATGGAGGAAGAGTTTTTGGAATTGAAATTGGATCAGCCAGTCCCCTCCACATTACCTTCAGATCTGGGGCTTGTTATAGAGTCCCAAGATTCTGAAATTGAGGACTCAGGGAATTTAGACTTTGAGACTGCCCAAGACTATTTTTCCCAACTTTCTGAAGGATTGTTTCCAGAAATTCAACATTTTGAAAATGAACAGAGTGAAGAATTTCTTCAAGAGATCATTGAGCAAACTTTAATTTTGGAGGGCAAAACTGACAATTTAGAAAAATTGACTTTGGCTGATCCGGATATCATAGAGGCCTTGTGTACCCAACTGCTTGATTTGCAATCTCTGTTAGCTGAAGGTTTGTTATTGCTGATTCAAGCCCCCAGTGGCAGCGCCGAATTGCTCAACGCGGTGGAAATTTATACTGAGCATGTGCAGTCTTTTTGGGAAGCTGCAGAGCTGGCATATTTGGAAGGGGTGCAGCAGGTGTGTACCTTGGTGAACAGTAATGTGATGGCTTTAGGGAGTTGTGAGGAGACTACTAGAATTGGGGTGCAAAACTTATTAGGGGAATGGACGCAGTTGACCCTAGTCTATTTGCAACAACCGACTTTGCAAAGTGCAGAATCTTTGCTGAATTATTTGAAAGACCGTGCTTGGGCGGTCCCTTTGACTGAGGAGGAAGCGGTCAATTTGTATCAAAATTTGACTCGACCTTCAGTTGAAATTCCAAGCGTGGAACCGGAACGGGTTGAAGTGCTCACCAAGACTGTTCCCGTGGAAAAGGTTGCATCGGTCCCAGTCCCAGTCTCTCCTCTACCTGCTCAAATGGTCCCAGATTCTCTAAAAACTGAGTCTGATTCGCTGTCACTGCCAAAATTAACTTTGGCAACCCCAGATGTTATAGAACTGGTTACTCAACAATTGCTTGATTTGGAAGCAGTTTTACAGTCTATTCTCAACGATTTTTGCCAATCTCCCCTGCAAAGTGAGGAGTTATTGAATGCCCTCGGCAATTATACAGAGCAAGTGCAGACGATTTGGGAAATTGCCGAATTGTCCAACTTAAAGGGATTGCAGACGGTTTGTGATTTTATCAATCAGAATGTGATGGCGTTGGGGGAATTCCCACCTACTGATCGTTTGAGTCGACAACCCTTATTGGCGACTTGGTTGAGTTTGGTATTGGCCTATGTGCAAGATCCGATTAACGAGGCCGATAATTTGTTGGCTTATGTGCAAGAGACCCAATGGCCAAGTGCCTTCAACGATGATCAAGTTGCTGAATTTTATCAACAATTGATTGGACAGTCTTTGGTTGAGGAGGCACCAAAACCGTCTGTTGCTGAGGCTTGTTCTCAGTTTACTCCACCCACTGGTGAAGTGGCTTCTCCAGCCAATTTACAGCAGGTGCATTCCCATATCATTAATATTGCAGAAAGTTTATCTAGCTCTCTTGAGGTATGTATTTCTATGGACAGCCAAAATCCCGCTCTTTTAGAGGCAATCGAGTCATACACTAATCAGGTTCAAACCATCTGGGAAGTTTCAGAAACGGCTGGTTTGGCTGGATTACAGGAAGTCTGTACGTTTGTCAATGAGAATCTAATGGCTTTGGCCATGCAAGAATCTGAGGCCAAGTTGGCAGCCCAGCCTTATTTTGAGCAGTGGCCGGCGGTGATCTTGGCTTATTTGGAATCACCTTTGTCAAATGCCCAAGCCGTGGTTGAGCTGTTACAGGTCCCAGAATGGCCGGTCCCCTTGGCAGAGGAAAAAGTGGCTGAGTTGTTGAATTTGTTGACCCAAAGTTCAACTTCTGATCAACAAGTGGCCGCTTATCAGGCACAGGTGGCAGAGACCGGGGAGGTTGTTGAGTTTGAGGAAGATTCAGAATCTGCCCCAGAATTGGTGGGTTTGAATGTAGAGGAGACAGGGGAAATTTCCTTAGGCAATGCGGAAGTGTTGGGAATTTTGACTGAGGAATTGCATTCTAGTGAGGAGGATTTGACCAAGGAATTGGAGCGTTTTACCAGTTTGCCCAGTGCAGATCCGAAGTTTGTGGAATCGGCAGAGAATTATGCCGATCAAGTGCAACGTTTGAATTTGGCTTCTGAAATGTTGGGGTTGGCCGGGTTGCAGGGAGTCTGTTCCTTTATTGTGGAAAATGTGAAGTTGTGGCGCCAACAGGAATTGCCAGTGCGGGCTAAGGCTAAAAAGTTGTTGGAGACTTGGCCCAGTTTGGTATTGTCCTATCTGGAATCGCCAATGACCAGTGTGATTCCCATGTTAAATTATTTACGGGAACCGCAATGGGCCAAACCACTGGGGGATGAGGCTGCGCATGAATTACTGGGCTTGTTGACGCAAGGTTCCACAGTGGATGAAGAGGCGCAACAGGCTGAGATGTACAATCGTCCAACTCAAGCCAATCCAGAGGATGTATTATTGCGTATTCCTCCAGATGTGAATAAGGAGTTGTTGGAGGCTTACTTACAGGAAGTCCCACAGCATGCTGCTGATTTTTCTGTCTGTATTCAGAATATTATCGTGAGCGCAGAAACTGCTGAGGTGGAACGGGCTCAACGGATTGCTCATACCCTAAAAGGGTCATCAAATATTATTGGTATTAAGGGAATTGCCAGTATTGCTCACCATTTGGAAGACACATTGGAATATTTGGCTCAGCATAAGGTGGTGCCGCCAAAAGCATTGACTGAGACTATGGTAGAGGCAGCGGATTGTATTGAGATGATGGTCGATGCTTTGATGGGTCAAGATGAGGCGCCTCCTCAGGCTCAACAGGTATTACAATCGGTGTTGGATTGGGCAAATCGAATTGATAAGGGGAATTTGCAGGCAGGTCCAGCAACAACTGCTGCCCGATCAGCGGCACCGGCTGTCGCGCCGCCCAAAGTGGTCAAGTCGGAAGCAACTGCAGCGGGAGCAGCAAAACCATCTGAAAAAGTGGCTCAAGGGACCGAGGTGGTGGCAGGCAGTCCAGAGCAGGTGTTGCGGGTACCGACTAAGACGGTAGATAATCTTATGCGGCTGGTGGGGGAGTTGTCAATTTCTTTGGGACAGATTCAGGAGAAATTGAAGCATGTTTTGCACGGCACTCGTCATCTAACTGAGCAGGAATTGATCTTGCAGCAAAAGACGTTTGCTTTGGAAAATTTGGTTGATGTGCGAGGGGTGACCGGGGTAGAGAATCGTCATCGTAAAACGACTGTGCAAGAAGAGGATTTTGATCCTCTGGAATTTGAGGAATACAATGAGTTGCACAGTGTGGCTCACAGTTTTATTGAGTCTATCGCGGATAATCGAGAGTTGGCGATGAATATTCGAGAGGATTTGGCAGAATTGGAAACGATGTTCATTCATCAGCAACGGTTGAGTAAGGAATTTGAAAGTTCGATCATGACAACTCGGATGGTACCGGTGAACACGATTGTGTCTAAATTGCAGCGCAATGTGCGACAGACTTGCCGCACCACCGGTAAGAAAGCTGAGTTGGAGATGTCGGGAATTGATTTGTTGATCGACAGTGATGTGTTGAATAATTTGGCTGATCCGTTGCAACATATTTTGCGAAATGCGATTGACCATGGTTTGGAATTGCCAGATGAGCGAACGATGCTGGGTAAGGTTGAGGAAGGAAAGATCAGTTTGAGTTTTTATCGGGAAGGGAATAACATGGTGGTCAGTTGCCGGGACGATGGACAGGGTCTCAATTACACCAATATTCGTTATACAGCTATTCAAAAGGGAATTATTAAGGAAAATCAGGAGTTAAGTGAGGCAGAATTGGGGCGCTTGATCTTAATGTCCGGATTTTCCACCAAATCTGGAGTGACTCAGGTTTCTGGTCGCGGAGTGGGCATGGATGTGGTGCATACTAATATTCGGCAGATGAAGGGTACTTTGGATTTGCAATCGGAGACTGGTAAGGGCACAACTATTTTGATCAAGTTGCCCATGACCTTAGTTACCTTGCATGTGTTGTTGGTCCGGGTGGGAAAGCGAGCGTTTGGAATTCCCACCAACCATTTGGAGCAGGCATTGGCGCCCGGAATTGGGGAATTTCAGATGGTGGGGGAAACTATTTCTTTAAAGATTGGCAAAGGTATTTATGCAATCAAGACATTAGGGGGGTTGTTACATGTTCCTGATTATGCAACGGAAGTAAGTGAGGAAGACATTCGTCCAATTATTTTGGTGCGAGAAGAAACAGGTACTACTGCAGTGATGGTCGATGAGTTGATTGACACTCATGATTTGGTTATGAAGAGCATGGGTAAATTTGTGAAAAATGTGCATGGAGTTTCAGGGGCAGCAATTTTGGGGAATGGGAGTTTAGTGCCGTTATTGGATTTACCAGAATTATTGCGTTCCCCCATGCAGGCTAAGATGAGTGCTTATTTGGCCAGTGAGCCGGTTGCCTCTGTGGGTCAAGCGGCAGCAGCAGCCATTCCCAATATTTTAGTGGTGGACGATTCATTGAGTGTAAGAAAATCATTGTCCTTGTTGTTGGAAGATGCAGGATTTGAGATTTCTTTGGCTAAGGATGGGCTCGAGGCAATTGAAGTGATTAATCAAAAGCGTCCCAATGTGATGTTGGTGGACATGGAAATGCCAAGAATGAATGGGTTGGAATTGACTGCTCATGTGCGAGCCAATCAATCCACGCAGAATTTGCCAATTTTTATGATCACATCTCGGACAACTGAAAAACATAGAGAACAGGCAAAATCTGCCGGCGTGAATGCTTATTTGACCAAACCTTATCAAGACACTGAGTTGTTAGGTTTAATCGATCGAGCCTTGTCTGGTCAAATGTAAGCGGTTGAATTTGATAAGATAAATGGGAAGTTTTTCTATCTGTTCTCAAAGGGACTATTTGAGCGATCCTCGCAGTCGGGCAGCAAAATGAGGGGAAAAGAAGGTGCTCAATAATACCAGGATCATGAGATTGCCCTGGGTAAGGTCAAAAATAGTCAGGATTTCGCGCCATGATTTGCCTAAGCCATAATGGCCAAATAGAAATTCAAAACCAAGGGTGCAAATTAGCCACAGTCCACCGATCCAAAAGTAGTCGCTGGATCGGTGGGTTGAGAACAGGGGGATTAGGGCTAAAGTGACCAAGAAAATGAGCAGGGATAAACTGAGTCCGCTGAGAGGTAAAGACCAAAATCCCAACCAAGGCAATAGGATTTTTTCTCGTACACCCGCATTGAGAATGGCGATGGGGATAAGTAGAAACCAGCTCCCAATCGCTTGTGTTAATAAAATTAAATGTTTCATGTTGTATTCTCCTAAGTATGATATTCCCACCCAATGTAGCTATTTGGTTTCTTGCCTACTTTTTCATCTTATTTTACTGATAATTATTCAAAAAACAATTACTCAAATTAGGGCAGTTTGAACGAACTTGCCTCAGTGATTTATTTCCAGTATTTCCTCCCTTTTTCAACATTTGTTAGTCAGTGGACTATTTCCCATAAACATTTTATAATACATTTGAGTCTCGAATGGGTCTCAACTTTATACGTTGCAATTGATTTTGTCAAATGGAACATATTTAAAAACTGGAGATTATAAAAAAATTGAAATACTACTTTGTAAATTATTCCTTGTATTGTTTGGCTATTTTACTGCTGATGCCAATTTTCCCAAGTTACTCGATTGATTTGCAACCCGGGGAAGTTCGTGCCCCCAAGACTGATATCAATTTTGCTCAGTTTGTTTATCAACACAGTCAACGAGGTGATCGTTATGTTAGAGGAGAACAACAAATGGATGATACTGGTATCCGTAGCCAACAATTTCAAATGCGATTAGGACGTACATTTGAAATTGGTAAATATCCATCTGCTTTTTATATGCAAGTGCTCAGAGGCTCCATACGTCTTAAAGGTGACTTATCTCATCTTAAGGGAGATTCTGGATGGGGAGATGTTGCCTTTGTGCAGGCCATTTGGCCCTATGTCAATCATGAGACTCAAAGTTACATGGGATTGGCAGCCTATTGGGTCGTTCCCGCCGGCAGTTACCAGGCTGACCGGGTATTTAATTTGGGAGAAAATCGTCACCGTTTAGCCTTACAAGCCGGTTATCAGACTTTACTGGCGAAACAGTTACACGGTATGGTGGTGGCAGATGTGACCTGGTTTGGAGAAAATGATGAAGTGGGACTGGCTCATAACGTTCTCAATCAACAAGCACTCTATGCCGGGCAAATCAGTTTGCGTTACGATTTTAATGCTCGTTTTGCTGTGGGCGCCAGTTATTTTTATACAATTGGAGGAGAAACTGAATTGAATGGTCAGGATCTCAATAATCAGATACGTTCTCATCGTTATCAATTGATGGGAGGGATTGATATTCCTCTGGGACGACTTTCTTTGCGGTATGGAGCTGATCTCGAAACTGAAAATGGTTATTTTGAGGATCAACGATGGATTTTGAGTTACACTCGATTTTTTTGAATAGATATCTTTCAGACATTAATTATGCTTTGCAGAAAGTATAGAAACGAACATTTTTCCCTTTTTTTAAACTTAGAAGAAATAATTCCACTTCCTTTTTTAAATGCAAATAAACAATTGTATTTCCTTCTCAAGAATACCCATCAGAGAGGCATTGCATACTAGAGTGAACACTTTTTATGGAAAAACTTTATACTTTCTTTGGATCCTATTCCAGGCTTGGTTCATTTCATCCGTTCAAGCAACCGCGGTAACTCAAGTTGAATTAACTGTTGCAGAACAAGATTGGTTGGCAAAACATCCGGAAATTCATTTTGGCATTGGTTCGGATTGGGCGCCCTTGGCCATTCCTCAAGAGGATGGCAGTGTACAAGGAGTGGAACCCGATTTATTGAATCGTATCAATGCGTTAACCGGGGCTCAGATCCGTTTAACACTTGGGAAATGGGCAGATATTTTGGCCATGGCTGACAGTGGGGAATTGGAAGGATTGGCAGCTTCGGTTGCCCATCCAGAAAGAGAAGATAAATTTCGGTTTAGTAATGTTACTTATTCAGGGTCTCGTTACATTTATATTCGCCAAGATAAAATTTGGGCATTCCGATCAATGGCAGACTTAACGGACAAAAAGGTGGGGACTCTGACCGGAGATTTGGCCAGCCAAAAATTATTGGCGCGCTGGCCGCAGATTATACCTGTATTGGATCTTTCCTATCAGCCTATGTTACCCAAGTTATTGGGAGGTGAATTAGATGCCATTATTTCTGGGCTGGGACTTTATTTTAACATTCAACGCAAAAAAGCTACGGACTTTCAAGTGGCTTTTGTGGTGCCTGACAGTGAAATGCATTTCCTATATTCCATTCGCAAGGAACATCCGGAATTATTAAGTATTGTCAACAAAGCGTTAGCGGCAATTGGGACCCAAGAAATTCGAGCCATTGTTGATAAATGGGGTGTTCCCACTTTACCTCATATGGTTAAAGTTGAATTGACCGAAAGGGAACGGGCTTGGCTGACTGCTCATCCAGATATTCAGTTGGGCACAGATTCGGGAATTATTCCTTATGTCAAAGTTCAAGAGGATGGGCAAATTGTGGGTATCGAACCCGATTTGTTGGCCCGCATCAATGCGTTGACCGGGGCAAATATTCATTTGATACTTGGGAACTGGACAGATATACTGGAACAAGCAAAACGTAGAGAGCTGTATGGGTTAGCAGTCTCCGCAATTCATGAGGAACGTGCCCAACATTTTTTATTCAGTCGAAGTCCATACAGCGTTTCTCGACATATCTACACCCGTAAAAACGATCGCATGGTCTTTCAAAAAATGGAAGATTTGGCAGGCAAAAAAGTTGGATTACAACAGGGGAATATTTCAGAATCAAAATTATTAGCCCAATGGCCCCAAATTATTCCCGTGGAAAAAAGTTCCCAGGAATTACCCATGGCTTTACAGAATGGGGAAATTGATGCTATTTTATCCGGTCTCAGTTTATCTCATACTGTTAGAGAACAGATGTTTCCTGGTTTCAGCCTGGCCTTTACCCTGCCTAACACAGAAACTGCATTGGTCTATTCTATTCGCAAGGAATATCCTGAGTTGCTCAGTATTATCAACAAAGCATTATCTGTGATTAATCCTGAAGAATTTCAACAAATTCAAAGCAAATGGGGAATTGTTGAGCATTTTCCAATCAAAGAATTTCTGTTTACGGATGAGGAGCGGGCTTGGTTACGGGCACATCCCAGCATTAGGTTGGGCACTGTCGATGACCAATTTCAGCCTAACTTGATTATCAATGCTGATGGCAGTCAAGACGGATTAGTGATAGATTACTTGAAATTATTGAATCAACAATTGGGCAATCGGCTACAATTGCATGTTGAACATGATTGGCAGGCAGTAACTGAAAAGGCTGTCAAGCGAGAAATTGATGGTTTGGCTATTTCTTCCCCTAACCCAATTTGGGATGAATATTTTTTATATACTAAACCGTATAATTTCAGCCATCTTTACCTGTATGTTCGCAGTGAAAATGCCCACTATTCCACTGATTTAAAATATCTGGAGAATAAACGAATTGGTTATCCCGCCGGGATCAAAAAAATTGAACAACAGTTAAAAAATATTCCCAATCTTCAATTAATTGCCTTCAAAGACAATGAGGAGTTGGTAAATGCCTTATTAGCAAATAAGGTTGAAGCTTTGGTCAGCATGGCCAATTTGGAATGGTGGCGTAAACAGCACGGTAATATTGCGTTCAAAATGGCTGGAATATTGCAGGACAGTCGCTTTCCATTGGTGATGTCGATTCGTAAAGATTGGAAGATTTTACAGGACATTTTGGATAAAGTTTGGAATAACATCTCAGCAGGAGAAAAGGAAAAAATTCTCCAACGTTGGTCAAGTGGACTTGAAGTATTCTTTTCCAATTCGGTGCCTGTTCTCACTGAAGCGGAACGTCATTGGATTGCAAATCGTTCAGAAGTGGTGGTCGGTTATGCTTTAGATATGCCTCCGATATTGATGAAAGGTCAAGAAGGCAATTACCAAGGCATGTTACCAGATTATTTGGCGTTGTTGGAATATTATTTGGGACTGAAATTTCGTCTTAAAATAGGCAGTATACAAGAGGTGATGGGCTGGTTAGAAACTCAAGAAATTGACATGGTAGGCCCTTTTTTTGCCAGAAAAGAATACCAACCCTTCGTCAATTTCACGCCGCCCCTGTTTAAAAATTATCCTTATATTCTGGCTCGTCTTGAGGAAAAAAATTATTACATTGGATTGGAAGATTTGCAAGGCAAACAAGTGGGTTATTTGGCAGGAACAAAAAATGCCAATGTGTTGTTAGAGCAACCAAATATTAAAACTTTGCCTTTGCCGAGTTACGAAACTGCAATTGAAGCCCTGTTAAATAAACAAATAGATGTGATGGTGATGAGCGCTGGCCTATCTCATTTAAAAATTCAAGGGCAACGTTTGGGATTTAAAGTTGCTGGCCGGATTGAAGAAATGGGGGGAGATGTGGTCATGTCGGTAGTGAAGGGTCAACCAGAATTGTCGGCCCTGATCAACAAAGCCTTTGGTACCTTAATCAGTCGTGCTGAATTGGAAGGTATTTCTCGACGTTGGAATAATCGGGAACAGAATCATCTTACCTTTTTCAAATTGGATGATATGGAACGGATTTGGTTACAAGAATATCCAGTGATTCGAGCCCATATTTTTGATTTTCCCCCTTATACTTATTGGGATAATGATGCTCAAGGAATTTCAGTAGAATTACTGGAAAAAATTCTTCATCCCCTCGGCATGCAAATCGAATATGAGTATGACAAAGATCATACAAAGGTTTTGGAGGAAATACAGTCGGGAATGAAAGCTGATTTGCTGCTCAATGTGACACGTACCCCAGAATTAGAAACCCATTTGGCCTTTACTCAAGACTATTTGGAATTGCCTTGGGTAATTTTTACCCGGGACAAGGAAAATAGTATTTTCAGTTTAGAAGATCTATTTGGCAAGACCATTTCCATCGAGAATAGTTACCCTTTACAACAACAATTGGCTAAGGACTTCCCTGAAATTAAACAATTGCAGGTCAAAAATACTGCAGCAGCCCTATTTGCAGTCAGCAAGGGACAAGTCGATGCGTATATTGGTAATTTATCTGTAGCCCAATATTACATTGCCCAACATGGACTTAGCAATCTAAAAGTGGCTGCCAACACCTCCTTGGATAACCATACCCAAGCTTTTGCTGTGCGCAAAGATTTAACCCCCCTCGTTTCTATTCTCAATAAAGGACTTTCTAGCATTCCCACTGAGACCCGTAATGCCATTAATCGCAAATACTTCAGTCTTGCGGTAACTTCGAAAGTGGATTACACCTTACTGATGAGATTAGCCGGGGGAGCCTTGCTCGTCATTCTCATCATTCTGTATTGGAATCATCGTTTGATCAAGGAAATGACTCGGCGCCAACAAACGGAACAGCAGTTGCAACAAACCACTGAACGTTTGCGATCCATTCTTACTTCCATGGATGACTTAGTCTTTGTGATGGATGCCAAAGGATATTATCTGGATTCTCATCAAACCAACTATAAAAATCTCCTCCTGCCCCCCGCTCAATTCTTAGGCAAACATTACCGGGAAGTTCTCCCTGCATCAATTGCTAGGCTCACTGATCAAGCCATTATCACGACTCAACAGAAAGGTGCCCAACAATTTGAATATTCTCTCATCATGCCTGATGGAGAACATTGGTACAGCGTCAACCTATCCCCCAGATATAACAGTCATGGTCAATTCGATGGTACTACAGCAGTCGTGCGTGATGTGACCCAACGCCATCAAATGGAAGCAGCGTTACGAGACAATGCAGCCAGATTACAAACCCTCAGTGACAACCTACCTGATGGTTTGATTTATCAGATTGAGGGCGATAAAAATGGGCTTTTTCACCGATTCACCTACATCAGCGCCGGAGTTGAAAAACTCCATGGACTGACTGTTGACACCGTGTTAAATGACCCTCAAAAATTTTGGGTTCAAATTCTGAAAAAGGACCGTTTTTCACTGTCTGCACAAGAAACTCAAGCCCTAGTCAATATGACCCCTCTTTGTGTAGAACTTCGTTGTCAACTGCCCAATGGAGAAATCGCCTGGCGACTCTTTTCCTCTGCACCTCGAAAACTACCCAATGGACATATTATATGGGACGGTCTCGAATTTGACATCACAGATCAGAAACGCATTGAACAAGAACTCATTCAAGCCCGAGAAGCCGCAGAAGCTGCCAATCGAGCCAAAAGTGCCTTCATTGCCAATATGAGTCATGAATTGCGTACTCCACTGAATGCAGTCCTTGGCTTTGCGCAAATCCTCTTACAAGATTCCAATCTAGACAATACACAACGCAATCAAATCCTTGGCATTTATCGGGGTGGAGAATATCTGCTGACCCTCATCAATGACATTCTGGACTTAGCCAAAATTGAAGCCGGACGTTTTGAACTGTTCCCTGCCATTTGGGATACCCAAAAACTTTTTCAGGAACTCAACTACATATTTCAACTGCGCGCTGCCCAAAAAGACATTTGCTTTCAACACAAATCAATCACTCCCTTACCTGCCCAACTGTATTGTGATGAAAAAAGATTGCGCCAAATTATCTTTAACCTATTGGGTAATGCCATTAAATTCACTGAAAAAGGTTATGTAACCCTCTCTACTCGCTACGAATCTGAAACCCTTCATCTAGAAATTGCAGACACAGGAATTGGCATCGCCTCTGAAAATTTACACAAAATCTTTGAACCCTTCCAACAAACTGGGACCGATCGCTACAAAGTGCAAGGCACCGGACTGGGACTGGCGATTACCCACCGTTTGGTACGAACCATGCAGGGAACTTTACAAGTAGAAAGCACCTTAGGCCAAGGCAGCAGATTTCAAGTAAAACTTCCCGTAGAAGTTGTTTCGGCAATCAAAGAATCTGATTCTCTAACCAATTCCAACTCAATTATTGGATATCATTGCACCTTAGGAGACCATCTGCTAAAAGTATTAGAAGTGGATGATTTGGCAGAAAATCGCACCATCATATGCCAATTATTAGAACCCTTGGGATTCCAAGTTGAAGAAGCCAAAAACGGTCAACACTGTTTAGAACTGGTGCCAAAATACCAACCCGATATCATCCTCATGGACCTGCGCATGCCAGAAATGGATGGGCTACAAACCACTCTCATTTTAAGATCCCAAGGCTTTAACATGCCCATCATTGTTTTAAGTGCCTCCACCTTTGCTGACGACCGTGCCGCCAGCCTGGCCGCCGGTTGTTCCGCCCACCTTTCCAAACCCATTCATCTTTCAAAACTGCTAGAAACCATGGCATTACTACTGCCATTGGTATGGGAATACGATCCATGTTCAGAACCGTCATCTTCCCTCATCGAAGCCCCTTTAGAAACCTTGTCCAAGGAACAAGCCATTCAATTTCTCCATCTTGCCAAAACCGGAGACATTAACGGCTTGGAAGAATATGCCAAACACCTCAAAACCACCTGTCCACAATTTGCAAGAAAACTCTCTGAACTGGTAGAAACCTTTGATTTTGATTGTATCAATGAATTGATAGAAAAATATGAAGAAACATGGGGACCAAGCACCCCCACTCTTTCTTGCCAAGAAGCAGAAAAAGTTAATGAGACCACACTTTCCCCAAAACAAGGGACTAGATTAGAAAATGCTGTGTAGAACGCACGATATGCTTACCGTGGAGAATAATCAAATAACCCTCCCTAACTCCATTTAAAACAACCTCTTATATATCAACATGTCCAAGCACAAACACCGTTATTTACTTATTCTCTTTCTGAGTTGCCCCCTCAGCCTATTGCTCCTTGACATCCTCTATCCGCTGCCTTTACCCTCTGCAAACCAATACAGTCTCCGCTTACTCACCAAAGAAGGACAGCCCTTACGCAGCTTTCCCAATGCAACTGGCAACTGGTGCTATCCCATTTCCCTATCTCAAGTCTCTCCACGTTACTTAGAAGCCTTACTGACCTATGAAGACCGCTGGTTTTGGTGGCATCCTGGCGTCAATCCCCTTGCCTTGCTCCGTGCCAGTTGGCAACTGCTCAAAAATCGTCGCATCATTTCCGGCGGCTCCACGCTGACTATGCAAGTCGCCAGACTCCTAGATCCCCATTCCCGAACGTTTACTGGTAAACTCAAACAAATTTTACGTGCCTTCCAATTGGAATGGCACCTCACTAAAACTGAAATTCTCACTCTTTACCTCAACTTAGCGCCCTTTGGCGGTCCCTTAGAAGGTATACAAGCCGCCAGTTTAACTTACTTGGGAAAATCTCCAGCCACCCTAAGCCATGCGGAAGCTGCCCTGCTGGCCATTCTCCCCCAATCTCCCACTCGACTGCGACCCGATCGCAATCCTCAACAAGCTGAAATTGCCCGCAATAAAGTTTTAGACAGACTGGGTCGTTTTAAAATCTGGTCCCCTGAAATTTTAGTGGAAGCCAAACAAGAAACTGTTGATTCCTACACCAATCCCCCCTCCAAACTCGCCCCTTTGCTCAGCCAACGCCTGAAAAATCAAGTCTCTCCTCATCATCCCCTCATCACCACCTTGGACCACAATTTACAAACCAATTTAGAGACCCAACTGGCCGCCTTCGCCAGTGAATTGCCTGACAAAACCTCAATTGCCTTATTGGTGGTTGAAAATGCCAACTTGAAAGTACGAGCCTATGTGGGCTCAATCAATTTTTTAGACGCTCAACGCTTTGGACAAATTGACATGATCCAAGCGCCTCGTTCCCCTGGCTCCACCCTAAAACCCTTCCTCTATGGCTTTGCCTTAGAAGCCGGGCTCATCCACTCGGAAAGTTTATTACTTGACGTTCCCCAAACCTACGGCACTTATCAACCCAGCAATTTTGACGAAGGCCATTATGGGCCAGTCAGTGCCCGAGTTGCTTTACAAAATTCTCTCAATATCCCCGCAGTTGACCTATTGTCGCGTCTTACCCCAGAACTGTTCTCCACTCGATTGCGACAGGGGGGAATTCGTCTCACTTTACCTCTTCAT
Source organism: Thiomargarita sp. (assembly GCA_020721005.1). GTDB lineage: Bacteria > Pseudomonadota > Gammaproteobacteria > Beggiatoales > Beggiatoaceae > DYNP01. Next base: position 64,529 of record DYNP01000010.1, read on the forward strand.
GCCCGTCCCAATCTCAGTCTCATACTTGGCGGCACCGCCGCCCGTTTAGAAGAATTAGTCAGTGGTTATGCCGCTTTGGCCAGAAAAGGACTGACCGGTCCCTTACGTTTTACAGAAGACAGTCCCTTGCAAGAACGTTTTCTGCTGTCTGCAGGAGCTGCCTGGATCATTCACCGCTTGCTCAGCCATCAACGTCGCCCAGATTTACTGGAACAACAATTGGCGATTTCTTCAAATCGGCAAGTTGCTTGGAAAACTGGCACCAGTTATGGTTATCGAGATGCCTGGGCCATTGGCGTCACTCCCCAATACACAGTGGGAATTTGGGTAGGGAGACCGGACGGCACCCCTATGCCCGGCTACTATGGCGCCATCACAGCAGCTCCCATTCTCTTCAATATCATTGATGGGTTAGCCCTACAAAGTTCCCCAACCATTCTACCCATTCCACCCTCAGTAACTCAAGTAGATATTTGTTGGCCCACGGGCAGAAGTGTCCACGATGAGCACCCAGCACTGTGCCATGAGCATTACCCGGCTTGGATTCTCGACCAACAAATTCCCCCAACTTTACCCGATTCAGCTGCTCCCCACTTTCCCCTGACAACCACCATTAATCTCAATCCTCACAATGGTTTGCGAGTCAATGCTCATTGCCCAACGACGCCACAGATTTCTCAAACTATTGCCCGTTGGCCACTGTCTGCTTACCCCTGGTTAACAACAGATCGACTCCGCAAAACTCAATTACCAGATTGGGATCCCAGTTGTGCTCCTGCTCATTCTGAACCCGTGAAAATTGTTGGTTTGGAAAAGACAACTTTGTTACGGCAAACCAATCCCCACCATCCTTTACCAGTTCTCTCTTTATCAAACATAGGGGGAGAAGCTCCTTTTCATTGGCTGATCAATGGGAAAGTAGTGGCCTCAACTGTTGATAAATCATTTCGTTACCAGTTCAAACAGCCCGGTCAATACAAAATCACTCTGATCGAACAAGGTGGGCATTATGATCAAATCACAGTTCGAGTGATCCATTAAAACTGTTATTCCGATTGATATCTAAACTGCAAATAAAACGTTCTAGGCACTTCTCCCAAGGGTTGTTCCAATCCAACTTCTCTACTAAATTCAGGATGATAAGCTTCAGTTAAATTGCGTCCCCCTAAACTCAATTCCAAATGGGGATTCGGTCTCCAGCTCAATTGTCCATCCACTCGCCAATAACTGGGCACGCCTTGATTAGGCAAATTGTCCACATAATAAACACCTCCGGTAGCTTTCAAATCCGGTGACAATTTCCAAACTCCCTGTAAATTCAACTGATGACGTGGATCATTCCCCTCCATATTTTCACCGGTCTCATCAGAACTGGTAGGTCCAATATGCAACTGGGTATCTGTATACCCATAGCCCAGAGCAAATTGCCAATTGGGAGTGAGTTGACGACGATAAGTCATTTCGAGACCATACACTTCCCCTGTCATCTGATTGGCAAATTGCGATCTGATTTTCAAGGGTTCAAGCGCAAGCAATTCCAAAGTTCTTAATTGATAATATTGGTTGTAAAACAAGCTCATATCCCATAACAACTGATGAGAGGGTTGCCAACGGTAACCTAACTCATAAGATTGCAGAATTTCTGATTTAAAGTCAGGATTACCCTCCACAATCACTTGCAAATTGGATCGATCTCCAACTGCTAAAATGTCTCGATCAATTCGCGAGGGAATTCTTACGGAACGAGAAATTGCTGTCCAAATACTTGTCTCCGGTCCCAAATGCCTCAATAATCGCATAGAAGGTTGAATTTCCAAGCCAGTAAACTGGTTGTGTTCAAATTTTACTCCTAAATTTAATTGTAAATCATCCACTTCCCCTTCTACAAATTGAGTAGTTAAGAGGGCAGATAACGGCATTTTAAATTCACTTTGTACAAAAGCACTTAACAATTCATTTTGCCTTCGATCAGGAATATACACACTGACTGGAGAGCCGTCAGTTATATCATGGGTGTAACGATAACCCAGTCCCCAAATCACTTCCTGTTGGGGACCAAATAGGTGACGATGTTGAAAATCAAGGTCATAAGTGCCACGAAATTCTTTATGAAAAGATTCTTCACGATGATTCAGGTCATAATAGGTTTGGATCACAAATTCATCGGCGGGAAAATGAAGTTTCCAGCGTCCCAATAGATTAAATCCATGTTGCTGATTATAACCATCTGGCAGCCAAGTTGTGGAAAAAGGGGAACGTAAAGTATCTTTGACAAATCCTTTATAAACATCGCCTTGAACAGTCCATTGACCGTATTGGCTGTCTTCCCAATCCGATCTGAAGCCGGCTTGAGCCATCTGCCATTTGTCTTCCAAACTGACAGTTTGAGAATCTACGAAGTTCCCCTGTTGCAAAAACTTACCATACACTCGATAAAAACCTTGATCAGTCAATTTTCCACCTTGACGCCAACTGATAATATTGCGTTCCTCACCTTGCCCAACCGAACCACTGATTAAAGTTCCCTGCGTTTCCTTAGTCGATTGAGTTACAATATTGATCACCCCGTTGACAGCATTAGAGCCCCACAATGATGCGCCTGGTCCTCGAATAACTTCAATATAATCAATGTCTTCTATCACTGGGTTGACAGAATTCCATAAAATCTCTGATCTTAAAGGTGTATAAATGCTGCGTCCATCTGCCATTACCAATAACTTACTAGAGAATGGTTGATTTAAACCTCTGGCAGTAATTGCCCATTGATGAGCAGCAGGTCGTGTCACTTGTAATCCAGGCACTTGGCGCAACATTTCGGGAACGCTGGTCATGCCAGAATTTAAAATGTTTTCTTGAGTCAATACGAATAAAGCAGCAGCAGTGTCCATTAAAGTTTGTTGTTTACGGGCAACTGAAGAATAGGTTACCACTTTGATCGTCAGTAATTCTTCAAGGTCTAATTTGGTATAATCCAGATTTTCTGGGATTTGAGCGGCAGCCCAATGACTTGATAACCATAGAATAAAGAATATTTTAACATTCATTGGCATATTCACCCTGAAAAATTTATCAACTTTCAAAAATTCAAGAAGTCCCTTTCAAGTAAAAGGAGTCAATAGAGACTCGTTGAGCCCAGAATAAACCGATCAAGTAGGCAAACAGATGACCTTCAGTAGTGTCTAAGAGTAAGGAGTTAAATACACAACCCACTGCCATTGCCATCAGCAATCCTTGAGCCAACCAAGGTTGGGATAGATGGCGGCTGGTATTGGCCAATTGCCATAACAAGTAGATAAATAAGCCCATTCCCAATAGACCCCATTGCACTGCCAGCATCAAATATTCATTGTGAGGATTGTCTGTGGATAAGGTACCCTGGGATTCGGACAGTTGTCGATATTGATGAGCAAAACTGCCAGTCCCAGTCCCAAATACAGGATGCTGTGTTACCAGTTCGAAACTGTTGTGTAAAAATTGCAAACGGGCCGGTATGGATCCGACAATTTCTCCTTGTTGATAATCTTGTAGTCCCAACGAGACTTTGTCAATGCGAGTTTGTACCACGTCTGAAAGTTGGTAGATACCCAAACTGATCACTACTAAACTGAACAGTCCCAGCAACACTCCACGCCAATGGCTTACTTGATAGATGAATAGCAGTACTAAACAGGCTAATACGATATAACCAGTACGTCCTTGGGTCATGAAAATGATATTGTATAGGGCCAATAGGATGAGCACAGTGCGCCACCATCTATTTTGAGAATGTTGCCAAACATGTACGGCTAAAAAATAGGCGGCTAGGGACATAAGCAGCCCTTGAGTGATGTAATTTTTAAATACAAAGGGGTTGTCAGCAGGACCTTTACCCAATTCCCAACCAGTAATTGCAGTGAGATAGGAAAGTGATAGAGTGAGTCCCATGGCGGCTAAAAAGGCATTTAATCCCCACTTTCTGAGATTCTCTTGCTGAAAAAGTAAGATAAATATTGGAATATACAGTAATTCTCGATATTTGTCTAACATCAGTAAGGCTTCTTTCCAAGAGGCTGATGTGTAAGAGAAGGCAATGATCATGTAGGCAAATAAACTCCATGCCAAACGACTGATGGGGCAACGGTAGAGTTGTTGCCAACGAGTTTGATAATTCCCTTCCAGTATTGTCAGCAACACAACCAATCCACAGAAAATATTGGTCAAGACGGTTGAAACGGGAATTGTGAAGCCAATGGCAATGAGTAGATAGTTTCGGGATTTGATGAGGTTAGGGTTCAACATGTTATTTAAGCAAAAAGTAATGTTTTTTGCTTAAATCCCAACCGGTTAAGTGTTCCAGTTTCATCATCCAACGATGGCGACGTTCTCTGGAGGTTAGAGTATAGTTGGGATTTAAACACAGGTCTGATTCGGCATGGTTAAGTAACCAATTCTGCATGATGACAGGGTGGCTGCCTTGGAAAGGGAATAGGACTTTGGGGTCAATGTTCCCATAATGGGCAAATTGAAAGGGAGCATGTCCCCAGTATTGGCTAACTTGTTGAATTTTAAGGTGCATGCTGGTTACTTTTCTAACATGTCCGTAGTGGTAAATGGGCAGTCCTAGCAGTTTGGCTTTTGGATAGCGGCCACGTTTATTTTTGTTCATAACGACAAAAAATAGACCATCTGGGGAATAGTTTCTGAGGTTGTTTCGAATGATGCGGGGAGCCCGTCGATACCAACCGGGACTTTTGGCCAACCATTGAGGGCTGCCATAAAAGTGGTAGTAATCAAAGACTAGGGCTTCCACTTGGGTGGACGGCAGTTCCAGTTGTAGGTATTTTTTTAGGTGGGGAATGTCTTGTTCGTGTAATACTTCATCGCCTTCCAAATACATTGCCCAGTCTCCAGTGCAATTGAATTGGGCAATCATTTTTTGTTGGGCATATACATAACCCCGATCTTTCATGGTCTCATTCCAAGTGGTGGGAATTAAGGTCAGTTTTGGGTCAGTTAGGGTGTGTAGACGTTCTAAGGTGTCATCTTGGCTGCGGCCTACGGCTACAATTACTTCGTCACATAGGGAGAGTAAGGAGTGGATGCTCTCAAGATAAGGATAGCCGAGTAAGGTGCCATTGCGAATAAAAGTAAAGCCGCTGATTTTCATTTTGATAGGGTCATCTCGAGTGCATTGTTAAGGCTAAGTGGCTGTAGGGAATCGGGTTTTCGAAATTGGGTTAGGTGTATTTGTCTAAACGCAGCTTACTTTTAATAAATTTGGTGATTTCGAGTTGTTTTTGAGCATTATCTCGCAGCATGCTGGCCCTTGATAATAGGTGTTCATAAACTTTGATGTCTATTTTTTCATCCAGATTTTCAGCTTCCCTGTAGAGTTGTTCGGAATTGATTTCACATTCGGAGCAGAGTTTTTCAAGTTGTTCGAGTTGGGAGAAAAATTCTTTGTGTTTATAGAGTTGTTCACGAATGTGTTCGGGAGCAAAGCGAAATACATAGGAGGTTTGAAAGTTGATGGACAGGATTTCAATTTGGGTTTTCAAACGCAACATTCTTTCTTCATGTAGGGTGCTGAGTAGTTGGGTCTTTTTTTCTAGTGAGTAGAGTTTATCTGTTCTCTTGTAAATAGGTTGGAGGCGATGAGCAAGTTTGTTGGTTCTTTGATAGGCAATGAGGCTGATGATAAGGGTGGCAATCATCATGATAAAGAGAAAACCAGGGGAATTTTCCCAAATTTGAGCGGTGTTGATCAGTGTTAGGTAATCAGCCATAATAGGACCAAGAGGGTGAAAAATGAGTAAGCCAAATAGGTGCGAATGTTGCCAGTTTGAATGCGAGTTACTTGGCGAGCAGTGTAGTTAATCCAGTTGATGATGGGTTCGTATAAGATGGGCCAGCTGCGATCGGCAAGGTGCAGTTGGTGATGGATTTCTCGGCTGTATAGGGTTTCGTCAATGGATTCTTTAATGGGCTCTTCAGTTTTCCAGACGGTTTTAAAAATACGCCTTATAGGCATAGAAAAGGCGGTGGCAGTGTATTGCATGCGGGAGTTTAAGGGGCCAAATCCACAGTCCCAAGGATAGGTGCGACGAGTTTTTTTGCGATTTTTGAGAATGAGATAAACGATTCCCCATACTGCAATAATAGAGAGTAGTACCAAAGGGGCTGAGTAAGAGGCTATTTGGGGGGAAATGGGGGTGAGCCATAACCAACCTTCGATTGGGGCGGGTGAGAATTGGAGGAGTTGGGTGTGAATGGGGTAAATAAATTGAATAAAAGTAGTTGGGAATATGCCCAGTAGGCAGCAAAGGGTGGCTAACCAGGCTTGGGCTAAACGCATTCCCCAGCTGGTTTCTCGGGCGTGGCGAATTGCTCTGCATCTGGGTTGGCCCAGGAAGGCAATGCCAAAGGCTTTGACAAAGCAGGTGGCAGAAAGGGCTGCGGTAAGGGCGAGTAAGGCTGCACTGATGGGAATGAGGGTGCGTAAGATGCCACTGTCTAAAACGGGAGCTTGGAGGGCAGTTTGAAAGGTTAGCCATTCTGAGGCAAAGCCGTTGAATGGGGGGAGGGCAGAGATGGAGAGACAGCCGATGAGAAAGAAGAAGGCTGTGTAGGGAATGCGGTAAATAAGTCCCCCCATGTGTTCTAAATTTTGTTCATGGGTAGTATGCAATATGCAGCCTGCGCCGAGAAATAGTAGGCTTTTGAATAGGGCATGATTTAGGGTGTGGTAAAGGGCAGCGGTGAGTCCCAAAACAGCCAGTTGGGGAAGGTCATGGGCTAGGAACAGAATGCTGAGTCCCAGTCCCATGCTGATGATGCCCATGTTCTCAATGGAAGAGTAAGCCAGTAGGCGTTTGAGATCGTTTTGGACCAGGGCATAGAGAATGCCGAGTAGGGCGGTGAGAGCGCCGATGATCAGCAGGGTCATGCCCCATTGCCATTGGGGAGTTCCGAGTAGGTCAAAGGTGAGGCGCATGAGTCCGTAAATGGCAATTTTGAGCATGACTCCACTCATTAGAGCGGAGATATGGGAGGGGGCAACCGGGTGGGCTTCGGGTAGCCAAGCGTGGAGGGGAACGAGTCCAGCTTTCATGCCAAAGCCAATGAGTCCCAGTACAAAGGTGAGGGTTGCCCAGTTGAGGGGAATTTCTGCTTGGCGGAAGGCAGTGAAGGTAAATTCTCCTCCAAAACTGGCTAGGATGCTGAAGGCTAATAGGATAAATAGGGCGCCCAAATGGGCCATGAACAGGTAGAGCAGTGCAGATCGACGATTAGTTGAGTTAAAGTGTTGATAGGCAACGAGAAAGTAGCTAGAAAGGGACATGAGTTCCCATGAGACCATGAACATGAAGGCGTCGTCAGCTACGAGTACCAGTTGCATACCGGTGATGAATAGGCCGGTAAACAGGCCTAGGGTGGAGAGTGAATAGGGACCGTGTTCAAATTCTCGGATATAAGCGGGGCCATAGCTGCCAATGGCGATGGTCACCAGTCCCACCAGGAGTAAGAAGAATCCAGAGAGGGCATCCAGGCGTAAATTCCAATTCAACCAAGGGGGACCTAGTGCCCAGTGAGTGGTTATGAGCATAGGGTCTATAAGGAGACTGGATCCGACTATGGTGGCACCGAGACCAGAGAGGGTGAGGAGGAAAAAGCCTAGATAACGGGCTAACGTAGGATAAGCGTATAAGGTTAAAAAGGTGAGGCTGGAGAGTAAGGCACTGCCAATTGCAAGGTCAAAAAACCAAAGGGGGGTTGTTTCCATAGAGTATACAGTGATAGGTCAGTTGAGTAGGATAAGTACTTTAGCTTAAAAATGCAGGTTTGTCCAGTGAGTGAACCCGATACGCCTGAATAGTTAGTACTTTGTTGATGGTTTAAGTCTACAGGGCCAACAGGATTGGGTTGAGAAAAGAGAGTTTAAATTGAATGAGTTATGTTGTACAATGGGTTTAAAATTTCAAAGGTCACCATTAAGCTAAGTAGGTAGGATATGAAATTAATTCATGTTTCAGGTCAAATATTCCGCTTCTCAGTTGTTTTTCGTGTGTTCAACCGGTTGCCGCTGCGTCTTGTGTTAGTAATCCCCTTTGCCATACAAATCATGGCGGTAGCAATGATAATTGGGGCTTTGGGTTATCAGGCAGGTCAAGCGATCATTGCCGAAATGACTGATCAAATGCGGGAAGAAATTACTGGACACATTTATGATCGGGTAGTTGCTCATTTGTCTATTCCAGCCACAGTGAATCATTTTAATAAAACTGCACTTGAATATCAACAAATTGATGTTAATAATATAGATGAAATTGCTCGCCATTTTTTGCGTCAAATCAAATTTTTTCCGGGATTAACTTATATTTCTTACACAAATAAGGAGGGTCATATCACCAGTGCATTTAGAGATTTTAACACTGGGGAATTGTTCACTAATTTGGCTAATCCGGAAATTCAACAGGCTCAAAATATTTATGCAACAGATGAGCAGGGTTATCGCACTCATTTGGTTAAGTCTATGCCTAACTTTGATCCACGAAAACGAATTTGGTATCAAACCGTATTGAATGCCGGTCAAGAAATTTGGTATCCAGTGTACAAGTATTTTTCCTTTGATGGACTTGGGGTTGGCTTGGGCACTCCCATTTATGACAGTCAAAAGCAATTTCAAGGTTTATTCACTGCCGACATGTCATTGAGTAAACTCAGTGAATTTCTGCGAGAATTAAAAATTGGTCATTCTGGAGTGGCATTTATCATTGAAGAAGATGGGACTATGATTGCCAGTTCAGATGGAGCACCGTTGTTTAAAAATGAGAATGGAGAAACTCGTCGTCTGAAAGCCTTGGACATGGAACACTTATTGATTCATCATAGTTTTTCTTATTTGCAGCAACAAGTACCCAATTTTACTTCAGTTCCTCATAAACAACAATTTGATTTTGAACTTGATCAAGCCCAACATTTCCTACAAGTCACGCCCTTAACTTATCAAGGACATTTGCGTTGGTGGATCATGGTGGTTATGCCACAAGCCGATTTTATGCAACATATTGAAGACATGACTCGCTTTACGGTCATATTATCAATAGTGGCAATGTTGATATCTGTGCTCATTGGTTTATGGACTGTGCGCTGGATTGTCAAACCTATTTTAACTCTAAGTCAGGCCGCTAAAAATTTGGCTGCCGGTCACTGGCAACATGACATGCCCATGGAACGCCAAGATGAGTTGGGCGATCTGGCCCGAGCATTCAAACGCATGGCTGGACAACTGAACATTTCGTTTAAAACTATTCAAGATAATGAAATTCGTTTAAAACAATTTTTAGAAGCCATGCCAGTTGGGATTATTGTTTTTAACCCCGATCACCAAGTCAGTTATGTCAATCAACAAACCATCAAACTGCTGGGTCAACCGCTTGTTATTTTCGACAACATAAATTTTTATCAAGCCGGGACTCACACTCTATATCCTGTTAAAAATAGACCTGATTTGCGGGCTTTACGCGGTGAAACTTCCACCGTGGATGACATCCATGTTTACTGTGCAGGGTTCATTAAGCCATTGGAAGTTTGGGGCACTCCTATTTTTGACAAGCAAGGTCAAATTACTTATGCAATCATGGTCTTGCATGACATTACAGAGCGCAAACAAGCAGAGCAAGATCGGGTTACTTTAGTTCAAGAGCAAGAGGCAAAAAATGCAGCTTTGCTCTACAGTGCCCAAATTAAAGAGAAAAATTTGGAACTGTTGAGACTCAATCAGGAAAAAAATGAATTTTTAAGCATTGTGGCTCATGATCTCAAAAATCCATTGTCGGGCATGTTGGGACTTTCCGAACTGTTGATTGAATCTAAAGGCAATATGTTACCGCAAGAATTGTTAGAATATGCCAAAATGTTAAAAAGCAACTCAGAAAATATGTTTCAATTGGTCACCAATTTATTGGATGTCAATGCCATTGAATTGGGTAAATTTCAATTGGAATTGCGGCCCTTTGATATGTTATCCGCCATACAACTGTTGGTTGAGAATTATCGGGGCAGAGCGCATGCCAAAAACATTCAAATACAGTTAATTGGCAAAGAAAGCAACTATGTCGCCCTTTTAGATGGTAACAGTATTTATCAAGTGTTGGACAATCTACTTTCCAATGCAATCAAATATTCTCCACTCGGAAAAACGGTGGTTATTCGTCTTCATAAGTTAGCCAATGAAATTCATTGCGCAATTCAGGATGAAGGGGCTGGATTGACCACTCAAGATCAACAACGCTTATTTGGAAAATTCACTCGTTTAACTACCCAGCCTACGGGTGGAGAACATTCCACTGGTTTAGGTTTGTTCATCGTCAAAAAACTGGTAGAAGCCATGCATGGACGAGTATGGTGTGAGAGCGAATTGGGAATAGGGACTACATTTTGGGTGGCATTCCCACGGGAATTGTCAACTTAATCCTTGTCCTCCTAATTATTCTCCGGGTGATTCCTGTTTCCAATCCTCTTCCTGAACCGTGATTGAGGAAAATTCCCCGGGAACTTCCCGTCTCAAATTACCCTCTCGAATTGAGATTGGAGTAGATACGCTGACTTCTTCCATAACTTCCTGAATTGGAATGGAATTACCTGTTTGTTCCCCCACGGCTTCTCCCACTTCCTCGATCAAATTTCCTTCCTCAAAAGTTTCCTCAAACAATTCCCCTTGTAAATTTAAAGTTTGTAATTCCGCTAATGTAGGTAGATCGCTGAGATGTTTCAGGTTAAAGTGATTTAAAAAATCCCGCGTAGTGCCATAAAGCGCAGGATGACCGGGACTGTCTCGATAAGCCAAGATACGAATCCAACGATATTCCAATAACTTTTTGATAATTTCGCTGCTGACAGTAATGCCACGAATGTTCTCAATATCATGACGAGTGATGGGTTGGCGGTAGGCAATGATTGCTAAAGTTTCTAATAGGGCTCGAGAATAACGAGGAGGTTGTTGTTTCCAGAGGCGTTTAATCCAAGGTGCAAATTCAGTTCTCACTTGAAATCGAAATCCTCCTGCCACTTCAGTTAATTCTAAACTGTGGTGTTGATAATCCTCTTGTAAGGCTTTGATAGCTGAGCGAATTATTTGACGAGAGGGGGGCTCAAAATCAGTTATTCCCGGTTCAAAGAAAAGTGCGGACAGTTGGTCCAGCGTCAAAGGTTGTGGACTGGCAAATAAGGCGGCTTCTACAATGGGTTTGATAAAATGCAGATCACTCATGTTATATGTGTGATTTGTAAGGGGCTGAAAGGGGTAACTTGGATGATGTGAATTAAGGATTCTCTAGCCAATTCTAAGATGGCAAGTAAAGTAACTACGGCGCCGGCTCGACCTTCTTCAAGGGTGAATAGGTGTGTAAATTGGAGAGAATGCTGAGTTTTGAGTTGGTCTAGGATGAAACTCATGCGTTCCCGAACAGATAAAGGTTCTTTTAATACTTGGTGGGAGGTGAAGAGAATAGCGCGTTGCATAACTTCTTGCATGGTTTTCAAGAGGATATTCCAGGTGACCGGGGGCACGATAATATCTTTGGGCAGTTTGGGTAAATCGATTGAGACTGGAAAAGTATCTCGTCCCACTTGAGGTAGTTCCCAGAGTTGTTGAGCGGCTTGTTTGAATAGGGCATATTCTTGCAGTTGACGAATTAAACGGACTCTGGGATCGGAGTTTTGTTCTTCCCCGGTCTCTTGTGGTTGCGGCAGGAGCATTTGGGATTTGATTTCGGTAAGCAGAGCCGCCATGACCAGATAGTCTGCAGCCAGATCGAGTTGTAAGTCTTTGATTAGGGTGACATATTCCAAGTATTGACGGGTGATTTCAGCAATGGGAACGTTAAGAATATCAAAGTTTTGACGTTGAATCAGGTAGAGTAATAAGTCCAAGGGACCTTCAAAACTTTCCAGAAATATTCTCAGTGCTTCTGGGGGAATGTATAGATCCGTGGGTAAAGTTTCTAGGGGTTTGCCTTGAATGATCGCTGGAATGGCTGGGATGCTTGTCATGTCAATTTGATGGGGGAAGGTCAGCTAGCGGTAAATGAGGCCCATGGCTTGGCGCACTTCTTCCAAGGTTTCTCGAGCCAAGGCTCTGGCTTTTTCACAGCCTTCGGTTAAAATGGCGCGGACTGATTCTGGCTCTGTTAAGTAGTGTTGAGATCGTTCTCTAATGGGGGAAAGTTCAGTGAGAATGCTTTCTATGACGGGTTGTTTGCAGTCTAAACAGCCAATTTTGGCTGTTTGGCAGCCGTTTTGTACCCAATTTTTAATTTCGTCCGATGAATAAATTTGGTGAAAACGCCAGACTGGACATTTTTCCGGGTCGCCAACATCAGTTCTTCGTACTCTTGCTGGATCGGTGGGCATGGTACGAATTTTGTTTTCAACAGTGGTGGGAGAATCTCGCAGGCCAATGGTGTTATTGTAGGATTTGGACATTTTTTGGCCATCCAGTCCCGGCATTTTGGAGGTGGGGGTTAAGAGTACTTCTGGTTCTGGCAAAATGGTTTTGGTTTGTCCTTCCAAATAGCCAAGTAGACGTTTTTTGTCACCCAAGGTGATGTTTTGTTGGCTGTCGACCAGGGCTTGGGCGGTGCTTAAGGCATCTTCTTCTCCTTGTTGTTGGTAACGTTTTCTTAAATCTTTGTATAATTTGGCATTTTTCTTCCCAAGTTTTCGAATGGCTTCCTTGGCATTTTCTTCAAAATTGGGTTCCTTGCCGTAAAGATGATTGAAACGGCGAGCCAATTCTCGTGTAAATTCAATGTGAGGCACTTGATCTTCACCAACTGGGACCAGACTGGCTTTATAGATCAGGATATCGGCACTTTGTAATAGAGGATAGCCTAAAAAACCGTAGGTGGAGAGGTCCTTATCTTGCAATTTTTGTTGCTGGTCCTTGTAGGTCGGCACGCGTTCCAACCAGCTTAAAGGTGTGGACATGGACATGAGTAGATGTAATTCGGCATGTTCAGGCACTTTGGATTGAATGAATAGGGTGGCTTCTCCCGGATGAATGCCCACGGCTAACCAGTCAATGAGCATGTCCCAAACGTTGGGGGCAATGATGCCAACATTGTCATATTCAGTGGTCAAAGCATGCCAGTCGGCGACGAAGAAATAACAGGGGTATTCGTGTTGTAAACGCAGCCAGTTATTTAATACTCCACGTAAATGACCAAGGTGTAATTGGCCGGTAGGTCGCATACCTGATAATACCCGTTGCGCACTTGATGAGTTCAAAATCTATGGCTCCTGAAGGATCGAATTGACTTATGGTGAATTGAGGTTACGGTGTACTGAATTTTGGAAGCGATGGGGGACACGGTTTCACAATAATCCTTGTCCATGAAGAGTAGTTTTATTGGCAAGGACAATTTTGGCAAGGACAGTTAAGATTTAGTCCGTGTCTCAAACAAGTGAGGATGATTTTAATGTGTTTTTCCAAGTAGATGCAAATCATATCTGTTATTTTATCCCATTTTATTCTGAATCTACGTTATTTATCGCAAAATAATCGCCAAAACTCCGCCAAACCCAAAGGATGAATATCTAAACTTAACATTTTCTCAAAAATAAAGTATATTGCAATAGCTCATCTTCACTCAATGGTCAGTAATTAAATTAAATACTTCAATTGGCAGTCTATAAGAATAAGTAGATTATCACATCCTTATATTATAAAATCCTCATATTGCTCTTAACCCTTGATCATCCTATAAACCCTTGAACAGTGTATAATCCTTAAATTTTCTCCCATACTCTTTAACATCCATAACCAAATTAGGGAGGCGAAAAAGTCTACTTTAAATTAGAATGTATTATTAACTTCATGGCATACAATTTCCAAATCAGACCGATAATTTATTGAAATTAAGAAACTATTTTTAAAATACCCCCCCATAACTCGCTCAAATGAATTCGTAACTTAAGGACGGGCGTCAATTTCTGAATATAAAGTATAACTCTCCCAAGCCACCTCACCCATTTATTCACTTCAATTTGGGATACTCCTATTATGACAGCCCGGATGACTGACCCAAAACCCTCATCAATATACCCCTAAAGACTCACAAATACCTTGATGCCTTTTCCCCTTCCAACAAAATAGCCTAATCACTCAAATTACTATTAACTCGATAAACCAACATGTTTGCACTATCCGGCTATACGATCTCTACGACCCTTTATCATAACACTAAAACCATTCTTTACAAAGCCATTAGAGAACTGGATAAAAAGGCAGTTATTATTAAACTATTAAACTCCGAATATCCAGCCCCCAAAGAACTATTTCGACTCAGATATGAATATGAAATTACTCAAAAAATTCAAGCCAATGGAATCATTAAATCCTATAGCTTAGAACCTTATGACAATGGTCTGGCTCTTATTTTAGAAGACTGTGACGGTGTTTCCCTAAAAAACTATTTAAAACAACACACCCTCCACCTAGAAACCACCCTCAAAATCATTACTCAAATTGCAGAAACATTAGAAGAATTACACCAACAATCAGTCATTCATAAAGACATCAAACCTGCCAATATCATCTTCAATCCAGACACAGAACAAGTCAAACTCACTGATTTTAGTATCTCAACCCTAAATACCATTGACAATCAACTCCTTACAGCTCCCAACGTATTAGAAGGTACCTTGGCCTACATGTCGCCAGAACAAACTGGCCGTATGAATCGCAAAGTTGATCATCGAAGCGACTTTTATTCCCTGGGAATTACTTTCTACGAAATCCTCGTTGGACAACTGCCCTTCAACTTTGAAGACCCCTTGGAACTCGTCCATGCCCACATTGCCAAACAACCCCTTGCCCCTCACCAACTTAACCCTTCAATTCCCGAACCCATCTCTAATATCGTGCTCAAACTGCTCGAAAAAAATGCGGAATCCCGTTACCAAAGCGCCTTTGGTCTAAAAATGGATCTACAAATTTGCCTGCATCAACTACAAACCACAGGCAAAATTGAACCTTTCAACTATGGCCAATATGACCTCTCCGAACAATTCCAAATCTCTCAAAAACTTTATGGCCGAAAAACCCATATAGAAACCCTACTTGCCAGCTTTGACAAAGCCTGCCAAGGACAAATGGAAATGGTACTCATCTCTGGCTATGCTGGAATTGGCAAAACTGCCCTGGTCCAAGAAATCTACAAACCCATCACCGAAAGAAAAGGCTATTTCATTTCTGGACAATTTGAACAATTCAAGAGGAACACCCCCTACAGCGCCATCATCCAAGCCTTTGAAGAATTGATCAAACAACTCCTGGTCGAAAATGAAACCAAACTCAAAGAATGGCAAGAAAAACTGCAAGCCACCCTAGGTAACAACGCCCAAGTTATTATCGATGTCATTCCAGAATTAGAACTCATTATCGGTCCCCAACTTCCTCTCCCTAATCTTCCTCCCAACCAAGCACTTAACCGCTTCAACCTCGTCTTTCAAAACTTCATCAGCACCTTTACCAAACCCGAACACCCACTGGTCATCTTTCTTGACGACCTACAATGGGCAGATTCTGCCAGTCTCAAACTGCTACAATCCCTGATCACTGCCCCCTATAAACACCACCTGCTCATCATTGCCGCTTATCGGGACCATGAAGTTAAAGCTGCCCACCCCCTACAACTCACCCTAGAAGAAATTTACAAAACCAACCAAACCATCAAATACATCTCCCTGCCCCCCCTTAACCTAACTGACATTAACTACCTACTTGCTGACACCCTAAACACCTCACTTGTAAAAACTCAAGCACTCAGCGAACTTATTATCAACAAAACTCAAGGTAACCCCTTCTTTGTTATCGAATTTTTAAAATCCCTCTACAAACAAAACTTCCTCTACTTTCAAAAACCCACCTCTCCTCTATCCTTAAACACCCAACAAGGTTGGCAATGGGACCTTAGCAAAATTCAAATCTGTGACATCACCGACAACCTGGTCGAACTCACCATCAACAAAATTCAAAAACTCTCCCCTCAAAACCAAAACATTCTGCAACTGGCCGCCTGCATTGGCCAACAATTTGAACTAGAAACCCTGATCTCTGTCTCTGGTAACAACGCCATTAACACCATCAACTCATTACAAGAAGCAGTCCTAGAAGGACTCATTTTACCCCTAAATAATGACCCCTTTCAACTCTCACTACTCAGTTGTTCCACTTTACTGACCATAGAAAAGCCTCCTCTAGCCTCTGAATACAAATTTGTCCATGAACGCATTCGTCAAGCTGCCTACAGTCTCATTCCCACCAAACAGCAACAACAAATTCACTACCAGATTGGCCAAGTTTTGACCCAAAATTCCTATCCCTATCAACAATCTACCGGAGAACACATTTTTGGAATCGTCAACCAACTCAATCTGGGGCGCTACCTTATCCTAGAACAAACCAAAAAAGACGAACTGGCTAAACTCAACTTACTCGCTGCCCAAAAAGCCAAAACTTCAGCAGCTTACGAATCTGCCCTCAAGTATCTGAAAATTAGCCTAGAATTGATTGGGGAACAAGCTTGGCAACGTCTTTACCAATTTACTCTATCAGTTTCAGTGGAAGCCTCCGAAATGGCTTACTTAATAGGAACATTCAATCAAATGGAAATCCTCACTGATAACATCTTACAAAATGCCCATTCCTTATTAGATAAAATCAGCGCCTATGAAATCAAGATGCAGGCCTACAAAGCTCAGAATAACCCCTCGAAAGCCATTGAGACGGGTCTGTTTATTCTCAAACACTTAAATATCCATTTCCCCAACAATCCCAATAAATTACACTTTCTCATTGGCTCATTAACCACCAAACTGGCACTTCTTAGGCGACCCATTTCTGCCCTCAGTCAACTGCCCACCATGACTGATCCCAAACAACTGGCAATCATGCGAATTCTCCTCAGCATCAGCCCGGCAATTTATGCAATCCGACCAGAATTATTGCCACTTATCACCTTTAAAAGAGTCAAACTCTCCATAAAATATGGTAATGCCTATGAATCTGCCCCAGCCTATGCTAGCTATGGTTATCTGCTGTGTGCCATGGAAAACGACATTGAAACCGGTTTCCAATTTGGACAACTGGCCCTACAACTCCTGGTCCAACACCGATTAGAAGAATTAAAAGCTCGCATTTATCAAATTGTACATGGCGTCATCACACACTACAAGGAACACGTAAAAACCACACTGCTTCCCTTAAAAGAAGCTTACCAAAGTGGATTAGAAACTGGCAACTTGGAATATGCTGCCCTGTCAGCCACCACTTACATTATGCATGCCTATTTTGTTGGAAAAGAATTAAGCACTCTAACCACCGAAATCACCACCTTTACAGAAACTTTCAAACAACTTAAACAAGAAAATTCCTTATATATAAATTGCTTATATCAACAAGTTTTGTTAAATTTACAAGACGTGGATATTAAATGCCCCACTCAACTAATTGGCAAGGCCTATGACGAAAACCAAATGTTGCCCCTGCACCTACAACAACAAGCAAAAGGCCTCGTTTTCCAAGTCTATATTAACAAACTTATTTTATGCTATTTATTTGAAGATTACCAAAATGCCTACCAAAATGCCTTAACCGCTGAAGAATATCTAGAAGCGGTCATTGGATCACTGCTTGTGCCCCTCTTTCACTTTTATGATTCCTTGGCCAGGCTTGCTTGGTATCCCAAGGCCAATTTTAAGCAACAACAACTCATTCTTAAAAAAGTGGCAGCTAACCAAGAAAAAATGAAATATTGGGCCCATCATGCACCTATGAACTATTCCCAAAAATTCTATTTAGTTGAAGCCGAGCGTGCAAAAATTCTCAATAATTTCCTTCAAGCCAGAGAACTTTATGATCAAGCAATTGACTTGGCTCACCAACATCATTATCATATTGAAGAAGCCTTAAGCCATGAATTGGCAAGCAAATTTTACCAAAGCCGCAAACAAACTAAAATTGCTCAAGTTTACCTGAAAGAAGCCTATCATATCTATGAACGATGGGGTGCCAATCGCAAACTGAAATCCTTAGAAAATAACTATTCCCAATTAATCCTGGCCAACAATCCATTTTCCCTGCAACCCGCAATTTTAACCAGTAAAAACCCTTCTCTATTCATCCCTCAATCTTTCTCAAATACAGTTACCATTCAAAGCAGATTAACCGATTTAGACCTGACAACCGTTTTTAAAGCTTCTCAAGCTTTTGTTGGAGAAATTGTACTTAAAAAATTGCTCAAAAAATTGATGAGAATTGCAATTGAAAATGCCGGTGCCCAACACGGTCTTTTGATCTTGGAACAAGCAGATCAATGGATAATTCATGCCAAAGCCTCAATAGAAAGACCAGAAATAGACGTTTCTCAAATTGTTTCTTTGGAAGACTCTGTGGAAGTCTCTGCCGGTATCGTGCACTATGTCATTAGGACGAAGGGAGTTGTGGTATTAAGTGACGCCAGTAAAAGCAGTAAGTTCATGTTAGATCCCCATATTTATAAAAACCGGCCCAGATCCATCTTAGCCCTTCCCCTCATCAACCAGGATAAAATTATTGCTGTTCTCTATCTGGAAAATAACCTAGTTGCCGGTGCATTTACCCCAGAGCGATTGGAAATACTCCATCTATTATCTTCTCAAATGGCGATTTCAATAGAAAATGCCCGCTTGTATGCCGATTTGGAAGATAAAGTCAGAGAAAGAACTCGAGACCTTGCCGCTCAAAATGCCAAATTAATCGTGCTCAATGAAGAACTTATCAAACTCAATCAAGACAAAAATGAATTTTTGGGAATTGCCGCCCATGACTTAAAAAATCCTTTGTCAGCCATTCAGGGTTTGTCGGAAATGATCGAAAGAGATTTTGATGATCTTACTCGAGGAGACATCATTGAAATTGCCAACATGATTTCAGTCAGTTCGCAACAAATGTTTGAATTGATAAGAAATTTATTAGATGTCAATCGCATTGAATCTGGCAAGTTAAATGTTTCCCTAGACCGTTTCAATATTTTACCTATTTTAAAATGGATAGCTAACGATTATCGAGATCGGGCCAAGGCCAAACACATCAAACTGCATTTTCAGCCTTCTGAAGAAGAATATTATGCCATTGTCGATGAAAAAACCATTCGACAAGTCTTCGACAATCTCATCTCCAATGCGATAAAATATTCTCCTCATGAGAGAACAGTCTATCTGCGCCTCTATCCTTACAGAAACCATCTGCATTTTGAAGTGGAAGATCAGGGACCAGGTTTAAGTGAGGAAGATAAAAAACATTTATTTGGCAAATTCAGTCGCTTGACTCCACAACCCACCGGAGATGAGAATTCAACTGGTTTGGGACTATTTATTGTCAAGAAACTGGTGGAAAGCATGAAAGGGAAAATCTGGTGTGAGAGTGAATTGGGTTATGGTTCCAAATTTACTGTCGAGTTTATAACTGAGATGCACAAGGCAGAAGACAATTTAGAATCTGGATAGAAAATTATTCCATTGAAAGTTAGTTTACCAAAATGAGAACAACAATTGATCATGCTCATCATAATGCCCCAGAAATGAGGTTTTGTCATGCCTAAAATTACTTATCCTGTCCGTCCTTTATCGGATGTCAATGTGTTATCAGTTCCCGGTGACTATTATGAGGTTATCACCTGTTTCATGCCCGATCCGGTGGCTATTGTTGGAGAAGGCAATTCAAAAGCCATATTGGCTTTGGACGCTTCAGCATCTTTACGCAGTGAATATGGTTTTGGAGGAGCTTTTGGGGGCAATCCCAATTTTGTAGAATTGGTGGCTAGAAAGATTGGAACTTTGCTGAGCGAAGTAACCAAGACCGGAACGACTGAAGCTATTTATTGGGCAGTGGGGCATGACGGCAGTTATATTGAAAAGATTGGAGAATTTACCGGTGTTGAATGGGAACAAGTTAGTATTGTCGGTCCCAAACAGCAAGTTTGGGGAAAAGGGACTAAGTTGTTGCCGGCCATTCATTATTGTGTGGAAACCACTGCCAAAGCATCGGATTGGACAATGGGAGTTTTTATCACCGATGGTATTATTGAAGATGAGATGGCTTGTTTTGAGTATTGTTTAAAAATAGGTCAGGAAATCGCTGATCATCAACGTAAGTTACTGAAATTAGTCTTAATTGGAGTGGGTAGGCAAGTGGATAAACAACAATTGGAACGATTTGATAACATGTTTGAAGGCAGCCAGTGGCAGGTTGATCTGTGGTCCAGTGGCATTGCCTGTTCCATGCGAGATGAGACCGATATCCTAAATGTACTTTATGGAGAATTGATGGATGAGCATATTGTAGTGGCTCCATCCGGAGAAGTAAGGGACAGTCAAGGTCGTATTTTAAAGTCCTGGGAACATGGGTTGCCGGGTAAACTGCGTTTTAATTTACCCAAAACTGAAAATCAATTTATGATTACAGTCGGTGAGCATAGTATTGTACAGTCTTTATCTGAGGTGCTCAAGGAAGAGGAAACTTTGATAAAATCTAAATTTTGAATTGAGTTCAGAGTAACTACTTGATTTTTTAAGACATGTTCAATTTGCAGATTCCCAAGAAATTTGAAAATGGTTTTTTTGACAGTGGTTTAAATAGTGGATTCTCAGGAGAGATTTATAATGTTGGAAACAATGCAGCGTTTACCTAAGCCTATTTTATTTGCCTTATTTGCAGCAGCAGGGGGAATCATGGCGGCTTTGCTGGCTGAAGTTTTTTTATATCAACCCGCTCCGATAATAATTCCCAAATATCTAGTGTTGGCCATTGATACTTCAGGAAGCATGGCTGGGGATAAAATTGCAGAAGTGAAACAGGCGGCTTTGGAATTTGTAGAGCGGCGTCAGTCCTTTCTTGCTCCCGATCAGTTGGCCATTCTCCAATTTGGGGAACATGTTCAAGTGTTGAGTGGATTGACTCAAGATGGGAATGTATTGGGAAAAGCGTTAAGGGAATTGAAAGCTCAGGGTAACACTCCGCTCGGAGCAGCTGTACAGGAGTCCATTCGATTGTTAGAGGGGCAGGTGGGTCAACGTTATATCTTGGTGTTCACAGATGGGCAACCCACTGATTCTTTAGATAAAGTATTTAAATCCAGTGCAGAAGCTCGACAACAGGGAATTCAACTGGTGGCTGTGGCGACTGAAGATGCTAATCAGGACGTGTTAAGACAGATGACTGGCGATCCCAAGTTGATTTTTTCAACGGTGGTGGGGGAATTTGAACGGGCTTTTCAACAGGCGGAAGAAGCTATTTATGGGCGTAATTTGTTGACAGGTCCCCGTTTGGGACTTTCATTAACCCGTTCTCTATTACAAGTTATCGCTTGGACTGCTTTTTTGGGAATAGGAATTAGTTTGTTGTTGATCTTGGCTCAAAATTTTTCTTTACGACGACCGTTGATAAGCAATCAAGAGTTGCTGAAGGGCTTAATAGGAGGCATGGTGGTGGGTGGTATGGCCGGGTTTTTGGGACAATTCTTGTTTTTTGTGATTGCTGGTAGCACAGTGGAAGCCAATCCAACTATTTTACAAGATTTGACAACTGTATTGGCTTGGTCAATATTGGGATTGCTATTGGGCACGGGAATGGCTCAGTTTGTGCCTAACTTGGCAAGATTAAAGGGTTTATTGGGAGGAGGTGTGGGTGGATTAATCGGGGCTATAATTTTTTTGTCGATGGCAGGTTTATTGAGTGAATTAATGGGACGATTGTTGGGGGCTGGAAGTGTGGGTTTTTTTGTTGGGCTGATGGTGGCTTTTGCTGAATTGGGTAAGGAAGCTTGGCTGGTGGTGCATTGGGGACCTCAGGATAAGAGTTATGTGACTTTGGGAAAAGATCCGGTGTTGATTGGTGCTGCAAGGAATGCTCACATTTATTTTCCCAAGCAACAGGGTTTTCCGGAAGAAATGGGGGTGGTCACTTTCAATCATGGGACTGTTGAGTTTCATAATAAGGTGACCGGGCGAAAACAAATTTTAAGAGGAGGAAGTCAGTGGACTGTGGGCAGAGTGGTTATTGAGGTGAAAGTTTCCAGTTAAAAATTGTTGGGGGCTTGCAAAAATTTTTGGTCTGGATTAAAATTTCCAATGGGTTGATGAGTTGGTAATGGTAAAATCGGTTGATTATTGGATAATGAGATTGAATTATCTTAAGGGTTAAAACATGCCAATTCATTGTTTTCAAATATCTTTACGGGATAGGTCGTTTAGATTAGACAATGGGTAATGGATGTGAATATGAGTGCTGAAAATACTTCTTTACATGGAGAATGGTCTTCTCAACTGGGTTTTATTTTGGCTGCCACCGGATCGGCTGTAGGATTGGGTAATATTTGGAAATTCCCTTTTCTAACTGGCTCCAATGGCGGAGGAGCTTTTGTCATTGTCTATTTGCTGTGTGTCTTATTAATTTGCATGCCGATCATGATGGCAGAGATCCTGTTGGGAAAACGAGGTAGAAGCAGTCCCATTAACACTATGCGTAATTTAGCAAGAGAGTATGGTCATTCAACTGCTTGGCAAATCCTGGGGTGGTCTGGAGTTTTAGCTGGATTTTTAATTTTATCTTATTACAGTGTGATTGCCGGTTGGGCATTGGCTTATGTGCCTCAAGCAGCCATGGGAACTTTTGAGGCTGTGGCTCATCTTCCGCAAGCCGAAGTGGTTGGTTTTGTGAGTGCTATTTTTGATAATTTGGTGGCTGATCCTTGGAAGTTATTATTTTGGCACACTGTGATCATTTTACTTTGTATAGTTATTGTGGCTGGGGGCATTCAAGGAGGATTGGAACGAGCTCTGCGTTTTATGATGCCAGCTTTATTTTTATTACTGTTGATTTTACTGGGATATGCAATGAGCACCCCCAAATTTATGGAAGGTGTGCATTTTATGTTTGATGTGGATTTTGACAAACTATTTTATCCTAACTGTACCGAATTCAGCTGTGAATTCAGCGGTCAGGGAATTTTGGCCGCCATGGGGCAGGCTTTTTTTAGTTTGAGTTTGGGCATGGGGGCAATTATGGTGTATGGTGCTTATTTACCCAAAACAACTTCGATCACTCAGGTCGCTACCATAGTGGTTATTTCAGATACTGTGGTGGCTTTATTGGCTGGTTTGGTCATTTTCCCGATTGTATTCAGTCACGGTTTGCAACCGGATCAGGGACCAAATTTGGTTTTTAATACATTAACGGTGGCTTTTGGAAAAATGTCTGCGGGCAATTTTTTTGGCACGTTATTTTTTATATTGTTGGTATTGGCAGCCGTGACTTCTGCCATTTCTTTGATTGAGCCCACGGTGGCTTGGTTGATTGAAACGGGTCGATTTTCACGAATAAGCGCCACGATTTTTTGTGGGCTGGCTGCTTGGCTCCTGGGTTTTTTGACGGTTTTTTCATTTAATATTTGGAAAGAGGTGAGACCTTTAACTTGGTTGATGAGTGAGCAGGCTGTGTTAGATGTGCAGCCGGGTGATTTTGTGGATAAAACATGGTTTGATGTGCTTGATTTTTTGACCTCTAATGTAATGTTGCCATTGGGGGGATTGTTGATTGCTTTATTTACCGCTTGGTTTCTAGGAGAATCAGTGTTGAAACAAGAGTTGGCGTTGGGAAATCGTGGATATAGGTTTTGGCGCTGGGTGTTGCGTTATGTGGCACCGATAGGAGTGGGTTTGATTTTTTTAAATGCAATTGGGCTATTTTCATGAAACGAATTCAAAAAACCGCTTTACTGCCTTATTCTGCTCAAAGAATGTTTGATTTGGTAAATGATATTCCCACTTATCCTCAATTTTTGCCTTGGTGTAAATCGGCCACGATTTTATCCCGGGACCAGGACAGTTTGGTGGCCACTATTGTGATGGGCAGCGCGGGGTTGGAAAAGTCTTTCACTACCAAAAACAGTCTGCAGCCTTATCAATTGATTGAAATGCAATTGGTGGAGGGACCCTTTAGCCATTTGAAGGGACGTTGGCAATTTCTTGAGTTGGGAGGAGAGGGGTGTAAAATTTCTTTGGATATGGAGTTTGAGATTTCAAACAAGTTGTTAAGAGTGAGTTTGGAACCGGTATTTATGAAAATCACTAACAATTTAATTGATGCATTTGTTCGGCGGGCAAATAAGTTATATGGACAGTCTTAAATCTATTCGGGTTGAGGTTGTTTATGCCAAATCAGATGAGCAGGTGTTAATTCCAGTTCATGTGTTGGAGGGAACGACTGTGGATCAAGCTATTCAGCATTCGGAAATTTTGTTGTTATTTCCAGAGATTGATTTTACGAAGAATAAGGTGGGCATTTTTGGTAAGTTGTGCACTTTGGATGCAGTGTTGCGGGAACATGATAGGATTGAGATTTATCGGCCTTTACAAGTGGATCCTAGGCAGGCTTTGTTAAAGCAACGGGCTCAAGGAAAGGGCAAGAAGTCTTCTGCCTGAAAGGAGTTACGCAGGGATTCAGTTGGAGATTGGGATTTGGTAGATTGGGTCAGCGTAGCATAATTTGATATTAGATCTCTTGCGAAAGGATGCGATAATGGAAAGATGAGAGTTGCCCACCCTACTATTATCTGCCATTCAGTAAGGTACGCAGGAGTCGAGGCTAAGATACGTAGGAGTGGAGGCTTTAGCCGGCCGGCGGTAGGCGCCTTGCAATTTGGGTGTGGGGGGATGCTTACGGCTGACCGGCTAAAGCCTCCACTCCGGCTAAAGCCTATACTCCAAGGGAGATTTCCTTTTCTGAATAATATGGCAGGAATTGGGTTGGAAAATTAAAGTTTTGTCATTTTTGTCTGTGAGAAATTAGGCAGGGATTCGGTTGGAGATCGGGAGAGTGAAATATCAGTTTTAGAATTTGGGGACTGGTGGTTGCTTGTGATTTTTTAAACAATGGGTCGAGAGACCCGCCATTTTATGGTTTCTCCAGCTTTAAAGGGAATTACTTGGTCAGTCCCAAAGCCAAAGGAGTCTGGCATTTGCCAAGGTGATGCTTCCAAGGTTATGGTTTCGGTGTTGCGAGGCAATTGATAGAAATCAGGACCGTAATGGCTGGCAAAGCCTTCTAATTTGTCCAAGGCTCCGGCTTGTTCAAATGCGTGGGCATAGAGGGGCAGAGCGGCTGGGGCAGTGTAAATTCCGGCACAACCACAAGAGTGTTCCTTGAATTGACGAGCATGAGGAGCACTGTCGGTCCCCAGAAAAAATTTAGGATTCCCACTGGTAGCAGCGGCCAACAGTGCCCGTTGATGAGATTCCCTTTTTAAGAGGGGTAAGCAGTAGTGATGGGGACGAATTCCCCCATCAAATAGGTCATTGCGGTTTAGCAATAGGTGATGAGCAGTGAGGGTGGCGGCCAAATTATCCCCTTTGGAGTTGACGTAAATGACGGCTTCTTCAGTGGTGATATGTTCCAATACGACCCTTAAATTGGGAAAATTCTCCAACAGTGGGTCTAAAACATACTCGATAAATATTTTTTCGCGATCAAAGACATCCACTCCCTTTGCGGTAACCTCGCCATGAATTAATAAGGGTAGGTTATGAGTTTGCATGGCTTCTAATATTGGCCAAACTTTCAATAAATCAGTCACCCCAGACTCGGAATGAGTGGTTGCTCCAGCGGGGTAATATTTTACTGCCACTACAAATTCCTGATTTTTGGCGCGAATTATCTCTTCTACAGAGGTATTTTCAGTAAGATATAGCGTCATTAAAGGAATAAACTGGTATTTATGAGGAATGACTGCTAAAATACGCTTGCGATAAGCCAAGGCCTGTTCTACTGTAGTTACGGGAGGTTTTAAGTTAGGCATCACCACTGCCCGTTTAAAGCAACTGGCCGTAGCTTCTACCACTGCACTTAAAACTTCTGCATCTCGAAGGTGCAAATGCCAATCATCGGGTTGAGTCAAGGTTAAACGTTGCATGGCTGAACTCCATTGTGCCTCAAATTAGATACTGTTGAAATTTTACCCCCTCATTGGGAATCCAGATAATAGTGTTGTACCTACCTTTCCTGAATAACGTAGATTTTGCCAAGTCACCTTAATCTTCTAACAGTTCCTGCTTCACTTCACACGATAATGAAGAGAAAGATCGTGTTTATCCTTGGCTGAGAAGCAATTGGGGGATAACTTTGGCATTGAATCGAGTCGCCAATCTTATTTAGCTTCCCTTAAAGTAGTCAAAGTAGGGTGAGCAACTGCTGTTTGTTGCCCCCGACATTGAATGGTAGAACTGGTTTAATTTCACTTAAAGGGGGAAGGATCGAGCTCCTCTTTCCTGTTTTTGCATAAGACAGTTATAAACTGGAAACTCCATTATAAAACAATCGATGGAATAATGAACAGTTTCCTCAAATCAAAATATTCTAAGAAAACTATTAGATTCACTTTTAGAACCCTGAACATAAAGTTTATCATCAGTTAAGATAACCAATAGCGCTCGCTCAACAAATACTTAACCTATGGAATGCACAGATAATATTTACACTCTGTTCATCATAATTGATGACCTGCTCTAGTTAACAATTATGGTCCTACTCATGTCAATGATGACAAAATCATTTTTAGCCAAAAGTATAAGTAACCCGTTAATAATGGCTTACTTCAACAAGTTATGATAAAAGTGACCAGTTTATTCAAACCTAAGTCAAAAAAACGGGGGACCCAAATACCCTATGTCCCTCTAAAATATACCTTAATGGGATCATTTTTATTGCTGATTATTCCCATTCTGATTGCTATGTCGCTCTCCGATTACCTTAATGCTAAACATGATTTAGAAAGTGCCTACACTGTATTACAAAATCAAACTGAAAACAACATATTGAATGCCATCAAACTCGTAGATGCGGGTCATAAAGTCCTGGAACGATTTCTGGGAGAACGCATGAGAGATGCCTTTGTTACCTTTATCGACGCCTATCAGTTGGCAGTCCGTGATCCCTCTAAAATGGACCTTGAAGATTTAAAAAGGCAAATGGGGGGCAAAATGGATTTATACATTATCAATTCACAAAATGTTTTAGAATACACCACTTACAAAAAAGATTTGGGACTTAATTTCAACCAGTGGCCTGATTATGTAAAATTGTTTGAAGAAATTCGCAGTCACAACAAATTTTTTAATGGGGGATTAGCCACAGAAGCCAGGACCGGCACTATTCGCAAATTTGCTTACATGCCCACTCCTGACCGCAAATATTTACTGGAACTGGGACTCGAATCGGATGAATTCAGTGATTTACTTGGGGAACTGGATCTGGTCAAAATTACTGCCCGTCTAAAAACCCTCAATCCTTCTTTAAACCGAGTGAGAATTTTCAGTCGCCATGGTCATGCCCTAGGATCAGAAGGCAAAGTGGACGAAGTCACGGCAGAAATTATCAAGACCGTTTATGATACCAAGAAAACTTATGAAACTCAAAACAAATACAAAAAATTATCCACTCGTTATATTTTTGTCAATTTAAGAGACAATTATGTTGAAAGCAGCGCCGCTGATCCCAGCAAAGTCATTGAATTAACTTATAATACCAAACTCATTGATGAAGGTCTGCAAAGGACGGCGGCCTTCCATTTTCTACTCAGTATCATTGCCATTCTCTTAAGTATAGTATTCACCTTCATTATTTCCGCTTGGATCACTCGTCCCATTCGAGATATTGTCAACAGTGTAAATATCATTGCCAAAGGAGACTTGCAACATCCCATTGAAGTTAAGACTAACAATGAATTAAAACTGCTCAAACAAAGTATTACCATTATGGTTGACAGCATGTTGCAATATATTAATAAAATCAAGCAACAAAATGAAAATCTTAAGGAATTGGACAAACTCAAAGACGATTTCCTTTCCAACACCTCTCATGAACTGCGCACCCCTATCAATGGCATTATCGGTATTGCCGACTCCATGATTGATGGCGCTGCAGGTCCAATACCTCAAAAAGCCATTGAAAATCTTTCTATGATTGTGCTCAGCGGTCGACGACTCTCCAACCTAGTTAATGATATCTTGGATTTTTCTAAACTCAAGCACAAAAATATTGAATTACAAATCAAACCTATTGAAATTAAAGTAGTTACGGATGTTGTGCTCACCTTATCTCGACCTCTGATTGGAAACAAAAAAATTGAGCTGCTCAACAGTATCAGTGAAGATCTGGTGGTCGATGCGGATGAAAACCGTATACAACAAATTTTACATAATTTGGTCAGTAATGCAGTTAAATTCACTGAACAAGGTATTATTGAAATTTCTGCCTCTATTCAAGGCGACTATCTCATGATTACCATTGCAGATACTGGGGTAGGCATTCCTCCGGAAAAACTCCATCGAGTCTTCACCCCTTTTGAACAAGCAGATGGTTCAATTTCTCGAGAATATGGGGGCACTGGACTGGGCTTATCTATTACCAAACAATTGGTTGAATTGCATGGCGGAGAAATTCACATCCAATCAGCTCTAAAAACTGGCACTCAAGTCAGTTTTAGTTTACGGCTTTCTAAAGAGACCATTTTGGAACATACCAGTGATGTCACTGCCATGTTGAGTCGGGTGCGCAATTCTCAACCGATTGAAATCAGCATTGAAAAGGAAGAATTGCTGACCGAATTGCCATTGGACGTTGCCTCACAAAGTAGGGAACAATTTCACATTCTTATTGTTGACGACGACCCTATTAACTTGCAAGTTCTTGAAAACCAATTGAGTTTAGAAAATTATGCCATTACTAGAGCTCAGAATGGCCAAGAAGCTCTTGACGCAGTGAACAGTGGCACTCCCTTTGTGATCATTCTGTTGGACATTATGATGCCCAAAATTTCTGGTTTTGAAGTGTGTCGCATTATTCGAGAAACTCATCCTGCCAACCAATTGCCTATCATTATGCTCACCGCTAAAAATCAGGTTTCTGATCTGGTGGAAGGTTTGCAGGCTGGAGCTAATGATTATCTGACCAAACCCTTTTCTAAAGGTGAGTTATTGACTCGTATTAAGACTCATATTCAATTGTCCAGAATCAATATTGCCTACAGTAATTTTGTGCCTTTGGAATTCTTAAAACTCTTGGAAAAAGAAAGCATTGTCGATGTGAGACTTGGAGATCATGTACAAAAGCACATGGCGGTTTTATTTGCAGATATTCGCTCATTTACCACTCTTTCCGAAAGTATGACTCCCAAAGAAAATTTTGACTTTATTAATGCCTATTTGGGCAGAGTGAGTCCGGTCATTCGTAAACACCATGGTTTTATTGACAAATACATTGGTGATGCAGTCATGGCTCTATTTCCAGAAACAGCAGATGATGCAGTGCAAGCTTCTATTGAAATTCACAAACAATTGGTATTTTTTAACCAAGAGCGGCAACATCAACAACCGGTTAAAATTGGCATTGGTCTCCATATTGGCACTTTAATGTTAGGTACCATTGGTGAGGAAAAACGTATGGAAGGTACAGTGATTTCTGATGCCGTCAATTTAGCTTCTCGTTTGGAGGGATTGACTAAAATGTATGGGGCTTCTATCATTATCAGCGAAGAAATACTGAATGAATTAACGAATCCTCATCAATATTTTTCACGCTTCTTAGGTAAAGTACGAGTTAAGGGTAAAAAGGAGCCGGTTGGGGTATTTGAAATCATGGATGCCGATTCAGAAAAAAGTTTACGCCAAAAAATCATCTTAAAACCCGTTTTTTTGGGCGCAGTTGAAGTTTATTATCAAAAACAATTTCAACTGGCCAGCCGCAAATTCCAAGCTGTCCTTAAAGAAATGCCAGAAGATAAAGCCAGTAGTTTTTACTTAGAAAGATGTGAATATTACCTGCAACACGGAGTTCCGTTGGATTGGGACGGTATAGAGGTGTTATCTCAAAAATAACCAATGTCAACTGCACCTAAATAAATCATTATAATTCTTGCCGTTTCTTGTTGTAAATTATCATCCACATAACCTTAGGAGAACATGGTCTTGAAATCCAACATTTTTCTATTCAACAATCACTTTTCCCCTTCAGTTGTTTTTATGCTTCTGCTCTGCCTAAATGGACTGGCTTTTGCTCAATTCACGCCTGGTGCAGACCCCAATCCTCGAGAGAGACCGGAATTTGGTCCTCTTAATGAATCCCCCGATTCTCCCTTATCAGCCCCAGCATTGCCTCAAGTCAATTCACCCAACTTTTCTAGTTCTGATTTATCTGCCCAAAGTCAAATTCAAGTCACCAAATTCGATTTTCAGGGAAATAAAAAGTTTAGTCAGCAGCAATTGGAAGAAATTATTGCCAAAGATTACCCTGACTACCGAACTCGTCCCATCAGTGCAGAAGAATTGCAACAGATTAAAAATCAAATCACTGCCTATTATATTGAGAACGGTTACATCAATTCTGGTGCTATTATTCCCGAACAACAGGTACAGAATGGCATTGTCAAAATTGAAATTATAGAGGGACGATTGTCTCAGGTGACAGTGGAAAAAATGGAAAAACTACATGAGGACTATATTAAAGATCGGTTAAAATTTTCCGAAGGTGAGGCTTTGAATATCAATGATTTACAGGATCGTTTGCAATTGTTGCAACAAGATCCACTGTTGAGACAAATCAATGCAGAGTTGGGACCTGGGGTGGAATTGGGGGAAGGTATTTTGAAGATTAAGGTGCATGAAAAACGCCCTTGGGAAACTCAATTTACGTTTAATAATCATCGTTCCCCCAGTGTTGGCGCCTATCGTGGAGAAATTGAATTTTGGCATCATAACCTTACGGGCAGCCTTTTTAATCTTTTTGGTCAGAAACAACAGGGTCGAGGGGATAACCTTTATTTGCGCTATGGCCTTACCCAAGGTTTGAATGATTACAGCATCGGCTATACTTTTCCGCTCCTCAGTTTGTCTCTCAATCGTTATCATACCAGCTTGAATTTCAGTTATGATCAAAGTGACTCTGAAGTCATTGAGGAACCATTCAAACAAATCGATGTCGAAAGTGAGGCTAAAACTTGGGCAATAAGTTTTA
Organism: Thiomargarita sp.; assembly: GCA_020721005.1. Classification (GTDB taxonomy): domain Bacteria; phylum Pseudomonadota; class Gammaproteobacteria; order Beggiatoales; family Beggiatoaceae; genus DYNP01. Next base: position 95,616 of record DYNP01000010.1, read on the forward strand.
CTCAACCCTGGTGGAAAACTCCAAGTCAAGAGTTTAATACTTCTTTAAAACTGGAAAAACGTTTCAGTCAAACTTTTTTACTGGGACGGCCATTCCCATTTTCACCTGGAGTGGAAAAAGATGGAGAAAGTCATATTTCAGTGGTCCGCCTTTCCCAAGATTGGCTCAATCGAAATCGATCACAAGTGTTGGCGGCCCGCATGAGTTTCAACTTTGGAGTTGATCTGTTTGATGCCACCATTAACGAGGGTGACCTGCCAGACAGCAAATTCTTTACCTGGTTGGGACAGTTTCAATGGGTAAGGCGCTTAGATTTCATGCCTAAATTTGGGATTAATAGGCTTGATAAAATTTTACAAGATAGCCAATTGTTATTCCGTATTGACTTGCAATTGGCCGATCAGGACCTTTTGCCTCTGGAAAAATTCTCAGTGGGGGGCGCTTCTTCAGTAAGAGGGTATCGAGATAACTTCTTGACTCGAGACAATGGAGGAGTTTCCTCCTTAGAATGGCGATTGCCAGTTTACACATTATCAGTTCCCAAAATCAGCGAAACCCCGGAAGATGGAGAATTGCAACTGGTGACCTTTTTTGACTATGGATGGGCTAAAAACAAAAACAGTGACACTCCAGATCCCAAGCAAATTTACAGTGTGGGGTTGGGTATGCGTTGGAGTCCCAATTCTAACATACAGGCCGAGATTTATAAAGGATTTCAAATGAAAGATATTGAGGATCCACCCGAATATGACTTGCAAGACGATGGAATTCATTTTGAGATTTCTTTGAAATATTAATTTTGCAGACCTGTCAGATTTTTCAAATCTGGCAGGTCTTTCTTTCAGAAAAAAACAAATCATATCTCTAAGGCTGTAACAACCCTTCCCGAATCGCCAAACGCGTCAACTCTGCAGTGGTAGAAGCCATCAATTTACTTTTGACACTGGTATAATGATGACCCACCGTTTTGGGGCTCAACTTTAAAAGTTCAGCAATTTCATTGACCGTTTTACCCTCAGCCAATAACAGAAAAATTTCAAACTCCCGAGTCGATAACATAGCAAATATTGGATTGTCTTTTTTGCCTCGATCCTTGGTCAAATACACTTGCAATTCCTGACCAATAAACACTTCTCCCATTGCTACCTGTCGAACTGCCTCGATCATGGTTTTGGCAGCACTCCGTTTCGTAATATAACCCAATACCCCTTCATGTAAACAACGCTCTAGGAAAATATCGCTCTCATGTACACTAAAGACTAAAATTTGAGCTTTCTTATCATAAATTTTAATTTTGCGAATGGCTTCCAACCCACCTATTCCCGGCATAGATAAATCCATTACTACAATATCCGGTTGATGTTTGGCATAATAAACATAAGCTTCCTCCCCACTTTTAGCTTCTGCAATTACTTTAATATCAGTGGTATTTTCCAATAAACGGCGATAACCTGCCCGTACAACTTCATGGTCATCGACCAACAATACACGAATGGTAGTCATCATTAATTCCTAAAATGAGAATTGTGGATCACAACTTTATCAGTTAACCTTCTTTAATTGTGAACCCATTGGGATCACGATACTCAAAAAAGTGCCTTGGCCAATCGTGCTTTGCAAATCAACCTCTCCTTTCAAAGCTTTGACACGTTCCCGAATACCAATCAACCCCAAGCCACGATGATGTTGAGCCAAATCCATACCTTGCCCATTGTCTTGAATAACCAATTTTAGGTAATTGGAAATGGTGTTGTTCTTCAACTCTGAAAAATAAGAAATTTCAGGTAAATCAAGTACTTGTAGAATAATTTTTACCTCTGAAGCTTGAGCATGTTTGGCAGTGTTTGTTAAACATTCCTGTATAATCCGATAAACGCTGATATTGAGAGTTTCCCCCAGATTATCTAAGTTCCCAATAACTTGCAGGTGACAATTAATTTGTGGATAACGATTTTGCCAATGTCTGACTGTATTTTGTAAAATTTCCACCAGTCCCAATTCATCTAAGCCCGAGGGTCGTAATTGTCTCATCAAAGTGTGAACCACTTCATACATGTGAGATGAGACCTCATTAATGGCGTTGGCACTGGTACGAATTTTGGGAAAAAATTCAGGCAGGGAATTGTGAGTTAACTCCACAATAGCCTCTGCATCGGCTTGAATGGCCGTGATACATTGCCCAAATTCGTCATGCAATTCACGAGCCAGGTACCGCCGCTCTTCCTCTTGAATAGCAATGGAACGATGAATCAAAAACCTATTCTCTTCTAAGAGTCGCACAGTTTCCGCTTGAGACTGTTTTCGTTCAGTAATATCTTGCACAGTGCCAACCAAATGGGTTATTTTACCCTCCTCATTTGTAATAACTTCTCCTTGTAATTGAATAAAACGTTCCTCCTGTTGATTTCTTAAAATGCGCAATTCCAAAGTGTAAGGTTTTCGATCTTGACAAGCTTGTTGGAAAGCTTTGATAACTAAGGGATGATCGGCTATGGGAACTTGTTTTAAAAAAGGTTGATAACTAATCAGAGAAAAAGGAGGGGAAATTCCAAAAATACGATAAATTTCTTCAGAGCAAGTTAAATGTTGATTGTCCATTTCCCATTCCCAATTGCCTAAATGAGCAATACGTTGGGCTTCTGCCAAACGGATTTGACTGTGATGTAAGTGAGCGTAAGAAGTTTGTAAGGCAGTCAGCATTTGATTAAGCGTCAGGGCTAAATGACTCAATTCATCGTTGCCTTTGACAGTTACCATTAAAAATTCGCCGCTGGTACGAATGTGCATCATTTGTTGATTTAAAGTGGCCAAGCGAGCCAAGATTAAATGTTCGATAACCCACAAAATCAGTCCCGCAAAAATCAGCACAATGATCAGTACTACTATACTTAAATAACGTAAGCTATTTAGGCCTTGATAATAGATGTCGCGGGGCATATCCAAACGGAATAGGATGGCTGGGTGGTCATGAAAATCGGTGACGAGAAGATAGCCAGCAATTTGATAGTCATTGATTAATTGAATGGCTTGTTTGTTTTTTAGGAGAGTTGGATAAATATCAATAAAATCGGCAGGTAATTGGGTATTATCTACTCGTTGCATGATCAGGGGAAAGCCAATTAATTGTCCAAATTTTTCAATTTCTTGTGGGTCTAAATATCGACCCATAATTAGAGTACCACGATTCGGACCTTCTCCATAACTGGTTAGAATGGGTCGATGAGCAAGCATTAAAACAGATTCCAAATCTGGAAGTACTAAAAAACCACTTTTTCCTTCTTTGGATTCTTGAGGGTGAAGAAATAATGAGTTATAACTGAATAAATTGTGGTAAGTAGTTGAAAGTGATTCTAAATTTGAGTTTTGCTTTCGATAATTTTTGCCAAATATCAGCTCTCCCTGTTCATTTAACAAGATAATCAGATTTAGATTAAGGTCAGTAAACGTGCCAATTGATAGATTCGATTGAAGATAATTTTCATTTTGGGTGTGCATATAATTATAAGTGTCATCCCATTTGGCATAATCTCCTGCTTGCACATAAAGTCGATGAAGTTCATCATTTAAGATATTGGTGAGGCGCTTTAAATTTCTGTACACATTTTGTTGTTCTAGGTCTTTGAATCCTTGGAGTAAAATGTCATAAGAGGTCATTAAAACAATCAAGAATAAACCAATTAAGACGTTTCCAATGATAAGCAGGGTTTTTTTACGTAAAGTCATGTAAATCCCAAACGCAAAGTTGTTGGGGTTGAGCTAGACAACTCCTCCCTAACCCCCCTGGAAAAAAAGGGGGGAATGGGTTGTTTCTTCTATGGAGATGAGTGAGTTTTTATCATGTTGATAATTGCTTCTGCAAATCGCAGGTTGGCAGCTTTGGAAAAGTGGTGTCCATCCGGGGCAATGTTTTTGGGATCATCAGCCGGGGCAAACAGTTGGCTGTTCATGGCTAAAATATTTTGCTCTTCAAAGGTTTTAGCCAGGGCCCGATAAAGATGGTCCCGATAGCCTATAGTGTTAAATACGAGGACGATTGGCAGTTGTCCATCGGCTTTGGCTTGTTTGGCAAATGCTTGAATAATCAGGCGTAAACTTAAAATGACTTCGGAGTGTTCGTTGAAGCCACGATAGGGGGAATAAAGGTCTTCTCGAATTGATCGGGCATGACGTTTTGCCCAGGCGCGTCGCACAAAACGAAGAATTGCAGCGTGATCAAATATGTTTTCATGAAATAGGAATGGATGATAATAACTGTCTTCGGCTGCCAATTCTGCCACATAATCTTGCCAGCGATCTTCGTATTGTAAGACTTGTCTTAAGTCGTCAATGGTTCGCACAGAGGGCCAAAAGGCGGCAAGTTGCCCTTCTTTAACATGGTATTTTGGATAGGTGTAAGGCAGAGGGTATTCAAAAGTTTTGTTGAGACTGGTAAAAGTGGTCATGCCGACCAGACCAGAGGCTGTAACACCGAGGAGAACGGTTTGCGCTTGATGACGTCCTCGGTCTAATAGGTAGGTAGTATAGGCATGATTGGGAGGGGCGCCAGGTCCACCTAAAAAACGTACTGTTGTATCAGCAGCCTTTTTTTCGAGAGCGAGACCCAAGTGTTGGGCATATGACATGCCATAGATGGCAATCAGTTGGCCGTTGGGGGTGTCTGGTTTATTGGGGATTGAGTCCCAACGTTCCCGTTCAGGATCTAGCCAGCCAGCTAAGGTGACGGGAACGGTGGTTTCATCGGTGCTGCCGATCATGTTGCGCAGTTTGCCTTCAACTGAGCGACCGTATTCTAGGTAGCGTTGCGCAGAGTTGGGTTTTTCCAGGGGAGGCTGATAGGGAATGAGTAGAATGGCAAGCTCAAATACGATCAGCCAAACCACTACCCAAAGAAGGATGAGTAAGGAGTTAGAAAGCGAAATAAATAAATTCTTGAGTTGCATTGCTAATGCCTGCCATGAGTAAGAAGATAAGGGTTGCATAGAATAGGCTTCTGACTGCAATGGGCCAGCGCCGGTAATAGTGAGGGTCATTGGTGACATATTGGTAAGTTTCTATGACCAGCAGCAGAATAGTGCCCACAATGACAACGACGGGTAGAGAGAATTTGACGCTGATGTGCCAGCTGAAGTTGAAGAAGACTATGCGAGTGAAATCAACAACTTGGTTGAGAGATTCTGCTCGAAATAGCATTCTGCCATAGTTGAGAGCTTGAAAAAGCAGGATGATTTGTAGAATTTTGGTCCAGTTGATTATGGGAGGACCGCTGAGTTTCTGGGGTTTGATTTTGCGGATCACTAACCATAAACGGTTGAAGGAAATGAGCAGAGCTTGGTAGATGCCCCAGAAAATGAAGTTCCAAGCAGCACCATGCCAGAAACCGCTTAAAAAGACGGTGATGAACACATTTCGTTGGGTTTTCCATTCTCCATGGCGATTGCCACCCAAGGGAATGTAAACGTAGTCTCGTAACCAGGTCGCCAGGCTGATGTGCCAACGTTCCCAGTATTCTCTTGGAGAACTGGCAAAGAAGGGGAGTTTGAAGTTGACCACGAGTTCAAAACCCAGCAGTTTGGCGGTGCCTCTAGCCACGTCGGAATAGCCAGAAAAATCGCAATAAATTTGTAAGGTGAAGAGGTAGGTGGCGAGAATGATATCCATGGCAGTGGGTTGGACCGAGGTCATGCCATAAACAGTGTCTACACCGTTGGCAGCACCGTCGGCAATGACTACTTTTTTGAACAGTCCCCAGAGAATGAGAAAGCAGCCCCGGGTGATTTGATCGTGAGTGATTTGACGAGGTTGTTGAATTTGGGGCAGTAAGGTTTTGGCTCTTTCTATGGGACCGGCAACAAGTTGGGGGAAGAAGGCGATAAAAAGGGCAAAGTCCAGGAAGTTTTTGGTGGCGGGCAATTCTTTGCGATAGATATCAATAGTGTAGCTGGCAGTTTGGAAGGTGTAAAAGGAAATGCCAACAGGGAGAATGATTTGTAGTGAGGTGATGTTGGGTTGAAAGCCGAGCAGTTGTAAGAGGTCAACCATGGAATCGACGAAGAATCCCAGGTATTTGAACACGCCCAGCAGTCCAAAACTGATGACCAGGGCGCCGATCAGGTAAAGGCGGCGTTTTTTGAGGTCTTCTGTGTGATGAATGGCCAGGCCAGCCAGGTAATTGACTGCAGTTGAGAAGAGAATGAGACTGAGGAAACGCCAGTCCCACCAGCCGTAGAAGATGTAACTTGCGACAAGTAGTAGGTGGTTTTGGGTCCGATGTTGTACTACTAAGTAAAGTAGGTAGACGCAGATTATGAATACCAGGTATTCAAAAGTTGCAAAATTCATGGTGAGACCTGAATTAGTTGGAGGGAACGGGGTTAAGTTTGAGTCCAGTCATTGCCAAAGCACCAAGAGCGACTGCAAACCAGAGGGTGGTAAAGCGACAAATGAGGGTGGCAGCCAGGGCATGTTCCGGGGAGAGTCCCAGGTTGGCAAGCATGATGAGCATGGCAGCTTCTGTGCCGCCTAAACCTCCAGGTAGGAATGAGAGGGCGCCGATGATAAGGCTCATGGCATAGATGCCCATGGCTAAGGGTAAGGAGACTTCAAATCCCAGTAAGTTGAGAATGTAGTAAAAACCAAGTCCTTCTGCTCCCCAGGCTAACAGTCCCAAGATTAGACTGCCGTAGAGAAAATTGGGTTTGAGCAAGGTTTGGGTGTGAAGAATAAGGTTAAGTAGGGAATTGAGCAAGGTGGTGAGGCGATTGGGAAAGTGGGGGGCCAGTTGTTGTTGTAGGTAAATCAGCCATTGTGGGTAGCGAATGGCATTCAGTAGGATAAGTACTATAATGATGGGAATGATGATCCATTGTTGATAGTTCTCGAAGTGCCAAAGGACAAGGGCAGCCAAAATGAGGGTGGCTAGGAGGTCTGAGAAGCGTTCTACGAAGAGTAGAGAGAGGCTTTTGGTGTAGGGAATAGCGTGTTGTTTAAGGTAAAGGGAACGAATGATTTCGCCGGCTTTTCCAGGGGTGGTGGTGAAAGCAAAACCGGTAAGGTAGTATCGTAAGCTGGTGATTAAATTGAGATTTTGGTGAGAGGTGGTGGTGAGGTACCATTGCCATCTGAGGAAGCGGAGCCCATAGTTGATCAGGGAAAGGCTGAGGATGAAGAGAATGTTGAGGGTGCCTAATTGGGAGATGGCCGCTAGGGTTTGTTCAGGCCCAATCCAAAATGCGTATCCAAGATAGCCTAGAATGGCCAGGGCCAGGATGGAGAGGGTTGAGTTAAGGTAGTTTGTGGGCATTTTAAGGTGAGTTTACGGTGAGTCAATGGTTGAAGTTAGGGGGAATTGGGCTTTTAAGAGGGGTGAGTAGAGGGTGGGGAATGGTTAAAATGAGGTGTGACAGTTTTATGTTTTGGGAGGAATGGGTAAAGGTTTTATGGGTGAAAGTTTTATAGTTTTAGGCGTTTGAAGATGGGTTCGGGAATGGTTTTGATAACGAGCATAATGATTTGCCAGAACCAGGGTAGGTAGACAATATCTTTGCGTTTTTCAATGGCTTGGACGATGCCATGGGCAATTTGTTGGGGTTGGGCCCACAGGAGTCCTTTTTTGAAATGTTGGGTCATTGGGGTGTCTACGAAGCCAGGTTTGATGGTGAGTACACAGATATGATTACGATGCAGGCGGTTTCTTAACCCTTGTAGGTAGAGATTGAGGGCGCCTTTGGCAGTGCCATAAATGTAGTTGCTTTGGCGAGCTCGGTCCCCAGCGACTGAGGAAATGACGGCAAGGCAGCCATGTCCTTGATTTTGCATGTAATTGGCCAGTTTGGTCAACAGGGAAAGGGTGCTGAGGAAGTTGGTGCGAAGGGCTGCTTCGGCAGTTGAATAGTCTTGTTCGCAGGCGTGTTGGTCAGGAAGACTGCCGTGGGCAATGAGCACGATGTCTATGCCTTGGAGTTGGGTGGTGACTTGGGTGAAAAGGGCGTCGTGGTGCTCAAATTGGTTGAGGTCGAAGGTGGCTGTGTGGATTTGGGAAGCGCCTCGTACTTGTAAGTCTTGGGCGACTATGGCCAGTTTTTGAGGGTCGCGAGCAATGAGAAAGAGGTGATGATGGTGTTGGGCAAGGAGTTTGGCGGTTTCTTGGGCAATGGCTGAGGTGGCGCCAAGAATAAGGGTTTTTTGGGGTTTGGGATAGGAGGTCATTGTGAAATGTCCTGGGCGGTTTTGTCCGAATTTGTTGGAGTGGGCAATGTGGAGTGTGGTTTTGACGGGGATTCTGTTCCCAAATGGGAGGGTGTTGGGGAATGATTGGCTTCTAAGGTGGAAGGTTGTTGGGTGGAAGGGTTTTCTGAAGGAGAAGTGTTGGTTAAGATGGGTTTGGTTGGGGAGGTTTGGGCGGTCACTCGTCTCCAGAAACTGGAGGAGAAGCGGGGGTCGATGTAGTTGGCCAAGGTTTCCCATTGGGGAAAGTAGGTTTGGAAGTGGCGCGGGGACAGTCGGGCGTCTTTGGCTGGGTAAACTGCGCCTTGGGCTTCTGCGACTTGGTCGTCCAGGTAGTCGAGGAGTTTGAAGGTTTTGGCGCCTTTGATGGGGAAGTCCAGGGCCAAGGTAACGCCGGGGCGAGGAAAAGACAGGAGTCCCGGGGAGGAATGGTCGCCAAAGGTTTTGAGAACGGCTAGGAAAGAGTTGAGACCGGAGTTGGCAATGGTTTGAAAGATGTTTTTGATAATTGAGCGATCATGTGCCGGGACTGTGAGCTGATATTGGAGAAATCCTGTTTTACCATAGAGTTTATTCCAGTCTTGAATGGAGTCGAGTGGGTAGAAAAAGGGTTGATAGTCTTGGAGAATGGGTAGAGTGGTTTTGGGTTGTTGGCGTTGGTAATACCATTGGTTGAAGGTGCGGACTGTCCAACTGTTGAGGAAAAAGCCGGGGAGGTTGAGGGGAAGTCTAAAGTTACGTGAGGGAACTTTCCAGTGTTTGGGAACTTCTTCTGGTTTGAGGTGATTGCCTCGGAATAGTAGACCGCGTCCTAGGTTGGGACCGTTGGCGCTGCAATCGACCCAAGCGACAGTGTATTCACAGAAATGGTCAGATTCATTGCTCAGTTCAAAGTAGTTATCCAGGTTGGCAAAGGGGCAAGTTTCGGTGTGTAGGGCTCGATGGTGAATGGGTTTGAGTTGGAGGGTGGCCCAGGTGATAAGGCCGGTGAGTCCGAGTCCACCGATAGTGGCAGCGTAGTAAGGTTGGTTGTGGTTGGGGGAGCAAAGGAGTCGTTCCCCATTGGATCGCAGCAGTTCAAATTCGAGAACGTGGTTACCAAAAGTGCCCGCTCGATGGTGATTTTTGCCATGGACGTCGTTGGCAATGGCACCGCCCACAGTGACAAATTGGGTGCCTGGAGTGACGGGAAGAAACCAGTGTTTAGATACGCAAAAGGCGAGAATTTCGCCGAGAGTGACTCCGGCTTCACAGGTTAAAATGCCGGTTTCTGAGTCAAATTGGAGGAAGTGATTGAGCGCACGAGTTGGGAACAGAGTACCGCCATTGTTGAGGCAGGAATCACCGTAGCTGCGTCCCATTCCATAAGGAAGTACCTTTTTAGAGTGATCTTCAGGCAGAGGTAAAGGATCAGTTCGCCAATATAGGGGGGCAATAGTGTGGGTGGCTTTGGGGTAACGTCCCCAGGATTGATAGTTGGAATGTGTCATAGAGTGGAAGTTGTCAGGTTTAGGGGGGGTGATTTGTTATAATAGCATTTTGTCGAGTAAAAAGGACAGTTTGTACTTTGAAGAAGTTAGCTGATGTGTATTTGAATGCCCAGGCTGATCGGCGTTTGCGTGCCGGCCATGTTTGGGTGTACAGTAATGAAATTGACGGAACTCGTTCTCCATTGCGTAATTTTGAACCCGGGCAGGCGGTCAATATTTGGAGTTATCGCCAAGAGTGTTTGGGGTCAGGGTATATTAATCCTCACAGTTTGATCAGTGTGCGTAGAATAAGTAAAGAGCCAGATCAGGTGTTGACTGTAGCTTTACTTTTACAGCGTTTGCGATCAGCTTTGACATTGCGGGAGCGTTTATTTAAACAGCCTTATTATCGTTGGGTATATGGTGAAGCAGATGGATTACCTGGACTGGTGATCGATCGCTTTGGAGAAGTATTGGCAGTGCAACTAACTACGGCAGGTATGGAGAATTTACGAGCCTTGTTGTTGGAGGCATTGGAACAGATCATGCCAGAGTGTTGTATTGTATTGCGCAATAACAGCAGTATTCGCCAGCTGGAAAATTTGCCCATGTATACGGAAGTGGCAAGGGGAGTTTTGCCTGCTGAAGTCCTGATTGAGGAAAATGGAGTCCGCTTTTCAGTGGAAGTGTTGACTGGGCAGAAGACGGGCTGGTTTTATGATCACCGCTTGAATCGTCAGCGATTTTTGTCATATGTATCTGGTAAAAGAGTATTAGACCTGTTCAGTTATACCGGTGCTTGGGGGATACAAGCAGCCAAAGGCGGAGCATCCTCAGTATGTTGTGTCGACAGCTCCGTGCCTGCCTTGGAAAAAGTCAGTTATCATGCACAGTTAAATGGAGTATCCTCGCAAGTAAACACTTTAAAAGGAGACGCTTTTGAAGTTTTAAAAATGCTCAAGCAGGATAAGCAGGAATTTGAAGTGATTGTACTTGATCCTCCGGCATTTATCAAACGTAAAAAAGATCAAGGGGCTGGAGAAATTGCCTATAGACGTATAAATCAATTGGCAATGGCTTTGCTCAGTGCCGAGGGAATTTTGATATCCGCTTCTTGTTCACTTCCCCTTTCCGCAACCAACTTACTGTCTATTGTCAATGCCGCCAGTTTGGCGACTCACCACAGTTTGCAGGTTGTAGAACAGGGACATCAAGGACCGGATCATCCGATTCATCCGGCTATTCCGGAAACTGCCTACTTAAAAAGTTTGACTTGTGCAGTTTATCGGCAGTAACGTTGTAGAAACCCCAAACCCTGTTGATAAAATACAACAATATTGTTATAGTTGAGATTATCGCTCCGAAGCCACCCAGTGGACGCAAATTGACTTCACTTTCTATCTACCCATTAAGAGTAATTTATAGTACGACAAGGAGATAAATAATGACATTTCGATTCAAGGCCTTGATAACCACTGCCAGTTTACTTGCATTGGTCAGCGGGGAAGCTTGGGCCCAAAACAATTGGCTCAAGGGAGTTTCTGTTGATGGCGTTATTAAAATTGCGGGTTCCTACCTCCGTGATTATGATGAAGTAGACAGCTCAGACATCATCGTACACACAGCCATTTTGGGAATTAATGCTCAACCTGCACCTTGGGTAAAAGGACGCATGTCCTTTAAGTACGAAGAAAATAAAACGGATTTGACTGTCGATGACGGATACATCACTTTAGGCGATCATGCCCAAAATCTACCCTTTTATGCCCGATTTGGCTCCATGGTAGTTCCCTTTGGGAAATTCACCACCAACATGAATTCCGATTCTCTAACCTTAGTTTTAGGAGAATCTGCTGAAAAGGCAGCGCAATTTGGCTTTAACTTACAAGGCGCTTACGGCTCAATCTTTGCCTACAATGGTGCCACCCAAGATGATGGGAATAATACCATTGACCACTATGGGGCCAATCTCGGATTCACCAAAACCATCAACAACCTCAATATTGATATCGGCGCCAGTTACCTCTTGGACATTGGTGACACTGGCACCCTCAGCAATGCCTTAGTAGACAGTGGAGTCAATTTTGGAGCAGACTATGATTATGTGGCAGGAATTGGCGCCCACTTGGTAGTGACTGCCGGTCCCGTCACTTTTATTGGCGAATATATTGCGGCTTTGGACGAATTTAAACCAGAACAACTCTCCGTAAGAAGTAGCTCAGGAGCAGACACTCCTGAAGTATTTAATGCCGAACTGGGCGTCACATTTAACGCAGTGGACAAACCCATAACCTTGGCCATTGGCTACCAACAAACCAGCGATGCTGAAGACTTGACCGAAGCCCGTTTTGGATTCGTACCAGAAACTCGCATGTTGGGAACAATAGGCATGGGAATCTTTGACAACACTCGTCCTTCCCTAGAATATGCCCTCAGCGAAGACTATGACGAAGAAAATGGTGGCACCGGTGAAGATGCCCAAAATATCAGTATGGTATTGGCCGTCACCTTCTAACCCAACCTGATCGATCCAAACTGACTGGTCTCACAAACCAGTCAGATTCTCCCCACTCACCTCTCCAACTCACCTCCCTATATGCACCATTCTCAACACACCGGCTTTACCCTCCTAGAAATGCTTGTTGTCTTGGTTATCATCGGTCTCCTGGCTGGACTGGTCGGTCCCCAAATCTTTGGCACTGCCGACAAAGCCAAAGTTCAAACTGCTGAAACCCAAATTAAAATGCTCAAAAATGCCATCGGCACCTTCTATCTCGACATTGGACGTTATCCCACTACAGAAGAGGGACTTGCCAGTCTCAACGCTTCTCCAGCCGATGAAAAAATCAAAGCCTTTTGGAAAGGTCCCTACCTGGCTGAAAACCTACCCCTTGACCCTTGGCAACGTCCCTACCAATACCAACGCCTGGACCAACCCACTCAACCCTTTGCCCTCTATTCCCTTGGGGCTGATGGCCAAATCGGGGGCACTGATTACAACGCTGACCTTGGATACCTGCCGCTCAAATAACCATGCGTGGCTACACCCTGCTCGAAATGCTGGTCGTCATGCTCATCTTTGGCCTACTCACTGCTCTCGTCACTCCCCAGCTAACCCGACTCTATGAACGAGTCCAGATCAGCTATGAACGCCAAGAAGTCCTGGAACGCATCAATGGTCTCACTTTCCTAGCCTTTCAACAAGGCGCCGATTCCCTGCTGATCAAATATCCCGTCGACGAAGAATCTGGACAATCCACTGACCCCAAAGCCTCCGATCCAAACTCATCCGATCCCAAATCACCGGTCCTGAACGAATTATTAAAACCCATTCCCTTGGAACTGCCTGCAGGTTGGACTCTCCAAACCGAACACCCCATTCACTTCTTGGCACATGGAGTTTGTCAAGGCGGCACCCTGCACCTCCAACATCCCCAGCACCCCTTGATTACCCTAGAACTCATGCCCCCTTTCTGTCAGGCTCATTGGCAACCTCATGAATAAATCCACTGGATTTACCCTACTTGAAGCCATCGTCGCCCTCGTATTATTCAGCAGCACCGCCATGGTACTTCTCGACTGGTTAAACACCAACCTCATCACTTTAAAACGCATACAGGAACAGCACTATCGCCGAGAAGCCACTCGCACTGCCCTAACTTTCATGGAAAACATCAATCCCACTGCCCAACCCAAAGGCACTGCCACCCTTGACACCTATCACATTGAATGGCAAGCGGAACTTTTAAAAGAACCTCGTCCAGGCAGAAATACCGTGGGCAATTTCAGTGTATTTGAGATCAGTCTCTATGACAACCACATCACCGTTAAAACCCCAGAGCATAACCTGCTTGCCCAATTCACCCTGCGACAAACTGGCTTCAAAATCATTCATCAATTAAATGACGATGACGACTTCTAACCCCTATCATTCTCCCAACTTCCCCCTAAAATAATACCATGACCGTACGCACTCGTTTTGCCCCCAGTCCCACTGGTTACCTACACATCGGTGGCGTCCGCACCGCCCTATTCTCCTGGCTCTATGCCCGCAAACATCACGGCCAATTCATTCTGCGCATTGAAGATACCGACCGGGAACGTTCCACAGAAGCCTCAGTCGATGCCATTCTCCAAGGACTTGACTGGCTGGGACTGCATGCCGATGAAGGACCTTTTTACCAAACCCACCGTTTTGACCATTACAAGACAGTCACCCAACAACTCCTTGATGCCGGACATGCCTACCACTGCTATTGCAGCAAGGAACGATTGGAGAATTTACGCAATCAACAACTGGCCACCCAACAAAAACCCCGTTATGACGGGCATTGTCGGCACCTAAAACATCCCCCAGCCACAGACATTCCCCCGGTGGTGCGCTTCAAAAATCCACAAGCGGGAGAAGTGGTGGTGCGAGACCTCGTAAAAGGTCCCGTTATTTTCAACAATCAAGAACTTGATGACCTTATCATTGCCCGTTCCGATGGCACCCCCACTTACAATTTTACCGTGGTGGTCGACGACTGGGAAATGCGCATCACCCATGTGATTCGCGGAGATGACCATCTCAACAATACTCCTAGACAAATCAACATCTTACAAGCCTTGGGCGCTCAATTGCCCGAATATGCCCATGTGCCCATGATTTTGGGCAGCGATGGCCAACGTCTTTCCAAACGCCATGGGGCAGTCAGCGTGCTCAACTATCAAGAAGCCGGTTATCTGCCCATTGCCTTACTCAATTACCTAATCCGATTGGGATGGTCTCATGGCGACCAGGAAATTTTCTCCCTTTCTGAAATGATTGAGCTATTCGATATCAAAGATGTCAATAAAGCCCCTTCAACTTTTAACCCGGAAAAGCTAACTTGGCTAAATCAACATTATCTAAAAAACACCGATCCTGTTGAAGTGGCTCAACATTTACGCTGGCACTGTGAACAATTGTCCCTCGATCTTAGCCAAGGTCCCAGTTTACCTGAATTGGTCAAGGCTCAAGCGGAACGAGCCAAAACTCTGCGAGAAATGGCACTCAACAGTCGTTACTTTTTCATTGAAGAAGTGGAATTTGACCCCTCAGCTGTCCAAAAACACCTCACCCCCGAAATCTTACCCCTGTTAACCGAATTAAGTAACCAATTCGCACAATTGATCCCATGGCAACCCACCAATATTCATGATTTAATCCACAAATTTGCCACAGATCAACAAGTTAAATTGGGAAAAATTGCCCAACCGTTGCGAGTGGCTATTACCGGCTCTACAGTCTCTCCTCCCATCGATGTTACCCTTCATCTAATTGGAAGAGAACGAGCTGTGCGACGAATACAAAAAGCGGTCTCATTGATTTCCTAGAGGAAGCAAGCCAGTTTCCTCATTCCCATCCTAATTGTGGGAATGTAGACCGTAATATTTTGCATCACGGCTAAAAGGAAAACCGTTACTTTTCTTTGAAAATCAACCCAGTATCTGCAAAATTATGAAAAAATTTCTCATCTCATTGTTGATCTTGATTGTCTCTGGACTTGGGATCTTTGTCCTTCTCACAACCAAGTCAACTCCACCTCCCATACAGGTACAAGAACACACTTGGCGAGTCGAGGCATTGGCAACTAAGTACCAAACTCTTTCCCCAACCGTAACTTTGTATGGACGCGTGGAATCCCCACGAACCACGGTGCTTCGAGCTCCTCCACAGTCCACTCAAGCAGAAATTGTAGCCCTCAAAGTGTTGGAAGGTGATGAGGTAAAACAAGGAGATCTATTGATCGAATTGGATGATCAAGACAGTCAATTGGGTCTTCAACAACGCGAAGCTGATCGTATGGACACTGAGGCTCAAATTGCCTTGGAGCAACAACAGCAGTCCCATAATCTGACTGCATTGGTTCATGAAGAGGCCCTGTTGGCTTTGGCTCAGAAAGCCTTGACCCGAGTGAATACCCTTAAAAAACAAAATGTTAGCTCAGATTCTGTGGTAGAAGAGGCGCAACGGGCACTGGAACAACAGCAGTTGACTATCAGTAATAGGCGCACTTTAATCGCAGGTCATCCTCATCGTTTGGCTCAGTTACAGGCACGCTTAGCGCGGCAAAAAGCTTTGCAGCAACTCAGTGCCTTGGAAATTCAAAGAAGTCGGGTGCTGGCCCCTTTTTCGGGCATGATCGCCAAAGTTTCCGTTTCAGTTGGGGACCGGGTGCGGACTGGAGATGCTTTACTGACTTTGTATGACAACAGTGCTTTAGAAGTGCGGGCACAAATTCCCAATCGTTATCAGGATTTGATGTTATCCTCTTTGGCCAAACGACAATTTCTGGTGGCTCAAACTCTTGTTGGCGACAAAATTTTGCGTTTTCAATTGGATCGCTTGTCGGGTCAAATTGATGACAACAGCGGTGGAATCAATGGATTATTTCAAGTTCGAGAAGGTCTGGACCGATTGCGTTTGGGACAGTTTGTGACTTTTCATCTGCAATTACCTCCTCAGCCCAATGTGGTCGCTTTGCCTTTTGAAGCAATTTATGGAGGGAATCGCATTTACAAATTGCATGAGGAGCGCATGAAGGCCGTGCTCATTGAACATCTGGGTGAACGAGTTACGTCAGAGGGTCAATCTTGGCTATTGGTGAACAGTCGAGACTTAAAAGAGGGAGATTGGGTAATTACCACTCAATTACCCAATGCCATGGAAGGATTGAAGGTGCAAGTTGTGCACAGTAAATAAGGATGGTAGATAGGTTAAATATTGAGATAAGTCATTGATAATGATTTAACTTGGAGAGGGCGAAATGTTTACTGGAATTATTCAAGCCAAAGGTCAATTGAAACAAAAAGTGAGTAAGGGCATTGATGCCAAACTGATCATTGAGGCGTCGGATTTGGAATGGAGCACAGTGCAGATTGGAGACAGCATTGCAGTTAATGGGGTATGTTTGACTGTAGAAAGTTTATTAAATCAAGGATTCAGTGCTGATGTTTCAGAGGAAACTTTGAGTTGCAGCACCTTGGGCATGCTCAAACTCAAGGCAACTGTGAATTTAGAAAAGGCATTGACTTTACAAACTCATCTTGGAGGTCATCTGGTCAGTGGGCATGTGGACGGTATTGGGCAGGTTGTGAACACTAAAACTGTGGGGCGTTCTCTGCAAGTCAGTGTGCAAGTGCCTGTGGGACTGGCCAAATATATTGCTGCCAAGGGCTCAATTGCCATTGATGGAGTCAGTTTAACAGTGAATACAGTACAGTCCACTGTATTTACCGTGAATTTGGTCCCTCATACTTTGGCAATGACTACATTGTATAAAATACAGGTGGGACAGCAGGTTAACTTGGAAGTGGATATGATTGCCCGTTATTTAGAGCGATTGTTGCTCAGTCAAGTTGAGGAGTCTCGAGAACCAATGGGGACTGGATTGAGCCAAGCTTTTTTACAGTCCCATGGATTTGGATAATAATTGGAAATAAAAGGAAAGGGGGAATAATTATCAACCACTTTCCTTTCTTTTGCTTTACGTGCCAAACTTTAAAAAAAGCAGGTTAACGTAGCATAAACCAATGATTTATCAGAATCTTATTGGATTACAGTGCAAAAACACGCGCTGCAACCCAACCTATCATTAATCAAAAAAAACGCCCAACTTCTTGAAAAAAATTGGGCTAATGGAGTTAATTCCTATCACTAACGTTATTAAAGCTATAGCTGATGACTTTAAAGAGCCGAGAGTGGTTACCGGCTAAAGCCTCTACTCCAGAAAATTGTTTGAAGTAGAATCTTTAGTTTGGAATAGAGGCTTTAGCCGGATCAGGCGTAAGCCTGGAATAGAGATTACCGGCTAAAGCCTCTACTCCAGAAAATTGTTTGAAGTAGAATCTTTATCTTGGAGTAGAGGCTTTAGCCGGATCAGGCGTAAGCCTGGAATAGAGATTACCGGCTAAAGCCTCTACTCCAGAAAATTGTTTGAAGTAGAATCTTTATCTTGGAGTAGAGGCTTTAGCCGGATCAGGCGTAAGCCTGGAATAGAGATTACCGGCTAAAGCCTCCACTCCAGAAAATTGTTTGAGGTAGAATCTTTATCTTGGAATAGAGGCTTTAGCCGGATCAGGCGTAAACCTGGAATAGAGATTACCGGCTAAAGCCTCCATTCCAGAAAATTGTTTGAAGTAGAATCTTTATCTTGGAGTAGAGGCTTTAGCCGGATCAGGCGTAAGCCTGGAATAGAGATTACCGGCTAAAGCCTCCATTCCAGAAAATTGGTTACCGGCTAAAGCCTCCATTCCAGAAAATTAGTTACCGGCTAAAGCCTCTACTCCAGAAAATTAGTTACCGGCTAAAGCCTCCACTCCAGAAAGAAGTTACTGGAGGCTTTAGCCAGATTAAGCATATCTCCTCTATCGTGGACGACTGTTCCAAGCCCGTAGCCAAGAGCTGGGCACATAAATTGGTATCATGATTCGTCCGCTGCTACTGTCTCCTACAGGAATAGGAGGAGTATCACCGTAATATATCACTATCATCGCCTCCTGTTCCACGCCTGCGTTATCTAGCAGTTTCAACCGAATATCCACATAATCATCCGCTTGGAATTGGATGCTTTCCGTATATTGGCCAATGGGATTTTTTGAATACCATGGAATATCATTCAATTGCGCCGGCCATTGCTGAGTCGCGGTCAAGTTGGCGTCCGCCTGCAAGATAGCAGTAGCGGCTAACCAGAAAGCTTCTTTTAAGCGATCTTGATTGGTCGCCTGGGAAAATTGACTCGCCACATCGGTATTATTTTCTAAAAAGCCATCGGTGTATAACACCTCAACTAACTCAGTGGCAGCAGCTTCTAACATGCTCTGGAATTGTACACTGCAAATCAAGTCCTTGGTTAAAGTGACTGACACTTTCAGGCTGTTGCCCGTGCAATCGCCTCCCCAGTTGAGGAAGTTGGAGAAGGCATTGGGTTTGGCGGTCAAGGTTACTCTCGTGTCTTTCGCATAGACGCCTGTGCATTGGCTACCTTGGCATTCCAGTCCCGCTTTGCTAGGGGTCACACTACCCATGCCCGTGCCAATGAGATTCACCGTGAGGCTGAACAATTGGCCTGGGATGGCGTCAAAGTTGGCGGTGCAAGTGGTCTCGGTGGTCATCGTCACTTTGAGGATATTGGGTTTGGCCGGGTCTTGAGTATAACTGCTGCCAGTGCAAGTCCAGGTTTTGAACTCAAAGCCTTTCTCTGCCGTGGCGGTGACAATCACTACCCCATCTTTGGGATAATTGTAGCTGGCGGTTGGGCACGCGCTGGTGCAAGTGAGACTGGCGGTGGTGGCACCTCTGAGACGACCCGTGATGCGTCCTCTTTCATCGTCAGCTTTGTTGACAGTGAGGGGGAGGCCAGTGGGGAGAGGTTCAAAGGTGGCGCCGCACGTTTTGGCCTTATCCATGGTCACGGTGAGAGGAGAGGTGGTCCCGGTGCAATCGCCCGTCCAATCTTTGAAGGTGTAGCCCGTGGCAGGGGTGGCCGTCAAGGTGACTTGGGTGTTGGGGAGGTAATCGCCTGAGCCCGTGACCGTGCCATTGCCTGTGGTGGCGACGGTGAGAGGATATTTGATCTCCACAAAGGTCGCCGTGCAGGTTTTCGCTTGGTCCAGGGTGAGAGTGACAGTGGCAGTGGTGCCGGTGCAATCGCCAGTCCATTGTTTGAACATGGAACCAGTGGTTGCGGTGGCCGTGAGGGTCACTGGGGTGTTGGGGGCGAGGTCTTCGGTGCAGTCGGTGCCGCAGGTGATACCGTTGCCCGTGACTTGGCCGTTGCCGGTTTTGGCGACGGTTAGGGTGACTTTAGCGGGTTCAATGCTTGCCAATTGCTTAACCTCCGTTTCAGATAAAGCACGTTTGTAAAGACGCACATCATCAACCGACCCGTTCAGAAAGCCATGTGCTGGACGAGGTTGATAAGCATAAGAATGCCCAATTTTAAAAGTACCAGGACCGTCTAAGCTACTGGCAAAAGCAGTCGGATTACGTGTTGCCATAACTTTACCATCCAGGTAAAATTTCAAACCTGTGGTACTCTTCCGTTCTACGGTAACAACGACGTGATGCCATTGAGAATCTTCAAGCCCCACAACATCCTCACTAAAGTTACCATAATGGTATATCCCATTATCGGCTAGTTGAGTGCCTATCCCGCCTGGATGAAAGTAAAGTTCAAAACCCTTTGCAGCAACTGGTTCTCTCTTATCTATTAAGATGCCTTCGGCACCCCAAAAATCAAGTTGACCAGTTCCTTGATAGCGCACCCACATGGTCATCGAATAATCGCCCGTTCCCACATTGAGAGTTGGACTGTCTGCGGCTTCAATGTAGCCATTTACCCCATCTAATCGATAGGCACTGTTGGCATTGCCAAATCGGTCCGTGGTTAAAGTAGAACCTCCTTTCACCGTTCCATGATTGCCATTGCCACTGCCATCGTTAGCATTGCCATCAAACGGATAGCAAGCCACCAAGCCATCCTTGACCACATCACAACCTGTAGCCGTTGCTGGAGGAAGTGTGGCTGTAGGACCATGTGTATAAAGTTGCTTGACTTCAGCTTCGGATAAGGCGCGATTGTAGATGCGAACATCATCAATTTGCCCGTTGAATTTCGACACCCAATAAGGGTAACCGCCCAGACCCATCTGTCTACTCCCTATTCCGGCAGAATGGTTAGTTGTTGGGCTACTTCCCTTTTCCACACGTTGATGTACAAGTACACCATTTTTATAGACTTTTATAGTATTGCCATCATAAGAAACGGCAACCAACGTCCACTGGTTAAGAGTAACAGGTACACCTGTGTCAGTCCATTGGACAGAACCATTCAGGAATAAAGCGTATCGTATGGTACTGGTGTTTGCCGTCAACGCCATCTCATAGGCCGCTTCCTTGTTAAAGATAATTCCGCCTCCAGTGCAAACAGGGCATAAGTTATCCACGATTTGTCCTCGTGAGTTAACCCAAGCGACCATAGTAAGTCCTGTGGTTAGATCAAGACTATTACTGTCGGGGATTGCAACATAGCCATCGTTATTGAAATTGTAGGCACTGTTCTGGTTGCCAAATCTATCAGCAGTCAAAGTCGCACCATTGACCGTGCCATGATTGCCTGTTCCACTTTCATCATTGGCATTGCCATTAAAGGGATAGCAGGCTACCAGCCCGTCTTTGACCTCATCACAACCCGTAGCCACAGGAGGAGGAACCAGTTTCTGCACCGCCGCCGCTAACTGAATCAACGACTTCCCACTCACCAACTTCGCCGTCTCCTTCAACGCCTGCGAAATTTCCACAATACTGGCCGTGGGATTCACACTCTTCAACATCGCATAAGCTCCCGCTACAAACGGCGCAGCCATCGAAGTCCCACTCTTGGCTCCCGTTCCCCCATTGGGCAACGTCGAGACAATATTACTCCCTGGGGCCAAGAAATCCAACTCGGTCCCTTGATTAGAATAATTAGCGAAGTTGCCAACCTTATCGGTCGCCCCTACCGCCACCACTGAGGAGATACACGCCGGGGCCGTTAAACCATCGGTATAACCATCATTCCCCGCTGACACCGCCGTGACCACGCCCACGGACAACAAATTGTCAATGATGGCTTTTCGCGGGTCACTATCGCAAGCCCCGCTAAACTTCACGCCGCCATTGATACTCATATTCACTGCCGCGAGGGGCATCCCCGTTTGTTGCAGACGATAAACCTCTTCCAAGGCTTTCACCTGGTCCGAAGAATAACTACGAGCGCAGGGCGTGCCAGAATACCCCAAACAATCTCCTCCATTAACCATTTCCGAGAAGACCTGCATCGTCACCAACTTGGCTTGCGGCGCCGTCCCCGCCACGATACCCGCGACATGGGTGCCATGGTCACAATTAGCAATATCCGCTCGACAAGCCGCCCCTGCTCCTGCCCCTGGACCCGTTTGCCCACTGGGACACACCGACTTAGCTCTGGGCAAGCCTTGAGCTGTGTTAACGGTCGTCGAAAAACATCCTTCCGCCACCACTTTCGGCGTTAAAGTCGGATGCGTCACCCCACTATCAATAATCGCCACCGTCTGCCCACTGCCCTGATAACCTTGACTCTGAGCCGTCGTCGCCCCAATCAAAGCCAACCCCTCCGTGAGACTCGGCCCATCGAGGACATCCAGATGATATTGAATCGCCACCGAATTATTCGCCAACGCCTCCAACGTCAAGGCATCCGCCTGCACCATCAGATAGGGAACGGTTTGATATTTAGCCTGCACCAAACCAGTCAACGGAGTCTCACGACCCACACTCGGCCCATCTAAACCGTTTTGAAGCGCCGCCAAATCTTGCTGCAACTCGGTCTCAAACTGAGTTTGCGATTGTTGAATCGCCGCCCGTTGCGCCGTCCGTTGCGCCTCGGTCAATTGACCTTCGGGTTGCCAGGGAACGTTCAATTTGACCATCACCTGAGCGTCCCCATGTTGTTGTACTTCATTCAAAATGTCAGGAGGAATGTCCAACGCTAATGCGCTGGTATTCCAGATTAATCCTGCGGAAATCATTCCCGCAAGAAGTTTGCGGTTGGGATTCATAAAATTATCTCCAATTTAATTTGTGGTTTAAAATAGTTCATTTCACTTTTGTATACGATTGGGCAAAGAAAAGTGTCAGGGAAAATTTTAAAATAATTTTAAAATAATTTTTCAGTGACCTTATAGCGTAATTTTTAGCCAATTATTTCCTTGTTGCTCTGTATACTGTTTGGCAAGAAAAGTGTCAGGAGAAAATCTAAAATAATTTTTTAGGGCTTCTTGGAGTAGAGGTTTTAGCCGGTAAGTTGGAGTGGAGGCTTTAGCCGGTAAATTGGAGTGGAGGCTGTAGCCGGTGGTTTTAAAGATCGGAAAGTACCAGCTGAAGCCTCCATTCCAGGACCGGCTGAAGCCTCCATTCCAGGACTAGCTCAAGCCTCCATTCCAGGACCGGCTCAAGCCTCTATTCCAGGACCGGCTAAAGCCTCCATTCCAGGACCGGCTCAAGCCTCTATTCCAGGACCGGATCAAGCCTCTATTCCAGGACCGGCTGAAGCCTCTATTTTAGGACCGGCTCAAGCCTCTATTCCAGGACCGGCTCAAGCCTCCATTCCAGGACCGGCTCAAGCCTCTATTCCAGGACTGGCTGAAGTTTCTATTCCAAGAAGCCATATTCCATTTTTGGAGTAGAGGCTTTAGCCGGTATTTACCGTTACTTTAAAACCCAGTATCTTAGATTGATGCGCTTTGCAAAAGGCGCTCAGCACATCCTACACAGGATATGCGGTCTCTTTTTATGGTTCGTTAGCTATAATTACCAACTACTTTCCTTAAAACTGATTTCCTTATGAATCATTCGCAATTGATGGGTTTCTTGTTATCAGGTTATCTTACGTGTGCTGGTTCAGACAAACAGGCGAATAACCCCCCCTAATCCTTCTTTGGAAAGGAGGGGAAAGGTGCTTCTCATCCCCCCTTGCCAAAAAGGGAATTAAGAAACAGTTTTACTCTCCTTTTTAAGGAGGCGTTAAGAGTAGTTGAGAATGAATTTTAAAAGTCGATGCAGCGTCCTTTTCGTTCCCAATCTCCATAACGAGTGGGTTCAGGCCCCGAGGGTCCCCCAATTTCCAAGGGTAAATTGGAGACAAGAGATTGTGGGCTGGATTTCGTCAGGGACTGTCGTACCTGGAGAATGACAGCTTGGGTGTTTGGACGACAGGATCGCCATAACCAAAATGCTTCTGCCGCTTGTTCCACCAACATTCCCAGTCCATCCAGTGTCCAAGTGGCGTTTTGGAGAATTGCCCATTGCATAAAGGGGGTGGGCTGGGCGGAATACATAAGGTCATAACAGCCTCCTCCTATTGCCAATAAGCCAGTGGGCAAAGGGGGCAATGTTCCCTGTAAACTGGCTGAAGTGCCATTGATGATCAGGTCAAATTGTTGTCCAACTAAATCGGAATAGGCACAGGCACTTATTGGGTGAGAATCAAATAGGGCAGCCAATTCTTGTGCTTTGCTCAGCGTTCGATTGGCAATTGTGCATTTGGCCAGATTCTCATTGAGTAAAGGACCTAAAATACCTCGCACTGCTCCCCCCGCCCCCAAAATCAATAGATGTTTACCCGCCAATTCAAGTTTTTCATTTTCAGTTAAATCCCGCACTAAGCCTATTCCATCTGTATTATCTCCCACCCATTTTCCTTGTTGATCAAACCAGATTGTGTTCACAGAGCCCGCTTGTTGAGCGCGTGGGGTCAGCTGATCCATGAGAGACCAGGCGATTTGTTTGAATGGAACGGTGACATTGAGACCTTGTCCATTCTCAGCTTGAAAAGTGGAAATTGCTTTGGCAAATTCCCCAGCTTCCGTGCTCACCAGTAAAGGTTCATAACGCAGATTTTGAGCCGTTTGTTGAGCAAATAGGGAATGAATCAGTGGTGATTTACTGTGGGCAATTGGATTGCCCATCACAGCATAACGATGTATAGAAGTGGTCATTGGAAGTTTCACTTAGGAAGATTGGTTATAAAAAATGCCATGCTCATTCATATTGGCAGTGTCCACATGGTCTTTACAATAGGGGATGAAAGTTGCTTGGCATTAAGATTGCAGGTAATCTCTGTAACTAATTTTAGTTAGTAAATTCAATAAGTTAAATTAATTTTTAATTAAATTATCATTAAAGGGGCTAAGCCTCTTTGTTAAGGATTTTGCCAAGACCATGGATATTCAATTAGCCAATACACTTCTTAAAAATGAGGCTGTGATGAAATACTGGATAACTTTTTCAATCTTGTTTGTTTTGGCAATGGGGGGAATTGCTAAGTTAACACTTTCCGCTTACCCTGGCCGGTCAATTCCCGTTTATCAACAGGCCGATTTTCGTTGGCAGCCTTGTTGGTTTAAGATCCCCTCTTCTAAAATGGTACAGTGTGGATATTTTTATCCCTCAGATAATGAGTCTCAACAGTTTGAGATTCGTTTACCGGTGGTGGTGATCAAGAATCCAGAATTTTCCAATTCAGATCACATTAAATCTTTAGTTTATTTGTCTGGGGGACCTGGCAGTCCCACTGGTTTAGATGCTGATTCTATTGAGCAATGGTGGAGCTGGATAGATTCCAATGAGTGGCCAGCCAATTTGGTGTTGTTTGATCAACGCGGCAGTGGTTTAAGCAGTCCCAAATTGGAATGTCCCAATATGTTCGCTATGATAAAGGAGAATTTGCAGCATCATTTAACTCCTAAAGAAGAAGTACATGCGTGGAGAGAGGCCGCTCAACAATGTCATGAGCAGTTGCAAAAGCAAGGTATTCAGTTGAGTCATTATAATACTACTCGAAGTAGTCAAGATGTGTCAGAATTGATGACTTTGTTGGGGGAAAAGAATTGGCATTTGTATGGAGTCTCCTATGGGACTCGATTGGCATTGGAAACTTTACGTAATTTTCCTGAACAAGTTCAAAGTGTTATTTTGGATTCCAGTTATCCACCCCACGTGAATGAATTATTGGAAAAGCCGTTTATTTATGACAATGCCTTCAATATTTTGATCAACAGTTGTCAGGCTCATGTGGATTGTCAAGCCAAATTCCCGAATTTACAGGCTCATCTGGAACAGTTGCTTCATGATTTGCATACGCAGCCCGTAACTTTGTATGTCACTGATCCTAGAAATAAAACTCCCATAAATTTCATTCTCAATGATCATCGATTGTTCGATGTTATTTTCAATGCCTTATACAATTGGGAATCTCTGCAGGTTGTGCCAGCCGCGATTGAAGGTATGATTGCAGGGAATCATGCGTTATTACAATCATTGGTTAATGATTATGTGGATTTGGTATTGAGTGAGAGTTTCAGTTATGCCGCTTATCTGTCAATAGAGTGCCACGATCAGCCTCCGGTTAGCCGGGAAAGTTTTTTGGCGAGTTTAGAAAATTTTCCTCGGGTAAAACCGTATTTGGAAGATCAATGGGATTATAATTTGTGCCAAATTTGGCAGGTTGGGCAGGCTCGTCCAGAATTTCAACAGCCCGTGCAATCAAGTACTCCTACTTTGATTCTGGCTGGGGAATATGATCCAGCGACACCTTTAAATTGGGCTCAACAAACAGTGGAAACTTTGGATCAGGGTTATTTAGTTCCGTTCCCTGGTTTGACTCATGGGGTGGTAGACAGTGATTTTTGTGCTTCAGAGGTGGTCAAGAATTTCCTGCATAATCCCAACGAATATCCCAATCATGAATGTTTGTCTTGGCCGAACGAGTTGGATTTTTTACTTGAGGAAGAGGAGCAAGTCAATCTTCTATTGCTTGGCGGTCAGTGAGGAAGGCGAGGGTAGAGAATTATTGGGAGCGTTTGCTGGAGTCCCTTTTTCAGTGAGAGAATGCACTCTATCCTCGATCAACAGTATAATTTTATTGTCATAGGTTAGGGTTTTATGAGATTTTTTATCCACTTTTGTTTCTTGAACTGATTTGGGGGGACCTAAGATTTGTTGGACTTGTTGTGTGGTCATGGCTAAGGTAACTTGTTGTATTTTCACTTTGTCTTCCAACAAGGTCAATAGTTCCTGGGGAAGTATTCCCTCTCGTTGCCAGGTTTGGATTAAGAATTCAAGTCGTTGTTGTTTGAGCGAATCGTTGTGTTGTTGTTCCCGTTGTGCTTGTTGAGTGAGTTGTTGTTGATGGTGGGACTGAGCTTGGGAACGTAATTTGGCGGCTTGTTCCGGGGGCAACAGGTGTCCGGTGTCATCTATTAGGCGATTGTATTCGTCAAAGACCTGTACCGGAGGATAAGTTTCCAATTGTGGATAGTGGGGATTTCGATACCAAGGGGGAAATTGGTTAGACAGGTATAGGGTGCCGGTATTGGGGTCTTTCCAAGTGTAAAAGCGGGAGTTTGTGGGTAGAGCGGGAGTGGGTTGACCTCCGCCGGCTACCGGTGGAAGTTGGATGATTTTAAGTTGTCCACATTGGTCTGATAAAGGACTTCCATCGCAGCATTGGTCTCCACATAATTGAGTGGTTTCGGGACAACAGAGGGGCTGGGCAGTTATGTGGGGGGGTAGAAGGGTGAGGGTGTAGAGAATAAGGAGTGAAGAGTGAAGTGGGTTGTTTGGATTCCCAAATCCACGGTAAGAAATGCAGATGGTTTCCTCACTCTTCACGATGGTTTTTATTTCTTGATTTCGTTGATTACAGTGGTCCCTGGAGTGCTGGGAAGACGGGGCATAGTTTGTTCAGGGAATTCTCCAGTTAATGCGTTTAAAAAGGCTACAATGTCAGCGACTTGTTCGTCTTTAAGGTCTTTATCCAGTTGGGTTTTGGCCATGACTCGAACTGCTTCATCCAAGGTGGAGACCAGACCATTGTGAAAGTAAGGGGCAGTCAGGGCAACATTGCGTAAAGTGGGAACTCGCCACATATTTTTGTCGGCTTCTTTTTTGGTGACTTCAAAGCGGCCAGGATCAGCAGTGAGTTGGTATTGAGTTTCATAGTCAGTTTTGGGGTAAGTGGGGAATTTCATGAAGAAGCCGGTGCCCATTTCCAATTTGGGACCACTGAAGTTGGGTCCACTGTGGCAGCTGGTACATCCGATCTCCAAAAAGGTTTCCATGCCTTTAATTTGTTGTTTGTTCAGGGCTTTTTTGTCGCCTTTGACATAACGGTCATAGGGGGAATTGGGGGTAACCAGGGTTCTCTCGTAAGCGGCAATGGCTTTGACAGCATTATCGGCAGTCATGGGATTCTTATCCCCTTCAAAAGCAGCTTTGAACAGGTCAGCATAGCCGGGAATGTTGGCTAACATCTTTATGACGGCGTCCCAGTCTGGCATTCCCATTTCAATGGGGTTGGTGACTGGTCCCTTGGCTTGTTCTTCTAGGGTGGGGGCTCGGCCATCCCAAAATTGTACGCTTAAATGGGCAGCATTCCAAACGGAAGGGGCTCCACGTCCGCCTCGTTGGTCAGCCACGCCTATAGAGTTAGGTCGGTTGTCATCTCCTCCAGCCATGACGTTGTGGCAAGAGTTGCAAGAGACGACGCCATTGCTGGATAAACGGGGGTCAAAGTAGAGGGTTTTACCGAGTTCTATTTTGGCAGCAGTTTGGGGATTGTCCTTTGGAATAGGTGGAGTATCTGGAAGTGCTTCCCATTGGGCAAGTAGGGGAGGGGTGAAAATGCTGAGGAGTCCAGTGATAAGGAGGGGGGTTGCAAGTTGCATAGAGGTACCTTATGGGGTGGTAATTTAGGCGGTTAGTTGTGAAGTGAGTTTTTAGGGAAGGTGGTTTTTTTTCTAAAAGGGCGGTGGCATTTTTAGCCAAAATGACAGAGGTAGTGTACTGGATTGTGCTCAAGGGCTTCGATTTGAAATGAAGTTTGAGCGGCTACGTTGAAACTTTGTCCTTTTTCGACAGTTTGCCAGTCGGTGTTGGCGATGTTGATCCGACAGTGTCCTTCCACAATTTCCATTTTTTCAGCGACGCCAGTGGTGAAGGTGAGGGGAGATCCAGGCAGGATGACGCCTACACTTTTTTTAGTGCCGTCTGGGTACAATAGGGTATGACTGACGCATTGGCCGTTAAAGTAAACATTGGCTTTGGTTAGAATACTGACTTGGTCAATTTGCTGCATGAGTTAATTCTTTAGTAAAATTGGGATTTTGGGAGGTTCCGATATTTTTTTCTTATCAAACGTCAATCAATGAGACCTTTGTAGGACCTTCCCTAAGTTTCTACTTTTTCTAAAGGAAGAAGTTAGGGAAATTGCTGAGTCGATGTTTATGATAACTGATCTTGATGGTAAAATCCAGAGGGAGTGGGTTCATTATCCTCCAGCTCCTGTACCCATAATTTTAAGTAGATTGTCTTGAATTTTGAGAAGTTCTTGTTGGGTGGCTGCGGGCAGTTTTTGAGTGCTACTTAATAGCAGTTCCATATTGAGGGTGGCTAGCCAGAATTGGGCGTGTTGGTCCTGATAAAGAGCGATACGACAAGGTAGGTAAACCGCCAATTCAGGGGTATATCGTATTAGCGTTTGTAGAGTATCTCCCCCGCAAAATTCAAAAATTTCTACATGAGGGATTTTTCCGTCCCGATAATCCTGAATAAGATGGGTGTTCACCAGTGGAAATTCCAGTTGTTGGGCTGTTTCGCGCAGAGAGGAGTTAACTTGAGTGGGTGCTACTCCTTTATCCAAAGGTATTTTGATGAGCAACGCCGTGGCTATATCCTTTTTGAGAGCTTGTTGTATGAAATGACCGAATAAAGTGATAAACTTTTCATCAAATGGGCGGATTATCTGTTGGCCCTGACCATAGAAAAGGAGTAGAATGCCTATGAACATTATCCCAAACAGGGCCAGCAGGTTCCTCAGGGCGTTGAGGGCAAAGTGAATTATCTTCAGCACAGTGTTCTGAAATGAAGGTTTGTAAGGTGCAAATTGAGGTGGATATTCAACTTTGGGTGGCATGTACTAACTTTTTTTAGCATCAACATTCCTTTATTTCGGAGTAGAGGCTTTAGCCGGTCAACCATGGAGTAGAGGCTTTAGCCGGTCAGCTATGGAGTAGAGGCTTTAGCCGGTCAGCCATGGAGTAGAGGCTTTAGCCGGTCAGCCATGGAGTAGAGGCTTTAGCCGGTCAGCTATGGAGTAGAGGCTTTAGCCGGTCAGCTATGGAGTAGAGGCTTTAGCCGGTCAGCTATGGAGTAGAGGCTTTAGCCGGTCAGCCATGGAGTAGAGGCTTTAGCCGGTCAGCCATGGAGTAGAGGCTTTAGCCGGTCAACCATGGAGTAGAGGCTTTAGCCGGTCAACCATGGAGTAGAGGCTTTAGCCGGTCAACTATGGAGTAGAGGCTTTAGCCGGTCAGCTATGGAGTAGAGGCTTTAGCCGGTCAACCATGGAGTAGAGGCTTTAGCCGGTTGGGTATGATAAAAACGGAAGAAACGGTTTTCTCCAGTTAAGATCTGTCAATTTAAGCAAGATTAGCGCCATTACAGGTTTACCCAAGTTCCCAGTAAATAGGAGCTGTTTTGCAGTCTCATTGGCACTGACTTGAGATTTTAAGGAATCCCATAATGAGGGAAGTTTAATTCATGACAGCACGATGTAAATACTTTGGTACCGACGGCATTCGCGGTACAGTAGGCGAGAGTCCAATTACCCCGGAGTTCATGTTAAAACTGGGATGGGCAGTCGGTCAAGTGCTCAAAAATGGGCCTCAACGCCATAAGGTATTAGTTGGTAAGGATACCCGCATTTCCGGGTATATGTTTGAGTCGGCTCTGGAGTCTGGATTGTCGGCTGCTGGGATGGATGTCCGTTTACTAGGTCCCATGCCAACTCCTGCAATTGCTTATTTAACACGAACTTTTCACGCTCAAGCAGGAATTGTAATCAGCGCATCTCACAACCCTTATCCGGATAACGGTATTAAGTTTTTTTCCCACGCTGGAACCAAGTTAGCGGATGAAGTGGAATTGGCGATCGAATCCTGGTTGGATCGTCCCATGCGTACCGTATCGCCAGAACAATTGGGTAAGGCGGAACGAATTGAAGATGCGCCTGGACGTTATATCGAATTTTGTAAAAGTACTCTACCTTTCGATATCGACCTCAAGCAATTTAAGTTGGTGGTGGATTGTGCGCATGGGGCAACTTATCACATTGCCCCCAATGTTTTTCGGGAATTGGGGGCTGAGGTCGAGACTTTAGGTACTCAGCCGAATGGACTCAACATTAATGACCGATGTGGAGCAACTTATCCTCAAACCCTACAAAAGGCAGTATTAGAACTGGGGGCTGATATGGGTATTGCTTTGGACGGTGATGGTGATCGAGTCATCATGGTTGATCACCAAGGAAATATCCTAGACGGGGATGATCTTCTTTATATTATCGCCATTGCCCGACATCAAGCTCAACTTTTGACCGGTCCTGTGGTAGGAACTTTAATGAGCAATCTGGGATTGGAGCAGGCCTTACAGCAGCGAGGAATCCCTTTTTTGCGGGCTAAAGTGGGAGACCGCCATGTTTTGGAATTGCTCCAACAGCAGCAGGGTATTTTGGGCGGAGAAACGTCTGGACATTTGTTGTGTTTGGATCGAACAACCACTGGAGATGGCATCGTCACGGCTTTGCAGATACTTGCGATTGTCATCCAAACTCAGAGCCAACTGGCTGAACTCAAAAGGGGGCTGCATAAATATCCCCAAGTCCAGCTTACAGTTCCTTTATCCTCTTCATCAACAGGGGAAAATGCTTCCGCCCAAGACATATTAAATCATCCTGAAATGAGGGCAGTTCGGCAACAAGTCGAGAAAATACTGGGTAATACCGGACGTTTTTTATTACGTCCTTCAGGCACTGAACCTGTGATTCGGATCATGGTAGAAGGTCCAGAGGGCAAACTCATTGCAGAACTTGCTCAGCAATTTGCTGTAGTACTCCAACGTATTGCTGGGGAGTGAAAACTGAACCATGAAAAATGCAAGCTCATGTGATATATTAGTTCATAGCAATTATCTAAACTTTAAGCATGAGTTACTATTACCATTTAAATGTTATAGTAAAACTAATTTAATAAATGGGTTAATAAGCGATAGACTAACACATGTAGGATCTCAAGTGGAATCGCCATGATGGGCTTTTTATTCGTCAACCCATCCTACATGTGCTTCGTTTATACACTCTACGTTTGTCACTTAGGGGGCAAAGACACGCAGCACACTCCAAACTATGCAGACTTCAAGGTGGCTAGAGTTGGCTTATGCGGGAAGTTTATTCAAATGACGACACCCCCCAAAACTTTTAAAGATTAGATAAAAAATAAATAACAACCACAAATCCATACATCATCCTTTTTTAGCCCGTCATCATTACAATGCCCATTCACTGGAAACGCTTTTATGACATACAAACCCACCCCGGAGAATAACTTACCTTTTTCTCTGATCACGCATGATGAAGACATTGAGCGGGCCTCACGTTCCATGAAAGCCATGTCCCACCCATTACGCCTGAAAATACTGTGTACTTTAGGGGAAAAAGAGTACAGCGTGCAAGACATAGTTGACCAAGTGGGTACATCACAAAGCAATATATCCCAGCACCTAGCCATACTGCGGGACAAAGGAATCTTGGCCTCTCGTAAAGATGCCAATCGAGTCTACTATCGAGTCAGTGATGCCAGAACCCTCCGCTTGATAAGCATGATGCGGGAAGTATTCTGCTCCTTTTGTGCTTAGAAAATGGAGTGTGGAGTGCAAATCTTGATTTGCACAAACATTTGTAGGATGCACATCCCACACCTAAAATTGTCGAGATATACAAAACTAAAGGCCGCATTTTAACCTAAAATAAGGACATTGGTTAACAATACCTACCGCTCTCCGAACACAACAACAAACCCTTCATCCTACTTCATTAAGGAAAATTATTACAATGACTATAGAACGCATCGTAGTAAGTGCAGCGGGCACCTTCATACTACTCTCTCTCCTACTGGCCTATCTTCACTCTCCTTACTGGCTGGGATTCACCGCTTTCGTTGGCTTTAACCTACTACAAAGCGGAATTACCGGGTTCTGTCCTTTAGCCATCATACTGGCCAAATTGGGCGTACCCAGTGAAGCACACAAAGCCCGTCTAAGTTCTTAACTTCTCTTAATCACCAGATTATGGAACAATTTATCCAATTTGCCGGACAACACCTTTGGTTGATCACTGCCTGGCTATTCGTATTCGGTCTACTGATATGGACCTTTATTGGGGACGCTTTACAAGGAGTCCAACACCTCAGTCCTCAACAAGCCGCCTTACTCATGAATCATGAGAATGCTATTGTCGTCGACGTTCGTGAAGAAAGTGAGTATATTCAAGGACATATACTCGAAGCCCTGAACATTCCCATCAGCAACTTATCCGACAAAATTCAACGGCTCACCCCCTATCAACTCCGTCCTGTAATAATAACCTGTTTAAGTGGCAATCGCTCCGTTCAGGCTTATCATCGTCTCAAGAAGGCAGGCTTTACCCGTTTGCATAACTTAAAAGGCGGAATTATCGCCTGGCAAAATGCGAATCTTCCCCTCAATAAGGGAAAAAAATAACTCCCTGACAAGAGAATCTTCTACTGTCGATAACAGAGTCTATTTCTCTTGTCCACACTTTGCATGCAGCACCATTCACTTATCGACTGACTCTATATCTTAAGGATAACCCTAATGCCCGAACAGATTCCTCCCGGAAAAAATACTGAACAATTTGTCATTCAACACGTATACACCAAAGATATCTCTTTTGAAACCCCCAATTCTCCCCATATATTTAAGGAAACCTGGCAACCTCAACTGCACGTAGAGATCACCAATGAAGTGTCTAATTTAGAGGATACTGTGTTTGATATCACTTTAAAAGTCACAGCCACCGTCAAGAATGCCGAAAAAACAGCCTTCCTGGTAGAAGTTCATCAGGCGGGCATATTCAACATTGCCGGATTTGACGAACCCCGGCTAAAACAACTCCTGAACACCACCTGTTTACACGTCCTATTCCCATACGCACGGACTGCCATCTCCAACTTGGTACTTAATGGCGGATTTCATCCCCTATTACTCCCCCAACCCAACTTTGAAGTCATGTATGCTCAACGACTCAACCAAACCTCTAAGCCCAACTAAATTCCCAAAATAATGAAAAGCGGTAACAGGACAGGGGAATGAATGCACTCTGAAATATTGGTATTAGGAGCCGGGTCTTGGGGCACCGCATTAGCCATGGTATTGGCTCGCAATGGGGGAAAAGTTCGGTTATGGGCCCGAGACCCAGAACAACTCAAATCCATGACCCACCACCGCCAGAACCTCAAGTATCTTCCAGACATACCATTCCCCCTATCCTTACAAATTGTGGGAGACTGGCAACCGCATATTCACACTGCCCAAGACCTGATCATTGCCGTTCCCAGCCATCATTTCCGCTCTCTATTGGAACAACTCGCACCCCATTTGGAAAACAAACAACTCTGTTGGGCAACTAAGGGCATAGAAGAAGGCACAGGCACTTTGCTCCACCAAGTGGTTCAACAAACAGTACCAAAACTCACGGGGCTTGGCGTCCTGTCCGGACCTTCCTTTGCAACTGAAGTGGCCAGAGAACTTCCCACCGCAGTCACGGTAGCCACCAATTCTTTAGCTTATGCCTACCACCTGGTCACCCTATTTCACAATCGCTATTTCCGCCTTTACACCAGTTTGGACATGATCGGCGTCCAAATTGGCGGTGCAGTTAAAAATAGCATTGCCATCGCGGCAGGCATTGCCGACGGCTTAGGCTTCGGTGCCAACACCCAAGCGGCCCTTATCACCCGCGGCTTGGCAGAAATGGTTCGTTTGGGGACCACCCTCGGTGGACAACGGGAAACCTTTATGGGACTGGCTGGTTTAGGCGATTTGGTACTCACTTGTACCGACAATCAATCCCGAAATCGGCGCTTTGGCCGCGCCTTGGCTCGCGGCTACACTGTTTCTCAAGCCCAAGCCAGCATTGGCCAAGTGGTGGAAGGCATCCGTGCCACTTCTGAAATTTATCGACTGGCTCAACAACATGCCATCTTAATGCCCATTGTGGAACAAATCTACCACGTGTTGGAACAACATTACAGTCCACAAGAAGCAGTGCATAACTTGTTGGATCGTGAACCTAAAAGTGAATAATAAACACGGTCCCTTTTCATGCGCAAAATGCTTATGGGAATCGGTGGATGACAGCGCGAAAAAAGCCCCCTTATCCAGCCTGCGCCAATTTGAATTTTGCCAAAGTTGGTTTATGCAAGAGGTCTAATTTAGTTTTCATTCACAACTCAGTTTTTGCTCGATCACCCCTTAAGCAATTCACTCAAAGTTTCCAATTCCCCCAAGGTGTCTTCCAACACACTCCAAGCCCTATGAACTTTTGAATCAGGAGATTGATCGGGCAACCAGTGTAAATCCAAACGATCTTGATGAGCTGCCAAATGGGAACGAGTGAAACAGCGCCAACGTTCGCCCTCTTCCCTGACCGATTTGCCCAGCGGGTCTTCCCCATACACCAGTTCAAATGGTTGCAACTGTTCCCGAGTTAAGCGCACATATTGCCCAAGAATGGGGGCTCGACTGCGAGCGTCATAGCACCAAGTATATTCCGTTCCTTCTCCGTGATTTTGAGACTTATAAAAAAAGAGTACATGAGCAGCCATGGCATGTGGATAAAACAGTCCCAAAGGCAATTTTAAAACGGTGTGTACCACGCAATGATCCAGCAATTTTTGGCGAATATAGTGGGCAGGGCCGGCGGCATTGAGTAATTGATCGGGCACGATAACGGCAGCTCGCCCGCCTGGTTTCAACATTTGGTAAAGGGTATGCAAAGAGGCCAGGGAAGCATCATGTTGATTGGAAATCACGTCCGTGTCACTGGTCAAGACACTGAATATTACATCTGCCTTGGGCCATGTTTGCAGATCGATGAGTAAACTGTCTTCCCATAACACGGGAAGTTTTTCCGGCTCGAAAATGCCATGCAATAGACAATTCATCAACGCCAAACGTTGACGGGAACGGTTTTGTTCTTTGCCCATCACTTGACCAGAGAAATTGGATTTGCCAGACAAATTGGAGGAGTTAAACTGAATTTCCTCTTGGATCACTTGCAAATAATGATTTACGGCAACTATAAAGTGGCCCGTACCCGCAAAGGGATCTTGAATTGTTTCCTCAAGTTGGGGTTGAGTCAAAATGACCATAAGATCCAATAAAGGTCGAGGCGCCCGAAGTAATCCACTGTGATTTTCTCGCGCATAAATTTCCAAAAGTGTGTCATAAACTTCTCCACTGTCGGTTTGAGGAAGTGGATCAATATGAGATAAGGTGCTGATCAATAAGGCCAATTGGTCAGGTGTTTTCAAATGGGTTTTTGCTTCGGCAAACAGAGTTTGGACAATCGGCAGTGGACTTTGAAAATGACTTAAAATATCTGAGTAATATTCATACTGAGATTGACCTGCCAAACTGGTTAAAATATCCCAACTGCATGCAGTAGACAAACCCCGGGCTGGGGCCACTTTCAACCACCATAACCAACTGAGCTCGGTTAGATAATCAGTATAACACATACTGCTGCTTTGATAAAAATTTCTGGCAGGCAGCCACAACCTCTGCGCAACGTGAGTTGTGATGTCCATATCTAACAATACTTCAGGTTGAAGGTTAATTTTAGAATCATTGATTTGAAACTCACATCGTTAGTATAAATTGGGCCAATCTTAATCCAACAAAGTATGAAAATTTTGTTGGGCTAGGGTGTAAAAAAGTAACCCATGCCTTAACATAAGTAATCAGTTTTTATAAAAAAATAGTCTCAGGTGGATAATTGAATTTCAACAGTGGCAATAGGGAGGTACGGTTTATGATGAAGGCGAAAGATTTAATGAATGAAGAGGTGCATACTCTTAAGCCTACAGACACTGTGTATCAGGCTCGAAAGTTGATGTTAGAAAAACGAATTCGTCATATTCCAATTGTCAATGATCAGAGAGAATTTGTAGGATTGTTGACAAAGCGGGACGTACTGGCTGTTTCAGTTTCTGCATTGGCAGATATCAATCCCAATGAAAGGGATGAGCTGGAATCAGCAATTCCCATCAGCGAGGTGATGACGATGGATTTAATGGTGGCAGAAGAGGAAACTGATTTAAGTGAGGCTGCTCAATTTATGTTAGATGAAAAACACGGTTGCCTACCTGTATTACGAAATGGTCGTTTAGTGGGTATCATAACAGAGGCTGACTTTGTGCGCTTGGCCATCTACTTGATGGAAAAGTTAACTGTTCAAAGTCAGAATCTTCCGTAAATTGTTCCTACTGCCTTCTTCTACATTTCTAAAGGGGTATTGATGCTTACAAGTGATTTCTCTTCCCCATTGTTTGTCCAATCATTATTGAATTTTACAGACAATGCCCTCATTTGTCATTTTTGAGTGCATGGAAATTATTTATTGACCTTACGTAAAAGGAGTAAGTAGGATGGGTTTCCCATTGTCAGCTTATCCTACCGCTCACCGGCTAAAGCCTCCACTCCAGCTAAAGCGCTGCCTACGGCTGCTCACCGGCTAAAGCCTCCACTCCAGCTAAAGCGCTGCCTACGGCTGCTCACCGGCTAAAGCCTCCACTCCAGCTAAAGCGCTGTAGAGTGGGCAAACGTTCTTTTATTTGCCTATCATTCATACTTGGAATTGGGTAGACAACGATAAAACTATTGCCACCCTACCATTATCCGCCACTTAATTAAAGTATATCTCAATTAAAATACGTTGGAGTAGAGGCTTTAGCCGGCCGGCGGTAGGTATCACCCCGCACTCACAAATTACAATGGACTACCGCCGGTTCATACATGAAACGGGTGGATGACCAAGACTCAGTTGTTCGCCTGACTGTTACCCCTAAAATACGTTGGAGTAGAGGCTTTAGCCGGCCGGCGGTAGGTATCACCCCGCACTCACAAATTGCAATGGACTACCGCCGGTTCATACATAGAACGGGTGGATGACCAAGATTCAGTTGTTCGCCTGACTGTTACCCCTCGGGAAAAATTTGAATTCTTCAGCCCCTCTTAAAGCTAAGAAGGGTCAATGAATTCATCCGCTTAACCACATATCTCAAATTTAAGGAGAACCATTGAATGGTAGAAATCACCCAACAATCCGTTGAAACAGCACTTAAAGAATATATTGATCCTTATTTGCAAAAAGATTTAGTTTCTGCCAAAACGATCAATAATATTCAAATTGACGGTAAAAAGGTGACTGTCGATTTGACTTTAGGGTATCCAATTCAAGGATACAAGGAAACCTTGATCAAACAGCTCACCGCTAAGGTTGGGGCATTGGATAATGTTGAACAAGTGGAAATACAGGTCACGCAAAAAATCCTGGGTCATGCCGTACAAAAAGGCGTCAATCCTCTCAGCGAGATCAAAAATATCATTGCGGTAGCCTCTGGAAAAGGAGGAGTGGGCAAATCAACTACAGCAGTTAATCTCGCCTTAGCCCTACTTTCTGAAGGAGCTCAGGTTGGATTGTTGGATGCTGACATCTATGGACCCAGTCAGCCACGCATGCTTGGAGTAAATTCACGTCCTGAATCCAAGGATGGAAATAGCCTAGAACCCATTATGGGGCATGGTTTGCAAACCATGTCCATTGGTTACCTCATAGAAGAAGAAACCCCCATGATTTGGCGGGGTCCCATGGTCACTCAAGCTCTAGAACAACTGCTAAAAGAAACTCGTTGGCGTCAACTGGATTACCTCATCGTTGACCTGCCTCCGGGTACTGGAGATACTCAACTTACTTTGGCACAAAAAATACCAGTCAGTGGCGCCATCATCATCACCACTCCCCAGGATATTGCCCTATTGGATGCTCGTAAAGGACTGAAAATGTTTGAAAAAGTCAATGTGCCAGTATTGGGCATTGTGGAAAATATGAGCATACATATTTGCAGTAAATGTGGACACGAAGAACCCATTTTTGGTCAAGGTGGAGGACTGCGTATGGCCCAAGAAACCGGAGTGGATTTCCTGGGTGCCCTGCCTCTTGACATAAGAATTCGGGAACAAACGGATCAGGGCAAACCCACCGTTATTGCAGAACCTGACAGTCGTTTGGCCCAAATTTACCGGGAAATTGCACGCCGTATGACCGCCAAACTGTCGCTGCAAGCCAAGGAATATTCCACCAAATTCCCATCCATTAAGATAGTCAACAATTGATCATCCCCAAAACTGTAGAATAAACAGGATAAGTTGCGCAATGTAACTCAACCCTATGATACAGAAGGATAACATCCCTTCAAGAGGTGTTATCCTTAGTATACCTAACGCACCATAAAAAGAGCTCACGCAGACTACATCCTACAAAAGATGATTGTAGGCGCCAATTTAAACTACCCTATTACATATTTTCAAACAAACAATTGTATTTCACACTCACTTATGCTAGTCTGGGTAGTCTACAACTGGGTAGAGACATTGGAACTTACACTTATGAAATTATCACTAAAAATCATCCTGTTAACCAGCTTATTGAGCACTGCTCTTATTCCCTTTCAATCTCATGCCACTTCTAGAATTGTCGGAGGAGAACCGGCAACTCCAGGAGAATTCCCTTGGATGGCTGTCTTAGTACACTCAGACACCACGGTATCTCTGCAAGAAAATTTCTTTTGTGGAGGCACTTTAATCGCCCCAGAATGGGTATTAACTGCCGCCCATTGTGTAAACTCAGAATCAGTCAACACTTTTCAAGTGGGGCTCGGCATGACCCAAATGAGCCTCACTGAGGGCGTAGAATATTTTGGGATCAAAGATATCTTCGTACACCCTAATCATACAAGTTACTATTATCATGAAGATTTTGACATTGCCCTGGTGCAACTGGACAGACCAGCCCCTCATCCAACTGTAACCCTTTTTCAAGGACCTCTTCCTGAAGGTGCCTCAGCTCTGGCCATCGGCTGGGGACAGCAAGGTCAGCTTTCCAATTGGTCTCACCTGATTTGGGACACATTGCGCCCAGAACTGGAGACCTTTTATGCGGATAAATATCAGAAATATAACTTTCATGAGTGCGAACAACTCGAGGAATCTGCTCAATTTCCTTGTTTTATGGAAGAGTTACAAAATTCTCTGCAATACTCTTTTACAGATAATTTATCATATGCTTTACCCTTCAGTGGCACAGATCTCCTCTCCGATCAACTGCAAAAAGTTTCCCTTCCCCTGGTTTCCCAAGACACCTGCCAATCTATACTTCTCTCTTATGGAGGAGAATTCACTGACAACATGCTTTGCGCAGGGTTTCCAGACGAAGGTGGCAAAGACACCTGCTATGGAGACAGCGGCGGACCCCTATTAATTCTCAATGGTCAAGAATGGCAACAAATTGGCATCACCTCGTTTGGAACAGGCGAATGTGCTCAACCTGACTCCGTGGGTGTCTACAGCAACGTCATGAATTTGAGAAGCTTTATTGACAACACCCTAAACAGCTGCCCGCCCTATTCTCCTTCTCTAAGCATAGATATCCTGCCCAAAAGAACAGGAGGCGCCACAGTCGCCGGACGTTGGACTAGCTTGGGAGAAGGGATGCAATACCGTCTATTTTACGCTCCTTATCCAGAAGCCAAACCTGTTTCTACAGTAGAACTGGGTCCCACATTAGAACTCATCGTAGAATTAGAAACAGGTCAACACTATTTCGTGGCCATTCAAGCCGAAAACGTCAACAGCGGCTGCCAATCCCTCCTATCCGAATGGAGCACCCTCATCATACCCTAAAAAAACATTCCCGGGGGACTTACATTGGAGTCGAGGCTTTAGCCGGTTGGACTTGAGGCTTTAGCCGGTCAGCAGTAGGCATCACCCCATACACAAATGGCAAGGGCCTCTATGGCTGACCGACTAAAGCCTCGACTCCAGCCGGCTCGACTCCAACCTACCGGCTAAACAACTCTAACCGGCTAAAGCCTTGACTCCAACTCTAACCGGCTAAAGCCTCGACTCCAACTCTAACCGGCTAAAGCCTCGACTCCAACTCTAACCGGCTAAAGCCTTGACTCCAACTCTAACCGGCTAAAGCCTTAACTCCAACGTAATTGACTATGACCGCACAGCGGTCTGCTACAAAGAACTCAAACACTTATGCGTTATTTCTGCACCTTCTTTGACCACCGCTATCTGCCCAAGGGACTTGCCCTTTACCAATCCCTCATTCTCCACTGCTCACACCCTTTCCAACTCTCCATATTATGTCTAGACCGTCCCTGCCACCAAACCCTCTCACAACTCAACCTGCCCTTCATCCAACTCATTGAACTTTCTGAATTAGAACAGGCAGATCCCGCCTTACTGCGCACCAAAACCGAACGCACCCTTGCTGAATACTATTTCACCTGCAAAGCCTGTCTGCCAGCTTACCTATTTGAACAACAATCCCACATTGACTTTTTAACCTATCTGGACGCTGACCTCTTCTTCTTCTCCTCCCTTGATCCCATTTACCAAGCCACCGCTGACTATTCTGTCGCCATCACTGGCCACCGTTTCTCCCCCGCCAACCAATCACTTGAAGTATTTGGTCTCTACAACGCCGGCTGGATGGCCTTTCGTCGAGACACCCAAGGCCTCGCTTGCTTGCGTTGGTGGAGAGAACGTTGCATAGAATGGTGCTATGATCGAGTCGAAGGTCAACGCTTTGCCGACCAAAAATACATCAACCTTTGGCCTGCCCTATTTCAAGGTGTCCTAGCATTACCCCATAAAGGCACCAATCTTGCCCCCTGGAATATCGACAACTACCAAATCACCCGTCGAGACAACCAACTGTGGGTAGACGAACAGCCCCTCATTTTCTACCATTTCACCTCATTAAAAGAAGACGAAAATGGCCAACTCTCCATTCACCTTTCCGCCCAACAATTCATCCAAGGTCAACTCAAACCCGCCTTACATTGGATGTTTGAACACTACATCCATATATTAAAACAAACCAAACAACTCATTGCCCCCTTATTACCCCAAGTTTCATTGAGTTACAGCGTTCGAGGCCAACCAATTCCTGCCCACACTGCTCAACCCGAATTTCATGTCTCTGCACTCAACAATCCTCAACCTGCTTCCCCCACCATTTCCAAATCTCCAACTCAACAACCCAGTCCCAACCCTTCAATTCAACAATCCAGTCCCCATCAAAACCGCACCGGTTTAGAAACTCTGATTGCCCAAATGGAAGCCACCTTACTTCCTCATCCCCCTCAAAATAGCACCCAGAAAAATCCCAACTCTCCCATTCCCCAAACTCCACAACTCACATCCTTGGCGACCAATAACCCGCGGCGTCAAGTCAGTTTACTCATCGTACAACCCGAAATCATTGACCTGATCAATCAGCAACACACCGTCGAAGCCCTCCAATCTCTGGAAACCCAAATTCGGTCCCAACCCACCCACGCGGCAGCCCACAATGACCTGGGAATTCTATCTTTCCAAATACCTACTGCCCGAGAAAAAGCCTTACAACACTTAGAACAGGCTGCGCATTTACAACCTCAACAACTTGTTTTTCAAAGAAATTTAGCCTATGGCTATCGCATGCTAAAACGGTTAAATGAAGCTTTACAAATCTTTTCCAAATTGGCTGCCCAACAACCTCAACAAGTCGAATGGCTGATCAACTGTGCCGAACTTTGCCAAGCATTGGCTCAGCCTGAGCAGGCGCAAGATTTTTGGCAAAAAGCCGCGCAACTGGACCCCAAAATCAAAGCCACTTAAACTCTCCGTTGGAGTGGAGGCTTTAGCCGGTCAGCGGTCGGACTTTGCAATTTGTGTATGTGGGGGGATGCCTACGACTGACCGGCTAAAGCCTCCACTCCAATCTATCTTCCAGAGCCCCACTCCGGCTAAAGCCTCCACTCCAACCTATCTTCTAGAGCCCCACTCCGACTAAAGCCTCCACTCCAACCTATCTTCTAGAGCCCCACTCCGACTAAAGACTCCGCTCCAATGGGGAAATTCCCTTTTATTTTTTAGTATCTCATCTTCATCGCACCATTTACTTTCTCAGTAGACTGGGTCAAATGACTCAACCTACTGGGTTTTCATGCCTTCGAATGATCGAATTCCCCGGACTCAAGCCCTTGCACAAGTTTGGTGAACACCTCGCCTCGGTGCTCATAATTTTGAAACATGTCAAAACTGGCGCAAGCAGGCGACAATAACACCGCATCTCCCGATCCAGCCAGTTGTGCTGCCCGATGCACAGCCATTTCCATGCTGGTCTCAAAGTACAATGGAACCGTTTCTGTCAAAGCCTGCGCTATCAATTGAGCATCTTCACCAATGAGAATACAAGCGCGACAATGGGCCAATACCGTTTCTCTCAAGGGGGAAAAATCGGCCCCTTTGCCCTGCCCACCGGCAATCAGAATAATTTGTTTGGGACGCTCTAAACCTTGAATGGCTGCCAAAGTGGCGCCGACATTAGTCCCCTTGGAATCGTTGAACCAGTCTGCATTTTGTTTTCGACCTATCCAGCAGCAACGATGGGCGAGACCGGTGAATTCTTGTACCGTTTTCAAACAAGGGACCAGTGGTAAATCAATGGCTTTGGCCAATGCCAAGGCGGCCAGGGCATTGGCTCGCATAATGGCACTGGTTAAACGCATGGAAGAGACAGGCAATAAGGGTTGAGTTTGGTAATACAGACACAGTTCCCCTTGTTCCATGGCCACATGAAAATCACCTTGATAAGGGTGTAAACTGAAGGTAAAATGGGGATGATCTGGGGAACGCATGGCCAATACAGCGGCGTCATCTGCATTGAAGATTTTAATTGCTGTCTGTTGATAAATACGTTGTTTGGCTGCTTTATAGTCCTCAAAGCAAGCATAGCGATCCATATGATCTTCGCTGAGATTGAGAATAACCGCTGCCTTGGCTTGCAAGTGATAGGTGGTTTCCAGTTGAAAACTTGATAATTCAAGTACATAGAGATCAGGTGCAGGTTCTGTCAACAGTTTTAAGGCGGGTGTTCCTAAGTTTCCACCCACTTGAACTTGCCAACCCGCTTGTTTGGCCATGGCGCCCAACCACGTGGTGACAGTGCTTTTGCCATTGGAGCCGGTGATGGCTACAATGGGGGCATTGGCATAACGGGTAAATAATTCAATTTCACTGCAAATAGGGATTGAATTGGTGAGATGGGCCGTTGCTTCAGTCAGGGCTAAGCCGGGACTGAGAATGATTTCTTGGGCTTGGTTGAGCCAATTGGCATTGAATTCTCCAGTTAGGTAAGGAATGTCGGGTAAAGTATTTCGTAAAATGCTAAGGCCAGGGGGTTGAGCACGATTGTCCATGATGCGCACGGGAATTCCCCGTTGATTGAGAAATTGGGCACAGGCAATTCCAGTTTTGCCCATGCCCATGATGACAGTGTAGGTAGATGTGGACATAAAAGTGAATAGTGAGTAGTGAACAGTGTGAATGGTGGCCAAATAAAAGGACGTTTGCCCACCCTACAGCGTTTTAGCTGGAGTGGAGGCTTTAGCCGGTCAGCCGTAGACAGCGCTTTAGCTGGAGTGGAGGCTTTAGCCGGCCGGCGGTAGTCCATTGCAATTTGTGAGTGCGGGGTGATACCTACCGCTGGCCGGCTAAAGCCTCCACTCCAACGTATTTTAATTGAATGGCAGGGCGGCAAGTGTTTTATCGTTACCTACCCAATTCCAAGTATGAATGATAGGCTAATAAAAGGACGTTTGCCCACTCTACAGGGCTCTACATGACTTTTGTAAGAGGTCTAAGGAACTTTTTATTTGGTTATGTTGGAGTGGTTTAGGACCTTCCGGTTTATTTTTTTACCGGGCGTCGCCAACCTTTGACAGTGATTTGTTCGGCACGACTGAGGGTTAATTCTTGGGGAGGAGCAGAAAGGGTTAAGGTGGTCCCGGCGCCAATGGTGGCCCCAGCCCCCACTGTGACCGGGGCGATGAGTTGGGTGTCTGAGCCGATGAAGGCATCGTCTCCAATGAGAGTTTTGTATTTGTTTACTCCATCATAGTTACAGGTGATGGTGCCGGCTCCAATGTTGACGCGTTGTCCTATTTCTGTGTCACCAATGTAGCTGAGGTGATTGATTTTGGAGTGTTGGGCCACAGTGGATTTTTTAATTTCCACAAAGTTGCCAATGTGGACGTGTTCGGCTAAGACTGTGTCGGGACGAATGCGGGCAAAGGGACCGATGCGAGCGCCTTCGCCAATGATAGCACCTTCTATCACACAATGGCTTAAAATTTCTGCATTTTTGGAGATGTGAGCATTTTTGATCCGGGTGTAGGGACCAATTTTTACGCCTTCTTC
Source organism: Thiomargarita sp. (assembly GCA_020721005.1). GTDB lineage: Bacteria > Pseudomonadota > Gammaproteobacteria > Beggiatoales > Beggiatoaceae > DYNP01. The sequence continues at coordinate 140,301 of DYNP01000010.1, forward strand.
TAAGGTGACTTGACCTTCTAAGATGATGTCAATGTCAAGTTCGACGTCGTGGGCAATGTGCACTGTGCCTCGAATGTCCAAGCGATCTGGATCTCGGAGGGTGACTCCAGCCTGCATCAGTTGTTGAGTTTGTTGCCGTTGCCAGTGTCGTTCCAGTTGGGCGAGTTGGGCTCGGTCATTGACTCCTAGGGCTTCATAGGGGTCAGTGAGGGTGACAGTGTGTACTGGATATTGGGATTGAACCGCCAGTCCCACGATGTCAGTTAGATAGTATTCTCCTTGGGCATTGTGGTTGGAAAGTTGTCCTAAGTATTGACGTAATTGATGGGCTGAGACCACTAGAATTCCTGTGTTAACTTCTTGTATTTGTTTAAGATGGGTATCGGCTTCCTGTTCTTCGACGATGCGCGTCACTTGGCCTTGGGAGTTTCGTACAATGCGTCCATAGCCTGTGGGTTGGGACAGGTGCACAGTTAGTAAAGTTAAGTATTGGGAATCGGCTTTGAGCAGTAGTTTTTGGAGGGTATCCGTGCGAATCAGGGGCACGTCTCCATACAGAATCAGTACTTGGTCTTCATTGGGAATGACTGGCAGGGCTTGAGCGACAGCGTGACCGGTGCCCAGTTGTTGGGGTTGGTGAATCCAATGGACTGGGAATTGTTGAAGGGCGTCTTGCAATTGTTCGCCTTGGTGGCCATATACCAGGTAAATTTGTCGGGGGTGTAGGCTCAAAGCGGTTTCTAACACGTAATGGATGAGGGGACGATGGGCCAGGGGGTGTAAAACTTTGGGCAATTTGGAGTGCATGCGTTTGCCCAGGCCAGCTGCCAAAATGACAACAGAAAGGGTCATGAGAGTTGCCTGAGGGGTGAAGTTAGTCAAGAGAGAATTGGGAAGATGGATAGCCCAGATCAGTGGATTGAGACAGTCCCAGGTTGCCTGGATCGATGATTTTGCCATCCAAGATGGTGCTGTCTCCCAATTCTCCATCTTTTAAGAGGTAGGTTGCTGTGACGACAAAGCGTTGGTCAATGGTTTGTTTGAAGAGGGTAGCGGGATATTCATACCAATTTAAGGTGTCTAAGTTGCCGGGAATTTTGGGACCAAATTTGTAGAATTTCATATTTTTGAGGAGTTTGTCAACACCATGGTAATAGACTGTTACTTGAGTTTCGGAGCAACTTAATTCAAATTAAAAAGGTAGTATACAGCAATAGGTTACTGACTGGAGAGTTGAAAGTGGCTGTCCAATTGGAGGCGGTGGTTAACCAATAACTGATACGTTCCTGTGAGGAGGCTAAGGGTGGACAAAATTTAGTAGTATCGGATAAATTGCTGAGTGAAATGCTGGGGCTTTCAATGTTGGTTAGAGTAATACTAACGGAAGTACTATCCAATAAAGTCAGTGTACCTGTAGTACCAGTGGTCCAATCTGTGCCAGTGGTGGTTGCCAGTAAGGTAGGGCTTCTTATTAGTAGAGAAAAGTTTAAAAAAGATAAAAATAGTAGGGGGTGCACGTTCAAAATGAGGAGGGATTGATTCATTTGAGTTAGAGGGTAGATTTTTTAGGAACAGTTAAGAACTGAGTAGAGTTTGATTATTAGACCTCTTGTAATAAGTATGCGATCATGAAAAAATGAGAGTTGCCCCTCAGTTAAGATACCTTGGAGTGGAGGCTTTAGCCGGTTAGCAGGTCTTTGGAGTAGAGGCTTTAGCCGGTCAGTCGTAAGCATCACCCCACATACACAAATTGCAATGGACTACCGCCGGCCGGCTAAAGCCTCCACTCCAATGTACCTTCTAAGATTTCCACTCCAATGTACCTTTTAAAGTTTCCACTCCAATGTACCTTCTAAGATTTATACTCCGAATAAAGATTATACTCCAAATTGAATTTCCCTTTTATTTTTTCGTATCTCATCTTTATCGCATCATTTACTTTTGTAAGAGATCTATTATTGCAATTTCTAGCTGTGAAGGAGATAAAAAATTGTTTTCGACTTGAAATCATGAAAATATTTTGCCAAAATCCCAAGTTCCATGAAGAGGTTTTTTTTCCTACTCATGAACTCAACTTTAAAGGAGATCATTATTGTTATGTTAATCGAATTTGTCTTGTTATCCAATTTACTCGTGGTTGGTGTTTCTGCACCAGTATCAATGGATACTGCTCCTAAGCCTGAATCTTCAATTACTTCATCAGGAGAAGTTAAGGCAACAGAGGAAGTCAGAACGACTGAGTCTTCAAAGACGGAAAATTTGCCCGCTACGGATTCTGAAAGTGAGGATAAAAAGTCCGTCAAAACTGAAAATCCCCCAGTTGTTGGGGAGGATAAGAAGGATGGGAAAACCTTACATGATGCCCATTGTTTGAATTGTCACAATACGGAAGTTTATACGAGAGAAAATCGGATTATCAGCGGACTTGATAACTTGAAAACGCATATACAGCGTTGCGCTACAAATACGCATGTACTGTGGTTTGAGGAGGAAGTGGAGGCAGTGGCCACTTATTTAAATGAGAATTTTTATCATTTCAAGTGATCAACTCTTATTCAGGAAGGAGTGTTTTTATGTTCAATAGGGGAGGTAGTTTGTGTTATAAACGGAGTTATAGGATAACGTTGTACCTCAAAAATGGAGTAAATAGCCAACTACAAAGGAATTATTTGATCTGCCGGTTAAGCGGGCAAAGAAAGTAATGACAAACTAGATGACAGTAGTTATAATAGCATTTCTGAGATCTCTACAAGATATACCCTTTATAAGTATTGTGAAAATTGGGTGGTAGAGAGCAGACGAAAAGTTACGGTCAATTTGTAGTCAACTGTTGATTAAGCAGTTAGGTTAAGGTTTAGTCCTACTAGCGGATGTTAATGAAGATGGTTAGTACAATTTGCCAAGGTTTAATTAGCAATTTGAGGTAAGAAAAATGGCAACGAAGGAAAAAGGTAAGGTCAAGTGGTTTAGCAACTCAAAGGGATATGGATTCATCCAACGTGACCATAATAATGAGGACGTGTTCGTCAATTATCGCGCCATCAATGGGGAAGGTTATCGGACCTTAGAAGAAGGGATGATCGTTGAATTCACCGTTACTCAAGGTCAGAAGGGTTTGCAAGCCGAGGATGTTACCATTATCAAGTAAGATAAGTACTTCCTTGTTCAAGTTGTAAGTTGTAAGCTGAATTAGAAACTTCAGTTTCTAACCTCCATACTAACATCAAGGCACTTACTTAGTTTGAGTGTGGCGGGAAGGGATTCCCGCCCCTAAGTTTGGATTACAGGAATGATCGTGTCAAATTCAGGGTTTTAATTTCATAAGTCCCATTGATTTGAGGCAGCTCATAAGTCAGTTGAACAGCTTGACTGCCATTGGCGGCAATTTCCCGAGTTTGGGGAGTGTCGCTGGAGCGGGTTGAAGCTTTGTTGAAACTGCCACTGGCAAGCGTCAATTTTTTATCGGACGTATTATTGAGCAAAAGCCGCAGATTCAGGTGTTGAACTCCATTTGCGTGGGGATTGATGCTGGACTGACTCAAGGTTATCTTTACATGAGGATGCTCAGTGCTCAAAATAAAAGTTTGATCCACCTTCAACAACTGATTACTTTCTTGTCGTCTGCCTGGAGAAGACATGACTCGATCCACCCCTAGCACTTTCACTGATATGGCTTTTTGATGGGAAACTGCCTGCTCAAGCTGAGCAGTATTCATGGGTTGGGAACGGGTGGTAGAAGTTTGAGTTGAGGTTGTTTCTCCTTTAGAAGTATGAACTTGTTCCACAGGAACTCCTCCCATACCAAATCCCTGTCCTCGAGTGCTACTTTGATTCACTCTAGTTTCCTGAGTGATTATAGTTTCTTCAACCATCACCCACTCATTTTGACCGGGCGCTTGAGCCAGTATAAGCGGACTGGTTATGATAAATCCCAGACCAACAATGATTTTTTCTACCCATTTCATGGGGAACCTCCTCAGAATTATATTAATTGAAAACTCTCGGTAATACCTTGTGTGCAACACCTGTTTTGGTGTGGTTAAGGGTTGGAGTAGAGGCTTTAGCCGGCCAGCGGTAGGCATTACTCAATACACTCAAATTACGGAACGTCTACCGCCAACCGGCTAAAGCCTCCACTCCAATATACCTTAATTTAATGGCAGTGCGGCTACTGTCACCACTCCAATGTACCTTAATTTAATGAAAGCTTGCACAATGGGTAAAACCAATTTTGGTTTTAAAATCTCACAACACTTTTTAAGGTAAAACAATCTATGGCCACTGTCAAAACTGTTCAAGCGGAAGCCAGTTTGATCGAACAATTTAAAATTCAAGGCAAAGTGCGGGATCACGAATTTTACGCCGATCAACCCACCCATGCAGGAGGTAATAATGCGGGTCCGACCCCTGTAGAATACACTTTATTTTCATTGGCAGCCTGCGTAGTTACCGTTGCTCAGGTTATTGCCAAGCAAGAACGTATTAAATTGAGGAAAATTGAAGTTAAAGCTGAGGGAGAAGTGGATGTGGACGTGTTTATGGGCAAAGGCACGGAAAATCGGGCTGGATTTATGAGCATCCGTGTGATTACCAAATTGGATGCTGACCTTAGCCTGGAGGAGAAAAAAACATTTTTGGAAAAAGTGGATCGACGCTGCCCAGTGTCTGACAATCTCAAGGATTTAACTGCAGTCAGCTATCAGATCGTAGAGGAGTAAACATAATGACTGTGGACAGCGGCAACTTTGCCGGCTGACCCAACAATAGATGGCGTCCCCAAGGGGAGTCGAACCCCTGTTACCGCCGTGAAAGGGCGATGTCCTAGGCCACTAGACGATGGGGACTTGCGTGAAAATAAAACAAAAACAAGGATGGAAATTATCTTCGCATCCCAATTACAAGACTAAAACATAAATGTGGAGCCAGGCGGGATCGAACCGCCGACCTCTACAATGCCATTGTAGCGCTCTCCCAGCTGAGCTATGGCCCCAACTTGTTCAACAATTTACTGGACTAGATTGAGAGAGAGTGTACAGGAAAACAAATAGTTTGTCAAGACCTCAGTTTTAAAAAAATCCATGGGGCGTGTTATTAAAAAGCTTGAAAAATTCCGTAGGATGGCTGACGACAGGCAGCTCATCCTACAATACACCAGTTTCTGATTCAGACCCTCAAAGCACCGTAAAATAGGTAGAACACGGTTGGAATGAGCTGACGACAGCAAGCCCACCAATCGCGTTACCACCTTCCCTTCAGATTTAACCAAAAAAGATTGCGTTCTAAAATTAAGAACCCAATCCCATTCTATCTCTCACTCGAGAAGCACTTTCTCCCACAATTTGCGCAGCCTGACCACTCAACCAACGCCGCTCAACTTGCCAATAATCATGGGCTCGTTTCTCCTTGATCACTGCATTGGCAGCCAAAGTCATCAATAATGCCTGCGCTTTTTGCGTGGACAAATCCTGTTTGGGCAACGCTGCCCAATCAATAATCGTATCCAAGACTTGTTGATCCGTGTTATACTGAAAGGGTTCATAAAACAACCGATCTTCCACAGAATACATCCGTGGGGAACGTCCGTCTCGCTTATCTAATACTTGAATCTGCGTGACTGGCCGATAAATTACTGCAAATAACGTGTGTATATTTTGACTGTCTTCAATACTGGTCAAAATATAATGCTGACTCTGAGGAATTCCATACTCTTTTAATAACTTCTGAAAAGACTGGTTAGCCTGTTTCATCCGCGAAAAAGTAACTCCGACCTCTCCATTATCAACCACATTATTCAGTGATTTACCGTATACAGCATCATAAGTATCCTCTAAGGTAACTTTGGCCTGCGCCTGCACCAGTCCCTTATTCAACTCATGCAATTCCATAGACAAATAATAAGGTACCGACGCCACCCCTTCCAACAATCCCGCTGCAATTTGCAGAGGAGATAACAGCAAATGACGAATACCGGTCATCGCTGCGGACAAACCATGCTCAACACTCGGTCCGGTCTTTTCCGACTGGGCAGGCGGATTCACACAAGCCACCAAGCTCAAACCCACAGTCAACAACAAAAATTTTGGATTCATATAAAATTCCTGATAATATAGTGAAATTAATGGATTTATATCCCTTTAAAACAAACAACCCTATCATCCCCCACCCTCTGATTCGACAGAAAACGAGGTCTGATGAAATAACTGCCTAATAAACTGAACTCAAGTTTTATGCCACGTCTTACCCTTAAATAACCGCCACGAAACGGAATGCGCCTAAACAAAATCAAACTCTCTGGCTTCAAATCCTTTGTAGACACCACTCAACTCCCTTTTCCCAGCCAACGCGTCGGCATTGTAGGTCCCAATGGCTGCGGCAAATCCAATATCATTGACGCCATCCGTTGGGTCATGGGAGAAAGTGCAGCCAAACAACTGCGCGGAGCCGCCATGACCGATGTGATCTTCAATGGCTCTCAAGCCCGCAAACCCAGCAATTATGCCCTGGTTGAACTCACTTTCAGCGCCGTTAAACTGGCCGGCTACCCGGATGAGATTGTGATCAAACGCCAACTTGACCGGGCTGGACAATCCGAATACTTTTTAAACGAAACTCGATGCCGACGCAAGGATATTAAAGAACTGTTTTTGGGAACCGGATTGGGACCTCGCAGCTATGCCATCATCGAACAAGGCATGATCAGCCGGTTTATCGACGCCAAACCTGAAGAATTGCGCAACTATTTGGAAGAAGCCGCCGCCATTTCCAAGTATAAAGAACGTCGCAAAGAATCGGAACAGCGCATGGAACATACCCGGCAAAATTTAGCTCGTTTAGACGAAATTCGACAAGAATTACAAAAACAACTCGACAAATTGCAACGTCAACTCAAACAAGCTGAGAAATATCAAGCTCTTAAACACTCTGAACACTTGCTCAATGCCCAACTCCAAGCCTTACGCTGGAATCGCTTTGACATTGCCGTCCAAACCGCTCAACAAACCATTGCGGAACAAACAGTCATTCTACAAGACACTCTACAAAAACTCCACAACTTTGAACATCTAAAACACTCTCAACAAGCCGCCTACCAATTCGCCCAAACCACCCTTGGCGAAACCCAAGCTCGTTTTTATGACGCCAAACACCAAGTGGACCGTCTTACCCAACAAATTACCCACTTACAACAACGTCACCAAGAAATCACGCGCGAATTAACTCAACTCAATCAACATATTGCAGACACTCAACACACATTACAACACGAACAACAACGTCTGCCAGAATTGGCCACCAAAATCACGGCCACCGGCTTTACCCTCAACACTCATCAAGAGCAAGTTGAACTCACCGAACAAGCCTTGCAAACCGCTGAAGAGAATCTGGAAACCTGGCAAATTGAATGGGACAACTTTAACCAACGTCAAGCCACTCCCATCCAAGCGGCACAAGTTGAACGAGTGCACCTGCAAAATTTAGAACAACGCATAACTCATCATCAACAGCGTTTACAACGCCTCACCACAGAAGAAGGATTGTACGGGACCACAGCTTTAACTTCTAAAATCAATCAATTACAACAAATTCGTCCCCACGAACAAGCTCAATTCACCCAACTTGCCACTCAACTCGCCACTCAACAAACCACCCTCCAACAACTGAAAGAATGCCTTCAAGTAAATACACTGCGTTTCACCCAAACTCAATCCCATCATCATCGTCTCACAGGTCAACTCAGTTCCCTACAAGTATTGCAAACAGCCGCCTTAGGCAATTCCTCTACAGAAATTCCCACCTGGCTACAACAACAAGGCCTTGAATATAGCAGTTATTTGGTACACGAACTGCACATTGAAACTGGTTGGGAACGTGCGGTAGAAATCGTCTTGCATCAACGTCTGCACAGCATTTGCATCGACGATTTAAACAAAATCCAACCCCTGCTACAAACCCCTCCTCAATGGACTTTAGCTCTCTTTGAAACGGAAGACGTTTCCTCTTACTCATATTCCAGTTTACCCCTCGTTCCCCTGCTTGAGAAACTACAGGCCCCCTGGCCATTAACCAGTCTGTTGGGGGGCGTGTGGACTGCTCAGTCCCTGGAACAAGCCTATGCTGCCCGTTCCCAATTGACTGCCACCGAATCAATTATCACTGCTAACGGTATTTGGCTAGGTCCCCACTGGTTACTGATGCCACACACGCTTTCTGAAACGGACAGCATTTTCATACGAGAACAAACCATTAAACAGGTGGAACGGGAATTGTCCCAACTGGACCAAGAGTTAAACACCTATCAAACTGAGTTAAATCAGCAACATCAGGCTGTGGCGGAACAGGAACGACAACGGGAACAATTGCAACAAGCCTGGTATGCTCAACAACAAAAGTTGGCTGATATAGATAACCAATTGAGCAGTCAACAGGCTCAATATGCGCACATTCAAGCCCAACAACAACGGGTGGCCAGAGAAAAACAGGAAGTTCTGCAACAACTTAATGAAGATGAGACTGCTTTACATAACACTCGGGAACAATTGTATGCCACCTTGGAAATTGTTGATCAACTGGCAGAGGAACGAGAAGAATTGGCTGGGCAGCGTCAACTTAACCAGGAACAGGTGGCCCGATGTCGTGGAGAATGGCAACTGGCATTATCTGCGCTACAAAGTACAGAAGTCAATTTACAAGCAGCTCAACTGGAACGGGACCATGTGCAACAATCTGTGGAACGACTGAATGCCCAACTCCAATCCTTGCGCAAAAAAGCAACTGGTTTACAACAAGATTTAGCCCAACAAGAATTGCCTTTAGAAGATTTACATGCCCAATTAGCCACGGCTCAACAGCAACAAACTCATTTGGAAACTGCCTTTGTCCAAGCCAAACAAACGGTTGCCCAGTTGGAGATTGTCCTCAATGATGAAGAAGGTCAACGTCAGAGTTTGGCTGAGCAAGTGGAACAAGTTCGCACTCAACTTGAACAGTTGCGCATGGCTGCTCAAGCCGATGAAATTCATCGTCAAACCATAGAGACTCATCTGGCCAGTTTAGACCTCAGTCCCATTGCCTTATTGGCCGAGTTACCTGAGCATGCTGATGAGACCAGTTGGCAGGCTCAGATCGAGGCTGTGGAACGCAAATTACAACAAATTGGGGCTGTGAATTTGGCCGCTTTGGAAGAATATAAAGAGCAGGCCGAACGCCAACAGTATTTGGACACGCAAGCTGCTGATTTACAAGATGCCTTAAACCTATTGGAACATGCTATTACCAAGATTGATCAAGAAATTCGCACCCGTTTTCGTCACACTTTGGAACAGATCAACCAATTTTTACAACAACTGTTCCCACGTTTATTTGGAGGGGGACAAGCTCAACTCACTTTAACTCATGATGATGTGTTGACCGCTGGGGTTATGATGATGGCCCAACCTCCGGGCAAGAAAAATACTCACATTCATCTGTTGTCTGGGGGAGAAAAGGCTTTGACCGCCATGGCCTTGATATTTGCCATTTTTGAACTCAATCCAGCCCCATTTTGTGTTTTGGATGAAGTGGATGCCCCTTTAGATGACACCAATGTACAACGGTTTTGCACCTTGGTAAAAGTGATGTCAGAGCGGGTGCAATTTATTTTCATCACCCACAATAAAATTACCATGGAAATTGCAGAGCAGTTGCTTGGGGTGACCATGCAAGAGCCTGGAGTGTCTCGATTGGTCGCTGTGGACATGCAAGATTTGTTATAATTGTGAAGAGCAGAATTGACCTGTAGACATAAAAAAATATCTTAGAGCCCTTTTGATTTAAGAGAATAAACCGATGAGTTACTTACTCACTTTACTTGGAATTGTAACTGTTTTACTGATTGCCTTCCCCTTTGTGCGTCGATTTTTACGGTTGAGACGCCGCAATCGAGCGGTGCGAAAAGACTCGTCTTCCTATCTGGAGGAACCTGTGGGTCATGAATGGTCAATCAATCATGGCAAAACCGATTCCCGTTTGCTTAAGGAAGATTTGGACTCCTATCGGCAGGAAACCAGTGCTCGAAAACGCAGCACGTTGCGAAATAAAGAAGGTCGTTCTCTCAATCCTCCGGTATTGGATGAAGCGGTGGAGACTGAGGAAATAAAACCAGTCAATTCTGCTGGGACTAAGAGGAAAGGACTTGGATTGACTGAGGAACAAACCGATCAAGAGGTTGCAGTCAATGACGTTGTAGAAGAGCCTGTTTCCGAAGAACGAGCCACCCCTTCCAAGCGAGAAAAAGCGACATTCTCTCGGGAATCTGAACTGATTTTAGTTTTATATGTGGTGGCCAAGTATGAGCCAGGATTTTTGGGGGAAGATATTTTTGCAATCTTGGCAGATTTGGGATTGAGACATGGTGAAATGAAGATTTTCCACCATTATGGGGTGGGTGAGGTAAAAGTCAAAAATCCAGTGTTTAGCATTGCCAACATGTTGGAGCCAGGCTATTTTGATCCAGAAACGATGACAGAATTTGCAAGTCCCGGTTTGGCATTGTTCATGAGACTGCCAGGTCCCTTTGGTGGCCGGGTGGCTTTTGAATTGATGTTAAACAGTGCCCAACGATTGGCAGAAGTGTTGGAAGGTCAGTTGGAAGATGAGAAACATCAATTGTTGACTCCGCCCATAATTCAGCAATTGCGGGAACGAATTGCCCATTTTGAGCAGCGAGAAACACCGTTATCTCTATTGAAACGTTTCTCTTAGAGAATGAAGCAATGGCAAGTAATGAGGGTATACACACTGTGATAGGCAAAAAAGGGTAAGTCAAGTCCCTGGTTGATTGCCCCACAGTGTAATGTGGAGACGGGGAGAATAGCGATATTGTTCGGTTTTGCAGATTTCGGCCAGCCAATGTTGTCGTTGTGCAAGCTCTGCAGGATGTTGACCTTGAGGCATCAATATGACTTGTTCTTTGGGAATGGGGATGTCATGCACTAACTCGTTGATTTCTTGCAAATCTGTCGGGTGATCAACTACAAATTTGACTTGGCATTGATGATGAGTTAAAAATTGATGAATGACAGTGGGATTGAGACGTTGACGTTGATGATGGGCAGCCTTGGTTGAATCGGGAACTGAATTGGCTAATTTGGGACTCATGGAGATCAGGTGAGCCTTGAGAGGCATAAATAGAGTTGCATTGGTCTCAAGGGTGATGTGATGGCCAGTGGCATGTAAAAGTTCGCACAGTTGAGGCAATTCCGGTTGCAGATAAGGCTCTCCCCCAGTGATGACGATAGGTTTAACTTTAAAGTGGGTCAGTTGGTGATAAATGTCTTCTATGGACAGGTCTTGAATATGGGATTGCCAATTGGCATAAGGGGTATCACACCAGCGACAGTGAAGATTGCAATGAGCAGTCCTGAGGAAAACGGAAGGAACTCCCAACAGTTGTCCTTCTCCTTGGAGACTGTAGAATATTTCGCTGATTTTCATGGTGTTATCAGGTTGGGAGCATAGTAACCAATGCCACTGCAAGTTTCCTGTATGCTGACCGAAAGTAAGCGCACTCCTGTTGGCAACAGTCCCGATTGATTGACATGTTGGTACAGGTAATGAGCCATGACTTCAGCGGTGGGTTCATGAGGAAAGATAAAGCATTTCAGTCCCTCGCTTTGAATATAAGGGAGCAGAGGGTCTTGGGCATTGGCAAGGAAAGCATGGTCCCAATTGGCATTTATCCAGGCTTTGAGGGGAGTTTTTATATCTCCAAAGTCCATGACAAAGCCGTTGTGGTTGAGATTTTCAGCAGTGAACTCGAGAACAGCTTCTCCACTGTGTCCATGAAGATTTCGACATTTTCCAAGGTGATGGATAAGACGATGAGCGTACTCATATTGGATTTTGGTGATGATTTTGTACATGTTTGGGATTTGGGGAATGTTTTGCAAATACCCGTTCCCAATTTGGGAACGGTTCGGTTTTTTTATTTTTATACGGGCGGGGTGTTTGCATCTGATGATAGGAAGAAGTACTTGCATTGTATGTTCCCATCACCGTCAATACAGAATACTTTCTTAAGTACTACCTCCTCTTCTAGAGTTTTTAATTGCTTCTTTACAGTAGTTCGGTTAAAGCCTGCTACCTCTGCAAAAGCGCTTAAATTTACTTCGCATAGAAGCACTTTTTTTGCGGTTTTAGTGAGTGCGTCCAAAACGCACTGTTCTGCGAATCTATCCTTCATTCTTATATCCTCATAAAAAAAGTGGAAATGTTTTCTGAACGCAATTAGAGGCAGCAAATTTTATACCAACAATTAATGATTTTTTAACTTTTATAACTTATTGATTACTATCAAATTTTTATTGTTCTTCAAATTAACGGATTGTTGAAAATCAGCAGATACGCTGCTGAATTTCAGCAGTCCGTCGCATTCATCCAGACAATTTTTGTTTCAGCAATTCATTGACTTGGGCAGGATTGGCTTTGCCTTGGGACAATTTCATGACTTGCCCCACAAAGAAGCCAAAGAGTTTTTCTTTGCCTGATCGGTAGTCAGCCAGTTGTTTGGGATTTTGTTGTATGACTTGGTCAATGATTTTGTCAATGGCGCCTTCGTCGGTCACTTGTTGTAAACCTTGTTTTTCTATCAGAGCATCGGGCTCTCCTTCTTGATTCCACATGGCTTCAAACAGTTGTTTGGCAATTTTGCCAGAGATGGTGTTGTCGAGAATGCGTTTGAGCAATTTGGCCAATTGTTGGGCAGTCACCTTCGATTGGGTGATGTCTAAGTGATGTTTGTTGAGCAGGGCTGAGAGGTCTCCCATAACCCAGTTGGCGCAGAGTTTGGGTTCTCCAGGTACGGTTGAGACTACTTCTTCAAAATAGTCAGCCAATTCTCGGCTTTGGGTGAGAACGTTGGCATCATAGCTGGACAGTTCATAGTCCCGCATAAAGCGGTCTCGTTTGGCATCTGGCAATTCTGGTAGGGTGGGAATGAGTTGGGTTAAAAATTGGGGGGAGATGACCAGGGGTAGCAGGTCTGGGTCTGGAAAGTAGCGATAATCATTGGCTTCTTCCTTGCTGCGCATGGGTCGGGTTTCGTTTTTTTCAGCGTCGTAAAGACGAGTTTCTTGTTGAATTTTCTGGCCATTTTCCAAAAGGGCAATTTGGCGTTCCACTTCAAAGTTGATGGCTCGTTCTATAAAGCGGAAAGAGTTGAGGTTTTTGAGTTCGGTGCGAGTGCCCAGGGTGGTTGTTCCAAGGGGACGAATGGAGACGTTGGCGTCACAGCGAAATGAGCCTTCTTGTAGGTTGCCGTCGCAAATGTTCAAATAACGGACTAGAGAATGGAGTTTTTTGAGGTAGGCAACGGCTTCTTTGGCTGAGCGCAAGTCCGGTTCGGAGACGATTTCTAACAGGGGAGTCCCGGCGCGGTTGAGGTCGATGCCACTGAGTCCATGGAAGTCTTCGTGTAGGGATTTGCCGGCATCTTCTTCTAAATGAGCCCGGGTGATGCCGATGGTTTTTTCTAGGGTGTCAATTTCTATTTTGAGTTGGCCGCCTTGTACAATGGGGAGTTCGTATTGGCTGATTTGGTAGCCTTTGGGCAGGTCCGGGTAAAAGTAGTTTTTGCGGGCAAATACAGAGCGAGCGGGCACGGTGGCTTGGATGGCCAGGCCAAATTGGCAGGCCATGCGGACTGCTTCTGCATTGAGAACGGGTAACACTCCAGGCAGTCCCAAGTCGATAAGGCAGGCTTGGGTGTTGGGGGGAGCACCATAGGCAGTTGAGGCGCCGGAAAAGAGTTTGCTTTTGGTGGCGAGTTGGGCGTGGACTTCGAGTCCAATGACAGTTTCCCAGTTCATGGGGAGGTCCTCGTGAATAGATGTTTTCTCTGAAAAGGGAGGGATTAGGATTCCCAAGTCTTGTCAAAAATGGGTTGGGGTGAGTTGGTGCCAGTGGGTCCGTTGTTGGTATTGGTGGGCAACGTTGAGGAGTTTGGGTTCTCCAAAGTAGTTGCCGATGAGTTGGAGGCCCACGGGTCGTTGTTGTATGAGTCCCACCGGGAGGCTGAGTGCAGGCAGTCCGGCCAGGTTGACAGGGATGGTATAGACGTCAGAGAGATACATTTTTACGGGGTCATTGAATTTTTCCCCCAAGTTGAAGGCAGGTGTGGGGGAGGTAGGGCCAGCAATAATATCAACTTTTTGAAAGGCTTGGGCAAAGTCGTTGCTGATGAGGCGACGAATTTGTTGGGCTTTTAAGTAGTAGGCGTCATAATATCCGGCTGATAGGGCATAGGTGCCGATCATAATGCGTCGTTTTACTTCAGCCCCAAATCCTTCGCCTCTGGAACGTTGGTAGAGGTCCATGAGGTCTTGAGGTTCTTCACAGCGGTAGCCGTAGCGGACTCCATCGTACCTCGAAAGATTGGATGAGCATTCTGCCGAGGCAATGATGTAGTAAATGGGTACCGCTAAAGGAGTGTTCGGTAGCTCAATGGAATGGAGTTCTGCGCCGGCTTGTTCTAATTCTTGAAGGGCTGTTTGAATGAGGGTGTCCACCGCTGGATCTAGTCCTTCGCCGAAATATTCTTTGGGGAGGCCGATTTTGAGTCCCTGCAGGTTGTTATTGAGTTGGGCGCTGTAGTCAACAGGTTCCCGTTCTAAGGAGGTGGAGTCACGAGGATCAAAACCGGCTATAGCGTTGAGTAACCAGGCAACTTCTTCTGCACTGTGGGCCATGGGTCCGCCTTGGTCGAGGCTGGAGGCGAAGGCGATCATGCCATAACGGGAAACAAGTCCGTAAGTGGGTTTGAGTCCAGTGATTCCACAGAGTGCTGAGGGTTGACGAATGGAGCCGCCTGTATCAGTACCAGTGGCACCCGGGGTGAGTCTGGCACTGACGGCAGAAGCTGATCCGCCTGATGAGCCTCCAGGAACGGCTTGTAAATCCCAGGGATTTTTGACGGGTCCATAATAGCTGGTTTCATTGGAGGAGCCCATGGCAAATTCGTCCATGTTGGTTTTGCCTAATATGACCAGCCCGGCGACTTGGCATTTTTCGACAATTGTTGCATTATAAGGGGCTATGAAATTGGCCAGCATTTTGGAGGCACAGGAAGTGAGGAGGCCTTGGGTGCAAAAAATGTCCTTGTGAGCAAAGGGGATACCGGTCAATGGTCCTGCAGTTCCGTTTTTTAGATATTTATCCGCAGCTTGAGCTTGAGCCAAGGCCAATTCGTCAGTTACGGTGATAAAGGCGTTCAGTTGAGGGTTGTAACGTTCAATTCGATTGAGGTAGTGTTGAGTGAGTTCGACACTGGACAGTTGACCTTGTTGTAAGGCAGCGCTGATTTGGGGTATGGATTGCGTGTGCATGAAGGTTACTCAATAACTTTAGGAACTAGGTATAATCCAGCTTCAACTTGGGGGGCTATACATTGGAATTGTTCTCGGTGGTCGGTTTCTGTGACTTCATCAGTTCTGCAACGAGCCACAGCCTCCAGTGGGTGTGCCATAGGAAGGATACCGCTGGTATCCACGCGATTCATTTGTTCGACAAAAGCGAGGATATCCGATAAATTTTCTGCATATCGAGGGATGGCTTGAGTGTCAATGGCAATGCGAGCCAGATTGGCGATTTTTATAACTTGTTCTGGTGATAGGGACATAGTTTTCAAGGGGAAAAGTTGAGTGAAGAAGTCGTAACTCAACTCCAAAGTTCTTTGCTTGTCAAGGAAAGATATTTGCAAGTTGAGCAAGTGATGATTTGGATAAACTCAATGGAATCTGTATCTTTGGGAGTGAATGACTTTGGGGTACTTGCCAGTTGCAGACTGGAATTTTAAGGTGCCTAATGGTTGGCAAACTACTTGCTGTATGCTCTAAAGGGGAAATAATTTTTACACGTCCTTAGTGGGAAGAATTATTCATCTTTTCCTGACAATAAAGATCAGGCTTTATTTTAGAGTGATCAAAATTAAAATAACGTGAATCAAGGGGTACTTTTCCCCTTCCTTATCTTTACAAGGAGGGGGCTGGGAGTGGTCAGGACCATCGCTCCGCTCCATTCTTGTGGGAGGAAAACCCATCCATAATTTCTCAGTGAGGAGGAGAAGCAATGTCTCCGACATGAATGGCCAATGTTCAATTTTACCCCTTAAATTATCAAAAAATTAGGATTAAATAAAACCCATGTTTAAACGCCTACGCGGATTATTTTCAAACGACCTGTCCATTGACTTAGGGACGGCAAATACTTTAATTTACGTGAGAGGACAAGGTATTGTTCTTAATGAACCTTCAGTAGTGGCCATTCGCCAAAAGGACAATACCGGCGCCAAAACCATTGCTGCAGTGGGCAGTGAGGCAAAACAAATGTTGGGCCGGACCCCTGGCCACATCACGGCTATCCGCCCTATGAAAGATGGCGTCATTGCAGATTTTACCATTACTGAAAAAATGTTACAGTACTTCATTCACAAAGTGCATGAAAATCGCTGGTTACACCCTTCTCCAAGGGTATTGATTTGCGTACCTTGTGGTTCAACTCAGGTAGAACGACGGGCCATTCGGGAATCCGCAGCCGGCGCTGGAGCAAGAGAAGTTTACTTGATTGAAGAACCCATGGCTGCAGCCATTGGAGCAGGAATGCCGGTCAGTGAAGCCACCGGTTCTATGGTTTTAGATATTGGCGGTGGTACTACTGAAGTTGGTATTTTATCACTCAATGGCATAGTATATTCAGAATCCATTCGCGTGGGAGGAGATCGTTTTGACGAAGCCATCATCAGTTATGTCCGTCGACATTACAGCACTCTAATTGGGGAAGCCACCGCTGAGCGAGTAAAACATGAAATTGGCTCTGCCTATCCGGACAAAGAGTTGCGGGAAATTTACGTACGGGGTCGTAACTTAGCCGAAGGAATTCCGCGCAGTTTCAAGCTCAATAGCAATGAAGTATTGGAAGCCCTACAAGAACCGCTCAGCAGTATTGTGGGCACCGTAAAAACCGCATTGGAAAAAATTCCGCCCGAACTAGGCTCAGACGTCGCTGAGAAAGGGATGGTTCTGACTGGAGGAGGTGCCTTATTAAGGGATCTCGATCGGTTACTAATGGAAGAAACCGGATTGCCGGTAATCATCGCAGATGATCCCTTAACTTGTGTGGCAAGAGGTGGGGGACGGGCTTTGGAAATGATTGAAGAACATGGGCCAGACATCCTGGCTCTAGAAGGAAATTGAAACCAATTCTAACAAGGGGTTATCGTCCTTTGTGTTAGCGATAATCCCCAATTCTTCCCAAGAAAATCTGCTTCTTACATAACCCAAACATCAACCATGAGACCTCAAAACTACACCTCCATACCACCATGAAACCTTTGTTTACACAAGGGCCTTACCCATTCTTGAAGATAACCTTTTTCACCCTCATTTCTGTTACACTTATGGTTATTGATTACCATTGGGACTACTTAAAAAACTTACGCATGCACCTTTTAACCGTAGTTTATCCCGCTCAGTACATTGTCAACCTGCCTGTAAAAACCGGCCAATGGTTAACCATGAGTTTGAGAACTCAACAACAGTTATTAGAAGAAAACAATCGGTTACATGAGCACAACTTGCGTCTTCAAGTCGCCTTACAAAAATTACAAGACTTGGAAGGGGAAAACGAAAGATTGCGTCACCTTTTGGGCGCCTCTATCAAAACCGGTGAGCGGGTACGAGTCGCCGAAGTACTGGCCGTAGAACTGGACCCCTTTCGACGCAAAATTATCATCAACAAAGGTAAAAAAGATGATGTTTTTGAAGGTCAACCTCTACTCGATGCCCAAGGCGTTATTGGACAAATTGACAATGTTGGAGAAATTTCCAGCACAGCTATTCTGATCACCGACACCACCCATCAACTCCCTGTACAAGTTGTGAGAACTGGTCTACAAACCGTAGCCAAGGGCATGGGCTCCACCAATCGACTGGCCTTACTCTACCTGCCCAATACCGGCATCAACGCCAATATTAAAGTCGGAGACCTGCTCGTCACCTCTGGATTGGGCGGCAAATTCCCAGCCGGTTATCCCGTAGGCACTGTTATCGAAGTCAACCCGGACATTAGTCAACCCTATGCCCAAGTCCATGCCAATCCCAAAGCCTTACTCGAAAGAAATCGGGAAGTGCTCCTAGTTTGGAAACAAAATGAAACCAATCCCCCTCCTTCAACGGATCAATATTCACAGCCGTAGTTGGGGAACAACACTCAAACACTCTGACTCATGAGAAGTAGGGATTCCCATGAGTCACTTATTCCCGGCAACCAATATGACCCCTCATCCCAACCCAATCTCTATCCCTTATTAACCCTAAGTCCCATCTCATGAATTTAGAACAACGACCTGGTAATTGGATTATCTTACTCAGTTTTGGCTTCAGTCTCCTGCTATCCATCATGCCCTTACCCAGCTGGGCCACCCTGTGGCGACCCGATTGGATCAGCATGATTCTCATCTACTGGGCCATCTCCATTCCCCAACGCATAGGCATTGCAGCCGGTTGGGGAATTGGTATCTTGCAAGACGTCCTTAGCGACTCTCTATTGGGCCAACATGCTCTCAGTCTCAGCCTAATTGCCTACTTTGCCATCAGATTTCACCGTCGCATCAACCTATTACCTATCTGGCAACAAACCTTAGCCGTGGCCCTACTCATTGCATTTGGACAACTGCTCAACGCTTGGATTCAAGGACTGATCGGCCACCCCCAACCCGGCGCCACCATTTTTTACCCGGCCATCAGCGGTCTCTTCTTTTGGCCCTGGCTATACCTGGTCCTAAAAGACATCTGCCAAACCTATTCCACCTTATAACTCCTTAATCTCTGAGGAGAAACTGCCATGTCCTCCTACTTTGTCTTAAAAAATGTAGTTCAGGAAACTAACGTATTTAACCTGCGCATCATCTTAGCCTGGATAGCCATGCTATTGGGACTGATCCTGATCGTGTTGCGACTGATCAATTTACAAGTCATTGAACATGAACGCTATACCACCCTATCGGAAAGTAATCACCTCAAAATACGCCCATTGCCTCCAACCCGAGGCCTGATTTATGATCGCAATGGCGTGTTATTGGCAGAAAATCGAGTCTCTTATAGCCTCTCCATCATCCCGGAACAAGTTGACAATATTGACGAACTTATTGGCAGACTTAAAGAACTTATCCTGATTGAAGACACCGATATCAATCATTTCAAACGCTTATTACAACAAAGACGAGGCTTTGATTCCATTCCCTTACGTTTACGCCTCACTGAAGACGAAGTTGCCCGGCTTTCTGTAGAAAGCCATCGCCTTCCTCACGTGGAAATTACCTCCAACTTAAGTCGCTATTACCCACTCGGTCCCACTGCAGTCCATGCCATTGGCTATGTGGGACGTATTAATGAACAAGAATTGGCAGTCATTGACCAACACAACTACATGGGAAGCCATTACATAGGCAAAGTGGGCGTGGAAAAATTCTATGAAAAAGAATTACATGGCAAAGTCGGATTTCAACAAGTAGAAACCAATGTCCAAGGTCGACTGTTGCGCGTTTTAGAACGCACTCCCCCCATTCCCGGCAAAAACCTATACCTGAACATTGACGTTACCTTGCAACGTTTTGTTGAAAATCTTATCAAGGATGAGCGGGCTTCCATCGTAGCCATTGAACCAGACAGTGGCGGAGTTTTGGCACTGGCAAGCATGCCCTATTACGATCCCAACCTATTTGTCAATGGCATTGACGCCCAAAAATATCGAGAACTGCGCGATTCCCCAGACCGTCCCCTATTCAATCGCGCCATTCGCGGCCAATATCCCCCAGGCTCCACTGTCAAAGCCTTTGTGGGACTGGCGGGTTTAGAATATGGAGTGCGGGCTGAACACAGCAGCACTTGGTGCCGCGGCTGGTATTCCCTTAAAGGTCAATCTCATCGATATCGAGACTGGAAAAAAAGTGGTCATGGCGCCATGAATCTTCACCATGCCATTGAACAATCTTGTGACGTCTATTTTTACGCCTTAGCCAACGATCTGGGCATCGATCGCCTCCATGCCTTCATGAGCCGCTTTGGATTTGGCAAAAAAACTGGCATCGATGTCAGCGGAGAATTGCCCGGACTCATGCCCTCTCGGGACTGGAAACGTCGTGCCCGAAATAAACTCTGGTATTCCGGAGAAACACTTATTGCGGGTATTGGTCAAGGTTTCACCTTATCCACCCCCTTACAACTAGCCGTGGCCACTGCCACTTTGAGCAAACGGGGACAATTTAGACAACCCAGAGTAGTATTTGCAGTGGATGAGACTCACTTGGATGAACTGAGCACTGTCACCCCCACCAAACAAGTCAACGTCACCCTAAAAGACGAACATTACTGGGACATTGCCATTGCCGGCATGGAAGCAGTGGTGCACAGTCGGCGAGGCACAGCTCAAAAAGTCGGTTTACGTTCCCCCTACCATTTTGCAGGGAAAACGGGGACTGCTCAAGTTGTGGGCATTAAACAAGATGAACATTACAATGCGAAAAAACTCCCTAAAAAGTTTCACGACCATGCCTGGTTTATTGCCTTTGCGCCCATTGACAATCCCAAAATTGCAGTCTCTGTGATCGTAGAAAATGGGGGAGGTGGCAGCAAAACTGCTGCCCCACTGGCCAAAAAAGTCATGGATTTTTACCTGCTACCCAATTCTCCACTTCGGATTGCCAACAAAGAATAATTCCCTAAGCACACCACTTGACCACCGTTTTCCTTTTAAACACACACAGAGCAACGGGATCACTTCCAAACCCAAGACTTTAAGAATTTCTCACCCTCAACTCACTCAGCAATACCCAATATGGCCACTGACTGGACTGAAAAATCTTCCCCTCATTTCTTACATTTAGACAAACCGCTGTTGCTGGGACTCATAATCCTATGTTGCATGGGACTGTTCGTTCTATACAGTGCAGGAGGCCAAGACCTTGATCTGGTAGGTAGACAATTGCTCCGCATGTTACTCGGTTTTGGCATCATGCTCATCCTGGCTCAAATTCGTCCCCAATACCTTATTCACTGGATACCATGGATTTACATAACCGGCATTTTCTTCCTGATAGCCGTCTTACTGGTTGGAGAAATTGTCAATGGTTCCCAACGCTGGTTAAATTTGGGACTATTTCGTTTTCAACCCTCAGAAATGATGAAATTGACCGTACCACTCATGGTCACCTGGTATTTGGCAGACAAACCTTTGCCCCCTAACTACTGGCGCCTCACTCTGGCCCTCATGATCACTCTGATACCCGTCATTCTCATTGCCAAACAACCGGATTTGGGCACGGCTTTACTCATTGCAGCCTCTGGAGCTTTCGTGATCTTTTTCAGCGGCATTTCTTGGCGTCTCATCTTCACTGCTGCCTTCCTATTGACCGCCTTAGCTCCAGTCCTGTGGTTTATGCTCCATGACTACCAACGGGAACGAATTTACACCTTACTCAACCCTGAAAAAGCTCCCTTGAGCACCGGTTATCACATCATACAATCTAAAATTGCCATTGGTTCCGGGGGATTTTATGGCAAAGGATGGTTAAAAGGTACCCAATCCAACCTAGAATTCTTACCGGAACGAACCACTGACTTTGTATTTGCGGTCTACAGTGAAGAATTTGGATTACTGGGCATTCTCATTTTATTGAGCATCTACCTATTTATTCTCACTCGTGGACTCTACATCGCAATGCAGGCTCAAGACACCTTCTCTCGTCTATTGGCCGGCAGTCTAACCCTCAGCTTCTTTGTCTACATTTTTGTCAACATCGGCATGGTGGCAGGATTATTACCCGTAGTTGGGTTACCCTTGCCCCTCATCAGTTACGGAGGAACCTCACTGATTACCCTAATGGCCAGCTTTGGGTTGCTCATGAGTATTTACACCCACCGAAGACTACTTTCTAATTAAATTCATGAACTCATGGCCAATTCCAAGAAATCACGGGGAGAAATAACTCTTTTCCCATAAAAACTATACAGCGCTCCTGTCGCGTTCAAAATCCCAATTCCCATTTAACAAAGGTATGATATGCGCCTCACTCACTCTCCCTTTTTTTCACCCTTTCTTCTATTAGGACTACTCCTTATTGCCATAAATGAAGCAACTTGGGCTCAACCCAATACCTTAGAACAATTCATCAATAACATGGTCACCCAACACCACTTTGACCCTCAATATCTGACTCAACTCTTTAAACAAGTCAAAATAAAAAATAACATTCTCAGCGTCATGGATAGGCCTGGAGAAGCCAAGCCTTGGTACCAATATCGAACTGCCCTGATCACCCCTTCCCGAATCAATCAGGGACTGCAATTCTGGAAACAACAAGCCGCCTCTTTGACAAAAGCCACCGCCCAATATGGAGTCCCGGCTGAAATTGTAATTGCCATCATTGGCATTGAAACCAGCTATGGAGACAACACTGGAAACTTTAAAGTGATCGAGTCCCTCACCACTCTGGGCTTTCACTATCCCCGACGCGCCGAATTTTTCCAAGGAGAATTAGAAGCCTTTCTACTCATCACCAGAGAAGAAGGACTTGACCCCCTACAACCCGAAGGATCTTATGCCGGCGCCATGGGTATCGGTCAATTCATGCCCACCAGCTATCGCAAGTACGCTGTTGACTTTAATAAAGACGGCAAACGCAACATCTGGACTTCCTTTGAAGACGCCATTGGCAGCGTCGCTAACTACCTACACCAACATGGCTGGCAAAGAGAACAATCCGTTATCACCCCGACTAAAGTACGACCTGATGCCATTGACCAATTACTGAGCTTAAAATTCGAACCCAATTACACCTTACAGGAACTTGCTCAACAAGGTTTAAGCTACAATGGGAATGAACCTCCCAACACCCTAGCCATGATTATTGACTTGAAAACCGAATTGGGCACTGCCTATTGGGTCGGTTTTAAAAACTTCTATGTCATCACCCGTTACAATCGCAGCAAAAATTACGCAATGGCAGTTTATCAACTGGCCCAAGAAATTGCTCATCTTTATTCCCTGAACCCATAACTTTACCCCATTACTTATGAAAATTATCCTGATCTCGTTGCTGACCCTATTGGGACTGTTGGCCTGTTCAACCCCCCTCAAGACCACGGTCCCCATTCCAACTATCCCGCAAAACGCAGTAACTCCTATTCCTCCAAAAACAGATCTCACCAAACCCGAAGTTCCCACCATTCAACCCGATGAAGAACTAATCACAAGGCCCGAAGTTCCCATAATTGCCCCGGATCATGCCCATGCAGAATTACCTTGGGCCAGCCATGGCCTGGCTGGCTGGTATCAACTCCAAGATCACGGTAATAAAACTGCCAGTGGCCAAATCTATGATTTATATGGAATGACTGCCGCCCATGCCAATCTACCTCTATTCTCCCGAGTTGAAATCACCAATCCTCACACTGGACAACACGCCATCATCACCATTAACGATCGCCTGACCGAATCCCACTTACTCATCAAAATTTCCTATTTCCTAGCCCAACAACTGGGTTTGATGACCTCACCTTCTCCAACCGTGAATATCAGGAGAATCGATGCGAGATAGTTTTTCCCAATCCAACCCACAGACCTTCCTTCCCGAAACACGACCCCACCTTTTATTTCTCATGCGAACTCATGTATATCTATTGTATCTAACCTTCACTCTATTCCTATCCACCGGAGTGACCCAAGCCAGTTTACCCCTAAATTTGGTCCCAACTCCTCCTCCTATTGAGTCTAGTGCTTATTTATTGCAAGACTTTGACAGTGACCAAATTCTTATGGAAAAACAGGCAGATAAACGTTTAGAACCGGCCAGTTTAACCAAATTAATGACTGCCTATCTGATATTTGAAAAACTCAAATCAGGCAGTTTACAACTCACTGAGCCCGTTAGAATCAGCGAAAAAGCTTGGCGTACTACAGGTTCTCGCATGTATCTCAATGTTAATGAGACCGTTCCAGTGGAACAACTTCTAAAAGGTATGATTATACAATCTGGTAACGACGCCAGTATCGCTTTAGCGGAACATATTGCAGGTTCAGAAGAAACTTTTGTCAGTCTCATGAATAAAAAAGCCCAACAATTGGGCCTAAAAAATACCCATTATACCAACAGCACTGGCTGGCCCCATTCCCAACAATACACTACCGCTCAGGATTTAGCCCGCCTGGCCCAAACCATCATTCGAGAACATCCAGAATATTACCGCTGGTATTCCGAACGGGAATTTACCTACAATAACATCACTCAAACCAATCGCAATCTACTTCTTTGGCGAGATCACAGCGTCGATGGCATGAAAACTGGGTATACTGAAGCAGCCGGTTATTGTCTAGTCTCCTCTGCCAAAAGAGGAAATATGCGTCTAATAGCCATCCTTATGGGCGCCGGCAATAACAAAATACGGGCGACAGAAAGTCAAAAAATGCTAGACTATGGCTTTCGCTTCTTTGAAACCTACTTACTTTATCAGGCTGGTCAAGTTTTAAACACCGAAAAAGTTTGGCAAGGGGAACAAAATCACCTCACAGTTGGATTAACTTCTGATCTTTATATTACCCTTCCTAAGGGACAGTATCAACAACTGAATGCTTCTCTACACATTGCCAAACGACTGCTTGCCCCCATTAAAGAAGGAGAAACACTGGGCACTTTACGTATTAACTTAGGGGAAGAAACACTACTTGAAAGGCCCCTAGTCGCCCTATCTTCAGTAAACAAAGGTAATTTATGGAAAAGATTGTTTGACCACCTTGTGTTGCTATTTAAAAAGTAGTCTCAATTCACACAATTCCTTGCTCAGACACTCAGCCGGGACAATCCAACTTTTACCCCCCATTATACGGGAAATTCCCACTTAAACAATTACTTATCAACTCAACTATGTCAATCGTTTACCTCAATGGTCAATTTTTACCCCTGGCTGAAGCCAAAATTTCCGTATTGGATCGAGGATTTATTTTTGGAGAAGGCATTTATGAAGTCATTCCCGCCTACACCAAGCGCCTATTCCGCTTATCTGAACACTTACAACGCCTAGAGCATAATTTACAAAAAATTCGGCTTCCCAATCCACTGACCCGGCCACAATGGACCACGGTTTTACAAACTTTACTGTCGGAAAATGAAGGAGATAATCAATCGGTTTACTTGCAAATAACCCGAGGCTCAGCTAAAAGAGAACACCATTTTCCAGCCCATAGCCAACCCACCGTGTTTGCCATGAGTGAACCCATCTCCATGACTTTTTCCCCATTCAAAGGTGTTAAAGCCATCACCTGCCCCGATACCCGTTGGCAACATTGTGATATCAAAACTATCACCCTATTGGCCAATGTATTGGCTCGTCAACAAGCCATAGAGTCTGGTGCCCTAGAAGCCATTTTAATTCGAGAAGAGCAAGTGACTGAAGGCGCAGCCAGCAATGTTTTTGCGGTCATACAAGGACAAATTCTCACTCCCCCCAAAAGCCCATTCATTCTCCCGGGCATCACTCGCGACTTAATCTTAGAAATCTTACAAATTCATCAAATTCCCCATCAGGAATCCCCAATTTCACTTACCCAACTGCAATCGGCCGAAGAAATCTGGCTAACCAGTTCCGTTAGAGAAATTATTCCCGTTGTCAACCTCAATGGACAAAGTGTAGGCACTGGTCAACCCGGTCCCATTTGGCACAGAATTTGGCAACTTTATCAGGATAATAAACCCAGATTCCTCACAATGCCATGAACGCCCTTAACCCGGACCCCAATTCCTTGCTCAATTTTCCCTGTGAATTTCCAATTAAAATCATAGGATTGTTTGACCCCGACTTTGAACAACTGGTTATTGAAATCGTTCGCCAACATTGTCAAGACTTAAAAGATCAAGCCATTCGCACTCGAACCAGTCGAGGAGGAAAATATGTGTCCATAACCATCGAGATCACCGCTCACAATCGTCTACAATTGGATAACCTATATATCCAACTCAGTCAACATCCCAAGGTTTTCATGGTGTTATAGCTCATCTTATGTTAAGTAATTGAAGAGTGAATAGTATATGGTAGGATGGGTTACCTATCGTCAGCCCATCCTACCACTCTGCAAATCAGGTAGGATGAGCAACATGAAAAGACGTTTTCATTACCCCACATAACTATTAATTTTGAATAATACTATGATTTATCGAGAAACTTTCTTTCGTCCTGACGAATTGCACCGCGAAGCTTGGTCAATTCCTGCGGTGATCTACAATCGCACGCATCACTTGTTAAACCAGACTAAAAACAAATGCCTATTTGTGCCCATTCGCAACATGCAATACTTGGCCGTTTTAGATAAGGAAGAAATCATCTTCATCGATTCAGCAGGAGGATATGGGCATCACAATGGAATAGGGGGACGCATTATTCAATTGGCTTGGCTGGATTTTCATCCTCAAATTCGTCAAGCAATCAGTGACCCGGTCCCTTGTCATATCGCCTATTATTTACCTCATGCAAAACCAGCCATGCAACGATTGGTTCAAGACTTCTCATTGGCACTTGAGCAGTTTGAACAACGGGAACACAAATCTTTTTTGGAACAAGTAGCCCAAATTTTACCTTTCAAAAAAACATAAACCATGTTTGAACTATTTGCTCAATTAACCAATGAGTTGCGGCAAAATCCTCGTCTTAGAATAGGCTTGGGCATCATCGTAGCCCTGTTGTTAACTTATGGTCTCTCTCGCCTACATGTGTATGAGAAACAATTGCAACAGAATTACCAAGAAGTCACTGGTCGATGGCAACAATTGAAAGAAGTGGCTGGACAAACCCAGTGGGCAAACCATGCCCAACAAGCTGTGGTGTTGCGGGAACAGTTGGAACAACAACTTTGGCAAGCCAACACCAAAGGCATGGCTCAAGCTGTACTACAAACTTGGTTACAAGAAGAAATTTTCTTTGCTCAAATTAAAGATGCTGGTTTAAAAATGCAGACCACCTTGAGCGTGCCCAAATATCCCAATTTATGGCAGATCAGCGCAGAATTACAAGCTGACTTCGAACCCAAAACTTTACAAAAGTTGCTGTTAGCGATTGAAGGGTATGAAAAATTAACTGTGGTGGAACGTTTAGAAATTCGTTATGCTTCTCGTTCGAGAATGACCTTGGGAGTCACTGCCTACTTTTTAGAAACTCCCACACCTTCCCAAAAATAGTTTCACAAATATGACCAATTTACAGGCATCACTAAAGATTGACCTGTTCCCCTTTTAATTTAACTTCCTAGTTTCCCTTCTGAATTTAAGCTCATACCATGAATCTGACTTGGATAGTCTTCAGTCCCCTCAAAAAACTCGGCACTCAACTGTCTTCTCCCCTTGCAAGCGTACGATATCGTTCCCTAATTCCCGCAAGAGAATTGGCTCAACGACACAATATACAGATCATTCCCTTCTTACCTCCAAGTACGGTGAATGAGTTACTGCCTCTTTTGAAAAATGCAGATGCGGTTATCTTCTCCAAAAGTGTTCATCCCGCCACTCAGCAATTGGCGTTCCAAATTAAGCAACTGGGAATACGCTTGTATTTTGACATTTGTGATCACCACTTTGAACATCCTGAATATGCAAATTATTATCAGGAAATGACTGAAATTGCTGATAAAATCATCGTGAATACTCCTTATATGGCTGATATCGTCACCCATTATACAAATCGCCAAACCACAGTAATTGCTGATCCTTACGAAGGTCCCCGAGGACTGCCCCATTTTCTTCCCGGTAAAACTAAACTGCGTTTACTCTGGTTTGGACATCCCGTAAACCTAGATACCCTGACCAATTTCATTCCCCAACTGCTAAATTTTGCCCAGACAATTCCTCTCGAATTACATCTTGTTTCCATGTTTACTCCCCAATTTGAACGGATTTATTTTGAGCTACAACAACAAGTTGGAAAAAATTTATCTCTGCGTTTTTCTCCTTGGTCACTGACTGCGACTTGGAATGCCCTACATGCCACTGACATCGTGATTATTCCCAGCCTGCCCACTGAACAAAAACGTCCCAAAAGTGCCAACCGGTTGATTGAATCTATTCAAGCCGGCCGTTTTGTAGTTGCTTACCCTCTGCCTGCTTATCAACCTTTTGCCCAATGGGTTTGGGTCAATGATCAGTTGATTACGGGAATAGAATGGGCTCTTCAACATCCCCAACAGGTTATTCAGCAATTGACCCAAGCTCAGTCCATTCTCGAATTCAGTTTTTCTCCAGTCTCCATTGCTAGACAATGGGAACAAGTGTTAAATCAGCCTTAGTCTCTATTTGAAACGGAGGGGAATTGATTCAGTGACCTTAAGTAAATTATAATTGCCGTCAAGTAGCCAAGCAATTAGTTCAGACGCTGGAAAACGAAATTGCTTCTAACAAGTTATTGAATTAACAGGATTAAAGAATCTGCAAAATTTGATGGACAGTGTGTTACCTAAATTTTTCAGCACATGTAGGATGGACTGATCCTGCAAAGTATTTAGCAAGAGGGAGAATCAGAGAAAGGAGGGGAGTCAGAAACAAGTTCCCCTCCTTGAAAAGGAGGGATTAGGGGGTAATTACCAAACTGTGAACCACCCCCTGCCCCTCCTTGAAAAGGAGGGGAGATTGATGAATCTCCCGTGGGTCAAGCCATCCTACTTGTGCTGCATTTTAGCCCCAACCCAGCTGATACCTCCAGACTCTTGACAATCCTAAAAAAGTAGTTTATCCTTGGTTTTGTAGTATTGACACGATCGAAACTCATGTTTAACCACCAGGAGACTACGCAATGTTTGTAATAGCTCATTACCCCCCCCCTCACTCGAAAGAGTCTAAACTGTTCCCTTGATCCCCCCCTTAAAAAACAGGCTGTTCCTTCCAAACCGTCCTGTCTAATCTCCTATTTGAGCACTCTACTTTTCCTCTGTGGACTGTTCCTATTTCCCACCGCCAATGCTCAAGACTCCCCCCCCTGTGACGAAAACACCTGCAACTACACTGTCCAGCTCGAAAAGTCCGGATTTTATATTGCAGTAGTTACGCTACCACCAGGTCAGCAAGCAGGAATTTGGAGTCTGGTGATCAACCCCAAACAAAGAGGACCGCTGTATGGAGGTGGTTTCTTTGCAGGAGCAACTCTCAAAGAAAACGCCAGCTTCGGCAGTTGGATAGGCTTTTCGCTGGCCAACACTGAAGCAGTGCAAATCAAGCCCATCGATTACACGGGTATTAATCTGCCATTGACTGTAAAACTGCAACACGGCAACAATGCGCCTATTTACGGTCCCTTGCAAATGATCCCTGGTGAAACCTACACAACCTTGCCATTGGATCCTGGTTTTTATGTAACGAGTATTCTGAATCAACCCAACGCACCCGATACCTTTTTCGGATTAGAACTCCTTGCTCCCAGCATTTATGGTGGACTAATGGGTGGTTGGTTAGACTCCAAAACAGGACCTGGATACGCAGCTTTCAGTGTCAGTTATCCTCAAACACTGACATTTGAATTGATGTTTGATGACTCATATGGTGCCGGAGGCGCAGGTCAACCGTTGTTGGAAGTTTATTACCAAAATCCAGAGGGTGCCAGAGAATTAGTTTGGGTCGCGGATTTACCTAAATTGCAACCTACTGAGTTACCTCCTTCTTATACTGATACGGTGGGAGATATTCCGATTTCTCCTCTTTTCAAGAGCAGTGATGACGGTAAAACCAGTGATGTTGAGCGTCTTGCGGTTGATCTTTATCGAAAACAGACGGGTAAAGAACCTGTATGTCCTTCAAAACTCGCTATTTTGCGTGGTAAAGTGGGTGACCAAACTGGGCAATCCTTAGCAGGTGTCGAAATATTTTTAAAGGAAACGAAAGGGGAATACTTAGACAAAATTCTTTCTAATGACAAGGGCGAGTTTGAATTAGCTATTGATACAAGTTTATTCAAAGGTAAAGTTTTACCTACCGTTGCGTATGAAAGAGACGGGTATTTACCGATGGACCGTCCAGCAATCAATGTCAGAAAAGGCTATATCAATGCCAGTGATGTGGCGATGGTAGAACGCGGCCCGTCACAAAGTACCAATAATCGGTCTGTTGATTTAGGGCGAGGAAAATTGCTATTTCCGCAAGATACCGCGGCCACGATGACTTTGCCGGACTGTTCCGTAGTTCCCGTTGATGATTTCAAAGTACAGGCAAGTGAATATACGGTAGATACTGCTAAATTAGGCACTTACAGTATGGACGATCCGTCGCGGCAAGTAGCTTCGAATATGCCTTTTCCGTTGCCGCCTGCTACGGGTTATACCTATGCCGTTGAATTAAATACAGATCAGTCTGTCAATACGAAAGGTCGGACTACCGTTAGAAGTGTTGATTTCGTCAAGAAGTCGGCACCCGGCGAGCCTTCTAAATTACCTTTGTATGTGGACTATACACAAATCCAAACTTGCGATGCGGATAATAAAAATTGTGAGGAAACTCTCAAAAGTTTACAACCGGGTGATACGGTTCCTATGGGATGGTATGACCGCCAACAAGATTCTTGGATTCCTTCAGAAAATGGACGTGTTGTCAAGATCGTTAGTATTGATGACGGATTAGCAACGTTAGACGTTGGCAATAGCAACTTAGTGATTTCTGATGAAGAAAGAAAGCAAGTTGGAGAGCAATACCCAAATCATGTGGGCAAAATGTTGTGGCGTGTGCCTATTACGCATTTCTCGCCGTGGGATTGCAATTGGCCGTTTGGTCCACCGCCGGAAGCGGGAGGTTCCACCGGAGAAAAAGCAAACCCTAAACCAGGGGTACCTGACAGTAACAAAACATGCCCTATAGATGGATGTGTCATTGATGCCCAAGGTCAAGTGTTAGGCGAAACGTTGCCCGTTGCGGGAACTCCATTTAGCTTGAATTATCGCAGTAGTCAAGTACCGGGCCGGAAAGCCGCTTATACCTTGGATATTCCTTTGAGCGGAGAAGAAATGCCAAAAACGTTACCTGAACGGGTTGAATTAGAAGTAACGATTGCTGGACAATCTTTTCTAAAAACCTGTCCCGTCGAAAATGGCAAAATCTCTTGTCAGCGTGAAGGAGAATCTGATTCTTTTACCTTCACAGAAGACGGCAAAACCGCGACGTTTACTTGGGATGGAAAGGACGCTTTGGGGCATATTTTGTTAGGGAAACAGACCGCCAATACGCGCGTCAGTTATGTTTACAAAGGCGTTTATAAACAACCAGCAACAAACACAGCCGCCAGTTTTGGCTTGCCTGCGAATGAAGGCAACACCGGCACGAGAGATGGTATTTCTGGTGACAGAACTCGCCAAGAGATCAGCTATGATAAAACGTCAACCGTTAAATTGGGCGGTTGGGACGCTAAACAGGTCGCTGGTTTCGGCGGATGGACTTTGAATATTCAACACGTTTATGACGATGAAACTTCAACGCTATATGGCGGTGATGGTAGCCAACGCTCTGTGAAGTCGACTCCTAAGCCGTCAAAGCCACCGGAACCAGAGAAAAAGCCCGCTAAAGAGGAAGCAGAAGAATCAGAAGAACCACTGGTTTCGCCGTTGATACCTCCTAAACCCGATGTGGTTGATTTGACCAATGGGATTCGCGTGTCTTATTGCACTCCGCAATGCGAAGGAAAAGGCTTAGCAGTGATGGGTTGTAACGCGAATTGCGGTAAATTGTTAGTCGGTGCCGCACATATTGAAACGGATGTTTTACAGTGGATTGGTACTGATTCTGTTGATAAATTCACGATTGAAGGTCAGGATGATACTTTTACTTTTTTGGGTAACATCAATGAAAACACTGAGTCAATCACTGATAATCAATGGACGTTGCAAAAAGAAGAAACGTTATTACTGAAAAACCCACCGGCAATGGGTTCAGCAACGTTGGACTTTTTATTTGCGCCTACTTCATCGGGTAGCAATCAGGCAACTCATACTTTTCAAGTACATGACAAATACGAAGGGATTCCCGAATCCAGACAATATGGATCAGGGACAAAAATAGTCATGCTCACCGGCGAAGGGATTGCTGATAACGACAGTGAAGCGATAACACCGGCGATTACTTTGGATTTCCAATTAAGCGTCAACGGTCAACCACGTTCCGTGATTAGCAACGCGGAAGCCGATTGCGTATCCGTGCCAGGGAATGGAGAGGTCGCGTTGACAGTGATTCCCAAAGTGAATGCGGACTTAGTCGCTAAACGCGGGGCTTCACCAGTAAAGTATGTCGTGGTTGACATGTGTTCTAATGATAATTCTGAACATCCGTTCTTCCAACGCACGATGACTCCTGATAGTAGCGCATTAAGCGATTTTTTCCGCACTGTTAAGGATGAAGATGACAAATGCGATTCGTTGGTGGTCAGCGTGGGTAAACCGGTAGTAGTTAAGCTGAATCAACAACGTGATACTGACCAAGGTTTTATTGACTATACCTTCAAAGTGCGTGGCCACAGTTCAGATGCAAGAATCCGTGCTGAAGGAATCGGTAGTTATAAAACTTTTCACTTGAACTCATTGAGTAGCAACACTCGTAGCAGAAGTAATTTTGATTTAAGCGAGTTGTTACATCCCTATTCCACAACGCTGGAACGCGCTCGGACTCGTTCTGCTGAAAGTTGTGATGATGGTGATGATAAAGAGAGTCTTAAGGCAAAACTGTTTGATGGCTTTATCGCTTCCGAAGACGGTGGGTTGTTGTATGAATTTAAAAATAGCCTCCATATTCGCACGTTGGACAGTTTGACAGGGCAAGCGATTTATACCTTAAAATATAATCCACAAGGTTATCTCATTGAGGTTCAAGATATTGATGGTGATATAACTCGGATTGAACGTGGTGGGAATAACCAAGCCATAGCGATTGTCGCGCCTTATGGACAACGCACCGTGTTGACTTTGGATAATCAAGGTTATCTCGCCGCTATGGCAAATGAAGCGGGAGAAACTGACACGATGGTTTATACCGCCGATGGTTTGATGACCCAATACAAGGACCCGCGTGGCAACGTGGCGACTTATGAATATGATAAACTGGGTCTATTTGTCAAAGAAACCAATCCGATAGGCGGTGGTTACAGCGTTGGACGTGTTGACCAAGGAGGTGGTTATGTCGCCACGCTCACCAGCAAAGAAGGACGAGTTTCTACCTTCCAAGTAAATGGTGGCACGAGAACTAACACAGCACCCGATGGCACTACGACGGTGATAACCACCGATGAAGGAGACACGACTACACGGACCATCACCAGTGCGGATGGCACGACTGTTGAGACGGAGGAAAAGTTAGACACTCGTCTAGCCAGTTTCATGGCTTCACCGGTGCCGACGACGACCTCTATCAAAACGCCTAACGGTCGAACTGCCCAAATCACGACGGAAACGGTCACCGACCCACCTGCTTATGACGACAATTATAAGCCCTGGAACTTGTGGACCCTGACAAATAAAGTCACCGTCAATGGTCGTACCAGCACCAGCGTCTTTGACAAAACCGCGAAGACCATCACGGCCACCAGTGCCGCTGGTCGTAAGAGTGTGTCTATCTTAGACGAGAAAGGTCGCGTGGTGAAGGAACAAGCCCCTGGCTTTGTGGATACCTCGTACACTTATGACACTCGTGGTCGTCTCACCCAAGTCAGTGAAGGCGCAGGCGTAGATTTGCGCACGGCGAGTTTGGAATACGATGCCCGTGGCAATATCAATAAAGTCACGGATGCCCTGGGTCGACAAGTCAGTTTTGACTATGACTTAGTCGGGCGTGTCACCAAACAAACCTTGACCGATGGTCGGCAAATTATTTATAGCTATGATGCCAACGGTAATGTCACCACCATCACGCCTCCGGGTCGTCCCGCGCATGGTTTTGCCTACAATGGCGAAGATTTGCAAACGCAATACACACCTCCTCCAGCAGGTTTAGCCACGCCACAGACGCAATATGTCTATAACTTAGACAAGGAATTGACCAAAGTTGTGCGTCCGGATGGGCAAAGCATTGATTTTGAGTACGATAAAACTAAAGGACGGTTAAACGCCCTCAATACGCCGAACGGGAAATATGGCTACGTTTATGATGACAAGAGCGGCAATCTCACCACGGTCACGGCACCGGATGGAAATAGCTTAAGTTATCAATATGATGGTTCTTTACCGCTGTCAGTGACCTGGGGAGGCGCGGTTCAAGGAAGTCTATCGGTCAGTTATAACAATGATTTCCGCGTGACTGCAACCAGCATCAATGGCGGTTCTACCGTCAACTATGACTACGATGCCGATAGTCTCCTCGTCAAAGCCGGTGATTTGTGGCTAGTGCGTGACCCCGAAAATGGGATGCTGAAAGGCACGCAATTGGGCGGTAAAGACGGTATCGTGACGCAACGGGCTTACAATGCCTTTGGCGAAATGGTCAGTGAAACCGCTACGGTCAATGGCAACTCGTTGTACACTAACCAATACAGTTATGACAAATTGGGACGAATCACCCAAAAAGTCGAAACATTGGAAGGCGTAGCAACGACGTTGGCTTATGACTATGACCCTGCGGGTCGTTTGGTGAAAGTGATTCAAAATGGGGCTGTCACCGAAGAATACAGCTATGATGGCAATGGCAATCGTTTAAGTGCCGTCACTGCTACGCACGGGAGCGTCACGGGCAGTTATGATGAACAAGACCGCTTACTCCAATACGCTGGGAATACTTACAGTTACACAGCGAATGGGGAACTGTTGAGTAAAACCAGCAATGGGGCAACGACACAGTATCAGTATGATGTCTTGGGCAATCTGCGTTCCGTGCAATTGCCCGATGGCAAACAACTGGAATATGTGATTGATGCCAGTGGTCGGCGCGTCGGCAAAAAGGTCAATGGCGTGTTGACGCAAGGCTGGTTGTATCAAGGCAGTCTCAATCCCATTACCGAATTGGATGGCACGGGCCAGGTCGTCACGCGCTTTGTGTATGGGTCGAAAGCCAATGTCCCTGATTATTTGGTCAAAGGTGATAAGATGTATCGCATTGTCAGTGACCATCTTGGCAGTCCGCGACTGGTGGTTGACCTCAGCACGGGGGCCGTTGTGCAACGCATGGAATATGATGCGTTTGGCAACGTGACTCAAGATAGTAATCCTGGTTTTCAACCGTTTGGGTTTGCGGGTGGGTTGTATGACTCGGAAACCAAGTTAGTACGGTTTGGGGCGCGGGATTATGATGCAGAAATAGGACGGTGGACGGCGAAGGATCCGATATTGTTTGCTGGTGGGGATAGCAATCTTTATGGATATGTGCTGAACAATACCGTCAATCTGATTGATGCAAATGGCCAATGTCCAGTATGTGTTGCAGCCTTAGTCGGTGCAGCTATTTTGGGAGGTGCAAATTATTGGTTTCAAATCAAGATAAAACATAGGACGACGGATCCATACGCAGGTCCCTATTATAAGGGTGATCGGTGGAATACGGTGCGTGAAACTGAACCTGAACGTAGATTCAAATGGGGGGAATTTTGGAGTTGGACCGCTGGAGGAGCTATTATTGGAGGAGCTGTAGGAACTGCTGCTGCAATTTGTAGAACAGGCGCAGGAGTAGCGGCAGCAGAGGCAGAAGCGGTGGCGGTGGCAGAAGCGAAAGCGGCGGCAGAAGCGGCAGCAAATATGCCAAAAGTACCAATTCCTGGAACACCGCCAAAATTCCCAGGAGGGGGTGATACCTATGTTCCTGGCAATAGTGGTCAGGGGTATCTAAATCAGTTTGAACCACCACCTCCCCTCCCAATAAACTAGGTAGCAAGCGTAGGATGCGTTAGGCGCGTCTGTTTGCGCCGTCACACCCCTTCACTGAAGAAAAACCACCCCTAACCCCTCCTTGGAAAGGAGGGGAACAAATCATTTCTCTTACTCCCCTCCTAATCTAGGAGGGGCTGGGGGTGGTTGTATTTCAAGGAAAAACTCAAATGACTCAACTCAACAACCTAAAATACCTAAAACCAACTCGCAAAACTCTGCGAAACGACCCAACTCCTGCCGAAAAGCAGCTATGGGATAAATTGCGAAATAGCCAATTAGCAGGTAAAAAGTTTCGCCGACAACACAGTGTAGGCAACTACATCTTAGATTTCTACTGTCCTCAACACCAATTGGCTATCGAATTAGACGGTGATAGCCATTTTACTGAGTCAGGCATGGAATATGATGCCAAACGCACGACCTTTCTAAACGAAGTCGGTATTCAAGTACTCCGCTTCACCAATACTGAAGTCTTTGAAAATTTAGAGAATGTCTTGGAAAGAATTAGGGAAAACTTAGACAACCACCCCTAACCCCTCCTTGAAAAGGAGGGGAATTAATTTCTTGCTTCTTTACTCCCCTCCTTGGAAAGGAGGGTAATTGTCTCTAGCTTCTTTACTCCCCTCCTTAATAAGGAGGGGCTGGGGTGGTTAAATCCTTTTATCCCTGGCAATAACAAAACGTTGCAGGGGATTTTTGTGGGTGCTAGACTTAAATCATCAATTTATTACTTATGGAAAATACTATGCACACCCAAATTACCCTAGATGACCAACTCTTCCAACAAGCCGTTGAATTAACAGGGTTAAAAAATCCACAAGACTTGATAGAAACTGTGTTACGTGAATTTCTCAACCAACATGACCAGCAGGAAGAATTAGCCTTCACGATTGCTTGCCAACAAACTAAAGAACAAGGAGAATTCCTGACAGAAATAGAAGCTAACCTGTTTATAAACTCGTTACCACGATGAAAACAAAAATTAGCAAACGCTTTATCAAAGACGTACAAAAAATAAGCGATCAACGTACCTTGATAAAGATCAGGCGAATATTAGAAGAAGCAGCATCAATAGAAAAAATAACTGAACTTCCGCATTTAGAAGAAATGATAGGTTATCCAAACTATTACCGTATTAAATTTGACCATAATTACCGCATTGGGATTTATTGTGACGGTGAAACTGTTGAATTTTTGAGAGTAGGAACACGAGGGGATTTTTATAAGAAATTCCTTAAATAACAAGATATATCAGCCAAATAGGTCGGCAACCCTTTGCTGACTTTTGATGACGGTATTACTCTGAAAGGTCGGGAAAGGATTCCAGACCTACGTTTCTAACCCCTTCTTGACAAAGGAGGAAATTGACTCTCACAGTGATCCCTTGCAATGGCAAAACGTTGCCGGGGATTTTTGTTTGCGTCAATCCGGCAACCCTTTGCCAACTTTCGATTGTTATGCTATGGTTAATATGCCAAACATAAATGATTTAATGGTGAACCATAATGTTAAAAGCAATTAGACAAGAAATGATGGTCAAAGAAGGAGGAAAAATAGAAATCTCCTTACCTGAATTACCCAGTGGAGCAATGGTAGAGGTCATCATATTTCTTCCGTCAGATGATGAACAAGACACGACTGATTATTTACTTTCCACCGAAGCCAATCGTAAACATCTCCTCGAAGCGATTACTCATGTAGAAAAGCGGGAAAACCTCATCACCCTTACTCCAGAAGAGTGGCGTGAGAAATATTGTATTTGAAATAGACGCATTTGAGCAATTTAATGGGTGGATTAGCGAAAATCGGAAAACTCATACTAAAATAATCCAGCTTATTAACGATACTCAAAGACATCCTTTCGATGGAATCGGTAAACCAGAACCTTTGAAACATCACTTACAAGGATTTTGGGCAAGACGTATTACCCATGAGCATCGTTTGGTATATAAAATTACCGAAGAGGAAATTATTATTGTTTCCTGTAAATTCCACTATCAAGAATAAAGATAGCAAGCGTAGGGTGCGTTAAGCGCGTCTGTTTGCGCCGTAACGCACCTCCTTCGGTTAAACCACCCCTAACCCCTCCTTGGAAAGGAGGGGAATAAATCATTCCTCTTACTCCCCTCCTAATCTAGGAGGGGCTGGGGGTGGTGGGTTTCTGAACCTTGAAGTTTTGGGGTTCGGATTTTTTTGTCCAAAAATGTTAAAATCATCCTTTCTAAGACTAGAATTAACGCTAGGAATGACCATGCTTACTGAAAAACAGATTTATACACAATTTAACCAACTCTCTGAAGAGGCTAAACAGGAAATTGTCAATTATCTTCAGTTTCTGATTCATCAACAACCCCCTAAATCACCATCCAAACTAAGAAAGCGTGTATTTGGCAGTGCATCTGGAAAGTATCAACTCACTGCTGATTTCGATGTGCCTTTAGAAGATTTTAAAGAATATATGCCATGAAAAGATTTTTACTTGATACACATGCCTTTTTATGGTTTGTCTCAGGTTCAGTAGAATTAAGTAATACGTCTAGAAACCTAATTGAAAACGACCGTCACGAAATTTATTTCAGTATTGCTAGTTTGTGGGAAATTTCTATCAAAGTGGCGATTGGCAAGTTACAGATTACGCCCTCACGCCCCTTCCCTGAAGAAAAACCACCCCTAACCCCTCCTTTAAAAGGAGGGGCGGGGGTGGTTAACTTTCACTGTTATCCCTTGCAATAGTAAAACGTTGCCGGGGATTTTTGTTGGTGCTAGGCTATAACTCATTGAAATTCTCCCTTATAAGGATTGAAAAACGATACAGGACTTTTCATGCTAAAATAAATAAAGGTTATTTTTAATTTTCTATCTCTACAGGTAACTGATATGACCGCTGTAAAAGATTTAACCATAGAAGAACTGCAAACTCTAATTAAAACCACCGTAGAAGAAACGATGCAGGAATTAATGGAAGATTTACTGGCTTTGAATAATCCTACTTATTTAGCCTCCATTGAAGAGGCGCGGAAAGATTATCAGGCAGGGCTTGTTAAGCGTTTTGAGGATGTATTTCGTGTATGAAATTATTTTAACGAATTACTCCCCTCCTAATCTAAGAGGGGCTGGGGGTGGTGGGTTTCTGAACCTTGAAGTTTTGGGGTTCAGATTTTTTTTGCCTAAAAAGTGCTAAAATATATTTTAGATATATCAAATCAATAGGGAATCATTATGTCACCCACTTTAGACGCAATTTATCGAGAAGGCGTTTTAATTCTCTCTAAGCAATTAGGAAAAGAAAAAGAAGGCAAAAAGTTTAAAATAGTTCTTCTTGAAGAAGATAATTTGACCACGAGCAAAGCTGATTTTTTCCAGTTTATTGACCATCACACTTTCACTTTGCCACCTGATTACCAATTCCGTCGAGAAGAACTCTATGAACGAGAACCAGAAAATTCTTCTGGATACTAATCTTTGGGTTTACCTATATGCCAGTAATGCTGGTACTAAAGTAGCGAAAACCAAACAGCTCATTGATGAACATTTTCAGGTTATCATTGTAAGTACCCAAATTTTAGGAGAACTTTACTACGTGCTGACCAGGAAAGGTTTTCAGTCTAAAGAACATGCTAAAGAAATTGTCATAAAGACTGTAGCTACTTTTCCGGTAGTAGGAATTAGTGCTGTCAATGTCGTAAAGGCACTGGAAGTTCAGACCAGATACAACTATTCTTATTGGGATAGTCTACTAATTGCCACTGCCTTGCTCAACGAGGTGGTGATACTCTACTCCGAAGATATGCAACATAACCAATTAATTGATAAACAAACTAAAATTGTGAATCCTTTTCAATAAGAAAATGGTATGTTAAGCGCGTCGGTTTGCGCCATCACGCCCCTTCACTGAAGAAAAATCACCCTTAACCCCTTCTTAGAAAGGAGGGGAATTTGTCCCTCAAATCTGAGCCTTGAAGTTTTGGGGTTCAGATTTTTTTTGCCTAAAACGACCAGAGATTTTACAATTGGCTAAACAATATGGTGCGAAAAATCTACGAATCTTTGGGTCGGTAGCGCGTGGTGAGTCTAATCAAAATAGTGATATAGATTTTCTCGTGGATATGCAAAGTAGTCTCCTAGCTCGAATTGCCTTAATTCAAGATTTAGAGACTTTACTCGGTACTAAAGTTGATGTCGTCACGGAAACGGGTGTACACAAATATCTCAGAACCCGCATTCTGAAAGAGGCGATTCCCTTATGAAAATTGTACTTTGAGCATTTTTCTATCCCCTATCGAGCTAAAACTGGATAGGGGATTTTTGTTTGTGTTAAAATCCTTAGTAAATCAGAATGGAGAATGAAAATGCAAGCTATCGAATTTGAAACTCAAATCCATAATGGCATTATTGAATTGCCGTCCCAATTTCGACTATGGAAAGACTGTTCAGCTAAAGTTATTGTATTAATTGAAGAAAATGATATTCTATTAAAAGATCCTTATGCTTTTGATGCCGTGTCTTTGAATACCAAAGATTTCCGTTTCAACCGCGAAGAAGCGAATGAACGATAACAATTTTTTGGATACCAATGTTGTCATTTATGTCTACTCTCATGATTAACCTGAGAAACAACGAATTGCTAAAAACCTGTTCCAGCAGCAAAAACCGACAATTAACACTCAAGTGTTGGGAGAATTTTCCAACGTGCTACGGAAAAATTTCGTTGTCAATACCCTGAAATAGCTAAAGCGGTGACACAAATAACCAAAGTCTGTCAGGTCGTCACCATGACTTCAAATCACGTCATCAGTGCATTGTCGT
Source organism: Thiomargarita sp. (assembly GCA_020721005.1). GTDB lineage: Bacteria > Pseudomonadota > Gammaproteobacteria > Beggiatoales > Beggiatoaceae > DYNP01. Next base: position 180,984 of record DYNP01000010.1, read on the forward strand.
TAGCTGACAAGTATGGTTATCATTTTTATGATAGTTTAATTTTAGCGACGGCTTTAGCTGAAAACTGTACTCTAGTTTATTCTGAAGATTTACAACATGGACAATTGATTGAATCTACCTTAATCATTCAAAATCCGTTTATTTTATAGTTAAGCAAATATTCCTTTGTTTGCCTATTTTTGAGCGAAAGCAAGGTGGGAAACTTTAAACGTGTCGGTTTGCGCCCTCATGCCCTACCTTCGGTTAAACCACCCCTAACCCCCTCCTTGAAAAGGAGGGGAATTATCTCTAGCTTCTTTACTCCCCTCCTTAATAAGGAGGGGCTGGGGGTGGTTAATTCTTACTTTTATCCCTTGCAATGGCAAAACGTTGTAGGGGATTTTTGTGAGTGCTAGACTTAAAATATCAATTTTTCACTTATGGCAATGACGATGCACACCCAAATTACCCTAGAACGTAGGGTGGGTAACGTCCTTTTGTTGCCCACCAAATTTTTTAACTCTTGGTGTGCAACGTTGCGCTTTTGCACACCCTACAATTAAATTGTTAGCAAGTGTTAGGCGCGGATTTTTGCGCTGTCATGAAAAATATCAGAACGGACTACAAACCACAATATATGAAATTTGAGTGGGATACCAAGAAAAATACACTAAACCAGAACAAAAATGACGTATCCTTTGAAGATGCCAAAGAAGTATTCGATGATGCCTTGCACATCGCTAGGCTCGATCATCGCTTCAGCTACTTTGAAGAAAGATGGATTACCATTGGTTCAACACAAAAAGGACTCATTTGGGTTGTAGCCAACTTGTTTTTTTCAGATGAGGGCGAAGAAATTATTAGAATCATTTCCGCCAAACCAGCAAAATAGATTCCTTCGAATTTGCTGAAATCAATAGGGGGATAATTGTCGCTTTCATTGCGCTTTTTTAATGCGTTACGAATTTGATACCAACCCACATCCGCACGATTTAATTTTAATTCTTCTCGGACGCGATAATTATCTGTAGCGGAGAAATAAGCCTTCCATAATAATCGACCTTCATTTAAAACGGCTTGCGCTTCTTTTGAGAGTTTCTTTTTCTTGAGATACTGCACCATAAAATCAGATTTAAAGCGATCTGGCGCGCCAATTTCTTCTTCAGAATAAGGAATAAAATGATTCACAATACTCCATTTTTTCCCGTTCCATTCTAAATCATTGGCACTGGCAGTTAAATTGCTGCCATTAAATAGTATCCAGATTAAACAATCGTGTTTAAATTCGTCGGTTAATTCGTCTGTGGGTTGTAAGAATTGATCGCGGTCACATTAATCCAAATTGGTTTAATTAAACGACGCACAGAGAAAATAATCGCGGCTTGCCAGAGGTTTTCGGGATTAATGTATATTCCACCGCTTTTACTATATTGACGTGATCTACCCCAATCGCCACCGCAATATCATGAATTTCTTGAATTATTCATTCACTTTCAATTTTAAAAAGTTTATCCCGTTGAGATAATTTAATAACAAAATAGTTTTCCTGATTTAACTCCTCAGGTAATTTATCTTTCAAAATTGAGATAACAAATTGTATTTTCTTACTATTTACTAATCCTGCTATTTTTAAAAGCTGATTGTCATGCATCAATTCTTTCTTATCATTTAATAAAAAATGTAAGCAAGGAATTTTTTCATCATCCGCAAATAAAGTATAAGCAATATCAAAACAAGATATTTCACCTTGTTTTTTTCCTGAGCTTAAATTAGCATGAAATGTACTAAATTTATATAAATGCCGCCCTTTCGTGTCAGTTATTTTGTCATATTTTAAAGCATATTTCTCTCCATAAAGCTCATACGAAATAGCAGAAAAATGTTTATTAAATTTGTATACTTGTTCTTTGACTTTAAGTTCAAATTCTGATGAAAAAAGAGCATTGTCAATACTATCTAATTGTTTTTGAAACTCGTTTAACCTAGATTCTACTTCTATTAGTTGCTGGATTGTTTTTTCATATTCGCCTTTTTGACGGTATTTTTCATTAAGTTCTGCAATGAGTTTCTCTAATTCCTCAAAAGATTCGCTACGAGAAATAATCGCACTTAAATCTTTTTCCTCCTGTAAAAGGCGATTTAAATGTAATTTCTTGGCTTTGATCTCATCATTGAGTTTTGGTAAGTCTTTAGTAATATATTTAACTTTTTCATCAATCATCTGATTATGAAACGCGACCATTTCTTCAAATGTTTTTTGAATACCACTTATTTTAGAGGTAGCTTGACTATAGATAAGTTCTAATTGTTTTAAATCTATTTTGAAAATATTAGACTTGAACTCTTTTTCAGCTTCACAAATTAAGCTATGTCTAATATTCAGCTTTCCGATTTCTGAGCTTGATCGATTAATCTGATATTTAACACTATTTAACTTATCTAAATCTGCTTCAAAATCTTTATTTAAATTAAAATTTGATTTTTTAGCCAATAATATTTCAATATCATTTTCTAATAGCGATAAAGCAGTTTCATATGCTGATTTTGTTTGACATTCTTCAAGCCGTTTTTTGAATTTATTTTCCTGTTCAATGTGTTTTAGCAATGCTTGTTTATCTTCACCTTTTTTAAAATTACAACCCAATAAAAACAGATACAATGATTCATACTCAGCATCATTGGTATATTTATCTAATGTTTTAAGCGTATTATTAATGCTCAATTCTTTATAACGAATATTATGGGAAATAATCTGTCTAAACGAAGGAACTTCTTCATCATGTTTTGGAATTAATAATTTAGTCAATTCTTCTTTAAATTCATTATCTGTTTTTTGTACATAATTAATCCGTTGTATTTTATCTTTTCGTGATAAAAAATTTTTTTCTATACAAACTTCACGAGAAGAATGCTTAGATAAATCTGCTTTCAAGATTAAAGTAATTAAAACCTTGTTATTAATTAAAAAATCTTTGACAAGTTTATATTCTTCCTTTCTATTTTCTGGATCAAGGTAAATATTTTTTGAATCCGCGCCTAAGCAAAAATCTATAAGCATCAGAATGGTCGTTTTACCAACATTATTACCCGTTTCTTTGCTATCAAAAGAGCTTGTTTCATCAACAATTAAATTAAGACCTTCATGAAATTTTATTTCACGAATTACTTTAGTTTCAGTTGAAATAGTAAGTGATTTTAAGAACATAAAGTAACTCTTCCTCGTTCGTCAAGAGAAACTATGTTTAATAGAAATAGCCAATCTAAGCATAGTAAAAAAATAGGCATGGACATTTTGCAGATTTTTTGAGTATTAAGGTATAACTCTAAAAAATCTATCGCCTGATTTTCTTGAAGTGCCTTTAAAACAAAAGAGCCATTGTAATAAATGGTGTTTTCTGGATGTATATTATCTGGAAGCAACATAATTATATCCGTTAGGGTTCTCAAAAATTTTGCAGCGGATAAACGCATCAACCACTATTATTTTTACGCAATATTCTAGTTCATCGTAAGGTATCTTTTCATAGTTTAAACTATCTTGAACTTTACAGATTATCTTCTCAATGAGATTGGAAAATATCATATTAGAATTAGAATCAAATATATTTTTATGTTCTTGATAAATACTACGGATCGACATAAGTAGTGAGTGACTTTTATTTACACCCTCTTTATCAAATTCTGAATAGAGTTTGTCTATTGTAATATGATGGATACTATAATCTTCTATCATTGATTTAGTGTGATCTAATTTATTAAACTCAATTTTTCTTTCTATTTCAAAAACATTAGGTTGAATAATGTGTTCCTCTTTTGCTAAGTCTTCTTTTGCAAGAATATTAATAATTCTTGCAAGGTTAGTTTCAACTTTCATTGGATCAATATCTGAACCTAATTCTTGTTTAATGAATTCATAAACCTGTTTTTGCTTTTTTATTTTTAAAGCTAAAATAACTTTTAATATAGAACTGACATCATAAATATCAGTTGCTGGAATAAAATTAATATTATGAGGATTTTTAAAGGATTTTGTCTTTAAATTATCAGCATCTTTTGAAATAGAAATGAACTTAAAATTAAAATCTTTGTATTGATTAAAAATATTTTTTGATAAAGCAGTTTCTATCTTTTGTTTAGTTGCTGTTGCTGAAACTTGAATAATTATTTTATTCTTTTTATCAATAAGGTCTATTCCCTCAACATTTTGTTTTATAGCATTTAAGTTTTGTAATTCCCAATCAAATAATAAATTAAAAAAATATGCGTAGAAATTCTCTGAATGTTGATGTAAACCCAGAATATTAAACTTACCCTCTAACTTAATACGAGTTGCAAGTGTAGAGAGTTTTTCTACGATATAGTCAAAATATGTTTGTCTTTTCATATAAATAGCTACTCAATTGCTAATTAGCAAAAAATATTTTTAAAACTTAATGGAGGAATATATTCTACTCTCTCAAAAACCCCAATTCAAACACCAACGGATGCAATTTCTCTGATAAAACTTTATAAGCCATTTCAAATGCAGTAAAACTTATGGGAATGAAATCACTGCTCTCGTTTCTTTTTTTCAAAGCATTGCGGATTTGATACCAACCCACATCGGGGCGATTTAATTTCAATTCCTCACGCACACTTCGCACATCAGTATGAGAAAAATAGGCTTTCCACAATTCACGTCCTTCATTTAAAACTGCTTTGGCTTCTTTTGAGAGTTTCTTTTTCTTGAGATATTGCACCATGAAATCCGATTCAAATCGTTCTGATGAATTAACTTCGCTTTCTGTGAAAGGAATAAAATGATTGACAATTGACCATTTTTTTCCATTCCATTCTAAATCATTTGCACTCGCCGTTAAATTACTTCCATTAAATAACATCCAAATCAAACAATCATGTTTAAATTCATCAGAAAGCTCTTGGTTTGGTTGTAAAAACTGATCACGATCATTAATCCAAGTTGGTTTTATAATTCGACGAACTGTGAAAACAATTGCCGCCTGCCAAAGGTTTTCAGGATTAACGTAGAAACCATCTCCTTGACCATACGGTGAGGAAAATAGAACTGTTTGCTGATTAGAATGTTGTAAATCATTTTTGCCACAATACATATAAGCAATAGCATTATCTGACCAAGAATCTACACGAGGTATCGCGGTAGCGGGAGTAATTGCATTTTTTAGAGGTAGTACTTCTTGATTATTTTTCTTTGGACGTTTTAACCAAACATTTAAAAAGGTATTATTAGGTAAAGTATAAAACTTCTTCTCACCAATCGGTTGAATATTTTTGTCTAAAATATCAGTGGTAATTTCTGTAATAGGTGTTTTCTTTTTAGCATTTTGATTTGTTTGCCAGATTAAAAAACCAATCGGAAATTTTCCAGTTAATCCATCAAATGCTTTATTATGCACCACAAAACCACCCAAATATTTTGCTTGCCAATTTTGTCTAAATTTCTCAAAATTAGGTGCATTAACATATTTCATGGTACTAAACATTGCAATTGTAGCTTTTGGTATTTCTTGAGCAATGCGAGCAACAAATTGCGTAAAAAGTTCATTGCTTGCTTTACCATAATTAGCCATTGCAGTATTTGCAAATTTTGTTTTTGCTACACTAGGTTTATTTTCAGCTTCTAATCCTGTTGCAATATTTTCAAAATTAGTCGCTTCCGCATAAGGAGGATTAATTAAAACTAAAATCTTTTTTCCTTCTTTAATGGCGAGTTGCAATTCTTTAGGAATTTTATTTGTTAAAGTGTAATCAATTTTTCCATCATCAGAAATATCATCATTCAAATAATCATATTGAAACCGATGCGCACCCATACAAGTTTTAGTTGCTTTCATGACATCCACATCAGCTTGATCTAACGTGCTCATGAAAATATTACGCGG
>DYNP01000091.1 GCA_020721005.1 Thiomargarita sp.
TCGAGGAGAACCAGCTATCTCCGAGCTTGATTAGCCTTTCACTCCTATCCACAGTTCATCCCCTACCTTTTCAACGGGAGTGGGTTCGGGCCTCCAATAGGAATTACCCCATCTTCACCCTGACCATGGATAGATCGCCCGGCTTCGGGTCTATTCCCAGCGACTTAACGCCCTATTCAGACTCGGTTTCCCTATGCCTTCCCTATTTGGTTAAGCTTGCCACTGAAAATAACTCGCTGACCCATTATACAAAAGGTACGCAGTTACATGACTAAATCATGCTTCCACTGCTTGTACGCATACGGTTTCAGATTCTATTTCACTCCCCTAACAGGGGTTCTTTTCACCTTTCCCTCATGGTACTGGTTCACTATCGGTCGGTAACGAGTATTTAGCCTTGGAGGATGGTCCCCCCATCTTCAGACAGGATTCCACGTGTCCCGCCCTACTTATCGCACCCTTAGTTCCACACTCTATTTTTCATCTACGGGACTATCACCCTGTATCGTTGGACTTTCCAGACCATTCGATTAAATAAAGTGCTAAAAAGTGCTGGCTTTTCCGCTTTCGCTCGCCACTACTGACGGAATCTCGGTTGATTTCTGTTCCTCTAGGTACTTAGATGTTTCAGTTCCCTAGGTTCGCTTCTATTTCCTATGTATTCAGAAATAGATACCTCTAACGAGGTGGGTTCCCCCATTCGGACATCCCCGGATCAAAGTCTGTTTGCCGACTCCCCGAAGCTTATCGCAGGCTACCACGTCCTTCATCGCCTGTTACCGCCAAGGCATTCACCGTATGCGCTTATTCACTTGACCATATAACCCCAAAAATTCTGAAGTTACAAGTACTGTTTACAACTTTTAAAGATATTACTCGGCTTGAACTTGAGTTTGTTGCAATTACAATATACCCATTTTATTGTTTACCGGCTGAACGGATAAACAATAAATTTACTTCTTTTACACCAGTTTCCCAAATTGTTAAAGAGCATTACTAAAACTAATGTTTAGTGGTAAAAATTGATTTCTCAACTTTTACCACTAAATACTAGAACGGGACTAAGGATTGTGGAGCTAGGCGGGATTGAACCGCCGGCCTCCTGCGTGCAAAGCAGGCGCTCTCCCAGCTGAGCTATAGCCCCCCCATATATTTGGTGGGTCTAGGTGGACTCGAACCACCGACCTCACCCTTATCAGGGGTGCGCTCTCACCACCTGAGCTACAGACCCGTAATGCCAACTTCAGTCAAGTAATTTGTGTGGATACTTACCTTTCCAGTGATCCCATTTCTTTAAAGGAGGTGATCCAGCCGCAGGTTCCCCTACGGCTACCTTGTTACGAC
>DYNP01000019.1 GCA_020721005.1 Thiomargarita sp.
TGCCGACCAATTACGGGGCGCGATGAATGCTGACGATTTTCGTGACTACATGCTTTCATTTTTATTTTTGCGTTATTTATCAGATAAGTATGAAACCGCCGCTAAAAAACAACTTAAAACAGACTATAAACCGCTTGAGCAGTGGTATCGAGAAAATCAGCAGGATGATGTGTCAGAATTTGAAAAATTAATGCGCCGCACCATGCACTATGTGATTGCTCCAAAGTATCTATGGAATAACATCGCAGAAATGGCGCGCACCCAACATAATGAACTGCTGGAAACTTTACAAAACGGATTTAAATATATTGAAAATGAATCGTTTGGCAGGGCATTTGGTGGCTTGTTTTCTGAAATTAATCTAAGCTCAGAAAAACTCGGTAAAAATCTAAAAGCCCGCAATGATAAATTATGCAGCATTATCAGCAAATTGAATGAAGGCTTGGCGCAATTTTCCACTGACAGCGACAGTTTGGGCGATGCGTATGAATATTTAATTGGTCAATTTGCGGCGGGCTCAGGTAAAAAAGCAGGCGAATTTTATACCCCGCAACCGATTTCTAGCATCCTTTCTGGCATTGTCACCTTGGACTGTCAAGAGCCGGCAACGGGCAAAAAAAGGAAATTGGGTGACATATTAGATTTTGCATGTGGTTCGGGTTCATTGTTATTAAATATCCGCCATCGCATGGGAAAAGACAAGATTGGTAAAATTTACGGGCAGGAAAAAAATATCACTACTTACAACCTCGCCCGCATGAACATGTTGCTGCACGGGGTCAAAGATTCGGAATTTGAAATTTATCACGGCGACACTTTATCAAACGATTGGGATATTTTGCGCGAAGCCAATCCAGCGAAAAAACTCCGGTTTGATGCGGTGGTCGCGAATCCGCCCTTTAGTTATCGCTGGGAACCAACGGAATCCCTCAGTAATGACATGCGTTTTAAAGACTACGGACTTGCCCCCAAATCTGCGGCGGATTTTGCGTTTTTGCTGCACGGTTTCCACTACTTAAAAGACGATGGCGTGATGGCGATTGTTTTACCGCATGGCGTACTATTTCGGGGTGCTGCAGAAGAACGGATTCGCACTAAACTACTGAAAGATGGCAATGTTGACACGGTGATCGGTTTACCGGCCAATTTGTTTTATTCTACGGGCATTCCGGTGTGTATTGTGGTGTTAAAAAAATGCAAAAAGCCTGATGATGTTTTGTTTATCAATGCCAGCGAGTTTTTTGAAAAAGACAAACGCCAAAACCGATTATTGCCAGAACACATTGACAAAATAATTGACACCTACCAATATCGCAAAGAAGAAGCGCGTTATTCGCGGCGGGTCTCAATGGCAGAAATCGAAACAAATGGCTACAATCTTAATATTTCTCGTTATATTAGTACCGCAATAACAGAGGAAATGATAGACTTAAATGCAGTTTATAGCGAATTAAATGCCATAGAAAAAATTATCAGCACGGCAAAAGATCGGCATAATGAATTTCTTAAGGAGTTGGGATTACAATTCTTACCTTAATACGTTATTTTACAGTGCGCCAAGTGACAAATTCTGCAATCAAGGAAATCCTACAAAACTCTCTCCTTTACTTAAACATTAAGTATTCTTTCATCATAGAATTAAACCGAGAATTGCCGCTTGACTTGACAAGACACTTGCCTGATGTGTTAGCATTACGGACTCAATTCACCCAACTACTTATATTCTTTTAAGGACACCTCATGAAAATACGGCTTTCTTTCTTCATCGTCGGAGTATTATTGAACTTACCCCACCTCGTTCAGGCGGAAACTGTTCCAGAATGTCATGACTCCCACATTCTCCAAGCCCAAAACTGTCCAGGTGACGAATTAGATACTTCAGAACAAGCTCTCTATGAGTTGATCAATCAATACCGCGCCCAACACAAACTCCCCAAAATTCCCCACTCCCCCTCTTTAACTCTGGTGGCCAATCGCCATGCCCAAGATTTGGCTAAAAACCTCAAACTTCCCACCTCCAGTTGGAGCGATTGTCAATACGAAACTCTTGATCCAAGCACCTGGCCCTGCATGTGGACTGCCCCTCAACGTCTCATGACCAATTATCCGGACAAAGCCCACGAAATTATCGATTCCCGAGCCTATCGAGCCACCCCAGAAACTGCTTTTCACAATTGGCAAAACAATGGTTATTATCGAGCCATGTTGCTCAATCAATCCCCTTGGGAAACGCCTTGGAATGCCCTGGGCATTGCTATCTACAAAGAGTATGCAATCATCTGGCTGGGGCAAACTCCCGATACTCAATTGGCCATCGATCTGCCCACTCTTCCCCCATTAGGCAAATCCCAAGCCTTTGATCCTCAAGGTTATCCCACTCGTTCTGACAGCCAATTCCTAGGGGGACTGGCAGTGGAACAAGGACCTTATGAAAATCGAGTTTCTGTAAATGTGACTCAGTCTCCCTTACTTACACTGCGTGGCGCCATCTTACCTGATCCCGCCCATGTTGGAGAATCAGTGGATATTGTGCTCAGCGTCCTTGTCACTTTACCCACCGGTGAAGAACAATTCTACCTGATCAATGAACAAGGAAAAACCTTACCCTGGGATAAAAAAATGCAAAACTGGCAACCTTTTATCAAAAACACTCTATTACAAACTCCACACACCATAAAACTTTACCAGGGCAATTTCGATCTTCCCAGCAACCTCCACATTTTCTTTGGCTACCGTCTGCCCAATCAACATGTGATTGTCAATGGACAACCCATAGAATTTATCCTTTTTAAACAATAAGCTGTATACTGAAAAGTCACTGCTCACAACAGGAACTTTTCTGTTCCTGTTGTAGCCCAAAACAATTTAACCTGTGCCCAATTATCAACCTCCAGTCACATTCATATACCGCATGATCTTTTGTTCCCCGGGGTGAAAAGAATGACTTTGTGGCTTAATCGACATCGCCTTTATAATCGCTTGTTTCAACGGTCCCATTTCCCCTGGATGAGCCCGAATAATTCTCCTTAAATCAACAGCATGTTCCTGTCCCAAACACAATAGTAACTGACCCTCAGTGGTAATCCTCACGCGATTACAAGTGTCGCAAAAATTGTGGGAATGCGGTGAAATAAAGCCCACTCGAGTTTGACAGTGCATAATTTGATAATAACGGGAAGGACCTTCAGTAGTTTCAGTGGTGGGAACCAAAGTAAATTGACGTTCCAAATCCCGTCGAATCTCTTCACTGGAATAAAAAGCCTCGGCCCGATCGCGCCCCGTTTCTCCCAAGGGCATTTCTTCAATAAAACTGATATCCAACCCTCTGTCAATGGCAAATTGCACTAAATCCACCACTTCTTGATGATTGCGATGTTTCAAAATGACCGCATTCAATTTGATGCGATTGAAACCTGCCATTCTCGCCGCCTCAATTCCCTGTAACACTTGTTCAAGTTGCCCGGTGCGAGAAATCTGTCTAAAGCGTTCCGGGTCTAAAGTGTCCAAGCTGATATTAATTCGTTTTACTCCCGCAGCACGCAAGGCGTGAGCAAATCTGCTCAACTGGGAACCGTTGGTTGTCAATACCAATTCTCGTAGACCCGGCAATTGCCCCAATTCCTCAAACAATTGCACTATATTTTTTCGAACCAAGGGCTCTCCTCCAGTCAAGCGGATTTTGGTCACTCCTAACTCGACAAAAGCCCGTCCTAACCAGGCTAATTCTTCCAAAGTCAGCAGTTGAGCCCGTGGCAAAAAAGTCATTTTTTCATCCATGCAGTAAACACAACGAAAGTCACAGCGATCTGTAACTGACATTCGTAAATAAGTGATTTTACGATTAAAAGTGTCGATCAATTGAGTGGTCATGAATATTTCTCTTGCAGAATTATAAACGTGAATTTATAATGGCATTCTCTATTTGAAGTGAGGAGGGCAAACGTGTGTTTTATTGCCCTTTTGAGTTATTTAAAACTGTACATCATTACAGCAATTCATCAAAATCTGTTATCAATTGCTCTGGTCACTTAAACTGTTCAGGTTTTCAAAATTTGATAAGTTTTTAAGTGACCCAGAATAATTTCTGGAGGATGTTTTATGTTGTTTATCAATGCCCGATATCTCTGTTTAGCGGTCAGTTTATGGGTCAGTCCACTGCTTCATGCCACGGAGCGGTGTGCACAATCTCCCAATAATTGGCCTTTTGCAACAGTTTCAACTCCAGCTCATTTTATCTTAAGTTTAGGCGCCAATACCCAAGGTTTGGTTAAAGCCAATCAAGATGCGCAAGAGTTTGCCAAAATTTTACAACAGCATTTGCAGCAAAAATTTCCTGCAAATCAAAGCATTTACAGTTGTGTATTGGAAAATGTAACTCGTCAAGAGCTGGATGAAAGTTTGGAAAAGTTGCAGCAATTGGTCAAATTGTCCGATGAGGTGTATATTTACTTTTCTGGACATGGGACGCAAAGATTGAATGAAGCTACAGAAACTGATTGCCTTGATGAAATGTTAGTCCCATTTTACGCAGAGTCTGTTCAAGATAGAATTCCAGACAGTGAATTGATGCGAGATGATGAATTTGCTGAAGAAGTTAATGAAATCGCCGATAAAGTTCAAAATAAAATCACCATAGTATTGGACAGTTGTTTTTCCAGTGGCATGCTGCGAGCTCCCGGTTGTAGCCTAAAAGCCAAAGTGGCTATTAATCAAGGGGATGAAGGACTTGTGCTTCCCAATAAAACCTGTGCAGCCAATAGACAATTAAAACGTTTACAAGGCACTTTGTATACCGCTTCCCGAGAGGAACAAATGGCTTTTGAAACTCCAAACGGAGGGTTACTGACTCAAATTTTATTGAAACACTGGCAATTGGATCTAAACCAATCTTTAGATGAGGTTTTTATCAAGGCAGCCAAGGAGTTAGCTGCCAATCTTTCATGTCTACAACATCCGGAAAAATGGAGAAATGGGCAACAAATCTCGATCCAGTAATTAGACTTTTGCTGAATTTAGAGATTAAATCGCATATTCAATTGTATAGGGCAGTCTCATTTACCTTCCCCCCAAGCTGCTTGATCGATAAATACCTGCATGGGACTCATTTCTGCCAGTTGGACCACGGGTAAATTGAAATGGGACCGCCACTGTTGAACCGCCAATCGTTTGGTTTCTCCAGTGATCAATAACAACAGGTGTTGAGTATTTGCCAAGGCTATTGGACTCAATGTCACCCGACAAGGAGGTGGTTTGGGAGCAGTGAGGACTGAATATACCCACCTATCGGACGGAACTTCTATGCTTGGGAAGATACTGGCCACATGTCCATCTTCCCCCATGCCCAATATTACTACATCAAAAGGCATGGCTTTTTTAATAATTTCTTCATAGTTATCAGCAGCTTCAATGACACCCAATTCTGTTGGAATGGGATGAATTTGAGTTTTTGGAATTGGGACTTGATTTAACCACACCGTTTCTGCCAGGTGATGATTGCGTTGGGAATCCTCAATTGGCAAAACTCGCTCATCTCCATAGTAGATAAACCAAGATTTCCAATTTGTAATTCCTGATCTCAAGTGTTGATAAGTCTGTTTGGGGGTTGTGCCCCCCGCCAATACTATTCGAAAATAACCTTGTTGTGCAATACATTGGTTAGCCCACTCAATCACTTGTTGGGCAGCTTGTACAGCCACTTGCTCTGGCTGCGATAAAATAATCCATTGAGTTGTCATTTGCATGATTTACCTTACTTAAAATGGCTAGATTTTATCATCTATTCAATGGACCTTTTGCAAAAGTATGCGATCTACAGCGTTTTAGCCGGAGTGGAGGCTTTAGCCGGTCGGCATCACCCCACACACTCAAATTACAAGGCACTTACCGCCAGCCGGCTAAAGCCTCCACTCCAACGTACTTTAGTGGCAACCACTTTATCGTTGCCCATACAGGGCTCTACATGACTTTTGCAAGAGATCTAAAACGTAACAATTTGAATCGAAAGGGACTGCTCATCCAAAATTGAAAAATAATCAATTGATGACCTACCCTAAGGTCCACAACCAAAATACATTTCGGAAACAGCCACATCCTTCCACTGTTTGCCGGGATACACGTTGTTAATTTCAAATTTGATCCTAACAGCGGTCTTTTTCCCCATCCAGCGACCAAAAGATAAAGAAAAGTATTGTTCTCCCCTCACATCCTTTAAGTTCACTTTGGCAAATGGTTGATCTTCAATTGAAACTAAAAAAGTTTTAACTCGAGAATTTTTAGCCCAAATCTCAGGCGACTTCTGATAGCCATTTGCAATCCATACTTGATCACAATACCCTCCCCATCCAGTCGATTGTTCAAATTCATAATCGAATTCAAAGTATTCTCCAATACCGTAACCCTCTTGTCCTTCATTCCAAGCTGTTGTGAGATCGTCATCCACGATATTGTAAATTTCATACGTATTTTTACCCTGACTAGGTAGAAAAGAAGAGGCTCGCAAATTGTGATCAGGGGCAATTCCGCAACAACCTCTGAGGGTATTTTCCTGAACTATAGATGTTGGCTCATCAACTGTTTTGGCCTCAATTTCTAACAGAGCATGGGCAGTGGGACTCTTTAACCCCAACAAAATCACCCAATAGAGCAATTTTTTTTGGAGGGGATGGAAGTTCTTGAATTTAAATACTGACATAGACAGTCCTTATTTCTCGCATAAACGGGTCAAGATAAGCAGAAACAGTGACAATTGACGATTATTTTTCAAGTTCGCTTTATTTTTCACTTTACATTACTGGTCTTTTATTGCAACATTAATAATTTAACGGGGAATAAAAATGGTCATTAAAAACTCATTACTGTTCCACAAAAACTCATTATTGTTTCACCGAAAAATAAAGTATATCTTGCATAATCAATATTAGTAACTCACTGTTAATTAAAGGTTTTTATTGAAAATTATTGTTTTTAATCCTCATTTATTCCAAATAGATGATACAACTATTCATTTCTCAATGGAATTGAAATGAATTTTTAGCGGAATGGCAAATCATTCTTATGGTTAACCAATATGGCATAAATTTTGAGCTAAGAGAAAGTAACTTTTTAAGATTGATTCAATATTAATTTGCTTTGCATAGGAGTATACTGATGATGGAAAAATTCTCTATTACCCGTTTGATAGTAACAGGCCTACAAGAATTGCACCCCTATACTTACCTTATCGCTGACTGGCTCATCCTATTTTGCCTGATTTTGACCCTATTAGCCACTTATCATACTTTTCATAAACACCGGAATCAGTTCACAGCCATTGTTCCATCCTTATTAAGCGGATTGGGACTGTTCAGTATTTTTTTCATTCTCTTTGTAGAATTAAGTATCTTTAACGTCCAACAAATTGAAAAAAGTTTGCCCACCTTTTTAGAAGGCATCCGCATGGCATTCGTTATTGGAGTAGTTATTGTTTTCTGCACCAGTATTATCAAAATAGCCAATCGACGCCTTTTGGCTCAAGAAAAAGTGGCCCACGACGGTATTCATGTCACCCCCAAAATGATTTATTTGGTGTTGCGGGAAATTAGCGATTACACTGGGGAACAAAAAACCATGCTCTCCAGTTTAGTGGAACAAACCCGAGAACAACGTCAACATATTCAACAAGTTTTGCAATTCCAACAAACCAATTCTGCCCAAGAAGTTAAGTTGTTAGAAGAAATTAAACACAGTTTAGTCGGGGAAAAATCTCTAGGCAGTGAGTTACAAAAATTACAAGCCACCTTTTTATCTCAAGCCAATAATTTTCCAGAATTAGAAAAGTTAGAAGAAGTAATTCAAGGTTTAGTCACTGTACAAAACAACTATCGAGAAGAAACTGTCCATGTCCATCAACAATTCAGTCAATCAGCCAACAGTTTAAATCAATTTCAACAAGCCCTACAAACAGTTGTCGACCGCAGCCAAGCCATTCCCGAAGTTATGCAACATGCCAATGAATTGGTACAAAACCTCCATCAGCGACTGCAAAATGTTACTCATTCCCTTAACGATTTTGAATTGTTACATCAAAAAGTTGGACATGATCTGCCAGAGTTAGAAAGTAATTTTACTCAATTTTTGCAAGGCACGCAAAAAGAAATTCAACGCAATTTAAATTTAGTAGAAACCGCCTTAGAAACGCAATTGGACATGGCGGAATCCTCTTTAGAAGCCCAATTAGAGGGATTTACTGCCCTACAAAAAGGATTTCAAACTTTAGAAGCAGAAACCCGTTCCACAGTCGATCAATGGGTTACGGACATCAGTGAGACTTTACAACGTTTTTCCGGACAAATTCATCAAACCACAGGCGCTCTTCATTTTAAACCCACCAAAGAGGTAATTGAAGAATCATTGAGAACAACGCAACATCTTGATGATCTTGATGATGACAATGAGGAGATTCTCCTCAACAAATCTCACAATTCTGGAGAAATATGGCAGAGTCGGGGTTACAATCTTATGGAGTCTGGTTCCTATGAGGAAGCAATTCGTTACTTTGATAAAGCTATTGCGTTGAAACCCAAGGAATTTTCTCTATTTTACAACAAGGCATGTTGCTATGCCTTAGAAGGCAAAGCAGAATTGGCGATCACCACTTTGCATCAGGCCATTCATTTGAATCCAGAATGCCAAGAAATGGCAAAAAATGATTCCGATTTTGATTATTTACGAGATCACTCCAAATTCCAATTTTTACTCAGAAATGGGGCTGTAAATGGAGGATTTGTCTAACTCGTTAAATGAGAAAAAAATCGTAACTACCTACCCCCCAAAAAGCACATATAGGATGGGCTGACGACAGGAAACCCATCAATCGCATTGATTCCCTTTTGGTAAGGTTCACAGCCCATCCTATATTGTGCTATACAACCCGTTGCGCCAAGCTGGTTCAATGGGTTTTGCTATTTTGAGCAAGAGCCATTTCCAGCAGATTTAGTAACTACGATGAATTGAAAAATTGGCCAAACTGTGTAAAGCCGTTTTATAAGGAGAAGGGGGAAGTTTAGCCAATGCTGCAATTGCCTGTTCCACTTCTTTTTCAGCAATTTTAGCCGTATAATCAATGGCTTGAGTGGATCGAATCGCAGTGATCACTTCCTCAATATGTTCCTTTCCCCCTTCGGTAATGGCCATGCGGATTTTTTCCTGTTGAGCCATATTGCCATGTTTTAACGCATAAATCAGGGGCAAAGTGGGTTTACCTTCCACCAAATCATCCCAAACATTCTTACCCAATTCTTCTGTATTGGCACTGTAATCAAGGACATCATCAATCAGTTGAAATGCTGTTCCCAAGTGAGAACCGTACTTAGCAATAACCAATTCCTGCTCCAACGTCTGCTCACTGATAACTGCGCCCAATTGAGCCGCCGCCTCGAATAACTTTGCCGTCTTAGAACGAATCACTTGCAGATAAACTTCCTCAGTGGTCTCCGGATTATGGCAATTTAGCAATTGTAACACTTCCCCCTCTGCAATGATATTGGTGGCATTGGACAGAATTTCCATCACCCGCTCATTATGTACCTCCACCATCATTTGAAAAGCCCGAGAATATAGGAAATCACCCACCAATACACTGGCTTCATTACCCCAAACGCTATTAGCGGTCTGCTTGCCCCGCCTTAACTCAGAAGCATCCACCACATCATCGTGCAGTAAAGTGGCAGTGTGAATAAATTCAATTACCGTTGCCAACTGATAATGATGCTCCCCGGTGTAAGCAAATGCCCGAGCACTGAGTAATAACAGCATAGGACGAAGTCGTTTGCCTCCGCTGTTGATAATATAATGTCCAAGTTGGTTGATAAGGGCCACCTCAGAATGCAAGCGTTTTTGAATAAGCTGGTTAACGATTCTCATGTCGTCTTGAATAAGCATTTGGAGTTCTGTGATGTCCATTAATCCTAATTCCTAACGGTCGATCTGTAAGTGAAAGTGGTAAAATAACCAATTGAATAATATAATTTTTATAGAGAAAGCCCTGATTTTGGAAACGATACTTGAGAATAAAGGATCTCCACTCAAATCAGGTAAGGTTTTAACAACCCCATCAATCGGTCAAGAGACCCCTGATTATTGTGCATGAATTGACGAGCCTGTTCCCGAATACTCACTCTTAACGAGGGATCCAGCACCTGTTTTTTGACAACCACAGTCAATTCTTCAACAGTATGCACCCTCTGTACAATACCCACTTTTTGCAAGGCTTCCGCTAAAGCAGCCCATTCAAAAGTATGAGGACCAGTAAGTATAGGCAGTCCCAACAGGGTAGGTTCTAACAAGTTATGTCCTCCTATTGGTGATAAAGTACCTCCAACAAAAGCCACATCAGAACAAGCGTAGAATAACATGAGTTCCCCAAGCGTGTCTACTAAGTAAATTGCCGCATTCCCCAACAAAACATTATTGGATGGGACGGAAGCAATCAATTCCTCAGTTCGACGCACCACTGAAAAATGATACTGTTGACAAAGCGTGCTAACTTCCTGACTTCGGTTAGGATGTCGTGGCGCCAAAATCAACAACAAATCTCCCAATTCCCTTCGCAACTGCTGATGCACCTGTAAAATTAACTCTTCTTCCCCTTTGTGAGTGCTGGATGCTATCCAAACCGGTCGCTGTATTCCCCAAGCCTGCCGCAATTCCAGCGCCTGCTCTAAAACTGCTTCAGGTAAGGGAACATCAAACTTCAAATTACCCATCACAGTAATCTGATCGACCCGAGCCCCCAACTGCTCAAAATGCTCAGCATCTTGAACACTTTGCACCGCAATTTCATTGATATGCCTCAACATTTCCCACATTAAACTCCCCACCCACTGATATTTGCGAACTGCCGGCTGAGACAAGCGCGCATTTGCCAAAATAACTGGAATTGCCCGTTGATGACAATGATACAACAAATTGGGCCAAAGTTCTGTTTCCAAGAGAATGAGAAGGCGAGGTTGAGTTTTATCCAAAAAACGCTTGATTGCAAAAGGAATATCATAAGGTAAATAACTGTGCATCACCTTCCCAGCAAACAAAGTTTTTACCCGTTGGGAACCTGTTGGAGTCATGGTGGTCACCAACAAATTGACCCCTGGATAATCCTGATTTAAAGCCTGCACCAATGGAATGGCGCCCTGCACCTCTCCCACCGAAACCGCATGAATCCAAACTGGGGATCCCATTGGTCCCAATTGGGTAACTTCACCCAATCGCTCACCCCAACGTTCACGATAACCCAATATTCTGCGACCTTTCCAATACAAACGTAAAAAAATAACCGGAAGCAAGGCATAAAACAAGAAAGTGTAAATAATACGCAATTTTATGTCCTTTTCAATTTAAATTCAATCGGTTACCAATTCAACTCTAAAAAATTACACCCCATAACCCGTTTTACTCAAAAATTCACACAACCGCTGATAATCCACCGCCAACACTCCTGGCACCTTACGAGATTGGGAACCAAAATGATAAGCCACAGCTCCCCCCACATAATAATTAACTCGCCCTTGCTGCAAACAACGAATATTCAACTCTACATCCTCTAAACATTCCTGATAAGCCTCATTGAATCCTCCCAACTGCACAAATAAATCCCTATTTATCAACAAGAAAGCTGCAGTACATCCTACTTTTTGCCTTTCAGTGTTTGGAGAGAAACCATAATGAGTGCCCTCCCCAACATGTCCAATCTGCCACTTTCCTTCTCCCTCTTTCCGCAATTCAATGCCTGCATGTTGCACCCGGCGATCGGCAAAATGCAATCGACACCCCACAGTGCCACAACAGTCCCTATGTTCCAAATAAACTTGCACCGTACGAGACACAGCATCGTTGATCAATTCCACATCATTATTGCAAAATAACAATAATTCCGTATCTGTTGCCACTTCCTCAACAACAACTCGATTATTCACCTTGGCAAAATGATAATCTTCCCACTCCAGCATTCGAAAACACGGCCCGCTTTCCTCAACCAACTGCCTGATTTCTGATAACTTCTTTCTATCTGAACCAGTGTCTGCAATGATAAATTCAAGATTGGGATACTTCGACTTTTCCACAAAACTGTTTAAACAATTGAACAACAAATCATTGCGCATTTTATGTAAAATGATCACTGCCACTTTAGGATAAAATGCCAACTCAACCGGAGACTGATCGGCACACAATTCCCCATTCATCACGGCGCAAGGCAAATGATAATGATGCAATCCCAAAAACTGTTGACGTTCCTGTTCCCAATTGGAATCGGGTTGACCCGTTGACCGGTGCACCACGAGCACATTGAAGATCACTCCAATCTTAACCCCTGCCCAATAGTTACTCAAACAAAAATCCATATCATAAAAATGAAAACCAGTCAGTCCCTCGTGAAATTCGGCGTGTAAACGGCTGCGTTTCACGGCTATCAACAATCCGTCTACCACCACGGCAGACAAACGCTGGTCCCCAAAATCAGCCGAATAGGCCGACATCCAACCTTCAGTTGCAGGTTGGTGCCAAACCCTGCCCAAAGTAAATCCAGTCATCTGCCACCAAATTCCCGTGTCAGCCAAGCGACTGGTCCCAGCAACCCCCAAGATTCCAAATTCACTTTGCTCAAAATGAGTTTGTAAACGAGAGCCCCAGTCCCTAGTTTTAAATAACACATCATCATGTACGAACACAATGAGATCATGAGTTGCTGTTTTAAGCGCTTGATTATAAATCAAACTTAAACCATGTTGCCCATCATTGACATAACTTAAAATTTCTACAGTTGGATAGCCACAACTTTCTCGTAAGTGGCGCTCAAACTGGGGGTTAAATTTTCGAGTGCTGTAAACAATGGTTAATTCAGTCATGCCAATTTCTTTAATTTTTACCAGGAGTTATATGGCTGACGAAACCATAAAAAAACTTGTGTAGGATGTGCTGAGCGTTTTTTACGAAGCGCATCCTACACAATTTATGAGAACTCTTTTTATGGTTCGTTAGCTATAAAAAAGTAATACCGACCTGAAACAATCTTTCCACTGCAGTAATGCGTTTTTTATCGACCAAGAATAAAATAACATGATCATCAGCTTCAATTACAGTGTCATGATGGGCCATTATCACTTTTTCACCTCGCACAATGGACCCAATGGTCGTTCCCGGGGGTAATTTGATCTGCTCAATTTTCTTACCCACCACCTTAGAAGATTTCTCATCTCCATGGGCAATCGCCTCGATTGCTTCTGCTGCCCCGCGCCGCAGAGAATGCACCACAACCACATCACCTCGTCGCACGTGAGCCAACAAAGTGCCAATCGTGGCCTGTTGGGGAGAAATGGCGATATCAATATTGCTGCTTTCCACCAAATCCACATAGGCTGGCCGATTGATCAAAGCCATCACTTTACGGGCTCTCATCCGTTTTGCTAACATGGCTGATAAAATGTTCACTTGATCATCATTGGTAACCGCACAAAAAATATCAGTCTCATCAATATTTTCCTCGCGCAACAAATCTTCGTCAGCAGCATCTCCTTGTAATACAATAGTTTTATGCAAAATTTCGGAAATTTCTTCGGCTCGTCGAGCATTGTGCTCAATCAATTTCACATGATAACGATTTTCTAAGGCACTGGCCAAACGGGTGCCAATATTCCCCCCCCCGGCAATCATGACTCGATGACAAGGTCGATCCAATTCTCGCAATACTCCCATTACTTTACGAATGTGTTGAGTGGCTGCGATGAAAAAAACTTCATCATCCACTTCAATAATAGTGTTCCCTTCTGGAATGATGGGCTTGCGACGACGAAATAAAGCCGCTATTCGGGTCTCCACATCGGGCAGATATTTTTCAATGTCCCGTAAAGCATGACCTACCAACGGTCCCCCATAAAAAGCCCTAACAGCCACCAGTTGCACTTTACCGTCCGCAAAATCCAATACTTGTAAAGCATCTGGGTAGTCAATCAATCTTTGAATATGATGGGTCACCAGTTGTTCAGGACTGATGTGGACATCCACTGCCAATCCCTCTTTTCCAAAAATTTCCTTATGATTCAGATAGTCCACTTCTCGAACACGAGCAATTTTGGTGGGAGTGTGAAATAAAGTGTGAGCCAATTGGCAGGCAATCATATTGGTCTCATCACTGTTGGTAACAGCCACCAACATATCCGCATCTTCCGCACCTGCTTTCAATAAAATATGGGGATGAGCAGCATGACCTGCGACAGTACGTAAATCCAAATGTTCTTGTAGATTATGGAGTAAAGTCGTATTATGATCGACCACCGTAATGTCATTGGCTTCATTTGACAAGTGATGAGCCAATGAGCTGCCCACCTGCCCGGCACCTAAGATGATAATTTTCATGATTGTTAAAATTCACCGTTTAAACTGTGGTCAAAGGGATAAATCAATTTTTTATCTATTTAGAGTCAAAATTCGAGAAGAATTGTATTATAAACTATTGAAATAGCTCTAATTTATTTCAAGTTCGTAATGGTCATTTTTTAATTTGCTTAGGATCAATTTCCAAAGCTCGCAACTTTCGATACAAATGAGTTCTCTCCAAGCCCACTTGAGTGGCTACTTTACTGACATTACCCCCAGCTTCTTGCAATTTATACTCTAAGTAGGTTTTTTCAAACTGTTCTCGTGCCTCTCTCAATGGCAACGTGTAAATGGATAAATAATTGGGCTGAGTGGCACGATTTTGGGTGTTTAAAGTGGGCTCAATTTCTTCTAAATCAATGATATTTTGATGACCCAAAATTAAAAGCCGCTGGACTAAGTTTTTGAGTTCCTTTACATTGCCCGGCCAACTGTAATTGCGTAAACGATTTTGAGCCGCCACAGTGAAGCGCCGATAAGGTAAATTCTCTTGGTTGACAAATAAATTGACATAAAATTCTAGCAATTCAGGAATATCTTCACAATGTTCACGCAAAGGAGGGATATACAAGGGCACTACATTCAAATAGTAATACAATTCTTTACGCAATTGACCCATTCTCACTGCTTGTTCCAAGTCATAGCCAGTGGCTGCAATTATCCTAACTCCATTGATTTCAAAAGTATTTTCCTGAGGATGATTGGAAAAGTATTGGTTTTCCAAGTTGCTTAACAAACGAGCTTGAACAGTATTGTCCAAATCCACAATATCCTTGATAAACAAAGTCCCACCCTTTGCCTGAGCAAAGTGCCCCAAACTGCCTCCAGCGGGATTACCGAACAGTTCTATCATTTGTTCCTCAGCAGTCATTCCAGCAATTCTCACATTTATAAAGGGACCGGCATGGCGAGCACTGCTTTGATGAATATAACGGGCAAATAAAGTGCGCCCAGTACCTGATTCTCCAGTAATCAGAACCGCAGTATTATGTTGATTAATTCGCTTCACCTGTTCTCTAAGAAAATGTATGGCTTCACTGTGGCCCAACGGTTCTATGATGGAGTGGGAATATTTGCGGGAACCAGAGTTCTCTTTTTGTAAATGGACAGTCTCCAAAGCATGTTTAATAGTGACTAATAATTTAGATATGGATACTGGTTTTTCAATAAAATCAAAGGCTCCCAATCGGGTGGCTTCCACCGCAGTTTCCACTGTTCCATGCCCAGACATCATGATCACCGGACTGTTTAAAGTGCCGCTTTCCTGCCATTCTTTTAACAGGGAAATGCCATCAATATCAGGCATCCAAATATCCAATAAAATGAGGTCTGGATGTTGTTCTGCATGCAGTTGTTTAGCCTGAATGCCATTTTCAGCAATACTGACTCGATAGCCCTCATCTTCTAAAATTTCCTTCATGAGACTACAAATGTCAGGCTCATCATCGATTATTAAAATATGTGTTGCTGCCATAATTACCTGAGTTGTCATTTGAAATTAGCTTAAATCCTATATTAGCTTGACAGTCCATGGTTTGTCAATTAATTTTTGGTTCGTAATGGCAGTCGGATGGAAATACAGGCGCCCCCCTTGTTTTCCGCCCAAACTACCCCGCCATGTTCTTCTATAATTTTTTTCACAATAGCCAAACCTAAGCCGGTCCCTTTTACTTTAGTGGTGACATAAGGTTCAAATACCTTATCTATTAATTCTGAGGCAATACCAGGTCCTCGATCTTGAAAGTGAATTTCTACACATTTTAGAGAATTGTCAGTTAAATATTGGGTACAGATGAAAATTTCATTGGTTTCAGTTTGAGTTTCTAAGGCATTTTTGAGTAAATTGTGTAATACTTGTCGTAAACGACTGGGATCGATTTCAATCAGTGGCAAATTATTGTCCAATAACAAGTGGATAGGAATTTCCTGATGTCGATATAATTCTACAACTTCTTCAATCAGTTGATTTAAACTGAGGGTTTGCCAGTGGATAATGGGAATTTTAGCATAATCGGAAAAAGCATTAACCATATCTTTCATGGCTTTCACTTGTTGGATAATGGTATGAGTCATACGATCCAAAATATCCAATTCTCCTAGAGATTGAGAATTTAAGTATTTTTGGCGCAGTCGTTCTGCGGACAGTTGAATGGGAGTCAATGGATTTTTAATTTCATGTGCCAATCGTCTGGCCACTTCACTCCAAGCCGCATCTCTTTGGGCTTGGATCAAGGCGGTAACGTCATCAAAAACAATAACATAGCCTCGTTGTTGGCGAGAGGTCAATGACAATTGGAGTTCGGTGCCACGACAGGTTAAAACTTTACGGCCACTGTTCCCAAACACTATGATTTCTTCTCTCCAATCTTGAGCATTGTTGACCAAATGAGGAGCAATGGTTTGATATAAAGTGGATAATGAAGGATATTCAGTTTGGAGTTGAAACAGGTGTTTACCCAACAATTCTCCCAGTGGCAATTCTAAAATTTGATTGGCGGCCAGATTGGCAGTGCGCAATCGTTGCTCATGGTCTAAGGAAATGACCCCAGAAGATAGACGTTCTAAAATGGCTTCTAAATAGGAACGTTGATTGTCGGCAAGTTGTTGATTTTGCTTAACTTCATCTCTGGCTAATGCGATACATTTTGTCATCTCATTAAAGGAGTTGACTAGAAAACCCAGTTCATCCCAATGTTGAATTGGCAGTTGTTTTTCATAGTCTCCACTTGCCACAGCTCGAGTGCCTTCAGCCAATTTGCTTAAGGGGGCAACAAAGCGTCTGGCAGCGAAAAAGGCCATCCAGATGACACTGGCTACGCTGAGCAATAGGACCAAGGATAATATCAAGGTAAAATTCAATTTGAGATGTTTTTGTAGATAAATTAATTCTTTATAATCAATGTAGCTGTTTTCGACATTGTTGGCCAGTTGATTGATGCGTTCTGTAATGGGAAATAAGGCATGCAAAAGACGCGTTTGATTGTCCTGTATAAGTTTGACCGTAACGCGAATATAAAGTGGTCCCTGTTCAGCAATGGGTTCCAAACTGATCTGATGATCAGTGTGTTTGAGTTGTAAGAATTGATTTTTAAAAGGTTGAATGGGTAAAAGGCGACAGGGATCTGCACTGTTGGCGACGATGATATGACCATTGGGATTGAGCAAAATGAGTTCGGTGGCTCCACTTAAGTTACGCAAATCTTGCAGTTGTAACTCCAAAGCATCTGCAGGTAAACGGCTGATTTCTTCGGCAATAGTTTCTGTTTGCTTCAGGGCTTCTTTCAATCGGGAATCTAGAGCGGCTCGACTCAATTCTAAAGCATCGTTAAGGGCTTGTTCAATGTTGATGTCAAACCAGTTGTCTAAGCGTTGGTGCAAAAATTCCAAGGAGAAATAGTAGACAATAATGACTGGCAGGATTGATAAAATAACCAATAAACTTACCAAGCGTACTGTGAGTCGAGCTCCGGCTCGTTCCTTTTGAACTTGTTGAATAAGGGCACGTAAATTGAGAATGATCAGAGCCAATAAGGCTAAGAGAGCGGCGCTGTTGATGAGTAATAGTATGGAATAAAGATGTTCAAAACGGGTGGAGTTTTGTAAAGCATCTGCGATCATCCATAATGAGATCAATAAGGCAGTCAAAAAGGTCACAATGAGACTGCGACTTAACCATGTTTTGATTTTAGTGGATGTAATGGGCATGAATACCACTCGCTGCTGAGGCGCCATTGAGAAGAAAGATAGGCAGTGGGACGCAGGGGAACTGGGAGGGCTTCGATGTTCAGATAGGTATGTAAATAAACCCAGTAAAAACTTTTAGGATCAATGAGATAACTGTCTAAGAGGGGAAAGCCTTCTAAATTGCTAAGTGCGTCTAAAGCGGTTTCCAGTTTGGGAAAAGTTTCCTCAGTCCCCGTGTTTAAATAGTTGATCAGGTAATGTTCAGTAAGGGCATGATATTTGAGACGATAGCCTTGTTTTAAAGTGGCAATATTTTCATTCCAAAAATATCGTCGTTCCCTTTCAATATTGACGAGCAATTCTAGGGTGATAGTGACACCATTGTGCAAGGCTTCTTTAACCGGCTCAGTGAGATGGTAGTTGAGTTTGGCATCCATTTTGTAGAAATTGTTTTCTAAATAGATATTAGCCTGTATAATGGAAAAGGTTGCCCAGCAGGGAAATCCCAAACTGAATAGGCCAATGGCTACCAGGACTTGTTGATTAATTATTTGTTTTATAAAGGCAAGCATAGTAGAAACCGTCAAAATAGCTGTCACTGGGTAAGGTTTGTCGTCCAATGGGCAACGCATGTCCCCATTGGCCTGGAATATCAACAAGTTGAGTGTCGGGATGCGTGGCTAGAAAATGTTCGATGACATGATGATTCTCTGCAGAGAATAGGGAGCAGGTGCTGTAAAGCAGTTTGCCGCCGGGACTGAGTAAGGGCCACAGGGCGTCGAGTAAACGGGTTTGTTGTTGGACAAATTGAGGTAAATCTTGAGGTTGGCGCAAATATTTAATATCTGGATGGCGCCGAATAACTCCACTGGCTGAGCAGGGAACATCCAGTAAGATTCTCGCAAAAAGTTGTCCATCCCACCAGGTAGTCGGTTGGCTGGCGTCTGCACAAATGAGGGTGGCAGACAATTGAAGACGTTTCAACGTGTTGTGTAATTTTTTGACCCGTTCAGGTTGCAGGTCAATGGCAACCATTTCTCTGGGGTTATAACGTTCCAACAGGTGGGCAGTTTTGCCACCTGGAGCGGCACAAGCGTCTAAAACTCTGGTCCCAGAAGGCACGTCTAACAGTGAAGCCGCCAGTTGAGCCCCGGCATCTTGTACCGAAACCCAACCTTGAGTAAAGCCGGGCAAATCTTGCACTTCAACAGCTTGCTCTAAGACAATTCCCTGATCAGTATGGGGAACAGGGTTGGCTATAAGGCGTTGATCCTGAAGGTGTTGTAGATACTGTTCCCTGGAGATCAAACGTGGGTTAACTCGGAGCGTGAAATTGGGATGTTGGTTATTGGCTTGGGCAATCGCTTCCCAGTGCTGCGGCCAATCGGTTTGCAGTTGGGTAAGCAGCCACATGGGATGGGCTAAACGGGCGCTGAGATTGGTGTCTAATTGGTTAAGCAGTTCAGTGGGGCGACGTTGAAATTCTCGTAACACCGCGTTGACCAGTCCCTTGGCCCAAGTTTTTTTCAAATAGTCAACCAGTTTGACTGTAGTGGCTGTGGCAGCGTGGGAGGGAACTCGTAGATACAGGTGCTGATATAGACCGATCATGAGCACGATTTGAATGTCTTGATCTTGCTTCCTCAAAGGCTTGGTGAGCAATAGGGAAACCAAGATTTGTAAACGAGGTAAATAGCGTAACACTCCATAACATATATCATGTACCAAGGCTCGGTCTCTAGGGTCGGGAAGATTATTATTATTGAGACTGTCAGAGAGAGAGTGTCGATGAATAATGACTTGTATTAAGATGTGGGTGGCTAAGCTACGCGCATCTTGAAATTTTGGAGTGCGGGTTTTCATTTAAATTGTTAAAAGGTAACCTTAGGTGGAATTTTTGGGTGAAAGTTCAAAATAGGTGGAATCAAATGATTGGGAATATGGCTTTTTATTTCGAATTATTTGCTGTATCATGGGGAGTTGTGGGAAACAGCATGGTTATTTCATTGTTTATATTGAGGATGAGCATTTAGAAAATCTTTAATCGAAATAATTTTCCCCCCGGCTTTTTGGATTTTGAGAATCCGCAAAATGCCTTGACTGGTCCCAATGTCCAAACCGCTGGCTTGACAGTGGAGAATTTCACCTATTTGCGGCGTTACAGGGGGAGCAGGCAGGGCTTGGGCTTCCCAAATACGTAAAGTTTGGTCGAATAAATGGGTTTGGGCTATTGGCCAGGGGTTGAAAGCTCTGATTTTGCGAGCCAAGGATTCTGCAGGCTCTTCCCAATGCAAGTTGGCTTCTTCCTTGTCCAATTTTTTGGCATAAACAGCGTGGGCTGAATTTTGTGGTTGTTTGGGAAGATGTTCAATATTATCAAGGTGTTCTGCGAGCAATTGTCCACCTAAAATTGCCAGTTTGTCGTGAAGAGTTTGACCGGTGTCCTCGGGTAAAATGGGACATTCGGCCATTTTTAAAATGTCGCCGGTGTCCAGTCCTACATCCATTTGCATGAGAGTAATGCCGGTGGTGGCATCGCCAGCAATCAGGGCTCTTTGAATAGGTGCAGCTCCTCGCCAACGGGGCAGCAAGGACGCGTGCACATTGATACAGCCTAAGCGAGGAGTATCGAGAACTGCTTTGGGTAAAAGTAAGCCATAAGCGGCCACAATCATGAGGTCAGCTTGCAGGGCTTGCAGTTGGGCTTGTTGTTGAGCATCTTTAAGAGTTAGAGGTTGGTAAATTGGAATATGGTTAGCCAAGGCCAGTTGTTTAACGGGACTGGCTTGTAATTTTTGCCCGCGGCCAGCCTTTCTGTCAGGTTGAGTGTAGACAGCAATAACTGTATGTTTAGATTGGAGTAAAGTTTGTAAACTGGGCACAGCAAATTCAGGAGTCCCAGCGAAAATAATGCGTTTTAGAGTCATTTAATGGCCTTATTAAGGGGTTTTTGAAATTTCTTTTGCAGGCGTTGTCGTTTCAAGGAAGAGAGATGGTCTACAAATAATTTGCCTTGTAAGTGATCGATTTCGTGTTGAATACAGATTGCCAATAGGCCCTCAGCAGTCAATTCAAATTCCTTGCCCGAATGATCTTGGGCTTGCACGGTGATTTGGGCATAGCGTTCAACAGGCTCAAAAACTCCTGGCACTGACAGGCAGCCTTCTTCACTGCAAGTGTTCCCAGTGTAAGCAATCAACTTTGGATTGACAAAACATAAGGGTTGATTGTGATTCTCTGTAACGTCAATAACGATAATACGCTGATGAATATTAACTTGAGTGGCAGCCAGTCCAATTCCTGGCGCATCGTACATTGTTTCAAATAAATCATTGATAATACGCCGAATATTGCTATCTACTTTAGTGACTGTCTTAGCCTGTATACGTAATTTTGGGTCTGGAAAGTGGAGTATTTCAAGTAGGGCCATAGCGGTGGTACTCTAAAAGTGAAGGAAACTGTTGTATATTTGTTTGATTAGGTTAGAATTAAGTGGTAAAAAAGTCAACTTTTTGACCTATAATACAGCATTTAATTTGGGAAACTTGGAGAAATTTAAAGTGGAGAGTTAGATTTTAACTGATCTAATTCCGTTATTTGAGTAATTAATGGAGACAGAGGATTTCGAGGCAGGGAGGATGGGCAGTTATTTTTATACATTCTAAAAAGAAGTGATTTGGGCAATGAGAACTAATGAGGATCGTAAATGTGATTGACAAAAATAGTTTGTATACGGTAAAGATCGGTGGGGGGATGATGTTATTGCTTTTATTGACTTCCTGCTTAGGGGGAGGAGGAGAGACGGATGAAGTTTCGGTCTCCACTGCTGATCCTGTAGAGACCCAGATTGAATTAAAATTGCTCAGCTCTGCTCAATTGTTCCCCGGTCCCGAGGTGGTTCGAATAACAATACTTGCTTATACTGCAGATACTAATATTCCTTCAGCTTATACCTTGATAGATTTGAACGTGGAGGGCCATGCTCTCATTGAGAATCGTTCTGGACTGGCTACAAATGGTCAAGGCGTGATCAATTTTGAGTTGCGCGCTTTGTCTGAAGGGAATGTTACAATAACGGCTGCAGTCAAGAGCAGTGAAATTGCGCCTTCTTCTCAGGCTGGGGTGGGGAATTCTGTTTTATCTCCCACTTATGAGGAGTTAATTCTGTATTTTGGAGCTAAATTGACGGCAATATCTCCTTCAAAAAGGGTTGCAGAGACTGCACAATTGACAGTGAATCTCACTGATTATTTGTATCAACCGATATCTGAGCACGTGTTGAATTTGCGCTTGATCGGTGGGCAAGATGAACAGTTGGGAACAAGCAGTGTGGTTACTGATGCGGTGGGCATGGCTCAAGTTACAGTCACCGATCCTCTAAAAAATGGGGGAAGAGCTATTCTCCAGGTGATGGCTGGACAATTGATGGCAGAAACAACAGTGGATTTTTTAGCCAATTTTGATGAAAATCAACAACTTCAAGTGACTGTTCCTCATTACCTGTTGACTTTGCAGCAACCCCTGACAGTTACTGCTCAATTGACTGATGAGTATGGATTCCCAATACAAAATCAAGCGGTGCATTTTAACCTATTGACTGAGGAAGGTCAACCCAGTTCGGCTTATTATCGCCCTACTCAGGGGTTAACTGATGAAACGGGTCGGGTTAAACTGACTGTAATTGCTAATGAGCCTGCTGATTTGGTGCTGCATGTACAGGCTGGGACTTTGAGCCAAACACTGCCTTTATATGTGGTTCCCCAGTTGGCTTGGTTACCTTATCGTTCCCAGGGAGTAATGGGAGAGAATCAGATTTTGACAGCTTCATTAACTGGAACTCAGGGACAAGGAATTGCCGGAATACCTCTTAATTTTCAAATAATTGCAGGTCAGGCTCATTTGACTACCCAACATGGAGTTACTGATGAGACCGGTCAATTGAGTACTGAAATCAGTTCCTCAGAGATGGGGGTTGTTACGATTGCAGTTCAAACGATTCCCTTGGACAGTGTGAATGCTGACATTGCGTTTCAGCCGGCCACTGTTGAGTTGCAAGTGGATATTCCCCAACGATTTTTGGCGCTTGGGGAAACTGCTGAGGTTACCATATTGGTTTCGGATCCTGATGGGAATTCCTTGGCCAATTTTCCCATAGAGGTTATTTTATCTTCCTCTCATGGAGAAGAATTGCCGATGAGCACCGATGATCAAGGAAAGGCTTTTTTTCAGATCACGAGGGATCGGGCAGAGACTGTACAAGTACAGGTGCACAGTCAGGAACAAACTGAGGAAATTAAGATTTATTTCGGTGCTCGTTTGGCATTATTGCCTGTTTACAGTACTTCGGAAAATAAGACTGCGCGTTTAACCGCATTGTTGAAAGATGGCCAAGGGTTGGCAATCGTTGGAGAATCTGTATTATTTTATTTGCCCAATTCTAATCAACAGGCTTTATCTCCCGGTCAATCTGTGACAGATAAATTGGGTAAATCTGAAGTAGATGTTGTTGATTTTTCAGGACTTTTAGAGAGCAGCGTGCAGGTTAATGTTCAAGTGGAAGGTTTGAGTGCGCAAGCCTGGGTCAGTTTTGTCAATACCGTGGAGGAATAGTATTTGTTGTTGAAAATTTCTCTGCTTTTCTTACAATAGCACATTTATTATTTTAGGAGGTAACGCCAATGTCAGTCTACATTATGAAAATGATCCCTGTTAAATTGGTTGCAGTTATTACCTGTTTTTTCAGTTCCACAGTCTCGGGTGAAATCAGCACAGATGGCAGTTTGGGGGCGCAGTTGAGTCTATCCGGTCCCAATTACCAAATAGGAGCAGAGTTGGGGCAGCAGCGAGGAAATAATTTATTTCATAGTTTTCAGAATTTTAGTGTATTTGCCGGGGAAAAGGTCACGTTTTTGGGACCTTCTGATTTGCACACTGTTATTGCTCGAGTTACGGGGGGCAATCTTTCAGAGTTGAATGGTGAGTTAATTTTGCCGAAGCCAGGCGTTAATTTTTATTTTGTGAATCCCGCCGGAATTCAGTTGGGACCAAAGGTAAAATTGGATACCCAAGGCAGTTTTCATTTCAGTGATGGGGATTATCTTGGTTTTGCTGATCAGTCGACTTTTTCTGCTTATCGGGATGAACCAATTTTAACCACAGCTGCACCGGAGCAATTTGGTTTTTTGGCAGCGCGATCAGATTCAGAAATTGTTTTAAAGGGCAGTCAGTTGGAGGTGCCTGAACAAATTACGATCAGTGCCGCCAATCAATTGAAGATTGAGTATGGTTCTCAACTGGTGGCTTCTGCAGTTGATATTCGAGCTCAGCTTGCAATTTTGCAACGGGCAAACATAACTGCCAAAGGGAATTCGTCTGGGTTGGGAAAGATTACGATCAAGGTAGGGGAACGGTTGCAATTGCAAAATCGAACTCGTCTTTCAAGTACATCTTCTGAAGAATATGCCGCCGGGCATATTGTGCTTGAGGCGCCTTGGTTGGAGGTTGATGGTTCTGGTGATGAACCGGATGAGGGATCTTTAATCAATGCCTATACTCGGAATCAAGGAAATGGTGGGGTGATTGAAGTGAAAAGTGAGCATATAGTGATGCGGGATGATGCAACTTTTAATGTGGGCAGTTATGACAGTGCTCTTGGAAAAGGCGGGAATATTCGCATTCAAACGGGTTCTTTATTGATGCAAGATCAAGCACTTATGTGGAGTGGGACTTTTGGTGCTGGGAATGCTGGACAGATTGATATTCAGGCGCAACAGTTGATTTTAGAGGATCAAAGTGCCATTGCCAGCACTACTTTTAGTTCTGGATTGGGAGGGAATGTGAAGTTGCAGGTGTTTGGGCAGTTGGAGTTGTTGAATGAAAGCGTGATCATGAGTGGCACGGAGGGTACTGGAGCTGCCGGGAATGTTTCAATACTGTTGGGTGCAGGTGATTTGGTTAGTTTTTTAGACAATGGGGAGAGTCGGGTTTCGGTTGGCAGTGGGGTTGAGAATGCGTTTACGAAAGATGTACGAAGTAAGTTGAATGTGGCTAGACAGCGGGGAGCTTTTGTGCCCAATGAGTTGTTTTCTGGAGGAGGAAGTGCTGGGCAGTTGCAGTTGTCTACGGATGGGAATTTTGATCTTGGGTCATCTTCGGTGAAGAGTCGTCTCAGTTCTCAGCCTTCAGATTGCGCGTTAGGTGGTTTATTGGAAATAGGAAAGAAGGGAACGAAAGAGAAGGGAATGGAAAAGAAGTTGGGATTGGAGGAGGTTTTCCAGGCGAGTTTGCAGTCAGAGTGAGGAGAGTTAATTTCGGTCTCTGGCTGGTAAGTGACGGTCTTGTTCGAGGAGTTGGTGTTGGAATTGTAGGTACCAGGGACGCAGAGTTTCTGGCGTTTTGTTGAAAATGTGGGGAAAGTGGCGCAAAATGAAGAGGATGCCGCGGGTGGAAGGTAGGGACCAGCGGCGGTCTAGCAGGTCTTTGAGGGTTTGGGTCAGCAGTCTTTTCCAGAGTAGTTTGCGGAATAGGTGTTGAAAACGGGGGGGATCTGGACTGTGAAGACGGTGTAATACGGCTTGATTGAGTCCCCAGAGAACGGTGGCAGTGAATCGGGAGAGTCGGGCAGTCCCTGCTTGAATGTGACAGACTTGGGCTTGAGGAAACTGGACAAGGAGACCGAGTTGGGAGGCACGGTAGCAAAGGTCATTGTCTTCGTTGACTGCATAGCGAATGAAAAGGTCTTCAAATTGAAGATGTTGGAAGATTTTGCGTCGAAAAGTCATTCTGGCGCCGTGGAATAGGGGGACTGGGTGAATGCCTTTTTCACGTAGATGAGGGGGAAAAGGGTGGCGAGGGAATTCAAAGTGGTAGGGGATGAAGATGGCATGGTCTCCAATCCAACGTTTGGCATAGGAACGGGCTCGAGTGTGGAGGGTTTTCCAGTGGGACTGCCAATTTTTGGATGGTTTGGGGGGAGTTGGTGAGTGAGGGGAGTTTGGAGTAGACAGTGGAGGGGGAAGGGGAACGAGTCCTGGCATGATGCCAATGAATTGTTGTTGGGTGTCGAGTTCGTAGATTGCCATGATTTGTTGGGCACAGTCGGGATATAGGAAGGTGTCGTCGTCGATGAGAAAGAGAATGTCGGCAGTGGCTTTGGCAATGCCTTGGTTGCGTTGGGTGGCAGAGGAAAGTTGTTGGGCTGGGTGGTGTTGCCAGTTGATGTGGGGGTTGAGTTGGGTGCAGGTGTGAATAAGGTTCGGGTGCAGTTGTTGCCAGTTTGGACTGGCGTCTATGATGATGACTTCTTTGGGAGGTTGAGTTTGTTGGGCCAGCAGTCGTAAGCACTGGAGTAGGATCGGTTCTCGGTTATAGGTGGGAATGACTGCTGACCAGGTTAACATGGAGAGTTTTCTTTTTAGGAGTAGTAGGGTTAGAGGGCGAGCATGCGTTGTAAGGCAAGACGAGCCAGGGCTGCAATTTCTGAGGGGACTGAAATGGGATTGACAATGGTGCCTTGTTGTAAGTTTTCTAAGACCCAGAGTAGGTGGGGCAGGTCAATCCGATACATGGTGGAGCATTGGCAGTGGGTGGAGGACATGAATTCAGCTTTTTTTCCAGTCGCTTGAGCTTGACGAGCGAGGCGGTTGACCAGGTGCCATTCGGTGCCAACTAG
Source organism: Thiomargarita sp. (assembly GCA_020721005.1). Taxonomy (GTDB): domain Bacteria; phylum Pseudomonadota; class Gammaproteobacteria; order Beggiatoales; family Beggiatoaceae; genus DYNP01. Next base: position 26,762 of record DYNP01000019.1, read on the forward strand.
CCAGTGGGTGCCAGGGGGAGATGACATGACGGTTTCGATGATTTTTTCGGTGGAACCTATAACGTCTGCTTGTTGACAAACTTCAAGGCAACATTCGGGATGGGCAACGACTTTGCCGGTGGGATGGCGTTGTCGAAAGTGTTCAATGTCAGTGGGTTGAAAGAGTTGGTGGACTGAGCAATAACCGTCCCAGAGAATGAGTTTGGCGGCCTGGAGTTGGGGAAGGGTTAGACCTCCTTGAGGTTGATCAAAGTCCCAGATGACCATTTCGTTGAGGGGAATGCCCATGCGGTATCCAGTGTTTCTGCCCAGGTGTTGGTCGGGGAAGAATAGGACTTTTTGGCGTTGTTGGAGACTCCAGGTTAATACGGCTTGGGCATTGGATGAGGTGCAGACGGTACCGCCATGTTTTCCACAGAAGGCTTTTAGATCGGCTGCGGAATTGATGTAGGTAATCGGTAAAACGGGATCTGGTCCCAACAGTTTGGAGAGTTGGTCCCAGGCGTCTTCGACCTTGGCGAGGTTGGCCATGTCAGCCATGGAGCAGCCGGCGGCTAGATCGGGTAAAATGGCGGTTTGTTGGGGAGAAGAAAGGATGTCGGCGACTTCGGCCATGAAATGTACGCCACAGAATACGATGTAGCGGGCTCCAGATTGGGCTGCCAACCGGGAGAGTTTGAGGGAGTCTCCAACATGGTCAGCGTATTGAATGACTTCATCTCGTTGGTAATGGTGCCCTAGAATGATGAGATGGTTTCCCAGTTGTTGTTTGGCGTTTTGTAAACGAGAATGACATTGTTCAGGGGTAAGAGACAGGTAGTTGTGGATGGGAAGCGGGGTCATCTGGGAATGTCCTGTGGCGTTTAATTGGTTAGGTGGTTATTGGTTTGAATGGGCTGTCAGTTGGAGGTTTGAGGGGTGACAATGAATTCTCCATAGTCATCTCCCAGTTCCAGGCCTTTGGTTTGTTGGCATTGGAAGGTGTTTATTCCATGGGGATATTCTTGTCCGTAAATGAGGTCCATGAAAGCGCCGCAAATGCCTTGGATCATGTAGGCGCAGGGGCGAGTGGTTCGTCCGTAGCGAACTACGTCACTTTCATAATAGTTGTCTGCATGGAGAATGAGTTTTTGGGCAGGTTGCAGTTCAATAATGTTGGATTTGGCCCAGCCCCAGGCAGTCAGTACTGCAAAAATGGCATGTATGGTGTCTTCTGGAGTTTGGATCATGGGGGCAATTATTTTTTTCCATTCTGGGGAATGGATAATGCCATAGCCGGTGTGATAGCCGCATTCGTGAGCAGCATTGATGAGAAGGGCTTCTGCGGCGCCGATCAGATCTTCGGGAACATAGTTGATGATGCGTCGCGCAAAGCCATTCCAAAAGTCGATGGGCAGTTGTTGAATGTAGACGTTAAAGGCTGGAATAACGCCTTGTTGGTTGCCTTGGACGTGGATTTTGGCCATTTCTTGAATGATATGGGCTTTGTTAATTGCCATGGTTTACACCTGTTACTTGAGTGAGGCATGGAAAACGGATTTGTGGTCACCCTTGATGAGTGAAAATACTTCTTTAACAGAATAACTTTTGATGGGGTATTGGTTGACCAGGGCAGCGACAGCAGCGATAAATCCGGAAGTGATGAAGTTGATGGGTTTGTTGTCAGCGCCCCATTTTTCTAGCCATCCTTGGTCGATGTGGGAGGTGAGCATTTCGGCTCGGACAGTGAATTTGCCAATTTCGGTAAATTGGATGATGCCCATACCCACGGTTTTCCAATAATCTTCTGCTACTTGAACTTGGTCAGAGAGTTGGGTGATGTTGTGTTTGGTAAAGTAGTTTTGTAAGAGGTAATAGAATGTGTCTTCAGCGGCTTCTTTGAACAGACGTTCGCCTTCAAAATGAACAGCGTCATCAGCCAATTGGGTGTATAGGGTCATGAAGTGATGACAGTGTAAGACGGTGCAATGGTCATTTAGGTAATGACGACAAGTTTCTGGATCGAAACGGTAATCAGTTTGAAATTTAGACATAATTTTCCTCAGTGTGGGTAATGAGTTAGGGGTTACAATTCTACTTTTTTCCCGATGATTTGTTCAAGAGCCAATTTCATGTTAGCCACGTACGTTTCATCGTCGGGAACTTCTTCTGCTTTGACAAGGCTCATACCGCATCGAATGGCGAGTCGAAATTGGGCTTGTATCCCTTTTTCTTGTTTGGCAATTTCAAAGGCTTGAATTAATTTTTTTCCCATAGAATAGTTCCAATTGTCAGTCATGATTTCGAGGTTATATCAAAGATTTCGAGTCAAGGTTGTACATTTTGACCTGAATGCGGGGGGTAAGTTGATTTTTTATCCGCAACTTGGTTTCCATGGCATGGTTTGATTCAATAGACCTCTTGCAAAAGTAAATGATGTGATAAAGATGAGATACGAAGAAATAGAAGGGAAATCTCCTTTGGAGTGGAGACTTTGCCTTGGAGTAGAGGCTTTAGCCGGTCAGCGGTCGGACCTTGCAGTAGCCTTGGAGTAGAGGCTTTAGCCGGTCAGCGGTCGGCCCTTTCAGTAGCCTTGGGGTAGAGGCTTTAGCCGGTCAGCCGTAGGCATCACCTCACATACACAAATTGCAAGGGCTGACCGGCTAAAGCCTCCACTCCAATCTTCCGGCTAAAGCTTCCACTCCAATCTTCCGGCTAAAGCCTCTACTCCAATCTTCCGGCTAAAGCCTCTACTCCAATCTTCCGGCTAAAGCCTCCACTCCAACCTTCCGGCTAAAGCCTCCACTCCAACCTTCCGGCTAAAGCCTCTACTCCAATATATCTTAACTGAGGAGTAACTCTCATTTTTTCATGATCGCATACTGTTGCAAGAGGTCTAATACAAGAAGTCTAATACAGTGTCGAGTTCATTCCTGAGGCTCGTGAACAACGTTCCAGGTAGATCTGAGCAACTTTGTCATACTTGTCATTTTCCAGCACTTTCTCAAATGCAGCGAAGGCTTCTCGATATTGTTTTTGTTGGTAAGCATGGAATCCTTGTTCAAAGTCTTGTAAAGTGGAAAGTTTTAGGGCAATTTTGGGCGCAGATTCGATATCGAATACTTCATAAAAAGTAATGGGTTGACTTTTTCCTTTGACTTTGACTCGGTCAATGACTCGAATGTGATACTTTAGTGGGTTGTCCAGTTGTCGATAAGTGTATTCAGAGATGAGTAGGGGAATATGGTAACTTTTAGTGAGTCCCTCAACTCTAGAGGCCAAATTAACTGCATCCCCGATAACAGTACCATCCATACGATTTTCTCCTCCCACTGTTCCCAGCATGAGTTTGCCAGTGTTGATCCCAATTCCAACTTTAATATCGGCGAGTCCAAGTGTTCGGCGCTTCCCGTTGTAATTTTCCAGTTGTAAAAGCATGGCAATAGCGCCTTGCAAGCCATCATCGGCAGTGGGAAATAGGGCCATGATCGCATCCCCAATGTATTTGTCGATAAAACCATTGTGTTGGGTGATAATGGGTTCCATTTGACTGAGATAGGAGTTGATGAAGTTGAAATTTTCTTGAGGCGTCATCTTTTCAGAAAGGGCGGTGAATCCCCTAATATCTGCAAATAGGATGGTCATGTCTTTTTCAACCTGGTCACCCAGTTTAACTTCGATCACATTTTCTTTGTCCAAGAGTTGCAGGAAAGCATAAGGGACAAAGCGTTCATAAGCGTTGTTGAGTTCAGTATTGGTCACCAGTAACTCAATCAGTGATTCGTTGAGTTGATTGGTTTGTTGTATATGGAAGAGGCGTTCTTCTTCGGCTTTTTTACGTTGAGTGATATCATAGACAGCGACTACAAAGGCTTTGTCATCACCGTATTGAATGGGCTGCACAGATAACTCAGCCCAGATGAATCCTGAATTAGCGGTTTTTAATTGCAGCTCATAGTTGTCTAACCTTCCTTCATTGGCAGCAATGGCAGTCACTTTTTGACGTTCAGAAGGGTCAACGTAAAAGTCAATAATGCTTTGTGAGCCATAACCGTTCTCTAAACGGACTACCCCATACATACGTTCCGCTTGAAGATTGGCGTAAATAATGAGTCCATCCTTGGCTAAAGTGATAAAAATGGGAATCGGCGTGGTTTCGGCAATAACTCGAAAACGTTCCTCACTTTGTTTTAAGGCGACAGTAAAACGGGTCCGTTCCTCTTCCGCTTTCTTGCGTTCGGTGATGTCGTAGATAGTGTTGACGTTGACTGGCTCTTCCTTTAACAAAGTGGGTTGAGAGAATAGAGTTACCCACATTGGAGTACCATCAACTTTGCGCATCTGGGTTTCGTAATTGTAGAGGAAGCCGTCTCTTTGTTGTTGCTTAAGCACCCCCTGCCAAGCAGGCTCAGTGAGGAAAAGGTCGCCGAGTTGTTGTCCAGTCAACTCCGTGGAGAGTAGAGAAAAGGCCATGGAGGCTTGTTCATTGGCGTAAACAATGACATTATCTCTGACTCGAGTGATGATGATGGGCATAGGGGTAGTTTCTGCAATGACTTGGAAACGGTCTTCACTTTCTTGCAATTCTTTAGTGTAGTGTAATCGTTGACTTTCGGCATGGTAACGATCGGTGAGATCACGTAGGATGGCTTGCAAGTAATGCTTGTTATCAAAATTAAGTTTGCTGAGCGTGACTTCAACTTTGAACACAACACCCTCTTTTGTTTGGTGGGCCCATTCAAAAATACGTATTTCTCCTGAGGAGGCAGTTCTGAGTTCGCGCAAGGCTTTATCTTGAGAAGTGGTGCCATCAGGTTGGTAGGGGGGGGAGAGTTGACTGGGATGTTTGCCAATCAGGTATTCTCTATCGCAATTGAACAAAGTCAGAGCTTTGGGATTACAATCGATAATAACATCATTTTCAAGTATGAGTATCGCGTCATTGGCAAGTTCAAATAGAGCCCTGTATTTACGCTCATTTTTCTCCAATTGCTGGGTAAAATTGAGATAGGTTTGTTCCTCTTGTTTGCGAACAGTGAAGTCATGCAAAATGTTGAGCATGGCTTGTTGACCATTGAAAGTCAGCGGTTTAAGATGGACATGTATCCATTTTGTGGGACCAATCAGTGTTTGGGTTTCATAGTAAGTTTGTTCGGGGTTGAAGGAATAAAGGTCATAAATATAATAGTCCCGAATAAGCTCACTGGCTGAAAGTCGAAATAATTCAGTCGCTTGAGGATTGGCATAGAGAATGCGACCATCCAATGGTCGCGTCAGGAATAAAGGTATGGGAATGGTTTGGGTAATAATACGGAAACGTTCCTCACTTTGGCTTAGATTATAACTGTGGTTACGAATTTCCGCAACCATGACTTTAAAAGCCTCGACCAAATAGCCAATTTCATGTTGTTTGGGGTCCATCTCTAGAATGAGATCAAACTGATGATTTTGGACTTGTTGTACATTTTCAGTCAGTTCTAAAAGATCTTTGGACAGAGCACTCAAAATCCGGTAACTCAGGTAGAGATTTAACAAGAATAGTAGCAGTAGCCATCCCATTTGACTGAGAATCAAAGGAACGAGTTGGGCATACAATGAGTGTTTATAAAAGCCAACGTGAATATGCCAAATTGGGTTACTGGAAAGAGTTGCTTGAATTTCCAGCATCTCTCCTACACTGGTCACTAGACTATTTTGTTGCAAACGGTATTCGGGATTTGGAATTGAACGATCCACGGTGCGATTTAATATCTCAATAGCAGCAAGATTGGGAGGATGAGTCAGTATTTTGTGATTATTTTGATCGATCACCACAATATAAGCGATATCATGAGCCTCCCAAACCGACTGCTGAATTAGGGGATTATGTTGCATCAAATTGGACCCTTCGGATAGAAAGTGGGCAACCTGCTGCACAGTCAAGATTCCAAGATCAAGTCGATGTTCGATCAACTGTTGGTAATGATGCCAAGCTGAAAATGGGGGGAGGGTTAGGAAGATAAGTATGAATACGCTAGATTGGACGGTTAGAATTTTTTGAAAAAGGTGTGGTATTTTCATAAGTATAGTTTTATTATTGGAACGCTCTATGATAACAGTGTCAGTGGGATATCACCACCTTAGTTATTCTGAAAAATACATGCCAATCTGTCTCAGCCCCCTGACTCAGCCCTCTTAATTGAAAATTCAATACTTCTTACTTCCAAATCATTGCGATCTCAAATGAAACTATCTTATGACATATAAAATCTACTAAACTCCTCCTCCACTCTGCTTGACAAGAGAGACCCCCCCCCTTAACATAATAAAGGGAAAACGGTTCTCCTCTCCTTTGAAAAGAAGGAAGAATAGGACCTGTCACCCACCAGAATGACAACCTTACCACTCGACGATAGCAATTTTTCAATACGATGAAATCCCATTAGATGACGCGATTGATGGGCCTCCTATCCTCAGCCCATCCTATTGGGACTGTTAGGACTGCCAATCCTCCAGCAGTCCCTTTTAAATCAAACAGTTACATTTAAACGATGACACACTTTAGAGCAACTTAACTGTCTTGTTGGACCTTATACAATGCCAAACCTGCTAAAATTGTTCATACTCATTATACTCCTATCAACCCTTCCCACAAACAACACCTTGGCTTTAGACCCTTCCCAGACAACAAACTCCCCCTTAATTCATTACCAACCCCCTCAACTCGATGCTCCCTTACGAAGAAGAGAAGCTGGACTGGTCGATGAAGGAGGAGGCAGTGTCTCTCGTGGAGTCTCTCGCGGAGTCTCCCGTGGAGTCTCTCGCGGAGTCTCTCGTGGAGTCTCTCGCGGAGTCTCTCGCGGAGTCTCTCGTGGAGTCTCTCGTGGAGTCTCTCGTGGAGTCTCTCGTGGAGTCTCTCGTGGAGTCTCTCGCGGAGTCTCTCGCGGAGTCTCTCGCGGGGTCTCTCGCGGCGGAATACAAGATGCTGCCAACAAAGTAGTTAGAGGCATTGCCAGAGAAATCACACAAGGCATTCCAAGAGGAGTACCACGTGGAATTGCGCAAATGCGTCAAACACATTCCCCTTCCGAACAAGCCACTTCCTCTCCCCATGATACTCCTCCAGGTCTATCTTTACCCAGTATCATCGCCCCGCTAGCCCCTCAACACACAGGACTGACTACGCAAGATCACCCCACCTTATACTGGTACCTCTCCAGTCCTTGGGATGGAGAATTAGAATTCTCCCTAAATGAAGTAGGAGCCATTGAACCCCTCATTGAACTGAATATAGGTATCCCAGCCCATCAAGAACGCCATGAAACTGGCATGCACTCTCTCAATTTAGGAAATTATGGCATCACCTTAGAAGAAGGTAAAGAATACGAATGGTTTATCGTCATTGTACCGGACCCCGAACAACGCTCTGGCGACCTCATTGCAAGTGCAACCCTACGCAAAATTCAACCCTCCCCAGAACTTACACGTCGTTTAGCAGAAACGTCACAAAACAAATGGCCTCAAATCTACGCAGAAAATGGAATTTGGTACGAACTCATTGACCAACTCTGCCAACTCATTGCCCAACATCCAAATGATACCCTATTACATGCTCAACGGGCTGACCTCATGGAACAAGTCAAAATGCCCAAAGTAGCCACCTACGATAAAGGGTATTCTTCCTAACCCAAGTCTTGTAAGGTGGGCAAATATTTTTGCCCACCTTAAGCCTAATCACACTTATAAAAGAGAAAACTATATTGCCGTTTCACAATGAGGTCTTCATATTCCCTGGCGTAATAAAGATTATGAGGCGGAGATTGATAGTTAGGCCAACTAATCTCCAAGAGGCTCTTCTCATAGTTATATTCAAGAATAACTGGAGTGGAGGCTTTAGCCGGAAGGCCCAAAGACCTTGAAGATCGCTTCCAAATCCGTGTACACCTCATCAAGTGAAATGATTTTAGTCATATCATTTTTGATTCAACTCTCTTTTTTCAAGAAAACCTTTCAGGATGTCTTGATTTTGAAACGCTTTCTCAAGGTTGGCAAAAAGTTTTTCAATTCTTGTTCAAAACAGTCTTTACTAAGAGTCTTAACCCTGATCGAATTATCATCGAAGTTAGTAAAGTTCTCTATCTCCTTCTGGGTGTTTTGCAAAAAGACTAACTTTATTCTCCTTACGATTGTAAAGGGCCGTGTCCTTTTTCAACGGTTTTTATGATGCGTTAGCCATACATTTCTCTCGTTCCCATACAGAACGTGGGAATGAGAAATAACTCATTTCCCCCACTCCGCAACAACAACCTCAATTCTCTCAGACAAACACCAATATTTCCTATTTAACGCAAAAAACTCTCTCTAATCGACTCCTGAATCTGTTCCTTAAGAGCCAAATTATTGATCTTCAAATCACTCTCTTTTATCTCCTGATGCTGCTGCAACAAACGAATATTCAAATGAGTTTTAATTCTCACCAACACCTCTTCCTGCTGAAAAGGCTTAGTAATATAATCCACCGCACCAACTCCAAACGCCCTGATTTTATCTCGCATCTCGGTCAATGCACTCATGAAAATCACAGGGATCGTACACAATTCTGGAATTCGCTTCAACAATTGACAAAACTCAAACCCATCCATACCTGGCATCATCACATCCAATAAAATCAAATGTGGATTAATTTCTTGCACCGTCTTTAAAACCGTTTGAGCATTGTTAGAAGTAAATACCTGAAATTGATGCTTAATTAGAAAAAATGCCAAAGCCTTTAAATTATTCAACTGATCATCAACAATCAAAATTCTGGGCGTTTTTGGCATCGTCATCTTCAGGATCTTCTCACAATGCTCAAAATAAACCATGGCTACCCTATCTTCTGGATTCACAGCCAACACCTGACTAAACAATTGAATAGCCTCTTCAAACTGCCGATCTTGAAAATATTTAAACCCCTCATCAAACTCTTTCATCGTCGCCAACTTCAACTCGATAACTTGAGAATTATCTGCATCGAACACCTCATAAATGGTAACTGACTTACGTTTGCCTTTCACTGTCACTTTATCGATAAAACGCAATTTATATTGGGAAGGATTCGTCAAATTTTGATAAGTGTATTCTGTGATCAGTAAGGGTGTATTATAACTCTTAGTTAATTCCCCTATACGAGAAGCTAAATTAACCGCATCTGCAATCACTGTTCCCTCCATCCGATTCTGTCCCCCCACAGTTCCCAACATCAATGGACCTGTATTTAAACCAACTCCAATCTGTAAACTCCCTAAACCTTTACTCCGTAACAAAATATTGTATCTTTTCAACTGATTAAGCATGGCAATCGAACAATTAAGCGCATCATTTGCCTGGCTGGGGAACAAAGCCATAATCGCATCCCCGATATACTTATCAATGATGCCACGATGATCATGAATTATCGGCTCCATTTGTCCCAGATAAGCATTGATAAATTCAAAATTATCTTGGGGACTCATATTTTCTGACAATGCCGTAAAATCCCGAATATCTGAAAATAACACGATCATTTCTTTTTCCACCTGATCCCCCAATTGAATTTCCAGAATACTTTTTTTATCCAGTAAATCCAAGAAATTATTAGGTACAAACCGTTGATAAGCCTGATTTAATTTAGCCAATTTTTCTATAAAACGAGCCTTCTCCTGTTCCGCCTGTTTGCGATCCCTAATATCTTGAAAAACCGCAATTGCATAAATGATTTCGCCACACTCGTTAAAGATCGGAGTGCCCCACACCTCTATGGGAATGGTTTTATCACCCTGTCTAATCTCTATGTCATCCACACTGACAAACTTACCCTGTAGAGCCTGTACAATCGGCTGGTCTTGAACTGGATAAAGTTCTTCAGTACCTGCTTTATAAGCCTGATACACCTCAGGAAAATTCACAAAATCTACGGTTTTAAGCAAAGATTTGCCTAAAATGTCCAATGCTTTCTTGTTTGCATAATAGGGATAACCATTATTCTCAATGACAAATACCCCTACTGGTATTGCCTCCAAAAACTGGGCCAGTTTCTTCTCACTGGTCCGCACCACCTCCTCTGCCTTCTGTTGTAATTCCAGATTGCTGGATTGCAAATTTTTTGTAAGGGTGGTGAGTTGATTCTGCTGTTTGTCACTCATTCTTACTAAAATTTTGGTTTGCTTCAGTAATTTTTGATAAGCTTTTAATAATTCCTGATATTCTGTCCACGGACAACTCTCAGTAGAAAACTGTTCCAACAGCTCCGTGCCTTTAATCAGGATTTGCTCTTCGTTGTGAAATAGGGGGGGTTTTTGTTTCATATTGGTTAAAGAAAGTCTCAGGTATCGGATGAGCAAGGAACTATAATCCCTTGTCATGTCATATAGTGAATGATATTTTGAGCCTGTTCCACGAAAATGGAGAATACTTTAAGGATAGTTGCAGAATTGGCTTTTTCCAATTTCATTTTATTTCGAAAAGCAGTACCAATTTCCACTTATTTCGAAGAGCAGTACCAATTTCCACCAACAAGTTTTGGGACAGGGGACCGCTGAAGCAAAAAAAAACACCTTCTTGTTGCAATTAATTTTTAAAGTGATATAGGTTTTCGAGCATGTTGAGTGTTCTTTGTCTTGATGGGAGGGGTATTCTCTGTGACCTTAGGGTACAGGAGGAATGGCCCCTCTTTTTTATAGATCTTTGATTAAGTTGAAGAATAGGGAAGTGGACAGCCACTGGGCAGAGGTGTTGCTAATCGTAGGGAACGTGGAGTTAGATTGAGGCGAGATTCATAAATTACGGTGTAAAATAGAACTCTTTGTACATAAGTACGAGTTTCGGAAAAGGGAATTTTTTCTACCCATAAGTCTGGAGGATCACAGGGATTTTGTTCAGCCCAACGTTGGGAACGTCCAGGTCCAGCATTATATGCTGCAGTGGCTAGCATATAGTTGCCGTTGAATTTATCCAACATTTGGCGCAGATAGGCAGTGCCGAGACTGATATTGGTGCTTGCTTCAATAATACTTTGATTTTTGAGAGAAAATCCTAATTTTTTGGCCATCATGCGAGCTGTGGCTGGCATCAGTTGCATAAGTCCCAAAGCCCCAGCTTTGGAACGAGCGTCGTCGCGAAAAATACTTTCTTGGCGAATGATACCATAGACCCAAGCTGTGTCCAGTCCTTGATGTTGGGCGCCAGTGGTTATTTGAGACTGGTAAGCCAGGGGGAATCTGATTTCTAAATCGTCATAGGATTTGGCTTTGGACGCTGTGGTAATGGCTTGGGAATGCCATCCCCAACGGCTGGCCAGGACTGCAGCTTGTGCTTGTTGTGAAGGGGAAAGTTGTTGAATAGCATATGCCCATTCTTTTTCTGCTTCAAGATTGAGTCCCAGTTGACGAAATTCTTGGGCTGCGGCCAGGCTAAGGTGCTTGAGTAATTGCGTTTGGTCCGCTGCAGTTAAAGGGGTGGATTTTTGACGCATTTGATAGGGCGCTTTGATGCGATCGGCGGCTAGAAAACCGTAATAGTCTCGTTCTTGAGCTAAGGTTTGGTAGAGGTTTCGGGCTAAGTCTTGCTTGCCATTGTGTTCAAGGGCTCTGGCTAACCAGTAACGCAGTCCCAGATTGTCAGCTTGGCTGGGTGGAAGTTGTTCCAGGAAGGCTTCTAGAGCTGGCCAGTGTTGTCTGGTGATGGCATATTTAAAGCGGATTTCTAATAGTTTTTCATCGACAAATTCTGGATGCACCGCGGTTAACCAGTGGAGGGTGCGAGGATGTTGTTGTTGAACGCTGAGTAAGGCCAGTGTTTTTTGGATTTGTCCCAGTTGTTCTACTGAAAAGGCATAGCGTCGTTGGAATTGTTCCCAATAGTTGTGGGCTAAGTCGAGTTGTTTTTCAGCCAGCCGACTGATGCCTTGGATAATAAGGTCGCGGCTGCTGGGCAGATCGGGCTCTTGGAAGTCTTGAAGGGTTTTGAGGGGATTTTGGTAAAGGTTTTGCCAATGGGCGGCCCATCGTTGTTGAGAGGGGGTTAGGTAGGATTTTAGGGAGAGAAGTAGGGTGAGGTTGTTGTGTATGAACGCTAGGCGCATGCGTTCTAGAACCAGTTCGTCATTCATTAACTTACTTTGATAAAGTGCATTGAAAGGGAGATCGCAGGCATTGGGCAGAGATTTGCCATTTAACCAGAATTCCTTAATGTTTTCTAGTACCGTAGTATTCGGACCTGCAGTGGCCAGTAGGGCTCGTAGGTGATGACATTGTAGGGTGTCTGAGGTTTGGGGTTGGTAGAGTTTTGCAAAGGTAGACCAATCTTGCTGGGCAGCCAGGTGTTCTAAAAAAGAGGTGCGTAATTCTTCAGTCAATGCGGTGTTACCGTATTGTTCTAAGAAGGTGACCAGTTCTGCAGTCGGTAGGGTGGAGAGTTGGGGTTTTAGGTAATGGTAACGTAAAAAATAATATAAAGGGTATTCTTTTAGGGGGGCGGATAATTGTAGGAGGAGAGGCCAATTTTTATTCTTGATTGCTGCATGAGCTTGGTTAAATTGCCAGCGTTGTTGATCAATAGAGTCTGCTTTTACTGCAGATACTGCAAAATAGGTTAAGAGGGTGGGGATAAAACAGCAGAGGGTTATCAGAGTGTATAGCCAATTTTTTTTTGACATCAAATACTCCTTGAAAATGGATGATTTGGAAGGTTATTATTTCCGTGGTGGAGACAGGCCCCGGCCCTTTGAATTGGATAGGGAAGTGGGGGAATTATAATTTGCGGTAATGAAGTTGACAAATAGTAATCAATAACTTACCATAAATTACAAATTTTTCAAGTCAGTTGCCCTGTACATCAAGAGTAAGGAAGCGTGTAAAATACTAAGAGTTCGTGTCCATACTTTGAGAAAATGGCGGACGAAAGGAGAGTTGCCGCAATCAGAGAGTTGGATAACGGCGATGTGATATTGATGCTTGTTTCGGCAATTGGAGAGGGTTGACGGTGTGCCTGGTCATTGAAGGAAGTTAGAGCTTACGTTTAAATGACAGTAAGCTCTAACTGATTGATTAATAGAAAAGTAATTTATTGATGACAAATTCTCTTAGGATATGTCATCAATTATTGATGGAAAGGAAAGCGAAACTTTTCCTGGCCCCGAAAAACCGGTCAAGTCTTCAAAATTTGACCGGTTTAAGTTGTCATTCTAATATTGATGACACGCCCTAACTTTTGGTAAAAAAAGAATCGGAGGAAATTAAATGCCATTGGTAAATCACTTTTACAAATGGACACTCATGGCATTACTGCTGTTAAACACGGCTTGTGCCACCACTGTGGTTCATCAAGGTTGTTACGTGGCTGATGAACAATTACAGGGTGTCTACTCTGGACAGTGTCAGGGGAGTAAGGCACATGGTTGGGGAAAAGCTGAAGGTTCTGCCACAGGAGATGTTTATGAAGGTGAATTTAAGGAAGGATTCTTGGAGGGTAAGGGAACATACGTATGGTCAGATGGCGATAAGTATATAGGAGAATTCAAAAACAGCATGGCGGAGGGAAGAGGGGTGTTGATCTATGCAAATGGTCAACGGGCTGAGGGGCGTTGGCAAAAAAATCGCTTGGTACAATAAAATTTTTGGAGAATAGGTATGGAAAAACCCCGTACTAGCCAATTGTCATGGTGGGAAAGATTATTTGGAGGTGGTAGTACTCCTCAACCAACCCCAACTCCTCCGCCTATCATTAATCCAGGCACGGATTCTACTTCTGTTATCATTACAGGACGGAGATTTAGCACCAGTTATGCCAAAAATAATAGCACTATGTTGGCTCAATTGGAAGAGGCTCATAAATACAAGGCTTTTATTGAAGAGGCGGCTCGTCGTTACCAATTTCAACCGGCAGTCCTCTGCGGCATTGGTTCTCGAGAGTCCCATTGGGGATTGGCTTTAAAACCTCCGGGACCTGGAGGGCGAGGAGATTTTGCCAGACGACCTCCTCGCGGAGATCGGAAAACTGCCATTCCTCCGGATGGTCCTGGATATGGACGTGGACTGATGCAAATTGATTATGATTGGCATGAATTTGCCCGCACAGGCAAATGGTATTCTGCCAGGGACAACATTTTATATGCTTGCACTGTCTTAGAAAGTGCCCGAAAATTTTTTGCCAAACAAACTTTAAGATTGAATGAAGATCAAACTTTGCGAGCTATTTTAGCGGCTTACAATGCTGGAGCCACGGCCACCACCCGAGTTTTAGAAGCAGGCAAAGATGTGGATGCAGCGACGACTGGAAAAGATTATTCACGTGATGTTTTAAATCGCAGTGGTTGGTTTCAACTGCATGGATGGCAATAAAAATGAGTGGGAATTCATGCCCGTTTTGAAATTACAACAGGTGAGTAAATATTATCAGCGCCAACAAATTCTCGAACATGTCGATTTGGAGATTCAAGTTGGCCAATTTTTTGGATTAGTGGGAGTCAATGGGGCGGGCAAAACCACTTTGATTAAAAGTATTTTGGATTTTTGTGATATTGATCAAGGTTATATCAGTGTATTTGGGAGGGCTCATACCCAAGCCAGTGCCAGGGCTCGTTTGGCCTTTTTACCGGAACAATTCACATTGCCCCCTCATCTAACTGGCCAATTGTTTTTAAATCACATTGTCAGATTACATGAACAATCTTATGATGCTCAACACGTCAAAATATTGTGCCAAACTTTGGATTTTCCAGAATCTGTCTTGATCCAATCGGTGCGGAACTATTCCAAGGGCATGATCCAAAAATTAGGCTTGATCAGTTGCTTTCTAAGCAAAAAAGAATTGCTGATTTTAGATGAGCCCATGAGTGGACTTGATCCCAAGGCTCGTGCTTTCTTGAAACGTTACTTATTAGAATTGAAAGCCCAAAAAATTACTGTTTTTTTCACCACTCATTTACTGGTCGATGTGGAAACCTTGTGTGATCAAATGGCCATTTTACATGAGGGCCGCTTACGCTTCATTGGTTCTCCTGCAGAGTGTTGTCTATTGTACCGAGAACGCAATTTAGAAATGGCCTATTTGCGTTGTATTGAAGCCATTTGAACTTCCCAACAACCCATCGATCATCACACCTGAGCGACGAAATGATGGGCAGCAAACAGAAACTGCCCACCCTGCCCTAAGTGAGTTAGATGTAAATAAAATGATAACCTGATGAATTATTTGTGGTTTTGTAGACCGTGTAGGATGTGCTGAGCGTTGTTTGCAAAGCGCATCTGTCGCGTTCATATCCGTTCCCAATCTGCCTAATAAACGTCAAGCACCACAAAATTATGAAAACTCAAATATTGTTCCCCGATTGATGCGCTTCGCAAACAACGCTCAGCACATCCTACACAGGATACACAGTTTCTTTTTGTGGTTCGTTAGTTATATCCTGATTGGCACGCTCCTCAAAAAATAATGTTGTCTTGATAAGCGGCCACGGTATGAATATCTTTGTCTCCTCTTCCAGAAAGATTGACAATGATAATTTTGTCATGTCCCAAAGTCGGCGCCAATTTTTTACAGAAAGCCAGAGCATGGCTAGATTCCAAAGCCGGCAGAATACCTTCTAAACGAGTGAGATCGTGAAAAGCAGCCAAAGCTTCGGTATCGGTGATAGCAACATAATTGACGCGTCCAGTGTCTTTTAACCAAGCATGTTCCGGTCCCACGCCTGGATAATCCAAACCGGCAGAAATTGAATGAGTTTCAATAATTTGTCCATGATTATCGGTCATCAAATAAGTGCGATTGCCATGCAATACTCCTACTCTACCGGCATTCAAGGGTGCCGCATGGCGATGCGTTTCCAATCCATCTCCCGCGGCCTCAACTCCATAAATAGTGACACTGGGCTCATTAAGGAAAGGGTAAAATAGACCAATGGCATTGGATCCTCCTCCCACACAGGCAATGAGGATGTCAGGCAAATGACCAGTTTGCGTTTTTATCTGTTGACGAGCTTCCCGGCCAATCACCGCTTGAAAATCTCTAACCATGGCGGGATAGGGATGGGGACCAGCCACTGTGCCGATAACATAGAAAGTATTATCGATAGTAGTAACCCAGTCTCGCATCGCTTCATTCAATGCATCCTTTAAAGTTTTGGAACCGGAATGGACGGCTCGAACTTCTGCTCCTAACAATCGCATCCGATAGACATTAAGGGCTTGTCGCTGCATATCGGCAGCGCCCATGTAAACCACGCATTCCATGCCCAATCTTGCCGCCACCGTGGCCGTGGCCACTCCATGTTGGCCAGCCCCAGTTTCAGCAATCAGGCGAGTTTTTCCCATGCGTTTGGCTAACAATGCTTGTCCCACAGTATTGTTGATTTTATGCGCACCCGTATGATTCAAATCCTCTCTTTTCAGGTAAATTTGAGCACCGCCCAGCAATTGGCTCCAATGGACCGCATGATAAAGTGGGGAAGGTCTGCCCACAAAATGTCGCAAATCATCATTGAGTTCCGCGAGAAACTCAGAATCTTTCAGGTAATGGACATAAGCCGCCTTCAATTCTTCTAGGGGTTGAATTAAAGTTTCTGGAACAAAACACCCCCCAAATCGTCCAAAATGTCCCTGATCATCAGGTGTTTGCAATTCTTGAGTGGTATGTAATTTGGTCATGGCAGTCGAAACTCCTCGGATAAAAGCAATCAATTTATTGGGATCTTTGATGCCGTGGCCGGATTCCACACCGCCACTGACATCAACGGCATAAGGTTGGACTGTGGCAATAGCCGACAAAATATTGTCAGGAGTGAGACCACCAGCCAGTATAATGGGTTTCGTTAAACAATGGGGAATCTGTTGCCAATTAAAAGCTTGACCTGTTCCCCCTTTCGTTCCCTTGACATAACTGTCCAAGAGAATGCCAGTAGCCTGAGGATGTTGTTGAATTTCTGTCAACAGATCAATGCCAGGGCGCATGCGAATCGCTTTAATATAAGGTTTTCCAAAGCGAGTACAATAACTGGCATCCTCTTCGCCATGAAATTGTAAAGTATCTAGGGGCACTTGGGCCAAAATATGATGTACCAATGCAGGATCGGCATTGACAAACAGTCCAACCACAGTGACAAAAGCCGGCAATTCTTGGAGAATAGTCTGTGCTTGTTGGACGGAAATGGAACGTGGACTTTTTTCGTAAAATACCAAACCAATGGCATCTGCCCCCAGTTTGGCAGCCAATAAGGCATCTTTTGACCGGGTGATTCCACAAATTTTAATCCGGGTCCTTGGAACAATAGAGTGCGTAAGGGTCATAAATGAATAAATGATTGTGGGTAGAAATTTGAAAACGAGACCTTTGCACGATTCCCTTTACAGGTCTGGTAGGATGAGCTGATCCACGAAAAGCCCATCAAATACAATATTAGCACTTTCAAGTTTTTGGTATTACCACTTTGAAACGTCCAATCTTTTGTTTGATGATGTTTTTTCTTTTAGAAAGCGCCGAAGCTTGTGGGTTTGTTCTAATTTCTGTAAGCAATCCGAGGTTTCTTAAACCAGTAACATTCCTGTCATAAGTATCCCTGTCGTTTGTATTCATGGCAGAATAAATATCAAAAGGTGATAATTCCTTATCATTCATGCCTGCAACAAGAATTTTCCTTTGGACAGAATTCAATTCAGAATTGGAAAATAAATGTAGAAACTCTTGTTGCACAGGTGTAAAAACTGATTTATTAAATAAAGTTACTGTAAACCAAGCGGTATTTGAGTATAATTTAGGTTTTTGAAGTTCGCTTTGTTGCATCAATGTAAAAATACGTTTCATCCCCTCGCCCATTTCACGCATCAATTTACTTACTTTTAAAGTATAGGCTATTTTGGCATTTCTGGATTCATGTCGGTTATCCAACGCTTCTAAATCTTGAATGGTCAGTGTCGACAGCAAGGCGCCAGGACTTTTAATTTCCATTCTGTCGCTAAAAATATGCACTTCCACGCCACGCCCTTCTGAAGCATAATCTCTGTGTGCTATTGCGTTCAATAGGGCTTCTTTACAGGCATCTTCGGGATAGATGAACTTTTGTTCAAACTGAGCATTGGCTCCAAACTCCGTTCCATAGGCTAAGTACGGACGCATCGATTCCCAAGACTTGGATATCAATTCATAAACATTGCCTTGCACGAACTCATCACTGATTACATTATATTTTTCACCTGCAAACAACTCAGTCCCAGCTATTTTAACAAAACGGACTTGGCAGCGAGGATGCCACCTTTGCACATCTTTTGCGAATAACAACATGGTTGCTCTTGTGAAGCGCAGTCCGTTAATGGCATATTGTGCCAAACCCAAATGTTGTAAATACCTTTCAACAGTGTAACCCTTCAAATAACTATCCGCCAAAAATTGAAGTAATTCAATATCCAAATCAGCCACCGTTGCACCATCAACAAATTGTCTGTCATATTCCCTTGATTTTATTTCCTGTTGGTCAAATTGTAATTTTTTTACGTTAGCAGGCACAGTTTGCCGTTTTTCATTTCGACGCATTACTCTGCCATCACACAATTGATATATTTCAAAAGTGCCCTTATTTACCTGAAAAAACAAAACAATTTTGCCATCGATCGTAGCCTTCAAGTTATAAACCATTGGCAGCTCCTGCCCTTCGTAGACGTGAGTTTTTGGCGCATTGAGCATCATTTCAAGGTCACTTTCTGAATGTGGCACCCCTGTTATTGTGGCGTCATCTTCCACCCCGACTATCACCTCTCCACCGTCAGTATTGGCAAATGCCACCAAAGCCTCCGCAATGTCCACGCATATTTTTTTTGCAAGACGTGGCTTTTTATTACCAGGTCGTCCCTCCAATGCAGACTTGAACTCCCTAAAATCACTTTCCCCGACAAGGATAGAATTTTTGATTCTCTCTTGTAAAACCAATATATCTGTCATTTTACTACTTTGTCAGTCCCTCGAAATTGAAAATATATCTTAAGTCGTCGATAAGTGTTACTGTCAATGGCGTCTGAAAAGACAGCCAACGTGGCCTTATTTCCTGAAAATAAGGAAATTAGAGACGAATTCCTATCCTTTAAATCAGCATGCAAAACAATAAATCCAGCGTATACATTGCTGTATTCCTCAATAAGGGTAGCAACTACTCGATGATCACGCACAAAACTCCCATCATTTTTCAGGCTACAACCCTGTAAAGGATGATTTTTCAACCACAAATGACGGTAAACCACCCATCCAGTATAAACCGTAATGACCAACAAAATGAGTGGTTTAGCCATCCCATTGAGCATCCCGTTTAAGGGAGCTAAGTAAAGATTGATAACTGCTAATACGTATATTGCCCCCAATATGAGGGAAAACCGCCAAGAAACTCCTACATCTAAACGCAGGGATTGCAAAAGAACATTTTGTTTATACGTAAAATCAGGATTGCTCATTTTTGTGGGTCAAAGAAATAAATTATGGCTATAATATAGACCGGGTGCAAATTTTTTTTACACCCTGTTGAACAATAACTGATCGACATTAAGAGGAAAGAAATCGTGGATTCACCCTTTGTTGTGGCTATTTCGGTATTTTTAGGCATTTACCTAACCTTCTTTCTAATTCGGTTAGTGGCGGATATGGTTATCATAGGCATTGCATTTGTGGCAGCATTCCTAGCCTACAACATCCAAAACTACTACTCTGAGTTTTTAACTATATTGAAGGAAGTGAACCTTTTGGAAAAATTGGGAATCACCTTATCTGAAACTGCAGACCCAAATAGCATTTGGATTATTGCCGTTCTGATTGCAATAACTGCCATCCTACTGTGCTTACCCTTTCTTCCCTTCTCAGCCACTTATCGACAAATGCTGGGAGTTGAAAAACCCCAAGACTGGCAACAGGCCAGAATTAAAGCGTGGATTCGAGAAGAAATCAGTTATCTACCAGAAAAATCTCCCCCCATTCCGCAACCCACTGACAACAGTCAAGATCGCAGAGAACAACTGTAAGCCAGGATAATAACACACCATGAAGACAGTGACGATCATCGACTATGGCATGAGCAACTTGCGTTCAGTCAGTAAAGCTCTGGAACGGGTGGCTGACGCAGATTGGCAAGTACAAATCAGTGCTCAACCAGAAACCATTTTAAAAGCAGACAAAATCGTGTTTCCCGGACAAGGAGCTATTGGCAACTGCATGTCCCTACTTTCCCAAACTGGCCTTGATGAAGTACTCAAAACCGTATTGGCCACCAAACCATTTCTGGGCATCTGCTTGGGACTTCAATCTCTACTCACTTTCAGTCAAGAAAGTGGAGGCACTGCAGGCTTAAACTGGATCAGTGGCCACGTTAACCGTTTTCCAGAACCCCTATTTGATCCCACCACTCGACAACGCCTCAAAGTTCCCCAAATGGGATGGAGTCAAGTACAACAAACCATTCCCCATTTCTTATGGACCAAAATTCCAGACCACAGTCGCTTCTACTTTGTACACAGCTACTATGTAACTCCTGAACATGCCTCAATTCTGGCCGGAACTACTCAATATGGAAATATCACCTATGCCTCAGCCATTGCCAAAGACAATGTATTTGCAGTGCAATTTCATCCCGAAAAAAGTCAACAACTGGGACTGTCCTTACTAAGTCACTTTCTCCAATGGTCCATTTAATCCCATAAATTCCCTTCTCACAAAATTGGGGGGCTCAACTTCCCCCCTCCTCAATTCCCAAGAAAATTGCTCAGTTGGGCAAAGTAAAATAAAACAAACTGCCCTTTCCCTCCTCACTTTCCACACCCACACTGCCCCCCAACTTTTCCGCCACCTGCTGCACAATCGACAACCCCAACCCATGACCCTCAGCACGTTCCTTATGCAAACGAGTAAATGGCGTAAACAACTGCTGTTGAGCCTCCAAAGCAAGCCCCTGACCATTATCCCTAACCCAAAATCGAACTTGATTTTCCTCCTGACTTGCCCCCAATTCTATCTTCGGAGGATTACCTCCATATTTCAAGGCATTACTTAAATAATTAGCCCAAATTTCTTCAACCCAAGGCGCATAACCCTGCGCCACCAGCCAAACCTCTGGCAAAATAACCTGAGGTCGATAATAATTAAACAATTGAGTTAAACGATGCTCAATCACCTGAGAAATAATATGACCCATATCCAAAGCTGCGGTCTCAAAATGCACATTTTTGGAAACTCCCGCCAATAATAACAACGCATCCACAATATTACGCATTTTAACCCCTGCCTTCATAACCCACTGAATATGCTCTATAATATCTTTACGAACTATGGTACCTTCCTCACACTCCTCCAACAAAATCTCGGCAAAACCAATCACCCCATTCAATGGATTTTTCAAATCATGAGCCACAGTCCTCGCAAAAGCATCCAACTCCAAATTGCGTTTTTCTAACTCCTTGGCATGTTGCTGCAATGAATCTTCCATACTTTTGCGTACACAAATTTCTGATTCCAACTGTTTTTGCAACTTACGCAAAGACAAATGCGTGCTCACCCTAGCCAACACCTCTTCATGTTGGATAGGTTTGGTAATATAATCCACCGCTCCCAATGAAAATCCTTTCACTTTATCCAAAGTATCTGCTAAAGCAGTCATAAAAATCACTGGAATATCTCGGGTATCTTCTTTTTCCTTCAAACATCGACACACTTCAAAACCATCGATACCCGGCATCATCACATCGAGCAAAATCAAATCCGGGCGAGCATGTTCAACCGTTTTTAATGCCCCATATCCATCCTTAGCAACTCGCACTTTAAAACCAGTTTGAGTTAAAAATTCGTACAATACTCGAACATTGGCGGGAACATCATCTACAATCAGAATATTATCTTCACTCACAATCTATTTAACCTTTTAACCACGTTTAGAAAACTTGAAACTCACGCCCACCCTCGAAACCAAAAAATCCTTCTAACCGAAGGAAGACCTAAAACCTATCCAGCACAAGTAACTTAAAACCACCCCTTGCCCCTCCTTCTTAAGGAAGGGGAAGTAAATATTCCTCCTTTGTAAAGAGGGGGAGGAAATAAACGCCCCCCCTTTTTTCCAAGGGGGGTTGGGGGGGTCTCGTTCCCATGCCCTGTGTGGGAATGCTAGGTATACATTCTTACCAAATGAGCAATTTCATCCAAATCAAAATTTCTAGCTAACTCTCTAACCTGCTGAAAAAACAAAGATAATTCCTGATGATCCGGTTGCACAGCCTCTATCAACTGCATAATACTTCCCACATCCCCCAATTCAGCAAATTCGACCAAAAGTTGAGCAATTTCCGCCGGAGGACCCAAAAAATCAGGCGGAACTTCCACCTTAACCTGAGATTTTACACCTATCAAAGAATCTATATCCTGATAAATCCAAATCAAATTTAAATGAGCCTGCAATCGCTCCAACAACTGCTGAAAACGAATGGGTTTGGGAATAAAGTCATCACAACCCACTTGAAAACTTTCCTGTTGATGATGCTCAAAAACACTGGCTGAAATGGCAATCACAATACTGTCTTTTAAATCAACATTATTTCTAATCTGCCGGGTCAATTCAAAACCATCCATATTTGGCATTACAATATCAGTCATGATCAAATCCGGACGATAACAAACCGCCTTTTCCATGGCCTCTTCACCACCGGCTGCCTCGATCACTAAAAATCCCAAGGGACTTAAAAAATCTCTTAAAATCAAGCGACTTTCCAACTTATCATCTACAATGAGAATGCGCTTAGCACCCCCTTCAAAACCAATGATGGGAACTGGAGTTTCCTGAATTCCCAAAAACAATGATTCTTCAACTGACTCCTCATTGGTAATTTCTGGCAAATCCAATACAATCCAAAAAATACTCCCCTTACTCAAGGCACTTTTTACATGCAATTCTCCCCGCATAAGCTCCACCAACTTTTTAGTGATCGACAAACCAAGCCCAGTGCCTTCTGTACGATAATGCCGATCTCCCACTTGTTGAAAAGGAATAAAAATTTTATCCAGTTCACTGGGACTGATACCAATTCCACTGTCTTCCACTTGAATTCTCAACTTTCCCTGTTCAATGCCAGCCTTCAAACTGACACTGCCTTGAGTAGTAAATTTCAGAGCATTCCCTAGTAAGTTAATTAAAACTTGCCGCAATCGTTTTTCATCGGCATAAATAATTGGGGGTAAGGGAGATAAGGGCTGATAAGAAAAATGAATGCCTTTTTGCTGAGCCCGCATACGAAATAAATCGGTAATTCCCTGTAAAAATTCATTTAAAACAAAGCGATTAGGAGACAATTCTATTTTGCCTGCCTCTATTTTGGAAAGATCTAAAATATCATTGATGAGCGTTAGCAAATATTCTCCACTTTTTTCAATGACCTGAATGCCTTCCTTATGCTTGGTGCTCAGCGTGTTGTCTCTCAGGAGAATTTGGGTATATCCTAAAATACCATTTAGGGGAGTACGTAATTCATGACTCATATTGGCCAAAAAGGTACTTTTAGCCCGATTGGCCACATCCGCCGCCTGTTTAGCCCGTTCCGCACTGGTTAACGCCTGTTTAAGAGCTTCCTCAACTTCTTTTTGGCCAGTAATATCGGCATGAGTCCCGACCAAACGAATGGGCTTCTTTTCCTGGTCCCAAATAGCAAAACCTCGCGACAAGATCCATAAGTGATGTCCGTTTTTATGACTCATGCGAAACGTGGCTTCATACTTAGTCGATTGTTTTTCAAGATAATTGTTAAGTGCAGTGATACAGAGATTGAGATCTTCTGGATGGACGCGTCGTCGCCATTCTTCCACGTTATTCTTGAATTCAGATTCCTGATAACCCAACATTTCCTTATAACGAGGAGAAAAATACACTTTATTGGTTTCCAAATTCCAGTCCCACAATCCATCAGAAGCGCCTTTCATAGCCAATTCAAAACGTTCCTCACTGGACCGAAAAGCATGCTCTATTTGTTTATGTTCCGTGATATCTATCAGGACGGACAATCTTACCCAGCGTTGATGTGGCCAAAGAATGGCCTGTTCCTGAACTTCAAACCAGTGTTGGCTTATCGGATTGTAAAATTCTTGACGATGAATACCCTTAGGTTGTCCTGCTTGGGTCAATAAGTGTTCCGAGGAGCAAAAAACAATGGGACCGACTTGTTCCGGGTAGGAAATCTCCCAGTACATGGAGTGGTTAGGAAGTTGTTGACGAGATTTACTGCGGGCCAATTGATTGGCAAATAGAATTTGGTGAGTTTGCAGATCAGAAATGTAAATAAAGCAGCACAAAGCATCAAGTATTTGGGTAAATTTTTGCCGATCTTCGCTCAATTGTTGATTGTCTTGTTCTAAACTAATAGTTTGTTCACGAATTTCTCTTTCTAAAATTTGGTTGTATTCTCTCAACAATTCTTGAGCTTGTTGACGTTCGGTAATGTCTTCAACCGTGCCTAACATTCCAATAAGTTCCCCAACTGAATTGTACAAGGGAATTTTATTAGTTTCCAACCAAGACAAGTTGCCTGCAGGTTTCCAAAAGGGTTCGATGCCCTTAAGCTCTGGAGCTTTTGTTTCTAAAATTTGACAGAAGTAAGCGGGAATTTGGTGTTGCCATGGTAAATCTCGATCGGTTTTGCCTATAATGTCATTGGGAGATTTGAGTTGCATAATGTCAGCAAAGGCTTGATTGCATCCCGAGTAAACTGATTGGGAATTCTTCCAAAATACCCATTGGGGAATATGATCTATGATCATTCTTAGAAATTCTTGTTGTTCCCAGAGCTTGTTTTGGAGATGTTTTTGTTCATTGATGTCTTGAACAAAGATGGCAAATTGAGGGGTGCAATGTTGAGGGTCGTGAATACAACAGACTTTGATTTGAGTATAAGTGAGGGTGCCATCCTTACGAATAAATCTTTTTTCAAGTTGGTAACTGTCTTGATATCGGGTCAATAAATGTTCAAAATGGGTTATTTCTGCTTTTAAATCAGATTGATAAGTGATTTGGTCCCAACTAATTTCTTTAAGTTCAGCTTCCGTGTAGCCTAAAATGTGACATAGTTTCGTGTTGACTTGTAACCATTTCTTGGAGGCTAAAGTGGTGCCGATACCAAGAGGAGAATTGGTGAAGTAATGTTTTAACAATTCATTTTGTGTTTGTAGGGACTGTTGAAGTTGTTTTTGGGCAGTCAAATCCAGGAACGTTCCCACCATTCTAATGGGAACGTCTTGTTCATCCCAGACGGCAATGCCTTTAGCAAGTACCCAAATATAATGTCCTTGTTGATGTCTAACACGAAATGTCTCCTCGTAATGAGTGTGTTGTTGGGTCAGATAACCTCGGATTTTATTCATGAGACCTTCAAAATCTTCCGGGTGAATTTCTTTGAGAAACTCACTGGCAGTTAAGGGTTCATCCGGATCTTTGCCTAAAATTTCCTTAAGCCTGGGAGAATAGTAGCAACAATTGGTTAGAATATCCCAATCCCATACGCCCTCGTTGCTCGCCTGAATGGCCAATTGAGATCGGTATTCATCTGAATTGGTAAGGTGGGAAGGTTGAGAAGGATGCTTCATGTTGAGACTGTACCATTTTCATCAACTTGTGGGTTGGAATTTTGAGGAAAAAGTGGTGAATTAGAGAGGTGGCTAAAAATATGAATCATCACAAGAAATGGGAATGGAGAATGGTGGAGTTAAGGCAATGATTTTTTTAGTATTGGTGTGGGAAATTTGATTGCCCTTCCTTGGAAAAGAAAGGGCAAGAAAGAGTGGTTACTTAGTGCACATCGGTCACGGTTTTTTCCCTTTAAAAGGGAACATCATCATCGAAGTTTCGGCTGGGAGGAGAGGAATGAGGAGGAGGAGTGCGCCCAGTATTTTGGGTGTAGGCAGTGGGCTCTGCAATTGGAGGTGTCGTGGGGTGTTGGGCAGGTGGGTTGGCAGAGTAAGGGGCTGCTTGGTTGTAATGGGCACTGCCATGATCCATGCGACTGCCCAGCATTTGCATTTCAGAGGCAACTACTTCAGTGCTATAGCGATCTTGCCCATTTTGATCTTGCCATTTGCGGGTTTGTAATTTGCCTTCCACGTAAATTTGGGCACCTTTGCGTAAATATTCTGCCGCAACTTCTGCCAAGCGATTGAAAAAGACGACGCGGTGCCATTCGGTTTTTTCTTGACGCTCACCGCTTTGTTTGTCCTGCCAGGAATCTGTGGTGGCAAGGCTGATTGTGACCACTGAAGATCCACTGGGACTGTAACGCACTTCTGGATCATTGCCTAGGTTACCTACCAGAATGACTTTGTTTACACCTCTGGCCATAATGTTTGTTCCTCATGAGTTTAATATTTTAACAGGGCTCTCATTACCGGGCATTTTTCTTTCAGAGTGGTCGCATCGACTTGATTGCATTCCACTTTTAAGTAGGCGATGCCTTCTTCTAAGATGACGACGACTTCTGCGACTCCGGGGACTTTAAGAAGACATTGGGTCAATTGATTGGCGCGTTTTTTGTCAATTTTGCCAATGGTAAGGAGTTGGTTGCACAGGTAACGAGGGGGTTGCATGGTGAGAGCGAGTATAAACCAGGTGCTGGCCATGAAGGCACTGAATAGGAAAACGGCTTCTGTTCCATAACGATGGTATAGCCAACCTCCCAGCAGTCCCCCAAGAAAAGCGCCTAGAAATTGGGCGGTTGAATAAATGCCCATGGCGGTGCCGCGACTTTCTGAAGGGGCGGTTTTGCTGATCAGAGAGGGTAAGGCAGCTTCGAGTAGGTTAAAGGCGGTGAAGAAGAGGAATAGCATGAGAATGCTACCGATAAAGTGGGTGTGCAGGTAGCTCATGCCCAATTGGGAGATTGCCAGCAGGGCAATGGCTGCCACAAAGATGAATTTAAGATGGTGACGTTTTTCCCCGTAGATGATGAGGGGAATGATGGCGAGAAAGGCGCTGAGCATGACGGGCAGGTAAATTTGCCAGTGTTGGGCGGTGGGAAGTTGTTTGGCGAGACTGAGGGGGAAAACGACAAATAGAGCAGTCAGGGACAGGTGTAAGAGGAAGATGCCTATGTCTAAACGCAGTAATTGGGGGTGAGTGAGCATCTGTTTAAATTGGGTGGGAATGGGTTCAGTTTCTCGATGAATCCTGCTGACAACGGGATCGGGGATGCTGATTTTTAGGAACAGGATGGCGAATAGGGCTAAGAGAGCGGTGAGCCAGAAGATGCCGGGGACTCCTATCCATTGGTTGAGAACGGGTCCCAAAATCAGGGACAGGACGAAGGAGAAACCAATGCTGATCCCAATAACTGCCATGGCTTTAGTGCGTTCCTCTTCTCGAGTTAAATCTGCGGTCAAAGCCAGTACCACCGAGGCAATGGCGCCACAGCCTTGGAGGGCTCGACCGATGATGATGCCGATCAGGGTGGTGGAGAGGGCGGCCACGATGCTGCCCAATATGAAGATCAGCAGTCCCAGGATAATGATTCGTTTTCTGCCAAACCGGTCTGAGAGTAAGCCGAAGGGAATTTGTAACAGGGCTTGCGTGAGTCCATAGATGCCAATGGCAAGGCCAATGAGAACGGGGGTGTGGTCAGGCAGTTCAGTTGCGTATAAAGCAAATACGGGGAGAATCATGAAGAGTCCCATCATACGCAAAGAAATGATACTGGCCAGGATGAAGGTGATCCGTTTTTCATGAGTGTTCATGGTAATTTTACTCTTTAAAAGGAGGTGATTTTGAATCCATGCTCAAAGAGAGGTCTAAATCATCAGGTGGAGAATGAAACGGCAGTGACGATACAAAATACTTGTATGCCTTCACCACGCCCGAAAGCGGTGAGTTCTTCTCCGGTGGTTGCCGTAATACCAATATTTTCAATAGGTAAATTGAGCAATTGGGCTAAGCTGCTTTTCAGTTCCATGAGTCTGGGGGTGATTTTGGGTCGCTTGCCTTCAATGCTACAAGATAGATGGGTAATTGTCCAGTCACCCAGATGTTTAAGGGCTTCTTGTAGATAAATACGACTGTCAGTGATTCCTTGATTTAGGCACAGGTCATCGCTGCGAGGGCCCAAAATGTTGATCCCAGTGAGGCCAGAGATGGCATTGGTGATGGCATGCAATAGGACATCGGCGTCGCTGTTTCCTTGTAATGGGGGATCGTTGGGGAATAAAATTCCTCCTAGTATCAGGGGTTTATGGTGGTCTTGCAGTTCAAAACGATGACTGTCCTGTCCCAACCCAGTTTTGATCCGTGGGAGAATAGGGGAGGGTCCAGCGATGACTGAGGACACCACATTTACTGACTCAGCCGCTTGAGCCCGCAAATACAATTCCGCCCAGATGAGGTCTTGGGAATGGGTGATTTTAATGTTGTCAGCATGTCCCTCAATTAACCAGGGAATTCCCCCTTGATATTCTATTGCTTGTGCTTCATCGGTCACCCAACGCTGTTGCTCCACCACTGTTTCCAAAGCCTGCAGTAATGGGGCAAATCGAAATAGTTGGGGGGTTAATGCTTGCCAGAGTCCTTCCCGATTTACTGTTTCTAGGATTTCACAGGAGGCTTGAGCACTTCGTTTTATCGTATCTCGAACCGGTATGGCCAATAGTCCTCCTACAGGATGATTGGCTAACTGAGTCATTAATTTTCGGATATCGGATTGTCGGACACAAGGTCGGGCCGCATCATGGACCAATATCCAGTCATTGGTTTGGGCCAAACCCTCCAGGGCCCGCAATCCATTTAATACTGAATGATATCGTTCTGCGCCTCCGGCTGCCACAATTAAAGGGACTGGTAATGCCAATTTCAAACTGGGCCAATAGGGATCTTGATCCGCCAAACATACGACAATTCCTGCCATTTCTGGCAAAGCCAACCTTTCCAAGGTATGTTGCAAAATGGGTTTGTTTTGAATGGACAAGTATTGTTTGGGACGAGGTCCCCCCAAACGACTGCCAGAACCAGCGGCGGGGATGATGACCCAATAATTAGGGGTGTTGGATGAAGTGATAAAAAATTTCTCCTTTTTTGATCATGCCCAAATCTTGACGAGCACAGTCTTCGATAAGATTGATGTCATGTTTCAGATCTTCAATCATACTCAATCGCATGTGATTTTGAGCTTGTAATGCCTGATTATACTGCTGTTGTTGTAAAACAGCAGTCCGTAATTTAACCACTTGCTCATAGCCTCCTTGACCCCACCAAATCTGATACTGAAGGCCAAAACCCAGCAACGCCATCATTGCGATCAATAAGTTCATGAAATTTTCCTTTTGCTGATGTGTACGAACTTTATTTCTCTTGCATTGGAGTCGAAGTTCTAGCCGGAGTGGAGGCTTTAGCCGGTCAGCCGTAGGCTTTAGTCGGAGTGGAGTGGAGGCTTTAGCCGGTCAGCCGTAGGTTTTAGTCGGGGTGGAGTGGAGGCTTTAGCCGGTCAGCCGTAGGTTTTAGTCGGGGTGGAGTGGAGGCTTTAGCCGGTCAGCCGTAGGTTTTAGTCGGGGTGGAGTGGAGGCTTTGGCCGGTCAGCCGTAGGCTTTAATCGGAGTGGAGTGGAGGCTTTAGCCGGTCAGCCGTAGGCTTTAATCGGAGTGGAGTGGAGGCTTTAGCCGGTCAGCCGTAGGCATCACCCCACATACACAAATGG
>DYNP01000092.1 GCA_020721005.1 Thiomargarita sp.
GGTTAAGCGGAGATGAGATAATCACCCTGAATGAACCGGTAAAAAATCACGATTCCTACCGTGTCCGCAGGCGGAGCCCTCTGCTGTTCTGCCGGGTTCCGGAAAATCCGGCATCGACGTTACCGCTTCAATGTGCGGAGCCGTCCGTGATTCCGTGTCTTCACGGCCGAAGTCATGGGAAACAGAAGGTATCGGGGGACTGTATGATCTTCCGCGCAGCGGAGCGCCTCCGGAACCGGCAGAGCCTGATACCGGGATTATCGGAAAATTCATAAAAGAACATCGGATTCTCCGAAAATAATTCAGGCAGAAAGTATTGAAAAAACAGGTGAAAAATTCAGTATGTCTTCATTGAAACGCATTGCGGGAAAACCGGATATGCGCCGGAAGAGAGTCAGGAAAACAGTCGGAAGAAAAAAGAGACCCGGAAGAATCTGAAAAAGCTCCTGAAAAAATTGAAAAAGAGCGGAAAGCGGGGGGATGTGATCTTCACTTTCCGGATCGGAGCGGATTTTCATCCGGAAGCTCTGTTCCGTATGCTTATCAGCCGGTCGGAGAAACTTTCAGGATTCCGTCGTCCGGCGGAGGACGTCCGGATGTTACCGGTTTTTACAGCAGGGATAACAGATCCGGATCATTCTGTTTCAGAGGTACCGTACATTCCGGTGTTCTTTCCCGCTGCTCTGACGGATTTTCGGAGACCCTTTTGAAAAAACCTATGTATTCACTGATAATTCTCCGATACATCACAGTGAGGAATTCGGAGAGAATTTTCCGGAACGGCGGAAAAGAAAGTTATATATCAGGTATTTATCTTCTTATTCTCCGGAACCGAATCCGACAGAAACTGTACGGAAATTTATAAAACAGTACCGGCTGCCGATTCCGGTATATCTTCCGTATGAAAAATCTGTAAATCCGACAGAATATGTTTTGAAAAATATCGGCTCCGGATTTCGGATCGGATTCGGAACATAAAACAGAAAAACTTATGGTCGAGTACTTATGATGTATGACCCTGTGAATACATCCCTGTCTGCTTCCGTAACTGCCGAACAGAACTCTATCTGTATCGTAATCGTCATAATCCGTCACTCCCTTATCAATAAAATTTATGTGTTAAGGAAATATGATGATTATTCAATGTCAGGTCAGATAAGTACCTGTCCGCAAATTTTTTGATATTTTGTAGGGGCAATCCCCTGTGATTGCCCTGCTGCTGAGTGGGTAAGCACAGGGGCTTACCCACAAATGCCATTAAGTTAAGAAAAATATTTTTTAATAGCATTACGAGTTACGCAGTTGCCTGCAAAGCATAAACCGGATTTGCAAGATAAGCCC
>DYNP01000093.1 GCA_020721005.1 Thiomargarita sp.
CAGAGAAAAAATCTAATTCGCAATAATTTGTTGAAAACCATGTGGAAATAAAATTGGGTAATCCCTGCTGAGTTGAAGCTGTAGGTATTGCATTTTGTTGATAATTACATGCACTGCCTAATACATTTGGGTTGTTGATTACATTAATCCATTTCCTACCTAATGTTTCGTATATTTTCCCGTCTCTCGCTAATTGAAAGAAGCCAAAAGGTTGAAAACCTGTGTAAGCTGTGGCAGATACGATATCTAAATTCGCAAAATCGGCAACACCGTTTACAATATTGACTTGTATTATTTGATGTTGCGAACCATTAATAATCTTAGAGGTTGCGGCAAAATATATTTTTGAGTTGTCGGGTGAGAAAGCGCATTTATAAGCCGAGCTATAATCAAAGCTTTGATAGAGTTGACTGCGAGAGAAACTTCCGGTATTTCTGTCAAAAGTTCCAAATTCTGCTGAAATAGCTATTAGTTGTGTTCCGCTATCTATACTGTGACATATAACAAATAAACTACCTGACGGACTTACAGAAAATATAGAATAGTTACCGCCTGTTGTTGCTCCGGTAGGTAGTCTTGTCGTAATAATAGGCGAATTAGATATTCCCGATGGTGTTAATAGATATGCAATATATGCAGTATCATTGACACCTAAAATCCAAATATCACGACAATTAGCATGATGAACAGCTTGAATTTCCTTAATATTTATTGTATTATATTCGATATCTTTCTCTATAACATCACCATTTCCGCTATTCAAAGTAGTATCAATTAAACTATATTTATAATTTCCAAACAAATAATAAAAACGTTCGTTTCCGGGCATAGGAATAAACATTGGTCTTTCTGAATATGAAACAGTTCCGTTTAACAAAGTTTGCAAATATTTATCACGTATTACATCCGTATATGCAAATAATAATTGTCCTTCTGAATTTGCTATTGATGCTCTACTACCCGAAGCCAACACAATATTTGAAACAGTTACTGGTTGTGTGTTGAAATCAAGTTTCATGTTTTTTAAAAGCCAAATGCCCGTATGCTTGTTTTGTGCAAACAAGCATACAGGTATAAGTAGAACTATGAATAATAATTTACGCATGAATATCGAAAACTAACATTCATTAACAGGAAGGTCGCGAACAAGTCTAACATTGATGCCCAAATAGTCAATATTTGAGTAGAAATAATACATTCGGTCCCTTTCATAACGTTTCCATTGTAAAAAAACACCACAACCGGGTACAATATTCGGGTCGCCGGGTTTATTTACCCACATTGCAGCAAAATCGGTAGAATAATCGGGTCCATAGTTTTTAGCACCGTC
>DYNP01000094.1 GCA_020721005.1 Thiomargarita sp.
AGGGGTTTGGAAAATACTGATATACCTATTATAATGTTTTCATATCGCAACGTATCCATAGGAGGCCACGCATATGAAAACGTCAATACTGAAACAAAAAAATATATCTCAGGAAGTGGTAGGGCTGATTATTCGCCTGATCGCTGTGATTCCATGGCCAGAAAGACGGCGAGCCATGGGAGATGTTGTGCTGACCATATTGGATGGAAAGCCCCGTGTAGCCGAAAATGAATTTGGATGGAACCGTTCGGCAGTCATGACCGGCATTAAAGAATTTGAAACTGGCATAAGCTGCATCAATGATTTGTCGGAACGACATAAGCCCAGAGCTGAAGAGAAGAATCCTGAACTGCTTGAGTCGATTCGCAAGATCATGGAACCACAGAGTCATGCTGATCCACAACTGCGTACCACGTTGCTTTATACGAACATGACGGCACAATCGGTCTATGAGGCATTGCTTGTCGAGGGATGGCCTGAAGCATCACTGCCGTCGGTTCGCACGATTTCCAATATTCTGAACCGTCAGCAGTACCGTCTGCGAACGGTACAGAAAACCAGGGTGGAAAAAAAACGCCAGAAACAGACGCCATCTTTGAAAACGTCTGGGAAATAAATGCCTTGGCAGATGCTGAGCCGGAAACGCTGAGAATCAGCGTCGATACGAAGGCTACGATACAAGTAGGAAAATACTCTCGAGGTGGAAAATCCCGCGGGCTCCGTGCTGTTGAAGCTTGGGATCATGACATGTACCCCAGGCAAAAGCTTGTCCCTGGCGGCATCCTTGAAGCCGTTGAGGGTAAATCGTTCTTGTTTTTCGGCACCAGCAACAAAACCAGCGACTTTCTGGCAGACGGGCTGGAGATGTGGTGGCTGATGCGCAAAACCGAGCTGGCTCATATCAAGAAATTGGTGATCAATGTGGATAACGGTCCGGAATGCAACGGGCGTCGGAGTCAGTTTCTGCAAAGGATCACCGAATTTTCAGACAGTACAGGACTGGAGGTTCGATTGATCTATTATCCGCCATACCACAGCAAGTATAATAGTATCGAGCGTTACTGGGCAGGATTGGAGCGATCATGGAACGGGTATCTTCTTGAGAGTATGACAGCTGTTATTCGACGTGCCGAAAACTTCTCATGGCGAGGCATGAAACCAATCGCAGTACTGGTGGATGATGAATATAAAAAGGGGATAAAGCTTTCTTATAGAGCAAAAACTGCCTTGGAAAAAAGGTTAGATCGCTCGCCAAGTCTCTGGTGGTGGGATATTCGCATTAAGCCTAAAACGGTATTTTAATAACGACGGACTCCCT
>DYNP01000095.1 GCA_020721005.1 Thiomargarita sp.
CGGTAAGCGGAGACGCCGGATTCTGCGTTGAGGAATTCTGCGGATGGCTTAACGCGGAAGGTTTTTTTTTACATCTTCCGGATAAAGAAAAATGCCGGTAATATTTTTTTCAGGGTTTCGGACCGGGCATCGGATATGACGGAACGCAACCGTGAGGGAGATTACCATCATGTCCGCGTCGGAAGTGATAAGATTCACAGCCGGATACTGCGGAGAATACCGGGCTTATGCCATGCTGTATATCCGGGAATTAAGGAAGGTTCTGTTATTCGGAAAACCGATATGAAATCGTCAGAAACAGATATGCGATATTTTATCACAGATCGCCGGCAGAAAGAATGGGATGCTCAGAGTGTTCTCAGCAGAATACTTCTTCACCGGGATACCGGGACCGGTGTTTCCGGTATCAGAGACAATACGTTCTGCGAAGATAAAGTGCGTTACAGGTCAATCTGCGGGGCAATGTCCCGTATGTCTCTGCTTAATTTTTCATGGAACTGCCTTTCCGCGCCCGTTTTTGAAAAATACCGGAAAGGTGAACCGATGAATTGCAGAATCCGGTTCCGGAAAGATCATCCCGGATACAATCCTATGAGCATCAAAATTTAACATCAGTCTTTTCGGATGCTCGCCCCTCCCCTGCCCCCAATGTCATTAAGTTAAGAAAAACATACATTAATAACATATCTTTTTAACACGTTTATGATAGTTAAGCACTCTGTCCGGGGAATGCTTTTTCCGTTCGGTTTTACGGTTTTTTCTGACACAGGTCGTATTCATCCCGAACATGTTTTCAGGTTTGTCCGAAATCACATCATTTCTGTTTTCCGGATAAAACAGATCGGAAATATGATTTTTTATTGCGTTGAACGGAACAGCCTTATTTACTTTATACTGATGTCTGTAACTTCTTTTTTCGGATTCGCCTCTGTCCGGATCAGATTGACAAGTCTTTTTTTCAAGTTTCTCATTGACATCTCTTGTCAGAACCGACTCCGAACCTGTTATATATATGGCAGCATAAAAGTCCTGTTTTACGGATTCGGCAGTTTTACCTGTGAAATTTTCCGGACAGAGTCCGGTTTTCAATACTCCGTAAAATGTTTCCACCCCCCAACGCATGTTATATAAAGACTTGAAATCTTCTGTCGGATATGTTGACTCGTCAGGAAGAGAAGTCACCGAAACTTCTGTCCCGCCGGTATCAAGGATCGCCCTTACGAATCTTACCGTTATCTCCGGCGGTAATCCCGAATCTTCTGCTTCTTTCATATCGGATGGTTTCAGTGTGACTA
>DYNP01000096.1 GCA_020721005.1 Thiomargarita sp.
AGGCTAACGGCATAATATAATACTTCCAAAAGTTATTCAGAACAGTTATATTGTTGCGTATGAACCGTGAACATTTATCAGAGGTAAAGTGTAGCCTTCAGACCGGTGTAGCTTTGTTGAAGGGTGCCTCCAAACGTCTTTTTATGGCTTCCGTGGTTTCCCAGTTGGGGCGTGGCGGGCAACGTTTGGCAGAAAAAGAGCTTGGGTGGAATCGTGACTTAATCCGCAAAGGTCTGCATGAATTAAAGACCGGCATGGCCTGTGTGGACAATTTCTCTGCTCGGGGGCGCAAACGCTGGGAGGAGCGGAACCCTGAGTTAGTCAAAGACATCAGAGAAATTGTCGATGCCCATTGCGAAACCGATCCAACCTTTCGCACAACCCGCTTGTATCGACGTTTGACCGCCAAGGAGGTGCGACGACATCTGATTGAGGATAAGGGTTATCAACCTGATCAGGTACCCAAGGAGCGAAGTATGCGTGACCTTCTTGGAGTATTGGGTTTTCACCCTCGCAAGGTAGTCAAGAGCAAACCACTGAGGAAAATCAAGGAAACAGACGCAATTTTTAACCAGGTGCAGCAGGTAAACCAGCAAGCCGATGCTGACCCAGGAACGGTTCGTATTTCAGTTGACACCAAAGCTGTAGTAGCCATTGGAGATCTGAGTCGAGGCGGCAAGAGTCGTCAGGGTGAGCAGGCACTAGATCACGATTTTGAACCGGAAGCGAAGATGACGCCTTTTGGGGTGTTTCGTCCCGACACCAGTGAAACCTGGTTGTTTTTCACGGCTGGTTCAGTAACGGCTGACTTTATGATTGATCGCCTTCAAGATCTCTGGCCTGATCTTAAAAAAACGGTAATTCTCCACATACCCTGGTGATTAACGCCGATAATGGTCCTGAAAATAGTGGGGTACGCAGCCAATGGTTGAAGCGACTGGTGGCGTTTAGCGCCCAGGAGGAGATAACGATTCAGTTGGCGTACTATCCGCCCTATCACAGCAAATACAACCCAATCGAGCGAGTCTTTGGTGTCTTGGAAAATTATTGGAATGGTGATCCGCTCAGAACAGTCGAGAAAGCGCTGGGACTTGCGGAAGGAATGACCTACAAAGGAGTACACCCCGTGGCGAAGTTGGTAACTGAAGTCTACGACAAGGGAGTCAAATTAAGCACTCAGGTGCGTCGCCTTTACGAAAATGCGCTGGATCGATTAGAGGGACTGCGCAAATGGTTCATTACAATCACACCCGACAAGGCAAGAATTGTTTGTAAGCTGGCCGAACAAA
>DYNP01000097.1 GCA_020721005.1 Thiomargarita sp.
GGCTCTGTAACGTTTCGGGTGGGTAATCAAAAATTGTAGTATATTTGTAAGATGAATAGCACAGATATATTTACGATAGGATTGGGACTAAGCAGTCCATGGTTTGTTAGCAATGTTGAACTTGTAGAATCAAATAGACAAGAGAAAGAACTTCATATTCACATCGATTTTGAGCGAGGTTTTCGTTTTGTAAATTCAACAGGCGAGTCGGTAACTGCATATGATACAGAAACTAAGATATGGCAGCATCTCAACTTCTTTCAACATCGTTGTTTTTTACATGCAAGAGTTCCACGAATAAAGAATAAAGATGGAAATATTAATATAGTTGAAGTTCCTTGGTCTCGTTCTGGGAGTGGGTTTACGCTAATGTTTGAAGCCTATGCAATGTTGTTGATAGAGAGCGAAATGCCTGTGAGTAAAGTTTCTGCGTGTATTGGTGTTACTGCACCTCGAGTTTGGCGCGTGTTTGATTATTGGATTGAACGAGCTTACTCAAAAGATGACTTAAGTGATGTAAAATTTATCGGTGTAGATGAAACTTCAAGAAAGAAAGGGCATAGTTACGTAACTCAATTTGTTGATATGGAACAGCATAGAACAATTTTTGTAACGGAAGGCAAAGATGGTTCCACAATTGAATCTTTTGTGAATGAATTTGAATCAAAAGGAGGAAAAAAAGAAAATATTGAACTTATAAGCATGGATATGTCCGTTGCATTTGTCAGTGGAGCTATGGCACATCTGCCTGATTCACAAATTGTTTTTGATAAATTTCATTTAGTACAATCCTTAAACAAAACACTGGATGAGGTTAGAAAATCAGAAAGAAAAGGGAATGAATTATTAAAAGGACATCGCTATACTATTCTTCGTAAATATGAAAATTTATCAGCAGCAAAGAAGTCAGAATTAGATATGCTACTGCCACTTTATCCAACATTAGGAGAAGCATATAGACTGAGAGAACTTTTTATGGATATATTTGATGTTGAAGATATTGAGGAGGCTAAAGGTTATCTGTGGTTTTGGTGTCAGAAAGCTCTTGAGGCAGGAATACAACCATTTACCAAATTTGTAAACACTATTAAAGCCCACTGGTGGGGAATTGTTGCTTATTTTGACACAAAAATCACTAATGGTGTATTAGAGGGAATTAATTCGAAAATTCAACTTGCAAAAAGAAGAGCTAGAGGATATAGCAATATTAAGAATTTTATAAACATGATATATTTTATTTCGGGTAAGCTTGGTTTTGATTACCCACCTTATTCGTTATAGAGCC
>DYNP01000098.1 GCA_020721005.1 Thiomargarita sp.
AAAAAAAGGACCTAAACTTAAGCGGACGCTGTGACTCCTTTGTTGTCAAAACCGATGTCCACTTTCCCACCGACATTAATCTGCTCTTTGATGCTATCGTTAAAACCATTGAAGAGTGTGTAGAACTTAGTGAACTTCACAACCTTACCGGGTGGCGTCAAGGCCAGTACAATATCAAGACATTCAAAAAACACTATCGGATCATTCAAAAGCAGAAACACTCTACATCCAAAGATGAGACCAGGAAACTGGCATATGAAGAAGCCGTCAAGAAATCTCACGAGAGTTATATCAATCAGGCTGAAGCCTTCCTGAAGCGGGCTGCAGTAACACGTCAGGCTGTGCTCACACAGTCTACGGAACTGGTACTATCTGTAAAAGACCTTGATGGTTATATCGCTCACGCCGAGCGCCAAATCGATCAGATCCGTCGTCGCGCTATCAATGGTATCGTCATCCCGCATTCAGAGAAAGTATTCTCCATCTTTGAGCCGCACACCGAATGGATCAGCAAAGGCAAGGCTGGTGTGCCTGTAGAATTGGGTCTGCGTGTATGCGTACTCGAAGACCGCAATGGTTTCATCCTGCACCACCGTGTAATGGAAAAAGAGACCGATGACAAAATTGCTGTAACGATGATAACTCAGGCAAAAGAGCGTTTCCCCCGTCTGACTTTGTGCAGCTTTGACAAGGGATTCCACAGTCCCCAAAACCAAATAGACTTAAAGAAAGAACTGACCACTGTAGTCCTGCCGAAAAAGGGTCGTTTGTCAGTAGCCGACAAAGAGCGGGAATCGGCTCCTGAATTCACAGAGGCGCGGCAGCAACACTCTGCTGTTGAATCCGCAATCAACGCACTTGGTGTTCACGGCCTGGATCTGTGCCGTGATCATGGAATTGACGGTTTCAAACGATATGTAGCCCTGGCCGTGGTTGCCCGCAACATCCAGCGTTTGGGTGCAATCGTCAGGAACCTCGCCGCAATCAAGCGAGGTCCCTACAAAAAGTTAGCCCCTTATAAACTGGCGGCTTAAGCACTAACGCCAGCGGTGCAAAGAGTACTGCGGGAAAGGTGCGTCCAAAATCCGGCATAATGAGCCTGATTTACTGGCACACCGAGAAAATCAGAATATTTATTGTAATTTATTAATTTAAAGGCGGCTTTGCCGTCAAAAAATGAGAACATGAATCTTGAAAACAGGCTTTTTCTGTCAGGCACTAATTACAGAAGCGGGCTCCTGTGGCAAAGAGCTTATGACAGGGGGTACCTCCT
>DYNP01000099.1 GCA_020721005.1 Thiomargarita sp.
CAGGGCAAACGCATCAAATTTTTTATTTTCAAAATAGCTTATGATATGATAGAAAAATATTGCTGTAAAGTAAAAAATTTAAGGTATTAAGGATTGAGGAAAGGTATGGATAAAATTAAGCCTCCTTTGATTACGGAATATTTTTCAGATCTGACCGATCCCCGGATTGAGCGTGGAAAACTTCATAAGCTGTCAGATATTATTGTAATTGCGATCTGTGCGGTGATAAGCGGAGCAGAGGGATGGGAAGCTATCGAAGATTACGGAAATGCGAAAAAAGAATGGCTGAAAACTTTTCTTGAATTGCCTAATGATATACCTTCCCATGATACATTCAGCCGGATATTCTGTGCTATATCATATGAAGAATTTCAGAATAGCTTTACAAATTGGATTCATGCTGTTTTTAAAGTAACACATGGAGAAATAATCCCTATTGACGGAAAAACATTACGCCGTTCTTATAATCGGGCGGGCGGAAAGTCAGCTATTCATATGGTAAGTGCATGGGCTTGTAAAAACGGAGTGATACTCGGACAGGTAAAAACAGAGGAGAAGTCGAATGAGATTACAGCAATTCCGGAATTGCTCAGAATTTTGGAGTTAAAAGGATGTATTGTAACAATTGATGCTATGGGTTGTCAGAAAAATATTGCTGAACAGATAAAAGAAAAAGGAGCGGATTATGTTCTTGCTTTGAAAGGAAATCATGGAAATCTTTATGAAGATGTCAGACTTTTTTTTGAAGATGGTTTGAATAACAAAGAAATATCATTTTCGTGTTATGAGACGACGGACGGAGGGCATGGAAGAATCGAGGTCAGAAAATATTATACAACAGATGATATCGGCTGGTTGTACGGAAAAGAAAATTGGAAAGGTCTGAATATGATCGGAATGGTGGAAGCGGAACGACATATCGGGAATCACATAAGTAAGGAAATACGTTATTATATATCCAGCTTGGAGAACGATGCAGAGATATTTGCAAAAGCAGTAAGAGGACATTGGGAGATAGAAAATTGTGTTCACTGGGTATTGGATATAAGTTTTCGTGAAGACGAATGCCGTATAAGGAAAGGAAATGCTCCTCAGAATTTTTCAATTTTACGACATATTTCTCTTAACCTTTTAAAACAGGAGAAAACTTTGAAAAGAGGAATTAAGGCGAAACGCCGCAGGGCCGGATGGGATAATGATTATCTGCTGAAAGTCCTTGATAACTGATATAATTAAAATTTTAATGCGGTTGCCCTG
>DYNP01000100.1 GCA_020721005.1 Thiomargarita sp.
GCGGGGGATATTCTCCAAAATATGATCGGCTGAAACCAGAAAGTTGCTTAAATGGAAAAGTGACGGCAATTGGTCATACTGAGTTTTATCTTGATGGGAAGATTGTCGATAGCCTAGAGGATGTTGCTAGATCACTTGGCGTAAGTGGTAGTTTGTCTCTCGGTTTTGGTGTGTTCAAAATGAAAGTGGCAGCCAGCTATTTGGAGGAAGCGAAAGAAACCAGTCGTTCAACCACTTATGTTTATCAATTCAGGGTTAAATTCCCAAATAGACGCTTTGAAATCAATCAAAGTGAACCTCTATCTGCTATGGGTAAGAAGGTCATCCGTTCCGCCTCTTGCTGGGAAAATGCGTGTGGTTCTAACTACGTCAGTCAGACTGGGCAAAGCACTGATCTATTTGTATTTATTCAATTGAACTTTGCTAGTGCTGAAGCGAAAAAAGATTTTTCAGCCAGCTTAGACGCGTCTTATTCCACATTTGCAAGTTTGAGTTTGGCGATGAACCAAATGAGCAAGAGTGCAAATAGCTCTGGCTCAATTACTATTAAGGCAATCCAACGTGGTGGTGATGCGATCAAACTTCCGAATATCTTCAATGCAGCACCGGATACCATTGATGCATCAATCAGATGTGGTTTAGCGCAAACGACAGAGACACCGCCACCGCCGCCAAAGGCAGCGAGAATGACAAGGACTACTGGTGGAGCAGGTGGAGCAAAGGACTACACCGAATGCGAGAAAGTGATGAACAACATCTTGGTTTATGCCAAAACTGATTTTTTGAATGGGGCAACCATCGAAAAATCTCAGACCACTGGTTATTTGTACAATCGCTATGACGAGTTGGGAATTGGCTCACCGAATGTTGACTTTGAACCCGATGGAAAAGTTATTGAAGCTCGTCAATCACTTGCCAATGCTTATACTCGTGAATTAGCTAACTACTCTACTGTCAAGAATTTGTTGAATGATCCATTGAGTCCAAAGTCTAAAACACGGGTAAATCAGTTACTGGGTAAAATCGACTACAACATTGAAGTTCTACGCAGTATGGCAGCTTGGTGTTTCAGTGACCTCAACAGATGTCCAGACAAACAGAAACAAGCCACAGCGTTTGAGACTGATCTCAAAGTTCCTCTTTCGGATGGTAGTAGCGTTAAAGGAATGCTCAAGGTTTACAATAATACCACAAGCAGTTCTGGTATTTTGGGTGTGGATGGAGTCGCATTGGATGGTAATCGCTACGCATTCTT
>DYNP01000101.1 GCA_020721005.1 Thiomargarita sp.
TGAAGTTTTAAAATGACTCTGCTGCGCACATTCAGAACGATAAATTAAGTGTTTAATATTCAACACAAAGAATCACTGGTGCTATATAACGATTTTCAGGCCTCTGTAATACATAAATTGTCTGGCGACCGGGGCTTCGCCCCGGACCCCATTGAAAAACTCATAGTGTTCTCCCTGACGTCCCACTGGCCACCTCTAGTTGGGTCTCCTTGGGCTCTGCCCCAGACCAAGGGAGTTGTCTATTCTACACCCATAGGGCGTTAAACATCCCCAAGTTTGTCTCGAACATCCCTCCAGCTGCTACTACATTGTATAATCTGTTCTGTTCGTTTTACTATGGCGGTATTAAAACCCATACAAAGAAATTACAAAGCAGTTGACAATTTTAGCTTTTCTGCTAAAACGACTTTGAGATGTTTTACAAACATTGTGAATCGACATTTTCTGCTCACGAACCATGTGAATCGAACAAGCATTTGTTTCACCAGAAATGCAGTAAAACTGACATACAGCAATCGGAATCTATAAAAACTTTTCCAGGGAAAACCCCAGACCCCCACTCTGAGGGGAAGCCGCGTGTAACGTGGCCGGCGAAGAGGCAGTTCATTATTATAACTAACCAGAACTCGATCGCTTAAAAAAATCCACGAAACAGGTCTTTGAGATGACACGTATCCAAATCTTAGCATTCTGGGATCCCACATAATTTTTCTCGGGGTCAAACTCCCCCCGACCCGCCACTCTAAGGGTAGGACGGCTGATAGGGGCACATCAAATGCGAAGAGGGGGAGATAAGGGAAAGGAAGCGGGGAGATCACAAATCTATAGCCATTACACACTTATAGAATCATAGAATGGCTGTAAATTTATTGTAACATGTAGCTGCACACACCACAGAGAATGAACAAGTTACCTAAAAGTTGTCTCAGCCTAGTATGGGGACCCCTCCATGAAGTTGGACCCAGCCGGGCTTGGGAACACTATCTGTCTACATATTTATTATCGTGCTGGTACTGAACTTTCTACGTACTCGTAACCGTAATGCATATTATCAGTTGTCACTCATCAGTCATGAGTGGTTCAACTATGAATGAATGGTCGCAGTGTGGAGCGACTGCTAGCAGAAAACAGTGAAATGCACAGAATAAATACAATAGGCATTATTTAGATCACATATCATGTACTAATTGCGGTGCCAGTTGCAATGTATTTCATCCT
Organism: Thiomargarita sp.; assembly: GCA_020721005.1. Taxonomy (GTDB): domain Bacteria; phylum Pseudomonadota; class Gammaproteobacteria; order Beggiatoales; family Beggiatoaceae; genus DYNP01. The sequence goes on from DYNP01000101.1 coordinate 1,219, forward strand.
TAAAAATACTGAAAACTGCTCAGCTTCCGGGGCTT
>DYNP01000102.1 GCA_020721005.1 Thiomargarita sp.
TCTTACTCGCTTTATGAGATTTATAAATTTTACTTTGATGCCATCAATCAGGGTAACTCTAAACTTGACATTGTCCAGTATAACGGTGGCTTATTTGCCAAAGATGAGCTTTTGGACTCTCTTATCATCGATGATGAGTTTTTAAATCTATCAGCTCAAAAACTTAGTGATTACGACTTTGGAAGTGATATTAGTGTCAATATCTTAGGTCATATTTTTGAACAATCATTGACCGATTTGGAAGAGTTATATGCAAATATTGACAATTCAGATTTTGACAAGACAAAAACTAAACGAAAAAAAGATGGAATTTTTTACACTCCAGAGCGTATCACGCACTACATTATCGAACAAACTATTGGCAAAATTTGCCTTGATAAAAAAATAGAATTGGGTTTGATAGATATAAGCTATCCAAAAAGTCCTCGTAAACGCTCCAGAGATGAGCTAGAAACGCTTAAAAGCCTTTATGCCTACCGTGAGTACCTCTTGAGCCTAAAAGTGCTTGATACGGCTTGTGGGAGTGGTGCATTTTTAAATCAAGCATTAGAATTTTTTATCAAAGAGCATAAAGAGATTGACACATGGCGTAAAATTTACGAAAATGAGTTTTTGAGTTTGTACGATATTGAGACGAATGTTTTAGAAAATAATCTTTACGGAGTGGATGTCAACGAAGACGCTGTGGAGATTGCAAAACTTAGTTTGTGGCTTAGAACGGCTCAAAAAGGGAGAATCTTAACGAATTTGAGTGAAAAAATTAAATGTGCCAATAGTTTGCTTGAGATGCCATTTGAAGAGAACTTTTTTGATGTTGTGATAGGAAATCCCCCGTATGTACGCCAAGAGATGATAAAAGAGTTTAAACCGCAACTTCAAGAGAAGTATGAAACTTTTGCTGGAACGGCTGATTTATATGTCTATTTTTACGAACTTGCGATAAAAATGCTCAAGCAAAACGGATTAAATGGCTTTATATGCTCAAATAAATTTTTTAGAGCTAAATATGGCACAAACCTAAGAGCTTATATTTTGGAGCATACCACAATCCAACAAATCGTAGATTTTAATGGCGTAAAGGTTTTTGAAGATGCCACGGTAGATAGTGCGATTACGATACTCAAGAAACAAAATTCTGATGAAAACAGTTCTTTTCGGGTCTTTGATAGCAAACTTGAAAGCTTTAAAGAGATAAATCAAGCTGATTTGAGCAAGTCAAGTTTCACTTTTGCAGA
>DYNP01000103.1 GCA_020721005.1 Thiomargarita sp.
CTAACATTTCGGAGGAGATAACTACTTAATAATTAAGCAAATAGTCAACAAGTTAATTAAAGTTATATTATTGATATATAGGAGATTATAAGATTTAAAAAGTTGCATATTTCGACATAAATGACTACCTTTGAGCTAGTTACAAAACAAATTCGAAATTCAAGTGAAATATGCAACTGCACAAAGGTACAAACAAATTTTCAGAGATAGAAGTTTTTGCAAAAGATTCAGAAACATTGGTAAGCAGTTTGTCTGAAGTTATGGACAAATTTAATTTAAAAAGTCATCTTTCAATTTTCGATGGATTAAAAAGCAAAGGAATAGCGATTTCAAGCATAGTTAGCATTTTGACCATATTGCCTTTTTATGGTTTGACAAGCGTTTATGCATTTATCAAAAGAGGGATTAAAGAATCGGATTTAGATGCAAAGAAAGACGCCTATTACGATGTAAAGAATAATGAATTTATTGATTGGCGAGGATTGCTCATACTCCATGCAAAACGGTTGAGATACCTTCTGTCAAAGAACCAGAGTACCATTGCTAATGGCATAAAGGCTCTTATATTCGATGATACGTTTCTTGAGAAAACAGGCATTAAGACCGAAAAAGTGAGCCGGACTTTTGACCATGTAAGCCATCGCTCGATTTTTGGATTTAAACTGTTGGTTTGCGGTTTTTGGGATGGGGACAGCTTTATTCCGTTGGATTTCAGCTTTCACAGAGAAAAAGGAACTGCCAACGAGGATTTAATCAAAGTCTTTAGAAAAGCAAAAAAGGTGGTAGAAAAAGCAATAAAAGAACTTGAAAAAAAGGTTGATTTGTTATCTAAAAAAACAAGACTGTTGGATAAGGCAACTGAAAATTATGAGTTTAATGCCATAAAAACCAATAAGATAAAATTAGCTAAAGCTAAATCAATTTACGATAAAATTGCTCAGGAACATAAAATTCAAACACAAGATTTGGTTGTAAAGAAAAAGGAATTTGAACAGGCAAAAAAAAAGTTACAACAGTTTTACCGCAAAGGAAAACTATTTGGATTGACATTAAAAGAGCGTAACGAGCAATTTAAAAAAGATGTTGCCTGCGGTAGTTTTGGACAAACAAGACGCCGAGAGGCTGATAAAAGTAAAATTGACATGATGATAGAAATGCTTTGCAGGTGTGTTAAGCATGGTTTTATTCCCGATTATGTATTGATTGACAGTTGGTTTTTTTGCC
>DYNP01000104.1 GCA_020721005.1 Thiomargarita sp.
TTCAATTGTGGTCGGATGGTGTAGTTCCATTCGGGATGAAATTCGTCTCGTTCAATATTGAGTTGATTCATTTCTTCGTCAGATATCTTGATGCCGGTTGGATATGGATTTTGATCCAATATAGCATTTACAGTCAGTCCAGTTTTCGTCGTGGTATGCCGAATGAGCTCCAGCATGAATTCATAGCAAACCAATGGCTTGGCGCGCCAATTGATCGAGATAAACGAGAAGAGCTGATGTTCGATAGAATTCCATTTGGAGGTTCCTGGCGGATAGTGGCAGACATGTACGTTCAGCCCACTTTTGTTGGCGAATTGTTGCAGCGAGACTTTCCAGAGCCGACTATTGGCAGCGTTACTCCCACCGCCATCTGCCAGCAGAAGCATCTCGTTGGTGGCAGAGTAATCCGCTTGACCATACTGCTGCCAATACTGGCGGATGCATTCCACCGCAAAAGCAGCGGTGTTGTGGTGAATGCCAACACTGACAAAGCCTTGCTTCTTCAACGCATCGTAGACCCCATAAGGAATCGCCTTGATCCGTTGCCCATTTTCATCCTTTTCTCCAAAATCATGCACATTGACCCGTTCTTCAGTGCCTTTGGGTTGCCATTCGCGCCCATGGTTCTTGTAATTTCCAATCAACTCCGTCTTTTTGGCATCTACCGACAGAATGGGCGCGCCCAGCTTCTCCATCTTATCCATCTGCTCAGCAAGGTGCTCGAACTGAGCATTGCGATCAGGATGATTGCTCTTTCCCTCCACCTCTTTCTTGTTCGCCTTCAACGCAAATCCCTGAGCTTTCAAAATCCGATACACCCCCATCGCCGAGATCGGATAACCTGCTGTCTGGGCCTGTTCGGCAATATGCTCCATCGAGTAGGATGTCCAGCGCAGCGGACTTTCTGGATTCCCTTTCGGATCAGCCATTTGTTCCACCGCCGCCTCCACCCCAGGATAATGCGCCTCAAGTTTTTTCCTGCCGCCCCCTGCTTTTCGCACGCGTTCCCCTGACTGGTACAACTCGCCTGCTTCGATCTCTTCCATTCCACGCTTGATCGTTTGCCAACATGCTCCCGAAGATGCACTCACCTGACGGATACCACCAAACCCGATCCGCACGGCTTCCGAAGCCAGGAAATGCCGCCATTGCTTTTCATTCAACTCTTTCTTCATCAGTTCAAAGTGGTTTATGGTAGCCATACCATTACTATACCA
>DYNP01000106.1 GCA_020721005.1 Thiomargarita sp.
TTTTATTTAACAGTTCTTGTTTCATATTTCATTTCATTTTTAAGTACAAAAAAAATCCTGTTACTTAATTTTCTGGCTATGCGTACGATTGCTTTGTTGGGTTCCATACGTTTACAATAATCTGAAAACGCCTTACTCAGTGCAGGATCAATACGAACTGCAATCCACGAACTTTCGATTAAGGCCGAACGTAAATAATTATGTCTTCGAGGGGTAATCTTACCAATTTTTTCATTATCGCCACTTGAATGACAATCTGGTACAATGCCAATCATACCTGCAAAATTATCATTATTTTCAAATCGTTTTATAGTTTCAATTTCGGTCATAAAAAGCATTCCAGTAACAAGTCCTATACCTGGAACACTCCGTATCAATTCCATATTTCCAGCATATTTTTCAGTAACAGATAATGCCTTTAGCTCTTTATTTACTTCCAACAATAATTCCCGTAATAGTACTGCTTCTTTTATCAACATTGCCAAAGCCATATTTCCAGTCTGGCTCTTTAATTGAACTGTTTTAAGCCATACCATAAAACGTTTAGACCAATGAGTATTACTGTTCTGAAACTCTTGCGGAAACTCAATTCCATAATAATACAACATGGACTTGATACGAGCTTTTAAGCGACTCTGATCTTTTACGATACTACTGCGTACACGAACAAATGACCGATCTTCTAAAATATCCTGTGCTGGAGTATAAATACCCTTCAATTCCTTATTGCGTAGTGAACGAGCCAATTTATTACTATCAACTTTATCTGTTTTGCGCCTTCTCTCTTTGTCTGAAGTTGGTACATCTGCAGGGTTTATAACAATATTATCAATCCCCAAATTTGTCAATTTATAATGTGCATGTAATCCACTAAAACCAGCTTCATATACCGAATGGTATGTTGCATTTGGAAAATTTAACTTTAGATAGTTTGATAACGATTCTGCCTTAGGAGGCTGATTAAAAGTCTTGTGATGCAGATGTTCTGTAAAAATAGACACGTTCCAACTTTTTAAATGTACATCAATTCCCACAAAAATATTTTGTCCATCAAAATTTAATTTTTTTCTTTGTGTTTGCATAAGTCTTTGAGTTTTATTTTTTATGTTTGATTCCTCAAAAATATAATACTCTTGTGACTTATGCAATTTTTAATCACATACTTCTTCTAAACTACAAACATAGGGACTCA
>DYNP01000107.1 GCA_020721005.1 Thiomargarita sp.
AACAGGTCAGCGATCTGGGTCAGCCAATCAGCAGCCTGGCGTAGGAGTGTGAAGCGAGTCTGGATGATCTGAAGAGCTGCGAGCAACCCATGCTGCAATTGTGCCAGGTGAGGGTGCTCATGACGAGCGCTCAATCGTTCCAGCAAGTCTTTGACTTCAGTCAGACGCTCAAACATTTCGATGCCTGCCAGACAGAAAGGTGGGCGACCTTTCAAGGTCAACAAGTAACGGATGCGCCGAGAAATGTCTTGGAGGATCGCGTCTTGTTCTTGCTCAATAGGGTTGGGAGACACCTGCTTGGGTGTCACGGGCGAGGGGATTCCGCCGGTGACCGTCAAAACGCCCTGATTTTCGAACTTTTCCTGCCGAATCAGCGCTCCAATCTCCTCGCGCACACTCTGCCGAAGTTCAATCTTCATAGATTCGTCTGCCTTGCTCAGCGGTTCGGCTGCATTGCCAAGATAATGCATCTGGCAAAATGAATGTTTCGCCTTTGAAAATACCTTGGCGACTGCGGGTACCAAACCACGTTGTTTGTCACTCATCACCTGCGTGACCTGCAATCCCAGCGCGGCAATCGGTTGCAGAAAATTCACAAATGCAGTTTGATCCTGCTGACTCATCCAACCGCTGCGCAGCGTGATCCCGCTTCGCATTTCTCGCACCACCCATAACTGAGGCTCGCCTCCTTCTGGCGCCAATCCATCCAGCGACAGCCACAGCCCTCCTCGCGCCGCTATGGCTGTCAATCCTTTCATTTGCTGCCGTTCATGGCAGGCCAATAACGCTAAATACCGATACGTGTAGATCGCTCGCACCTGTGTCTCGCTGATCTGTATGCTTCCCTTCAAGTCATGATGGATTTCGCTAAATGTTTGCCGTTGGTTTTGTCGCTGCCAGCCAATTTGTGTGATCACATCATACCCATACGTACACCACATCGGCGCTACCTGTTGCCAACGTACTGAACTCAACATCTTGTTGTACTCAGCACATTTCTTATTTACACAACACCTCGGACGTTGGGCGATCACGATCACTTCAGTCATGGTTTGTACGGTCTTCCAGCCACTTGTGTATGCATTCCGTAATGTCTGTCCACATTGTGGGCATTGATCCAATTCGCATTCGTATACAACTTCTTTTTCCGTGTACAATTCTCGCTGGGTTCTCATGGCTCTCTCCTTTGTC
>DYNP01000108.1 GCA_020721005.1 Thiomargarita sp.
GTAAATTTGGAAAATTAAAATTGGGAATACTGCCAGTTAATTTATTTTTATCAAGCGCAAGAAACTGTAAATTTGGTAAATTCAAGTTTGGAATTGTACCCGTCAATTGATTTGTACCACCAACTCCCAGTGCTTTTAAATACGGTAAATTGAAATTAGGCAGGCTACCTGTCAATTGGTTGTTGTCTAATCCTAGCCATTCTAAATAGGGTAATGTCAAGTTTGGGAGCGAACCCCTGAGTCCGTTGCCAGTTAATTCTATTTTTTGTACATGTCCCCCAGCGCAAGTGATCCCGAACCAACTGCATGGTGTATTTGTCAGCTTCCAATTGGCTCTATTTATCCAATTTGTGCCATCAGTACTATCGTATAGTTTTACTAAATCCTGACATTCAGTTGTCGAGATTCCGACAATAGCATTGCAATCTATACAGGTTGGATTTATGTCCTTCCATGCAACCCGACTGTTAAGTATGGTTCCTTGATCATCGGCAATGAGTCCACAGTTATAATTAAACGAAACGTACTCTTCATCCGCCTTAGACAAATCAAAGGTACTGAAATTTGGAATTTTGCCGCTCAATTTGTTAAGCTGGAGATAAATGGTCTTTAAAGAGGTAGCTTTGGAAAAGCTTGGAATGCTGCCACTTAATTGATTGCAAGTAAGGTTGATCGACGCTAAGTTTTTCAAATTAAAGTCTGGAATGCTACCAGTCAATTGATTACCTTCAAGTACAATCCACACCAAATTCTGTGAATTGGATAAATCTGGGATGCTCCCGGTAAGTTGATTATTAAGTAAGTAAAGTATTTTCAAATTTGGTAAGGATAAATTCGGAAGATTTCCACTCAATTTATTATCGCGGAGACGAATTTCTGTAACATGCCCACCTTCACAAGTAACACCATACCAACTACAAGGCGTTTTCGTCTGATTCCATCCGGCATTGTTCAGCCAGTTTGTGCCGCCTGTACGGTTGTAAAAATCCACCAATGATTCACACTCAGCCACTGGAATTCCTTGGATAGAATTTATGGGGGGCTTCCCCGGCTTATGGGTGGTACCACTACAGAATGTATCAGCCCATACAAAATTACCCAACCCCACGCTCAACAACAGCATGAGATTCACAAATCGACGCAAGATGCGGATTAAATACGGTTGTACCGATAATTTATCGGCTTTG
>DYNP01000109.1 GCA_020721005.1 Thiomargarita sp.
AAAATGGCAGCGGAGTTATTGAAGAATATCAAGGAAATGGGCGAGTAGATTGGTAGTCTGAACCTTAATTTTCATAATTAACAAGATTCTTCTAATTAAGAAAATCAAGCTAATTAAGTGAATTAGGGTTCAGAATGTGAAAATAAATCTTAATAAATTTTAGTAAAATACTATGCTAACCTTATCCAAAAACTCAAAAGTATATATTGCCTGTCCATACGGTTCAAAAACAGGTGGTCCCGAAGCATTACACCAACTTCACTTTAAACTCCGCAAATTGGGAATTCAGTCTTTTCTCTGCGCTCATGAACTTTCTAGGAAACGGGAAAAGTCGTTTGAGAAATATAATCCTACATGGATACAAGTGCCACTATGGGAAGATATGGAACGTAATGTTATAGTTCTTCCTGAAGGTATATCCCCTACAAATTATTCATTCGCTTCCAACTTCAAAATGCAAAAAGTTTTCTGGTGGCTGAGTGTTGATAATTATTCTTTCACAGAACTACCCATCGAAACCCTATTAAAATATGATTTTGTACACTGTACTCAATCTGAATACGCTTCCCAATTCCTAATTCAGCAGGGGTTGCATCAATTTCATCCATTGACAGACTATATTAACAAAGAGTTTGTCGATAAATCCCGTAAAGCTTCAATGAGTGGCAAGGAGAACATTGTTCTCTATAACCCAAGTAAATTAAGTGGAAATAGGGGGGGGGTAATAGTATGGGAATTAATTGAAAAGTTCCCTTCAATACGGTGGGTTGCTTTGCAAAATTTGACTAATGAGCAACTTATTGATTTATACATGAAGTCAAAAGTTTATTTGGACTTAGGTACTCATCCTGGACGTGATAGAATTCCCAGAGAAGCCGCCCTCTTCAAATGTATCACTTTATTTGGATTAAGCGGTTCGGCTAAGTATTTTCTCGATGTACCTGTCTCAATGGACTACAAATTTAATCTTGATGATCCGAGTTGTAGTGAGAACCTCATCAAGATGATTCACCATTGTTTTGAAAATTATACTTCTGTCATTCGCCATTTTGAATTTTATGTACGCACCATCAAACAGCAAGAAAGAGTTTTTGAGGTGGAAGTACAGCGACTATTTGGGGAATAAGCTCGTTACCAAGTTCAACTTGGTAATGAATGAGTTACAAGCTCTGCTTGATGAA
>DYNP01000027.1 GCA_020721005.1 Thiomargarita sp.
GTTGTTCATATTCTTTAGAAATAAACGTTTTGTCTAACAATTCACACTGTTCAAAGTCCAATTCTTTAACCCACTCAAAGGGAACAAATGATTCTAGCAGTTGTCGAAAGAAGGTTTTGTTAGAGAATAGCTTTTTATATCCTCTGTCATATATTTGGGGGATTTTTCTGCTCATTCTCTCTCCTTACCTCTAAGTCTTTCCCTAACATTTTTAGCATAGATGTTCTACTGCATGGTTTATGGGGCTCTTTTCATATGGTTATGTGCGTTGTTTTTGAATGCCCGAAAATATTGCATTATAGTTTCTAAACAGTGCTTTATAATCGGTTTCCCGATAGTACTTCTTGACAAATCCTGTTGGGAATTCAGAGAGGACCGTCACTTCTTCCCAACCTCGAGATAGGGGATAGGCATAGTAGGGATAAGCTGGGGGCAAATTTTTAACTTGGAGAATAGTGATTGGTTTTCCTAATTGTTTGGCGGTGTAGACCCGGTGCATGCCGTCGCTGATGAGGTTAACGGTTTGCCCTTCTATCGTGGTCGATTCTTCAATGATTGGAGGGGTGAGTGGAATGGGGGAAGTTTGTCCTTCTAACCAAAACCACAGGCCACCTTCCAAGGAAAAAATGTCAAGATCGTGGTCCAAAAAAATTGTGTAAAGTCTTTCGATAATTTGACAATTTTCTGTGAGCACATAGCGTTGCGCTGGAGTTAAGGAATTAGGATCGACTTGGGAATGTAGACTGAGTTGGGCATTTCGATAAATGAAAGGATGTTGATGGCCCATAAGTTGAGTTTGTTGCAATCGGGTTAGCAATTCATCCGCGGGAATCAGTTGGTATCGCAGTAAATTCATAGTAGGATGGGGGTAAGCCTCAATGAGAATGAAATAGTTTTTTAGGTATGTAGGCGTTGTATGCGAGTCACCGCTTCCAAACGACGCAAATGACGTATTATAGCAGCAAGATGGGACCGATTGCGCACAGAGATACAGAAACGAATGGTACTGTGCAGTCCCTCTCTTTTTTGATTGGAAACGCTTTCAATATTGCTGTCCATTTTAGAAATGGCGGTGGCAACCAAGGCTAATACTCCGCGCTGGTCTTGAACTTCCACTTGAATATCAACTAAAAATTCGCCCTCAATGCCAGGTTCCCATTCTACTGACAGCCAACGTTCCCCGCGTCGATTGTATTCTTCGGCATTTTTACATTCGGCAGTGTGAATGATGATGCCTCGTCCCTTTTGTAAATAGCCAACAATTTCATCTCCAGGAATGGGTCGACAACAGTGAGAGAGGGTCACCAAAATGCCTTCGGTTCCTCTGATGGTGAGGGGTTTGGTTTTTCCATTGAGACCAATGTGACTGGAAGATTGGGCTTGAGTGGAGTGGTCAAACAGTCGGGCTACCAATACTGCCATGCGTTTACCCAGTCCAATTTCTGCGAGTAACGTGTTGAGATTGTGAACTTTATAGGTTTTAACAAGGTGATTGGTTTCTTCAGTGGTCAATTTATCTACTGACAATTTGTAGAGGGCCAATTCCTTGTCTAACATGCGTTTACCCAGTAATACCGCTTCTTCATATTCAAGATTGCGGAGAAAGTGGCGAATGCAGCTGCGAGCTCGGGCTGAGACTACAAAATCCAGCCAGCTGGGATTGGGACGAGCCCACACGGCCGTGATGACTTCTATGGTTTGTCCACTGCTCAAAGGCGTGGAGAGGGCTACGTAAAGGTTGTCAACTTTGGCGGCAATACATTGGTTACCGACATCGCTGTGAATGGTGTAGGCAAAGTCTAAAGCTGTGGCACCTTGAGGCAATTGAATAATTCTGCCTTGAGGAGTAAAAACGTAGACTTCTTCGGGAAATAGTTCGGTTTTGACATGGTTGAAAAAATCGAGGGAATCGAAGCTACTTTCTTGTAATTGCAATAGATCATGTAACCATTTATTGGTGGTTTGTTGGGGAAAAGTATTGTCATCTCGTTGCAAAAAGCCCTTGGCCATGATGCCAATTTCAGAGTATTCGTGCATGGCTGCAGTGCGAATTTGCACTTCGATCAGCATGCCATGGGGACTGAAGAGAACGGTGTGTAAAGATTGATAACCATTGGCTTTGGGAATGGCGATATAATCTCGGAATCGGTCACAGATGGGTTTGTAGAGATTGTGAAAAATGCCTAATGCCCGGTAACAGGTATCGACATTTTCTACAATGATACGGAAGGCACAATTGTCGGTGACTGCAGAAAAGGTTTTGCGTTTTTCCACTGAGCCGGGCAGTTTCTTTTCCCGCATTTTGGTATAGATGCCGTAATAATGCCTTTCTCGCCTCAACACTTGGGCTTTGAGGTGATATTTTTTCAGTTGTTCTTCTAGTTGAGTATGAATTTGTTGAAAAATTTCGGCGCGTTTACTATAGACTTTGTGAGTTCGATACAGTAAAATTTTATAGCGCAAGGGGTATAAGGTGGCAAAACTCAATTCTTCCAATTCAATACGAATAGTATTCATGCCCAATCGATTGGCAATGGGAGCATAAATTTCTAAAGTTTCCCGGGCAATGCGTTGTTTTGCTTCTCGTCTCATCGAGCCCAGTGTGCGCATGTTATGGAGACGGTCAGCCAATTTGACAATGATAACCCGCAAATCGCGACTCATGGCCAATAACATTTTTTGGAAATTGGCGGCTTGAGCCTGTTCCCGAGTTTCAAATTGCATGGAAGATAATTTGCTAACTCCATCTACCAATTCAGCTACGATTTCCCCAAATTCTTGAGCAATATGTTCCTTGGTAATTGGAGTGTCTTCAATGACATCATGTAACAAGGCGGCACAAATTGCTTGAGCATCAAGGCGCATTTGTCCGAGAATATAAGCCACTGCCACCGGGTGAAATATGTAGGGTTCCCCCGATCTTCGCACTTGACCTTCATGGGCTTCTGCTCCCAGTAGGTAGGCACGATAAACTTCCTTAACTTGTTGGGAATCCAAATAGGTTTCGATGAGATCGCAAAGATCGCTAATTCGCCATTGAGGTCCAGTGTTTGCAGAGGTCAACATGGGAACTTGAATACTTGTTTAAAGTGGAGTTTTCTTATCGGGACCGTGAGCATTGAGTTCCTCAAAATTTTCGGGAGTGACTTTGCCCTCGGCAATTTCTCGTAAAGCTACTACGGTCGGTTTATCCTTCTCTATGGGAACTAACGGTGTGGCACCCAAAGACAATTGACGAGCTCGTTTGCTGGCCAATAACACTAAATTAAATCGGTTATCTACATGTTTTAAACAATCTTCTACGGTGAGTCTAGCCATTTTAAGGATTTCCTATGTAAATTTAAATGGATTTATCTATCAAACGGTGATCTTGACAAGCCCCATACAACTTTGGACACTGTTTAAGTGAGTTTATTCACTTTCGCTAATTTAATCAACAGGGGATGTGTTCAATTACAACATTCAGTTGTCAAAATGCCACAAAGATGTCATACCATTGTCTTTAAAATGTCAACATTTCTACCCATTATCCTTAATAAACAAGGAGTTCATCTAGGAGTTCATCTATGAGTCTAACTGCGATCACTGCACCCACAGCACCGGCTGCCATTGGCACCTATTCCCAGGCAATCAAAGTAGGTAATACGGTTTACCTGTCTGGACAAATCCCTTTGATTCCGCAGACCCTGCAATTACACACTGGAAGTATGGAAGAACAAATTCAACAAGTCCTGCAAAACTTGCGGGCAGTCGCTCAAGCGGCTGGAGGAGATCTGCAAGATATTGTCAAATTGACCGTCTATCTTACTGATTTAACCCACTTTCCCGTGGTCAATGAAATCATGAGTCGCCACTTTCAACCCCCTTATCCAGCCAGAGCCGTGGTTGGCGTTGCTTCCTTGCCTAAGGGCGCCAACATCGAAATGGAGGCCATTTTACAATTACCCTCATGAAGACCTTAACGCCTGTCACCACTTTACCCGGAGTGACTCCCAAAATCGCGGAAAAACTCCATCGATTAGGTATAAGTACCCTGGGAGACCTATGGGTACATCAACCCCTGCGTTATGAAGATCGGACTAAGATTCAAATCTGTGCTGAATTACAGGTGGGAGAGACTGCTTTGATCGAGGGTACTCTTCAAGCCACTGAAATTACCACCGGTAAAAAACGCACTCTAGTCTGTCTGCTCAGTGACGGTACTGCCGTCGTGCAACTGCGCTTCTTCCACTTCTATCCTGCCCAACATCAACAACTGCAGCCCGGCACAAAGTTACGCTGCTTTGGGGAAGTGCGTCAAGGCTACCATCACTTAGAAATCGTTCATCCAGAGTATCAACAAATTGAGGGAATTTCCAGTACTTCCACTTTAGAAGTACAAACTCAACTCACTCCCATCTACCCCAGCACAGAAGGACTGACTCAAAAACAACTGCGTACTCTCATAAACTACGCCTTACAAGAATACCCCATCGTCGACTGTTTTCCAGCAAACCTGCTGGCTGATCTCAACTTGCCCACTCTGCCCGAAGCGCTACACACACTCCACCATCCTTCTCCTACAGAGGATCTGGACCGTCTGCACACTCATCAGCACCCCGCCCAAAAACGCCTGGCATTTGAAGAACTTTTAGCCCATCATCTCAGTCTCTATCGGCTGCGCTGCGAAGTGCAACAGAGAACCGCCCCCAATCTATCCAGTCCCGGTCACTTGCCTCAACAACTGATCGCCATTCTGCCCTTTCAACTGACTGCCGCTCAAAAACGCATATTTCTCGAAATCAAAGCCGACCTGAATCAAAGCCGACCCATGCAGAGACTGATACAAGGCGATGTGGGCTCGGGCAAAACCATTGTCGCAGCCCTCAGCGCCTTGCAAGCCATCGAAGCCGGCTATCAAGTTGCCATCATGGCCCCAACGGAATTGCTCGCCGAACAACATTATCACACTTTTACCACTTGGTTAACCCCCTTTTCCCTGCCCATCGCTTGGCTCACCGGCAGCCTGACTAAAAAGAAACGGGAACAAACTCTGGCTCACATTGCCTCTGGGAATGCAGTGCTGACCATTGGGACTCATGCGCTCTTCCAAAAAGGGGTAAACTTTGCCAAACTGGGACTTATCATTGTCGATGAACAACACCGGTTTGGAGTGCAGCAACGCCTGGCTTTACGCAATAAAGGGGAACAGGCAGGCGACTATCCTCATCAACTGACCATGACGGCCACCCCTATTCCGCGCAGCTTAGCCATGACCGCTTATGCCGACCTAGACATTTCCACCCTCAATGAACTGCCGCCCGGGCGCAGCCCGGTCAACACCGTGGTCATTCCCAACACCCGCAGAGACGAAGTGATGGCTCGCATTCGTCACGCCTGCCAACAAGGACGACAAGCCTACTGGGTCTGCACTCTGATCGCTGAATCTGAAGTGTTACAACTCCAAGCCGCTGAAAATACGGCTCAACAACTGGCTGCTGCCCTTCCCGAATTACAACTGGGACTGATTCACGGTCGCCTGAAAGTCAAGGATAAGGAGCAGATCATGCACGATTTTAAAGCCGGTCGCCTGCACCTTTTGGTAGCCACTACGGTTATTGAAGTTGGAGTTGATGTGCCCAATGCCAGTCTCATGATCATCGAAAATGCTGAACGTTTGGGACTGTCCCAATTGCATCAATTGCGAGGTCGCATCGGTCGCGGCAGCACCCAAAGCTACTGTGTGCTCCTCTATCAACCCCCGTTATCCGAAATTGCTGCCACCCGTCTAGCCACTATTCGGGAAGTTCACGACGGTTTTATCATTGCCCAAAAAGATTTGGAAATGCGTGGTCCCGGCGAAATGCTGGGCACTCAACAAACTGGAGTGGTGAACTTGCGAGTTGCTGATTTACAAAGAGACCAAGATCTGTTCCCCAACATTACCCGATTGGGCAAAACCTTATGGGACAATCATTCAGACTGTTGTCAACAACTTATTCAACGTTGGATAAAAGAGGAAGTTTTGCACTATGGGGAAGTCTAAATATCAAAGGGAATTTGTAATCCCTCTGATGTTAAATAGTGGGTGTAATAAAATAGAGATTTTACCCACTCTACCTCTGAATTGGGACTGCACAAACTGAGACCAAATAAACCTTGAGTCCCAATTTAGAAAATAATCGTAATCATTCTCCCCCAAAACAATTCGCATAATCGATACATACCTCACAAGACGGTGAACGACAAGTATAAATTCCTTCTTGCGAACACAATTGCTTATATAAAAATTTCTTCCACTTCATATCCTGCTCATTTTTAAGAGCCAGGCGGGGAAAATTATCTTCCATAAATACTTTTAACACGGTCCTTGACCACAAGCCCAAATCCTGCCACAAATGATCATTTCCCATACAACCGGTAACCAGTATATCAGTCACCCACGCTTGTTCCTCACCACCTGCTTCACAATAACGACTTAATAACGTTCTCAACTCATCTTTTTCTGCCCCTCGCAACCGTTTCATCTCCTCAAAATGAGTTTGAGCAACCCCGAAAGATAACCCTGCTTTCGGAAAATAATAGTCGACCATGCCCTCAAACGTCTCCCGCTCGAATCCCAAATAAGCTGGCATTCCCCCCTTTCCAACGAGTAAACTGGCCAACATTTGAGCCATTGCCACCTCATTTTTCAGGCCACGACCGTGTTCCAGCAACGCTTGATAAATGTCCTCGCGTTTCCTCATCACGCCTCCCAACTTTTATGAACTCACATGAAGCACAAAATTTGTAATTCTCATCTGGAAATAAACCTCTTTTAACGAAATCTGCTCATCGCTTTGAATATTATACTCGATTAAATCTAATTTTAACAAGTCTACTGCACATTCGAGGCACAATTTAATCCCATACACATCCTCATTTATCCCCATCCTTCCTAATTTTCACTTTGTTACATTTGCTACAAATTCCCCCTTTTCCCAATTTTTCACCTCACAAACTGCCCACTCTTCAACTACTACAATCTAAAATAACTTGTTGAATTATAAATTAAAAAATTGTCTTCTGCCAATTGGCACAGTTACTGCCTAATCTTCTTCTAAACCCATTTCCAAGTATAGAGAGTGTGCCGTGGAAGACTATTTCATCTTATTAGTTACAACTGTTCTCATCAATAACGTCCTGCTGAGCAAATTTCTGGGACTGTGTCCATTCATGGGCGTATCTAACAAACTGGATACGGCTTTAAGTATGGGACTGGCCACCACTTTTGTACTCACTTTAGCCGCCTGTTCCAGCTGGTTATTGGAACATTACCTACTTATTCCCCTGCATTTGGACTTTCTGCGAATTCTATCCTTCATCTTGGTCATTGCGGCCACAGTACAATTCACTGAAATGGTCATTCACAAAACAGCCCCCCTTTTATATCAAGTGCTTGGCATCTATTTACCTCTGATCACCACCAATTGTGCAGTTTTAGGAGTCGCCTTGCTGACCGTCCAAGAGCACCTCAATTTTGTACAAAGTCTCGTCTATGGATTTGGCTCTTCCATGGGATTCACCCTGGTCATGGTCATTTTTGCCGGAATTAGAGAACGACTTGCCCTGGCCGAAGTTCCCGCCACCTTTGCTGGTGCCCCCATTGCCTTCATCACTGCTGGCTTACTGTCCATGGCTTTTATGGGATTTAATGGACTTTCATTTAAATGATCATTTGAACACAAATAATTTTCAAATAACTTTCTAACCAAACCGATTGATCGTAATTAACTGAATTTGTTGAAGGAAAATTCGCCATGATGAATTTAAGTGCAGTTGCAGCCATGACCCTGTTGGGACTGTCCCTAGGATTACTTTTAGGCTATGCTGCTCGATTCTTCAAAGTCGAAACCAATCCTATAGTTGAAGAAATCGAACTGCTATTGCCCGGTACCCAATGCGGACAATGTGGCTATCCCGGCTGTGCCGCTGCCGCTGTTGCCATTGCCAATGGTGATGCTCCAGTCACAGCTTGTCCTCCTGGAGGAAGAGACTTGGCCAAAGAATTGGCTGCCAAATTAAACTTGGTTATCGACCTTTCTGGAGTGGTTGAGAAAGCACCCACTCTAGCCCGGGTTAATGAACAATTGTGTATTGGTTGTGCCCGCTGTCCCAAAGTTTGCCCCACCGATGCCATCATTGGCGCCAGCAAACAACTTCACGCAGTCATCCGGGACGCCTGCACCGGGTGCGGCCAATGCGTCGCCATTTGTCCCACTGAAAGCCTCCAACTCTATCCCATAGAAACCACTTTGCGAACTTGGCAATGGCCCAAGCCATTGATTGCCCATTGATTCATCTGATTTAACCACCTCCTTCCACTCCTTGCCAAGGAGGGTAATCAAAAGACCAAATATAAATTCCCCTCCTTTTCAAGGAGGGGTTAGGGGTGGTTAATTCCCAAACTCTGAATTTTGCCCCCTTGGGAAAAAGGAAGGGAGGCAAATGCAGTTGGCAACCTATCTGAACTGAATCCAACTGAATTTTTTAAGATTTGTCCAATTCAAAGGGATTAACTCCACTCTAATCCAACAATTCACCCTTCACTCCCTTCTGAGACAGGAAAGGGGAGACAACTTATCAGGAGCCCAGCCCAACAAGGTCATCAATCATGAAACTATTTCGTTTTCACGGGGGAGTCCATCCCAACGATCATAAACGGCTAACTGCCTCCAAACCCATCAGCCTTCTCCCCATTCCCCAACGTTTGTATCTTCCCTTGCAACAACATATCGGAGCACCTGCAGAACCGGTAGTCAACATTGGAGAAACTGTTCTCAAAGGACAACTTTTAGCCCACAGTCAAGGTCATATCTCTGCTCCAGTGCATGCTCCCACTTCTGGTACCATCCTCGACATTGGTCCCCTCACTGCCCCTCATCCTTCCGGTTTACCCATTCGAACTGTCACTTTAGAAAGTGATGGGACCGATCAATGGACCCCCGCTTTAGAAGAAGCCATCAGGGACCCTTTGATTTTAGATCCAGAAGAAATTTCCAATCGAGTTGGGACGGCAGGCATTGTCGGCATGGGAGGCGCTACTTTTCCTTCTGCAGTCAAGCTCAAACTGAGTTTAAAACGCAAAATTCACACTCTCATCATCAATGGTGGCGAATGTGAGCCTTATTTAACCTGTGACGATCGGTTGATGCAAGAGCGACCGGCCCAAATTGCAGATGGCATTC
This sequence comes from Thiomargarita sp., assembly GCA_020721005.1. Classification (GTDB taxonomy): domain Bacteria; phylum Pseudomonadota; class Gammaproteobacteria; order Beggiatoales; family Beggiatoaceae; genus DYNP01. The sequence continues at coordinate 9,207 of DYNP01000027.1, forward strand.
GCATTATTTTACATGCCGTGCAGGCCGAACGAGCCATCATTGCGATAGAGAATAATAAACCGGCTGCCATCGTAGCCATGAAGGCCACCTGTGCCCATCTGGCTGACACTCAAGTCATTGTGGTGCCTGCCCAATATCCTATGGGTTCCGAAAAACACCTGATCCAAACTTTGTTGGGACAAGAAGTCCCAGCCGGTGGTCTCGGTGCCGATATTGGAGTGCTCGTTCACAATGTGGGCACAGCTTATGCAGTACACCGCACCATTCGCTACCATATTCCCCTTATTTCCCGAATTGTTACCGTCAGTGGGGATGCCATTCGCAATCCCCAAAATGTGGAAGTGCCCATTGGGACTCCTCTGTCCGATGTCATTCAACACTGTGGCGGCTTTAAAACCACGCCTGCTCGGTTGCTCATGGGGGGACCTATGATGGGCAACATGATCAACAATCTCAACATTCCCGTAGTCAAAGGCACCAGCGGCATTGTTGCGCTTACTTCTCAAGCCCTGACTCAACAACTTCCCAAACCTTGCATACGTTGTGGACGCTGTGTAGACAGCTGTCCTTGTGGACTGGTCCCTTTAGAAATGGCAGCCCACATTCGCAAAGACAATTTGGAGAAGGCAGCGGAACTGGGATTGGTTGACTGTGTTGCCTGCGGCTGTTGCTCTTACAGTTGTCCGGCTCACATTCCCTTGGTACAATATTTCAACTATGCCAAAGGCGCTCTTTTCAATCGTCAACAAACCAAACATCGCTCTGAAGAGACTCGCAAACTCATCGAACAGCGCAAATCCCGTTTGGCTAAGGAAGAAGAAGCCAAAAAATTGGCAGCCTTGAAACGAAAAGCAGAGAAGGATGCCCAGAAAAAATCCCTTAAGTCTCAAGCAGATGAGGAAGTTACCTCATGAATATTGCCATGCTCCCAACAGTCAGTGGTCCCCACACTCACTCAACTGCCAGCGTCTCTTCCATCATGGGCAACGTGATTCTTGCCCTGTTACCTGCCACTGCCTTTGGCGTTTACCTATTTGGATGGCCAGCCTTTAATTTGCTCATTATCACTCTGCTCACCTCTGTTGTGGGAGAAGCCATCTGCCTACGAATCATGCACAAACCGATTTGGCCCTTTCTTGGCGATGGTTCCGCTGTGGTCACAGGATGGCTGGTCGCCTTGACCCTACCCCCTTGGGCCCCTTGGTGGATTGCTGTCATCGGTGGTCTCTTTGCCATCGTGATTGGCAAACAACTGTTTGGAGGCATTGGGCAAAATCCCTTTAATCCCGCCATGTTAGCCAGAGTCATGCTCCTTATTGCTTTCCCCTTGGAAATGACAATTTGGGTCAATCCTCACCCCCTATTCTCTCCCAACTCTCCCACTTTTATCGAGGGACTGTACATCACGTTTTGGGGAGTGGAGAATATCGAAGCGATCAGCAGTGCCTCATTGCTGGGACATTTGAAAACTCAACTGATTTTGGGACACACGGTCCCTGAGATTCTTGCGGCCAGTAACTACAGCCCTCTTGATTCCCTCATTGGTTTCACCAATGGCAGTTTTGTAGAAACTTCTGGACTGTTACTATTATTGGGGGGATTGTATCTGTTGGCTCGAAAAATCATTACTTGGCACATTCCCTTCTCCATGTTGGCTACCGTTATTCTCTTGGCCACGATATTTAACGAATATAATCCAGATCGCTATGTCAATGCCCTATTTCACGTGCTCAATGGGGGCGCCCTGCTGGCCGCCTTTTTCATCGCCACTGATCTGGTGACCTCTCCAGCCACTTCCTTGGGCAAAATCATATTTGGTATTGGCTGCGGCGCCATTGAATATATCATTCGAACCTGGGGCAGTTTTCCCGAAGGCGTGGGCTTTGCTGTCCTGTTGATGAACGCCTTAACTCCCTTGATCGACCATTATTTACGGCCACGCATTTATGGGCGCACTTGGTCTGGACAACCTCTTGAGGATGAAAAATAATCCATGAACAAAGGTATAGCTGTTCCCAGTTATCGACAACGCTTAGGTTACCATGCCGGTTTACTCGGTGGCATCGGGCTATTGGCCAGCATGGTCCTAGTGATCACTGACATTGAAACCCGTGTGGCCATTGCCCAAGCCAAAGCTGCTGACCAGAAAGCTTCCTTGGAACAAGTTATTCCCAAGGAATTGTATGATAATGATTTATTACAAGATATATTATTGATCACAGAGACCGATCAAACAACTGCCACTTCAACAAACGTTCCCATTTATCTTGCCCGTCAAGGACAACAAGTGGTGGCAGCCGCCTATCAACAGGTGGGTTATGGCTATTCTGGAGAAATTCGGGTAATTATGGGAATCAACATTCAAGGTGAAATTTTGGGAGTTAGAGTTTTATCTCACACGGAAACTCCAGGACTGGGAGATAAAATTGAGGAGCGGAAAAGTGACTGGATTTTAGGATTCAATGGCAAATCACTTCAAAATCCCTTGGCAGATGGTTGGCGAGTCAAGAAAGAAGGCGGAGAATTTGACCAATTTTCAGGTGCTACTATTACCCCGCGCACAGTGGTTCAAATTGTTCGACACGGTCTGGAATTCTTTGCCCGCCATCAACAACAAATTCTTACTCAACCTCTGCCCCTCCCAAAACCCACCGACTCATTAGGATCGCCTTCCACTTCATGATCTGAGGATTTGACAATGACCACTGACTATAAGAATATCATCAAAGAAGGACTGTGGGGCAACAATACGGTGTTGTCCCAACAGTTGGCTCTCTGTCCGACTTTGGCAGTCACCACCACTGCCACCAATGGATTGGGCATGGGACTTGCGACCACTTTAGTATTGGTTGCCACCGGTTGGATCATCTCCATGGTCCGAGGAGTGGTTACTCAAGAAGTTAGAATTCCCGTTTTCATCTTACTCATCGCCACCACAGTTACCGTGGCAGACATGATAATCAACGCCTTTTTACATGATTTATACAAAGTGCTGGGTCTCTTCATTCCCCTGATCGTAACCAATTGCGTCATTCTTGGCCGTGCGGAAGCCTATGCCTCTCGTCAAAAAGTACTGCCTTCCATGCTAGATGGGTTGATGATGGGACTTGGATTCACTGCAGTATTAGTGGTATTGGGAATGATTCGAGAAATCATTGGCAGTGGCACCCTATTTGCCAATGCCTCTCTACTGTTGGGCCAAACCTTTGCTTTCCTAGAGCTCACTGTGATTCCCAATTACAAAGGTTACCTGATCATGATTCTGCCCCCCGGAGGCTTTTTGGTCTTTGGCTTCCTCATGGCTGCCAAGCGTTTGATTGATCAAGAATTAGAACGCAGAAACTCTCTGGTTATCCCGTTGAAAGTGATTGATGTTCCCGCTTAACTCTAATTAAAGAGGACCAGAAAATGAATATTGGTATTGCGTATGCCAATGAACACGATCATGTTTGGATGAGAATTGAAGTGCCGGACAACAGTACGGCTCAAGATGCGATTGAATTGTCGGGCATCCTGAAACGTTTCCCTGATATTGACCTTAAAAAACAAAAGGTTGGGATTTACGGTCGTTTTATAAAATTGGGAACTCCCCTGAAAGAAGGAGATCGAGTTGAAATCTATCGTCCTATTATTGTGGACCCCAAAACGGTGAAGAAGCGCAAAATAGAAGGGATAGAGGAGGAGGATGACGACGATGATGATTAGAGGATTAATGAGATGATTACTTGATTTGGAATGACCGATTTCTCGTTCCCACGTTCTGCGTGGGAATGCACATGGTGACGATATGCATCACAAAACAGGAGGATGTTTACACCAAGTATCCACTCATTCATACCTTATAAAGGTAGTATCATAGTATAGGGCGCAATGGTGATAGCGTATTTCGCTGTATAAAGACACGATAGATCACCGCTCCAATCCTTGATTTTATGATGGGTGAACGAAATTAAGAAAGAGCGTAAATTTGGGGCCAACATCAATTCAGATAATCTGCATATAACGATAGGCAGTTCACTTTCATTTTCACATCATACAAGAATTGTCTCTACACTGCGTAACATCAGTGAACAGTATGAAATTCCCCCCATTCTGAAAATTTTAAAATTCTGCAAATTCTGATTCAGGCATTGAGTAGCATCACGGCACAAACACACGCGCCTGATGCACCCTACGCTTGCTACTTCAATCTTTCTCTTTCAGAGAATCAATAGGGAACTGGTGTGAGGGGGGATCGGGGGAGGGTTTGGCGTTTCTGCCGACTGACCCCCCCGATCCTGATTGATATTTGGATGATAGGTTCATCTCTGGAACAGGTCCGGACTCCTCTTGATACTTGCTTGAGCAATTCCCATTGCTCAATTCTAGCATTTTGAAGAGTACACATAACACTTAAAACAATACGACCGCCAATATTGTTGTTACGATTATCAGGTGTATTCCTATTGCGATTGGCAGAGCGGCAGTTAGTCGGATTGTTGTTCCAGGAGCCGCCCCGCAGCAGTCGGAAGTGCCTGTCCCGATAAGATTTTGGTGGATTCCTTTGTAAATGTCAAGTGAGAAAATAATTTTTTTCTCAACTGCCAAGTGTCTCCATGTTCCAAATGGGCAATCCAACTGTATATTGATTGGGAGAGGGTTTCAAGTGGAATTTTATGGGTAAGGTAGTCTTGTTGTTGTTTTCGCAGTCTTTTCTTGGCTCGTCGAAGATTGTCAGTACGAACTCGAATTTGTTGGGGCAATATCCGAAATCCAAGAAAAGTGGGACCTTTATGGGTTTTAAATAGTTGACTTTTGACGGGATGAATTTTTAACCTTAGAGTTGCTAAATAGTGTTCAATTTCGGTTCGAGCGTGTTGCAGTTGGGTTTTGTCTTCCCCAAACAGGGCAAAATCGTCCACATAACGAAGATATTTGGAAATTTTTAGTTGCTCTTGCACAAAGTGGTCAAAACCATTCAGGTATAGATTTGCAAAAAATTGGCTGGTTAAATTGCCTATTGGAAGCCCACGTCTTCTTTCAGCGGGAGTTAATAGGTCATCACCTGGAAAGTAGTGAATCAGCGATTCTTGGGGATTGCTGTGGTCAAGGATTGTTTCTAACAGCCAGAGGGTGTCTGGACATTTTAGTTTTCGTCGCAGTAAAGTTTTAAGGATTGCATGATCGATGCTGGGAAAGTATTTTTGTATGTCACATTGTAGAATGTAAGTGCTGGAACGAGTGAATTGGGTGAAACGACGCAAAGCTCGGTGGGTACCAAATCCTTTGCGGTTGGCATAGGAATCAGCGATAAAACTTCGTTCTAGGAGGGGAACAATGATGTTACAAACTGCGTGATGTACAACCCTATCTCGATAAGGAGCTGCCGAGATGAGTCGGCGTTTGGGCTCAACAATTTCAAAAGTTTTGTATTGACCAGGGATATAGTTTTTGGTTTGCAATTCTGTTTGGAGTTGTAACAATTCAATTTCTAAATTGGCATTGAATTTAAGAATGTCATTTCGGAAGCGTTTGCCACGTTGAGCTTGTTTGGCTGCTTGCAGCAGGTTGGCAAAACAGATAATCTGGGACCATAGATGACCATATCGTTTCATGTTGAAAGTGACCTTTGTTGTTTAATCCACCCCCCCAACTCATTGCCAATTCCTACCAGATGTTTGGCGGAATGTTCATAACGTTCCGTGCTGATCAATCCAAAATCATGCAATAAGCGGGTTTGGTAACGCAGCAAGTCTAATTTGGAATTGATGGCTTCTAATCGGGGAAGTTTGTGGCTGGCATATTGGGCATTGATCAGAGCTTCTAAAGTTTCATAAAGTTGGGTGATGATTCGATCTCCCAGTTGAAAGCGATGATCGCGTGGTAAACGATTTAAGATAGGAATATACCATTTAATGAAGTCATAGGTTTTTTGGACAATTGGTAACTCTTTTCTTTTCATGTGGAGGATTTGCCTTAAAAAGTCCGCGTAGGCTGGATAAGGGCGTCTTTCTGCACTGTCATTGCCTTACTCCCAAAAGTACATGACGCTTCGCTTACGCGCCCTACGTTTTTATATTCATTGTTTCCATAGCAAAGTTGTTGGGTGGATGGCAGTGTAAAAAAAGCACTTCGTTCATCCTACCTGGGTTGGAGAATTTGTTGCAAACGGTCAGTATAACACCCTTTTAAGGACTTTATACTTCATTGAGTAAATAACAAAATTTCCGCGCCGGCCTTACCTTCCCCAAACTTCATAACCAGGTTTAAAGGGCAAGAGGATAAAGAACAAAAGAACAAAGTGCAATAGGTCGATAGCAAATAGGGCTACTAAGGAGTCCAC
>DYNP01000110.1 GCA_020721005.1 Thiomargarita sp.
CAGTTTTTTATGGTCAAGCTATTAAGGGCGTACGGTGGATGCCTAGGCAGAGGAAGGCGATGAAGGACGCGGTAAGCTGCGAAAAGCCTCGGGGAGCCGCTAAACAGGCTTTGATCCGGGGGTATCCGAATGGGGAAACCCTCCAGAAGTTATGTTCTGGAATCGTGTGATGAATACATAGTCACATGAGGCGAACGCGGGGAACTGAAACATCTAAGTACCCGCAGGAAAAGAAAACAAAAGTGATTCCGTAAGTAGTGGCGAGCGAACGCGGAGAAGCCCAAACCAGAAGTACTTCGGTACTTTCGGGGTTGTGGGGCCTCGACATGGGATTGATGATTGGTAGTTGAGCGGTCTGGAAAGTCCGGCCATAGTGGGTGATAGCCCCGTAAGCGAAACCAAGATTCACCCTAGAGGAACCCCGAGTACCGCGGGACACGAGAAATCCCGTGGGAAGCTGGGAGGACCATCTCCCAAGGCTAAATACTAACCTCTGACCGATAGTGCACTAGTACCGTGAGGGAAAGGTGAAAAGTACTCCGATGAGGAGGGTGAAATAGAACCTGAAACCGTATGCCTACAAGCAGTCGGAGCACCATGTATATCAGGTGTGACGGCGTGCCTTTTGCATAATGAGTCAGCGAGTTACTCTTACTAGCGAGGTTAAGTTCATAGAACGGAGCCGAAGCGAAAGCGAGTCTTAACTGGGCGTTTAGTTAGTAGGAGTAGACCCGAAACCGGGTGATCTATCCATGTCCAGGGTGAAGCGAAGGTAACACTTCGTGGAGGCCCGAACCCACTGGCGTTGAAAAGCCAGGGGATGAGGTGTGGATAGGAGTGAAAGGCTAATCAAACTCGGAGATAGCTGGTTCTCCCCGAAATATATTTAGGTATAGCCTCGGGGGTTCCGTGATGGGGGTAGAGCACTGAATGGGCTAGGGGCCTCACCAGGTTACCAAACCCAACCAAACTCCGAATACCATCAACGTATACCCCGGGAGTCAGACTGCGGGTGATAAGATCCGTAGTCGAAAGGGAAACAGCCCAGACCGTCAGCTAAGGTCCCCAAATCTATGCTCAGTGGAAAACGATGTGGAAATGCCCAGACAACCAGGAGGTTGGCTTAGAAGCAGCCACCCTTTAAAGAAAGCGTAATAGCTCACTG
>DYNP01000111.1 GCA_020721005.1 Thiomargarita sp.
TTCAGTAGTCGCCAATTTCAAACCTTCCAAAATCAAACTGCCTAAAAATAAAGCGTAACTCCTTAGAGAAGAGTTCACTATTGAGTAAGATTCGAGCCAAATATTCAAGACCATAAAGAAAAAGACTCTTAGCCTTACGCCCATGTTTTAGGGTTTTAATAGGGATAATAGTAGTATACCATTCCCCAATAGTATGAGACCAAACAAAAGCTAAAGCAAGAAGGGTAAAAAGTGTATCAAGTTTTTCAGGATTACTCATATGTGTCTCTTCAAGATTAAAGCCTCTGGTCTTAAAAGCAGAAAACAATGTTTCAATTTCCCATCTTCGTTTATAATAGGCTAAAGCATTATTGGGTTCAGTATTGGTGGCTAAGATAAGGTATTCATTTTTAAGTCTAACCCCAACAATGGATAAACCTTCATAACCATAAAGCTTTTTCTTTTGAGTATGAATGGTTGATTCTCCTAATTTCAAATGAGAAAAAATAGAAGATACAGCAACCAGACCTTTGATGGTTGTTATTTTATGATTTTTCATCACTCGAATACAAAATGGTATCTCATTCTCTCTTAACCATTTAAACCATTCTTTACCTACAAACTCTCTATCTGCTACCAATGTTTCAATTTTATTGATGCCAAAAACCTCTATAAAGTCTTTAACTATTTGAACTCTTTCTTTATAGTTTGAGTTCCCTCTCTTATCTAACAGATACCAAAACAGTGGTATTGCCATCCCTTTATAGGCAACGCCTAAAACCAAAAAATTGATATTGGCTTTACCAAACTTCCAATTGGTTCTATCCATTGTTAATATCCACTGCTCATCATTAGGTAAAAAGCTTCCTAATAATTTTGCTCTAATCTTTTTTTCAAAACTAAACTTTTCAAAAAACTTGTTTACTCTTCTATAATTGGTTCTATTCTCTCGCTTTGGATTGATTAATGGGGCTAACTTTTTGAGATTCACTCTTCCTAATTTTATTATCGCTATTATTAGCCCCACGATAACATATATCCTTGCTCGATTTATTCCCGTATTTTCTTTTATTCTAAGCTCTAATGTTCTATACTCTTTTTGGAATTTGCTTGTTTTCATACTGGCATTTTGCCTTAATCTCCAAATTCCTCCTACCTTTGCTTTCTTTTTTGGCGACTACTGAA
>DYNP01000028.1 GCA_020721005.1 Thiomargarita sp.
GATGGCTAAAATAGGGGTGAGTTACGATTTCAACGCTGACCTATCGGTAGGATTATATAACAGTTTCTTTAGTTCAAGCCATGATATCATTGCCAAATTCCCAAATCGACAAGTAGTAAATCCTGAACCAGAAGCTTTCAATCTGATGACATTCAATATCAACATGAATCTCCAGACATGGTTGGCGACTCAACATCCCGTTTTATTGAAAGGGTATGTCTATAACGTTCTCGATGCAGAAGTTTATACACCAGAATATAACCGTGGCAAGATCAATTCTTTCCCAGACCGGCAGGGTCGGGGAATTTATTTGGGAATACAGTATGATTTTTGAATCGACAAACGCAATGGATTTTTTCCTTATTCCACAGTGAATTATTGGCATAATCCTTGCCCTGTGATTGGAGTTGTTTCAATCTGAATGCAGTCAAATTTTCTGAGAGGAAAGTTCTTTATGAGCAAAAAATTATTAATTTCCATTGCCATCGTGTCATCTTTGGGACTGGTTAATCCGGCTTTTGCAGACAGTAGCGCATATAAGTCCACTGATGTTGTGGGTTTGATTGGACCTGTTGCCAATGTTGTTAAAATGGTTTCTGACAACGAAAATGTCAAAAAAGCTGCGGACACAGTTAATACAGTAGCCAGTGCTGTTAAAGATGTAATGGATATTAGCACAGTGGTTAGTACAGGTGCTGCTGTGGCAGGTGCCTCTGGTCCAAGCATTATGAGCACCATGGCGACCGCAGGCGCCGCTCTTGGTGGTGGAGTGGTTGCTGGTACAGGACTGGTTGGAGGTGCAGGTGGACTCGGTGCGGCTAGTTTGATGAATAAGACATTGTATAGCAATTGCCAAGACCAAAAGGCTTGCGATGCAGCTCAAACAGGCACTTATGCGGGTGCTGCAGTTGGAACTACTGCAACAGTGGGAACATTGATGGCCGTGGGTGCGGGACCTACAGGATTGGCTGCAATTGGAGGTGCTATCGGTGGCGGCATGGCAGCGGGTGCAATCGCAATGGTTGCCGCCCCGGTAGTTGCTGCAGCAGCAGTTGGAGGAGCGGTTTATTGGATGTTCAGTGATTAGTTAATACAGAGTGGACAACGTATTTTGGTTATCCACCATTTCATTTCTTTCCTACCTCACTAAAACTTTTCACGAGTAAAAAATATGAAAAAACTAATTTTGGCAGTCTTTACTTTATCAATGCTCTTAACGTTACCTGGCTTTGCACAATCACCAAGTGCACCCAAAGTAAATATCAAGTGCGCCGCTACTGAAACTGGTGCCTATGTAGGAGGAATTGCGGGCGTTACCACTGGAGCAGTAGTAGGAGGATTGACTGGCGCCACTTTAGCAGGTGGCGTGGGAATTTTATGCGGTTTAGCTCTCGGTGCGGCACCTCTTACCAGTGGCTTAAGTCTAGCAGCCGTTATTCCAATATGCGGATCAGGATTACTAACCGCTACTGCTTTAGGTGTAGGAGTGGGTGCTGTAGGTGGTGGCGTAGGCGGAACCTTTGGCGGTAAGGAACTTGGAAAATTAGCCGATGGAAAGGAATGTGCTAATCCTTAATTAGACCTCTCACAATAAGTATGCGATCATGAAAAAATGAGAGTTGCCCCTCGGTTAAGATACGTTTAAATAGAGGCTTTAACCAGTCAGCCGTAGGCATCACCCCACATACACAAATTGCAAGGGACTACCGCTGGCCGGCTAAAGCCTCCACTCCAACGTATCTTAACCGAGGGGCAACTCTCATTTTTTCATGATCGCATACTTTTGCAAGAGGTCTATTGAATTTGGTGGGCAACATTTCGCTTTATACAAGGTTTACAAAGGAGGGATCAGCGATATTAACCGTCAATATTCCAACGATAACCCATTCCGTAAACCGTTTCAATGGCCGTAAATTGAGGGTCAGATTGAGTAAATTTTTTACGGATGCGCTTAATGTGAGAAGTAATCGTGCTGTCATCTACCAAAATATTGGCTTCTTGCATCAATTTTTCCCGTTTTTTGACATGACCAGGATGTTGAGCTAGGGCATAGACGATCCAGAATTCAGTTAAAGTGAGATCAATTTGTATCCCTTTCCAAGTGGTTAATAGGCGGTGACTGTCTACCAATAGGGAGCCTCGAGTCATCACATTTTCCTTGGAAGGAGGAGTACGTAAAGCATCGATGCGCCTGAATAGGGCGGCGATGCGGGCTAGCAGATGGGGCATGCTGATGTCTTTGGTTAAGTAGTCATCCGCTCCTAATCGTAACCCGGAAACGGTGTCAAATTCACTGTCCCGGGCAGTTAGAAAGATAATCGGTAGATAATGAGAAATTCTACGCAATTCCTGACATAATTCAAATCCCCCTTCTACTTCTTCCTCTAAGCCAATATCCAGCAGTACCAGTTCCGGAAGGCGATGCAGAAATGCTTCCATAGCCTCTCTACGGTTAGAATAAGTGAAGACTTCATAACCTTGTCTTCGCAATACTGCAGCGTAATTTTCCCGAATAGCGGGCTCATCCTCTATAATGGCCACACGTCTTCCCATAAATCCTCTTTAGCTTAAACAGGGGAGAAATAACAGTCCTTAAAAAAACTTTATCCCTAAAGCGTGTCATCAATTGGTGGCACTTTCAAAACCGCCAGTCCTTTGAGGACTGGTAGTCCCAAATTTAAAAGTTTACGTTTGATTGATGACAGTCCCTAAAATACAGTATCCTAAAAAGAGAGACAATTCCTTTGAGCGATGATATCCCTAAAAATCGGATACAGCAAAATATCGAGCAATAGACTTCTTGCAAAAGCAAGTGATGCGATACGAAAAAATAAAGGGGAAATCCTCGTTGGAGTGGAGGCTTTACCGGAATGGAGGTTCTAGAAGGTACGTTGGAATGGAGGCTTTAGCTGGTCAGCCGTAGGCATCCTCCCACATACACAAATGGCAATGACCGACCGCTGGCCGGCTAAAGCTTCCACTCGAACGTATCTTAATTGAGGGGCAACTCTCATCTTTTTATGATCGCATTCTTTTGCAAGAGGTCTAATAAACAGAAGTGACCCACTTCGTCTGGCTGATCGGTCATGAAGGAATTACATTTCTCCAAAAAACGTATCCCCAATAGTTGGATATTCAATATGCTTTTGTGACTTATTGTTGAGCATAAATCCATTTTTTTGCCCGAATTCCGCCTTGGCTTTGTCATATCAGCCTGTTATCATAAATTGCACTTTGGAGAAGCCTAATTTTACTCTTCCTACCCCTCCCTTAAAAGGAGGGAAGCATTTTCTGGACTGCTGACTGAAAAAGGAGATATACCCTCTTAAAAGGGTAAAGAAAGTCGGCTCCCTATCTTTTTACAGGAAAGATTATTTTTCTTCTTTATCTTTACGAGAAAGGGTAGGAAAGGGTGAATGAATTCGACCCCAAATAGTTAATATTTTTCAATTCTTCCTTAGAAGTGAAGTTTTTAGCCTACATCTCACATTTAAGAAGAGGGAAGAAAAATGCCTGTTCTTTAGCAGCACCTCTAAGAAAATAATAATAAATCCATCTTTAAAAACGCGATTTTCATTTTCTATCAAATCAAATTGGTAAGAGAATGACAAATGGCAGGGTTTTTGCTGGATGGCTTATGCAGCAAATTTAACAGTTAGCATTTTAGGTTGTCTTTTTAGGAGAAAATATGAACACAGTGAAATCCGATACCCACCCCTCATTTTTGATGAGTTTCCTTAACTTATTGGGAGTGAGCATGCTATCAGCAGCCGGGGTGTCTGTAGTATTGGTCGGTATTGTATTACTGTTATCTTCAGCCAGTTGATCACTCTCAATGTGGAATGGTCACACTACCATGAAGACAACTTTGAGAATGAGTGGGGCTGCTTTGGGCCTTGCCATCAGCTTTACCGCTTGGCAGGTTAGCCAAGGTCATGGCATTTACGCTCAAACTTGGTTGGCTGAAAGTTTGTTACGCACTGCTTGGGTACGAACTCAAGCCAGCGGTCATCAAGTCAAACCTTGGCCCTGGGCCGAAACTTGGCCATTGGCCCGGCTGACTATACCTCGTCTCGAAGTAGAACAAATCATTTTATCTCGGGCAGATCAAACCTTATCTGCTTTTGCTTTAGCTCACTTGGACAGCAGTGTATTGCCCGGTGAGATTGGTAATAGCGTGTTGGGCGTTCATTCAGAAACTTATTTTGGGTTTTTGAAGGCTTTGCGACCCGGAGACGTTCTAATTTTAGAATCCCTACGCAGTGGGCGCTGGCGTTATCAAGTTTCTGCCATCTACATTGTGGATAAAACCAGTACTTTTTTACTGGAACCCAGTTTAAATCGTCGCTTAACCTTGGTCAGTTGCTATCCTTGTACTGTGCAAGATGACCGACGTTATGTGGTCGTTGCCGAAGAAATTGAGCGAGTTTAAGTCATATCGGTAGGGGCGGACTTTGCCACTCTGCTCCTACCTTATCTACGTTCAAATAAAGCCATCACTTCCACATGAGCAGTATGTGGGAACATATCCATAATTCCCACCTGAGCCAATCGATACCCCTTCTGTCGCACCAATTCCCCAGCATCTCGAGCCAATGTAGCCGGATTGCAAGACACATACAACACCTTTTCCGTCTTTTGCAAAGGCAAATGCTGCAAAATCTCCCAAGCCCCACTTCTGGGAGGATCCAACAATACCTTCTGATAACAATCTTCCCCAAGCTCCTTATCCACCCAGCGGCCCTCAACCCAGTTGAGTTTGGCCAAATCCTTCACAACAAATTCCACCTGATCAAAACCCTGCCGTTGGGCATTGGCCTTGGCTCTGGCCACCAGTTGACTATCTCCCTCGATTCCCACCACCCGTTCCGCATAATTAGCCAAGGGTAAAGAAAAATTACCCACTCCACAAAACAAATCCAACACTGATTCTCCAGCCTGGGGCGCCAACCAAGTCATCGCCTGTGCCACCATTTGCCGATTCACCGCAAAATTGACCTGAGTAAAATCAAAGGGGGCAAATTGAAAACTAACTCCTTCGTTAGGCAAGGCATAACTCAAACCGGCCACAGGCAAATCAACTGGCCACAAAGGAACTACACTCTGTGGACCTGCACTTTGCAAATACCAGTACAGCCCGTACTCCTGTGCGAACTGACTGAGCCGGTCTCGATCCGCAGCGGATAACTCTGCCAAATGTCTCAATGTAAGTGAAGCAACCTGATCATCCACTGCAACCTCCAACTGAGCCAACCGTCCTGCTACACTCAACTGTCCCAATATTTCCCGTAGTACAGAAACTCGTTCCCCAATCCTAGGCTCTAAAATCTCACAACGTTCTATTTCAGTCACCCAATGACTGCGCTGTTCCCGAAATCCGACTAAAACACCCTGTTTTTTAGCCACATAACGCACTCCCAGCCGCGCCTTATGTCGATACCCCCAAGAATCTCCCAATAAAGGAGGATATACCCGTTCAGGCTGAACTCCACCTATACGAGACAACTGTTCCAACACCATTGCCTCTTTAAACGCCCTCTGATCTGAGCCTGACAACATTTGCAAACAACACCCCCCACATCGCCCAAAAGCAGCACATTTAGGCATCAAACGTTGAGGGGAAGGAGTTAACACCTCAACCACCCACCCTTCATCAAAATGGCGGTGCCGAGCTGCACGATGAAAGGATACAGTCTCTCCAGGCAAAGCACCACTGACAAACGTCGCTTTACCCTCTACATGAGCAACTCCACGACCTTCCGGGGACAAATGGCTAATTTCTGCCGTTAAACATTTCAAATTCAAATCGCTATTCTTCTCAGTAAAATACGAGTTTTAGCTCGCAACAAGGGAAACATCGACAAACTTCCAGACCATCCTACATATGTCATAAAATCTATCCGTTAGTGTAACTCATTTTAACCCACATGTAAACCCTTTTAACACCCCCTTGAGCCAAGAATTTTACCCCCTTGCCAAATTTTGTTCCCACACTTTACAAAATAAGAAAACCACCTTTATCTTCCCAATGATGTGATCATCTACCGATTACTGACCTGCATAAACCCTTTAATGAACAAAGGGACTAATCCTTTTGCATAAAAATTTACCGATTAGAGTGATAGACAAATTCGGCAAAATCTCTTAACTTATACTGGCCAAAGTAGTTACTCATTGGCCTCAGTTGATACTACAAATTAGGAGAAGGACATGACCCACTTGACTTCAACTCATAAGGCAAATTCCCACGCTGCTTGTCTCAGACTGCAAACCTTGACATGCACTCGCTCTCACCAATTCTCTTGCAATCCCAAAAAAGGGATGATCACAACTGCCGACTCCCCCGATCATCTCACCTCCAACATTCCCGCCTGTCCACGACTTGAACTACAAGCTCAAATAGCCGAACTGATCCCATTTAAATTGGCCTTGGACATCAGTTTAAGCTGTGTGCTAATGATTCCAACCAATTCTCTGAAATTTATCTATGCTAATCAAGGAGCTGTCCGATTACTACACTATTCAGAATCCGAGTTACTCAACATGACCCCTTTGGAACTAGCGCCCTTACTGACCCGTTCAGAACTCAAAAAAATAGCCTACCTCTTAAAAAAAGGATTCCAATCGGCCATCACCTTAGAAACCAGCCTAATTAGCAAAACTCATCATCTCATTCCCGTTGAAATCACTATTCAACACCTGGTCACTGCCCACCAACCGGTATTTATTATCACCGCTCATGACATTACTCAAAGAAAACAAACTGAACACGACTTGATTCAGGCCAAAGAACTTGCAGAGCAAGCTCAACGTGTTGCAGAATTGGCCAACCAAGCCAAAAGTGCCTTTTTAGCAGATATGAGTCACGAACTTCGTACTCCACTCAATGGTATTTTGGGCTATGCCCAAATACTTCGACTAGATAGGAATTTCACTCCCAAACAACAAGAAGGACTCCGGATCATTCATCACAGTGGTGAATATTTACTCAATTTAATCAACGAGATCCTAGATTTATCTAAAATTGAAGCCAACAAGATTGAACTCTCAACCACGGAATTCAACTTCTTGGGCTTTTTAACCAGTATCACGGAACTTTGTGAACCTCGAGCTTCTCAAAAAGCCATTATTTTCAATACAAAATATTCCCCAACATTGCCCAAAAAAATTATAGCCGATGAAAAGAAATTAAGACAAATCCTATTGAATTTATTGGGAAATGCAATTAAATTCACCGAACGGGGACAAGTGACTTTAACGGTAAAACCAGATCAAGATAGAATTTTATTTCAAGTCACTGACACCGGTATTGGAATAGATCCTGCCGAAATAACTAAAATTTTCCAACCCTTTCAACAATCTGGACATGAGAACTATCGGGCTCAAGGCACTGGTCTGGGACTTTCGATTGCCCAAAAATTGGTTACTTTGATGGGAGGACAATTGACAGTTCACAGCGAGATAAATCAGGGCAGCCAATTCACTTTTAGCCTCCATTTGCCGACGCCTAACACGCTGCTGGCCACAACCGGGGAAATTGCGGTTAAAAAAACCATCAAGAATCTGATCGGTCCCCCTAAAAAAATAATGATTATCGACAACCAGTTGGAAGATTGCCGTCTATTGGTTGATTTTTTAACACCCTTGGGATTTCAGGTTGAACAGGCAAAGAATGGTCAACAAGGCTTAGCCAAAATAACTCTCAACTCTCCAGATTTGATCATCATCGATTTGATCATGCCAGTGATGGATGATTTTAAATTAATTCATCAAATACGAAAAATGCCAGATCCATGGCGAAAACTTCCTATTATCGCCACTTCAGCCACTGTTTTTGCTGAACAACAACAGTACAGTTTGACCATAGGATGCAATGCTTTTCTCCCTAAGCCGATTTCTTTTGAAAATTTACTGATTTGTATCAGTCAATATTTGGATATTACTTGGAATTATGAAGAGGAATTGCCAAAAAGTTTCCCAAAACCTTTGTTACCTTTACCTCGGCAGGAAGTGAGAAATTTATGTGAGTTGGCGATGATAGGAGATGTTAACGGCGTTTTGGAAGAATTACTCTACTTGGAGCAACGGATGGAACAACCTTTTTGGCCATTTTTGGATAAAATTCGACAATTTGTTCTCAACTACGAACTTGACAGTTTAGATGAATTTCTTCGTTCCTATTATTTTTCCGGATAGGTGTTGATTTTCCTGGTAGCAATTTTCGAGGGTTTCTATGAAGAGAATAGAGCAGACCGGTTAAGTTTTCAAAACTTAACCGGTTTTCAGTTTTAGAATAAACCTCCTGCAAAAGTAAATGATGCGATATAAAAAAATAAAAGGGAAATCCCTGTTGGAGTGGAGGCTTTAGCCGGTACCTTGGAGTGGAGGCTTTAGCCGGTATCTTGGACTGGAGGCTTTAGCCGGTATTTTGGAGTGGAGGCTTTAGCCGGTACCTTGGACTGGAGGCTTTAGCCGGTATTTTGGAGTGGAGGCTTTAGCCGGTATCTTGGACTGGAGGCTTTAGCCGGTATCTCGGACTGGAGGCTTTAGCCGGTATCTTGGACTGGAGGCTTTAGCCGGTATCTTGGACTGGAGGCTTTAGCCGGCCGGCGTTAGGACATTGCAATTTGTGTTTGTAGGGTGATGCCTACCGCTGGCCGGCTAAAGCCTCCACTCCAACTATCTTAGCTGAGGGGCAATTCTCATTTTTTCATGATCGCATACTTTTGCAAGAGGTCTGATATTTCAGTCTAAACTCAAATTAGGGACTCCTTACTCTGAATAAGGCAAATGGTGATGACCATATCGAATGATCAATACTGCCAAGGCTAAGACTAAAACTGACAACGATAAGGCCACCAGTGCCCAACTGTCGATTTCTTTCATGCCAATGGTGATATAACGAGCAATGGCCACCATGGCAATATAAATTGGGTAACGCAATGGCAATTTTCCGCTTGAAAAATAGAGACCGACCATGGTTAAAATTTCTAGGAAAATGAATAACAATAAGATATCCTGCAACAATACTTTACCTTGCGAAAACATCAATTGCACTTCTTGCCCAATAGCCACCAAAGTAGCCACAGTGATGATCAATAATCCCATCCATTCTAACACCTCTAAAATGCTAGCCACTTTATTTTTCAAATGTTCAGGAGGAGGTGAAGTCATAATCAATCCTTTACCAGGGAATTACCCGTCGATCTCTAAAAAACTCCCCAGACGGCCCATTGGCTGGCAAAGTCGCCAACCAAACTGCAGTATCGGCTCCTTCAATTACATCTCGAGTTGCTTCAGGTCCTCCCATTTCAGTACGCACCCAGCCGGGACACATCGAATTGATCAAAACTTGCGTTCCCCGCAATTCATCGGCCAACAGTCGAGTCAACGCATTCAAAGCCGTTTTTGACGTCCGATAAGCTGGAGAGCCTCCATTCATATCAGTCAATTGACCCATTCCGCTGGATAAATTTACGATGCGCCCATAATTATGTTGTTTCATCATAGGGATAAACAGTTGACAAAGCCGAAAGGGACCATACAAATTGGTTTCCATTGCTGCTCGCAACAGTTCTACATTGCTGTCCAAAGCGCTTCCCATGCGATCGGGAAAAATACCTGCATTATTCACCAAAATATCCAATCGTCCATACTGGGAATGAATATTTTGATAAGCGGACATTCTACTTGACTCATCTGACACATCCAACTGTTGCACGACTGCATTGGGCAATCCCAATTGACTTCGGGCTTGCTCTCCTTTTTCCGGATCACGACATCCCAAAATCACTGTCATATTCTCTAAATGCGCCAACTGTCTACCAATTTCTAAACCGATACCACGATTACCACCAGTAACCAAAGCCACTTTCAAACTGGGTAACATGACTAATTTCCTCCACAGACAATAATAAACATCCTGGCAAAATCACTAAGGTTAAGGGATAAACCAAAATCCCCGTGGCATTTTAAACCCAATTCCGCCATAATCAAATAGCCAAGCTCAGCAAATCATGGCTTTATCCTTCATTTTGAGCAAAAAATGGGCAATACCCACAGAAATTTTATCCGTCGACGAATTCCACATTCTACCCCTTATTCATCATGACCATCTTAACCACTGAAACTGATAAACGTCGCACCTATGCCATTATTTCCCATCCAGACGCAGGGAAAACAACCGTTACTGAGAAATTACTCCTATTTGGAGGTGCCATCCAATTGGCGGGTACTGTTAAAGGACGCAAAGCCGCCCGCCATGCCACTTCTGATTGGATGGAATTAGAAAAACAACGAGGTATTTCCGTCACTTCCTCTGTCATGCAATTTCCCTACAAAGGTGCCATCATCAACTTGTTGGATACTCCAGGTCACGAAGACTTTTCCGAAGACACCTACCGCACATTAACTGCCGTAGACTCAGCCCTCATGGTCATTGATTCCGCTAAAGGAGTTGAAGAACGCACCATCAAACTCATGGAAGTCTGTCGTCTACGCAGTACTCCTATTCTCACCTTCATCAACAAACTGGACCGAGAAGGTCGAGAACCCCTCACCCTCTTGGACGAAATTGAACAAGTTCTCAACATCCAATGCGCTCCCCTCACCTGGCCAATTGGCATGGGCAAACAATTCCGCGGCATCTATCACTTTTTAGAACAGACCGTCACCCTATTTGAACCCTCTAAAAACCACATTGCCAGTGAAGGACAAACCTATTCTCAACTCGATGATCCCGACCTCATTGCTCGTTTAGGATCACAAACCATTTTAGAATTGGAGGAACACATTGAACTGGTCGCCGGTGCCAGCACCAAATTTGACCTGGAAAAATTTCTAACCGGTCAACTTACCCCAGTATTTTTTGGCTCTGCCCTCAACAATTTTGGCATTCAAGCCCTGTTAAACAGTTTCGTAGCCTTTGCGCCTCCCCCTCAACCTCGCACCACTCTTACTCGACAAGTAATCCCCAAAGAAGACAAATTTTCTGGATTTGTCTTTAAAATTCAAGCCAATATGGACCCTGCACACCGGGACCGGGTAGCCTTTTTACGAATTTGCTCCGGACAATACACCAAAGGCATGAAAGTCTATCACGTGCGGCTAAATCGAGAAGTCCAAATTCCCAACGCCCTTACCTTCATGGCTGGAGAACGAGAACAAATAGAAGAAGCCTGGCCGGGAGATATCATTGGTCTCCACAACCATGGCACCATTCAAATTGGCGACACCTTTACTCAAGGAGAATCCTTAAAATTCACTGGCATTCCCCACTTTGCCCCAGAAATTTTCCGACGCGCTCACCTACAAGATCCCTTGCGCATGAAAGCCTTATTAAAGGGACTGGTTCAACTCAGCGAGGAAGGGGCCACCCAAGTCTTTCGGCCCCTCAGCAACAACGATCTGATTTTAGGCGCGGTGGGAATTTTACAATTTGATGTGGTCAGTTGGCGTTTGAAAAATGAATATGGCGTCGATTGCCGCTTTGAACCTGTACAAGTCGTTACCGCTCGTTGGGTGGAATGTGAAGACAATAAAAAACTGGAAGAATTTAAACGCAAAGCCTTCAATTACCTTGCTTTGGACGGTGCTGAGAATTTGACTTACATTGCTCCCACCAAAGTTAATTTAGCCTTAACTGAGGAACGTTGGCCAGAAATTCGTTTCTTTGCCACTCGGGAACATTAGGAATTGTTTCTTGCCCCTGATGCGCTTCACAAAAAATGCTCGCGCATCCTACGCAATTTCAGACAATAAAAAAGGAGGGTCCTGTTCTCTTGTATTCTTGGGAAGAGTAAAGGACCCTCCTTATCCCTCTAAGGGAGGAAGAAAACAGGGCTTCCTTTCCCTAGAGAGGGGGTAGATGGGACTATTGATTCACTGCTTGAGCAAATCCATTCTCACTGTCACTATTGGCACAATCCCCAGTTACAGTGGCGTGGAGGCGAATATTCTTGCTTTGCAGCAGGTCGAGAACACTTTGCACATCGGCATCAGGATAAGGAGAGGCGTCTGTAGAGAACCAAATTTGTCCACCGGATTTGACATGCAATGCTGCTTTGCCAACTGCTTCCACTGACGCTTCAGGGCAAGTCCCGCCCCCTTCAGCCTTGAGAGAATCAACCGCTTTCAGCAACACATTCATATCTTCAGTAAAGGCTTTGACAGTCACCTCGTCTTTGAAGGCAATTAAAACCATCAGCGGAGAGGCGTTGGGGTCTACAGTGGCCATGAATTTCTTCAAAGCTGCTTTGGCACTGTCAATTTCTCCTTGCATACTGCCGGTAATGTCAATGACCAAGGCCAAATCCACTTGAATTTCAGCAGGCACAAAGATATTGGTACGAGTCTTAGCCGAATGGGTGCCATAGTTATTGGCAGATACGGAGGTCTCTTGCGTTAAGACTAATAGACCCGCATCAACCAATGTCAAGTCCATCTCAACAGTCGCTTGATGACCATTGCTGAGGTCATTCAATTGGCAAGTGACCGTCGGCAGATTGGAAGTATCGCAAGTCCCAACGGAGGGGGTGGCTGCTTGTAGAGTCACGCCGGTGGGTAAAGTGGTGATCACTTTAACTCCGGTGGCCGTTTCACTGGCCGTGGCGCTCAAACTGACTGTAGCGCTGCAGTGCAAACTTTCCAACATGGGGACTGGATTGGGCGTACAAGTGGTCAAAACTGACAGTGGGGGAACAATTTCTTTGGTGCTTACATTGACTTCGCTTGGATAGTCATTGGCAGTAACCGTCGCTGTATTTTCCAAAATTCCCACTTCAGGCGCATTCACCACCAATTTGACCTTCATGGTTTGACCCATAGCCAATTCAGAGACGCTGCAAGTGACCGTAGCCGAATCGCAATTCTCACCTGTCAAAGAGACCAAACTCGTGCCCTCGGGTATCAAGTCTTGGAGGATCAAACCCGTTGCTGCATGATCGCCATTATTGGTGACGCTGAGGAGATAGGTCACATCATCCCCCGGCTTGGCCACTTTGGGTTGAATGGAGACTTGCAACTTGAGTAACGAGGCCAGTTTCAAGGGTACCTTAGCGGTTGGCATGGCTTCACTCACGTCAAATTGTTGAATAAACGAGAGATAGCCGTCTTTAGTCGCTTCAGCGATGTAATTACCAGCGGTGAGGCCCGTAATTTCCCAATACCCAGACGCATCGGTAGTCGCTGTTTGATCTGCGATTTGTACGGTGACTCCAGCCACGGGACCTAATTTGTCTTTGATAATGCCAGAGGCGCTGTAAGGGCCTTTGTTTGGGGTGATAGTGGGGTCATTGTCCACTGCGCTAGATGATTGTAAATTACCACTAATCGTCATCAACGTCGTTTGACTATTGACCATGACCGTTTGAGAAGAGAAGACATAACCTTCTTTCGAGGTCGTGACGTTGTATTCACCTACGGGTAAGTCCATAACCATCCATTGACCTTGGGCCTCGGTAGTCGTGGTTTGTTCGCCCACTTGTACCGTCGCACCTGTAACGGGCTGGCCGTTGTTATCCACGACTTTACCATAAAGGTCATATTGTTCCACTGCCACTTGCAGATGCAAAGTCGTAGTCACTTGCAGCGCAGGGTCCGTTTGAGAAGCTGCCGTAATGATGACAGTATTCTCGGCACCACGGGTAGCGGGTAAGGTGACGTTGCATTCCAACTTGACATTACGTTGGCTATTAACTGTGACGGTCTTAGGCAAATTGCACATTGACCAACCTTGTGGATTGGTAACGGTCAGCGTGTAAGTGTCCTTGGCTGGCCCCAGATTGTTTAAAGTCAAGGGTAATAGCAATTGTTCACCAGGGGAACCTATCATCGTCTCTTCAGTGGTGAACCAACTTGCATTCATCAACAGTTTAGCGGGTAGAACGGTGACCTTTGGTGCGTCAACCAGTTGTGCCAAAGTCTTGCCAGCGGGTAAGATGAGGTTATCAGTATAGATAATCATTTCTTGACCGGCTTTGAAGGCTTTGTCACTAACTTGGCTAAAGTCAATAATGCCACCTTTGCCAATCGCCCAGGTGAGGCTTCTTTCGGCAGTAATAGCTCCTTCGGCAAGGTTACCGACTTCGATTTTGCCGTTGTCGTCGCTGACGAAGAAAATGTCGCCGCTTTGGATATTAGTATTGGCATCCAGTTTAAGCTGGATAGGGTCTTCGTAATAATAACCCATTGCGCCTAGTACAGCACCATATGTTCTTACGACGCACTGTTGAGCGGCTGGGATGTTCTTTTCATGGTTTGAGCAGCCATTGATAGTCATATGGCTATCACTTCCTCGACCAACACTCCCGGCAGAACCACCACTACCACCTATCACCTTACCTGCATTGTTGACGGTACCTGTAGCATTGATACTCAATGTGCCACCATTTCCAGATTTAGAACACCATCCCATGTGGGCATCGCACGGACCGCCATTACCCAATCGGATCGTACCAGTATTGGAAAGGTTACTAGGGTCGATTCGTATTGGCCCACCATCTCCAGCAGCACCGCCATTCCCAGACAGAATAGTTCCATCATTTTGGAAATTCCGTCCTGCAACAATAGCAATACCTACTCCAGGTCCACCACCAGCACCGTTACTGGATTCGACGGTTCCCATGTTATGAAACGTTCCTGTATTAAGAGCCAACCAATATTGTTGACGATCAGGTGCAGAGACCGCGGGAGTCGTCAAAGTACCCTCATTGCAAAGATGGTTTAGTCTAATTGCATCAGTATCGGCAGCGGCAGTAGCGAGTGGTATTACACAAGATACCCCTTTGGGAATATACACATTGGCACCGACACCTGGTACTCCTGTTGGATTCCAGCTATTAGGATCATCCCAACGGCATGGATTTTGGGCAGTTTTGGGGTTAGTTGTCACCCCTGTAAATCGACAATCGCTTATGCTACGAATACCACTACGTTGAGATACAAAAAATTTCTGGTATCGACTCAAAAAAGGAGGAAGTGTCGCCAATTTACGATAAAAGAATTTACCCAGTTTGGCCCCCTGAGCTATGCACAATCCTTTTACTCTTGACATCTCCTTTTTCTGCAATTGTTGAGTGGTAATCGCCGGCACCAACACCTGATGACCTGAACTGAGCATCACCCAATCGGTCGTCCCAGGTACTTTACCGGTACTCCAAACGTTGGGGTCGTCCCAGTATCCATCACGGGTGGACCAAGCATTAACGACATTAACATCGCAGGAATCGCTGGTTGCCACATCTCGCACCACGATTTTGCCAGTGCCTTCCGCTTGCGCACCATTATCGCTGGTTGCCGTGACTTTGACGGGATACTCTCCCCCTTTTGGAAAGGACACCACTAACTCAATAGGAATGCTCGTGTCTGCCACTCGGTCGGCGGCAGCAACAGTTTTAACCGCACTGTAACCAAAGGCTTCTACGGTGATGGTCAAGTTACTACCATCAGGGG
>DYNP01000011.1:0-56236 GCA_020721005.1 Thiomargarita sp.
ACCGCACTGTAACCAAAGGCTTCTACGGTGATGGTCAAGTTACTACCATCAGGGGTTTTATCTACGATATTACCACCAACGGTAATTTCTTCCCCAGCGTCGGTCTGTTGATCATTGGCAGTCACGCACAAAGTGCAATCTCGGCGCTCCACACCATCCCAGACACCAAAGTTGACTGATGACTCCTTGTTAGCGATTAAATCGAAAACGTACTGCTCAAATGTCCCTATCTCTTCGGCTTTAATGGGAGCAGTTTGCCAAAACTCTACCCCAGTCCAGACGGTGTATTTACCCGCAGGTAATCCAGTTAAACGATAACGCCCTTCTATGTCGGTGCGAGTGATATAAAGGCCACCTTTACCGGCATTGGCTAAGGTGTTATTGCGAACATAGATAGTTTCCGCAGGGAAACCTTTCTCGCCAGCATCTTGAACACCGTTACCATTCAAGTCGTTAAATTTCACGCCTGAAATGACTCCTGTTCCGGTGGTTGGTATGGCAGGTTTAGTAGGAACCACTACTGTCCCTAAAGATTGCATATTTCCTGCTAGGCCCATGGTAGGCAAAGCACTTCCCAATGCCACGCCGACAAACAACCCGACCTTGGTCCATTGAGCCAGCGATTCTCGCCAGCCTTTCTTCTGGGATAATTCCCGTAAAGTGCCTCCACTGTTACTCGAGGCGTGTTTATTATAAGTTGAACAAGACATGTTCATGCTCCTTAAATTAGTTAAATACAATTGTGGTCATTGAGTGGCAGGGAATCAGCCTGATAAAATTATATCCTCCTTAATGTAGTAATTAAATGGGGGTTGGGTTTTGGATCGTCTTCTACTTCCTCCTATAAAAAAGAGGGTTTGAGAATGATTTCTTTTACCCTGAAAAAAGAAAATCGTACGTGAAAAATTTTCAGTTTTCAGACCTAAAGGAACTTGACGGGTTAATTTTGTTAAATTGAATAGACTAAAGGTATTAAATTTAAGATAAGCGGAACATTTTGTTCAAAAAAAGGGGGATTTTTGGGGGGAAGAAAAAATGGGGGGAATTTTAGAAATTAGCACTGAGGAAGTAGTGCTAATTGTAGGACGATAATTGTAGGACGCAATAGCTTTAGCGTATTGCGCGCGATATTAGACTTTTTGTAAGATACGTTGGAGTGGAGGCTTTAGCCGGCCAGCAGTCGGCACTTGCAATTTGTGTATGTGGGGTGATGTTTACGGCTGGCCGGCTAAAGCCTCCACTCCAATCTACCGGCTAAGGCCTCAACTCCAACTTACCGGTTAAAGCCTCCACTCCAATCTACCGGCTAAGGCCTCGACTCCAACTTACCTTCTAGATCCTATACTCTAAAAGGGATTTTCCTTTTATTTTTTCCCATCTCATCTTTATCGCATCATTTACTTTTGCAAGAGGTCTATTAATTGATGTGTTACTGCATGGTCTACGAGAACTTTTTTTATGCTGCGTTCAGCTATATCTGATTTTGATGGGTTATTTTCCTAAAATAGTGATTAGGACTCCTAATAATTCTTCTAAATCTGAAGGGACTCTAAATAAATTTAGGTCTTGAGTAATTTGTTTTGCGGTCCGTTCTAAAATTCCAAATCGCCAAATTTCACCTGTGGAAACAGCACCATATAGATGAGTGCTGGTGCTGTCTGTCCATTGATCTAAAGCAATCAATTCAACGGCTAATTGCATAAAACCTCTTTCTAAATCGCTGTTTTTTGCTTCGATGACCAGGAGGTTTTGTTGAGATTGTAGGTAATAATCTAATGTTCCTCGCAATTGATTGCTGATATTCAGTGGAAATTCGACTTTGATTTTAGCTTGGGTGTAGTCTATCAATTCTAATAAAATGGGGGCAATTAAAAATTCCCGTTTTGCGGTTTCATTTGTTAGGCTAATGTGGGGAAGATTTCGGGTAAGCCGCACCTTCAGTGTCATGAAATTATTGTTGAGTGGTTCAAGAGGATGTGGCAGTGTTATTTGTTGTTTACTGAATGAAAAACCAAAATATGCCAAGATATCTTCTTGATAATCGACCAGTTTGAAATAGTCTGAGAAACTGTAGATTGTATTTTCGACCAAAAGCGGGGGTTTCATTCAGTGCGCCAGTTGATTGGTGAGAAATGGTTGAATGGATTTTTTGATAGGCCAACTCCAACCCGTTGGTTAAGTTGGAGTGGGGCGCATTGCTTTGCTCTATCGGTTATAAATAGGGGTCGACTAAGCGTTAGGGACTTATGCCTTAGCCAGATACTGAGCGGGAATTTATGTTTTTAAACGGGCAGCAATTCTCATTCTCAAGGCATTGAGTTTGATGAAGCCTTCAGCGTCTTGTTGGTGGTAAGCACCTCCATCTTCTTCAAAGGTGGCAATGCGAGGGTCAAAGAGGCTGTGGGTGGGAGATTGGCGTCCGGTGATGATGACATTGCCTTTGTACAGTTTGACGCGGACTTTGCCGTTGACTGTGGTTTGTGAACTGTCGATCAGTTGTTGTAGGAGTTGTCGTTCGGGACTCCACCAGTAGCCATTGTAAACGAGACTGGCATAGCGGGGCATGAGTTCGTCTTTCAGGTGGGCGACTTCTCGGTCCATGGTCAGCGATTCCATGGCTCGATGGGCTTTGAGTAAAATGGTGCCGCCCGGGGTTTCGTAACAGCCACGGGATTTCATACCAACGTAGCGGTTTTCAACCAGATCGAGTCGCCCTATCCCATGTTCCCCGCCCAGTTTGTTGAGTTGAGTGAGCACTTGTGCAGGGGTCATGGTTTGTCCGTTAATGGCAGTGATATCGCCTTTGGTAAATTCCAGTTCAAGTTCGATGGGTCGGTCTGGGGCTTGTTCCGGGGAGGTTGTCCAGCGCCACATGTTTTCTTCTGGGGCTTGCCAGGGGTCTTCTAGGTTCATTCCCTCATATGAAATATGCAGGAGATTGGCATCCATGGAATAGGGGGATTGTTGTCCCTTTTTGAGCATGTCGACGGGAATGTCATGTTGTTGGGCATAGGCAAGTAGTTTTTCTCGGGAGGTAAGGTCCCATTCTCGCCAGGGGGCAATGATTTTAATATCTGGTTTGAGGGCATAGGCACCGAGTTCAAAGCGCACTTGGTCATTTCCCTTTCCTGTGGCGCCGTGGGCAATGGCATCGGCGCCAGTGGCTATGGCAATATCGACTAAGTGTTTGGCGATGAGGGGACGGGCAATGGAGGTGCCCAGTAAATATTCCCCTTCATATACGGTATTGGCACGGAAAAGGGGGAAGACATACTCCCGTACAAATTCTTCTCGCAGGTCTCGAATGATGATTTCTCGCACGCCTAATTTTTGGGCTTTCAAACGGGCGGGTTCTAATTCTTCGCCTTGACCAATGTCAGCAGTGAAAGTGACGACTTCGCATTGGTATTTGTCTTGTAGCCATTTGAGAATGATTGAGGTGTCTAACCCTCCAGAGTAAGCTAATACTACTTTTTTGACAGACATAGTGATTCCTAAGTGGTCAATTTTTAGTGTTGGGAGGTAAAATGGGTATTGATAAAGATCAGATAAATGAATGAGTTATTGGGGACCTGTTGGGAGGAAAGGTCCACAGTGAAATACGGGATAGAGAGAGTTGAGTTATTTTTCTTTGCCAACGACGGTATCATGCCAAGCGATGATGTTTTGCACGAGTTGTTGAGAGATGTGTTCAAAATGACTGCCATATTCCAGTGAGGAAAGGGCTCGTTGTTGGTGTCCTTGTTGGGCAAGTTCGATGATTTTATCAGCTTCTTGATGGAGTTGGCCGTGGTAATCTACGACTAAATAGTAATGATCGTATTCTTTTAATTCTTCGGCATTGGTAATTAGCCATTTGCCCAATTCACATTGTTCTAATCCTAAGTTAGAAAAATTTTTTCCAGTTTGAACGGCTTCATGCAAGCGTTTTTTCCAGGCGGTGTGTTTGACGATGGCCATGTAAATGTGATTGGCAATTTTACTCATGAGAACTTGGCCTCTTTGGCAAGTGGGGAGTGATTGGAGGATAAATTCATTGGCAGGACAATGGGAAGTTAGCAGTTAGGTTATTGGAGAAGGGAGGCTAGGTTGGTGGAGTTGGGATGTTCTACATAACCTTTTTCAGTTACAATCACATCGATCAGTTCAGCGGGGGTGATGTCAAATGCAGGGTTCCAGGCTTTGATTCCCATAGGGGCTATGGGGTGTCCATGGAGTTGAGTCACTTCATGGGGAGAACGTTCTTCAATGATGATGGAATTGCCGCTGGCAAGTGTACTGTCGAAGGTAGTGGTGGGGGCAACGACCATCATTTTTACGTGATGGTAACGCGCTAAGACCGCCAGGCTGTAAGTCCCAATTTTATTGGCAACATCACCGTTTGCGGTAATTCGATCGGCACCCACAATGATCCAATCAATTAGACCGTTGCGCATGAGCATGGCGGCGGCACTGTCCGCGATTAAAACACAGGGGATGCCCTCCTCTTTTAATTCCCAAGCGGTGAGTCTGGCGCCTTGCAACCAAGGTCGGGTTTCGTCAGCATAAACCTGTTGCAGTTTACCATGGGCAAAAGCAGTGCGAATTACCCCCAAAGCAGTCCCATAACCACCTGTAGCCAGAGCACCGGCATTGCAATGAGTCAGCACTCGACAAGGGTTAGGAAGTAAATTTGCGCCAAGTTCGCCCATGCGATAGTTGGCTTGAATATCTTCCTCATGAATAAGACGGGCTTCCGCCAACAGTTCAGGCACTGGATTGCCGGTAATTTGGGGAAAAAGGGCCCGCATGCGATTAATTGCATAGGTAAGATTGACGGCAGTGGGTCTGGCTTTTGAGAGAGTGTGCAGATCGGTTTCAATGTGAGCCATCCAGTCAGTGGGTCGTTGTACGTAAGCTGATCGAGCAGCGAGAACCACTCCATAGGCTGCAGTGATACCGATAGCAGGGGCACCACGTACTACCATATCTTGGATAGCTTTGGTGACTTCTTGTACGGTTTGCAGTTTGAGAATTTCTTGGCGTAAAGGCAGTTGTCGTTGATCCAAAAGGTGTAGGCAGTCATGTTGCCAATCCACAGCTCGAATGGTGTCGGGTAGGTGTTTCATGATTTTCTAAAGGTGAAAGAGAGGAGAGTATTTTTAGGGGGTGCTGCATTTCCGATCGCGTTGTTGAGCCTCTTGAGAATTGGCTTTACAACCACTGGTCACGTCTATAGTAGATCTCTTGCAAAAGTATGCGATAATGAAAACGATCATGAAAAAATGAGAGTTGCCCCTCAGTTAAGAGACGTTGGAGTGGAGGCTTTAGCCGGTCAGCCGTAGGTCCTTGGAGTGGAGGCTTTAGCCGGCCAGCGGCAGGCCCTTGGAATGGAGGCTTTAGCCGGCCAGCGGCAGGCCCTTGGAATGGAGGCTTTAGCCGGCCAGCGGTAGGTCCTTGGAATGGAGGCTTTAGCCGGCCAGCGGCAGGCCCTTGGAATGGAGGCTTTAGCCGGCCAGCGGCAGGCCCTTGGAATGGAGGCTTTAGCCGGTCAGCGGTAGGTCCTTGGAATGGAGGCTTTAGCCGGTCAGCGGTAGGTCCTTGGACTAGAGGTTTAGCCGGTCAGTGGTAGGTCCTTGGACTAGAGGCTTTAGCCGGCCAGCGGTAGGTCCTTGGAGTGGAGGTTTAGCCGGTCAGTGGTAGGCATTACCCCATATACACAAATTGCAAGGGCCGACCGCTTACCGGCTAAAGCCTCTACCCCAACGTATCATCTAAACCTCCACTCCAATGTATCATCTAAACCTCCACTCCGGCTAAAGCCTCTAATCCAGGATCCGACCGCTTACCGGCTAAAGCCTCCACTCCAATGTATCATCTAAACCTCCACTCCGGCTAAAGTCTCCACTCCAACGGAGATTTCCCTTTTGTTTTTTCGTATTTCATCTTTATCGCATCATTTACTTTTGCATTTCCAATCGCGTTGTTGAGCCTCTTGAGGATTGGCTTCACAACCACTGGTCACTTCTATGGTTAAGGTAGAGCTATCTCCGGCTAAAAGGCGCATAACCTGTGGACAAAGAACTTTGGCTGGGATATTCCAATAACCTTGATGTTTTTCGCTGTAACGGGGTTCACAGCTTTTCTTTTGAGTATTGACTGTGATATAGTAACCCGCCTTTTCTTTGTAGAAACCATTGCGTTTGTCAAATAACTTGGGATTTGGAGTGTTCAAAAAAGTTTGTAGGTCGGAAGTGGATTTGGAAACTGGACCAGTTAGCCAAGAGGTCCACTGCTCAGCACCCTGGGCAATACCAAAGAACATACTGCCGGCTTTTTCTGGATTTAGGTACCAAAGTATGAAGTATAGACCTATGATCACCAGCCAAATGTGAGTCAATTTGAAGGAGTGAATGGTTTCAAAAAAGCGCAAACCTTTTCGAGATGAATTGCTATTTGGCGTGTTATGATGAGCCGACATGTTTTTTGCAGTTAATCGGTTGACTGAATAGTCATTTTTTGTTAAAAATGGCCCCTTCTATAGTGAATCAAAGGATAAGTTATGTCAAGAGTATGTGCAGTGACTGGCAAACGCCCCATGACCGGACATCGGGTTTCCCATGCCAATAATAAAACCAAACGGCGTTTTCTGCCCAATTTGCATGTTCATCGCTTTTGGTTGGCTCAAGAAAAACGCTGGGTCAAACTTAGGGTAAGCAGTCAGGGAATGCGTTTGATTGACAAGCATGGAATTGAGGAAGTACTTGCAAAAATCTGCTGATTGGCCAAACAGTTCACAATCCTAAGCTCAATTTAAAATAAGTTATCCTTCTGTAAGATCGAGTCCACACAATAAACCGTCATTTCTTGACTTTTGCCCTTGAACTTGATGGGCAATAAGGGATGAGCTTGAACTTTATCTGAACAATGCTGGTGAGTATTGGGGCCAATGAGGACCTCTCCAGGTTGGGCATGACTGCAAATGCGGGAAGCTACATTAATGGTATCTCCGATAGCAGTATATTGATAATGCCATTGTGCTCCTACATTGCCCACTAAAGCCGTGCCCGTATTGATCCCCACTCCAAAGTGAATAGGGGGATAACGGTTATTTTCCTCTTTCTGGTAAATTTTAGCCATAACTTGCATGGTTAACCCGGCCTGAACAGCTCGGTACGCGTGATCGAGTTGTTCATTGGGGGCATTGAAAATAGCCATGACAGCGTCCCCCATGTAGTTGACAATCACCCCTCCGAACTCGGCAATTGCGGTGGACGCAATATCCAAACACACATGCAACATTTCAATAGTTTCTGCGGGAGTTAATTTTTCACTGATACTGGTATAATTGCGTAAATCTGCAAACAAAGCCGTAATCTCCCGCACTTCCCCGCCCAATTTTGGCAGAATCCGATTCTCCATAAGGGCAGTACCCACTTCTCGAGGTACATACCGCTGTAAAATAAACTCCAAACGCTGATTGGTCTGATCCAATTCATGTTTTAAGAGACTCAACTCATTGCGTTGCTGAGTCAAAGTTTGCTGAATGTAAGTCCACTCTGAGGTATCTGACAAAATAACCAACAACAAAGGGAACTGTAAAAGGGGTTCTTCGGGCAGGTAACGCAGAATACTGACATTGACATAATAAGTCTCTCCCTCGGGAGAATAACGATTGAGATTTTCTAACTGAAAATGGGGGAGGTCCTCATTCAAAACCTCCTGTAAAATATCCTCACATCCCATCAACTCTGGCACCAAATCCAACAAAGAAAGCGGTCCCTTTGACTCATCCTCCTTGCACAACAAATCAGTTTTACCTCCCTGATCATGGACAATCCACTGATCATCCACTAACACATAACTGGTTTTTTGTTCATTCAATAATAAAGTAAGCAGTTGACAATTCATAGTCATCCCTGTGAAAGTTTAAGCCCTATAGTTTAACATTAATTCTAAATCAATAAATTCAAAGCACCCTGGGAGTACAAACTTTACTCTGTGCCAATCAAAACTGACCCTCCATCCCACCTCACCTATTTCGAGGGTTTTGCAAAAGTCCCATTTCGATGTTCTACCGGATAACCACCTTTTCCCTGACTATGAATACCACGATCCAAACCTTCCTGGCCGTCTCTCCAGTGGGTATAAAACAGGTAACCCGTTCATGCCAACCTCCCTACTGTTGACCCCAGCACGAATTCCTCGTCCCCAGCATTCCTTATCCCGAAAAAACCTCAGTCCATCTGCCCTCTATGTGTTATATCAACTGCATCGAGCCGGCTATCAAGCCTATCTGGTGGGAGGAGGAGTACGCGATGTACTGTTACAACACACCCCCAAAGACTTTGATGTCGTCACCAATGCCCGCCCCGAACAAATCAAAGACCTATTCCCTCGACAATGCCGACTCATCGGACGACGCTTTGTCCTTGCCCATGTTCATTGTAATGACGAAATCATTGAAGTCTCCACCTTTCGCTCCCACTTTGACGAACAAGGAGAACGCATCATTAAAGAAGGCATGATCATACGAGATAACGTCTATGGTCAAACCGTCGATGAAGATGCTTCTCGCCGTGATTTCACCGTCAATGCTCTTTACTATGACATCAGCGACTTCTCCCTACTCGACTATGCCAATGGTCTCCAAGACCTCCAAGACAAACGCATCCGACTCATTGGAGAACCGGAATTACGCTATCAAGAAGATCCCGTGCGCATGCTTCGTGCCCTTCGATTTGCAGCCAAACTCAACTTCTCCTTAGACCATTCCACTGCCGATCCCATTCCCCACCTCAGTCATCTTCTGGCCCACATTCCCCCGGCCAGACTCTATGAAGAAACCCTCAAACTATTTCTCAGTGGACATGCTGTTAGCAGTTTCAAACTCTTACAACAATACCCCCTATTCAAACAACTGTTCCCTTACACCGAATCCTGCTTTGAAAAAACGGAAGACCTGCAACTGATCCAACAAGCCCTTGAAAACACAGACCAACGCATTCTAGCCCAAAAACCCGTTGCCCCCGCCTTTCTACTCGCCGTTTTACTCTGGCCCCCTCTAATGTCCCGCATTCCTGAAAAATTGGCCAAAGGTATTCCCCCCCAAGAAACCCTATTAGAAACCGGTTACCAACTCCTCATACAACAAAACCGTCACGTCTCAATTCCCAAGCGGATTTATGTGCTCATGCAAGAAATCTGGCTGCTACAAACCCGCCTGATCAAACTTCATAAGAATAAAAAAGCCCTGAAACTCACCCAACACCCCCGATTCCGGGCTGCCTACGATTTTCTACTGCTGCGTTCCACAATTGACGACAGCTTACAACCCACTGCAGACTGGTGGAAACTCTACCAAGACGGTGACGCTGAAACCCGCACCACCTTGACTAAAACCACCTCTCGTCAACAACGTCGTCGATCTCCCAAAACTGATGCCACGCCTCCCTAACCCTATACTAAAAGATTCTGTTCCCGCTTACATTGGTCTCGGCAGCAACCTCCACCATCCCATTCAACAAATCCAACAAGCTTTGCACCGACTTGCCGACCTGCCTCACACCCAACTCCACTGCCACTCCTCACCTTACCAAAGCCAACCTTTAGGGAACTTGGACCAACCAGACTACATCAATGCCTGTGCCGTTTTACACACCCAACTCTCTCCCTATCAACTGCTGGCACAACTCCAACTCATTGAAAATCAACAAGGTCGTCAACGCACTGCCGAAAAATGGGCCGCCCGCACCCTGGATCTCGATCTCCTTTTGTACGCCCAATTCACCATTCAAACTGCCCAATTAACTTTACCGCATCCTGGTCTATACACTCGACACTTTGTCCTATATCCCTTGTATGAATGCCAACCAGAACTGATATTGCCCAATGGCCAGCCCCTTCGCACCTGGTTAACCACTGTATCCCATGATGGATTGACACGACTCAACAGAGTGGAGGCTTTAGCCGGTAAGCCGTAGGCATCACCCCACACGACTCAATGGAGTGGAGGCTTTAGCCGGTAAGCCGTAGGCATCACCCCACATACACAAATTGCAAGGGCCGACTGCTGGCCGGCTAAAGCCTCCACTCCAACCTACCTTCTAGAGACTATACTCTAAAGGAGACTTTCCTTTTGGCTATGTAGGATGCATTCCCCGATCACAACGCTGCAAATAAATATCTGCCACTTTATCCAATGGATTCCGACTTAAACACCTGGCAAATAACTCAGAAGCCTTTGAAAACTCACCATTCTCATAACAATCCAAAGCTTGAGCAAATAACGCTTGAGTTGCCAACTTACCTGACTTAGATTCCGGAAAATCTGCCTCAAAAACCTCGTAAACCGTCACCAACTCAGTTTTCCCTTTCACCTTCACCTGATCAATCCTACGAATAGCATAACGGTGCGGATCTTGTAAGCGGGAATAAGTGTGATGGCTGATCAGCAAAGAAACTTCATAATTTTTAGTTAAGCCCTCGATTCGAGAAGCCAAATTAACGGCATCACTGATCACCGTCCCATCCATTCTATGATGTCCCCCTACAGTTCCCAACATCAACGAGCCGCTGTTGATACCAATCCCAATCTGAATAGGCAATTCCTGTTGTTGTTCCCGACGTTGATTATATTCCCCCAATCGCTGTAACATGCTCACTCCTGCTGCCAGAGCCTGATCCACTTCCCCACTGAATAAAGCCATGATCGCATCTCCAATATATTTATCGATAAAACCATGGTTCTCAATAATCACTGGCTCCATATAACTTAGATAAGTGTTAATAAACTTAAAGTTATCTTCAGGAGTCATGGTCTCAGACAAAGTGGTAAACGCTCGAATATCTGAAAAGAGAATGGACATTTCCTGCTGCACTTGATCACCCAATTTAACATCCACAATGCTTTCCTTATTCAGGAATTGTAGAAATTGTCGAGGCACAAAACGACCATAAGCAATATTAAGATGGGCCAATTCCAAGTGAGTTTTGATACGTGCCATCAATTCATTTTTGGACACCGGTTTGGTCAAGTAATCATTGGCCCCGGAACTTAAACCTTCCACCAAATCAGATACTTGATTTTTGGCAGTCAACATCAAAATGGGTAACTCATTGGCTGGAAAACGTTCCCTAACTTTTCGACAAACTTCATACCCAGTCATTTTTGGCATCATGATATCCAAGAGAATTAAATCAGGTTGATAACCTTCTTCAAACATTTGCAAGGCTTCTAACCCATTGGTAGCCTTGGTAATCACATACTTTGCCAAAGACAGGTGATTGATTAAAACTTGTAAGTTGACCAATTCATCATCCACAATCAAAATTTTAAATCCATGAGCTTGAGAATTGGGTATGGCTACATTCACTTCTGGAGATAACTTATTGATCAATAAATCTCCTTGCACGCTGGATTCTGGGACGATAAGAGGAACTGTCGACAATATCTGATGGGATTCCCGATAGGCAATGGGCAGGGTAAAAGTGAATTGAGAACCCACTCCTTCTGTAGATTCTACCCAAATTTCTCCTCCATGCAATTCAACTAATTTTTTAGTAACTGCAAGGCCCAAACCTGTCCCTCCATACACTCGAGCTGTGGAACCATCGGCTTGTTCAAAAGATTCAAAAATGCGGCTTTGCTTATCTTGGGGAATGCCAATACCAGTGTCTTTTACCGTGATCACCAACCAATCCCCTGGTTTGGGAACTTGGGTGGGAAGTAAAGGATGTTTTTGAACATCCATCAGACTGGCTGTGACTTCTACCCTTCCTGATTCAGTGAATTTGACGGCATTGCTGATAAGGTTGTGGAGAATTTGTTGAAGGCGATTCTCATCAGCTAGAGCAGGGGGAAAATCGGGAGCAACTTGATTCTCAAAAGTTAAGCCCTTTTGATCGATCAGGGGGCGGCTGAGGGCAAAGACCACTTCTACCACTTCTCGAATACCAATGGGACGAGTTTGTAACTCAATGTTTTTATGGCGTAATTTGGAGAAATCTAAGATGTTATTGACCAAATTGGCAAGTCGGCGGCCACTGACTACAATCATGATGAGATTGGCACAGGTTTCTTTGGGCAAATTCCCAGTGGCTCCATCAATTAGGGAATCTGCAATACCAATGATCCCATTTAAAGGGGTACGAAGTTCATGAGAAGTGTTGGCTAAAAATTCATTTTTCAGTTGGTCAAGGCGTCGCAAATCGGCATTTTTGGCTTCTAAAGTTTGAAAAGATTCTTTAAGTTGTCTGGCCATGCTGTTGAAAGATTTGGCTAATTCTCCCAATTCATCGGAACGGTTGGTGGGTAGAGACTGATTCCAATCTCCTCCCGCTAACTTTTTGGCGGCTTCATTCAAGCGCAAAATGGGATGGACAATCCAACGTGAGGTGAAAATGCCAAATAAGGTGGCAAGAATAAGGGCGATTAAACTCAGGAGAATGGTTAAGCGAGTGTTGGCATCAATTTCAGCCATAAAGTCAGCTTGGGGCACGACCACCACAATTAACCAATCCAGTTGAAATTGATTGGCAAAAGGTTTGACATGCACCAGTTGAGTTTCGCCCTGCAGATCAAAGTGTATTTCTTTACCTTCTTGAATGGGAGAAAAATCTCCAAACCTTTTTTTCAATTGTTCAGCAGTGGCTTTGATCACTTTGTCTTCAACATCAAAAACGGCCAATCGATTGTGATTTTCATCAAAAGAGGGATAAGGAAAGGAGCCTCCCACCAACAGTCCGGAACGTTCCATAATGAAGGTTTTACCAGTTTGTCCCACCTGAATGCTTTGTAAAAATTCGCTGATACGAGACAAGGTGAAATCGGCGCCCAACACTCCTTGAATTTGAGGAGGATTTGCAGTATTTTGCGTGTAATAAGGATAGACAAAACTCATTCCCAATTGCTCAGTTCCAGTCAAGCCAATGAATTGGTAAATATCGGACCAGATAGAATGACCTGCTCGCACTGCAGTTTGATACCAGGGACGTAAACGAGGATCATATTTTTGAGGATTATTGAGATTAGTGGGATGACCTTCTTGATCCAGAGTGTATTCAGCCATCAAATCGTGCGTGCTGAAGTCCTTAATATTGTAGGCTAAAGAGTCATCTTCCAAACGTTGCAAAGCAATGTAATCTCCCTTTTCATTGCCACAGTAGATATAACTCAGTGAATCAAACAGTTGACTTTGTCGAAACAAATGCGGTAACCAACTGTGGAGATCAAATAAATTCAGTTGTTCATTGCTAACCGCATCGGCATTGATTTCAACAACTAAGGAGGGAATTTCTAAATAACTGTGAATATACTGCTGAATCCGATCGGTGATCTCCTGATGTAACTGAGTCACCAAATCATGCACTGCTTCTTGTCCATTCCGATAAGACAGGTAACCGGTAACCCCCACGGCCACAATGATCTGCACCATGAAGGGCACAATTAAGACCACCCGGATGTGTAATTTACCTGACAATTTAGAGAGAAAGTTATTAAAGTACTTAAACATTATCCATTCTTGTGCAAAAAAGGGGGGATGACAGAATGTCTATTTAAACCACCGTAAATCTATGAGGCTTCAATGCTACCATATCTCTGGAAATTGTCACTAATAAAAGATGAGGACGAACAGTACCTCCCAAATAGGGAAGGATAACCGTTCAAATTAAGGTCAACCTTTTAAGGTAAAAGCATACTGTTCTACTTAGTATTTTTCCTATGCAAAATCAGCATTTTCCCTAATGCAAAATTCATATTTATCTTTTACACTACATTTGCTCACACAGGAATTAGAATCAAACCTCATTTCTTGAAACTCACCTCCCCTAAATCAAGATGGTAATTGGCGAGAGTTGAGCAACCTCCGGAATTTTCCCATAAAACGATAAAAACTGAGTGTGATTAGGATAGCCAATAATAAGAAAGTATCAGGATAACTGGAAACATCTAATTTTTCCCGCTGAGGCATGGAAAGTTATCTTTGGAAAAGGAATTCCCTTCTATTTTTTCTGACCGACCGACCCCACTGGACTGGTCCTTGTAACTTACTTCCTCTCTATCTCAGACTTCATTCCCCCTTCTTTTAACTGATTCTCCTCCGAAACTTCCGAAGGCTCTAGCCGCACTGCCGATTTCACATAAACATCTTGTTGCGGATAAGGAATCTTAATTCCATGCGCCTGCAACCGTTTCCAAATCACATTCATCAACTGACCCCGAATCGGCACTATTCCAGACACACTCAAATCAATATAATAATCCACCCGCAAACTCACCGCAGAATCAGCAAATTCCCAAATAACCACTTGATAAGCAGGATCTTTAACAATATTAGGCACTTCCTGAATTGCTCCAGTGATCACTGCCAACGCCTCATCCAAATCAGTCTCATAACTCACATTGATATAAACTGTAGTACGCTTAAACTGATTAGTATGCGTCCAATTCGTAAATGCTTGAGAAATAAAATCAGCATTGGGAATAATCACTTCATCATAATCAAAAGTGCGTAAAGTTAGAGAACGAATGCCAATTTCACTGACAATTCCCTCATACTTTCCCCCCACACTGATCAAATCACCCGTGCGCAAAGGTCGCTCGATCAACAACAAAATGCCACTGATGAAATTATTCACAATATTCTGCAATCCAAACCCAATTCCCACTCCCAATGCCCCCGCAAAAATAGTCAGCGTCGTCAAATCAATGCCAACTATTCGCAAACTCACAAACAACCCCACCAAGACCACAGTATATTGAGTAAAAACTGACAGACTGTGGCGCACTCCCAAATCAATCACCCCGATATAAATCCAACGATAAGTCACCTGACGACACCATCGACCAAACCAAAACACTCCCCACAATGTTAAAGCAAACAACACCAACTTACCCAAACTGATATCGGAGCTTCCCAAAGTGAATAATGAATAAGTCAAAACCTTCTCCACAGTTTCCCGCATCGCCACATCCCCAGCCGTTTTCTCAGCCGGCAACCACCCACTCAACCACAAAAAAATCACCGTGGCCACCCCAATCAACACAATACCCAGCAACTTATGCAATAAGGGAATAATATCCTGCGTCCACAACAAACCATAACGACTGTGCTTGAGAGCAAAATTCTTCAACCAAATAATACCATCACTCAAAATACCCTGTGCAATCAACAAACCAGTCAACACCAACACAAACCAACTGGACTGTTCCCCCACTCGCCAACCCAAATTTAAATAACCCACCACCCCTAACAAGGCAACCATCAAAATTGACAAGGGAAATAACAAAGTGATCAGCTGAATAACCAAAAACCAATAACTTTTTACCCGATCTTCCAAAAAATCCAAGAAAATTCTACGAATTCGAATCACTGGCCACACCACCAATGACAATAATAACATAAACAAACTGTCCATTAACTGCTGAATATTCAAGGAAATATTTAAATCAAACTTCTCATAATTGATATGGACCCACGTGGTCATCAGGGTAAACACACTCATAATTATCACCGTCCAACAAATCTGCACATACACCTTGGAACGATTGGGAGTTTTCAACGCTTTATCTGACAATAACAACCAAGCCAGATTAATCAATAATTTGGCCCCCAAACCCGTAAATATCAGACTCAATACCAACATCATACTGGAATCAGCCGGCTTTGCCAACCCCATGAATAATAACAAAGTACCTGACAGTGCAATCCACAACCCACTCAAATGCAACAACTTTAACCCCACCAAGATTCCATTGGCCAAAAAACTGCGCACCTCAATCCCATTCAAGCGCTCAAACAACAGAATTAACTGACCTCGCACCCAAACAAATAAACCCAACCATAACAAAGTCAATAGACTGATTAACAACCAATTTCTACTCGACAATTGCCGGGCAGTCTGCTGAAGATCAAACCAAGTAAACTGTAACTGTTGCAAAAATTGATAAGGCAGGTTTTTAACCTCATTCAACAAATTCTGCCATTCAGTCACCTCTTTCGGCAAATTTCTCGCACTGAACAACATTTCTCGCTGATAATCGCTGTACACCTTTTCCCCTTGTAACAAGGACAACTGCCCCTTTTCCAACAACTGCTGTAAAATTTGCGCCCTATTTTTCAACAAATGATTCGCCTCAGTAATACTATTATCTTCGGTTAAAAAACTCTTACCTCGCTTCTGAATAATATCCTGCTGCTGCTTTAACACCTCCAACTTATTCTTCAACAACATCTGCAAACCAACAAATTCCTTAATCACTCCCTGAATAATTTTCAATTTGCCAGGATGTAACTGCGTCGCATTTTGCTTGGCAATCTCCAACTGTTGAATTTGATCCTGTAAATGAGTCAACTTCAACTCATAAATAACCTGTTGAATTTGCGCCTCTATTTCCTGAGCCTGAGCCTCCAATAAAGAACGCTGACTTTGATCCTCTAACCCTTCCAACTGTTGGCGAACCTCGGTTAAGCGCGACAAATAAGGTGCAGTTCGGGACTGAATTAAACCCTCCAAATCCTGTTTTTTACGTAACTGCGCCACTTTTTGTACCGCATCATGCCAAGTGGTAACCACTGTTTGGGACTGACGAGACAATTCTACCCGTTGTTTTAAAATACCCAAATATTGCTCTTCCAAATCCAACAACTTTTTTTGCAATGTGATTTTATTTTCTATTTCCGCAATTTGCCGACTTTGAGAAATTCTCTGCTCAGCATTGTCGGCGCTGGGTGGATATTTACGCAATCCGTCCAAACTTTCCCGTAAGGCCTTCAAATTACTGCGCTGTCTCTCCACATTGCCTTCTGTATTTTGGCGTTCCAAACGCAAATTGTCCACTTCCACATTGATGCCCTCTTTTTCCAAAGTCACCTTTTCAAAAAGTTCAAGCAATTGACTGGTTTGCAAAGATTCTAAGTTGGCAATTTGATTGGGCAAATCTCTTTGATTAGCCTGCAAAACTTCCTGTTTACGCTTTAAGGTATTTTGCGCTTCTTGAATAATTCTCTGCCGCTCTAAACTGGGTTTAGTCCAATACAGTCCCTGTAATTTATCGTTCCAATCAGTCATCAATTTCAAATGTCGCTCTGCCAGTTCAATGCGCTTTTTAAGCAGATCTAACAATTGAC
This sequence comes from Thiomargarita sp., assembly GCA_020721005.1. Taxonomy (GTDB): domain Bacteria; phylum Pseudomonadota; class Gammaproteobacteria; order Beggiatoales; family Beggiatoaceae; genus DYNP01. The sequence goes on from DYNP01000011.1 coordinate 17,112, forward strand.
TTTGTAAATTGACTTGACTGGTTTGTAAACTGATATTATTTTCTAGAGCACTCACTGCAACTGTCAAATCTGTTGCAGCCTGCTCAGACAACTTTTCTTCCCCATCGCGTTGATTGATTTCAGACAGTTTTTTCTGCAATTGTTGCAGATAATGAGTTTGACTTTTTAAGTCAGTCTCAACAGTTTTTTGGTCCACGCGTAACCCTTCTAAAAAGGCCATGGCTTCTGCCCGTTGATCCTCAATATTTTCCAACATTTCAATGCTGACTTCATCGGCAGTTTTAAATTTGAGAATTTCATTTTTAAAGGTAGAATCTTGTTTCTGAAATAAAGATCGTGCCTCTTCCAATTCAGTTTGCATTTTCTTGATACGTTGCTGTAAGTTCACAATTGTTTGTGAAATGGCCACGCTGGATTGCATGGGATTAAAGGAATCATTGGGATCGTTTTCGGAAAGAATTTTGAGAGAGGTTTCCTCAATTGGTGGATTGGAAATTTTTTGAGGCTCGACTGGATCGATCTCTTGAGAATATAAGGTAGTACTGGTTAGCAAATGAATTGCGATGACAAACAGAGGCAATAGTTTCATGAGGGGTTGGGCACTGGAAAGAGAAAGAGGGAATTTCACCAAAAAGAAGGTGGAGTTGAACTGCTGAGAAAATATTGAAGGGAGTGTTGAATATTTGGGGAGCCCCCGATTTTTAAAAATCGGAGGTTCCGTTAAATGACTCGATTACAATGACTTATCTTCAGTAATCAAAATTTCAATTTCATGATCATGAAAATATAAGAGACCCGTATCTAACAATTGATAACCAAAGGTGACGCAAACCAATCCTGGCGCATTGAATTGGGAATTGACAATAAGGTCTAGGGTCATAGATTCAGTCAATTCTGCCTGTTTAAAGGCTTGTAAACTGTCAATTTCCCCATTCCATTCCACAAAATCTTTGGCTCGGGTGTTGAAATTGTGACTGCGATTGTTATCGTTGCCACATTCTTCTCCCCAAGGACAATGCCAATCGGTTTGTTCCGAGGTTGAGTTTTGAGGTACTTCGGTCATCATGTAATAGAGACCATCTTCGCGACGACCACTGCAGACTTGAGAAGTTGGGGAATAAAATCCAACGGCAAAGAAATCAGCCATTTTTCCAACTTGTTCTTTGGGAATGGTCAGTTGACCTTGAATGGTGGTTGCTTGATCCAAACTGATATTGGCAGAATCAGCAAATTCTCCCGCTTCACCTTGTGCATCGTGAATGGCAATGCCACCTGCAAAGCTGATATTGGGAGCGTCGACCAATTCTCCCTGTGCATTGAGGGCTGAAGCGTTGCCTAAAGTTGGATAAGTCACTTCTGGAGTTGGAGGAGTAGCACCTTCTTTACCAGTGCCCACTAACAATACTTTATCGGGACTGGTGTCGGCACTGGAAACAATGTTTAATTGGGCCTGGCGATCTTCAAGTTGGGTGGGACTAAAGTCCAATTCAACATCACAACTGGCTTCTGCTTTCAAACTGTTGCCACAAGTGGTGGTGAAAGAGAATTCTGTAGCATGTTCCCCAACTAAGTCAAATTCCAGATCGGTGATTGTGTCAGTGCCCACGTTTTCAAGAGTCAGTTTCTTTTTGGCACTGGTTTCTCCAACAGCTTGTTTTTTAAAATCAATTTCACTGGCACTTAATTTGAGCGTGACTGCAACGCCTTGACCTGTTAGACTGACTGACTGGGGATTGGTTTGGGTCGCAGAAGTCACTGTGAGTTGAGCAGTGCGGTCTCCAATTGCTCCAGGTTTGAAAGTCAGATCAATTTGGCAACTTTCTCCAGCTGGCAGGGTTTTTTTGCAGGTGTTGTTGGCTAGGCTAAACTCTTTTTTATGTTCGCCGTCTACGGTTACCTTGATGCTGGCTTCCACTTCTCCATTGTTGGTCACGGTGACAGTTTGTGGTAAACTGGTGGTTTTAAGTCCTTGATTATTAAACTCAATGGCTTGGGTGGAAAGAGTGAGACTGGTTTCAGGAGTGCTGGTTTGAGGAGTGGCAGTTTCATCAATGGGTTGCCCTTCAGTCTCATCGACTGCTGGTTCCTCGGGACTGTCTTCAGTCGATGCTTTTCCACTGAGTGGGACAGTGATAGGGGTTGCAAGTTCAGCTACCCAGATGGTCAGCTCAGCGTTAAAATCGCCTTCTGAGGAGGGCGCAAAGGCCACAGCAATGTCACAACTTTCATCAACACCCAGGGAAAAGTCGCAGTTGCTTTCATAGGTAAATTCTCCTGTTAAGTCTTCAATGAGCAGGTCAGTTAACGTGGTCTCACCGGTATTGGTTAAGGTAACCACGTCTTCATAAATGTCATCAACCAAGACATCACCGAAGTTAAGAACTTTAGGAGTGTAGTCCAGAAAGCTGTTGGCAGAGTCAGTTTCGTTGGGATCAACTTCTTCGGTAATGGGAACAGTTTCCGGGATTTTGGAATCAGTTTCTTCTTCTCCAGCATTCAAGGACACTGTAAATTGACCGCCATTGAAACTGAAAACGGCTTGTTGTCCAGATTTGCCTTTGATATCTAACTGGACAGTGTTGGAATCGATAAATGCCATTTCCACAGTCATTCCCGCATCATAACGGGCTTCAAAGTTTTCAACAGTCTCTACGATTTGAGGAGGAACATAAACTGCCAAAGTTTGCTCTTGGTCATCAATGGTCAAGGTTTCATTGTCTTGATTTAGGGTGTAAATGGGCATGCCCAAGTCCCGGGTGGTGAATTCCCAGTTTAAGGTTTGAGCGCCTTGCTCACTGGAATAATCAACTTCTACCCGGTAAGTGGTGTTCCAATCTAAGCGAGATAATGGGAATAGGGCAAATTGCAATTCTGTAAATTGCCCATTGGGATCGCCGGCTTTGTCCAATAAACGCGTGGGTTGAATGGCGGCACGGTCATCAGTCTTGTAAATTTCAAAACGGTCGATGGTAACTGCAGTATAACTTAGAGGGTTGAATTGCAGTGAAATAGGATAACCTGATACAGAGTAGTCAGGTAAAGGGTCAGGGGATTCTTCAAAAAAAGCGGGGGGAATGTTTTTGGCGTCTGCAGTTGGCCAGTGGACCAGCAATGGATTGTTGCCAGCCACTTGATTTTTTTCGGCGTCAAACAGCTCGGCTGCAATCTTGATGTCCGGGGCACAAACTTGTTGATAATATTGTCCCGTTTCGTTAAACTCTTCACCTGCACACAGACTCTGGAGTCCCTGCGTACTCATGTTATAAACATAGGTATGATAGTCTCCCTCTTTAGCGGTTCCGATCCCAATTTCATCTTTGTAAAAGTCCAGAAAACCAAAGCGGTGGTAGATGGCACTCATTAGGTCATCAATGGACTCAGAAGAAGTGCTGTCCGGCTTGGTTGAAGAGGATACGTTTTCAGAAACGACCAGGCTCTTATACCCAACTGCGGAGCTCCGATCTTCCGGATCAACTCCGGTAAAATGAGGTAAATTCGCCTGCTCTTGATGACCTCCAGCTTGATTGGCGGCCAAGTAAAGGGCATGATTTTGTGCGGACTCCTCTAAAAGAGCATTTTTTTGATAAGGAGACATATCCGCTTGATCTCGCAACTGGTTTAAGTAGCGATAGGCTTGCTCGTCCGCCCAAACTGTGCTGCTCAGTCCCAAAAAGATCGGGAGAATTAGCCACTTGAAATATTTATCTACACTCATAATTTAAGTACCTTTTGTAATGAAGGAGAGGGGTTGAAATCATAATTGGATTTTTATACCCCGAATTGACGAATTTCTAAAGCCACATTATTCACTGCATAGGGTAATCGCAATTCCATCCCCTGTAAATAGTCAATTGCATTTTTTATTCAGTTAGGGAATGTAAAATAATGATTTTGTCCCTATTTTAACAGGGTTCATTTCAACTGCAACTCTAGCCTTTTTCACCTCCCTAAGTTTGGGAATAAAAATCCACTGACCTTACTTTCTAAACTCTTTTAGGAACACTATGACAATCAATCCTTCACCTCGCAAAAAGGGTTTGTTGAAGCCTTTCCACCAATTTTCCCTGCTGTGTCTACTCTTTATCAGTCTCGGCTGCACTCAGGAAACTTCCTTCGCCCAGCATCCAATGCCTAAGCCGGAATGGACGCCAGTGGCTTTGCCCTCAGTAGTTGAGGGACAACCGCTGCCCAGTTTAGCCCCCATGTTGGCTAAAACCACTCCTGCTGTAGTGAATATTGCCAGCGCACGGACGGAAGTTGTGAATAACCCCTTATTCAGTGACCCATTTTTCCGTCATTTCTTCAATATCACTCCAGCTGAGCGTAAAACTCAAAGTCGGGGTTCTGGGGTTATTATAGATGCCAAAAATGGTTATGTCATCACCAATTACCACGTTATTGAAGCAGCTACAGAAATCATGATTACCTTGCAGGATGGTCGGGAATTGAAAGCTAAAGTGATTGGGAATGATCCGGAAACCGATGTTGCGCTGATGCAAATTCCCTCCGAACAATTGAGTGCTTTGCCCTTGGCAAATTCTGAGGAATTGAGAGTAGGCGATTTTGTAGTGGCGATTGGGAATCCCTTTGGTTTGGGACAAACAGTCACTTCAGGCATTGTCAGTGCTCTGGGACGCACTGGCTTGGGAATTGAAGGTTATGAAGATTTCATTCAAACCGATGCCTCAATTAATCCGGGCAATTCTGGCGGAGCTCTCGTCAATTTACGTGGAGAACTTGTGGGTATGAATACCGCGATTATTGCACCAGGAGGTGGGAATGTGGGCATTGGATTCGCCATTCCCTCCAATATGGTGCGCTCAATTGTACAACATCTTATTGAGTTTGGCGAAGTTAAGCGTGGCATTTTAGGGATTAAAGTACAAGACCTCACTCCAGATTTGGTGTCCGCCTTTGGTTTACAGGACAGTAAAGGTGCTCTAATCAGCGAAGTGGATAAAAAATCTCCCGCTGAAGCTGCAGGTTTACAAAGTGGAGATATTATTTTAGCCCTTAACAATCAACCGGTTAACCGATCCAGTGATGTGCGTAACAAACTTGGATTGTTGAGAATTGGGGAACAAGTGACTTTAACCGTGTTTCGCAAGGGCAAAAAATTAGAGTTCAAAGCTGTTATTGCAGGATTGGTCAGCTTATCGGGTGCAGAAGTCAATCCGTATTTGGAGGGAGTGAATTTGGTTGAAACCGATGAAGGAGTGCGTTTGGAACAGGTGCAGAAAGACAGTGTGGCTTGGCAAATTGGCTTGCGACCCAAAGATATTATCATTGGATTGGGTCGACAAAAAGTTACTAATTTCAAAGATTTGCAGAATTTATTGCAAGATCGACCGCCTCCATTTTCTCTAATTCTTCAACGGGATAAATCAATTATTACGTTGATGGTGCGTTGATTTTTATTCCCCACTGAAGACTGGTCAGTTTTAGTGATTCTCCTGATCTTTAGTGGGGTATCTAATTAAAAAACAATTAGTCTCTCGTCGAATTTAAGGGCTACGACAAACTGCCTCAGAAAACACAGCATAGGGAAGGGGAGATTGAGCTTGTTTGCTGCAACTGAAATCGCACAATTCATCAAAGGCATTAAAATTCAGTCGTGGGTCACCTGACATCTGAACATGGTTGTATGCTCTAACTATATACATACCAGAGTTATCTATTCCACAATCACTAAAACTTTGTCCTATACAAGCGTCCGTGTATAGGGAATATAGGTTTTCACAATCTTCTATTTCGGCAGTACCAGTCTGGGGGAGTCTTTGTCCTTGCACGGTTACCTGTCCATTTTCATAGATTGCCATAATCCTATACCCTTCATTCCGACCCAGTTGGAGCATGATTTTATTGCCCTGTTGTTGGGGAGGCGGCAGTTGCTCATGTTCTAAGTAGGCATCAAATTCTTCCGAAATTACATAATTACTTCCTTCAAAGGTGATGAAACGGTAGGTAGAATGAGGGGTGCCACTGCCTCCTGAATTCCCACTGAACAATATCACGTTTTTACCATCAATATTAAATTTCCCATTTAAAGATAATAACATAGCATCTTCATCCTTATAAACCAATTGATTGTCAAGCATGATCGTTCTATCATAATCCTCAGTTGTGACAACCCGTAAGGTTCCTTGGCTAATGTCCAAACTATCCAAATAGTCCAATTTTGGTAAAGTCACCAGAGGGTTAGGAGTTGGGTTGGAAGTAGTTGCGGTAATCGGTGGTGCTGTTGGGGCGACAGGAATGGCATTTGCCGGAGGGGAATTTGTAGAACCTTGGGCAACATTGGGTATTGGGTTGGGAGTTCCACAAGCGGTTAAAGTCAAATTGATCACTGATATCCAGAACATCAGGATAAAAAATCGCATAAGATATTCTCCAAGTTTTCAGAAAAAACAAGGTGGTTCTCGTTCGTCATTATTGAGATAATGCCTGATGATAAGCTTCGTCAGCAATGGCATCCCATGAGGCATTTTGGGCTTGGAAGGCTCGGAAAGCTTCATAGATTTCTTTGAAGATGGGGTCTTGGGCTGCAGTTTCTGCCAGAGTTTCTTGGGTCAAACGATGGAGTTCTTGTAGTACTTCATCAGGGAAGGGTAAAATTTCAATTTGAGACTGTTGTTTAAGTTTTTGCAGGGTTTGCATATTTTGTACTTCAAATTTAGTGTACATCCATTGGTTGAGGGCTTGGGCGCTGATTTCAACAATGCGTTGTAAGTCTTTGGGTAGGGATTCCCAAGCGGATTTGTTGATGATCAGTTCTAATACTGTGCCAGGTTCGTGCCAACCTGGATAGTAATAGTAGCGGGCAATTTGGTGTAAACCGAGTCGCTCATCGTGAAACGGACCTACCCATTCGGTGGCATCGATAACTCCTCTTTCCAAAGCACTGTAGACTTCTCCTCCTGCCAGTAATATGGGACTGCCTCCCGCCTTGGCCAGCACTTTTCCTCCCAAGCCAGGGATTCTCATTTTTAGACCTTGTAAATCCTGCACGGTGTTAATGCGTTTGTTAAACCAGCCGCCCATTTGTACGCCACTATTACCAGCGGGAAAGGGAACGAGGTTAAAGGGTTGGTAAATTTTTCGCCACAGTTCCAATCCACCTCCCTCATATAGCCAGGCATTTACCCCTTTGGCAGTCATGCCGAAGGGAACTGCGCTCATGAATTGGGCAGCCGGAATTTTTCCCGCCCAGTAGTAGGCTGAACCGTGGCCCATTTGAATGGTGCCGGCGGAAACCGCATCAAAAACTTGTAGGGCTGGGATCAGTTCTTTTTCCGCAAAGACGGTGATTTTTAGACGGTCTTGGCTCATGAGGGCGATATTTTCTGCAAACAGTTGGGCGCCTTCCTGAAAAATTGGAAAGTTGGGGGGCCAGGTGGTGACCATTTTCCAAGCAAATTTGGGAAGAGAACTGTGGGCAGAATTACTTTCAGCAGGGGGGAGGGGAGAATTGGAATTATTAGAATCGGAGGAAGGAGAGCAGGCAGCGAGGAGAGTGATGAGGCTGCCTGCGATGAGAAGGCGCATTACGTACATGGTTGGAGTTTCCTTGGGTAGAATAAGGGATCGGGAGCCTGTCAAATACCCCTTTATTGTAAACTGTTGAGGGTGGGTTTGTCACGCGTCCCAAATTCACTTATTAATACTCAAGGTTATGAGGCGTTTTAAGTCAGCAACGCTTCAAAGAGGGTACAAATTATTCGCGTTCTCCCATGAAAGCCCCAAACAGGTGTAACAGGCTGACAAATAGGTTAAAAATGCTGACATACAAAGTCACTGTTGCCATGATATAATTGGTTTCTTGTCCATGCACCAATTCGCTGGTTTGATACAGAATCAGTCCAGACATGAGTAGCACAAACATGGCAGAGACAGCCAGGGATAGACCGGGCAATTGAAAGACAATGGCGCCAATGCCTGCCAAAAATGCGACCAGAATGCCTACAAATAAAAAGTTGCCCATGAAGCTAAAGTCTTTGCGGCTGACCAAGGCATATCCGGACAAACCCAGGAAAATCACAGCGGTTGAGCCAAAGGCCATCATGATCAGTTGAGCACCGTTGCTAAAAATGGTCAGGTAAGTAGTCAATATGGGTCCCAATGTGAACCCCATAAAACCCGTTAGGGCAAATATGGCCAGCAGTCCCCAAGCGCTGTTGCGAAGTAAGTTTGTCACAAAAAACAGTCCAAAATAGGCTACTAGGATGATTAGCCAATGAATGCGGGGCATCTCGATGACCATAGCCACCCCTGCCATAATCGCGCTGAAGAACAGAGTCATAGACAGCAACAAGTAAGTGTTACGGATCAGTTTATTCACTTCCACGGCAGAGGGTTGATAAGCCGTTTCCTCAGAAAAAGCAGGGGAAGCACTGCTGTTACGACTGTCTAGAGCCGCCACTTTAGCGGTCGAACTTTGGTTGATATTGTCAAATAAGCCCATAAACCTTAACCTCCTAAATTGAGTATTTCATACGTCTTGAAACACCGCCTCCTGTTCAACAGCATAACATATTGACAGAAGTGCGTCGATAACATAATCCTTCATAAATCCACCCTGTCCTCCCTCTGAAAGGAAATCCGATCTCTATCTCTTTGCAGGAGAAGAACCCAAGTGGTTCCTCAATACTCATTTTATAATGGCAATTGCCAAAATAATCAAGTACTTTTAATTAGTATAACCTACTTAATTTATTAAATAATTACTCTGAAAAACCAAGATGTCACTCATTTACCTAGACAATGTCAGCATAGCTTTTGGCCATTTGGCTCTCCTGGATAACATTAATTTGCGCTTAGAAAAGGGAGAGCGCGTAGCTCTCATCGGCCGCAATGGGGAGGGTAAATCCACCCTATTGCAAATTCTCAGCGGAGAACTCGTCCCTGATCAAGGGAGGATCGAACGGGCCAGTCACTGTACCGTATCCCGCCTTTCTCAGCATCACCAAATACTGCCAGAACAAACTATTTTTCATGCCGTAGCTTCGCCATTGGGACATATCGCCCAATTGATGGAGACTTATTATCAACTCACTCAACAGCTCACTAATATCCACACTGAACAACTGGTTACTCAGTTAGAAACCGTCCAAAACCAATTGGAAGCCCAGGAAGGATGGCGCTTAGAGCAACGCGTTGAAACTTTACTGTCCCGCCTGCATTTGCCGGCTGACCGCATCGTATCTACCTTATCTGGAGGATGGCAACGCCGTGTGGCCTTGGCTCAAGCATTGGTGGTTGAGCCTGATCTATTGCTCCTTGATGAGCCCACCAATCACTTGGATATTGAGACCATTACTTGGCTGGAAGAAGTGTTGCTGGAATTTAAAGGGGGACTGTTATTTATCAGTCATGATCGGCGCTTCATGCAAAAAATAGCCACCCAAATCTTGGAACTGGATCGGGGACAGTTGACTCAATACCCGGGAGATTATGCCTCTTACTTGAATGCTAAACAAGCCAGTTTAGAAGTGGAAGCGCAACAAAATGCCTTATTTGACAAACGCCTGGCTCAAGAAGAAGTGTGGATTCGGCAGGGAATTAAAGCAAGACGAACCCGGAATGAAGGTCGCGTTCGGGCCCTGGAACAACTGCGATTTCTCCGCGGTCAACGTCGGGAACAGATGGGGAATCTGCGCCTGCAAATTGACAAAACAGAGCCTTCGGGCAAATTGGTAATTCAGGCTGAGCAAATCAGTTACAGCTATCCTCCTCAAACTTTGATCAATAATTTTTCCACCGTGATCATGCGCAAAGATCGAGTGGGAATTATTGGTCCCAATGGAGCTGGCAAAAGTACTTTGCTTAAATTGCTGCTGGGAGAATTGCAACCCAGCAGTGGCACAATAACGCATGGCAGCCACTTAGAAATTGCTTACTTTGATCAATTGCGCAGTCAATTGAATCCGGCACAGACTCTGATTGAAACCGTAGGGCAGGGTCAAGATTTTGTCACCCTCAACGGTCAAAAGAAACATGTGATCAGCTACTTAGCTGATTTTCTCTTCCCTGCTGCTCGTGTTCATTCTCCAGTCAGTTCTCTATCGGGTGGAGAACGTAATCGTTTGTTATTAGCCCGTTTGTTCAGTCGTCCCACCAATGTACTGGTATTGGATGAGCCCACCAATGATCTTGATATCGAATCTTTGGAATTGCTGGAAGAATTGTTGATGCAATATGAAGGGACTTTACTGTTGGTGACTCATGATCGCTATTTTTTGGATAACGTGGTGACTTCCACTTTAGTTTTTGAGGGGAATGGTAAAATTCAGGAATATGTGGGAGGATATGAGGATTGGTTGCGCCAAAAATCGGAGGTCAATCAAGTAGTTAAGGCACCACCTCCAGTCAAAATTGCGGTAGATAAATCCTCTCCGCGTCAAAAATCTCGCAAATTGAGTTATCATGAGCAGCGGGAATTGAGTCAATTACCCAATCAAATTGAGAAGTTGGAGGCTGAGTTGCAGAAGTTACAAATTTTGATCGGCCAAGGCAGTTTTTATCAAGGAGAGAGTGATCAGATTACTGGAACTTTGAATCATATTAAGGAATTGGAAAATAATTTGCAGATTCTTTATCAGCGTTGGGAGAGTTTAGAGGAAGGAAATTAGTAGCAGACCGCTGCGCGGTCAAGTAATTGCCAACCCTACCAATTTTATTCTCACACTGATTGTGGGAACGAGGGTTAAGGGCAGTCATTGGCGAGGAGTGGAAGTGAATCCCAAACAGTTTTCAACAGTCCAGTTGCGAGCTAAACCCATGACTTTAAAGAGTTCTCCCATTTCGTTGGGCAACAGTAATTTCTTAACTTGTTGGGCAGCCCGCAAATAGTCGACACTGGAGACTGGAGCACAGTGGGCAAGGAGGTCCAACAATCCACAGTTGACTAGAAAGTGAGCCTGTTGAGTGTAGCCCATGATTTCCCAGCCTGTGGCTTGTCCCGCTTGAGCTAAGGCGCCAAAGTCGACATGGGCGGTAATGTCTTGCAGTCCCACCCATTGTAAAGGGTTGGTATGGGCTTGGTGTTGGTAATGGCACATCAAGGTCCCTTCACTTCTTTGAGGATGATAGTATTCTTGGGTTGGGAATCCATAGTCCAAGATTAGAAGTAGGCCTTCAGTCAAATGTTCAGCCCAGGTTTGTAGCCAGCCAGTTAACCATAGGTTGACTTCTGATTGGTAACCTTCGGGTAATTCTGCTGGCAATTGGTTAAAAAATTCTTGTAACTGGGGATTGGTTGTGGGATAATATTGCCAGTTGAATTGGTCATTTTGATAGCCAACGTGGGTTTCCAGCCAAGTGGATTGGTGTCGACAGAAACGGTGCACCGGCATGGCATCCAACACTTCATTGGCCAGAATGATTCCTTTGAGTGGTTGAGAGGGCAGGGTGGATAGCCAAACGATTTTTTGCAACAGCGGAAGGGGTAAGTTGTTTTGTAAATAAAGTTGTTGGTGATGACGCAAGCCGGCGCTGATTTCTAAAATAAAATAGTGTTGAGGTAAGGTGTTGAGTGTTGCCAAGGTGGTTAGGATTTCAGCCGCCAAGCGCCCGGTGCCAGCACCCACTTCTATAATCACTGCTTCGTTGCCTATGCTGGACAATACTTGTTGACATTGTTGGGCAAGACAGCGGGAAAATAGGGGAGAAATTTCTGGGGCTGTGATAAAGTCACCTGGATTCCCGATTTTAGGGGCTAAGGTGTCATAATAACCCAAATTGGGCGTATATAGAGCAGCGTGCATAAAATCCACAAAGGGCATGGCACCCCCGGCGGTTTGGATGTGTTGTATAATCCAAGTTGTTAACTTTTTGCCGTGAGCCAAGTCTTCTGAGGAGGGTGAAATGTGCATTGAGATTTCCATTAAGAAGGACAGTAACAATGAAAAATAAACATTCTAAAGTGGCTTTGATTACCGGGGGTAGTCGGAGAATTGGAGCTGCAATTGCCAGACAGTTGCATGTTATGGGGATGCAGTTGGTTATCCATTATCGACATTCTGAGACTGCAGCTCATGCTTTACAGGCAGAATTGCATTCCCAACGTTCTCATTCCGTTTTATTATTGCAGGCAGATTTGCGCCATTTTTCTAAATTAACTTATATTATACAACAGGTTATAGAATATTATGGGCGTTTGGATGTGCTGATCAATAATGCTTCTTCTTTCTATCCTTCTCCTATTGGACAAGTGCAAGAGAACGATTGGGAGGAGTTATTGGATACGAATTTAAAGGCCCCATTTTTCTTATGTCAGGCTGCTGCCCCTCATCTGATTGAGACTCAGGGTTGTATCATTAATTTGGCAGATATTTATGGGGAACGGCCGTTAAAATCTTATGCAGTTTATAGTATCGCTAAAGCAGGAATAGTCATGTTGACCAAGAGTTTGGCGCGGGAATTGGCGCCTCAAGTCAGGGTGAATGCCATAGCTCCAGGGGCTATTTTGTGGCCGGAACATACTCAGGATGAAGTGACTAAGCAACGGGTTATTTCGCAGGTGGCCTTGAAACGTTCTGGAGAGGCTGAAGATATTGCCAAGGCAGTTTGGTTTTTGATCCAAGAGGCTCCCTATGTGACAGGTCAGATCTTGACCATAGATGGAGGTCGTCTTTTGAACAATTAAGTCTATTGTTCAGTGAAAATGGAAAGACCTGACGGATTTTATAAAATCCGTCAGGTCTAAATAATGAGGTTATATAGAGGGGATTCCCAATTTGTTCTTTTAAGGAAGGGAATAAGGGGAATGGTTAGAAGACCAGGTCTTGTTTGGCCACTTGTTCCAATTTCACTTGTTCTAACAAGGAGGCTCTTTGTTCCCGCAGTGATTTGTCTTGGGGTTGCTTGTCAATGAGTTGAGAGAGGGTGCCAATGGCGTCATACCAAAGGCCTGCTTCTGCAAACAAGAAGGTTTTTTCTTGTTCGGTGGCTGTTTTGAGTTGTTGGGACAAGGTGGCTGGGAATCCATCTGTTTTGAGCATGAGCGTGCCCCCGGAAACCAGGTTGCTGGAAGGCTGTTTGGGATCAACTTCAATGGAGACTGACCATTCGTATTCTACATCAGGTTTCAGGGTCACTTGATGATCGCCCAAATCCAGTCCCTGAATGCCTTGATTGGCTGGGCTGATCATAGTTTCCAACAGGGGTTTGGTGCCCAAAGCAATATCGGCATAGACCAAAGTGAGTTTGACTGGTTTGTCTGTTTTTTCGGAAACTGACCAGTATAAGGCGGGTTGAGGGTCTAGGGTGTACCCGGTACTTTCGGGGGCTAAAACGGTCAGGTGGATTGAACCGCCTTCAGATCCACGGCTTCCTCCCCCAACTCGTCGAGTTGGTGCTCCCGAGACCATAGGTTTAAATACGGGTTTGGCTTTGGTTTCTTCATCAGCCTGGGCCATTGGATTAAATAATAAGGGTAAACCGAGCAAGGTGGTTAAGGTGATGCCGAGTAATACTTGACGTTTCATAGAGTATTTCCTTTCAGGTAGAAGATAAGAGCAATTGGTGAGTGGAGTGTTGATATTTTGTTGTGATAGCTGCTGTTTTATGAAGCTTTGCGAATCCAAAACTCGCTGGCGTTCAAACTGATGTTACACACATACTTCAAATTATTTCGGTTATTTTTTCATAAAGCATCGGCAAACTATTTTGCCTTAACCTAAATTTTGTTCCATGATTATGTCCAGTTCTCGCATCGAAATCAACCAGTACTTGCCCTTGTTCCAAAGCGTTCAAAAACCCTTCAAAGCTGAATTTCTGCAACATGAGAACTTTATTATAATGGTAATATTCTTCCTTTGTCCTTTTTTACATCTGCTTGCACATAAAAGGTATTCAGTAATTTAGTTCCTGCCTTGTGTTTCAAATCATAAAAACCCCAGTATGGTTGAGGTTCAAGTTCGTTTAAATCAATTCTGTTTTTTATCATTTTTAAGCAACTTTCATGTAATCGAATGAAATTAATACCTTTCTTTTGGGTCCTATCAATTTGGACAACCCCCCCCCATATTAGTTCTTTTTAAAGTAAAGTTTTCTGTTTAATATTTGTTAATTCTGATTGAGTTCTATCTCTATTTATTCTTTTTTCCGCTAATTCGCAATAATCTGGCGAAATATCAATTCCTATATACTTTCTATCGTTTGCCAAAGCCACAACCGCTGTTGTCCCGCTACCCATGAAAGGGTCTAAAACTATTTCGCCTGTTGTTGATGATATAATTCTATCAATCAACGCAACCGGAAACGGTGCAGGATGTTCGTTTTTCATTTCTTGTCCAAATTCCCAAACATCGCCATAAGCATTTGTTTTTGGCGCAAGTTTAAATTCAGGTTTTGGAATTAAATAAATAACTTCATAAGTTGGTAAAAAATAACCGGGATTAAAATTAATGCCACCTTTTCTTCGCCAAATAATGATTTGTCTTACAGGCAAATGTCCGACAATGTCTTGTCTATCTTGAAGCAATCCGTTTTGCACTCGCCACTTATGATTGTAAAAAATTGCACCGTCATTTTTTAAAACACGATACATTTCATTTAAACATTCCTTTTGCCACTCAACATATTCATTGTGAGGCATATCATCATCGTAATGAGAGTATCCATTAACTAATGCAGCATTTTTCCATTTCCCGCCACGAGCATCTTTCATTCCATTTCCCGTTGAATTTTTTAAGTTATAAGGTGGTGATGTTACAACTAAATCAATTGTTTCAGATGGAATTTGTTTCATTATTTCAACGGCACTTCCATTGATTATTTTGTTTACAAAATCGTCTGGATATTTCATTCTAAATCTTTTTCTGCAAAGTTAACCATTTTTCGATTATTCCGTTTTTTTAAGTTGCGTGTAACGAAAACGTGCAACCGCAGTTTTGGCTTTTTTTCGTGCGCAAGCCAGAACATTGGAAAAAAAAGCCAAAATTGCGGTTGCACGATGTTATGGCTCCCTTATTTTTGTTTTATAGTCAGTTATTACCCCTTTTTTTTCAAAAAGAATGTTCTGAATCATGGCGGGCTTTGGCAAGTCGCCCGGCCACGCTGTAAATGGTTACTTTGCTTTGTTTGCCTTTGAGTAAGACTTCTCCCACTCGATTGACTTGGAATTCGGGGAGGGCATGTTCTAAGGTGGGTTGTCCAACCAGAATGCGGCAAATGCTGTCAATTTCAACATTTTTGTCATAACTTTCCAGTCGGGAGGCAGTGTTAACCGTGTCACCAATGACTGCATATTCTTGACGTTCTATTCCTCCCAAACTGCCAACCACCAGGGGACCGGTAAAGATGCCGATTCTCATACGTATGGTGGGTTTGCCTTTGGCCTGCCATTGTCGGCAAAGCAGGTCCATTTTTTCTCGCATGGCTAAGGCACAGCGGACCGCGTTAGTGGCGTCTTGGCTGATGGCTTCTGGAGTTATACTTGGTATGGGTACTCCAAATACTGCCATGACAGCATCCCCTATGAATTTATTGACTTGGCCATTGTGATCTTCTTCAATGGTGTTGACCATTAATTCCATGTATTCATTGAGCCAGTCCATTAAGGCTTGGGGTTCGGTGTTTTCTGAAACGGTGGTAAAGCCTTGTAAGTCAGTAAACAGGACAGTGGCTGTGATGCGTTGTGAAACCAGTCTGCCTTCACTTAAATATTGGTCTCGAGCTTTCCAAATGGCTTCAGCCACGTCTTTGGAAACGTGTTTTGAGAACAGTTGCATGAGAATGGCACGATGTTGTTTATCTTGATTAGACAGGTGTGCCAGCATGAGCAAAAAGGTGATGCTCCAGCCCAAACTGGGGGCTGCCACCGGTATCCAAATATTTTCAGCAAAGGCAAGATAGCCTAAGAAGGAGAGTATCAGCAATCCACTGAGTGTGGACAGAGTGAAGCGCCACAGGGAACGGGCCCACAGGCAGACAAAGGCACTCAGGAGACTCCAAATCCAAATCCAGATGATTTCTTGTTGTTCCGTCCAGGTTTGTACAGGTTGAAGTTTACCCGTGGCCATGTTCAATATTTGGCTGATGATGTAGGCGTGAATGATGGCGCCAGGTAAACGTTGTTCTCCTCTCAACCACAGTCCAAAGGGAGTGTATAAGAAGTCTGGGGTGGCTTCGGCATTGACTCCAATGATGAGAATTTTCCCTTTGAGTTTTTCTAAGGTGGTGGGTTGTTGTCTCAGAATTTGGGTAATGCTGAAAGATTGGAAGTAGGTGGGAGCGCCGGGATAAGTCAACATGAATTGAAGACCCCCGGTGTCTTGATTGACGTAACCCCCAAAATCAGGGTCTAAGGGAACAATGCTGCTGTGACCCAATTTGACTGCCGAAGGGTTGTCGGGATCTCCTTCAGGATAAATTTGTTGTTGTTCGAGGTAGTGAAGGGCTTGTTTGAGGCCAAAAAATTCTTCGACATTGCCTTCTTCATCGGCCACATAGAGTAATCCCCGCCGAATAACTCCGCCTTTATCCGGAGGAATGTCATTGAAACCGGCTCGACCTTCTTCTTTTAGGGAAGGAGGTGGATTGACTTTGACTCCTCGCTCATCTCGATACTTGTAGATGCCAAAGATGTTGTCGTGGTTTTTTAGGAGTTGATTCAGGCGTTCATAATGGCTACCACCCTCTAAAGGTACTGGCAGATCGCGGTAAATATCCAGTCCAATAGAGTAAGGGTGCTGGGCCAAGAGGATTTCAAACAGTTGGACCAGTTCCTTGTCACCCAAGGGCCATCCCCATTGCCGCTGATCTTCGTCATTGGCTAGGATCATCACGATCCGGTTGTCAATGGAGGTGCTGATTGAGTGACTCCACAGCAACATGTCGTAAGCGGACAGTTCCAGTCCTTGAAGTATCCCCGTAGTTCTAAGTCCCAAAATGGCCAAAAATACGCCATTTCCAATAAGCAGGGCCACGAGTAGGCCGGAACGGGAAAATGCCAAGAGCTGTCTTTTCAATACGCTCAACATAATGAAGGCTTATCTGAGATAGATAAGGGTTGTTCTAAGTATAGTTGACAATAATTGGTTTGTCTATGGACCAAAAGGATTAATCTTGATGTGTTAATGGACATAGGTAACGAACCATAAAATGATCAAATGGTACCGGTTGAAAAAAAGTAATATAGTAATATAGTAATATAGTATTGCGCCGTATGAAAACACAATAGACCAGGCAACTCTTCCCATCCTTGATTTTGTGATGAGTAATATAGGGCGCAATGGCGTTAGCGTATTGCGCCGTATGAAAACACGATAGACCAGGCAACTCTTCCCATCCTTGATTTTGTGATGGGTGAATGAGATAGAGAGAGTGACTGTAAATTTGGGACCAACATGCGGCGCAATACGCTCACGCTATTGCGCCCTATATTATGCCTTTTTGTAGTTCATTAGCTATATACTTATTAAGGGGTCAAAAATTTAGCATATTGTTTATGAGTTTTTTCAGGGAGTGGGCAAAAAAAAAGTGAAGGAAGGCGCAGAGCCCCGCTTCACTTCTCCTGATAAATTGGTACCGATGGCCAGACTCGAACTGGCACAGCTCGCGCCACCGCCCCCTCAAGACGGCGTGTCTACCAATTCCACCACATCGGCAACTATAATGGGCAAATTATGACCTAGTTTTAGAGAGTTGTCAACTTGTTTTTGTTCCAATCCGGTATCGTTCGCTAAAAAATATTACTGTGAAGGCGTTGGTTCAGGTGCGACCGGAGGTTCTGCTGGGGGAGTAGTTTGAACTGGAGGAATAACAGTTCCCTCTGAAGGCAGTGATTGGCTCGTCCCTTGAGTAGGTGGTGAAACAGGTTTAGGCGCGGTGGAATCAGGGGAGGCTTTCTGCACCGGCGGTAAATCAGAGATGGGAGGCAAATCGGTTGGAGGAGGAGTTTGAGCAGGAGCTATTTCCTCTTTCTTGGTAGGAAGAGAGAGGGGCAAATTGTCCATAACACTGCTTTTTTCCAAACGTTGTCCAACAAAATAGGCCAAGGTTAAACTGGTCAAGAAGAATAGGGCGGCTAAAATGGCAGTGATGCGAGATAAAAAATTGCCTGAGCCTTGTGCCCCAAATACGGTGGCTGAAGCGCCACTGCCAAAGGCTGCTCCAGCATCAGCGCCCTTTCCATGTTGAATGAGTACAAACCCAATCAGGGCAATACATACCAATACGTGAAAAACTATTAAGATTTCATGCATAATGTCAGGACTTCGCCGCTTGGCAAATGGTGATAAATTCTTCGGCTTTCAATGCCGCGCCCCCAATTAAACCGCCGTCAATATCTGGCATGGCAAACAGTTCTGCGGCATTGCTGCCTTTCACACTTCCGCCATATAAAATTTGTACTTTTTGGGCAATATCCGCGTCATATCGAGCCAGTTGTTGACGAATGAAGGCGTGCATTTCTTGAGCTTGTTGAGGACTGGCAGTTTTACCAGTGCCAATGGCCCAGACGGGTTCATAGGCAATTACGCCTTTATTGAAGGACCCAATTCCAGTCAATTTCAACACTGCTTCCAATTGACGTCCAACCACTTGTTCAGTTTGGTTGGCTTCCCGCTCTTCCAGCAATTCTCCTACACATAGGATAGGAATCATGCCCGCTTTTTGAGTGGCTACCCATTTTTTGGCAATGAGATCGTCAGTTTCTCCATAAATATGACGGCGTTCTGAGTGGCCAATAATCACATATTTGCAGCGAAAATCTGCCAACATGCCAGTGGCAATTTCTCCCGTAAACGCACCAGGCGCCTCATGAGAGACATTTTGTGCTCCCCAAGTGATAGACGTATTACCTAAAGAGGAGCTGACTTGAAACAAATAGACAAAGGGGGGACAAACTCCCACCTCTGCTGATGGCACTGTAGGAATGGCTTGCTTAATTCCTTCCAACAAAGATTGAATACTGGCGATAGAGCCATTCATTTTCCAATTGCCGACGACTAATGGTTGACGCATCCTGTTCCCCTTAATTAAATAACAGTAGTGTAACAATGAGTTGTTGAAAATGCAAATTTAACGACGCAAGATAGCCCACCACCGCCAGAAATTGAGTAAGCTGGCAAGTGAACTGGCAATGTAGGTTAAGGCACAAGCGGTTAAAATGGTTCGCGCGGCTTGTTGATCCGCTTTAGATAGCAGTTGAATTTGTCCCAACAAGGGTAAGGCGCGCTTAAAACTGGCGTCCCATTCCACGGGTAAGGTTAAAATGTGTACGATAACAGAAGTGCCTAAGGTCAGCAATCCGCCTAAAATCATCAGTATACCCACACTTGGAATGCGCAGAAAAATAGTGACGATGGGGGTCAAAACCAATAGGGCGGCGCCAATTTTTTCCGCTTTTTCCGCAAAGCTGACCCACTTCATCCGCCTTGAAAAAGGTGGATACTGAATATGGTCTTGAATGGCATGTCCCACTTCATGGGAGGCAACCACCCAGGCAGTCAGAGTTCTACTCTGCCAATAAGGTTGGCTCAGGCGCACAGCCTTTTTGGCCGGATCATAATGATCCCCGAACTCAGTTATCTCTAGCTTTACTGAGTTTAATCGGAGTCTATTGAGTAGATTTTGGGCAAATTCATTTCCAGTATAAGGCAAATCCGCTCTCTCTTGATGGTAGCGATGCAAGGTACGCCTGGCCCACCATTGAGGGGCAAATAGTAAGAGGATAAATAATATCACTAAAACAATCAATATGATCATAATTAAGCTTCCATAAAAAATGAACAGTAAATTTTTAGGGCGTATTTTTCAGCCACGGCAAAATTTGGGTTAACCATGATCCAAAAACCACAGAATAGTGTAAAATTCAGATGCTCACCTTACACAACATCAAGGGGGTTGATAGGGAAAAATCCTATTTATCCCTTACTTTTTTCCGGAATGAGCCATACTGTCCTACCTTTCCTAACTCAACACACAAATTGATTTTTAACCTTGCCGGAAGGCGAGTTAAACCCACTCATTTCCCAATCTTTAACTGGTGGGTAGAAAACTGCCACCCCACAAAATTCACTCAACTCGTCAAATAATACTTAAGGGGAGAATTGACCTTGGAAAATAAATTGTTTAACCGTTTATTTACCCATTCCACCTACAACTTGGAGGAATTTACCACAGAGGTGCTGGCAGGAGTCTTGCGTTCCGATCAAACCCTGTTAGATAATTTCGTCAACAAAGTCCTAAAAATTGAAGGCCGCAATTTCAATGTAGAAACCCAACAAAGTCACCTGAATATTCAACCGGATATGGTGTTTTCTAACAAGGAAATCCTCTGTTTCCTACAAAGTAAAGTCGATAGTTTTGTAGAGACCGCCCAGCTTGAAAAGTTAAAAAATGCCTTGAATGTTCAATCTGAATCCTACGACGTTTATTTGAGATATTGTACCAAACAGTATGCCCATAAGTCAATCAAGGGTATTAACTTCGATCAATTCCGTTGGGAGGACATTTTCCTCTTTTTGCAGACTACCTATTCGAGCAACCCCCTTGTCAAGGAATTTCTCTATTTTCTTGAGGATAAAGATATGAACCGTGTCGAAGAGCTGAACGCTGGGGATTTGACTGCCATGGCCACCTTCTCGCAAACCATAAAAAAAATGGATGCCTGCCTCAATTCAGTCGCTGCTGAATTCACCGAACTCTTTGACGCTCCTACCATTGGCGCTCCCAAACAAACTCGAGAACGTCTGCAGGACTTGATCAAATATGAGCAATATCACATGACCAAAGCCCCCTTGCTTCACGGTGGCGAAGGCGAATTTGGCTGGTCAGATGTGCGTATTTGCCTATCCTACCATGAAACCAAGGCTCACCTGCTGGTTTGGTATTGGTGCGGTCGCACTCACTCCCAATATGAACTGTTCAAAAAGCTATTCAAACAACATCAACGCCTATTTGAAAACACCACTGACTTCTTGGTCCAAGACAAACCCGATTGGTTTGTCATTGCTTTCAAAAAACCCTTAGCCGAATTTGAGAAACAACCCAAACCCCTACAAGCCGTTCACAACTGGTTTGTAGAACAAATGCGTACCCTCAAACAATTCTCCGAGAAAACACCCGAATTGGATTGGAACTTGCCTCGATAAATCTCCCCTCAAACCATTAACCCATTTCAGAAAATCCCAAGACTGGTCGCCCTTCTAAGGACTTCCAGTCTTCTCAATTTCAGAACGCCCAAGATTGACAACTCCCAAATTATAGACAACAAGGACTGCTCACTTGAACTCCGAATTTCCACGCATCAAACGCCTCCCCCAATATGTGTTTAGCATCGTCACCGAACTCAAAGCCCAAGCTCGGGCAAGAGGAGAGGATATTATCGACTTTGGCATGGGCAACCCCGATCAACCCACCCCCAAACACATTGTTGACAAACTGATTGAAGTCGCCCAACGCAAAGACACCCATCGCTACTCAGCCTCCAAAGGCATTCCCCGACTAAGACGCGCCATGGCCAACTGGTATGCGCGTCGCTACAACGTCACCCTAGACCCTGAAAAAGAAGTCATTGTCACCATCGGTTCCAAAGAGGGACTCTCCCATCTTGCCCTAGCCACAGTCGAACCCGGTGACTCTGTACTCGTGCCCAATCCTGCCTATCCCATTCATCCCTATGGCTTTGTCATCGCTGGAGCTGACATTCGACACATTCCCCTAATGCCTGGCATCGACTTCTTCTCAGAACTCTCCAAGGCAATCACAGACTCTTGGCCGCGGCCCAAAATGCTCGTTCTCAACTTTCCAGGTAACCCCACTGCCCAATGTGTGGAACTCGACTTTTTTGAAAAAGTAGTTGCCATCGCGCGCGAACACCAAATCTGGGTCATCCACGATTTAGCCTATGCTGACCTGGTCTTTGATGGCTATGTAGCTCCCTCCATCTTACAAGTCCCAGGCGCTAAAGATCTGGCTGTAGAATCATTCTCCCTCTCCAAAAGTTACAACATGCCGGGGTGGAGAGTAGGCTTTATGTCAGGCAATGCCACCCTCATTTCCGCCCTAACTCGCATGAAATCCTATCTCGACTACGGTACATTTACCCCCATTCAAGTGGCTGCCATTACTGCTTTGGAAGATTCCCAAGATTGCGTACGAGAAATTCGAGACATGTATTGGGAACGAAGAGATGTATTATGTGAAGGTCTCAGTAGTCTGGGTTGGAAAGTCGAAAAACCCAAAGCCACCATGTTCCTGTGGGCTCCCATTCCCGAACCCTATAAAGCCATGGGTTCCCTGGAATTTTGCAAAAAACTGATCAAAGAGGCCAAAGTAGCCGTTTCCCCTGGCATTGGCTTTGGCAGTTACGGTGATGAGTACGTGCGTTTTGCCCTCATTGAAAACCCACATCGAATTCGACAAGCTCTGCGAGGAATTCGGGACCTGCTTCGTAAAATCTAATTCCCTGATTTACAGGAAAATTGAGCCACCTCTTATCTCAAGTGAGGCAAGGTGGGCAATGCACAAAAATTGCCCATCCTAACTGACTGACCCCCCTGACTTTAAAGAAAATTATTTTACCTCTTGCGACCTGACAGGTTTGAATTTGCATGATTGAAAAGGGGGGAGAAAACGTAAAATTTTAAAAATCTTAACCATTAAAGGAGAAAACATGTTAAATCCCATCAAAGTTGGAATCTTAGGTCTCGGTACAGTGGGGGGAGGCACTGTCCACATTTTACAACACAATGCCGAAGAAATTGCTCGCCGTGCAGGGCGAGGTATTGTGGTCAGTCATGCCTGTGCCAAGGAATTGAATAAAACTCATCCTTACAATACCGACTCCATACAACTCACTTCACAATTGGCTGAAGTGGTTAATCAACCCGAAGTGGATATCATCATTGAATTACTCGGTGGGACCACGGTGGCTAGGGAATTGACTTTACAAGCCATTGCCAATGGCAAACACGTGGTCACAGCCAATAAAGCCCTCATTGCCAAACATGGCAATGAAATCTTTGCCGCGGCTGAAAAACAAGGGGTGATGGTTGCTTTTGAAGCCAGTGTTGGAGGTGGAATTCCCATCATCAAGGCTTTGCGAGAAGGGTTGGCGGCCAATAAAATCAAATGGGTAGCTGGCATCATTAACGGCACCAGCAATTTCATTTTGACCGAAATGCGCAATAAGGGCCGAGAATTTTCCGATGTGCTAAAGGAAGCACAGACTTTAGGCTATGCCGAACAAGATCCCACTTTTGATATTGAAGGCATTGATGCTGCTCATAAATTGACCATTCTTGCTTCCCTCAGTTTTGGTATTCCCTTGCAATTTGAGAAGGCCTATACCGAAGGCATCACCAAAATCACTGCGGAAGATGTGGGCTATGCCGATGAATTGGGTTATCGCATCAAGTTATTGGGTATTGCCAAACGCATTCAAAAAACCACTGCCCAAGGGGTGGAGGAAGGCATAGAAGTGCGTGTCCATCCCACCTTTGTACCCAGACGTCACCTGCTGGCTAATGTGGAGGGCGTAATGAATGCCGTACTGGTGCAATCGGATATGTTGGGACAATCACTATATTACGGAGCAGGCGCCGGTGCCCTGGCCACTGGTTCCGCCATCGTAGCTGATTTGGTTGACATTGTGCGCGCTTTAACCACTGATTCTGGCAATCGAGTGCCGCACTTAGCCTTCCAACCCAGTGGCCTATCGGATTTACCCATTCTCCCCATTTCAGAAATCAACAGCGCCTATTACCTGCGCATGACTGCCTTAGATCGGGTGGGGGTGTTGGCCCAAGTGGCCGGTATTCTCAGTCAAAATGGCATCAGCATTGAGGCAATCCGCCAAAAAGAACCTACTGCGGGCAATGCAAGGGTCTCTATTGTGCTGGTGACCCATAAAGTGGCGGAAAAACAAGCAGATAAAGCCATTGCTGCCATTGAACAGTTGGAAGGTATCAGTGGCCAAGTGATGCGCATTCGTCTGGAAAGTTTAGAAGGTTAAAAACGCCCATTCCCACTTGATCACCAAATTAAATGATCGGGAATGGGAGGTGACAACTCTGGGTCACCAGAATCAAGATGCCTTGTCAGGGGCACGGGAACATGAAAACACACCAATAATTCCGGAGCCCGATCCTGGATTTTTTGGACAATGTTGGCGGGGACCAAATGATAACGTTCATCCAGCACCGTGATGGCCAATTGACCCAAAGCCAACTGTTGGCGTTGGTCCCGGGTGACCCTGACCGTTTTGATATAACGATGTTCAACAAAATGATAACCAGAATCTGCCTCTGGATCATTGACAAAGTAACATTCGATCAACTGGCGAATCTGCACCAATTGTTCTCGTTGTTGTCGCTCCAACTCTCGCTGTTGATTTAAAATTTTAGCCTTGGCAATTTCCTCTTCACGAGCCTTAGCAGCCAAATAGGCGGCCGATTCTGGATCAACGACCTCTGCCACCCCCTGCTTCTGATTCCTCCGTTTCTGCTTTTGAACTTGATGAGTTTTAGACTTAACTTCACTGTCAACTGCTTTTGCCTGGTCCTGAGTCACCAAACCTTTTTTAAGTAATTGATCACGCAGCGAATTGCTCATAATAGGTCCTTTAAAATTGTTTAACTATTCTCTTTCCATCATGTCAATAAGACAGTGAGGAAAACCAATAAACTGCTTGCATAAGTTCGCGTTGATTGATGACACCCCCTATTTTTCAGGATAATTGTTATGTCAACACATATTAAGGGATTATATGCCATTGCAGATACCGCATTGATTCCCCCCCATCACCTGATTGACGCCGTGGAACAAGCCATACAGGGAGGGGCTCGTCTCATCCAATATCGAGACAAGTCCAAAGATTTCAACCTGCGTTATCAGCAAGCCCTTGCCCTGCAAGCCACTTGCCAGCGTTACCAAGTCCCTTTGATCATCAATGATGATATGCAATTGGCTCAACAAGTTCAAGCCGCGGGTGTGCATCTGGGTCGGGACGATGTCACAATTGAAATTGCCAGGGCCAAATTGGGTCACACGGCAATTATCGGCATTTCTTGTTACAATCAACTGTCTTTGGCAATGGCGGCAGTTGATAACGGCGCATCTTATGTGGCGTTTGGACGGTTTTTCCCTTCTCAAACCAAACCAGAAGCAGTACATGCTTCTTTGGAATTACTGCAACAAGCCCATCGTCAACTGACTTGTCCCATTGTTGCCATTGGAGGCATTACCCCTGACAATGCCACACCATTATTACAAGCCGGTGCCGACAGTTTGGCCGTGATTCAAGGACTGTTTGGCCACTCCAATATCCGCTTGGCTGCTTATAACTACGCCAGTTTATTTAATTGAGGACTTATTTATGACCACTTCTTCCTACTTTGCAGAAGCCCAACAGTATATCCCAGGGGGGGTCAATTCCCCAGTCCGTGCTTTTAAGGGAGTTGGAGGAGACCCCGTTTTTATACAACGAGCTGCCGGAGCTTACTTTTATGACCCAGAAGATCGAGCGTATATCGACTACGTGGGCTCTTGGGGATGTATGATTGTTGGGCATGCCCATCCCACGGTGATCGAAGCCGTACAAAAAGCGGCCACTCGGGGCTTAAGCTTTGGCGCCCCCACATTGCTGGAGACTCAGTTGGCGAAGCGCATCTGTGAACTGATACCCTCCATAGATCTGGTGCGAATGGTCAATTCGGGAACAGAAGCGACGATGAGTGCCATTCGTTTGGCAAGAGGTTATACAGGGCGCGATAAAATTGTGAAATTTACGGGCTGTTACCATGGCCATGCGGATTCCCTGTTGGTAAAAGCGGGTTCCGGCGTGCTAACTTTGGGCCTGCCTAACAGTCCCGGCGTGCCGGCAGTCTTGGCTCAGCACACCTTAAGTTTAAATTATAATGACTTGGCGCAGGTGAGGGCAGTATTTTCAGAGATGGGAGAGCAGATTGCAGCCATCATCGTGGAACCTGTGGCAGGGAATATGAACTGTGTACCCCCCTTGCCCGATTTTTTACCCGGATTACGAACTATTTGTGATGAATATGGGACGGTATTAATTTTTGACGAGGTGATGACTGGATTTCGCGTCGCTTTGGGGGGAGCGCAGTCCTATTACCAGGTCACTCCTGATTTGACCACCCTGGGTAAAGTGATTGGGGGAGGCATGCCAGTGGGCGCCTTCGGGGGTAAACGATCGATCATGGAATATTGTGCACCTTTGGGACCGGTGTATCAAGCGGGGACCCTGTCTGGAAATCCTATCGCTATGACGGCTGGTTTGGCGACTTTGTCAGTGCTCAGTGATCCCCATTTCTTTGTGGAATTGAGCGTCAAAACTGATAATTTTGTCAAAGATTTAATGGCCTTAGGCAAATCCGCGGGAATTCCCCTGTTGGGAACCTCAGTGGGTGGAATGTTTGGATTATTTTTTACTGAGGCTCACACAGTTGAAAATTTTGAACAAGTCAGTCAATGTAATGTGGAGCGTTTCAAACGCTTCTTTCACGGCATGCTGCAACGAGGAGTTTATTTAGCCCCTTCAGCATTTGAAGCCGGTTTTATGTCTGCAGCCCATGATGCACAAGTGATTGAATTGACTTTACAAGCTGCCGAAGCGGCCTTGGCTGAATTGTGGCTGGAGTAGAGGCTTTAGCCGGTGGAGTCGAGGCTTTAGCCGGTTTGGAGTCTAGCCGGTTTGGAGTCTGTCTAGGCTTTAGCCGGCAAGGTAGCTGGAGTCAAGGTTTTAGATTGTCATAACCTGCGCAGAGAACAACTGGGCGGGTCTCTCTCTGTCCACGTTACTGAGCTTTGAGTAAAATACTTTCAATACCATTTTCTCTCAACGTGGTTCGAGTTTGGTTTAATGCCTCCAGATCGGTAAAGGGACCCACTTGTACCCGATACCAATTGTCTGCACCGCTGGTTGCTGCCGCTTCCACCTTGGCAGGAATGTTCAGATTGGTCGTCAAATGGTTCTTAAGTCCCTCGGCCTGTCGTTTTTCTCGAAAGGAACCGGTTTGTAACAAGTAAGTGCCGGGCACCGTCACCGGCAAATCATCCTTGGTGGAGGGCGGGACTTTAACTTCAGCCTTGGGTAATAGGTCATAAAATTCAAAGCGTTCCGTTTTTTCTGCCCCGGCACTGCCCTTTTCCGGGGCAGTTGGTAATTGCACCAGTGGCGATTGAGTCCCAGGTGAACTGGGGGCTAAAGTGGTGACTGGGGGCTGAGTTGAGGATTGAGTGACCAAGGGCGCCAATTCCCGTAAATAAATTAAAAAGGAGATAAACATTCCAATGAGAATTCCTGCCAGTAACCAGGTCCAACGGGGTGGACAGCGCGGAGGGGGTTGAATTCGTCGAGCGGGCATTTACATTTCCTCAGGAGCAGTAACTCCAATCAAGGTTAGACCGTTGTATAATACTTGTTGAGTGGCTGCCGTTAAACTCAGGCGAGCATTGCGTAACGGCATCTCTTCTACTAAGATGCGATGTTCCTCGTAGAAAGAATGAAATTGTTGTGCCAAGTCACGCAAGTAATGGGCAATTTGATGGGGTTCATAAGCGCATGCCGCACTGGCAATTACTTCTGGATAGCGGGTGAGGAGTATGAGTAAGCTGCGTTCTTGAGGAGTTGCCAGTGTTTGCAGGTAGGCAAGGTTGTGTTCCCATTGTCCTCCTTGTTCCTGAAGGCGTCGAAACACTTTGATTGTGCGAGCATATCCATATTGGATATAATAGATCGGGTTGTCTAAGGTGTGAGACTTGGCCAATTCCAAATCAAAGTTAAGATGTTGTTCACAACGCCGTTGCACATAGAAGAACCGAGCTGCGTCGTTACCCACTTCTTCTCGCAGGGAACGCAAGGTTACAAATTCACCGCTGCGGGTGGACATTTGCAAGCGTTCTTTGCCTCGGTATAAAGTGGCAAATTGAACCAGGAGCACGCTGAGCCGTTGGGGATCTGCGCCCAGGGCTGCCAACACGGCTTTGATGCGGGGAATGTAGCCATGATGGTCGGCGCCCCAAATATTGATGACATGGTCAAAACCGCGTTGTAATTTTTCCCAATGATAGGCGATATCGGTGGCAAAATAGGTCATTTGACCGTTTTCTCTTCTTAGGACTCGATCTTTTTCATCATCATATAAGCTGGAGCGGAACCATAAGGCGCCTTCTTTTTGATAAGCCAAACCTTGTTGAGTTAGTTTCTCAAGCAATGCTTCTGCAGCCGGGACGAGTTGGCTTTCTGGAAACCATTGGTCGTAATGCACTCCAAATTCTTGTAAGTCCCGACGAATGTCTTCTAAAATTACAGTCAATCCCAGTTCAAATACGGTGCGATAAGCGGCGGCACCCAATAAGGTTTGACAGCGTTGAATCAAGGTATCAATAAAACTGTCAGGAGAATTGTGTTCCTCAGTTTCAGTGAGCCCCGCAAATAGTTGATCACTGGGATGTCGGAAAGCGTCTCGATGTTCCCGATGCAAAGTGGCAGCGATGTCCCAAACATAATCTCCCTGATAGACTTTGGTGGGAAAACGCAGCGTTTCTCCACACAGTTCTAGGTAACGCAGCCAAACACTCAGGGCTAAAATGTCCATTTGGCGCCCAGAATCATTGATATAATATTCACAGGCCACTTGATAACCCGCCACTTCTAATAGGCGGGCTAAACTGGCGCCATAAGCGGCACCTCGCCCATGTCCAACGTGTAAGGGACCTGTGGGATTGGCTGACACAAATTCGATTAAAACGGATTTGCCATTGCCAAGACTGTGGCGACCATAACGTTCTTTGTCAACCAAAATAGTTTCTAAAACTCTATGATAAGCTACAGGTTTCAGGTAAATATTGATAAAGCCTGGACCTGCCATTTTAATGGCCTGCACCCATTCATTCTCTGGTGGCAACCGGGCTATAATTTCCTTGGCCAACTGTTGAGGGGCTTGTTTTAACAATTTACCCAGGATCATGGCCACATTACAGGCAAAATCCCCATGTTGTGGATCACGGGTCCGTTCAATCTGAAATTCTAAAACCGTTTCACGGTCTTCACTTCCTTGATGAGTCATAACAAGTAACAATTTATCTCCTTTGGAGCAAATATGACTATCCGAAAGGGGAGGTAATTGTATCAAAGCTTGCATAAAAAGTTGTTGTAGATGGTATTTCAAAACTATCCTCTGTAACCTAAATTAAATAAAATAACTGTGGGTGAGTTAACTTCTTCAAACACGATCTCTTCCTTGGATTATGGCGCAAAAAACACGCCTAACCTATCAACTGACAATCCAATCTCTATAGATAATCAACACCAAACAGGAAATAAACATATGAAACTCTGGTTTAGCCTAATTTTCATAATATTACTTAGTTTTATAGCAGCCTACCAATTTGTAGAATCCCCTCCTCCACAAACTTTTACCATTGCCACCGGTCGAGAAGGAGGCGCTTATCACCGCTTTGCCTTACAATACCAACAACAGTTAGCCAAAGAAGGGGTTAACATAGAAGTACAACCCACGGCAGGTTCAGTAGCCGCTCTAAAACTGTTGCAAGCTGGGGAAGTCGCCATTGCTTTGGTACAAGGAGGTACAGCCTCAGAAATTGACTCTATAGAAGGATTAGAATCGTTAGCCTGCTTATTTTACGAACCCGTTTGGCTCTTTCATCGTCGAGGATATCCTCTAAACTATCTATCTGATTTGCGTGGACAACGAGTCAATATTGGAGAACTGGGCAGTGGCACTCGTCCCTTAGCCCTACAATTGTTGAAAGACAATGGCATCACAGCTGAAAATACCACTTTTATTGAAGTATCTCATAAAGAAGGGGCTCAACAACTTAAAGACGGAAAAATCGAAGCAGCATTCTTCGTCATGTCCCCCTCTTCGGAATTAATACTTGAACTTGTGCGTCATCCGGAACTGGAACTCCTCACATTCAAACGTCACCTTGCCTACACGCACCGCTACTCCTATCTGGCCAGTCTCAAACTGGGGGAAGGTATGTTTGACCTGGAACACAACATCCCTGCCCAAGATAAAACCCTGTTGTCCACTACGGCCAGCTTGGTAACCCACAGTGACCTGCACCCAGACATGATTCGGTTGCTCTTGAGAGAAGCTATTAAGATTCACGGTCCAGGGGGATTTTTAGAACACAAGGGCGACTTTCCCAATGAAAAATATGTAGAATTACCCATGAATTCGATCGCCAGTCAATACCTACAATATGGACCTTCATGGCTGGAATCCCTGTTCCCCTTCTGGTTGGCCTCCAAATTGGAACGTCTGAAAATCATGCTGATCCCCATCATCTTCCTCCTAATTCCTCTCCTAAAAGGAATCATTCCCCTCTACAACTGGCAAATCCGTTACAAAGTATTTCGCTGGTATGGGGAACTGCGAAAAATTGAACAAGAAATTCCCCAAATCCATGAGCCCCAACGTATAGAACAAGAAATCAAACAACTCAAAAATCTACAACATGAATTAATTGAAGTGGTCTCAGTCCCTCTCTCATTCATGTGGGAACTCTATTTGCTTCGTATGCACATCACCTTCCTCCTGGAACGACTTGAAGAACACCTCATTCTCCTCAAAAAAGGAGGGGAGATAGAAGGCAGTTAGCCCTTTGCTCTTCTTGGCAAGTTCTACCTGGGAATGTCGATCCCTCAAGCTCAGCTTGGTGAAAAACTTCAAAATAAAACTTTCAACCCAGCTGACTTGGGGAGCGGAAAAATTATCCCAACTGACCCTATCCACCAACCAATTACCTCTCATCCCACGATTTTAGGAACCTTGCACATGAAAAATCAAACCATCACTTTCATTGGGGGCGGCAACATGGCCAGCAGCCTCATTGGTGGCCTCATTGAAACTGGTCTCTCTGCCTCCCAAATACGAGTCGTTGATCCCTATCCCACTCCCCTAGCCACTCGTTTTCCCATTCAACACTATCACCAATTGGACTTAGCTATTGCAGGAAGCACAGTTGTTGTCTTTGCGGTCAAACCTCAAACCTTACCCGAAGTGGCCAAATCCCTGATTAATCAGACCTTTGATCCCATTCCCCTGTTCATCAGCATTGCCGCCGGAATTCGTTTAAAAGACATTGCCCGCTGGTTAGGCGAAGATAGACCGCTCCCCATTGTCCGAGTCATGCCCAACACCCCCGCCTTGGTCAAAAGCAGTGCTTCTGCCCTATTTGCCGGTCCCTATGTTGACCATGAACAACGAGAATTGGCCGAAAACATTCTCCGAGCCGTGGGAATTACCCTCTGGTTGGATCATGAAGATCTCATGGATGCAGTCACTGCCCTGTCTGGCAGCGGACCTGCCTACCTGTTTCTGCTCATGGAAATATTAGAAACAGCCGGAGTGGAATTGGGACTACCTCGGGAAACTGCTCGCTTACTCACCTTACAAACTGCCTTTGGCGCCGCCAAACTGGCCTTAGAAAGCCAAGAAGATGCCGCCACTCTGCGAGCCAGAGTTACCTCAAAAGGTGGAACTACAGAACAAGCTATCGCCACCCTAGAAAATGGCGGCCTTCAAACCCTGTTTAGCCAAGCCCTCCAAGCTGCCCGACAACGTGCCACTCAACTTGCCCAACAATTTGGAGAACACTAAACATGGTTGCCCCCATTTGGCCAGCTTTGGCTTTCCTGATCAGTGTGACTTTTGGGACCTATATTATCTTGGTCATGTTACGATTTTTGCTACAACTGACCCAAGTCACTATTCGTCATGACCAAGTTGTGCGTTTTCTATGGAAAATCACTGACCCCCCTTTGATCATTCTCTACAACTTCATCCCAGGCTGGAAAAATATCGATTTTGCTGCTGGGCTTCTCATGGTCATGCTGGAAATGGTTGAATTAACTCTCACCAACTGGCTCTATGGACAACCCCAAATTGCTTTATTGGGACTGTTCCTGATCGCCTTAGCTAACCTCTTCATTTTAATCTTCAACATTTACACTTTCACCATCATTATCCAATCTATTCTCAGTTGGATCATGCCCTATGATCTTTACCGAACTCCGCTTGGCAGCCTACTTTATTACTTCAATGAGCCTCTATTGCGATTCGCACGCCGCAGAATTCCCCCTGTCTCTGGGATTGACATCTCTCCATGGATTATTGTCGTTATCCTACAAATACTTTCCATACTGTTGGGAGAAACTTTAAGAGGACTTGCCTATTAGTCATTTCTACGCGATAACAAACTGGAGAAGAGCATCCCAAGCCCTTGCTTTCAACCTCGCCGGTTGGTTAAAGTCGAGCCTCCTCTCCTGGTTACCGCGTAAAATCAAACCTTTCATTCTCTTTATTCAAATACCTCTCGTTGCACTCCCCACAATCCCTGCACAACGGCTGGCCAATTCTCAGACTTCAATTCCAAGAATGCTTCAGCATACTCAACTCCCAAATACAATCCTCGATATTTAGCCATTCCCACACAAGCTTTTAGATAATCACAATATTGTAAAGGCAATTGGTAACAATTGATGGCTCGTTGCTTAACTGCAAACACTTCACTCACATCCACCACCCAATTGGCCGGGATCGGTGCCCAACTTTCGTAAATCAACAATCGTTCCCGACAGCCCAATGCCTGCCACGCTTCCAATACCGACAAACTGATGCTAACGTGATCTCGATGATAATCCAATACTGAGGGAATCAATAACCAATCTGCTTGATATTCCTCCAATAAATTCAACATCCGTTCCTTAACATCTACATTATGTTGGTAATTCCCATCTGGATATTCCCAAAATACCACGTCTTCTATGCCCAACACATGCAAAGCTGCCAAAGATTCCTGTTTTCGATGAGTGATCACGGTTGCGATCTGAGTATCCACAGTCTCCTCATCCACTTGAGCACCAGATTCAGTCAACGGTTGTTTAGTCCCCAAATAGCCCTCTGGATCGCCAGCGCCTCCATCGGTCACAATAACCACTTTCACCGTCCCAGCACATTGCCGCCACAAGTTCAAGGTACCTCCACATCCTAAAGTCTCATCATCAGGATGAGGCGCTATCATCAACACCTTAGCTTGTGTGGGTAACGTTAAAGATTTTGGCAAGGGACATAACGGCTTGTTTTGCAACTGTTGTTGCCAGTTATTAAAATCCAATGGGGCAACACAAGGAAATACCGCTTTACCAGGTTTCTCACCCCCTTTGGCAAAGGGAACGCCGGGCACACGACCCTCATACATAGCCAAATAGGCATTGGCGACTTGGGGAACGGTGACCCAATCCTTTCCCCATTGGCGAGCTTGCGATGACCAATGGTCTCGAAGTGCGGGTTGGGTCAATAATTGACATAAAGCAGTTTGCAATGCCAATTCATCTTCAGCGGGAATCAGCCACGCTCCACTGCCCACCACTTCCGGAACTCCTCCTACAGCAGTACATAAACTGGGCACAGCTAAGGACACCGCTTCTAAATTGGCTAACCCAAACGATTCAGTACTGGACGTGCTGACATAAAAGTCACAAGCGGCATAATACAGTCCCATATCTTCACTGATTGCAAATGACAAGCGCTCACCCATGCCCAATTCTATTGCCAATTGTTGTAAGGGCGCCCGGTCTCCCTCACCGATGAGCGAGAGTTGCCAGCGATGATTCCCAGGTAATCGAGCACAGGCTTTGATCAGGTTGGGAAATTGTTTCAAAGGAGCAAATCGCCCCACGGCAATGATGTAAGTAACCTTCATATCCCAACCCAACAATTGACGAGCCTGCGCTTTGGAATATAGGGACAAGATGGGTTTAGGATGGTAAACAAAATACCAGTGAGCTGGAATGGGGTAAACAGCCAGATCCCGAGCCAATTGCATCAGTCCCAGATGAGTGGGAACCAATACCCAATGTGCTTTACTCAATACTTTGGCTTCCCAGTTGCGCAGCCATTGCCGAGTCCCAGTGCCCAAACGAGCCCCATCACAGTGAAAAGCTTCTGCATAACAACCAAATCCATGCTCTGAAATTCCCCAACGCGCAATGTGTCCCAAGCGCAAGGTAGCATACCAACGGATTCGGGCAAATGCACGATAGCCAGCTGCGATGATGGGATCATGACAGTGGACATGGGAATAGCGTCCTTGGACCATGACTTTTGCCGCCAAACGGCCCATGTTCAAGCGTTCCAAAATTCCCCATAACAGTGGTGATAATTCTGTATTTTTGAACCACCTTCCCAATAGCCGGGTCAAGAGTTTATGGATGAGACGCAACGTGTTGAGACTGCGAGTGCCAACTTCCGTTTGACAAAGGTAATATACGGGAATCCCACGATGTTGAAATTCAACCAATAAGGGCGCCAAACTTTTGCCCAGCCCATACCGTTTGTCAGCCTCATTTTCCCGGGTGACCATTAAAATTTTCATGATGAAGGTAATACCAATGAATGGGGGTAAAAATTAAACTTCAGTTCCTATAATTATTCAATTTTTAAATCAGGTAAAGCGAGCAACATCAAAAAGATGTTTTCTCCACTCCATATTCCTCGTCAAATCACTCACCTTAAGCGATAACCCTGTTATGGTGGTCAATTTGTAAGTAGGAGTATGACGCATCATGCTCCTGCTGG
This sequence comes from Thiomargarita sp., assembly GCA_020721005.1. GTDB lineage: Bacteria > Pseudomonadota > Gammaproteobacteria > Beggiatoales > Beggiatoaceae > DYNP01. The sequence goes on from DYNP01000011.1 coordinate 51,692, forward strand.
GTTGAATCAGGTGAAACTATAAACCACTGTATCTCAAGTAAAATTTGTATCTCAAGTGAAATAAATCTATTCCAAACGCAAGTTTTCATGTTTAATCCCTTTCCAACTGATCAGTATTCCCAAAGCACAACATAAGGCTGCCCAGCCAAAGGTAAAATCTGCCCCCAAGTTGTCCCAAGTGTAACCGCTGAGTAAACTGCCCACTGCACTGCCAGCGCCAAAACTGAGACTGCTGTATAGGGCTTGAGCCCGCCCTTGATGATGCATGAAATAGTGACGAATGAATTGCATAGCCACTCCATGGTACATGCCAAAACTTGCAGCATGTAACAGTTGAGCCAAAACCAGTAAACTGGTCCATTCCACACCATAACCAATCAGCAGCCATCGAAAACTGGAGAGTACAAAGCTGAGCAGTAACAGGTGTTGCAGGGAAAAATGGAGGAATAAACGGTGCAGAATCAAAAAAACGCCGACTTCTGCAATGACTCCTAAGGCCCAAAATGAGCCGATAAAAGTTCGGCTATATCCTTGTCCCTCCAGGTAAATGCTGTAAAATGTATAGTAGGGACCATGGCTGGCTTGCATGAGGAAACAGGCGATGAATAAGGCAATTACTGATGGATTTTTGAAAGTTTGCCAAAAGGGAGTTATTTGAGTTGTTTTTTCAGGGGTGGAAGCTTCTGGTACGAGTAAACTGCTGATGGCCATGCTAACAAATAATATCACCATCAAACTGGGTAAAAATAGGACTGAAACGAGTTGAAATAACCAACCAAAAAGGGTGACGGTGCTGATAAAACCAACAGAGCCCCATAACCGAATGTGAGTGTAACGGTGGGCTTGAGCGCCTAGGTGAGCCAAAGTGTTGGCTTCAAATTGCGGCAAGGCAGCACTCCAGAAGAAGTTAAAACAACTCATGACTAAAGCCAACCAACCATAACTGTGTCCGATCAAGGTACCTAGAAAAAAGAGGAGTGCCAGGAAGGAATTGAGTCTTACGAACAGTATGTGTCGCCCGGAGCATTCCATCATGTTTGCCCAAATCATGGGTGCCAATAGGCGACTGACCATGATGATTGCCATCAATTCTCCGATGGCTTGAGCGTCAAATCCTCTGGCATCTAGGTAGAGAGTCCAGTAGGGCATCAGGGCGCCCAGGGCGGCAAAATAGCAGAAGTAAAAGGCGGAAAGTCGCCAGTAATAAGGCACATTGAAAAAGTCAGACATGGGCAGGAATGAGCGGGGTAACAGAGTGCACTCCCTGATTTTGAGCCCGATGTCGTAAAATGTGATCCATAAGGACTAAGGCCAACATGGCTTCTGCAATTGGAGTGGCTCGAATGCCCACACAGGGGTCATGACGACCGGTGGTGATGACTTCAATGGCTTGACCGGTCAGGTCAACACTGCGGGCTGGTAGGCGCAGGCTGGAAGTGGGTTTGAGGGTCAGGTGGGCAATGAGGTCTTGACCGGTGGAAATGCCGCCGAGAATGCCCCCAGCATGGTTGCTGAGAAAACCTTGGGGACTCATTTCATCCCGATGTTCCGTTCCCTTTTGTGTTGCACAGGCGATTCCATCCCCAATTTCAACCGCTTTGACCGCATTGATGCTCATCAAAGCATGGGCAATTTCGGCATCCAAACGGTCAAAAATGGGCTCTCCTAGACCCACGGGGACTTGAGTGGCAGTCACGGTAACTTTAGCCCCAATGGAATTGCCTTCTTTGCGCAAATCATCCATGTATTGTTCCAAATCTCCAATTTGAGAGGCATCTGGCCAGAAGAAGGGATTGCGGTTGATTTCTGCCCAATCAAAGTGTTTGGGAATATAAGGTCCCAGTTGGGATAAGTAACCACGAATCTGTATACTATAATGAATATTAAGATATTTTTTGGCAATGCCCCCAGCTGCCACTCGAACTGCTGTTTCTCGAGCGGAGGAACGTCCACCACCTCGATAATCGCGCCCGCCATATTTTTGTTGGTAAGTGTAATCGGCATGGCCGGGTCGAAATTGGTCCTTAATTTTTGAATAATCTTTGGAACGTTGATCGGTATTCTCAATCAATAAGGCAATGGGACAACCGGTGGTTTGTCCTTCAAATACTCCAGAGAGAATTTTAACTTCATCCGCTTCCCGTCTTTGAGTAGTGTGTCGAGAAGTGCCTGGTTTGCGTCGATCAAGATCGAGTTGTAAGTCTTCTGGGTCCAAAGGCATTCCGGGGGGGCAGCCGTCGACGATACCTCCAATAGCGGGACCGTGACTTTCTCCAAAGGTGGTGAGAGTGAATAGTTTTCCAAATGTGTTGCCAGACATACTTTGCGTGACCAGTAAGGGACCGTGAATAATTACACTCAAAAGGAGAGGATTCTCTACCCAATTGGACAGAGAGTTCTGCAACCTTGAGAGGTTCAAGAGACTTGGGTTTGGAAAAAATTCCCTTCAGATGATGCCCAGTTGGACATTGGAAGCAGTCAATGGCTGAAGGGGTCAATGTGATGGAAAACAGCTGAAAATCAGCGTCTTCTGAATGGCGAGGGAGATTTTTCTTGCAACAGATGGGGTACTAATTTGGCTGCAGGAACGTAACCGGGAATGAGTTCCCCGGTTGACAACACCAAGGCTGGAGTGCCATTGACGCCAATTTTGCTGCCCAGTTCGAATTGAGCTTGCACTGGATTTGAGCAGGTTGCTTCGGGAATTTCTTTGCCGGCTTTGGCATCGGTCATGGCCTGTTGTTGGTCTTTGGCACACCAGACTGAAACCATTTTTTTGAAGGTGGGTGATTTTTGACCTGCTCTGGGAAATGCAAGGTAGCGGACCTTAATTCCCGCAGCATTGAGGTCTTTGACTTCATTGTGGAATTTTGAGCAGTAGGGGCAATCAACGTCGGTAAACACATTCAGCACCGCTTTGGTCTCAGTGGTGGGAGCAAAGACGACCATGTCTTTTTCATCTACACTATTCAGAATGGCGACGCGTTGTTGATTGCGTTTATTTTCAGTTAAATTGTCACCATTTTGGGCGTCTCGTAAATCTCCCATGAGAATATAACGTCCATCTTCACTGATGTACAGGATTTCTGCATCAATGGTGGCCTCGAATAGTCCAGCGATGGGGGTTTTGGTGACTACAATTTTTTCCAAGGGAGCATTGATCAGTTTTTTTAAAGTGTTGGTAACTGCACTGGGAACAGTCTGGGAAGGTTCTTCCACTGTGGAACTTGGATCGGAAACGTCTTCTTCCATGGCAGTGATAAAGTTCATCAGTTCGGCAACTTCGGAAGCTGTCATCTGTTTGATGGTACGAGATATTTTTTCAGTGGAGGGCGCTGTCTCATCTGCAGTTTCATCAATTTCAGCGTTGAAACGTTCTCCCATATTGGTGATGAAATGCATGAGTTCAGCAATTTCTTTGGGACTCATTTTGTTGAGGGTATTTAAGATCTGTTGTTTAGAGTCGCTAGTTGGAGGGGGTGCTGAGGTTTCTGTAGAGGGAATTGCAGTTTCTTTAGGAGGAAAGGTTTCTTGTGTAGGTCCTTCCGCCAAGAGACTGGTGGCAGTTAACAGTAGGCTAAGTAAGAGGTAAATTCGCATAATTGAAGTCCTTTATGGGTTTGGGGACCACCCCTAATCAAGAGGTAACTGGTTCTCCTCTCCTTTTTTCAAGGAGGAATTGGGGATGGTCAATATATTTAGTCGCGAAAATTAATAAATTGGAGGGGTAAACCCAGTTGTTGTTCGCGTAATAAGCCAATGATTTGTTGTAGGTCATCTCGTTTTTTGCCAGTGACTCGAATTTGTTCTCCTTGCACACTGGCCTGTACTTTTATTTTGGAATCTTTGATCAATTTGGTAACTTTTTTGGCCATTTCCTTATCCAACCCTTGTTTGATGGTTAAGGTAAGACGAGCTCTGCGGTTTTGAATCTCAGGTTGCCCGGCTTCAAAGGCAATAATGTCAATGCCTCGTTTGGCTAATTTTTTATAGAGGACATCAAGAATTTGTTGAATCTGAAATTCAGTTTGGGCATGTAGAGTCAAACTTTGTTCAGTTTTTTCGACTTGGGCATCAGCATCTTTAAAATCAAAACGGGTTGAGATTTCTCGGTTGGTTTGGTCAATGGCATTGCCAAGTTCGTGTTGATCAATTTCGGAAACGATATCAAAGGAAGGCATAAGTGCGGTTACCCATCAGGTTTGGCATGGTCTTTAGGGCATGTTTGGTTCAGTGGTCCCTCAATGTTTGAAACTCTGTCCTTAGAATTGTTGTTGCTGATTTGTGGGTTTAGAGTCAATAGGTCAGGTAGGCATGTTTTTATGCTGTAATTGGAGTGGAGGCTTTAGCCGGTATGTTGGAGTGGAGGCTTTAGCCGGTACGTTGGAGTGGAGGCTTTAGCCGGTCAGCCGTAGGCATCATCCCACATACATGAATTGTAAGGACCGACCACTGACCGGCTAAAGCCTCCAGTCCAATGTACCTTCACAAATTGTAAGGACCGACCACTGACCGGCTAAAGCCTCCAGTCCAATGTACCTTCAC
>DYNP01000011.1:56336-169388 GCA_020721005.1 Thiomargarita sp.
AAATTGCAAGGGCTGACCACTGACCGGCTAAAACCTCCAATCCAATGTACCTTCACAAATTGTAAGGGCTGACTGCTGACCGGCTAAAACCTCCAATCCAAGGACTCCACTTTAATATACCTTAAATACCTTAAGTGTTTACACTCTCTTAAAAATCAAGAGAGTGTGTGTTTTCCAAGATTTGAATTCTAGTTGGTAGGAGTAGGAGTTTTTTTGGCAGTGATCTTTTCCTTGATACGGGCGGCTTTACCTCTTAGGTCACGCATGTAATAGAGTTTGGCTCGACGCACATCTCCACGGCGTTTGATCTCAATGCTGTCGACAAGGGGACTGTAAGTTTGAAAGACTCTCTCCACTCCCTCACCATGGGAAATTTTACGGACTGTGAAGGCGGAATTGTAGCCTCGGTTGCGTTTGGCAATGACTAAACCTTCAAAGGCTTGTAGACGTTCCCGTTCACCTTCTTTAACTTTGATTTGGACAACGATGGTGTCTCCGGGCCTGAAATGGGGAATTTGTTTGGTCATTTGGGCAGCTTCCCAAGCTTGGACAATATTTTTCATTGTGTCGCCTCCTTTTGTATGTCAATGAATTCGTTGAGTAAAATGTGTTCTTCTGGGCTTAGTTGGAGTTGAGCCAGTAGGTCTGGACGTTTCAACCAGGTTCGGCCCAAGGCTTGTTGGTGTCGCCAGCGGGCAATCTGGGCATGGTTGCCAGAGAGCAGGATGGTAGGGACCGGTTGGCCATCAATTTCTTCTGGACGAGTGTAATGAGGATGGTCTAGGAGACCCTGATAAAAGGAATCGGCAGTTACCGAGTCTTGGTTGCCCAAGGTGCCTGGTAGACAGCGAGCCAGGGCATCTATAATTACCATAGCTGCCAATTCTCCACCACTGAGTACATAGTCTCCAATTGACCATTCGGTGTCGATGTCGTGTTCAATAAGACGTTCGTCAATCCCCTCATAACGACCTGCTATGAGCAGTAATTGTGGGTAAGTAAGTAGTAATTGCACTCCTTTTTGGTCAAGACGTCGCCCCTGGGGAGATAGATAAATGACTGGACAGGGATCACTTAGGGTGATTTTAGCGGCCCGAATGGCGTCGCGTAATGGTTGAACTTGCATGATCATGCCAGGACCGCCACCATAAGGCCGATCGTCCACGCTGCGGTGTTTATTGTGAGTAAATTCTCGAGGATTCCATAAGGTCAGACGGAGTTGATCGGTGTGCAGGGCTCGAGCAGTTACGCCCTCACTGGTCAACGCTTGAAACATTTCTGGGAATAAGGTGATGACACCAATGTGTTTGATCATGGAATCCAGTTGTCTTGGTTTGTCTGTTCCTAAACTTAGTATGGGAATGAGGGGGTGTTTTCAGATGCTTTAAACTATTCCCAATTCCTCACTAAAGGGGGCAGGTTTAGGAGGTGCTGTCTTCAATTTCCCAATTAACGTAGATAACTCCCTTAGACAGTTGTACTTCGTTTATAGTGATCTGCCGCACAAAGGGGATTAAATACTCCCTTTCTCCATGGATCACTAAGATGTCGTGAAGTCCGGTTGTCAACAGTTGATCAACCCGTCCCAAGATGATTTGTTGGTGATTGTAGACGGTTAATCCGATCAGATCCGTCCAGTAATAGTCATCTTCCCCAATGGCGGGAAGTTGTTGACGTTCTACGGCAATTTCGGCGCCAAGCAGTTGAGCCGCAGTTTCCCGAGTTGTACGATCGACTAGGTACACAATGAGGACTTGACCTTGAGTTCGACCCTTGATGACGTCGACAACTTGCCAGTCTGGTTGATTCACTAACTTGAGTTGCCAAGGGGTATAATGGAAAATATTGGTGGGGGGGTCAGTGTAGGAGAAAACTTTTAACCCTCCCTGTATACCATATAATCCATTGATTTTACCGACAATAATTTTTTGGGGCGTTGTCATGACTTGCCCAACCAAGCTCAGTTCGTTATTGGGAAACAGCGGACGGTTGATTTATGGCTGCGGTTTGAATAGACTTTTTGAGTAAAAATTCAACCCTTTCAGAGGATTTAGCTCCGTGTTGACGCCAATACTCAATACGGTTGAGATCTATCCGTAAACCTTCCTCTTTGCCAGTGGCAATTGGGTTAAAAAAGCCTAGACATTCAATGTATCGCCCATCTCTCCGATTACGTGAATCGGTAACTACAATGTGATAAAAGGGACGCTTTTTGGCCCCGGACCGACTTAGACGAATAGTAACCATAACAGTTTGCTGAACCTTAGATAAAGTGAAAATTGTTAATTATGCGTAACTGTTTGTATAAAGTCAACAACCTTCTTGAATTGAGGAATTAGCATGTTTAAAAAAGGTTATTGCCTGATCATGATTTTACTGGGCAGCGGATTATTCCTGAGTTGTTCACAGGGAAATAAACAAACCCAACCCATTGAGGAGATTAAGCCTTTGGAGGTAGCACCTCCGCCCTCCCTCAATCGGGAACCGGTGATTAAAAATCTCATCGTCCGCGTGTCTGAAGAGTTTCCAGCGTGGGCCAGTGTAGTTATAGATGTTGAATTGCCGGATAGTTGCAGTGTCGTCGATCAATACTTGGTTAACCAACAAGAACGAAATTTTATGATTCAATTGGTGACCAAACAGGAAGGTACTCATTGTAAAAATACGGCTAAACGTTATAATTCTGTCATTCCACTGGATATTATTGGACTCAAAGCAGGAGTTTATACGGTAAAAGTGGGAACGATGGAGGAAAGTTTTGTCCTGATGGTGGATAATCTACTGCCTTAATGCTGAGTAACTTCCCTATTTTAGGGATTAAAAAATAAACCCAGATCAGTTAGAATACTGGGTTACTGGGTCGATTGGCAATCCTTTGCCCCTCAATTGCATAAAGATTGGCTAAATTTGGATTGTGTGCCAAATGACGCACTTTGGGAGATGTTTCCTGAAGCCAGAAAATTTCTCTCCTTATTAAGGAGGGAAGGAGTTGCTTAGGGTCAACAGGCAATTGCGTGATCTCTAGTTTCTATTCAATAAATAACTTGTTGGGAGACCCCCTCATGAAAAAAATTATAATCAGTCTGTGGTTTTGTTGCTGGCTAATTTCGGTAAGTTATGCTGCAACAGATGCCCCAATGGTAGGTATTTGGAAAATTATCAGTTTTCAAATGGTTGGCTACCCGGAAATGTCGGAATTTGCAGCCGTCAACTGGATAGGGCGAACTTTGGAATGGACTTCAAGACGGAAGCTAACATTGCGTACAGCTACAGGGGGTACTGCCACGGAGATTCAGGTATGTCCAGAAGCTACTTCTCAAGTCAGTATACAAGATGCTTCTGGTTATTTTTCCGTCGGATATCGGATTGAACCTCAACGTATGGGAATCCTGCAAAAAGATGTTACGGTGGTCACGGTGGGTTGTAAAACCCCCAGTTGGTTAGGGGAGAAACGGGAATTTGTACTCATTTCAGATCATTTGATGTTGACGGATTGGGAAGGAATCTTTTTCTTTTTTGCCAAACAAGCGGATAATCTTAATCTGCTTTCTACAACGGAAGGACTGCGAGATTTGGTCGTTACTCCCCACAGCGTCAACACGTTAATGCCCAACAGTTTGTTCACCCAACAAACCTTGGTAGAGGCTTTTCCCAATCACCAGATAAGAGAGCTTAACATGCTCAACGATGAGAAAGTGGCTATTATTCGTGCTTATGAGCTCTATCAAGGAGATCAGTTGAAATTGAAGGTTTATCCCGATGAACGCTATGAAAAAATCAGCTATATCGAGATTTCAGATCCTCAGGCTATCATTCCAGGCAATTTTAAATTGGGCAGTCAATTTGCAGATATATTCACCAGTGAACAAACCATTGATTGTCAAGCTGGAATTCAAAATTATGCTGGACAAACCATTTGCTTTTTGGAAGGCATGAAAACTATCAAATTCATCTTTAAGCCTAAGGAAGTGGAAGGTCTTTCTCCCATAGAAGCGTTAAATCAGGCTCAACTGATAGGCATAATCTGGTATGCCGATCCCAGTTTAAGCACTCAAACTTCGGATAAACGCACTGAGGAGTCTTCCGTCCCAGTTCAAGTTGCTGCTGCTGATGCCCCTATCGTTCCCCAATCAGTCATCAGCGTCGATCCATCTGAAACCAATTCCCTAAAACCTGAATTGCCTTTTCAACAGCAAGATAAACGATTGGCGGAAGTCTATCAACAAATCAAAGAAGCTTTGACCAAAGTTTCTCAACAGGAAAATACAGAAGGTCCCATTAATTTAACCGGATTCATTGCTGCTCAAAAAGCTTGGTTGGAATATCGTAAGGAAAGTTGTCAATGGTTACTTACCGTCGGTGTCACTGACAAAACTGGGCAGTGTCTGGCTAAGGTGACTCAACAAAGAATTGAAGAGTTGGAACAAATTCTTCAATCATTGCAGCCGGGGTAATCGGGTAAATAAAGATTATTCTCAATTGATGCCCGGGTCACTGGGACTTGGGTCAAATTTGCTTGGCCAATAAAATTCCCAACCAAGTGGCTGATAAACATAATAACACATTGGCCAACACATTAAAGCCGGCCCTACCCAATTGTCCATTGCTCAACAATAGAAAAGTTTCTAAGGAAAAAGAAGAGAAGGTGGTCAATCCTCCCAAAAAACCGGCAAAAATCAAGCTACGCCACTCTGGACTCCATGCCATTACTTCCAAAGCCACGATGGATAAAAAACCGATTAAGAACGAGCCCACCACATTTACAGTCATCGTTCCCCAAGGAAAGGAATTGCCTGCAAATTGATTAATAAAACCAACGGTTAAGAATCTTAACAAGGCACCAAAAGCGCCTCCAATTGCAACAGCTATCATTTGAAAATACATAAGATTACCCCACCAGTCTGGCGCCTCGCCCAACCCCATAATAGGTAAATCCCAATTTAGCCATTTGTTGCGGATCATACAGGTTACGACCATCAAAAATCAACGGTTGTTTCAACAGGGAATGTATCCTCTTAAAATCTGGACTCCGAAACAATTTCCATTCAGTCATAATGATCAACGCATCCGCTTCTATCAAAGCGGTTTCTGGAGTTGGGCATAATTGCAAATCAGATCGTTGACCATAGCGATGATCAGCTTCGGACATGGCTTGAGGATCATAAGCTTGTACTAAGGCACCGGCTTGCCATAAAGCTTCCATGAGGAAACCACTGGGCGCTTCTCGCATGTCACTGGTATTTGGCTTAAAAGCCAATCCCCACAGAGCGAAACGCCGACCCTGCAGGTTTGGAAAATGATGTTGAATTTTGGCCAGCAGTCGATAAGGTTGTTGGGTGTTTACCATTTCCACGGCATGTAAAATACTTAAAGGTTGCTGCACATTTTGAGCGGTATGTTGTAAGGCGCGCACGTCTTTGGGAAAACAGGAGCCTCCATAACCACAACCGGGATAAATAAAGTCAAAACCGATGCGAGGATCAGATCCAAGTCCCAAGCGCACTTGTTCAATATCTGCCCCCACTCGCTCTGCTAAATTGGCCATTTCATTCATAAAACTGATTTTGGTGGCCAATAAAGCATTGGCTGCATATTTGGTTAATTCCGCGGAACGCACGTCCATAATCAATAACTTATTGCGATTGCGATTGAAGGGAGCATAGAGAGTTCGCATCAATTCGGTTGGATAAGGTTGATCGGTGCCTACAATGATGCGATCCGGTTTTCTAAAATCGTTGACTGCATCTCCTTCTTTTAAAAATTCTGGATTGGAGACCACATCAAAAGTCAATGCAACTTGCCGAGATTTCAATTCCTGACTGACAATGGTTCGTACCCATTCTGCAGTACCCACTGGAACGGTGGATTTGTTGATGATTAATTTGTAATCTTCCATAAAACGACCCATGGTTTGGGCGACTTGAGAAACTGCATGCAAATCGGCTGAACCATCTTGATTGGCTGGAGTCCCAACTGCGATACATTGCACCTGACCATGATGCACGGCGGCTGCCAAGTCGGCAGTAAATTGCAAACGACCAGTTGCCAGTCCTTGCTGAACTAATGCTTCTAAATCCGGTTCATAAATGGGAATGTGACCAGAATTAAGGGTATTGACTCGCTCAATATCTATGTCGGCACAAAGTACATGGTTGCCCACTTCTGCCAAACAGGCCCCTGTGACTAAACCAACGTACCCAGAACCGTAAATGGTAATATGCATTCTGTTAAAAACTCCCAAATTATATGGCTAACGCATCATGAAAAGAGCCCTTGTAGACCGTGTAGGATGTGCTGAGCGTTGTTTGCGAAGTGCATCAATTGAGGAAAGCAATATTCGGGTTTTCATAATCTTAAATGGTGCGCGGTGTTCATTGGGTAGATTGGGGAAGAATCAACGCGACAGATGCGCTTCGCAAACAACGCTCAGCACATCCTACATGGAATTCAGTTCTTATGGCTTAAGAATGGGATAATTTCGGTCTCAAGTTTATGGTCGATATTTGCCCATTCTTCCTTGGCAACTTCTTGCAAAGGGGGGCGTACGAAGGTTGGAAAACCTTTGATTCGGTAACGAAGCGCGGCTTTGCTCATGGGAATTTCACCCAGTGGACATTGTTTTCTAAAGGCATTCCAGAGGTTGAGGGCAGATTGTCTTTCCTCAGCCCGGGGCAATTGCCCTTTTTGATAGGCTTCGGTGATCGCCAATAGGAATTCTGGGAACGGATTTCCACCGCCGGTTATTGAGCCATTGAGACCGTTTTGTAATACTTTTAATACCAGTCCATCTCCTCCTACAAAAACTTCAAAATTTCCCTCTTTCAAGGTTTTAAATTCCTTAGCCTTGGCCAAATTTCCCTCGGAGTCTTTAATTCCCATGATCTGTGGGCAATCTTGCAGTAAATTGTTGATCAACTGTGGGCTCAATTGATTTTGGGTGTGTTTGGGGAAGTTGTAGATGTAACTGGGTAAATTGGCAGTGGATAAAATGGTTAGGAAGAATTTTAACAGCCCTTGTTCCGGACTTTGGGCATAGTAGAAAGGCGGCAGTAATATTATTCCTTCGGCTTGATTTTGGGAATCTGCCTTCAATTCTAAACAGTCTTCTATACAACAATTGCTGATATGATTTAAAATGGTGCCTTGAAAATGGGTGCGACAGTGTTTTAGCAAAGCTTTTCTTTCTTGCAGCGACAATGAAGGAAATTCGGCTGTTGTCCCATTCGTGATCAGGGACTTTACCCCTTTTTCCTGTAGGAAATGTAAGTAATCAGTTAAGGCTCCAAAATCGATCTGTCCATTGGCTTGGAAGGGCGTCAAAATTGCGAAAATGGGGGGGGTTATGGAGGGAATGCTAAGCAAGGGAAATTGTTTCCTTCATTTTAGGGGGAAAGCTATTTGGTGTGAGGAAAAGTTGGGAAGTTGGATAATGTTTAAAAGCGGCGCGGAAAAGCTTGTCCGGTACTCGCTTGATAACCTTGTTGTAAGGTTTGCCAAGTGTATTGTTGCGCATCATAAACAGCAGTTATCATTTCCTTGCCTTTCGCCAATGCTCCCGCTAAACTGGCTGCAAAAGTGCAGCCTGAACCATGATAGGTATCCGGCAGACGTGACCATTCCCATTGTTGTAGGTAATGTCCCCCTCCATACAGTTGATTGATCACTTGGGGGGTATTTTCGTGGCTGCCTGTAATGCACACATACTGACATCCCCAATCCATCAGTTGTTGGGCGGCTAGGGGCAAAGAGTCTTGACCAGTTAAACGACGAGCTTCTTGGGAATTGGGGGTTAAAATCTGGACCAACGGCAACAGTTTTTGAATCATGGCTTGGCGTAGATGAGCTTGAGTTAAGGGGTGTCCACCGCCTGCAGATAGAATTGGATCGAGTACTGTCGGTAATCGGTATCGAGTCAGCAATTCTTGAATGGTCTCTAGGATTTCTAAGTTTCCAATCAGGCCAATTTTACACAGGGTAACTGGAAGGTCGGTCAGCACTGCCTCTGCTTGAGCTTTGATATAATGCGTGGGAAGCGGAAAATTATCCATCACATCGTGAGTATTTTGAGGCGTGATGCAGGTGATTATGGGTGCAGTATGACAGCCTTGGTGAGTAAGGGCTTGGATATCGGCACACAGACCTGCACCTCCCGTAGGATCATTGCCTCCAAACACGAGGACTATCGGAGGATGTTGGAAAGAGGGGTATTGAATTTGTAACATAGAGGTTACTTCAAATCCGAAGGGGGAAAGTTTATAGGGGGTTAAGGAATTATTTTCACCTTTATAAGGGAGATATCAGAATTGTCGGACAACTCATCCCCCTTAATATATTATCTATTGTGGAGAAATGACATGTCAAACCCAATTTATTATCAATATATGTGTGTCGTATGTGGATTTGTTTATGATGAGGCTAAGGGGTTTCCGGAAAAGGGTATTCCTCATTATACATTATGGAAGGATGTTCCGGAATACTGGTTATGTCCAGATTGTAAGGTTGGTAAGGGGGAATTTGAGAGGGTAGAGCCGAAATAATCAGGGAGGGGGAAAAAATTATCAATCTGAATGGAAGGGGTGTAGCAGAAAAGGATTCCCCCCATTTGGGGGGACTTGGTGGCATCGGTTCAGTAAGCGCCTTTTCCCTTGAGAACAGCCGGTATAGTCTTAAATAACAAGAGAATATCTTTGGAGAAAGATTGGGTGGCAATATATTGTAAATCCAGTTCTACTTGTTGTTGAAAAGGAATTTCTGAGCGCCCAGAGACTTGCCAAATGCAAGTGATTCCGGGAGTTATCCCTAAACGTTGTCGTTGGTAAGGTGTGTATTTTTCAACTTCATTAGGTAGCGGAGGGCGGGGACCAACTAAGGACATGTCCCCTATCAGCACATTCCAAAATTGAGGCAGCTCATCAATGGAGAATTTACGGATGAATTTGCCCATACGAGTGATGCGTGGATCATTTTTCATTTTGAATGAGACTCCCCCTTTCATTTCATTGTATCTCATTAGGGAAGCTTTACGTTGTTCTGCATCTGAATACATGGAACGGAATTTCCACATCACAAAAGCCTTACCATCCTTGCCAATCCGTTTTTGAGAGAACAACAGAGGTCCTGAGGAATCCAGTCGAATCAGTAAACAGATGACCAAAAAGAAAGGCAGGAGCATAAGCAGGATGATCGCCGACATGACAACATCAAATGCTCGCTTGCCTAACAATCCGAAATGACGGACTTTAAAACAGTCCCATTGTTGTTTGTAAAGATGCAATACTCTCTGCAAAATGGAAAGTAAAATGGAAAAATAACCTTTTATAGTATAATTTTGCGGCAATTTTTCTTTATCAGTAATTGTTGTATGATAATAATGATCAAATGACCACTCATGATTCCCCCCATTATTTTTGAAGGTGGGGTAAGAAAGGGTAGTTAAGGTTTTTAGAGGTTTGATGGTTTCAATAGGTCTTGAGATGATCATGGGGATTCCTTTGCACAGTTTATTCGTTATCAACGTAGCTTGCAGAAGTCCTAATTTAAAGTAGGATCTTGACTAGCGGAAGCTGACGTTTAGAGTTGATTAAATACTATGCAAAAAATAAGCCATTCATTGTAAAAACACTGCCTCCCGGATCATGAAGTAGACAACCTTAAAAGAATATCCGTTTGACTGAGCTGTATAAGGAAGTAAAAGCTGCTTAGAAGTAGCGGGAATTATTACCCACAGTGGAGTTTCCCTTATCCTCAAGAATTACAGGAGTCAGGAATTGTCAAATCTTAAAGAGTATTTACTGAACGAGAAATTACTCTTGCAGGCACTCCAACTGCTATAGAAAAGGAGGGAATGTCGGTAATAACCACTGCATTGGCTCCTACGGCAACATCATCTCCTACTTTAATTGGACCCAGCAATTTAGCTCCCGCACCAATATCGACTCGATTGCCGATAATTGGAGAACCTCGTATTCCCGTATGTCGTAAGCCCACTGTCACACCATTACGGATAATGACATCGTCTCCAAATACGGCATCTCCGCTGATGATGATGTCACCAAAATGTTCTATCCTAAAACGGCGACCAATTTTAGCTTCACAAGGTAGCTCAATGCCGGTTATAATTTGAATGAACACAAATAGTATTTTATAAAGTAGGGAAAAAGGCATCCTTATCCAACGAGTTTTAAGCGTGTATCTCCAACGTCCAAAGCGGTATATCCACATAACCCATAGACCTTGTCGAGTTATATCTCCTTGATAGGTATTCCAATCTTCACGAATATTTTCAAACATATTATCCTGTAATAAAGTCTATTCTACCGTCAGTTACATCCCATTTGAGATAGGAGGGATGTATTTATTTTTAAGACGGAGTGTTGATTTTCAACACCATTGCTGTTTTTCAGCAGGTCCAGTTTTCTACTTTTAACAAGTAGAACGCTCTTTAAAAGTATTATAAACTCACAGTTATTGTATAAAAATAGAGTCAGTATTGTCAAAAAGCGCCCTTATACTTGAAATAATGAGCTCCTCCATTTTTCTACTATAAAGTAGGATTAATCTTATGCACTTTTCCCCAGTTTTTTCCCAGGAGCTAAAAGTAGAGAATGTTGAGTAGGACGCGCCCTAGGCTTACTTGAAAAGGTAGAGTTCTTTGCATGACTTCCTAAAATGACGCGATTGATGGGCTTCCCATTGCTCAGTCCATCCTCCCAAACTTTAAAGGAAGTCATGCAAAAGTCTCAGGTAATATTTTACAATTGATAACAGGTAATCTAAGGATAATATCATTTGGCTATGATCCGTTTTGCAAAAGTAGAAGACATTACTCACTTATTAAAAATTGAACAAAGCTGTTTCGTCACCGATCAACTTTCAAGACGTAATTTCCGTTATTTATTAACCAAAGCACATTCCCAAACTTTAATTTATGAGGCAGAAGGTGTTGTGAAGGGTTATGCCTTACTGTTATTCAGTCGTGGTACTTCAATGGCTCGTCTCTATTCCTTTGCTGTGGCACCAGCTTTCCGCAAACAAGGTATTGCTCAAGCCCTTCTCAAAGCTGTGGAAGATTGTGCCACTGACTATGATTGTGTATCTTTGCGCTTAGAAACTCGACAAGACAATATAGCTATGCAACACTTAGTCAAAAAAAATGGCTATAAAAAGTTTGGAATTATTGCCAATTATTATGAAGATCACATGGAGGCCTTGCGTTTTGAAAAATCTTTAGCCCCGCAACTCGATCGGTCCTTGGTAAAAGTACCTTATTATCAACAAAGTTTGGATTTTACCTGTGGTCCTTCTGCACTGATGATGGCCATGCACGCTTTGGATAACAATGTCAAGTTGGATCGCCGCATGGAATTGCGAATCTGGCGAGAATCGACCACTATTTTCATGACCTCCGGTCATGGAGGCTGTAGTCCATATGGACTGGCCCTGTCTGCTCATCAACGTGGTTTTGAAGTGGAAATTTATGTCAATGATCTTGGCACCTTATTCATTGATTCAGTTAGAAATCCTCAGAAAAAAGAAGTTATCAAATTGGTACAAGAAGATTTCCTTTCCAATATTCAACAAAGATCCATCACTGTCCTGCATAGCAGCTTAAAAGTGGCAGATATTCGAGTTAAATTTGAACAAGGGGCTATTCCTCTAGTTTTGATCAGTTCCTATCGTATTTACCGTGAAAAATTTCCCCATTGGGTGGTCGTGACCGGTTTTGATGATAAATACATCTACGTTCACGATCCCTTTGTGGATGATAAGGAGGAAGAGACTTACACTGATTGTATCAACATGCCTATTTTACAAAAAGATTTTGAATATATGGCCCGTTATGGCAAATCTGCTCAAAAAGCGGTTTTAATTATTAAACTTCGACAAACCGTCCCATCCTAACTTTATGTCTACACACCTTGTTATTGTTGAAAACCTCAGTGATTGGAAACCCAACTATCCTAATATGCAAGTGGTCACTGCCAAGGACTACTTATCTCAGACGGAATATTTTGCCTTAAAAAATGCCAAAGTGATCAATTTGTGTCGAAGCTACCGATATTTGAGCAGAGGCTATTACTGTTCATTGCTGGCCGAAGCGCGCCATCATCGAGTCATTCCCACGGTAAGAACTTTGCGAGATTTGAGCAGTAAGTCTATTTACAGTTTGGATATTGACAGTTTAGATGAATTATTGCAAAAAATCCTAGAAAAAAATGCCAACCCAGCCGAAATCCAAACTTTGGAGATTACCATTTTATTTGGTTTCTGCGACAAACCCGCTCTGAAAAAAATTGCTCGTCAAATGTTCTCAACCTTCAGTTGTCCGCTCATGAAAGTAGAGTTTCGCCACCAAGGCAACTGGCATGTCTCCTCGATCAAACCTATTTTTCTAAACAATGTTAAAGACAATCAAGATTTCCTATTTATCGAGGGCCTGGAAAATTACGCCCGTAAACGCTGGTTGAATACCAAAACCAAGCAAGTTTATCGTTACGATATGGCCATTCTGCACAACCCTCAGGAGCAATTGGCGCCTTCAAATCCGGAAGCTTTGGCCAAATTTGTAGACATCGGTAAAAAAATGGGCGTGGACGTCGACTTGATCACCAAAAAAGACTATGCTAAACTGGCTGAATATGATGCCTTGTTCATCCGGGAGACCACTAACATTGACCATCACACTTATCGATTTTCTAAAAAAGCAGAAAGTGAAGGATTGGTAGTCATTGACGATCCCGACTCAATTTTGCGTTGTACCAACAAAGTCTATTTGGCAGAATTGCTAAAAGCCAATAACATTCCCACTCCTAAAAGCATGGTATTACAACAAGATCAACTCTCTAAACTGGAAAATGAAATTCCCTATCCCATTGTGTTAAAAATTCCAGATGGTTCCTTTTCTCGAGGCGTATTTAAAGCCCATAACCCTCAAGAATTGTCTGATATCAGCGCCAAACTATTCAAGGATTCTGACATCATTCTTGCTCAAGAATACCTATACACCCCCTATGACTGGCGCATTGGCGTTCTCAATCGACAACCCATTTTTGCCAGCCAATACTTCATGTATGAGGAACATTGGCAAATTGTCCAACACGACGATTCTGGACAACATGATGAAGGAGGATTTCGGACCTTTTTAGTGGAAGACGTTCCCAAAGAAATCATTCGAGTCGCCTTAAAAGCCGCCCGCTTGATGGGAGATGGTCTGTATGGAGTAGACTTAAAATCCATTCATAACAACGTATTTGTGATCGAAGTCAATGACAATCCCAATATTGATGAGGGCGTAGAAAATGCCCTACTGAGAGATGAACTTTACCGAATCATCATGCGAGAATTCATCCGTCGACTAGATGAGAGAACTCGTCAACGTTAAACCTGGCAATATCTAACACCGGGAAATCCTTGCCTGCGTCAAACATCCAAAATGGCAGGGCTACTTTTGCCCAAGCTCATAACAAATAATGTTGCTAGAATTAAAATTTTCAATAAAATTGACATCGATCAAAGTTTCCTTAACCTATTGCTGAATCACCACAATTAAGCGACAATGATCATTTAAGTCATCCTACCACTGGACATTTAGAGGACGGGTATACTCTTAAATGCACATTCTTAACTAACCATCAGGGAGAAATCAATGCCTTCGCGTAGAGAACTTGCCAATGCCATCCGTGCTTTAAGCATGGATGCGGTACAAAAAGCCAATTCTGGCCATCCAGGTGCGCCAATGGGGATGGCGGATATTGCAGAAGTATTATGGAACAGCTACCTCAAACACAGTCCTACTAACCCAAACTGGCCCAACCGCGACCGCTTCATCCTATCCAATGGTCACGGCTCCATGCTTATCTACTCCTTGTTACATTTAACTGGCTATCCAGTATCCATTGACGACCTGAAAAATTTCCGACAACTCCACTCCAAAACCCCAGGTCACCCTGAATATGGATATACTTCGGGTGTAGAAACCACTACGGGACCTCTGGGACAAGGCATAACCAATGCAGTGGGTATGGCCATTGCGGAAAAAGTATTAGCCGCCCAATTCAATCGCCCCGGTCACACCATCATCGACCATCGTACCTACGTATTTTTAGGAGATGGTTGCATGATGGAAGGCATTTCTCATGAAGCCTGCTCACTTGCTGGTACCCTCGGACTCAACAAACTCATCGCCTTCTATGACGACAACGGCATTTCTATTGACGGAGAAGTTGAAGGCTGGTTCACCGACAACACCCCCCAACGCTTCGCTGCCTACGGTTGGCATGTCATCGAAAAAGTCGACGGTCATGACGCCAATGCCATTCAAAAGTCCATTGAACAAGCCCGGTCCCATCAAGACAAACCCACCCTTATCTGCTGTAAAACTATCATTGGTTGGGGATCTCCGAACAAACAAGGCAAAGAAGAATGCCATGGTGCTCCCTTAGGTGCCGAAGAAATTGCCCTCGTCCGCAAAAATATCGGCTGGGAACACCCTCCTTTTGAACTGCCACAATCCATCTACCAAGGCTGGGACGCCAAAACAAAGGGCACCCAACTCGAAGCCGACTGGAATCAAACCTTTGCCGCCTACCAAACTGCCCATCCTGAACTTGCTGCCGAATTGAAACGCCGGTTAGCAGGAGAACTCCCCGCTCACTTCTCCGAAAAAGCCAACACCTTCATCTCCAGCGTAGATGCCAAACAAGAAAAAATTGCCACCCGCAAAGCCTCCCAAAATGCACTCAATGGCTATGGTCCCTTACTTCCAGAATTCCTCGGAGGCTCAGCTGACCTAGCCGGCTCCAACCTCACCCTCTGGTCTGGCTGCAAAGGCATTCAAGAACACTCTGCGGGCAATTACGTCTATTACGGTGTACGAGAATTCGGCATGTCTGCCATCATGAACGGCATTGCTCTCCACGGCGGCTTTATCCCCTACGGCGCAACCTTCCTCATCTTCTCTGAATACGCTCGCAATGCCCTGCGCATGGCAGCCCTCATGAAGATACGATCCATCTTCGTATACACCCATGACTCCATCGGTCTTGGAGAAGATGGTCCCACTCACCAACCCATTGAACAAACCGCCACCCTGCGACTCATTCCCAACATGTCCGTATGGAGACCCTGTGACGCAGTAGAATCTGCTGTCGCCTGGAAAATGGCCATTCAACGCAAAACCGGTCCCAGCAGCCTCATCTTCTCCCGACAAAATCTACCCCATCAAGCACGCACCATCGAACAAATCGAACTCATCGAACGTGGTGGCTACATTCTCCTTGATAGCCAAGGCACCCCTGACATCATTCTCATCGCCACTGGATCAGAAATTGAACTCGTGGTTGGGGCTGCAGAAAAATTAACCCAACAAGGCAAAAAAGTTCGTGTGGTCTCCATGCCCAGCACCGACACTTTCGACGCCCAAGAAGCCCACTACCGGGAAACAGTTCTACCCAAAAGCGTATCAGTCAGAGTGGCTGTAGAAGCCGGCGTCTCTGGCACCTGGTACAAATATGTCGGTTGCCAAGGCAAAATCATCGGTCTCGACCGCTTTGGAGAATCAGCACCTGCTGGAGAACTCTTCAAACAATTCGGATTTACCATTGACAACGTTGTAAAAACAGCCCTATCCATTCTTAACTAAACTACACACCAAACAAGGGAGAACCCATAATGGCAATTAAAGTTGCAATCAACGGCTATGGTCGTATTGGACGTAACGTATTGAAAGCACTCTATGAATCCGGCCGCAAAGACATCCAAATTGTCGCCATCAACGACCTGGGTGACGTCAAAATCAACGCCCATCTCACCAAACACGACACCGTCCATGGCAAATTCAAAGGCCAAGTCAGCATCGAAGGCGACTATCTCAACGTCAATGGTGACAAAGTCCGAGTATGTTCCGAACGTGACCCTTCCAAACTGCCCTGGGGTGAAATGGGCATCGATGTCGTCATGGAATGCACCGGCATTTTCCGCACCAAAGCCAAATGCACTCCCCATATTTCCGCTGGCGCCAAAAAAGTCATCATCTCAGCACCCGCTGACAAAAATGAATGCGATGCCACCATAGTTTACGGAGTCAACCACTCCATTCTAAAAGCCAGCGACACTGTCATCTCCAACGCCTCTTGCACCACCAACTGCTTAGCCCCTCTGGTCAAGCCCCTCAACGACCAACTGGGCATCGTCCATGGACTCATGACCACCGTCCACTCTTACACCAATGACCAAGTACTGACCGACGTCTATCACAGCGACCTTTATCGGGCTCGTGCTGCTGCTCTCAACATGATTCCGACCAAAACTGGCGCTGCCCAAGCCGTGGGACTGGTGTTGCCTGAACTCAATGGCAAACTCTCTGGATTTGCCATCCGCGTTCCCACCGTCAATGTTTCCGTCGTCGACCTCACCTTTGTCGCCAAAAAAGAAACTAACAAAGACCAAGTCAACGGCATTCTCAAAGCTGCTTCTGAAGGAGAATTGAAAGGCATTCTCAGCTACAACGAAGAACCTTTGGTCTCCAGCGACTTTAACCACACCACGTTTTCTTCCAACTACGATTCCACCCAAACCACCGTAATTGGCAACCTGGTCAAAGTCCTATCTTGGTATGACAACGAATGGGGATTCTCCAACCGCATGTTGGACACCACCATAGCCCTTATGAATGCCAAATAACAACCTTTTATCTTACCACCTGTTCGCACCTCGATCAGGCTAACTTCTAATCGGACACTTGGGCCAGCAATTCTCGAAAAATTGCCACGCCCAAGTTCCCACCAAAGTAACTACCACATTTCCCGTATAACCTCCTCAATAATATCATCTCACCAACACTCAGGAAACCTAACCATGTCTATTCAACACCTCTGTGATCTACTCGAAGAAAAAAAACAAGAACTCCAAAAACACTACCAACAACTCGCTATTGACACCGAATATTGGAATGAAGAAGTCATCGGCTTCTATTCCAAGGTAAGGGAATGGTTGAAACCCCTGGCTCAACAAAGCCTTATCTCCTTTGAACAACATTCAGAAAGCAGCGCTGACAACGTTGGCATGGTCACCACTGAATTCTTCACCATCAAATTTTTCAACGGCGAAACCATCGAATTCAAAGACGCAGGCATTCGAACTGGAGGCGCCTTTGGCCGAATCGACATGTGTTTTGGCAACCGTTACATCGAGGTCATTCTCGAAACTCAACACGGCAACTGGAGTCTAGTGGAACAAAAGTATTACCTAGAAAAACCAGAAGTCCATGAATTTACTCAAGAAAACTTTGAGAAAATTGTCACCTCTTTTGCCAAGACCTTCTAAACCGATCTCCAGATAGTAAACGGAATCTACCATGCGCATTACCCAAGAAGGGCTGACTTTTGATGACGTTCTCCTGCTCCCAGCCCACTCTGCTGTATTACCCAAGCAAGTTCAACTTGATACCCCCTTAACCCGCAAAATTCGCCTCAACATTCCCATTGTGTCTGCCGCCATGGACACCGTAACCGAAGCCCATCTCGCCATCGCCATTGCTCAAGAAGGCGGAATTGGTATCATTCACAAAAACATGAGCATCGAAGAACAAGCTCGTCAAGTGCGCATTGTGAAAAAATTTGAAAGTGGAGTCATCAACGACCCCATTACTGTCGGTCCCCAAACAACCGTGCGAGAAATTCTCGCCCTAACCCGAAACCATGACATCTCGGGAGTTCCCATTGTCGATCAGGGACTGTTGGTTGGCATCGTCACCAGCCGGGACCTGCGCTTTGAAACCCGCTATGACAGCCCGGTTTGTCACATCATGACCCCCAAAGACAAACTCATCACTGTAAAAGAGGATGCTTCTCGAGAAGAAATTCTCCAACTCCTACACCAACACCGCATTGAAAAAGTACTGGTGGTCAATGACCAATTCCAACTGCGTGGACTCATCACCGTCAAAGACATCCAAAAAGCCACTGAAAAACCCAATGCCTGCAAAGATGAACAAGAGCGTCTGCGGGTTGGAGCTGCGGTTGGGACCACTGAAGACACTCCCGGTAGAATATCTGCTTTAGTAGAATCTGAAGTTGACGTAATTGTCATCGACACAGCTCATGGACATTCCCAGGGAGTCATTGATAGAATTCGCTGGATCAAACAAAACTACCCTCAAGTACAGCTCATCGGCGGTAATATCGCCACCGGAGAGGCTGCGTTGGCGCTGGCTGATGCCGGCATTGATGCCGTCAAAGTTGGCATTGGTCCCGGCTCCATCTGCACCACTCGCATTATTGCTGGTGTTGGAGTCCCACAAATCACCGCCATCGACAACGTAGCTACCGCCCTCAAACACACTGACATTCCCATCATTGCTGATGGCGGCATTCGTTACTCAGGAGATATCGCCAAAGCCCTGGCTGCTGGGGCTCATTCCGTCATGATTGGCAGTCTCCTTGCCGGCACTGAAGAAGCCCCTGGAGAAGTTGAACTGTACCAAGGACGATCCTACAAAACCTATCGGGGAATGGGCTCTTTGGGCGCCATGGCTCAAGCCCAAGGCTCCAAAGACCGCTATTTCCAAGAAGGAGTGGAACTGCAAAAACTGGTCCCAGAAGGAATAGAAGGACGCGTTCCCTACAAAGGCTCTTTATTGGGAGTCATTCACCAACTGCTGGGAGGCTTACGATCCAGCATGGGCTACACCGGCTGCCAAACCCTAGAAGACATGCGCACCCACACCCAATTTGTCCGCGTCACCCTGGCTGGCATGCGCGAAAGTCACGTCCACGACGTTGCAATTACCAAAGAAGCCCCCAACTATCGAGTCGATTCCTAACCTTCAACAATTGACCAATTCTCAACCCTCAACTGCAAGAAAAACCGCCTTTTTTTCTATCCATTTGGGAATAAACTTTCGTTCCCCCTCCTTTTCACCAAGGAGGGGCAAAAATTCACCCAACTGAACTCAGTATCCAACTGATCCCAAAACTTTCAACCGACTGTTCCCATTCTTCCCTTCACTCTTGACCTCTCACCCTTAATATTCCCATGCACAACATTCATGCTCACCGCATTCTCATCCTAGATTTTGGTTCCCAGTATACCCAACTGATTGCCCGCCGAGTACGTGAAATTGGCGTTTACTGTGAAATCCACCCCTATAACACCACAGAATCCTCCATTCAACAATTCCAACCCAAAGGCATCATCCTATCTGGCAGTCCCGAATCAGTCAACAACACCGAACTCAACCTACAAGCCCCCCCGGGCATCTTTACCCTCAACATTCCTATCTTGGGAATCTGCTATGGCATGCAAACCATGGCTCGTCAACTGGGAGGCACCGTAGAAGCTGCCTCCTCCCAAGAATTCGGCCATGCCCAACTCTCCATTCAAGCCCCCTGTCAACTGCTCAACAACCTTGCAGACCACATCAATCCCAATGGCCAAGCCCTATTAGACGTTTGGATGAGTCATGGAGACCAAGTCACCCAACTTCCCCCCCACTTCACAACCATTGCCTCCACTTCTAATACCCCTATTGCCGTCATGGCTGACCCTCATCGCCACTTTTATGGACTCCAATTTCACCCCGAAGTTACACACACACCTCAAGGACAACACATTCTCCAACATTTTGTCCAAGAAATTTGCCAATGTGACACCCTATGGACACCCAACAACATCATTGAAGACAGTCTCCAACAACTTCGCCAACAAATTGGGACTCAACCCGTGCTCCTCGCCCTGTCCGGTGGAGTTGACTCCTCAGTAGTCGCGTTACTGTTACACCAAGCCATTGGCGACCAATTGACCTGTGTATTCGTGGACAACGGACTATTGCGCCTCAATGAGGCCGATCAAGTCATGGCCACCTTTGCCCAACACCTGGGCATTCAAGTCATCCAAGTCGCTGCGGAAGACCGCTTCCTACATGCTTTACAAGGCATCACGGACCCCGAACAAAAACGCAAAATCATCGGCAATCTCTTTATCCAACTATTTGAAGAACAAGCACTTCAAACCAATTCCCAACTAAAAAGCAGTTTCCTAGCCCAAGGCACCATTTACCCGGACGTTATCGAATCTGCCGGTGCCAAATCCAGCAAAGCCCACGTCATCAAATCCCATCATAACGTAGGTGGACTCCCCGAAAATATGCAATTGCAACTTGTGGAACCCTTACGAGAACTATTCAAAGACGAAGTGCGCAAACTTGGCATTGCATTGGGACTCCCTTCGGAAATGGTCTATCGTCACCCCTTTCCTGGACCTGGATTGGCAGTCAGAATTTTAGGAGAAGTCAAAAAAGAATATGCCGATATCTTAAGACAAGCCGATGCCATTTTCATCGAAGAATTGCGTAAACAAGGCTGGTATGATAAAATCAGCCAAGCATTTGCCGTTTTTTTACCAGTTAAATCCGTAGGAGTCATGGGAGATGCCCGACGTTATGATTATGTCATTGCCTTGCGAGCCGTTGAAACCATTGACTTTATGACTGCACGCTGGGCCCAACTGCCCTATTCTCTCCTCGAAACCCTATCCAATCGCATCATCAACGAAGTCAGAGGAATATCCCGAGTTTGCTACGACATTTCTGGAAAACCACCAGCCACCATTGAATGGGAATGAAATTTAATGATGAAACGAATTGCCTTATTTAATCACAAGAGCCGAACTGGAAAAACAATTACAACCTTCAATCTTAGCAATATGGGGCGCAATGGCGTTAGCGTATTGCGCCGTATGAAAACACGATAGACCAGGCAATCCCTCCAATCCTCGAATTTGTTATGGGTGAACGAGATTAAGAGAATGCTGTAAATTTGGGGCCAACATGCGGCGCAATATGCTCACGCCATTGCGCCCTATGTTAACTATATTAACTGATCAATTTTATTGAAAAAATTGTGGAAGCAATTTATCAAATATTCATCTCCTCATCAACAATAAGTCCCAATTCAAATATATCATAACTAACTGATAACTAAAATTTAATCCCCAAGGACAATTCAATATTTATGCGCAATTTATGGAATGATAATATTGCCGAACAATACCGTGATGACCTACTGGCACTGCGAGTTTACAGCTCTCGTTTACTCGGTCAAGACCCCAATTTAGTACTCCATGGAGGAGGAAACACCTCAGTTAAATTAACGACCACTGACTATTTTGGCGAACCAGAATCCCTGCTGTATGTCAAAGGAAGCGGTTGGGACTTGGGCAACATCGAAGCGGCCGGTTTTGCTCCAGTAAAGTTAGAAACCTTGCAAAAAATGGCTCGTTTGCCCCATTTGAGCGATTCTGACATGGTCAAATTACAACGTGCCGCCATGACCGATCCTGCTGCCCCAAATCCTTCTGTAGAGGCAATTTTACATGCCCTCATTCCCTTCACCTATGTTGACCATACTCATGCCGATGCAGTGGTAGCCCTGACCAACACTGAAAATGGTAGAGAACGAGTCTACACAATTTATGGAGACCGGGTGCTGATTGTTCCATACGTTATGCCTGGCTTTATTTTGGCCAAGAAAATTGCCGATCTAACCCGCGCTATTAACTGGGAAAATTTAGAAGGCATAATTTTACTCAACCACGGTGTTTTCAGTTTTGGCCCCACCGCAAAATCCAGTTACGAACGCATGATTCGCTTAGTCACCGCAGCAGAAGATTATTTACAGGCTCACGCTGCCCTTCCCCCTGCTGCTGCTTCTCCCATTCTGCAAAAATCACCTCTCGATTTGGAAAACAGCCTGTTTTTGGCTAAACTTCGTAAAGCAGTGGCAGAAATTAAACAATCTCCGGTCATTGCCCACTGGGACTCCACTCCTTTGGCTCTACAATTCTCCCAGTTGCCCACCGTGGACAACCTTGCCACCCAAGGTCCCTTAACCCCCGATCATGTCATCCGGACCAAGGCTAAACCATTGATTTTAAATTCAGATTTTAGACATGACATTGCTGAATATATTGCAAATTATGAAGATTATTTTAAACGCCACGCCACAGCCCAACTGATCCAGCTAAATGCAGCGCCTTGTTGGGCTGTGTGGTTAAATAATGGTTTGATCAGCTTTGGGAACTCGGTACAAGAAGCTCAAATTGTGTCCGATATTAAGGATCATACCATATGGTCTATTCAAGTGGCTCAACGACTGGGAGGATGGCGAGCATTGCCAGAAAAGGATATTTTTGAAATGGAATATTGGGAACTGGAACAGGCTAAACTGAAAAAATCCTCTCAATCTCCAGTTTTACAAGGTAAAATTATCTTGGTCACTGGAGCTGCCAGTGGCATTGGCCAAGCCTGTGTTAAAGTGCTATTGCAACAGGGAGCAGCAGTTATAGCCTTGGATATCGATCCCAAAATCACTCATTTGTTTGCCACTCAACAAGTATTGGGAATAGCCTGTGATGTCACCCTGGAATCTGCCATTCAAGCCGCGGTCATCGAAGGCGTGAGTCGATTTGGAGGGCTGGATGGGGTGATCAGCAATGCCGGGACATTCCCAATCAGTGAAAGTTTAGCCCAGTTACAAATGGGCACTTGGGAAAAGAGTTTGGCAGTGAATTTGACCAGTCATCAACGTTTGTTAAAAGTGTGTATTCCCTATCTGGCTGAGGGCATTGAACCTGCAGTTGTGATGATGGGCTCTAAAAATGTACCTGCTCCCGGTCCCGGGGCTGCTGCTTACTCGGTGGCCAAGGCTGGACAAACTCAGTTGGCTCGCGTGGCGGCTTTGGAGTTGGCACCCTTGGGTATTCGCGTCAATGTGTTGCATCCCAATGCGGTTTTTGACACAGGCATTTGGACGCCAGAGGTGTTGGAAAAACGGGCTCAACATTATGGAGTGACAGTAGAGGAATATAAGAAAAACAATCTGTTAAGGACTGAGATCACTTCCCAATCGGTGGCCACTTTGGCTTGTGCCATGTTAGGTCCCTTGTTCGCAAAGACCACTGGAGCCCAAATTCCCATTGATGGCGGAAATGAACGAGTGATCTAGTTGCAATGAGTTTAAAATTGCCAGTTGACAGGTGTAATTAATTATTAGACCTCTTGCAAAAGTAAATGATGCAATGAAAATGAGATACGAAAAAATAAAAGGAAAATCCCCGTTGAAGTGGAAGCTTTAGCCAGTCAGCAGTTGGCCCCTTGGAGTGGAGGCTTTAGCCGGTCGGGCTTTGCAATTTGTGTATGTGGGATGATGCCTACGACTAACCGGCTAAAGCCTCCACTCCAAGGACAGACCGCTGACCGGCTAAAGCCTCCACTCCAAGAACTCCACTCCAACGTATCTTAACTGAGGAGCAACTCTCATTTTTTTATGATCGCATACCTTTGCAAGAGGTCTATTGTAACAGTTATTGTACTTTATATCTTGGGTGGTTATTTTTGAAAGCGTTATCGATGTCTGGAAAATTAGGAGACTTTGTGGCCTTGGGTGCAGGGGCCTGCCTGCCCTTGGCTTTTGCTCCACTTTCATTGTTCCCCATTGCCATTTTTTCGTTGTCCATTCTGCTATGGTCTTGGCAGAATGTGACGGCAAAACGTGGAATGTGGCGAGGTTTCTTGTTCGGTCTGGGCTCATTTGGCGTTGGTATTTCCTGGGTTTATGTGAGTTTAAGCCAATTTGGGAATTTACCAATTGTAGGGGCTGTGTTACTGACAGCCGGTCTCATTGGGCTGATGTCTCTATATCCTGCGTTACTGGCTGGCTTATGGATCCACTTGTTCCCAGAAAAAAGTCGAGTGACTTTAATCTTTGTTATACCAGCCACTTGGGTTTTGTTTGAATGGTTGCGAGGTTGGCTATTTACTGGTTTTCCTTGGCTGAGTTTAGGATACAGTCAAATCGCGTCCCCATTGGGCAATTTTGCCCCCATTTTTGGGGTGTATGGAGTCAGTGGTTTGGTGGTATTGTCAGCTGCCTTATTGCTGATTATTTGGCAGTGGCGTCGGGGTTGGATCTTGGGAATGTTTGGAATTGCTATTTGGATAGGAGGTTGGGCATTGTCTCATTGGCAATGGACATATCCCTTGGATGAGCCTGTGCAGGTCGCCTTGATTCAAGGCAATATTCCTCAAGATTTCAAATGGTTACCCAGTTATCAAGTGCCAACTATGGAGCGTTATTTTGAACTGAGTCAGCGTCATTATGAACAGGCTGAGTTGATCATTTGGCCGGAAACTGCCATTCCCTTATTTTATCATCAGTCCATTCCCCATTTGGTAAAATTATTTCAGCAACATGGTCAACATGAGGTGGATTTTATTGTGGGAATTCCCATCATGAATCGGGAAGAGCAATATTTCAATGGCGTATTTGGTATCGGAGAACAACCTGAGTTTTATTACAAGCGCCATTTGGTACCATTTGGGGAATATGTGCCTTTTGCACAACAGTTTGAGGAATTGCTACATTACCTGGCAGTGCCAATGTCAAATTTTTCCTCGGGACCGGATCATCAATCTCCTTTCCACAGTGCAGGTCAAGTAATTGGGGTCTCCATTTGTTATGAGGATGTGTTTGGGGAACTGATTCGGCGCAGTTTGCCGGAAGTGACTTTGTTGGTCAATGTCAGTAATGATGCTTGGTTTGGTCATTCCATAGCGCCACATCAGCATTTGGAAATTGCCCAAATGCGAGCGTTGGAGATGGGGCGTTATTTATTGCGGGCGACCAATACGGGCATTTCCGCTGTGATTGATGTGCGAGGGAAAGTGGTGGCGCGGTCGCCTCAATTTGAAGTGGCAAGTTTAGAAGCCACAGCTCAGCCTTATCAGGGCTCTACACCTTATGTTTGGTTTGGAGATCAATTGGTATTGACGTTGTCATTAATGAGTTTGGGCATGGGTGGTTTGATCAGAGGTTATCGTCGTAAACTACTCTCTTGAATAAAGTGGCGCCACAGTTGGGACAGGCGGGAATGTAATCTGGTTGGTGGAAATGTAATAATTTGCCACATTGGATGCAGACTAGGGTGCCAGGTCCGGTAATTTCTCCACTGTACCATTCGCTGGCCAAACGGGCTTGCTCAGCCAAATTGTCCAATTCTAAGCGGGTGTGATCGACTAAAATGCTGAATTTTTCAAGCAGTTGTTCTTCAATCAGGCTGAGATCGAAGCGCATCCAGTCAGCCAATTCCTGTTCAGTCTCGCTGATGAATTGGGCGGCATCTTGTAAGTCTCGTTGTAAATATTGTCCGACTCGTTCCGCTTCTTCTAGGGTCAATTCTTCAAGAATAATGGCTTTTTCTTGAACTGCTTGTATGCGTTCCCCTAAAGATTGAGAACGAGTGTGTTGGAAGGTATCTTTGAGCCGATTGAGCATTTGATGATAGGCAGAGATCAGTTTTTCAGAGGCATTCATAATGGGTGCTCGTTGTTTAAAAATTAATGAGTTAAGAGGAAGGTAAATATGAGTAATTCGCCTTATATCCAGGCGGTTGATGTTGAAAATTTTGAGAAAGTGGTGATTCAATCATCCTTTCAGGTACCGGTGTTGGTGGACTTTTGGGCAGAATGGTGTGCCCCTTGTAAGGCTTTGATTCCCGTGTTGGAAAAGTTGGTGGCTGAATATCAGGGCCAGTTTATTTTGGCCAAGGTCAATACTGATGAACAACAGGAATTGGCTATGGAATATGGTATTCGCAGCATTCCCACGCTCAAATTGTTTCGACAAGGTCAGATGGTTGAGGAAATGACCGGGGCTCAGCCCGAATCGGTGTTGAGAACGATAATAGATCGACATAGAGACCGGAAAGCTGATCATTTGCGATTTGAGGCTATTGAGTTGTATCGTCAAGGTAAGGTTGATCAGGCTTTGTTGTTGCTGGAAAGGGCTGAGCATATTGAGCCCGATTATTTTCCAGTGATCTTGGATAAGGCAAAAATGTTGTTGGATCAAAAACGATTTGCAGAAGTTACGCAATTATTGCAGAATTTGCCGGCAAATGTGCAAACTGACCCAGCAACTGAAGAGTTACAAGTTCAATTGAATTTTGCCCAAGTGGCTGATCGATCTCCGTCAGTACTTCAATTACGCCAAATTCTGGCAGACAATCCCCTGCATTATGAAGCACGTCATCAGTTGGGGGCACAGTTGGTTCTAGCTGGAGAGTATCCAGAAGCGCTGGAGCAGTTCTTAGAGTTAATGCGTCAAAATCGTCAATTTGGCGAAGATGCCGGACGGAAAAGCATATTGGGAGTATTTATGCTGTTGGGGAATTCTGGGGAATTAGTAAGCCGTTATCGGAGTAAAATGTCCTCTTTATTGTTGGCATAATTGACTGCAATCGAACACTCATCCCTCCTTATTGGAGGGTTAGATTCTGAGAATTGTGTGAATTGTTGACTTTATTGCTCAGTTAGTCAGGTTATTCCAAAGTTTGTTTCTCACGAATTTCATCCAAAGTTTTGCAATCAATACATTTAGTTGCCGTAGGTCTGGCCTCCAAACGTCGTAATCCAATTTCAATACCACAAGATTCACAATACCCATAATCGCCAGATTCAAGGGCTTGTAAAGAATCATCAATTTTTCTGATCAAATTACGTTCACGCTCCCGAGTACGTAACTCTATAGTAAACTCCTCTTCTTGACTGGCTCGGTCATTGGGATCGGCAAAATTAGTGGCCTCATCACGCATATAGTTAACCGTCCGTTCCATTTCCTTGAATAAATCTTCCTTCCATTGCAGTAGAATCTTTCGAAAATGCTCCAGTTGTTGAGGATTCATGTATTCTTCTCCCTCACCCAATTGGTAGGGAGCAAATTGTGGTTCAATGCTGGGTTTGGCCATTATTTAAACTCCTGTAAAAATAAAAACGCTATCTATACCAGAAAGCTCGGAAATCTGCAAGAATTTAGTGGGTTGTTTTAAAGAAATTTTTAAACTCCCTCGGACTTTATGAGCGACAGTTTATCCCCCATAATCCCCCAGTTTTAATCTTAGAAGCCATTCCACTTGACTTGACATCTAAATTGGCGTTGAATTTGCCTAACTATTTCACGTCTACTTATCGATCCCTTTTACCCTATTTTTGAGAAGGTTATGTTCAATTTATTTAACAAGAATCAAGAAACTATTCCTGACCCCAAAACTCCAGTTTTTTTGTTAAAATCCCTGCAAGTCCAAGCTGTCAATTTTGATGGTTTTACCAGAGGAATTGACAATGTGCATGTGGATGTGCATTTAAGTTCCCATTTCATTCAATTATCCCAAAGTTTGATTAAAGATCTGCTAGAGGAACGCAGCAGCACCAAAAGGCGTTTTTCAGATAAACCCTCGGCAGTTTTGTGCGAACAATTGGAGGCTTTTAATGGCAGTTATGCTTCTATGCTGACTGCCGCTTTACACAGAGCAAGAGAAGATAAGGCCTTGCAATTTATTCAACTTTTTCAATTGTCCGTGATGAAATTTGTGTTGAATACGGTGCAAACCAAAGCGGAACAATTGCTGTATGAATTGAGGAAGTTGGGCAATCAGGAAGACAAAAAAT
Source organism: Thiomargarita sp. (assembly GCA_020721005.1). Taxonomy (GTDB): domain Bacteria; phylum Pseudomonadota; class Gammaproteobacteria; order Beggiatoales; family Beggiatoaceae; genus DYNP01. The sequence goes on from DYNP01000011.1 coordinate 83,836, forward strand.
CTCTGGAATTGAGTGAACGCATTCGTTGGATTCACAGAAACTATAACAATTTGATTTATCAAGTTAATTATGAGTTGTTTGAACAGTTACATTGGGTAGAAATGGGTCCCCTAAAAAGTCTTAGAGAGTCATTGTTGGGCGTCAGTTGGTCAATTTCTGAAGAAATGATGTTTAATCCTCTATTATATACTCCGGATATTCATCATCATGAAGTGGTGATGAGATATTATGTACTGCTGTCTCAAGACCCGGACAGCAGTTATGGTTTTGATCGGTTAAGCAGTTGGGTCGATATGTTATTGGAAGATATTGGCACATTATGCCCGATTCAATTGATTGCCAGTTCAGATCATATTTTAGTTTCGGATAACCAAAATCCTGAACTTTCCTTGTCTTGGAAAGATGTTACTGACAATGTGAATGAATTGCTTGATGCGGGCACTACTCAGCGGACTCTTGAAGAATTGTCCACTCCAAATCCTGAGTTATCAGCCAAACTGCAATGTCAACAAAAAGCTTATAAATTGTTTGAACAACAATTGCGTCAAGCTCAATTGCTCCCCTTTATTTTAGCCGCTTACAGCACTCCACAATTGTATGAGCACTATGCCAAATTGCTTAAACCTTACCTGATCTTCCAAACTTTATGTGGAGAGCTGGAAATCAAAGATTTTGCCGTCACCTTACAAAATCAGCAAAAATTAAGACCTTTGCGTCGTCAAGGAGACAAACAGTTGAGCGCAGATGATTTGATTCGGGTCAAAAAACAACTGCAAAAATTGGCTAAACAACCGATTTCAAACAAGGTCTTGGAGTTTCTCAAAGGGTTTATCGCTTATCGTAGAGACAAGAAATTTCACCAGTTGATTCAAGAGGGAATTGCCGATATTCATTTGGTCAATGAAGAGGCTGATGTTCAATTGTCCAGGGCTAATGGGTTATTGCATGAATTTTTGGAACAAAATGAATATACCAATTCTACTGATTCCATTCGTTGCCATGTCATTCTCAAAGCAGATTTGAGGGGCTCTACGACTATTACCGCAGAATTGTGCAAACGAGGCTTAAATCCAGCCACCCATTTCAGTCGCAATTTTTTCAATCCCATTCGTCAATTAATTGAGGATTTTGGGGCAGAAAAAGTATTTATTGAAGGTGATGCGGTTATTCTGAGCATTTTCGAATATCACAATGCCCCGGAACAATGGTTGGCCACGGCACGAGCTTGTGGATTGGCGCAAAGCATGTTGCAGGTGGTGCAAGTTCAAAATCAATTTTGTCGAGCTTATAATTTGCCCATTTTGGAATTGGGCATTGGTATTTGTTATGCCCCCCACCCTCCTCAATTTTTATATGATGGTAATCAACGCATTATGATCTCTCCAGCCATTGGAGATGCTGATCGACTGTCTTCTTGTTCCTGGAAATTGCGACAAAAATATGCCAATTCTCCTCATTTGTTGACCAATGTAATGGTATTTCAACAACCTCCGACTGATCATTTTAAAGGGGAAAAGGGCATGACCACCTTTCGTTATAATTTAAACGGCATTGAATTGGATGCAGCCGCTTTCAAAAAATTACAAAAAGAAATTGCTTTGCGCCAAATTGATTTGACTTTGACTGGGGACAGTTATCCCACTGCTTTTTACTTGGGTAATTACTCTAATGCTAAGGGAGAAACTCAAGAGGTGATTATACGTGAAGGTCGGATTCAAATTTGGCAGGATCAAGACAATTACTATCCTCCTACAGATACTTTTTACTACGAAGTGGTAAGCCATAAAGAGATCCTTAACTTGATCAAACATGCTTTTTTGAAATAATCCAAAATAGTCACTTTTTAATAAAAATATTTGATTTCATTGATAATAATGAGCAACTACTTTCCTTAGCATTTGTAATTTTTGCCACTTAATGTTTTTTACTTTACTTTAACCCAAAATTATGCTATTTTAATAATACTGTCACTGTGAGTTATTTCACAATCAGTGGCTTTGACTGTCTGTTATTTTAATCATTTTATTGAAAGGTAGTTCCGTATGCAAAAAATCATTTTAGGTTTGACCGCAGTTGTACTTAGTTTAGGCTTATCCATGTCAACTTATGCTGCTGAAGAAGCCGTAGCCGCAGAAGCAACAAAAGAAGCCGCAGCAGCTCCTGCTGCTGACGCTAAAGCCGCCACTGCTGCAGATGCTCCCGCTATGGTAGTTACCATGACCGATGGCAAATGTATGGCCACCCCTAAAGACGCTGACAAAGCTGTCGTAGTCACTGTCAGCAAGTCCGAAACCGAAGGCAAATTCGACGTTAAAGGCGAAGATGGCGCAGTTGTCACCACCGTTGATAGCTTAGATGTCGTGGCTGAAGAGTGCAAACCTAAGGAATAACCTAGAACAAATAATATTATCGGCGTGAAGTAACATCTTGAAAATGGGGGAACTTACAGTTTCCCCATTTTCTTTTCAGCCTACAATTTCCCCTCTTGCTAAGTTCTAACCTATACTGGTTTAAGCCCAAATCAGGCTTCCCCTCAATCCTCCCTCTTGACTACTTGCTATTCTTCAACAAAACAAGTACTATTCACCCATCACAATTTAGGATTCGGAGTCGTATACATGTTTCAAGGCAGTATCGTGGCATTGGTCACCCCAATGTTGGAAGATGGCAGTTTAGATGAAGTATCATTGCGCCAACTGGTCGATTATCACATCGCGCAACAAACCGACGGTATCGTAGCCGTAGGTACTACTGGAGAGTCAGCTACTCTCAATCACGATGAACACTGTGAAGTTATCCGTATTGTCGTAGAGCAAGCCGCAGGTCGCGTGCCAGTGATTGGAGGTACTGGTTCCAATTCCACTGCAGAGGCCATAGAGTATACCCGTTGTGCCCAAAAAATAGGCGCAGACGCCTGTTTACTCGTCACTCCCTACTATAATAAACCCACTCAAGAAGGTCTCTATCGGCACTACAAAGCCATTGCCGAAGCAGTAGACATTCCCCAATTTCTCTACAACGTTCCCGGCCGAACGGGTTGCGACTTGCTCCCTGAGACCGTAAAACGGTTGGTCCACATCGACAATATTGTTGGCATCAAAGAAGCCGTGGGTGACCTCAAACGTATCCATGCCCTTATTGAATTGGCCAGCGACCAATTTGTTATTTTCAGCGGAGATGATGCCACCGCCATGGAGCTGATCTTAGCCGGTGGCAAAGGCACCATCTCTGTCACTGCCAACGTTGCCCCCCAAGCCATGCACCAAATGTGTCAACTGGCCTTACAAGGAAATCGGGCAGGTGCAGAAGCCATCAATCAACGTCTGATGGGACTTCACAAAAACTTATTCATTGAACCCAATCCCATTCCAGTCAAATGGGCAGTTCACACTCAGGGACTTATTCCTTCTGGCATTCGACTTCCTTTAACCCCTTTATCCAGTATATATTACTCCACCGTTAAACAAGCCATGAAAGAAGCGGGAGTCATTTAACATTTCCAACTGACTGGTGAGCCCATGCCTTCTCTCAAAATTATTATTAGCCTTGCACTGATATTACAACTGATCACAGGATGTGGAATAGCCACCCGTTTCCTAGACCAAACCTGGGTTGACAAGAGAACCGTTTATCCTAAACCGCACCCCTTGCCCCCATTAGAGATTCCCCCTGAATTGGGCACCTCCAATTGAGCTATAACAAGTTTCACCCCTGCTCCGCCCAATTTCTGGTTCCAATTCTCCCAGCCAGCTATTCCCCAATCTTCCTTGGCAGAAACTTAAACCAGTCAGTTTCCTTGAAAACTGACTCGTTTTATTCCAAACTCATTTTAAACACCTTCGTTTGCAAACTCGTCAGATTTTAAAAACCTGGCAGACTTTACGATTAAATGCCCACCCCATTCTTTACCAAACGACTCCATAAACGAGATCACAAAACCATGTTGAAATTACCCCACCTGTTGCTATTTAGCCTAGTCACCGGATCAATACTCATGGGATGTGCCACACAATCAATCAGTTACCCTCCCAATTATCGAAAAAATGACACACTTCCCCCCTTAGAACTGCCCCCCACACTCTCTCCCACCAAAGCTGAAGAACAACTGGTCATTCCCCAAGTCGCCTCCTCAAAAAATACCACAGAATCAGTACCTTCCTCTGGCAATTCCAAACTGTTGCCTACTTTCAAACACGTTAAAATCCAACAACAAGCCAACTCCCGAACACTACTTATTACCAGTCCTGTGGAACAACTCTGGCCAAAAATTCAAGAATTCTGGAAAACTCAAGGCTTTACTTTCAGCGTGATCGATGCTGAAACCGGTATTTTAGAAACGGATTGGCAAGAAAATCGGCCAGTAATTCCAGAAGGGGGATTGCGTGGCCTCATTGGCAAAGTACTCAACAATGCCCATTCTGCCTCCACCCGCGACAAATTCCGAACTCGATTGGCCCGTGGCTCTCAACCAGACACCACTGAATTATATTTAACCCACAAAGGCATGGAAGAAGTCTCTCAACACGACAGTTTCGTATGGCAATCCCGTCCCACTGACCCAGAATTGGAAATGGAATTTCTGAACCGACTCATGACATTCCTTGGAAATACTCTGTCTTCACTGACTCCCAATTCCCACTTAACCAACTGAATTTATGGCATTTTACCATTGGGATCAACAAGACCTGATCTTAGCCATTCACCTACAACCTCGTTCCCAAAAAACCGCCATTCTAGGAATGTATCGGGAACAACTGAAAATCAAAATCACTGCCCCCCCGGTAGACGGAAAAGCCAATGCCGAACTTACTCAACTCTTAGCCACCACTTTTGGAGTTGCCAAGTCTCAAGTGCATTTGATCAGAGGACACAGTAGCCACAGCAAACTCTGCCGCATTACCAGCCCCAAAAAACTGCCAGAATTTATCAGTCCCCCTGAAAATGGGTACTTATGAACATTTACTCACCCTTCTCAACCCAATTTTACCCCACAATTTAAACATCCACAATGACCTATTAAACTACAGGAGAACCATAATCATGCGTTTAATTTTATTAGGCGGTCCCGGTGCAGGAAAAGGCACACAAGCCAATTACATCAAGGACAAATATAAAGTTCCCCAAATTTCCACCGGAGACATGCTACGGGCTGCCGTGAAAGCTGGCACAGAATTGGGACTAAAAGCCAAGAAAATCATGGATGAAGGTGGACTGGTCTCTGATGAAATCATCATTGGCTTAGTCAAAGACCGCATTAAAGAAGCTGATTGCGTCAATGGCTTTCTATTTGATGGCTTTCCTCGCACTATTCCCCAAGCTGACGCCATGAAAGAAGCTGGAGTTAATATCGACTGCATCGTAGAAATTGCCGTAGATGACGAAGAAATCGTCAAACGCATGAGTGGACGCCGAGTTCACCTTGCCTCTGGACGCACCTATCACGTCTTATACAATCCCCCTAAAATAACCGGCAAAGATGATGCTACCGGAGAAGACCTGATCCAACGTGATGATGATAAAGAAGACACTGTCAGAAAGCGCTTGGAAGTTTACCATGCTCAAACTGAACCACTCGTTAACTATTATTCCAAGTGGGCGAACACTGGCGATCAAAATGCTCCCCGTTATGTTCGGATCGAAGGCATTGGCAAAGTCGAACAAATTCGAGATGCCATTTTTAAAGCGTTAGGCTAACCAAACTTAACGATTAAAAACTTTGAATAAGTGGTAGTGATCAGACTTCCTCATTCCCTTTCTTAAAAATTCTGGGTAAACCAATGATTTAAGATTGGGAATGAGGGGAAAATTGAGGACAGCAAAATTCCCTTTTGTTCGATCTTCAAACAGGTAGATAGATAAATACACCCAATGACCCTCCCCATCGATTCTCCTAGATTCTTGAAAAGTATTCCCTCCAACACCCCCTAGGCGAATCATCTGCTCTATTTAAACAAGGAGATGATGTGAGTGAAAATTTTGACAACATTACTCTTGGGACTTATCACCCTCTTCTACACTCAACAACCTACCATACTGGAACAAATTTTAGCCAACAAGGAATTACGAGCCGTCACCCGTTACAATCCCACCACCTATTACGATGGTCCCACTGGAAAAGCGGGTTTGGAATACGATTTACTTAAACGTTTCACCAAAGAATTGGACGTCAAACTGACCCTTGTGGTCGTGGATAATTTTGAAGCAGTGTTGGAGAACATTATCCAACAAGAAGTGCACCTGGCTGCAGCTGGACTGGCCATTGACGACACCCAAAGACCTTCCATTCGCTTCGGTCCCCCGTATCAACACATCAGCCACCAACTCATTTTCCGCAAAGGTGTCCTTCCATTACCCACAAAATTGGCTGAATTCACTCCCAACCACGTTTTAAACATCATCGCCGCCGGCAACCAAATTTCCCTTGTTCACCAACTCAAAAATCAATATCCTCAACTGGTTTGGCGAATTCTCCCCGACGTTGAACCCGGTGAAATGTTGGAACAAATCTGGGAAGGGGAAATCAACTATGCAGTTGTAGATTCCAATGAAATTGCCCAAATTCGCCGTTTTTATCCGGAATTGGAAGTCGCCATGGAATTGCCCCAACGTCAAAAATTAGCCTGGGCTTTTCCACAAACCACAGACAACAGCCTCTATTTGGCCGTGGTCAAATTCTTCCACAAATTGCGTCGCAAAGGAGAACTTGCCCAACTGATAGAACGTTACTATGGGCATATTGACCAAAAAGAACAATTTGATTACGTTAATATTCGAGTATTTCATCGCCACATTGTGGAACGCTTGCCCAAATACAGGGAACAATTTGAAAAAATAGCCGCCCGTTACCATCTGGATTGGCGCCTTCTGGCTGCACTTGGCTATGAAGAGTCCAAATGGGACCCAACTGCAGTCTCTATGACTGGAGTTCGTGGACTGATGATGCTGACCCAATCCACGGCTAAGGAAATGGGGGTAACTAACCGCGATGATCCGTTACAAAGTATTGAGGGAGGAACCCGTTACCTCTTGTCTTTAAAGGACAAAATTGATTCTCATATTCCAGAGCCTGATCGCACTTGGTTTGCACTGGCTGCCTATAATGTGGGACTTGGTCACCTAAGAGATGCCATGAAAATTACCGTTTGGCAAGGAGGCAACCCTCATCGATGGGTGGATGTCAAAAAACACCTTCCCAAATTGAGCGAAGAAATTTGGTATAAAAAAACCCCACATGGTCAAGCCCGTGGTTATGAACCTGTTAAAATGGTAAAAAATGTTCGAAAATTTTATGACATTTTAGTTCGTTATGATACCAAAACTAAAAAAGATTTACCTAAATATTACCCTCCCAATCCCCCTTATCTTTTCGACCTTCCCCCCTTGTAAAATCAGCATTCACCCGCTGATTACTACTCACACCTGATTATTAATCATGATTATGATGGTTCGCCTGTTTAGCCACATTTTGGTAGGAATCCTTTTACTTCTCATTCACCCTATTGCACCCGTTCATTCCCAAGAGCCCTCTCATCCACGACTCAAAGTGGGCCTTGCCCTTTCCGGAGGAGGTGCTCGAGGAATTGCTCATATTGGAGTATTAGAAGCTCTAGAAGAATTACAAGTTCCCATCGATTACATTGCTGGGACCAGTATGGGCAGCATTGTTGGGGGACTGTATGCCAGCGGTATGAGTATTCAAGAATTGCGTAAAGCGGTTGAAGATATGAACTGGGAACATGTTTTACAACTCAAAGCCAATCGAGACCAACTGTCCTATCGGGAAAAACAGAATCAACGTCGTTACTTTAATTTTGAATTTGGACTCAATGCCCACGGTCAACTCAATGCCCCTTCTGGATTTATTGCCAGTCAAGAATTATTTCTGGAACTCAAAAAATTAACTAAAAACTTAACCATAGACGACTTTGGAAAATTACCCATCCCATTTAAAGCCGTGGCCACTGACTTGGCAAATCCCAAAGCTCCTTACCTGTTAGAAAAGGGGGAATTAGCCTTGGCAATGCGCGCTTCCATGGCAATTCCCTTTGCATTTTCTCCCATTACAATAGAAGGCCATTTATTAGTTGATGGGGGAATTGTCAACAACATTCCCGTAGATATTGTACGAAACATGGGCGCTGATATTGTCATTGCAGTTGACATTGCCACTCCGGTCTCTAGTCAAATTGACTCTGGCAGTTCCCTACTGACCGTAGCCAAACAATCCCTAGATATTGCTTTGATTCAAAACGCAATTAGAATTTTAAAGGAAGCAGATATCATTGTGGAACCTGTATTGGGCGACCTGACCATCACCGATTTTGACAAAAGTGCTGACATGATTCAACGCGGGCGAGAAGCCATTTTCAGTCGACAAGCCGCTTTCAGCCCCTTGCGCATGAATATTCAAGACTATCGGCGCTATCGCCATCAACAACAACAGCGCCAACCGATATCTCCCCAAACTACCCTAACTCCCCGCTTTATCGAAATTGTCGGGGAACAGCGCACTTCTCGCTCCACCATTTTGCACCAAGTGGAAAATTTGAAAAATCGAACACTCGTTTTTCCAGAAGAAGTGGAAGAAGCTGTTTACCGAATCATGACCCTTAAAGAATTTGAACATGTCAATTACAGTTTAACCCATGATCTTAAGGGACAAAAAGGACTGCTATTCCAAGTTCGCGAAAAATCTTGGGGACCCCATTATTTTCAACTGGGTTTAAATGCCTCCACCTCTTTTGACAACAAAATTGAATTCACCCTGTTGGGTCGTTATGAACGACTGAACTTGAATTCTTTGGGAGGAGAATGGATCAATGAATTGGAAGTGGGAACTGGTTACCTTTTGCGCACTGAATTTTATCAACCCTTGGATTATAATCGTCGTTTTTTTATAGCCCCTTTTGCTGGTTTTGAACGAGCTTTCCCAGAAATTTTCCGAGAAGGTAAGGGAATTGCAGAATATGATGTACAAAGTCTGCGTGTGGGATTGGAATTGGGCATGAATTTTTCCAATGTAGCCGAATTACGAGTGGGACTGCAACGTAATGAAGTCGATGCCAACTTGCGAATAGGCGATCAAGAAGTCTTACCCACTGGGAAAACTCAAGAAAATTTATTAACTTTTAAATGGGGTTATGACAATCTAGATGATCGGATTTTTGCCACTCAGGGACTCAAACTTTCCTTAGAAGGCAACGTGTATAAACGAGGCATTGGTTCCGATTTAAACTATCAACAAATCCTGTTATATGGACGGCAATACTATCCAGTCCATGCTCAAATCACCCTATTGGGAGAAATGACCTTAGCCACCGCTTTTAACTCATCCCCCCCAGAATATCAACGTTTCTCCATCGGTGGATTTGACAGTTTGGCCGGTTATCCAGAAGGAGAAATGCGCGGCAAACATGCCTTAGTTATACGAGGAGGAAGCCTATTCCAATCGCCCTATTTACCCTTCTCTAAGACCATAGCCACCCGTTTGGCCACATTGTTCCATGTTGGTGAGGCTTGGGACTATTATGCCGATTTCAAACTGCCTGACTTGCACTATGGAGGCTCTATGTCCTTGATTTGGGACACTCGTTTTGGAACCTTACTCATGGGCTTGGGTTATACAGAAGGTGGCAGTTTGCGATATCAACTGTCTTTGGGAAGTGTATTTTAATTCCCATATGATCTACGAACGTTCCTTTAAGATATGTTGGACTGGAAGTCCTTGGAGTGGAAGTTTTAGCCGGTTAGCCGTAGGCATCCCCCTACATACACAAATTGCAAGGGCCGACCGCTGGCCGGCTAAAGCCTCCACTCCAACCTATCTTCTAGAGCCTCCACTCTAACGAGGATTTTCTTTTTATTTTTTCGTATCTCACCTTTATTTACTTTTGCAATCAGCCGGAGTGGAGGCTTTAGCCGGTTAGCCGTAGGCATCCCCCCACATACACAAATTGCAAGGGCCGACCGCTGGCCGGCTAAAGCCTCCACTCCAATCTATCTTCTAAAGCCTCCACTCTAACGAGGATTTTCTTTTTATTTTTTCGTATCTCACCTTTATTTACTTTTGTAAGAGGTCTATTGACCATCAATTCTCTAAACTGACCTCTGACAACAAATGTTCGACCACCAAGCCAGCCAACATCAGTCCAAATAAACCAGGCAGATAGGCAATGCTGCCATTCACTGCTCGCGGCCGCCCACTGGGACCTTCACCCTCCAAAGGTTGATGAGGCAAAGGCGCCCGCGGCACCTCTTGGGAATAAATGACCGGATAATTAGTTCTCATGCCCATTTTACGCAGTTGAGCCCGCAATTCCCGGGCTAAGGCACAACCTTGAGTCTGGTTAAGTTGCGTAATTTTGACCTGTCGCACATCCAATCGATTGCCCGCTCCGAGACTGGAAGCAACTGGGACTGATTGTTGCAAACAGGCCGCCACCAAGGCCGCTTTACAAGCAATCGAATCGATACAATCCACCACAAAATCAAATTGTCCTTGCTGTACAAAGTGATAGGCCTGTTCCTTTTGCAAAAATTCATTGTGTATTACCAATTCAATATCGGGATTAATATCCCGCAATCGCTCTGCCATCACCATAACCTTAGGCTGTCCCAAAGTCGAATGCAAAGCTGGCAACTGACGATTGAGATTGGAAACACTGACTTTGTCATGGTCCAACAAAGTCAATTTACTCAAGCCAACGCGGCCCAAAGCCTCTGCCACAAAACTGCCCACTCCCCCAAGACCTGCAATTAACACATGATGTTCGCGCAGGCGGTCCAAAGTGGGTTTACCCAACATAATTTCAGTGCGTGCAGTAAAAGTCATAACTTGAACAAATCCCGAGTGTTACGAGTGGCGATAGCCGCAATTTCCAAAGGATCTTGGCCTCGCAACTCTGCAAAAATTTCTAAAATTTCAACTAAATAAGCAGGCTCATTGCGTTCCCCACGATGGTTGGACAAAGGTTGATCCGGTGCATCAGTCTCCAATAACAAACGATCAAGAGGCAATTGCTTGACCAATTCCCGCAATTTATGAGCTCGAGGATAAGTAATCGGTCCCCCAAAACCGAGATAAAATCCCAATTTCAACACCTGATGAGCTTGCTGTAAACTGCCCGCAAAACTGTGAATAACGCCTTGAATACCCGGCACCTTTCGCAAACAATGGAGCACATCTTCCACCGACCGACGAGCATGAACAATAACTGGCAATTGGGCATCCCTAGCCAAATACAATTGCGACATAAATAATTGAATTTGTTGTTGTTTATCCAGCTCTTCTATATAATAATCCAACCCACATTCTCCCACTGCCACAGCCTCTGACAACCAAGTTCCCAATTCGATAAGGTGAGCGGGACGATGTTCAGCAAGATAAATCGGATGTAAACCATAAGCGGGATATAATCCGGGGTAATTTTGGCAAATAGTTTGAAGTCGAGACCAGTAACAGGCAGCGATGGCAGGCACCACTTGCGCTGTGACCCCGGCGGCTGTGGCCCGAGTTAAAACGGCTTCTCGGTCACTTGAAAAACTGTCGTCATCAAAATGAGAATGGCTATCTATCAACATGATTAAAAATTACCCTCTTACCCTCGTTCCCAAGTGTCACTTAGGAATGCAGTCTCGACCGCGTCGCGGTTCGTACAAACAACAGGACACAATCATCACCAAACCCATGAAAACCAAGTCCCCCACTTTTAACCTATACCATCATTAACTGGATGCCCTCATTTGCGTGACAACAGACACTGATTCCTATCCATTCAGGGGAGAAAACTGATGAATAACTAACCGCGGAGCGGTCAAGACTGCATTCCCAAGTGGAACTTGGGAACGAGGGTAAATCGAATTGTGTAGTAAGATACTCGAGCGTTTTTTGCGAAGCGCATCAGTTGGGTTGAATAAACTGGATACGCTGTTATCTTGCTCAAAGGGCATCTTATTGGACCGAACCCTCGTTCCCAAGTGTCACTTGGGAATGCAGTCTCGACCGCGTCGCGGTCCGTACAAACAACAGGACACAATCATCACCAAACCCACGAAAACCAAGTCCCCCACTTTCAACCTATACCATCATTAACTGGATGCCCTCATTTACGCGACAACAGACACTGATTCCTATTCACCCAGGGGAGAAAATTGATGAATAACTAACCGCGGCGCGGTCAAGACTGCATTCCCAAGTAGCACTTGGGAACGAGGGTAAACGAGGGTAAAGCGCATCAGTTGGGTTGAATAAACTGGATACGCTGCTATCTTGCTCAAAGGGTATTTTATTGGACCAATGGAGTTTTAGGCTGGTAATGCAAGCTGATAAAAAATGAGCGGCCAGGATTGTGGTAAAAAGCCGCTGTTTCATAGTCTTTGTCAAACAAATTGCCCACCCGTGCTTTTAGGGACCAATAGGGATTGAGCTGATATTCTCCTGCCAAATTGATGAGAAAATAGCCATCCAGCTGGCGGGTATTGGCGACATCATCATAACGATCACTTTGTAGCAAGGTGTTGATGGCAAAGCGCATCGGTTTACGGTTTTCTGCAATTTCCAGGAACAAAGTTCGTTCCGCACGTCTGGGCAGTCTCTTGCCTGTGAGTTTATTTTCGGGGTTTAGCCAAGTGGCATTAGCTTTAAATTCCCAGTTATTTTTTTGCCAATCTACAAAACCATCCATGCCGGTGATTTCGGCTTCATCAATGTTTTCAGCGGGATAGCCACCAATGGCATTCTCAATTTGGGTTCGGAATAGATGCAAAGACCAGTCATAATCGGGTTGCCGACCTTTTAAACCCACTTCGAGACTACTGGCTTCTTCGGGTTTTAAATGGGGATTACCATAGCCAGGATAACCCTCAAATCCTGGATAGTAGAGTTCGTTGAAAGTCGGCGCTTTAAAAGCAGTCCCATATGAGACTGAAAGTTTGGTAGAAGCAGTGATCGGGTAGCTGAGAGTGCTGTTATAGGTGATCTGTTGACCAAATTGTTCATTGTCATCTTGACGAATTCCCAATAGGATGGAGGGACTTTGATATTGGATAAAATAGCCGTGATTGGTTCGGGAATCGACTGTGTAAGCCACGTTGCTCTCGATAGTATCTTCTTGATAATCATAGCCAATATTCCACATTCGGTCAGCTTGGGTAGAAAAATTATTTTGCACTGAAAGGCTGCGTCTTTTGGTGTTATAGTGGTCGTTGGGAAGTTGAGAATGACCAGAATGAGTTTGTTCCTCTTGATCTTCTCCCACATTCATATTTAAGTCCCATTGGTCATTCATGATCATGGTACTTTGTAAGCCGATGATTTGTTGGGTAAAATCGGCTTGATTGTTGCCGGGGGAATCATAATCGGCTTGACTGTCAATGCGCAAAAATTGACCATCAACGCTGAGGCGATCGGTCAGGTCTTGTCCCAATTGCAGCCCAACTGAGGTGTTTTGATAGCTGTCTTCATCGGGCTCTAGGGTGAAACATCCCCCTTCTAAACTGCCTCGACAGCTGTTGATGCCATCGCTTTGGAAATGTTCTGCGGACAAGGCATAACGGGTTTTTTTAGCAGCACCAGTAAGAGTGGCAGTGGCTTGGTAAGTGGCTTGATTGCCCATCCCCACGCTGGCGGTCATTGTTGGGGTTGTTTTGCCTTTGTGAGTGAAAATTTGAATGACTCCCCCGATGGCTTCTGAGCCGTATAAACTGGCTCGGGGACCGCGAACGATTTCTATGCGTTCAATGTGAGCCAAGGGCAGCTGTTCAAAGAGACTGAGTCCCAAGCTGGCTGAGCCAACTTTGACGCCATCGACCAGGAGCAGAACATGGTTAGCTCCAGTCCCACGTATGAATATAGAGCTGGGTTGACCGTAACTGCCACTGCTAACTACGTCCAAGCCGGACACGCCTTGTAACAGTTCCGGTAAAGTGGAGACTTGGGACTGGAGAATTTCTTGGCGAGTGATAATGGTGACTGAAGCCATGCTGGCCGCTGTGGATTGTGGGCTGCGGGTGGCAGTGACCACCACTTCTGGCAGTGTGGTTTGAGCCAGTAGGGTTGGGGATAAGAGCGTAAGAATGAGGAAAATAAGTCGCAAAGTAGGTGTTCTCCACAGGTATAAGGTTCAAAATTACGGAGGAGAACGGGTGGAATTCAAGAATAGTTTGGTCATTCCATAGGCCATTCGTTGCCCTCCGCAACGTTAGTTAGGTATTAATTAGGCCGGTCTCCGGGCTGATAAGTGAATGCAGGCAGTTAATTACCAGCATTCTCAATCCAAGGTCTTCCCACGTCTTAACGCAGTGACCCATTGCCAATCAGGCAATTGAGAGACAGTCGTATATTTGCAAAAGTAGTTATTTTTCAATAGGCTACGAGCAGTCTCTAAGGATTGTGAGCTTATTTACCGTTGCGGGGGCAGCATTGGTTTTTCACCAATTTCCCGTTTCATTGATGAGGGGATTCATCAACACCTAAGTAATGGAAACGAATATAACAAAATAGGGGGGGAAATTCAAGGGGGAGATGGAGGGGAAGGTCAGGAATTTTGGAGGGAGGATGGTTTTTAGGCATCCCTCAACTGATTTTGCAACGATCAATTGAGGGGCAAATGCTCACCGGTGAGCCCTGTTAAATGGTCAATCTACTGGTTAATTGGAGGATAATACTTTGCGGTCTCCCACAGGTTGTAGAGGACGTGCAGTGTTGGGATAGACTTCTTGGAATTTGGCAAATTGTTCTTTAGAGATGGTTACGGGCTCTTTGAGAATGATCCATTTTACTCCCTCAGTGCATGGAGGCCAAGTTAAAGAACCGTCGTAGGAGAAGTAATTTAAATCCTTGGGTAACAATTGGTTGAGATCGATTTTAATTTCGTCATGTTTTTCAGGATCTCCTGGTTTAGCGGGTAATGCTTTGGCCAAAGTTTCCAGGACTGGATTATTGCCATCTGCGGCCACAGTTAAGAAAACTGTGAGGCCCAAACTTTGTCCAGCTGCGCTTTTATGGGAAAGATGAACTGCCATATCAGTGCGTTTGCCATTGACTGCCTCATCGCTGGGAACGTGAGTGTGGAAGTGCATGAGTTTGTAAGCGTCATCTCCCACGGTCAAACTGCCTGCCTCTTCTGCAGAAACGTTCATCGTGAATTCCTTGTTTTGAATCACCAAGGACATGGGTTTGTAATCAAACTTCAAAGCCGGTAAATCAGACTTTACAGCCGCAGATTCTACAATATCGATAGGGGATTGATTTTTGCCTTCCTTACACAAGGCATTATCCGGAGATAAGTGTGCCCAATGTTCAGGTCCAGTATCCCCAGCGTAACTCCATTTTTGATCGGCTGCATACGCTGCTTGCAAACTGAATAAAGTTAAGGCTGCAATGGCGAGTTTTTGATACATAAGCTATCCTCTTTATTAGTTTCCTACACAATAATTACTTCATCACGGGTTCCGAACAGTCTTCCATAGATAAGACTCATACAATGATAACATTATTTTATCGTTTGCAAGCCAATTTTAATAATAAATTTTTTTAAATTCAGTAAGTTAACATATAATAATATAATCACATAAATCCAGTAGAATATAATTAAATACTTTTAGAATGCCCAGCTTGGCAAACTGGCTCACTGAATTCTTAACACACGGAGAACCCCATGCTCATCCTACTCAAACAGTATCTTCAACGTCAAAAAAGAAGTTCCCTGCTGGAATTGGCGGCTCATTTTGAAGTCACGCCTCAGGCAATGCAGGGTATGCTGACGCATTGGATACGCAATGGCAAAGTACGCATTTTATCTGAACGTCCTTGTGGTAAAAGTTGCTGTCAATGTAACGTTGAGCAATTGGAAATTTACGAGTGGATCGAATAACTTTTTTGCTGATTGGACAGCTGATGATGTTCTAAGTTGATCCACCAGTACCAGACATGCGTGGTGATTTTTCATGATTTTTCTGTCTGAATCAGGATTTACAGGATTAAAGGATGAACAGGATGTTTTTGCCTTTATCCTGAAAATCCTAATTCAGACTATTTCTTTTAAGAATTTAGGGTGACGTGGTTGAGGAATGGGATTGCCAATGGCTGTAGCCGCTTCAAGCCATAATTCTATGGCGATATGGACTTCTTCAATCGCTTGTGCTTCAGTTTCGCCGCCCGCTGAACAGCCTGATAAATCGGGCACCACTGCGATATAGGCGTTATCTTCATCACTCCAGAATACGATAATGGGGTAACTTATCATTTTTTAATCTCTAGGACGATCATCTGAGGTCTTGCCAATCTTCTGTAGGGATAATGGGTTGCACTATATCTACTGAGATTTGTGCTTTACCTGCGATCTCTACAGCGGGTTTTCTTTTAGGTGATAATGACTTTTCTAATACAAGAATAATAACTTCTACTTTACTATTGGGTGGTAAGTGTGGCTGTTGTTTAAAATAGCCTTGATCATCTGTTTCCAGAATAAGTTTCTCTGCATACATTGTTTTTTTTCTCAGTGTGTTGTCTGAATCTGAATTCTCAAAATGAAAGAATCAACAGAATTTAAAGCCATTCTGGAAATTCTAACATTCGGTAAATCCTGATTCAGACCATTTTTTCTAGCAACGCCGCGTAGCTTTTTTCACAGTCTTGTCGCCAATGGTGGTCAGGGGGTAATTTTTGGCGAAAGATGGCTAAAGCCTGTTCAAGCAGCCTTCGTAGTGAAATCACACTCTATTTGAAAGTCGGCAAAGGGTTGCCGATCTACCTAGCTGGAGAGTGAGAATAATTAGCAAAATTTTCAACAATGCGAGATACAACAGCTTCTTTAAAAACTTCAGTAATTTTAAAGCTTACGTTGTCGTAAAGTTCTTGATCAACTGCTTTATAAATATTCTTTGAAACTTTGTTTGAAAAAGAGTTTTTAAATGTTACAGCCTTGTATGCAATGATAAGAGCAATAACTGGGATCAAAAACGTTGTAATTACTCCCACTTTCGCACTCAAACCAACGACTATGAGGCTTGACACAGTTGCAGTGACTGTTGCTGTAGTAATAACTTCTGTACGGAGTTCATTTAACACTTGTGACATTGATTCCTGAAATGAATTTGATACCACGACATCTCGAACGAATTTGGTGATGTCTTCTTCTAAAATAGAACTCAAAGCGAAAGTGACCTTTTGACGATCAGAAACAGGCATCTGAGAGATAATATTTTGGTTAATTCTAACAAATTCTTTTTTGAGCCGCTCAGATAATCTGTTTATTACTAAGTCAGATGAGAAAAATTCTTTGAATTTAAATTTCACTTTATGGATAATATAAGGTGAAGCATAACTATCAACGAATTCACCTTCAAACTTGTTTCTTTTCATATAACAATGCAATGCCTTTGCGTATCTCAAACTTGGAGACGGATCGATCTTTTCATTGTTAATAGTCAGTGCCAACGTATCCATCGTGTTCAGTTTTTCTATTTCATATTTAACAGCCTGTTCAATAGAAGATAGAAACTTGGTTTTTTCAGACTTAAACGCATCTGTAAGAACTTTACTGTCTATAAGGTCAATCAATTTTTTATATAACTGATCGGGTTGTAGCTCATCTACATTGAAATTACACTCCGGTAACTCATAATAAGCGCAATTTTTGAAAAAATGTATCTCACCCATCTGATGCTTATAAGATGGTTTAGGATGTCCTTGATTAACAAGCCGTTTTTCTAATTCTTCATACAGAATTCGTGGTGTTAAAAAGGCTGGTTCATTGCCATAACCCTGTTCTAATAACTGAATCAGACAGTTAGTAAAAGGCGTGAGGGATTGACCGGGTAACACTTTTGCATTGTCTGTAGGCAACGAAGCCGTTAGCAACACAACGTTCTTGCTCCCTAAAGGCTTTAGCGAAGCCATACCACTGCGGCAACAATCTAAAATATACAACACATTATGAGTTGCTCTGTTACAGGTTTCCTCCCATAATTGATTAAAAGCGATGCTCCCCTTTTCTGGATGATCTTTTTCACTATTCGTTGCCGCCAAGTAAACATCGTTTTTATGAGGGAAACCATGTCCACTGTAGTAAACCAACAAAGTTTCTACTAATTTCGGTAATTGCTCTAATTTTGCTATCAACTGAGGATACAAATTCCCTTCATTTTTAATTTCAAGAATCTGCGCCGGCGAAATCCCAACAATATTCTTGTCAATCAATACCCGCCGCATCGCCGCGAGATTATTCTCAACCGCTGGAATGGCAGGCAAATTGGGATCGTGAAACGTCCCCGTCCCAATAAGAATGACCCAAGTCTCTTGTACGTTAATTGAAATCATCATAGTAGCTATGTTCCTATGCAAAACGAATCTAGTATTTCGTTCCAGCAACCACCCCTCACTCCCCTCCTTATCAAGGAGGGGGAGAGGGTGGTTTTCCCTGATTGATTATGCTCAGGTACTTATTTTCCATTAACCCTTTTTCAAAGGCGGTTTGGGCGGCGGCGCAATCACGGGTTGTTTAATCTCCTTTAAAGGGGGTTCAGGCTCACGCAAGTGAATATGCAAATTCCCATGTTGAATCTGTTCTCGAATCGGCTCATCCGGTTGCGGCTGTCCAGTCAAATGTAACACCGCTTGCGCTTTGCTATGATGTTGTTGCCACACATCCACTTCATGTAATGCTTCACTGATAGATTCATTCAACAAACTACAAATCAAAATGACAGCCACGGCTTTACCGCCCAACTCCTCCTCAGTCGGCGGCAACCGCTCCAATTCAACTCGAATCCCGGCCTGTTGCAACCATTGTTGCAATTCAACCAACGCAACTTCAGGAGAATCAATCCCTTCTAAACTCAATTTCAACTCTACAACGTCCACAAAGACCTCCTTTCAATCAAAAGATAATTATGATATGATTCAGTGCTAAGTACACGACAAAAAGCAGCGCGATTTCCATAAAAACGACACAATTCCCGCACCATTTCCACATAATCACCACACCCCCATTTACCCTTATGAAACTTCTCAATCAAAGGATTCTCGATTCATGCGCTTTGCAGCCTCATGTACTTTATTCCCAAATGGCACTGATTATCACTTCAAATCCGAAATTTCCAACAAAGCAGATAACTTATCCACAGTTCCCAACATCTGATAATTTGCTTTCTTAATCAATTGAGAAATCGCAATGGGCTCCACTTCTGCCAACTTCACCAAATACTCATTGGCTAAAATATCTGACAACTGATCAATCGTATTCATCTGATGAGCCAGAGAATGCTGCAAATTATAAGCTATGGTCTGTGCCACACTCAACAACCGCTCATTTTTCTGCTGCAAATCCCGATTTTTCTGCTCCAACTCCTTTTGCAACCGCTTCAAATTCAAATGCGTGGTGATACGAACCAACACCTCTTCATGATGAATGGGTTTAGTAATATAATCCACCCCTCCCATCTCAAACCCTTTGACTTTATTGATATTATCATCCAAGGCGGTCATAAAAATAACTGGAATATCACGGGTTTCCGGATTAATTTTCAAACGGCGACAAGTCTCAAAACCGTCTATTTTGGGCATCAATACATCCAATAAAATCAAATCCGGTTTACTGTGCACCAATTGTTGCAACGCCTCCTCCCCATGAGTTGCAACTCGCACCTCAAAATTCAAACCATGTAAATAAGTTAACAGCGCTTTTAAATTAGTGGGAATATCATCCACCAACAAAAGCACTCCCTTGCTAGGATTGTGAACAGTGGTCATGATCTAAAAAAGGCTCTATTAATTGAATCAACTGCTTTAATTGAAAAGACTCCGCCAATCGGCGTATTTCAATCGCCAATGCTAAAAACTGTGGGTAACTCTGTTCAAAATAATGTGAATACTCAATCACTTCAATAATATTTCCAATCAACGCCAGTTGATGAAATCGGGCGATAACAGTTGCTGGCGGCCGTTCCAAAAACTCTGAAATTTCCCTGGGGACCGATTTTGGAGAAACTGTCTCACATAACCAGTCTAATTTTAAATGAACTTGTAATTTCTTTAATAATTGCTCAATAACGATGGGTTTTGTCAAAAAATCATGGCAACCACAATCCAAACTGGCTGACCGATGTTGAGGAGTGGCAGAATTGGCAATAATGATCATATGAGCTAACTCCTTGTAAGTGCACATTTTTTTAACCACTTCCAAACCATTTAACTTAGGCATGAGAATATCCAATAACACCACATCCGGTAAATAAGTTAATGCCGCTTCCAAACCACTCTGCCCATCTTCAGCCTGATAAACAATAAAATTCAAAGGTGTCAAAACACTTGTCAATAAAGTTCGATTCACCACCTCATCATCAATCACCAATACCCGACAACTTTGACCTTGTTTCAAACCAACAATCCTACCCAAATGAATCGGGCTATTGAAACTAGAAGAATGATGATAAACCACAGGCAAATTAACCATAAACTCAAAACAAATACCGTGTGAAGAAATTTTCCGAATAACCAACTCACTTTCCATCACCGTCAATAATCGTTGACTGATCGTTAAATTCAAACCGTTTTGCCGAGCCCATTCTTGAATTGCCTTCACGCCAAAAACAACTGAGTCTTCCCCTGATGACAAAGTAGATTTAAACAATGTGGACTCCAAACCTGAAAGCCTTTGTTTAACCTGAAAATAAAATCGTTTATCCTGTATGGAAATCACCCATCCAATTGCCCCTTGCTCAGTCAATTTTATCATGTTACTGAACAAATTCATGAGGACTTGTCGCAAACGATTTGCATCTCCCATCACCACTGTCGGAGCAACCGTGGGAATTTCATAAAATAATTCCAAACCCTTTTGTTGACATTGAATTTGATTCATATTAACAATATCTTTTAAAAATACTCCCAACTCAAATTCAGCTGCTTGCAATTTCAACTCCCCGGTTTCTATTTTAGAAATAGTCAATAAATCATTGATTAACAATAATAAATGTTCTCCTGATTGCTCAATTATTTGCACATATTCCCTTTGGAGACTCGTCAACATTTGATCCCGTTTTAACAACTGACTAAATCCCAGAATACCATTCAACGGAGTTTTTAATTCATGACTGATATTGGACAGAAATTCACTGTGACTGGAGTATGGCAGAGTGCATGATTGAGCCTCACTTTTTGCCAAAGCCATCTCAAGATGTTTACGCTCTGTGATATCCACTATCGTAGCGACAAACATGGGAACACATAAATTCCGTTTTTTTTGAACTCGAAACAATGATTTAATGGGAGAGACCGAAGACCTAGACCATGAGCAGCAGAAAGTTTTTTTTAGCCGACGATCAATACAACAAATACTTTGGAAAAACTCAATGTTGATTTGCACCCAAATAATCTGCCCACCTTTACATTGATAACGCTGCTCTTGTTGATGAGTGGTCTGAGAACCAGTTTGCAATAAAGTTAATAAAGTGTGGTAAGCCTCTAAATCTTCAGGATAAATCAGTTGTTCCAAGGAGAGACGATTTAACTCATGGGGTCCATACCCTAAAAGTTGTTCAAATTTCCGATTGGTTTGTAAAATATGTCCCTTAAGATCACCCAAAACCACACCCACCTGGACCAAATCAAGGCATTCTTGAAAACTACACCTACAGATTGAAATTGAGGCCATTATTATTGATCCTGTTGCACATAACTTTGAATAAGCTCGGTCAGTTGCTGCTCTTCAAAATTTCTGGCCAATTGTTGAACTTTTTGCACAAAAGGCAATAACGCCTGATTAGACTGTCCCATCTCATCGGCAAATTCAATAATGCCCCCAATATCCCCCATCATAGCCAAATCCAATAAACTCGTCAATTGTTTTTGCGTCGGTTTGACTGTGATTTCTACTTTTTCAGCAGAGGGAAAAGTTTCATTTTCCGTTAACTCAGAATTTATGTTATTTTCTTCATAAATCCAAGTTAATTGTAGATTTTTTTGTAGGGACTTCAACAATAAATCAGCTCGAATGGGTTTGGCAATAAAATCATTACAACCCACATCTAAACTTTGTTGCTGATCATCTTCAAAAACACTGGCAGAAGCGGCAATAATCGGCAAATGGTCCCATTGTGACAGTTTTCTGATTTGGCGAACCATTTCAAACCCATCCATAATGGGCATTACCAAATCCGTGATAATCATATCGGGATTGGATTTTGGCAATTGTTCCAAACATTCTTTACCATTGTGCACTTCATCCACGACAAAGCCCAACGGAGTGAGCAAATTGACCAATACCGAGCGATTTTCCCAACGATCATCAACTATTAAAATTTTTCGAGGTTTGCCAATGAAACCCACGATCACCGGGTCTTGCACTTTCTGATGGCGAATGATCAAGTTGGAAACGTCAGGCAATTTCAAATGGAACCAAAAGGTGCTGCCTTCTTCCAAAACACTTTTAACTTGTAATTTTCCGCCCATCATTTCGATCAATTTTTGGGTAATAGATAGACCCAATCCCGTTCCCTCATGATGATAATTTGAGTTTCCAACTTGTTGAAAAGGCAGAAAAATCTTTTCAGTTTGATCTTCTGGAATCCCAATTCCGGTATCTTCAATTTGAAACAGGACTTGTCCATCATGATAAGAAACTTTCAAATTTACTCCCCCTTTTTCTGTAAATTTGACTGCATTTCCAATCAAGTTGATCAAAATTTGCCGCAATCGTTTTTCATCCCCACGAATGCCCGTGGGCAAGTAAGAAAGGGGCTCATAGATAAAGGCAATACCTTTTTGTTGGGTGCGCATTTTAAAGAGATCGGTAATTCCTTGTAAAAAATCGCCGAAATTAAAGTCTGTGGGATAAATTTCCACTTTACCAGCTTCAATTTTAGACAGATCGAGAATATCATTGATCAAAGTTAATAAATATTCCCCGCTGCGTTCAATGACTTGAACTCCTTGTAACTGTTTGTCAGTTAAGGTTTTATCTCGGTTTAAAATTTGGGCATAACCCAAGATTCCATTCAACGGAGTGCGCAATTCATGACTCATATTGGCAAGAAAAGCACTTTTGGCTTGATTGGCCATTTCTGCTTCTTCTTTGGCTCTTAACAGCGCTTCTTCTGCTTGTTTGCGTTCCGTGATGTTGCGCACGATGCCAATGAAGCGGCTATTTTGATAAGGTATTTCTATGTATTGCAGAGAAACTTCTATGGGAACAAATTGGCCATCCTTGCGTTTATGAACAGTCTCAAAGGTCCTTGAAGTTTGGGGATGATCCCGAATATCTGCCAGTAATTGGGACAGATATTCAGGAGTGACTTGGGGATTGAGATCTTCCAAGTTCAACCGGGAAAATTCTTCTTCTGTGTAACCCAATAATTCTAAAATGCCCCGATTTACATAAGACAGTTTTAAGGTTTTTGCTTCTCGAATAAATACCCCATCTAAAGTTAAATCTAAGGTGGTTTTAAACTGTTTTAATTGCAAAGTGGCTTGTCTTTCTGCTTCCCGACTTTTTTGCAATTCAATCTCTGCCTCTTTTTGGGCGGTCACATCTTCGTAGGTTACCAATATGCCCATGACTTCTCCACTGGCTTCATGCAAGGGAATACGACTGGTATCGATCCAACGAATTTCTCCCGATGAAGTCTGAATTTTTTGGATAAGATGATACTCCGGCAGATCCGTTTCTATCACTCTTCTGTCAATTGCATCAAAGACTTGTGGATTTTTCCACGGCAGTTTAAGTTCTTTTTTACCAATGATTTCCTGAGGGGAATTCAATCCCACTGCCAGAGCAAAACGATGATTGCATCCCAAATAGATATGGCGTAAATCTTTCCAGAAAATAGATTGGGGAATGCTGTCAATGATCAGACGCAAAATTTCCTCTCGATTGCGCAATCTTTCTTCAATTCCTCTGCGATGGGTAATTTCTATTTGTAAACGGCTGTTAAATTGTTGTGCAGTGGACAACGACCAAGTCAATCCAAATAACAGCAGGCTGACAAATAAGCCTCCAAACAGTAAAAAATCAGGGGAATGTTGGTCGGTGTCTTTGTCAAATTTAGGCAAACTGATGAATTGTAATGTCCATGGATGTTGGGCAATGTTGAGGGCGACAGTTTTGGTAAATTGAGGTTGATATTGAGAGTTGGGACTGTCATTAAAAGTTGGTTCATCATACAGTAAATGATTACCAATTAGTTTATCACCATCATAAATTCTAAAATCAATATCTTGCTCATCCATTTCACCCAATACATTGTGCATGACTTCCTCAATACGAAAGCCACTGGACACAAATCCCACTAAGGCTTCCCGTCGATTTTGAATGGTGTCTAATGGTTTATTATTTTGATAAATAGGGAGATACATGACAAAACCTTCCAATGGTTTGCCATTTTCTTGAAGAATAAGGTTAATTTTATCAGTGATAGTGGCTTTTCCAGTGTCACAGGCTAATTGAGCTGCCTGGCGGCGTTTGGGATCACTGTAGGCATCAAATCCCAAAGCATTTTGGTATCCTGCAATCCATGGTTCCAGATAGGTCACTGGCATGTATTCATCCCGATTGTATGGGGTGGGATAAATGTGATAACTGGGGAAACCTTCTTGTTGCATTTGAGTAACATGCTGATTTATTTGGTTATGAAAAATCCGTTGGCTAAAGCCAATGGCTCTTACGCCTGGAAAATATTCGTGGGTTTTTAAATTCCGCACATACTCTTTCCAATCTTGGCGGGTCACATTCCCTATGGCGGCAAATAAAGATTCTCCTCCTCTTAACACATGCTCATAAGCAATCATGCGACTTTCTATGGCAAATTTCAGTCTTTCCACTCTTAAATCAAATTGTTCATAAGTGGTTTTATAGGCACTGGTATTGAGACTGTGCCAACCCCAAATAGTGGCAGAGAGGGCAATGATCAGTAAAAATAAGGGAAACAGGAAATTTGGCAAAGTTTGTTCATTAGAATGGTTCATCACATAACTCTTCATGGAAGGTTCCTTATGAAGAAAAAAGGTTTAAATCAGAAAACTGTCTTAAAATCAGGGGGTCATTTGCGTTTAAAAATATGCCTGAAAAACTTTGAGAATCGTGAAATAGAAGCTTGCTCTCCTCCACGAATGGGTTGAGAATAAAGATTGGAAGCAAAAGGGGAATTGTATGCACCCTGTTGTTTTTGAATGAATCTAGCTACTTCTTGGTGTAAAGTAGTGCCCCATTGTTCGGCAGTGGGTCGTAAGTCTGGTTTTTGATGTCCTCCTTCAAAAGCGCTTAAGAACAGCATTTTGAGTGGGTGAGGTACTTTTTTAAAGTTAAAATGAGGTTTAGGGAGTGGTTGTTGAATGTGTAATTCGGCTTTGGCTCCGTGTACAAACAGGCCGTTGCGAATTTTTGATTCAATGGTGGTGTGATGAGCATAGGGGCCCTGAGCTGTGGCGGTAAATGGATGAATACCAAAGATAATTTCGTAGAGAATAACAGCTAGGGAAAAACGGTCCCATGATTCTGGAATATAGTCTTGAGCAGGATTTAATAGATTGCCTTCCGGGGGAATATATTCTGGGGTGGCCATTTGACCGGGATGAACAATATGGGTTGGATTGGCAATTTGAATAGAATCCAGATCAATAAGGGAAACTTTGCCGGTATTGGTAACTAGCATATTTTGGGGTTTCATGTCAACCAAGGTGTAATTTTTTAGGGTGTGAATGTTATGAATGGCAATGGCAATATTTACACACAGTTTTAAACGATTGGCCAGTCCCTCTCCTTTTCCTCGATCAAATTTATTGGACCAGTCTTCTCCTATTCTATTGGCATTTATTTGAACTTGGCAAAGTTCATACAGCTGGGTGCTGTTTGGGAAGGCACGAGGCATTAAAAAGCCCAAAAAATTGTTTTTATTTTTGTGCTCATAAATTAGTTCCAAAGGCCAACAGATTTGATAGGTGGATGTTTTTAGGTTTTTGGGCGGAAATTTGATCATGTAGGTGATTTTTTGAATTCGTTTTTCATTGCGCAAGTGAGAGTGAAAAAGTTTAACGCAGCAATCTTGATGGGAATAAGAGGAAAGAGCGTAAACACTGCCTTCTGCTCCGGGAGTACCCAAGCGTTCACCCAGTCTGATTTTTCTGCCTTTTGAGGTATAACAAGTAGTCGACATGAGGGATTGGCGGTTTATTATTGGGAATGGAGTTAGTTGCGCAAGATGGCTGATTATAAGGGAAAATTGGGGTAGGATGCAAGTCCTGGGTCAGCAAATGGTAGAGTTTCAATTTGGCGGACATAATGAATCCGTATTTTATAGAATGTCTATGGAGGAGTCATTTGTAGGAGAGTTCACGAATTTTCAGATAGGAGAATACCAATAACCATAGTTTTGTCATCTTCTTCCTGTTTAAGTTTATCGTTGCCTTGCTCTAGGAATTTTTGCCAACGCTGGGCAATTTCGATTTCGGAGAGTCCAAGTTGTTGCATTTCAAGGAGTTTCTGAGTGATGGGTTGAAAGAATTTTTCAAATGGTTTGTTGGGATCATGCCATTTTTGAGTATGGGTGTCAAATTGGCTACATTCAAAAGAAGATTTTTCACAGCCATCGGTGAGGAGAGCAAAGGCTGAAGCGGGCTCTAGGATAAGATGACTCTCTATAAATGAGGGATCTTGCCAAATGTCTTGAGAGGTGATGAAAAGAGTGCTGTTGGCCTCTTCTCCTCTCCAAGGAGTCATCATGGCTTTCCAGAGTCCTTGCTGATCGCGGTAAGCAGCGCGTCCATCCCCTATGTGAGTGAACAAAAGTCCGTGAGGGGTATAGATGAGAACGATGACTGTGCAGGCAAATAGCTTGGGAGAGGAGACGCCCCATTTTAGGGTTTCCCTTTGTAATTGGCGGGCAGCTTTGTGTAAAATGGTTTTAGCAATAGATTCCCAATGAGAACGTTTGGGCAATTGTTGGGTTGTTTGTAAATTGTGCAGGGTGAAGATTTCAAATAATCGGGTGACTTCTTGGGTGATGAAGTGGGCGCCCAGTTCTGAGTAACGAGCAGAGCCTGCCCCGTCAGCCACTACCACGATGCCCCAACCTTGGCCTAAGTCTTTGTAATGATAGCGGTCTTGGCAAGGGGTATTGCTGATTTGGTGGGAGAGACCGGTGGCTGAGGCACCAATGATCAGCCAATTTGAGTTTGAAGAAATAGCCAAAGGAGAATAGGTCGTTTGGGCAGTTGGGACAGCAGGCATGCTTGTGTTTCCTTGCTGGGAATCTGGAGTGGGATTGGAATTGTCCAGGTGAATAGTAGGCTCGTTATTCATTGGCTTTGTCAAGGGTGTATTTAAAGGTAAGGTCGAACTATTGGGAAGTTTGGGAATTGACTTAGGAACGATAATAAATTGAGAATGAGTGTTGTGAAGTTGTTTTTTTAGGATCAGGAGTCGAATTTGCAGGTGATTAAGATAACGATTGGTGTAAATGGTAAGACGTTGTAGTGCCGATAAACAAGAGAGTAAACAGGCAGTTACATGAAGTTGGAGGGGGGTGATTTTCAGGGCCAGCCCGGTTAAAAATAGGGTTAGGGCAAATAGGAGAAGAATGACCAGTGGGGTTGATGATTGAGATTGAGGGAAGGTGGCCAGATGAGTTAAGTGCTGTTCCAGAGCAGTGGGAGAACGACAGTGATCGGGGGTGTAGGAATAGTTTTTAAGTAGGATGCGTTTTTCTCTAACCAAGGTCATGATTGTTGGTAGAGAGTGTTTGGGTGAATTGGAAGTTTGTTTATAACTTTCAATCGTTTGGATAATATTCCTGAGGTTATCATAGCCTTTACCAGGATAATATTCGCGCAGGAACTGAGTCAATTCCCCATGGTCTTTGAGTTCCTGTAACCGTTTGTTGGGGGGATTGCGAGTATCTCTAGTAAGTACAAAACATTGGAGCAGAGTGAGGTTAAATGCATCCAAAATTTGTTCACGAGGGCTATGGGAAGCACAGTGGGTCAATAGCAGGGCGAACAATAGGAGGCAGAGGGGGGAACGGTAGGCAATAATGTTCCCCTTTGAGCAAATAAGATTAGACCTCAAAACCCTCCATCCAATCTGTAGCATGTTGTTTAAGATTGACTTTTTCACCTTCTTTGGAACTGGTAATGGTGGTCATGCTGGCGCTTAACCATTTGAAGAATTCTTTGAACTTGAGACCGCCCAATTTTTGGGGAAGCATTTGGGGACTGGAGATTTTTTTCAAAATATCCATATTAGCTCCTTGCACTCCCACAGCAAAAAAAACGAATTTTCGTCCTTGGTTGGCGTCATTACTGGTTGCCAGATGAATTTCTTGCGCTAAGGCTTCGATATCTTGCTCGCTGTCAGGCTCACCATCGGTCATGAGGATAATCCAAGGGCGATAGTAGGGTTGTCCAGTTTCTTTATACCACCCTTTTCGAGCCTCCACGGTGGCCATTGCTTCGCGAACGGCGTCGACCATTTTTGTAGAACCACTGGCATTCAGAGTAGGGACAGTGAGCTTTTCTACAAGAGCGGGTTCCGTAACGCATTCTATGTAACTGTTGAAAGTTAAAATACAAATTTCCAAGCGATTGGCAGCCGTTGGATCGATTTTCACTTGTTCGTAAAATTCAGTAAGTCCTTGATTTAATTGTTGAATAGGAGGACCAGACATAGAGCCAGAGGTGTCAATAACCAGTACACATAAACATTTTTGTTCATAATTGGTGGGGGATTCCGCAGCGAAATCATTGTGGGCCATTTGGGATACCTTTCAAGTCGTTGAAATAGGTAGTGAGTGATAATTATTATTGTAGCGCGTAATGGAACGGGTGGCAAGTTTTTGTGAAGGAGGGGATATCTTTTGAGTAAGAAACTCAACTTTAAGAAGGAGGGAGTAAAGTAAAATCCAGCACCGATCCGTCTTGATTTTCAGGCAGCTATTTACTTTTTAAATTATAAAATGTTACACTGAACAAATAGACTGGGGAAATCAAATATTTTTGGGAATTTGTCATATATTGAGACTGATGACTCCCTAATGAATGATCAATCTCAGATGCCATTCATTTTTATGGGGAACAACGGTTAAATTCCCAATATAGCTAACGAACCATAAAGTGAATCCGTCGAGTTGCTTATATGTTTCCAATCTACCGGATAAACCCTTTGCGCCATAAAACTATGGAAATTCAAATATTTGCTTTGCTTAATTGATGCGCTTCACAAAAAACGCTCAGCACATCCTACAGAAAACATACGGTTTTTCTTTAGAATTCGTCAGCTCTACTTTCTTCCAACAACATCAGTGAATTTGAGGGCTGCTCTGCAAATGGGGCAGGCCGCGGAGCAAACTGCCTGAGGGATTTTTGACCAGTAACCGATAACGATTGGCTAACGGTCTCTTATGAGCACCAAATCGATACTCAATTTTGAGACAACCCTTATCAACTAATTCCCTTAAAGCACGTCTTACAGTGGGGAGAGAATAACCCGATCTTTTCACCAATCGTGTTAATTTCTCTTGACAGGTATTATCGTACCCCACATACAGCCGAATGGTATCATAAAGATCATAAGCGGATTCTGAAAGCCTGATCATAATGCAACTTCCTCTTTATCTATCCTTCAATAAGCTATAATCAATTGTCTTTGGGAATGAATAGTGACTTCATATGCTCTATAGGAATTTAGGCCCATTGCATTGTTAAGGTTTCCAGATTAAAGGTTGATAATCGCTGATAAACGGTCTAAATACTTTTTTTAAATACTGTCCCAACTGACAACAAAAATTGCTGTTCCCATTTTTAACACCAACCCTTATTGTTAATCATCCGCCTACTCTTTACCATAAAGAGGCCATCTTGTATGCTCATTGCCCACGCTTTCCCACGCTTTTTTTTATGCCTCCTGCTTAGCTTATCTACACTGAAAGTTCTGGCTAACCCATTGGAAGTTCTTGAAATTTCAGAACGCACCTTTGACAATAGCCCAGCTCTAACCCTCATCTTTTCGCATCCCCTAGACGCTACCCAACTTTACAATGATTTCCTCACCGTTCATATCGAGGATCAGGGACAATCCATTGCAGGTTCCTGGGTGGTGGCAGAAAATCCCCATCAACTCTACTTTCTCAACACCTTACCTGAGACCACTTATATTGTTACCGTTCTCGCTGGTTTACCGGCTGCCAATGGACAAAAATTACCCCAACCAGTTACCAAAACCATAACCACAGAGCCACTTCCTCCCGCTTTTGGCTTTGCCAGTCAAGGTCTCATTCTGCCTGCGGAATTGAGCAGTGGTCTGCCCATCATCACGGTCAATGTTGAAGCTGTTGATTTGGAATTCTTCCAGGTTTTGCCAGATAAACTGGTCTCATTTGTCACTGCCATTGGTCGCAACTCTTCCAAATCTTATTGGGAACTGGATGAATTTCATCCCTTTGCAGACAGTGTCTACCTAGGTCGTTTCAACACCAATGCGCAACCTAATAAACGGACTGTTACCCATATTCCCGTGGAAACCATCAAAGAGTTGACGAAGCCTGGTCTCTATGTAACAGTGATGAAATTGCCTGGCCGCTATGATGACCAGTACCAAACGGCTTTCTTCTTCATCAGTGATATCGGTCTCCATGCTCGTCGTTATCAACAACGCTTTGAAATCTATGCCACTTCTTTACGCACTGGCCAACCGCTTGCCAATGTCACCTTGACTTTATACACTGCAGAATCGACTCAACAAGGTCCCTTTGCCAAAACTTTTACCAATGCTCAAGGTCATAGTTTCTTTGAATTTTTTCCAGACAATGCCCATCTGCTCACCGCTCAACACAACAATCATATTTCCTTTCTCTTCCTCAACGATCCAGCCTTAGATCTTTCCGAATTTACATTGGCTGGCGCCCGTTCCCAAGCTCTGGAATTGTTCGTCTACATGCCCAGAAACCTCTATCGTCCAGGGGAACAATTGCAATTTTCAGCTTTGCTGCGTGATGAAGATGGACAAACAGTCACCAATCTGCCCTTACATGCCAAATTAAAACGACCCGATGGCCGAGAAGTTCATGAATTCATTTGGCAGTCCCAATCTTCTGGTTATTACAGTAAAACCTTTGATTTGCCTAAAGATGCCTCGACTGGCAATTGGTCCTTAGAAGTTTACACCGATCCCACTGCCAGCTTACCCACGCAAGTACACCGTTTTAAAGTTGAGACCTTTTTGCCTGAGCGTCTTAAACTCAATTTACACACTGAACAAGCCACACTCGCTCCCAAAGAGAATTTTAACATTCAAGTCATGGGCGAATACCTGTATGGTTCTCCGGCAGCGGGTAATCGCATTACGGCCAATTTGCAGATTGTTCCGGAACCACATCCTCTTGAGTTATTTCCTGATTTTCACTTTGGGCGGGAAGATGCGTTGGAAAAATATCAGGAGAATTGGTTGGAAAACAGTTTGGATGGTCAAGGACTTTTAGAAATCCAAGCCAATCCCTTGGCAGATGCGGAAACTGCCATCGCTCCGTTGAATGTAAAGGCCAGTGTTAGCATTTATGAGACTGGAGGGCGCCCTGTGACTCGTTCCCTACAACGCAATTTATGGCCAGCGACTCAGCTGATAGGAATTCATCCCTTATTCGAACTGCAAGAAGCTCCAGAAGGAGGAACCTTGGAATTTGAGGTGATTAAGACCAATCCTCAAGGAGAATTGTTAGCAGCCAACGATTTGCAGGTTAAATTGGTGCATGAAGATCGGGACTATTACTGGCGCTACACTCAACATGAGGGTTGGCAAATTGACTTTCAGACCAAAGAATATCCATTGCATCGATTGAATTTGAACATTCCCATAGGTCAGAAAGGTCATCTGAGTTTACCAGTTCAATTTGGGAACTATCGATTGGAAATTCTCGATCCAGACACGCAGTTGACCACTCAATTGCGTTTTAAAACAGCCTGGTATGGCGATGAGAATACCAAAGGGGTCAGTCGTCCCGATAAAGTCTCGTTGCGCTTGAATCAGGCAGCCTATCGTCCTGGAGATACGATTGAATTGACCATATTGCCTCCCCATGCTGGTTATGGGTTGGTGACTGTGGAAAATCGGGAACGGGCACTGTGGAGCAATCGATTGCCCATTGCTGCCGAAGGGACCGTGGTTAAAATTCCCGTGGCAGCCGATTGGCAGTCCCATGATCTTTATGTCAGCGCAGTGGTATTTCGGCCAGGGGACACGGAGGAAAAAATGACACCCAAACGGGCAGTGGGAATTGTGCATTTGCCCTTGGATCGAAAGGATCGTCAGTTGGCTTTACAGGTGGCTGCACCGTCTAAAATTGAGCCAGAAACTCAGTTGCCAGTTAAAATTTCAGTCGGTAATAAATTGCCGGGGGAAACGGTGAAGGTGACAGTGGCTGCAGTGGATGTTGGAGTGTTGAATATTACGGATTTTGTCAGCCCCGATCCCTATGCTTATTTTTTCGCAAAGCGTCGTTATGGAATAGATATGTATGATTTGTATGGACAGGTGATTGAGAATTTGCCTGGGGTAACTGCCAAGTTGCGATTTGGGGGAGATGCTGCGCTCAATTCCGGTCGGTTGGCTGAGGCTAAAATTACCATTGTGTCCTTATTCACGGGACCTGTGACTGTCGATCAACAGGGTCAAGCAGAAGTGTTGTTGGATATTCCCGACTTCAATGGACGGTTGCGAATCATGGCCGTTGCATTCAGTGAGCAACGGTTTGCAGGGGCTGAGACTGAAGTTACCGTGGTGGCGCCGATTGTCGCGGAGCCGGCTTTTCCACGATTCTTGGCAGCTGGGGACCAGTCTACTTTGACTTTGGATGTGCATAATTTAAGTGGTCAAACTCAAGCTGTGCAATTGCACATGCGAGCCACGCCGCCATTGGTGATGGATGAATTTGGCCAGCCTTTGACCTTGGTTGATCAGCAAAAGTTGACTTTGAGACTGCCGTTGGGTGCACAGCAAGCATTTGGAGTGGGGAAATTGCAATTGCAGATTAAAGGCGATGTGAATTTGCAACGAACTTGGGAATTGTCGGTGCGGCCTCCTTATCCCAGTGAGCGTCGGGTGTGGCGTCAACAATTACTAAAGGGAACGCCTTGGAAATGGGAGAAGGACTGGATTAAAGATTTAATTCCCAGTAGTGTGCAAGTCGGGGTGGTGTTGGCAGAAACGCCTCCTATCAACACTCAAGAATTATTTGGATCTTTGCTTCGTTATCCCTACGGTTGTTTGGAACAGACGACCAGTCGAGCTTATCCTTTGCTTTATGTGACTGAAGAAATAGCCAAACATTTGAAATTGGAGACTTGGTCACCTGAGAAACGCCAAGCGGCTTTGGAATCGGCATTTACGCGTTTGGCTGGCATGCAAAAGACCAATGGTGGTTTTGGATTGTGGGACAGCCAGTCTCCAGAAGAATTGTGGTTGACGCCTTACGTGCTCAATTTCCTATTGGATGCTCAGGAACAAGGTATTGATATTCCTGAACATGTGTTGGAACGAGGTTTAAAACGCATTTTGGAATCATTGCAGTCCAGTCCCAGTCAATTCGAAATACAATATGAATCGGGAGAGCACAGTCCCCATGCTCAATTGGCTGCCAAAGCGTTTGCTGGATATGTGTTGGCACGCTTGAATCGGGCGCCTTTGGGCAGTTTGAGAACTTTGTATGAGCAACAGGCTAAGCAGGCTATTTCACCGTTGCCATGGGCTCATTTGGGACTGGCATTGTATCTACAGGGAGATAAGACACGGGGTTTGGCCGCTTTGGAAAAGGCGCTTGGGCAACCGTTTGTCCACAATTCAGGTTATCGAGGAGACTATGGCAGTTATTTGCGCGATATTGCATGGTTGCTACATAGTGTGAACAAACATGCTATCTCAATCAAAGGGTTGGAAAATGTGTGGTGGAAGATTGATGAGCAGTTGAATCGCACCAATTGGTTGAGCACACAGGAGCAAAATGCTTTGTTGTTGGCCAGTTTACCCTTATTGATTCCCAAGGAGTCTGCCACTGAGCAAGCAGTGGAATTGAGTTTGGAGGGGAAGCATCGGGTGGTGCGTTTTAAGCAGCGTTGGCAGGCGGTTTTTGACGAGACTTTTATACGATTGGGAATGGAGTTGTCTTCAAAACAGTCTTTGTACAGTGAGTTGATTGTGAGTGGTTATCCTCGGCAGGCGCCCGCTGTGACTCAGGAAAAAGGATGGCGTTTGCAGCGGCATTTTTACACTTTAAAGGGCCAGAAATTGGCGGCTTACAGTCATTTGCCAGAGGAAAATGGTTTGTTGATGGAAACGGATGAGCCATCTTCTGCACAGGATCGTCAGGCGACTGGACCTGTACAACAGATCAAATCTGGGGAATTGGTGGTGGCTATGTTGACTTTGAAAACTGGAGACCGAGGCGTGGAGCAAGGGTTATTGATAGATTGGTTGCCCGCGGGTTTAGAGTTGGAGAATCCTCATCTGGTCCACAGTGAGACCTTGGAAGGTCTGAAAATTGAAGAGGTTGAGGTGCAAAAAGTGTTGGAAGAGTTGCCAGATGAGGTTCAGCATCAGGAATATTTGGAAGATCGTTTTGTGACTGCATTGCGTTTGGGACCGAAACAAGTGGTTCAGTTGTTTTATCTAGCTAGAGCGGTGACTCCGGGAACTTATAAAGTGCCACCGCCTTATTTTGAAGATATGTATCAGCCCAGTTTGCGCGTGGTTGGTGAAGGGGCTGGGCAGTTGCAAGTTGATTTTCCATAGAAGAAATAGCACCCCCTTCAAGGGGTGTTATCGAATGGTTAAGTGGATTGGAAATGTAGATGGGAGACTCCCATGATGACTAATGATGATGTTTCCAAGGTTTCAACAACAGCGCCGCCACCAGTGCTCCAATCGCAGCTCCGGTCCACTCGTAACCATGAAAAACATAGTGAGCGAATGCAACTCCATAATAGGAGGCAAAAAGTATTTCTAATAGTTCGAGTCTTCCTTGCATTTTGAGGTTTTGTCGAACATTATCATACGTTCCCTCTGCTTGGACAGAAGCGCCTATAGTATTTTATTTTTATATTGATTTGTTATAATAAGCATAATTACTTAAAAATAAGGAGGAAAATTAGTTAAAATTGCGATGTTCAGAGGAAATCGGCAAAGAATAACCAACTGACAATTCAATAAGGAAGGCAATCTAATGGATACACTCTCTCAATTTTTTATGCCTCTAAAGGCGGACTTTTATGAACCTCGAACAACGTATTCAGTTTATTAAAGAAAAACTACTCAGCCTGGGCGATATGTACGCTTGTACGATGGCGGCCCGTGATTGCTTATTAATTATCGAAGTCGCCTTTCGTGAGTTGTTGCGTCGTCATGCGGATAAACTCTTACCATCAGACCGCCAAAAATTACAGCAATTAATTGAGGGGGCAATTAAAGGTAGTCGTGCCAAAGGAATTGATGATTTTACCTTGGGGCAACTGGTGGGCATTATCCGTGACTCTAAGTTTTTTGATGCGTGGTCAAAGGCAACCGGCAAACCCTTGACGGGGATTCGTTGGATTGAACTGAATAATCTTACCAGTTATCGCAACGAACGACTGGTGCATGTCAATAGTTTAGAGGAATTACTAAACCCCGATTTGCAAGTTACGTCTTCAGAAGCCTATTTTCTACTGTATTGTTTGAATATCATTCTCGAAACCTTTGGTATCGAGAGTTTAGAAAATCCGCCTGTAACGGTGGATGAGAAAACTTTACCCAGTACCTTATCTAAACTGTTACCCAATCCCTATCGCGGTTTAGAACCCTTTCGTGAGCAAGATGCTGCCTACTTCTTTGGGCGTACTGCGAAAATTGCAGATTTAAAGGATTTGGTCACGCAACGCCGATTTATCGCGGTGATTGGCAACAGTGGCAGTGGTAAATCGTCTTTAGTGTTTGCCGGATTGATCCCAGCGTTACGTCACTCTCAACAATGGTTCATTGCCAGTTGTCGTCCTAAAAATGAACCTTTACGTCAGTTGTCTTCAGTTCTGATTGATACGTTGTATCAAACTGAATTGAATGAAGTTACCCGCTTAAGTGAAATCACAGCGTTGTCGCGCAGTTTAGAACAACAAGAGTTTGCAATTGCTGAGGTGATTAAACGGATTTTTGATAAACATCCCACTCATTCGCGGTTTTTGTTGATCATTGACCAATTTGAAGAATTATATACCCTCGCGCCTGAACCCGCGCAACAGTCTTTTATCGCCTTGTTATGGTCATTGTGTACAGAAGCCACGTTAGCCCAATTAACGGTGTTGATCACGATTCGCGCCGATTTCATGGGTTATGCGTTAAGTCATGCAGGATTGGCTCAATTACTCGATGCGGATCGGCATAAAATGTTAGGTGATTTGGGTGAAGCGGGGTTATTGGCCGCGATAACGCATCCAGCGCAGGCATTGGGTGTGAAATTTGAGGAAGGCTTGGCAGAGCGCATTGTGCAGGATGTCGGCGTACACGCAGGGCAATTGCCGTTGTTACAATTTGCTTTACACCAGTTGTGGGAACGACGGCTACAGAATACCTTGACGCATACGGGTTATGAGGCGATTGGCACGGTGACTGAGGCATTAGCGCGTCATGCAGATTTGGTGTATGCGCAGTTCAGTGAGGCTGGGCAAGCGCAGGTGCGGCGATTGTTGATTCAGATGGTGCGGCCGGGTGAGGGGACAGAGGATACTCGTCAAGTCGCGCCGTTGAGTCAGTTTGCGAACACAGACCAGAAAACGATTATTCGGCGATTGGCGGATGAGCGGTTGGTGGTGACCGGGGCGGAGACCGTGGAAATCGTGCATGAGGCACTGCTTCGATATTGGCAACCATTGCGGGAGTGGATGAAGGAGGATCGGGCATTTCGGGTGTGGCAGGAGAATGTGCGGCGGGATGTGCGGGATCAGGTGTTGTTGCGGGAGACGCGGTTGGCGGTGGCGCGGGAGTGGTTGGAGAAACGGCGGGGGGAGTTGACTGCGGAGGAACTGGCGTTTATTGCGGCGAGTGTTCAACAGCGGGATCAGGAGCGGGCCACGCGGCGGCGGTGGGTCGTGGGATCGGTCGTAGCAACGGGGGTGTTTGTGGTGATGTTGTTGGGGGGATTGTGGCGTGAAGTGGATCAAGGGAAAAAGTTAGCGCAGAGTTTTCAGCAAGTTGAGGAACAACGGAATCATGCTGAACAGCAACGTCAGGAAGCGACTAGAAATCTTCAAGAAGCCCAAAAAACGCAGTCGTTGTTTTTGGCGGATTTGTCGCGGCAACAGACAGAGCAGGGGAATGCGGTTAATGGGATGTTATTGGCTTTGGAAGGATTACCAAAAAATATTGGAAATCTTGATCGTCCTTTTGTGGTAGAAGTCCATCACGCCTTGTATGCCGCAACACTGGAGCAACGAGAAATCAGAATATTTGAACATGAAGGTTCAGTAAATCACATTGAATTTAGTCCTGATGGTCAGCGGGTGGTGACGGCATCTAATGACAACACCGCGAAGGTGTGGGAAGTTGCCAGCGGCAAACTACTCGCCACCCTCGCGGGACATGAAGGTGGGGTGGAACACGCCGCGTTCAGTCCCGATGGTCAGCGGGTGGTGACGGCTTCTGATGACAAGACCGCGGAGGTGTGGGATACTGCCAGCGGGAAACTGCTCGCTACCCTCGCTGGACATGAGAGTCGGGTGACTCACGCTACGTTCAGTCCCGATGGTCAGCGGGTGGTGACGGCTTCTGATGATGACACTGCAAAGTTGTGGGAGGTCGTCAGCGGCAAACTGCTCATCACCCTCGCGGGACATAAAAGTTATGTGACTCACGTCGAGTTCAGTCCCGATGGTCAGCGGCTGGTGACGGCTTCTGGTGACAAAACCGCAAGGGTGTGGGAAACCGCCAGCGGCAAACTGCTCGCCACCCTCACCGGACATGAAAGAGAGGTAACTCACGCCGCGTTCAGTCCCGATGGCAAGCGGGTGGTGACGGCTTCTGATGACAACACCGCAAAGTTATGGGAGGTCGTCAGCGGCAAACTGTTCACCACCCTCGCGGGACATAAAAGTTATGTGACTCACGCCGCGTTCAGTCCCAATGGTCAGCGAGTGGTGACGGCTTCTTTGGACAACATCGCCAGGGTGTGGGAGGTTACTAGCGGGAAACTGCTCGCCACCCTCGCCGCCGGACATGAGGATGGGATGGAACACTATGACAAGACCACAATATGGCGGGAGATCGCTAGTTTGAAAGTGATCGCCACCATCGCAGGACATAAAGGTTTTGTGGCTCACGCCGCGTTCAGTCCTGAGGGTCAGCGGGTGGTAACGATTTCTGATGACAACACCGCAAAGCTGTGGGAGGCCGCCAGCGGCAAACTGCTCGCTACCCTCGCGGGACATGAAGGTAGGGTGAATCACGCCGCATTCAGTCCCGATGGTCAGCGGGTGGTGACGGCTTCAAATGATAACACTGCAAAGTTGTGGGAGGTCACCAGCGACCAACTGCTCGCCACCCTCGCGGGACATAAAAGTTATGTGACTCACGCCGCGTTCAGTCCCGATGGTCAACGAGTGGTGACGGCTTCTGATGACAACACCGCAAAGTTGTGGGAGGTCGCCAGTGTCCAACTGCTCGCCACCCTCGCCGGACATGAGGATACGGTGAATTATGCCGCGTTCAGTCCCGATGGTCAGCGGGTGGTGACGGCTTCTTCGGACAAGACCGCGAAGGTGTGGGATACCGCCAGCGGGAAACTGCTCGCCACCCTCGCGGGACATAAGAGTCGGGTGACTCACGCTACGTTCAGTCCCGATGGTCAGCGGGTGGTGACGGCTTCTTCGGACAAGACCGCGAAGGTGTGGGATACCGCCAGCGGGAAACTGCTCGCCACCCTCGCGGGACATAAGAGTCGGGTGACTCACGCTACGTTCAGTCCCGATGGTCAGCGGGTGGTGACGGCTTCTGATGACAAGACCGCAAAGATGTGGGATACCGCCAGCGGAAAACTGCTTGCCACCCTCGCCGGACATGAAAGAGAGGTGAATCACGCCGCGTTCAGTCCCGATGGTCAGCAGGTGGTGACGGCTTCTTCGGACAAGACCGCGAAGGTGTGGGAAGCCGCCAGCAGCAAACTGCTTGCCACCCTCGCCGGACATGAAGGTGGGGTGGAACACGCCGCGTTCAGCCCCGATGGTCAGCGGCTGGTAACGGCTTCAAATGATAACACTGCAAAGTTGTGGGAGGTCGCCAGCGGTCAACTGCTTGCCACCCTCCTCGCGGGACATCGAGGTTCTGTGAATCACGCCGCGTTCAGTCCCGATGGTCAGCGGCTGGTGACGACGGTTTCAGGTTTATTTTCAGAGGACAAGACCGCGAAGTTGTGGGAGGCCGCCAGCGGCAAACTGCTCGCTACCCTCGCGGGACATGAATATTATGTGAATCACGCTGCGTTCAGTCCTGATGGTCAGCGGCTGGTAACGGCTTCTAGCGACAACACCGCGAAGATATGGCTTGTTGGATCACAAGCCATCATTGACTACGCCCGCGCCCACGTCCCCCGCCAACTGACCAAAGAACAACGCAAACAATTCTTTTTGGAATAACCACCCCTCTTTCCCCTCCTTGAAAAGGAGGGGAGGTCTGAATCAGAATTCACAGAATTTGAAAATTTTCAGGATAAAATTATGATATTATTCTGTTGACTCTATCATTTTCTCAAAATTGAAACGAGGAAATTAAATGCCAGAAATAGTCAGATTTTATGGAATTATCATCAAACTTTTTTTAGTGACCACCCGCCGCCTCATTTTCACGCCATCTACGGTGAATATAACGGACTATTTAACATTGAGAACTTGGAAATGATGGAAGGAGATTTGCCGCTTCGTGCTCAAAAAATGGTCGTCGAATGGGCGCAACTCTATCAACGAGAACTGTTGGAAATGTGGAATACGCAACAATTTCATAAATTACCGCCTCTGAGATAATCCATGCAATATCCAAAAATTTGTTCTGTGACTGCATTGGATAATCACTTGCTCCTCATTGAATTTGATAATCATGAGCGGCGAATTTACGATGTTAAGCTTCTCCTAGAAATAGAGCGTTTTATGCCTCTAAAAAATATTACTTTTTTTAAAAATGTCATGGTAGAAATAGGGGGATACGCAATTGTTTGGAATAATGAGATTGATATTAGTGAATATGAGTTATGGACAAAGGGAATGACCACTGAATTTTGTCAAAAGTCTGCCCCCAGTATCCCGAAGTCGTCAGCTAGGATTAAAATTCACAGAATGTGAGAATTTTTAGAAGGCATTAATTTTATTATTGATGATAACAAGCAAGCACAGGTGCGAAAGAAGTTTAAGGAGATTAGGCGCGTAAATGATGGGATACAAAAAACAAA
This sequence comes from Thiomargarita sp., assembly GCA_020721005.1. GTDB lineage: Bacteria > Pseudomonadota > Gammaproteobacteria > Beggiatoales > Beggiatoaceae > DYNP01. The sequence continues at coordinate 124,273 of DYNP01000011.1, forward strand.
AGGAAAATCCCCGTTGGAGTGGAAGCTTTAGCCGGCCAGCCGTAGGCATCCTTCCACATACACAAATTGCAAGGTCCGACCGCTGGACGGCTAAAGCCTCCACTCCAACGTATCTTAACTGAGGAGCAATACTCATTTTTCCATGATCGCATACTTTTGTAAGAAGTCTAATTCATTCCTAGGAGGAGAGGGAACGATTGGCCCTTCTCCTGCTGGGAGAAGGGTTGTGATCAACGGCGTTGGACTAGCATTTTTTTGATTTCGGCAATGGCTTTGGCTGGGTTGAGTCCTTTGGGACAGGTGTTGGTGCAGTTCATGATAGTGTGACAGCGGTATAGACGGAAGGGATCTTCTAGGTTGTCTAGGCGTTCTCCTGTGTCTTCGTCGCGACTGTCCATGATCCAACGGTAGGCTTGTAATAGTATGGCCGGTCCTAGATATCGGTCTCCATTCCACCAGTAGCTGGGGCAGCTGGTTGAGCAGCAGGCACAGAGGATACATTCATAAAGCCCGTCCAGTTTGGCGCGATCTTGTTTGGATTGAAGCATTTCGTGGTCAGGGGGAAGGGCGGTGTGTACTTGTATCCAAGGTTTGATGGAGGCGTATTGAGAGTAGAAGTAGGTGAGGTCTGGAACCAGGTCTCGCATGATTTCTAAGTGAGGCAGGGGGTAAATTTTAACGGGTCCCTTGATGTCAGCAATAGCTTTGGTGCAGGCTAGGGTGTTGGTCCCATCAATATTCATGGCGCAGGAGCCACAGATGCCTTCTCGACATGAGCGTCTAAAGGTGAGGGTGCTGTCGATTTCATTTTTGATTTTGAGGAGGGCATCGAGTACCATGGGACCACAGTGGGCCAGGTCAATTTCATAGGTGTCAGTGCGAGGTTGACCACCGGTATTGGGATCCCAACGGTAAATGATGAATTTTTTGGGGTGTTGGGGGTTGTCCAAGTGGTTGACTGTGTGGCCTTTTTGAATGACGGAATGGGGGGGGAGGGTGAATTTTGCCATGGGGTGGGTCCTAATAGTCGTTAGTAAACTCTGGGACGAGGGGGAATAACTTCTACTTCTGTGGTGAGGGTATACATGTGAACGGGTCGATAGTCTAGGGTGATTTGTCCTTGATCGTTGCACCAAGCCAAGGAGTGTTTTAGCCAGCGTTCATCGTCGCGCGAAGGGTAATCTTCTCGGGCATGGGCGCCGCGGCTTTCGGTGCGATTGAGGGCAGATTTTAGAGTGACCACGGCTTGTACTAAGAGGTTTTCGAGTTCAAGGGCTTCTATGAGTTCAGTGTTCCAAATGAGGGAATGGTCGTTGATTTGGACGTGGGCAAATGAGCGGTGGATGTCAGTGATTTTTTGCAGCCCTTCAGCCAATGAGTCTCCTGTACGAAATACGGCTGCATGTTGTTGCATGGTGCGTTGCATGTTGAGACGAATGTCGGCAACGCTGAGGTGCCCTTTGTTGTGGCGCAGGCGATCGAGTCGCTCGAGGGCTGCTTGTCCTGCTTGGAGAGATAAAGGTCGGTGGGGGGCATTGCGCACCAGTTGTTGGGCACAGCGGATGGCAGCGGCGCGCCCAAAGACGATGATGTCGAGTAGGGAGTTGGAGCCGAGTCGATTGGCGCCGTGGACGGAGACGCAGGCACATTCGCCGATGGCCATGAGTCCTTGAACTACGCGATCTGGATTACCGTCCTTGAGGGTAAGTACTTCTCCATAATAATTGGTGGGAATACCGCCCATGTTGTAGTGGACAGTGGGGAGCACGGGAATGGGTTGTTTGGTAACGTCTACTCCGGCAAAAATCTGCGCTGATTCGGCAATGCCGGGGAGTCGTTCTTTGATAATTTCAGGTCCCAAGTGTTCTAAGTGCAGGTGGATGTGGTCACGATAGGGGCCTATACCTCGACCTTCACGAATTTCTATAGTCATGGCACGACTGACCACGTCTCGAGAGGCGAGATCTTTGGCGTTGGAGGCATAGCGTTCCATGAAGCGTTCGCCATTGGCATTGGTGAGAAATCCACCTTCTCCACGGACTCCTTCTGTGATCAGGCAGCCAGAACCGTAGATACCGGTGGGGTGGAATTGCACAAATTCCATGTCTTGTAAGGGGAGGTTGGCCCGCAGGAGCATGGCATTGCCGTCTCCAGTGCAAGTATGAGCGGACGTGCAAGAGAAGTAGGCCCGTCCATATCCCCCGGTGGCTAATACGACGCGATGAGCGCTGAATCGATGGAGGGTGCCGTCGGCAATGTTGAGGGCTAGGATGCCTTGACAGACGCCTTCTAAGTCCATGATGAGATCGAGAGCAAAGTATTCGATGAAGAAGTCGGCTTTGTGTTTGAGGGCTTGTTGGTAGAGGGTGTGGAGAATGGCGTGACCGGTGCGGTCTGCTGCAGCACAGGTACGTTGGGCAATACCTTTGCCGTAGTCTGTGGTCATGCCGCCAAAGGGTCGTTGGTAAATTTTTCCTTCTTCAGTGCGGGAAAATGGGACGCCATATTGTTCAAGTTCGATGAGGGCAGGCACGGCTTCTCGGCACATATACTCGATGGCATCTTGATCGCCGAGCCAGTCTGAGCCTTTGATAGTGTCGTACATGTGCCAGCGCCAGTCGTCCGATCCCATGTTGCCCAGAGCCGCACTGATACCACCTTGTGCGGCTACGGTGTGGCTGCGGGTGGGGAAGACTTTGGTGACACAGGCGGTGGTGAGACCTTTTTCAGCCATGCCGAGGGTGGCTCGAAGTCCGGCACCGCCAGCACCCACAATAACTACGTCGTATTTGTGTTCAATAATTGGGTAGGGCATGTTAGTTTCCTAGGGCAATTCTCAAGATGGCGAGTACAGAGCCAACGGTAATGGTGATGATGAGGAATTTCATGCTGACCATGGCGATGGTTTTGATGATTTCGTGGTGTATGTAGTCCTCTAGGACTTCTCTAAGTCCTGAATGGGCGTGATGGAATAGTACGAGAATGAGTAGGATGAGGAAGGTGGTGACGACAGGCCGGCGAATCCATTCTACTGCTGTATCATAATCTGCTCCAGCCAGGGAGATTAGGGCAGTTACGAACCACAGCAGTAGGGGGATGAGGGCAATGGCAGTGAGCCTTTGGGAGATGAATTCTTCAGTCCCAGCTCGAGCCGAGCCGAGGCCTCGTATTTTGGCCAGGTGGGAACGTAGACGCATTATAATACTCCATTGATTACAAAAGCGGTGATCCAAGCGGTGGTGGTGAGTAGTAAGGTGGCGGCGATGACCAGATAGCCAGAGCGATAGGTGGCTTTTAGGGTGAATCCGTATCCGGCATCCCAAAATAAATGTCGGATACCATTACAGAGGTGATAGAAGAGGGAAAATGACCAGGCGAAGAGGAGGAGAAGACTGGGCCAGGTGTGGAGTAGTTGTTGGGCGTGTTGGTAGACAGAAGGTCCGGCAGCTATAGACATGAGCCAGTAGACGAGGACTAGGGTTCCTAAGGACAGGAAAATTCCGGTAGCTCGGTGGGTGATTGACATGAGGGAAGTGAGTTGGGGCTTGTAAATCTGTAGGTGGGGGGAAAGCGGGGAAGGAGGAGTTGTTGTCATCTGTGAACCTATTGAATAAGTGGAAGGCTATTGCAATGCAAAAATATACTGGTTTTGCAATCAGTATGCAACTGTTATTGTTGCCTTGCAGCAATAATTATCCTACAGATTCATTAAGGAGCGGAGATCGGGGTGCCAACGGTAACTTGGCACGGTGTGTTAAGCCATGGCTTCACATTCTAAGGTACCCAAAAAATAACGCGATTGATGGGTTTCCCGTTGGTCAGCACATGTAGGATGAGCTGACGATAGGAAGATCATCAATCGCGTTGAATAACCACCCCTAATCCCTCCTTTATAAGTTGAGACGCGATTAAACGCGTCTCTACGGTGGGGGCAACCAATCGCGTCTCAACAAAGGGAAGCGAGGCGCGTATGGATTAATCCTCTTTTTTCGGATTAAAGAGTTTTTTCAAGGTATGGGTAATTTCTTGTCGGATGTCTTTGAGTTGAGGGTGTTCAGATTCAGTGAATGGGAGGGGACGACAAGCTTGCATGGTATGAATTCCCAGGCGGGCAGTGAGAATACCACTGCTTAATCCTTGGGCAAGTTGGGCAGAAAATACGGAAAGTAGGGTGTTACCCAGGAGTTCGGATGTGGTGTCAGCGATGATTTCGGTGACTCCAGCGTAAAGTATATTTTTAAAAAGTCCGCTTGCAAGCTTGCCTGTGTTGAGAATACTGGGTTTAACTCCATATAGATTGGCAAGGTCTTGGATCATTTGTAGGTTGCGCCAGGTCATGACTAATCCGTCTATTAGGGGAATTCGACTGATCATGACTATGAGAGTGGTTTCTGTGGCTCTTTGAGTTATGAGCTGATAGGCTTGCTGGTCAAGTATTTTTAGTACTTGATTGGAGAAAAGTTGACAAATTTCTTGGTCTTGATGGCTGTCGTTGAGGGTGATGTAGAAGTGGTCAAGTTGAGTTTTGAGGTCAATTCGTTGTTTGTAGAGTTGGGCAATTTGGTTAATATAGGGGAGGGCTTGGCCATGTTGGTCTTCTTCCATAATTTGCTGACCATGCTTCTGCAGGTAAGTGACGGTTTTTAGGGTTTGTAGGTTTCGATAAGCCCGCCAAATTAGGAGAAAACTGAGGACAGTGATGAGTATCAGTAAAGAGAGTAGGATATGACCAAAAAGCGGACTACTGATATAGTAGTAAGTGAAAGTTTGGTAGGCGTCAATTATGAGCATACTGATGAATAAAATGCTCAGGCTGCCGATAAGTCCCCACCATAATAGGGGGGAATTGGCTGGAGCAGGTTGAATTTGTACTGATTTTGAGTAAAAATCTTGGTGATGAGAGGAGTTAAGTTCTTCTTTTTCTTCCTTATAGGTAGACGTCAAAAGAGGTTCAAGTTGAATATCTTCTGGCAATAAGGTGGCAGGCGTGTAGGTTAAAGTAATACTGGCTTCTTCCCCGGCAATACTTTCAACCTCGTCCATGTTGAAATAGGTGGGTTTTTTCCAAGCAGTGATACTCATTTCAAAATTTGTCTCCTAATAGGAATTCTAAGGCCCGATCCATTCGGATATGGGGTAATCCACTACTGTGGGAATCTGACAGACGGGGAGGCTTAAATGAGATGAAATTGAAGCGTCCGTCTATCCATCCTTCAGGCAGTAAGCCTTCATAAGGGACTTCTCCGGGGAATAAGGCGACAGGTTTATCTCCATCTAAGGGAACTCCTTTGATGCAAGAGAAGCGTTGTCCTTGAAAAGTGGTGTAAGCGGATTGAGTGGACTTGATCGAGGCCAAGGCCAAGGTGGTGGTTTTGACCCCTTCAAAACTGACATTGTTGTAGGACTTAGCGAGCATGGTTTGTAAGAATCGTTCTAAGTTGGGCAGTTGGTTAGGGGTAACGTGATCAGCTTTGGTGGTGGCAAATAGCAATCCGTCAATTTTTAGGCCAAAGAGTTTGTTTAAAAATCCTGATTTACCGTATTGAAAACTGTGAAGTACCAAGTTAATAGCCTCTCGCATGTCTTCATAGCTGGCATAACTGGTGTTTAAGGCTTTAAGAACGTCAACCAGGACTATTTGTCGGTCAAAACTGGCGAAGTGTTGACGGTAAAATTTTTGAACGACTTGCTCCTTATAAGAATCATAACGTTTTTTCATTTCTGCGTAAATGCTATTTACTTTTATCGGCGCCGCAGGTAGGCTTAAAGTAGGGTAAAACTCCAGTAAAGTAGTATCTTTGAGTTCCCCAGGCATGGTAAATCTCCCCGGTTGCAATAGACTGAGTCCATATTTATCCTCTTTACAACAATGCAAAAATGCCGTATACAACTGACTGCCTTGCCGGATGAACTGATCACGTTGCAAAGGGTCGATATCGCCTTCGTTCACGGCTAGAGTACTTAAATAATTGCGCCACTCCTCAGATAAGGAATAACGGGGTTCGGTTTGGCAAAGTTGAGTAATGTGCGCCGACCATTGTTCATAGGTCCAATTCAGTAACGGCAGGTCCAACAACCACTCGCCTGGATAGTCAATGATGTCCAAGTATAAAGTACTGCTTGAAGAAAGGGACTTGGCCAATAATCCTTGGGATTGGTAGCGGATTGCCAGTTGAATTTCACTGAGTCCATCGGTAGCCTGAGGCCAATTCGGGTATTCATGACACAGTTGAGCAATAGCGTGATGATAAGGAAAAGCGGGGATATGTAAGTTGGGTTGGGGCATGATTTTACTCCCTCGCAAATGTCCTGAGTTGACTACTTCAAAAAAAGGCAGATGGGTGCTGTTGAGTCCATGCAGTAATTGATGTACCAATGAGGTGATAAATACCGTTTTGCCACTGCGCCGTAAGCCAGTAACAGCCAATTTAACTTCTCGGTCTAAGGTGCGATTCATGACCTTACCCAATGGGGCAAACTTAAACATAAAGTATCCTTAAAAATTGTATTGAACCTACGTAAGGCTGCTGTGTCGTTTAGATTGATTACTTTACAGAAAGGAACACTCCCCTTTTAATAAAGTTGTAGGATGGATGGCTAAAATGAGACTCAGGGGCGCATTTCTACCCGTTATTTCATACTCTAAAAAAGGAAATAATTCTTCTTCCATGGAGGAATTATGATAAGGACGGAGTAGTTGCGATGCTCAAACTTTGATTTTTGCTTTTATTCTATGATAGTGTGACGATCAAAAATCATTTTTTTCCCCCCAAAACTCAAGCATGTCTGATTACCCTTTGATTCCACTGCCCCTATCCAAGCGTCTTTCGTACCGCCAAACCCATTGGGTGATCTTCATTGCCTTAGGGCTAGGATTATTATTCAGCGGTTTACAAATTTATCTAGATTACGTGGCCCAAAAAGAATTGCAATCTAACATCCGTCAAGCCATTAATACCATCAAGCAACAGGCGATTTTTGCCGCCACCAGTCAAGACCAAAAATTGGCTGAGAAAGTCGTGCAAGGCCTGGGCTATTACCAATACATATCCAAAGTACAACTGTTAGATGACCAAAAAAAACTCCTTGCCCAACATGAAAAACCTCCATTTTCAAGCAATTGGCGCTGGATTTCTGACCTGCTGTTTGAAGATGAACTCAATTACGACATTCCCCTGTACCTGCGGGAAACTAACAGTTTTGCCGTCCTCAAAATAGAAATTGACTCCCATATCTTGGCTAAGGGATTTTTAGACCGCGCCTTATTAATACTCCTAACTGGGGTTATTCGCAACCTGATTTTAGCCATCATTCTATTACTGTTATTCCAAAACCTGGTCACCAAACCTCTATTCAGTCTATCCTCTACTTTGGCAACCATTGATCCCTTCAATCCCGAAAAAAATCGACTCCCTCATCTTCAAGATCACGACGAAGATGAATTGGGACAATTGGTCACCTCCATCAATCAACTCCTCCAGTCCGTAGACGAGAAAATCAGCGAACGGGAACGACTCCTTCAAGCCATGGAACAAGCCAAGCAACACGCTGAAATGGCTAACCGCGCTAAGAGTGAGTTTCTCGCCAACATGAGTCACGAAATTTATACTCCGATGAATGGAGTCTTGGGTATGCTCTCCCTGACTCTAAGTACAGAGTTAAGTCCCTTACAAAGGGAGTATTTACAAATTGCGCGCGATTCAGGGGAAAGCCTTTTACAAATTCTCAATGATATACTGGATCTCTCCAAACTGGAGACTGGCCAACTGGAACTTGAACAACTGACTTTTAACCTCCCTTCGCTCATCCATGACACCCTCAATACCCTAAAAACCGCCCGCCTGGCCGGACTGCCCAGCGCTCCTCCCCATCTATCCTCCAACTTGAGTATCCTAACCCACATCCCCGATGAAATACCTTCCTATCTATGCGGAGATCCCCTCCGGTTAAAACAAATTCTGACTCACCTTCTAAGTAATGCTCTCAAATTCACTCCCGAAGGAAACATTGCCTTACAACTGCGGATAGAACAACACTCCTCTACACATCTCATTCTCTACTTTGAAGTTAAGGATACTGGTATTGGCATACCTGAATCTGTACAACAACACATCTTTGACCTGTTCAACCAAGTCGATAATTCTACGACTAGAAAGTATGGAGGCACCGGCTTGGGACTGACCTTAAGCAAACGTTTGGTCACCTACATGGGAGGAAAAATGGGAGTTGACTCTACAGTTGGAAAAGGAAGTACTTTCTGGTTTACCCTACAACTACAGATTCCCACTCCCCTTGTCAACAACAACTTATTGATCCCCTCCTCCCCCTCCTCAGTTGCATAAACGACCCAAATGAATTATTTTATTGAACAACCAGTTTAGGGTAAACTGCGGTCTTGTCAGGTATTTTTTAAACCAACAACACTTAAATGCAGGGTGATGTGACTATGTCTTTGAAAGAGTTAATGATTACCTATCAACAGCGGGTTTGGACAGTCTTGGACACCTGTTTACCTGCCCCCACCGTTCAACCCTACTTATTGCATCAAGCCATGCGATACGCAGTATTTAACGGGGGAAAACGGATTCGACCCGTATTAGTCTATTTGACTGGTTCGGCACTGGAGGTAGCTCCCGAATCCTTAGACATTCCGGCTGCCGCTGTGGAACTCATCCACAGCTATTCTTTGGTACACGATGACCTTCCCGCCATGGACGATGATGATTTGCGACGGGGTCAGCCCACCTGTCACAAAGCTTATGATGAGGCCACCGCCATCCTGGCTGGAGACGCACTGCAAACACTGGCATTTTACATTCTCAGTCATCAACTTACCCCGAAACTGCCCGTTCAACAGCGGCTCACCATGATTGAAGTTTTAGCCCTGGCCAGCGGCTCCAGAGGTATGGCAGGCGGACAAGCCTTAGACATCAACGCCGCCGGGCAATTCGGACGGGACTTAGGAATCGCTCAACTCGAAAATATCCATATTCACAAGACGGGTGCCCTGATTCGAGCCAGTGTCAAACTGGGCGCCTTGAGTTGTGCCGAACTCGACAAGACGACCCTCAACTCGCTGGATCACTACGCTAAATGCATAGGACTGGCCTTTCAAGTCCACGATGATATCTTGGATGTGGAGGCCCCCACCCAAACCCTGGGCAAACCCCAAGGCTCTGACCTAACACATCAAAAAGTAACTTATCCCTCTCTACTGGGCCTTGGAGAATCCAAAAAACTGGCACAAACCCTCATTGAAGAAGCTATTGCCAGCTTAACTCATTTCAATGACAAAGCCCAACCCCTGCGAGAGCTGGCCCATTTTATCATTGCTCGAGAGTATTAAAAGTGGAATTCGTAAAAAAGAGCCAAAAAAGAGAGCCAACCATAAGGGCAGACACACAAACCATCCATCCGCCCTGCTTACTGGAAAACAATTATTGAGTTACACACAATGCCAATCCAACCTTACCTTTTTGCTTGACAGTGAATCTACTCTATGAGTGAATCAATAAGCGACGCTGGTAACCACCCCCCTACCCCTCCTTGAAAAGGAGGGGAGAACAGGCAAGATGGACTGATCAACGGGAAGCCCATCCCCCTTCTTACCAAGTAGGGGTAGGGGGTGGTTCCAGCTGCCCCCTTCTTACCAAGTAGGAGTAGGGGGTGGTTCCAGCTGCCCCCTTCTTACCAAGTAGGGGTAGGGGGTGGTTCCAGCTGCCCCCTTCCTTACCAAGGAGGGGTAGGGGGTGGTTCCAGCTGCCCCCTTCTTACCAAGTAGGGGTAGGGGGTGGTTCCAGCTGCCCCCTTCCTTACCAAGGAGGGGTAGGGGGTGGTTCTAAACGCTTATTAACCTATTTATAAATTAGATTTACTATACAAAAAATCTATACAAGGAACACAGGGTGCCTGATACTCGTTTTACATCTGTTATTAAAGCATTGAGAATCCATTGCCAAACTATGGCTTGGCATTCCGATCCTCTCAATACTTGGAGTAATCTATGATAAACAATCGATTTTTTAAAAGCACGGGTCCCATTTTACTGGTCAGTTTACTGATGGGCTGTCTTAACCCCAACACTGCCACTGGTGAAGCAGACAAGCCTTATCAAGTACCCGATAATCCCGAACAAACGGTTAAAGAAATCTTTTTGGAAATATTAGTGGCCGAAATTGCAGCTCAACGGGAACAATACCCATTAGCCGCCCACTCCTTTTTAAAAGCAGCCAAACTGGCCAATCGAGCAGAATTAGCCAAACGAGCCACCGAAACCGCCTTATATGCCCAAGACTCAAAACTGGCCACAGAAGCTGCCTTACTGTGGGTTAAATTAGCGCCCAATGACTCAAACAGCCATGAAATTTTAAGTGGCTTATTTATCCAAGCTGGCAAAACAGATGAAGCCATTCGGGAACTGGAAGTATTGTTTGACACCTCAAAAGGGGGATTACAAGAACGTTTGGAAGGCATTGCCACCATTTTGGAACGTTTTCCAGAAAAGCAACAAGCCATTGAATTCATGAAGAAACTGGTTGATAATTTGCAGCAACAGCCCGATGCTTTATTGACCTATGCTCGACTCTTGGTTCATTTAAAAGAACAAACCAAAGCCACGCAAATCTTAAAACAACTGCTCACCAAAGTGCCTGATCATAAAGAAGGAGTGCCATTGTATGCTCACCTTTTAAATGAAGAAAATAAAACCGAAGAAGCTTTAACTTGGCTAAAACAAGCCTTGGATAATCATCCAGATCAGCAAGAATGGCGTCTGGTTTATGCCCAATTACTTGCGGAACACAATCGTCAGAAGGAAGCCATTGAACAATTGCTCTCTTTGGTTGAGAATTACCCTGATCGGGCAGAAATTTTATATTCTCTAGGGGTGTTGTCAATAGAAGACAACCAGTTATCTGCTGCCGAAAAGTATTTCAACCAATTGTTGGACTATGAAGGACAAGAAGATATTGCTCATTACCAATTGGGACAAATTGCAGAATTGGCTAAAAAACCAGAAGAGGCTTTGGAGTGGTATCGGAAAATTGCTCCCGACTCTCAATTTGCTTTCAGTGCCAAATCCCGTCTTGCCTTGGCATTGGCCAAAGCAGGACAGTTGAAAGAAGCTATGCGAGAATTGCAGGAAATAATTCCTGAAGATGAAAGCCAGATGGCTCGTATTATTTTAGTAGAAGCAGAAATATTGATCATTCATGAGCAGTTGAAAGACGCCATGGCCGCCTACAATCGCGGTCTCGAACGGTTGCCCGATAATGTAGACTTGTTATATAAGCGTTCCCTGTTAGGGGAAAAAATGGAACTCCTAGAACAAGTGGAATGGGATTTAAGACGTATTCTCACTTTGGACGCCAATAATACCAATGCTCTCAATGCCTTGGGTTATATCATCGCCAATTACTTTCCCAAGCGTTATGCCGAAGGTCGCGAGTTGATTCAGAAAGCGCTGAAAAATCAACCCAATGAACAATATATTTTAGACAGCATGGGGTGGATTTTGTACAAAATGGGTGAATATAAGGAAGCCATCACTTATTTGCGCAAAGCACATGAACAAAAAGTAGATGCAGAAGTGGCTGCTCATTTCGGAGAAGTTTTATGGGTCAGTGGAGACCGTCAGGCTGCCAAAAAGGTTTGGGAAGATGCTTTAAAGATGTTTCCCGATCATTCCTTGTTGGAAGAGACGATGAAACGTTTGCAAGCCGCGCCATGAAATTCTTAAAAGCAGCAAGCTTAATCCTGTTTATACAAGGGTTTATACAGGGATGTGCCCAATCGCCAATTGTGCAAGATTCTGCTTTATTGGCATTATGGCAAACTCATCATCAACAGATGACCCAATCGCAGATTTGGCAAGTGAATGGGAGCATTGTGATTGCCAGTGCCCAAGACACTTGGAATGCTCGTGTGTATTGGCAACAGCAAGTTGACAGTTATCAATTGCGTTTCAATGCGCCTTTGGGACAAGGGGCGATGCTATTATTTGGGAATCCGCAGCAGGTTACCATGCAAACGACAAATCAGGAAAGTTTTACAGCCCAAGACCCAGATGCTTTGGTCAAACAGGTGTTGAAAGTTGAGATACCGGTAAGTCATTTGTACTATTGGATTCGTGGTATTCCCAACCCTAATATTCCCATACACAGTTATACTCTCAATAATCAAGGCTATCTTCACACTTTAACCCAAGCCAACTGGGTATTGGAATTTCAAAATTATCAGGCTAGTCCCCCATTGCCCCAGAAATTTTATTTGTACAATGGAGAATTTGATGTGAAAATGAGCATTTCCTACTGGCAATTGGGACAAACCTAACTCAAACAGAATGCCCAATCGTAGTTTGACACTCCAAATATTTGGCAAATGTCACTCACATCCCAGTTCATCAATTTTCTCACCACTGCGCAGTTAATTGATACCCTTCTTGTTCTAACAACTGCAAAATTCCCATATTCCCACCCAAGCGCAACGCACTGAGAATGAATATTGTGTTTCCATTCTCTAACAAGGGTTTCATGCGTTGAATCAATGCTTTATTACGCATCTGCATTTCACGCTGTAATTTTAATTTGAGGGCAACTTCCGCATTATAAACGGGATGATGGTTCCACAGAAATTCTGAAAGTTGTTTTAAATCTCCCCCCAAATAGTGCTCAATCAGTTGTTGGTTAACGGCGGATATTTCGGCAAATTGTTGCACCCCTATAGCCAATATTTTACCCTGTTGCTCCAAGGGAATGGCAGCAAACAGGTTAAGATGTTCTTCCACTTTTTCCAACGGATAAGGGGCCTTACCCAATTTCATCACTTGTTCATACAACCGCCAATCTGCATATTTTCCGGTCTGAATGGGAGGCGTGTTGAGCAGTGTGATGACTGCCCAAGGTTGTAATTGTTGGATTAAAGGGGGAGAAAAATGATGGGTGGACTGTAGCAGTCTTTCTACTTCCCGATAAAGTTGGGGGAGAATCAGTGTATCTAAGCCACGGTTATCCTTGGAAAAGAATTGGGCAGCCAAAGTTCGCAGTGTGGGAATATCTTTCAACAGTTCAAAGGCCACCCGTTCCGTTTGTTCAAGATGGGGAGTGAGTCGAGAGAGGATTTCCAAAGCCCGAGGGTCCTCAGTATGATAGGTGGCAAACAGGTGGCTGGGAGGAGATTGAGGGGAGGTCAATTGCCACAGCAGTCCCACTTGAGAAGCAGCCCATAAGTTGTGACTGAACAGTCCGACTAAAAAGTAACTGAGTAATTTTTTCATGAACCGGAGGGTAAAAAAGGAAGGGGAATGAGTTCAAATCAAAGTTCCCAATTCTGACAGGTTGTTAAAATCTGTCAGGGTGATGAGGGTCTCTGTTGCTGAAAATTCAACGTATTTCGTGAAGGTTGACGTGCATAGCCTAGTAACAAATGTAGGGTGCATAAGCAAAGCGTCATGCACCTTTTGGACTTAGAACGATGACTGCGCTAAAAGAGGCTGTTATCCACTCTGCACGGGCTATCAGGAGGATGAGAGTCTCCGTTGCCGAAAATTCAACGTATTTCGTGAGGGTTGACGTTCATCGCGTAATTAGTCAAAGGGGGATTGACCCAGATATTGCCGTCACTCAATACTTCAAATTTAAATGGATACCAGGTGTCTAAACGAGTATTAGCCAGTTGATCGCCTTTTCCAAGGTCGAGCGGAGGAGGAGTAAATACGTGGGCAGCTTCACCATCAATGTGCAATTCTACACTGATTCCAGAATTTTGCAGGTGAATGGGTTCTAGGGGACGATTAGGACCTTCAAAATAATGTACCGCAAAAAGATATTCCCCAGGTTGCAGTAAAACTCCATTTTCAGGAGTGGATAATACCAGGATTTCGGGACGGGTTTCTATCACTTCATCGGTATGTAATTGAGCTGTGCAGCGTTGTTCCAAGCAGGTAAAATTTTTATTGCCAAAGTAAAGATGAAAACGGTCGGCTGGGTTATAATAGGTTTCTTTAGCGCCCGGATCGGGTCCGATCAAATGAGCATCTAAATCAATCTGTTCTTCCGACCAGTTGAGAGAAATCCAAATCTCTTTTGGAGGAGGGAGGGGAATTAAGGCTACGGTCAATGGTTGCACTTCCGGACATAATAATTCAACTTCTTGAATAAAGGGTTCAAAGCCGCGTTGTCGAATTTCCAATTGCCAACGGTCAGGGAAAAGGTGGTTAAATTCGCTACTGCCCAATTCATCGCTGATTTGCGTAATTCCCCCCAATCTGATCTCGACCGCCGGCATGGGGGACTGAGTGTGAGCGTTGATCACGTTGACCTGTAAATGGGCACATGCTTCTCTCTTTGAGGTTTCCATCAAGCTCAAGGTGGCGACGTCAAATTGATATTGTTTCACCAAAGTATAATCTGCATACGCAATTTCCAATCCCACAGTATCCGGTCCAGTCCCATACAGGACAAATTGTCCAAAATCACCCGGATCGTCCAATTCACAAGTAGGTTCTTCTGCCGTCAAAATAGGCAGTAGATAACTGTGTTGATTTACCGTCAAACAAGGTTTAAATAGTATATCGTAGTAGAGAGTGACCAGTTGGGGATCTCCAAATACTGTATTTACCCAAGTGTCGACGCGAATTTTCTGGATAAGTAAACGGTGAATCGGAATAATCTCTTCATCTGTAGGAGGTGCTTGACCAAATGCTTCTTCAAAACTCGTGGTAAATGATTCTCCCTGTGCCCAAGCCACTCTGCCCAATAAAAGCAGGCTGCAAAAGGCTATTTGATACAACAAATTACGGTATTTCATGGTAAATACTCCTAAAGAAATCTTAATCTATAATGTGTTAATTATAGGTGATTTTAAGTAAAATGGCAATTAAGGTCCGTCAAAAAAAGATTTTTGTGCTCACCTCAGAGATTGCCAACCGAAGGCACCCCCATACCCTAAAAATAGGGACTGCCCATTTATAACCCATTAATTTTAGGATAATCCGTTCATGGCCATTCAAGTTGCCCTCAATCATCACACATCCTACCATTATGACAAACCAATCACTCTGTCTCCCCATGTGATTCGACTGCGCCCTGCCCCTCAATGTAGAACTAAAATTCTCGCCTATTCCCTAAAAGTTACCCCCACTGAACACTTCATCAACTGGCAACAAGATCCTTTTGGAAACTATTTGGCCAGATTAGTATTCAACAAAAAGGCTACGGAATTGTCCGTAGAAGTTGATCTGGTGGCAGAAATGACCGTGATCAATCCTTTTGACTTCTTCTTAGAAGAATATGCCGACCATTATCCATTTGAGTATGAAGACCGTTTGGCCAAAGAATTAGCCCCTTACTTAGAAATCAAAGAGCAAGGTCCTCGTTTATGCAAATGGCTAACTCAAGTCGACATTGGAAAAAAACGCACCGTAGACTTCCTCGTCGCTTTAAACCAACAATTACAAAAACACGTCGGTTATGCCATTCGTTTAGAACCCGGCATTCAAACCTGTGAAGAAACCCTCACCAAAACCTTAGGCTCCTGCCGAGACACCGCTTGGTTACTGGTACAAATTCTGCGCCACTTGGGACTGGCTGCCCGTTTTGTCTCTGGCTATCTGGTGCAACTTACAGCGGATATCAAATCCCTAGATGGACCCTCCGGACCAGAAGCTGATTTCACCGACTTACATGCTTGGGCAGAAGTTTATATTCCCGGAGCGGGCTGGATAGGACTGGATCCCACCTCTGGACTCTTTGCCAGTGAAGGTCATATTCCCTTAGCTTGCACCCCAGACCCAGAAGATGCCGCAGCAATCACCGGACTTGTAGAACCCTGTGAAACTGAATTCTACTATCACAACCGAATTCAACGCATCCATGAAGATCCTCGGGTGACCAAACCCTATACTGAAGAACAATGGCAGGCGATTGAAGCCCTAGGGCACAAGGTAGATGCCGAACTACACACCATGGATGTCCGCCTGACCATGGGAGGAGAACCCACTTTTGTCTCCATTGATGACATGGAAGGCGCTGAATGGAACAATGCAGCTTTGGGACCGATGAAGCGAAAATTAGCTGGCGATTTACTCAAACGACTCCATACCCAATTTGCTCCAGGAGGAGTATTGCACTATGGACAAGGCAAATGGTATCCTGGTGAACCCGTTCCCCGTTGGGCCTTGGGCTGCTTTTGGCGAAAAGATGGAATCGCTATTTGGAAAAATCAACAACTCATTGCAGACGAACACTCCAACCCCCATTACACCTCCGAACACGCGGCCCAATTCATACAACAACTCGCCAAACGTTTGGGAATTAAACCCAATTGCATCACTCCAGGTTATGAAGACACCCTTTATTACCTTTGGAAAGAAGGCAATGTGCCCATCAACCTCGATCCCAAACAAACCGATCTAAAAAATGACTTGGAACGACAACGACTTGCTCGCCTGTTGACCGAAAATTCCCTCAGCCATCCCACAGGCTATGCCTTACCCCTAAGCTGGCGCTACACCAATACCGGGGGACATTGGCACAGTCATCCTTGGGAATTCAGACGTGGAATCATGTACCTGATACCTGGAGATTCCCCAATGGGACTGCGGCTGCCACTGGACTCACTGCCTTGGATTGCTCCGGAAAAGCGACAAACTCCCGCCGAATACAGCCTATTTGAAGAACCCCACACCCTTCTAAAAGACTTCCATGGAGAAGTTGCTCAACGTTACAGTCGAGTCGAAAAGGACCTGACCGCCGCCCTTAAACAAAGCCTCCTTTCCGTGGATGAAGTCACTCCTTTACGCACCAAGTCTGACCCTTCTAAAACAGATGAGAACATCATTCACACTGCCCTTTGCATAGAAGCTCGCCAAGGCTACCTGCACATTTTTCTACCCCCGGTAACCCACTTAGAACACTATTTAGACCTAATTGCCTCCATAGAAACCACCGCCAACGACCTTAACCTGCCCATTCTATTGGAAGGCTACGAACCCCCAACTGACGCTCGCCTCCTAAAACTCCACATCACCCCAGACCCTGGAGTCATCGAAGTCAACATTCATCCCGCTCACAACTGGGACCAACTCGTAAAAAATACCACCATCCTCTATGAACAAGCCTACCAAACCCGTTTAGGCACCGAAAAATTCATGGTCGACGGTCGCCACACCGGTACCGGGGGCGGCAATCACGTCACTCTAGGCGGTGCCACTCCCATAGACAGTCCCTTACTCAGACGACCCGATCTCCTGCGCAGCCTAATCACCTACTGGCAACACCACCCCAGCCTATCTTACCTGTTCTCAGGTCTGTTTGTCGGTCCCACCTGCCAAGCACCTCGCGTAGATGAAGCCCGTAATGAAAGCCTCTATGAACTTGAAATAGCCTTTCAACGCATGCCTACCGGAGAAGTCACTGCCCCCTGGCTGGTCGACCGTTTACTACGGCATCTACTGGTTGACATCACAGGCAACACCCATCGCGCCGAATTCTGCATAGACAAACTCTATTCCCCAGACTCCTCCTCGGGTCGCCTGGGTCTTTTAGAAATGCGAGCCTTTGAAATGCCCCCCCATGCCCGCATGAGTCTCATGCAAATGCTATTGCTGCGCACCTTAATTGCCCGCTTCTGGAAAACCCCCTACACCCACCCCCTGGTTCGATGGGGAACAGAATTGCACGACCGCTTCATGCTTCCCCATTTTGTTCGACAAGACCTTAAAGAAATCATTAGCGAACTCCAAGACCACGGCTATCCATTTGAATTAACTTGGTTCAATCCCTTCTTTGAATTCCGCTTCCCTCACTATGGCAGTCTCAAAATTGCTGACATCCAATTGGAATTACACATGGCTATTGAACCCTGGCCAGTCTTAGGAGAAGAAGTGGTGGCCACCGGGACCGCCCGTTTTGTCGACTCCTCAGTAGAACGTTTACAAATCAAAGTTACCGGTTTAACCGATTCCCGTTACCTGATCACTTGTAACAGTCGTTATGTGCCCCTTCACGGTACTGGTACCCAAGGAGAATATGTGGCTGGAGTACGTTATCGAGCCTGGCAACCCCCCTCTGCTCTGCACCCCACCATTCCCGTGCAAGTGCCACTGGTCTTTGACATCATTGACAGCTGGAACCAACGATCCATAGGCGGTTGCACTTACCACGTAGCTCATCCTGGGGGCCGCGGCTATGAAACCTTTCCTGTCAATGCCTACGAAGCCGAATCTCGACGCATTACCCGTTTTAACGACTTTGGACACACCCCAGGCTCCGTTCAACCTCCCCCTGAATTCCAAATCCTCACCGGTTTCTACCCCCAAGCTCATCCAGTGGGACCGCGTCACATACCCAAGGAAGAACGCAATCCAGACTATCCCTACACTTTGGACCTGCGAAGAGAACGGGAATATGGACGCTGGAGTTAACCCATAAGTCCCCTCTAACAATTCCCCCCTGACTTCCCCCCAAACTGTGAGCGAACACCCCTCGCTCACCCTACCAATTCCCCCCCTTGAATTGCAACCCCATAACTGCTAAACTGTCCAAAATAATACCCTTTTATATTTAACCTTATGGAGTCTATTGTGTACTTTGAAATATCCCGTAAAGAATTACTCACCCCCCTGAAAATGGTAGCCAGCGTAGTAGAGACCAAACAATCGCTTCCCATCCTAGGACACATTTTAATCAAGGTCAGCAATGGCAATTTGCAACTCACAGCCACTGATGCTGAAGTAGAAATGGCCTGCTCTTTACCTTTATCAGGCGGTCTAGATACCCCTCAGGAAGCTGAAATCACCGTACCCAGAAAATTCTTTGAAATCGTACGTTCCCTATCCGATGCCAATCCCATTCAAATCACCACCGAAGAAGGAAACCAAGTCGTGGTTCGCTCTGGCAAAAGTCGTTTTGTCCTAGCCACCTTACCCGCTGAAGACTTTCCAGCCAGTCCAAAAATCACCGATGGCATCACCTTTCAAATCAACCAATCCACCCTAAAACGCATGCTGTCCAAAACCGCTTTCAGCATTGCAGTCAATGATGTGCGTTATTACCTAAATGGACTACTGCTAGAAATTGCCCATGGACACCTCTCCCTGGTCGCCACCGATGGACACCGGATGGCTGTTGCCCAACAAACATTCTCTGAAGACTATTCCGTGCGCATCATCATTCCCCGTAAAGCCATCTTGGAACTGCTCAAACTGCTTGCGGATAATGAAGAAGAAATCACCATTGAAATCGATGAACATCACATCAAATTCAACTTTAACGACCAAATGATACTCAGCAGCAAACTCATTGACGGCACATTCCCAGATTGGCAAATCGTTGTTCCCCACTCCCCCGACAAATCAGCCAAAGCCAACACTGCCGAACTCAAACAAGCCTTGAGCCGGGTATCCATTGTCTCCACTGATCGCCATAAAGGAGTACGAATTTCTTTGGAAGCGACGAAACTCACAGTCGACATGCGCAATCCTCAACAAGAAGAAGCCTCTGAAGAATTAGAAGTTGACTATGAAGGAGATGAAATGGAAATCGGATTCAACGCCTCTTACATCCTAGACGTTTTAAACGTGGCAGCCAGCGGTCTTATCAAACTCAACTTCTCCGATTCCAATTCCAGCGTACTGATTACCGAAGAAAACGATGAAGAAGTGCGTTGGATCATCATGCCCATGCGCCTCTAACTCCCTGTAAAATAAACCCTTTCACACCCATTGGGACTCACTCCCCACCAAAATTCAAACTCGGCACTCACTTCCCTCTTAAAACTGGACATCACAACTGCCCAAGCCCAAAGAGGGATAGACTGTTATCAACACCAAGCTCTACAACAAACCCGCGCAATTTCAGTGCCCAAAATCATCATGACCTCCTCCCCATTCCCCTCATTTCAACACGAATCCCTGCTCGATCAACAATTCCTAGACCACCTTTCCCAACACCACCCCAACCTACTCACCTCCCTCCAAACCTACCGCCATACCCCCTCCCAACTTTCCCCCCTTGACACCAGCGCCCTCCTGCTCAACTGCGCTCCCATTTTAGAACATTTCTTAGTCCACCTCTTTAACCTGCACTCTGAAATTCAAGCGGCGCGTCAACTGCTTTTAGAACATAATCTCATTCTCGAATTCAAAAAACGATTTGTCTTGCGCAAAGCCAAACGACGCCTTAAAGACACGCCTTCACAATCATTTGACCAACTAAATCAATGGCTTAACAAACAACTCATCCATTTTCTTAACTCCCCACTCCCAAACGACTTAGAAAAAGCCACCGCCCAACTGGCCCATCATTATCTAACCGACCAACAAACTCATGCTGACGAAATCGAACAACTCACCTGCTGGTGCATTCAAGCCTTGCGCACCCCTGAAGGTCAAGCACACGTGCAGCACTGGGTCAGCTTTCAACTTCCCCAACCGCTGCAACCCCATAACCTGGTCCCCACGATTTCCTGCCCACGACACGGTCTCAACTTCCTGGCTGGCCCCTTAAATACCCGCCGACAACGTCAAGGTTTCACCCTCACTGATGCTCGCATGACCGCTCGGCAAGTTCAGGGGGAACTGCACTATTGCATCTATTGTCATCAACACCAAGATGATTTTTGTGCCCGAGGTTTCCCAGAAAAAAAAGAGCAACATCCTCCCCAATTCAAATCAGACCCTTTGGGGAACATACTCACTGGCTGCCCCTTAGAACAAAAAATTTCCGAAGCCCACCTGTTAAAGTCCCAAGGGTATCCCATTGCTGCCCTCGCTATGATCATGATAAACAACCCATTTTGTGCAGTCACCGGTCATCGAGTCTGCAATGATTGCCTAAAATCTTGCATTTACCAAAAACAAACCCCAGTCAACATTCCACAAATTGAGACCCGTATCTTAACCGATGTATTATCCTTGCCTTGGGGAGTAGAAATTTACGACTTACTCATGCGCTGGCATCCCCTGCGCGCCACCCAACACCTTCCCAAACCTTACAATGGCCTGAAAATTCTCATCGCAGGTCAAGGTCCTGCCGGTTTTACCCTGGCTCATCATCTACTTATGGAAGGCTTTGCCGTGGTGGGCATCGAAGGCTTAAAAATTGAACCGCTGCCTCCAGAACTTATTCACAGTCCCATTAGAGACTATAACAGTTTAGTAGAAGCCTTAGATGACAGAATCAGCTTGGGATTTGGGGGCGTTACCGAATATGGCATTACCGTAAGATGGGATAAAAACTTCTTAAAATTAATCTACTTAAGTCTCCTAAGACGCCCCTACTTTCAACTCTATGGCAATGTGCGTTTTGGAGGCACCATTACTGTGGACAAAGCTTGGGAATTGGGGTTTGACCACGTGGCCATTGCCGTGGGCGCAGGATTGCCCCAGGCCCTCAACATTCCCAATAGCTTAGCACCGGGCATGCGACAAGCCAGCGACTTCTTAATGACCCTACAATCTCAAGGAGCAGCCAGAAAAAACAGTCTCACTCGCCTGCAAATTCGCCTGCCCGCTCTGGTCATCGGCGGAGGATTGACTGCCATTGATACTTCTACTGAGTTGCAAGCCTATTATCTCACACAAATTGAGAAGATACAACACCGTTACCAAATCCTAAGTGCCTACTTTGGGGAAGAAGCGCTGAGGGCAGATTTAGATTCCACCACCTTGAGCATTTTGGATGAATTTCTTAACCATGCTCAAGCCTTGAAAAGGGCACAGGAACGAGCATTGTTGGCTGGAGACTTGGTCAATGTGCAAAAATTGCTACAAGAATGGGGAGGAGTCACCGTTATTTATCGACGTTCTCTACAACAATCCCCGGCTTATACACGTAACCATGAAGAAATTATCAAAGCCTTGGAAGAAGGGATTTTCTATTTAGAAAGTTTAGAGCCCATCGCCGTCCACTGTGACGATCAAGGTCAAGTGGCAGCTTTAGTGTGTCAACCACGGGCACAAGATGCCGAAGGTCAGTGGCAGGCCATTGAACCACAAGTTATTTTACCTGCCCGCTCAATTCTAGTAGCCACCGGGGCCAAACCCAACATAGCCTACGAATTTGAGCATCGAGGCCATTTTGAACGAGAAGGCTTCCAATATCAACCTTATCAACAAATTAACGGGAATTTGACAACAGTCTCCCCCACTCCTCATTGCAAAACAGAGACATTCGGTCCCTTCACCTCCTACCATCAACAGGGGCGCCGAGTCAGTTTTGTTGGCGACACCCACCCCACCTTTCATGGCAGTGTGGTTAAAGCCATTGCCTCGGGACTGCGCAGTTATCCCGCCATCGTTGACCTATTCCGAGACCGCTTACCAGCTCTAGGAGATAGCCAAGAATATCTTAAGTTTCGTCAACACTTACAACATGCGCTAACAGCTTGCCTGATCAATCTCCACATGCACCACGAGACCGCTTTGGAATTGCAGATTCAAGCCCCATTGGCTGCTCAACAATATCAGGCTGGACAAATTTTTCGACTCCAAAATTTTGCCCATTTGGCTCCACTGATCAAAGACACTCATTTACAAATGGAACCCTTGGCTATTCGCTGCGCTGGAGTCGACACTGAACAAGGCATCCTGTCATTTATAATTTTGGGAACGGGAACAGTTTCTCAGTTGTGTCAACTGCTACAGCCCGGCCAACCTGTTGCCTTGATGGGTCCCAGTGGGGTAAAAACTCAAATTCCCCAACAAAAAACCATCATGATCATTGGAGGAGAATTGTCCGCCATTTACCTTTTGGGAGTGGCCTCGGCCTTGCGGGCTGCGGGGAATCGTTTGTTATACATAGCCACTTTTCCTGATGCCCAACAAATCTTTCGACAGGCTGACCTGGAGGCTGCTGCTGAAGTTATCATTTGGATCACCGCAAAAGGTTTACCACTGTCTTCGCATCGTTCTCAAGATTACGCTGAAACTGGGAACATGGTAGACATATTATCCCGTTATGCGGAAGGTCAAATATTTGGTGGGAATATTCCTATACCTCTGCAATCGATTGATCGAGTGTTGATTATTGGAGAGGGAGAATTGATCAAAACCGTGCAACAGGCTGCACAAAATCAGTTGCACACTTATTTTGCTCATCATCCCCAATTCATTGCCTCTGTCCATGGTCCCATGCAATGTATGTTAAAAGGAGTTTGTGCCCAATGCCTACAATGGCAGATCGATCCCACAACAGGTCAACGAACCAAGGCAGTATTTGCCTGTTCCTGGCAAGATCAACCCTTGAATGTGATTGATTTGGAGAATCTTCAAGAAAGGTTGAGTCAAAATCGTCTGCAAGAATATTTAAATGCCCGTTGGCTTGAATATTTGGGACAATCTTCGATGTGAGTGAGAGAATGGTGAATGAGAGATGGCTAAAATGAGGAACCATAAAAAGACGTTGCCCACCCTACCTGGCTTGAAAATTGCCATGTAAGGCATTATACTATGAGCGGTTTAACTAATTTATTCAGAGATGTTGCCTAAAGGTTTGACTCGTTGAGCGAGAAATGACTAGAACTAGGTATCCTGTATTATAGCATATAGTAGATAAAGCAGTGATAATATCTTAAAATTATCCTGTCAAATATGTACGATTGCTAGTTCAATAGCCAAATCTTAGGTTATCATAGACCGAATCAATTGAATAACAGACTAAATTGCCTGAATTTTATTTTAATCTTTCAACAAAAATTTTGCATCGTTCCCAAGTGCCACTTGGGAATGCAGTCTTGACCGCGCTGCGGTCTGTACAAATAAGGTAATAGAATGCTATTACAGAAACTGGAATATTTCCATCAAAGCCTGGTGAAATAAGGAGTTATGTGGGGTTGAGTGAATATTGGCGCTATTCCAGTGGACGTGATCATGTGGGACAACTGGGGCGGATCCTGTTTATACGAGAGGGTAGATTGATGAGTGATTGACCGCGACGCGGTCAAGACTGCATTCCCAAGTAGCACTTGGGAACGAGAGAACGAGAGAAACGAGAGAAGTAACACTTGGGAATGAGAGAAAGAGGAATCAGGGGGGGAACAGGAATTTTGTGCTGAAATAGAGTCCTGTATTGAGCATGGTTCAATTTCTTCAATTAAGAAATAATAGGTAGAGACGCGATTAATCGCGTCTCTACTGTGGGATTTAAGCTTAAGCAGAGGATTCGGTCTTTAAAGCAATGAGTATGTCCATGACATTGGTGCCGGTCAGACCAGTATTCATAAGGTCTCCGGAAGCTGCGAGAAAATATCCTGCATTGGCTTGGCGCAGATGTTGATGAGGATCCAGTCCTTTGGTTTGGCCTCGAGCAATGGTGCCTTTGTCGACCAAGGCACCAGCTGCAGTGCCAGGACCGTCTTGACCGTCTGTACCGGCAGCTAATAAATAATACTCATGTTGTGGATATTGGGCAAATTGGAGGGCAGCGGCCAGGGCCAGGGTTTGACAGCGTCCCCCTTGTCCAGGTTGAGGGGGAAGGCTGACGGTGGTTTCGCTGGATCCAATGAATAAGAGTCCGGGGGAGCGTTGGTATAGTTGTTGGGCAAGAGTGTGACCGGTGATCAGAGCTTCTCCTACTAAAGGAGATTTTTCAAGGTGAATTGTCCAACTTTGTTGTTGAGCGGTCTTGGCAATGGCTTGGGTGGCCAGTTCGGGATAAGCAACGAGGTGGTGTTGAATGTGTTCGAAGTGGGACCGTGGAGGAAGTGGGGGAGATTTCTGTATAAAGTTTTGTAACCAAGAAGGCAGTTGAGAGGGAGGGTTGAGTTGAGCATGATAAACCAAGGGACCCGAACCGATGGCGCAAAGGTCGTTTCCAGGGACGTCTGAAATGAGTAGATTGGTGAGGGGACGATTTTGTAGGTAGTGTATGAGACGACCGGCTTTGATAAGGGATAGGCTTTTGCGGACTTGGTTGATGGCGTGAATATCGAGTCCTGAGCCGAGCAGCCAGTGATTGATACGTTGCCACTCGGACAGGGTGAGAAAAGAGGGTAGGACTTCAACCAGAGCTGAGGCGCCGCCGGAAAGTAGACAGAGAACGGGTTGTTGTGGAGGGAGCTGTTGGATGTAATCAAGTAGGACTTGACCGGCGCGCAGGCTGCTTTCATCCGGCAATGGATGTGATGCCTCTAAATAGGTGATGGGGTCATGGGGGGAAAATTGGGAATTAGTGCCTTGCTTGGTGATGATCAAAGCCCTGCTGATGCGGGTACCTAAGGCATCAAATGCGCCAAGGGTCATGCCAAAGGCGGCTTTGCCTAGGGCAATTAGAGCAGTGGAGGGGTGAGTTGGGTGTTGTTGGAGGTGTTGCCGCACGCAATCTCGAGGGTTGACGGCGTGGATGGCTTGTTTGTAGTAGTTGAGCAGTTGGAGTCTAGGGGGCAGGTTTTTCATAGATTTCGATGGGAAGTCCGTCTGGGTCTTTGAGAAAAGTGAAATGTTGACCGGTGTTTTCGTCTATGCGGGGTGCCTCAACGTTGATGCCCAAATTGGTGAGATGAGTGATGATGTCTTGGATGTTGTCTACGGCAAAGGCGATATGTCGCAGTCCACAAGTTTCCGGTGAATTATTGCGTTTGGGGGGATTTGGAAAGGAGAATAGTTCAATCACGTCCCGTCCTCCAATACTGAGATCAAGTTTATAGGATTGTCGGTCACTTCTAAAAGTTTCTTTGAGTATGGAAAATCCCAGGATGTCGACGTAAAAATGCTTGGATTTGGGGTAATTTGAGCAGATGATGGCAATGTGATGGAATCCTTTGATTTTCATAGCGATTTTCTCATGTGTGGAATGGAGGATTGTAACCTTGGATTGTGTTAGGATAGGATGGATTAATATGGTAGACTATTTATGGTCATTGACAAGTTTAATTTTTGCACTTTGGAGTGCCAAGCCGTAATTTGGCAGTGTGTCAAGCTGCGGCTTGACATTCCAAAATGGCTTGACACTCCAGAGTTTCAATTTTTAGTTCTGATTTAGAGGAGTCTGTTTATGGGACTTTTTAAGAAAATCAAGCATTTAGTGGGTAATGAGGCGGTGGAAGCGAAAGTTACCCATATTGATGAAAATACGCCAGAGGTTTTGGACAGTCCACCTTACTCGTTTAAGGATGCTTTGCATGCTGTCCGACAGGGGAATTCGGCAAAGATTCAGGATTATTTGAAGTTTAATCGTCGTTATGCGTTGTGTAAACATTGGGATGAGTGTACTTTATTGCATGAAGCTGCTGCCTTTGCTCGGGCTGAGATCGTGGAAGCGTTATTGAAACATCAGGCGGACGTGAATGCGTTGTATAAGGATCAAACTCCGTTGCATTTTGCAATTGAGGGCAGTGCGCAACAAACTGCGCTCAAAGATGATCCTGCTTATTTCGAGTATTTAAAGCAACGGGCTTTGACTGTTCAACATTTGCTGCATTATAGGGCTGATTGGCACTTACCTAATAAATTAGGGGAATTACCTATTCATTTAACGGCCAAATTAGGTTATAGTGACTTGTTGGAACTGTTGGTAGAAGCAGGATCAGATTTGAATTGTCCAATTGGGTCTGGACAAACAAATTCTCCTAATGAGGGTAGAACACCTTTATTGTTGGCAGCCAAGTATAACAAGGATAAGGTGACTTTGGAAATCTTGTTAAAGAAAAAAGCAAATCCAAATTTGAGGGATAAAGATCCTGGTTATGCGCCTTTACATTACGTTGCTGCCCATTATTCGGTCACTCAGCCATTGGATGAAAACTATTTACGGGGGTTAACCGAACTGTTATTGGATTATCAGGCAGAAATTAATTTGAATACGGTAGATGGGCAAACTGCTCTCCATTTGGCGGTGCAACGTCGACATGTTGGAGTGGTGTCCGCCCTACTGGATCGCGGTGCCAACCCTTATGCCAAAGATCGTCATCATCTTATGCCGATGGGGCTGGCGGCCCGGGAAGGTAATGTTGAAATGTTAAAGTACTTTCTGGAAAGAAAGATCGATCCTTATCAGTCATTGGCGATATTCCATGCAGCCACCTGTCCAGATGACGATCGGGCTTTAAAGTGGTTTTTGGACAGCGGAGTGGATGTGAATTTGGTGTTATCCAATGGATGTACTCTACTCTATTACGCTATTTCCAGTTATTCGTTGGTAAATGTGAAACTACTGATCGAACGGGGTGCAGATGTGCACTTAGCACCCAGCGGGATGACTTTATTGAAGTTGGCTTTTGCCCGCTGGGGTGATGTAGTCAATTTGAGTGATGAGCGGGTTTCTGAAGAACGAGAACAGAAATCGCATAAGGCTCGGGATATCATTGAATTGTTAGGGGGATTTAAGCAAGAAAAACAAAAGTTCTTGTTTTAAGGTGGATTTCCAAAATGCTCATATTATGGAAATGCGGATTTCAGGCGTACAAGTTCTGCCAAGTAAAACTTGGCAAACCCACTGGACTGAACTTGATGACAAAATCCCTCATGCCTTTGAAAAAACTGGGACTATCACAAATTTTAACTGAAAAAAAACTGTCGAGCTTGAAGTTGAGTTTTGCGCCATTTGAGTGCATCATAAAATGAAACTGCCGATTGATTATCTTTATCCACCAACAATTGAGCCCGTTTGGCACCTTGTTGAACCGACCAGTCTAAAATGCCTTGTATCAGAGCGGATCCAATCCCTTGACCTTGGTAATTGGGATCGACAACCACATCCTCTATCCAAGCTGATAATCCTCCTTCTGCAGTGGAAATAACCAATTGGGCGGTGATCATGCCAAGAACCTGTTGCTCCAAAACGCGTCGAGCTACCAACACACAACTGCGCGGTGCTCCCTCTAACAATAAACCCAATCCCCGCTGTTGCTTATCCACTTGGGGCGTAAAATCTTGTTCTAGCGTGAATAACACCCTCAACAACTCACTTAAAGCAGGAATGTCTTTTTCAGTAGCCTGCTCAATATAAAACCCGTGACTTCCTGAATTTTCAAACATATAAATAACCCTATCCCCTTAAAAATTGACATCTTTCCAGTGGATCCTCGCCGTTGGGGAATCCTCGTGAGAACTGATAAGCAAAACGTAGGAATACGACATTCATTAAGGAATCCCTCAACTGATCTTTAATCCTCATTTGGGAACTGTGCTTCACCCACCTCAAGCTCATCCAACCCCAATATCAATAAATCGGTCAATAACGCATCATATCCACGAACCTCATCTGTATTCACACTCACATAATCTGGACCGCCTTGTTCCGCTGCCAATCGTTCGATACGCTCAAAAAGCTCGTCTGGTAAACTGATTTGTGCTACTTTCATGATTTTTCCTACAGAGTCTAAATTAAACAGTAAAAGCATTTGTTAAAACCTTTGCCCACTAATAATGCTACACGAGCCTCATCTTTCATGCAACCAATCCCTATTTCAAGGAAAGCCCGTCCTACTGCACTAATTTCTCAATCAGAATTTCCAAAATGGGCTCGAGGCATTCTGTTAATCCTGGAAAATCCCCGAATTTCGACTCAGACCATCAAACCGTTGGTCAACCCATCCTACAATGTGCTCATCATTCGATATCGGTGGACAACACATAAAAGTTGTTCACCCCACCTGGCCCTCTTGCAGACCGACTTGCCTCATCACAACAATTCATACAACTCCTTCCTAATTACCCTGAACTTGAACAATTTATGACTGACAAAATGACCATCCTTATTGTTGACGATGAAATCGTCTCCCGCTACACCATGGAAGCCTTATTGGAATCTGAACATTATACCTTGGTCTTTGCTGAAAATGGCTTACAAGGACTCGAAAAAGCTGAACTCTTGAAACCTGACCTTATACTCTTAGATGTAATGATGCCAGGCATGAACGGTTTTGAAGTCTGTCGACGTTTACGCGCCAATCCCAGGCTGGACAATCTACCTGTAGTTATGGTCACAGCCTGGGATGATCCCACCGCCCGCCTTCGCTGTTTAGAAATTGGAGCCACTGAAGTTATCTGTAAACCCTTTAACCGCACTGACCTTCATCAACTCGTCAACAGCCTTATTAATCCGCCCAAAGCCTCCGAACCTAAAAACTAAGCATGTCTGAAAAAAGCATTATCTTAGTAGTCGATGACGAAATTGTCTCCCGCTACACCGTAGAAGCCCTACTATCCTCTGAAGGCTACACTCTAGTCTTTGCAGAAACTGGAGAAGAGGCCATAGAAAAAGCCGCCACCTTAATACCCGATTTAATGCTACTTGATGTCATGATGCCTGGTATGGATGGCTTTGAAGTCTGCCAACGCCTACGAGCCAATCCTCGTCTAGCCGAATTGCCAGTAGTGATGGTCACTGCCCTTGACGATCGAGACTCCCGGCTTAGGGGAATTGAAGCCGGTGCCGACGACTTCATGAGCAAACCTTTTGATCGTGCAGAATTACGAGCCCGTATTCGCACCATTACCCGCCTAAACCGTTACCGCAGATTGGTTGAAACCGAAGAACAACTCGTCTATCTCGCCAACTATGACACCTTAACTGGTCTCCCCAACCGCAACCTATTGATGGAAAGAATGCGCCAAACCTTAGGTCGAGCCAGTCGCAATCGACAAGGAGTCAACGTATTGGCGATCGACCTCGACGGTTTCCAAATGATCAACGACTCCCTGGGCCATGAAATTGGAGACAAAGTACTTTGTGAAGTCGCAAGCCGTCTTACCCAAGCTGCCCCCATTGGCGCCACTGTAGCTCGCTTAAGTGGAGACGAATTCATCATCATGGAAGAAACCAACGATCCCGTCAAGGACATCAGCGACAATGCTCAACGTCTACTGGACTGCATCAGTCAACCCATGATGCTCAATCACCACGAAGTTGTTATCACCGCCAGTGTTGGAATCAGTGTCTATCCCAGCGATGGAGAAGAAGCCACCATCCTGCTCAAAAACGCCAATACCGCCCTGTCTCGAGCCAAAACCCAAGGTAAAAATACCTACCAATTTTACACCGCTGAAATGAATGCCATGGCCTTGAAACGGCTGATTTTAGAAAATCAACTGCGCAAAGTAATCGAACGCAACGAATTACAACTACACTACCAACCCCAAATTGAACTCACTACTGGGCGCATTATCGGTATGGAAGCCCTATTACGATGGTATCATCCAGAAAGAGGCTACATATCCCCAGACCAATTCATCACCATTGCCGAAGAAACCGGACTTATCATTCCCATAGGAGAATGGGTATTACGGACCGCCTGTCAACAAACCAAAGACTGGCAAAACACTGGACTCACTCCCATCAGAGTCTCAGTCAACGTCTCCAGTCGCCAATTCCAACACCCTAACCTCTTACACACCATCAAACAAACCTTACAAGACACCCAACTCAATCCACACTACCTGGAACTTGAACTCACGGAAAGCATTCTTATGGAAGAAAATCGCACCCATAAAGACAAAGTTATCAGCAATATCAACATCCTAAATGAACTACAAACCATGGGAGTTCACATTGCCATCGACGACTTTGGGACTGGCTATTCCTCCCTTAACTATCTCAAACGACTCCCCCTCAACACTCTCAAAATTGATCGCTCTTTCATTCAAGACGTCTGCACCAATCGAGACGACGCTGCCATCACCACCGCCATCATTGCCATGGCCCACAGCCTCCAACTCACCGTTATCGCCGAAGGCGTTGAAAACAACGAACAATTGGCTTTTCTACAACAAAAGGGCTGTGAAATCTGCCAAGGCTATTTTTTCAGCCCTCCCATTCCAATTCCAGAAATGACCCAATTTCTTGAAAAATTCAATCCTCCCACCTTTTCCTTACTCACCCATTAACCCACCTTCCACCTTAAAATTCATCGTATGAATCAACCAACTCTCTTCATTCCAACAATACTATTCATTACCTTACTCAACCTTTCCCCTTGGACAACCTCATTTGCCAAGGACCCGGTCTCAGACACCTCTTCCTTAACCTCAACAAACTCAACTTCAGAATCATCCAGCTCACCTGAAAAATCAACCGAAACTGAACAAGCAACCCCCTCTTCCCCTCATAAAAAAGACAAACCAACTTCGGAAACAACCATTCCTCCCCTTGACGAGAAAGACAAACCAACTTCGGAAACAACCACTTCCAAATCCCCGGAGCTACAAGCCCTTGAAGCAGAATTAGAAACTTTTGAAATGGAATTAAAACAACTGGAATTGGAAAACAAAAAGTTAACCACCGAAAATCTCATCCAATCTGAAAAGTACAAGAAAGACTTACTCGAACTTCAACAACAAAGAGAAAAATTGCTGCTGCAAAATGAAGTTTTGGTTGAACAAAATCGACAAGCCTTAGCCCAAACCACTGCAGCAAAAGAGAAACTTCAACTAGAAAATGAATTGGGTGCTCAACAACAAACCCAAACTTTAGCTCATTTAGAAGCCATTAAAAGTCGATTGGAACTGGAAAACACTCTCGCTGAACTTAACCGGACCAAACAACTGGCTGATCTAGAATACCAACTGGCTGAATTAACAGCTAAAAACTCCCTACAACAAGAAAAAAATCGTCAAGAAGAACTGGAATTGGAATTAAAGAATGCTCGACTCAGTTTCAAAATGAATGAATTGGAAATGGAAAAAACCCAAAAATTGTTAGAAACCGAAGTTTTAGAAAGAAAAATTATGAAAAGGGATTTAGAAGAAATATGGGACGCTCAAGTAAACCAACCCATGGTATATTCCAAAGATCCCTATAATAACAACCAATTGATCATCACTGATCGCCGAATTAATCTGGGCACAGTTATCTTTCCGGACGTTGCTGAATATGTCTCCGAACGCATTCACTACTTTAACAACAAAAATCCAGAATACCCTATTTTCTTAGTCATCGATCGTTGCTATGGAGGCTCTATTGTGGAAGGAAGCCGCATCTTGGAAATCATGCAAAACAGTCAAGCCCCAATTTATGTGGTCGTGAAATCCTTGGCTGCCAGCATGTGTGCCGTCCTTGCCACCTTATCCAAACACTCCTTTGCTTATCCCAATGCCGTCATTGTTCATCACCAAGTATTTTCCCTTTCCATGGGTACAACTCGAGAATTGAAAGAACATTTGTCAGAAGTGCAGGAATGGACCAAACGCATTCTCCAACCTGTGGCAGAAAAGATGGGATTGACCATGGAAGAATTTGTCAACCAAATGTATGCACACAATTCTATTGGAGATTGGCAAGAATTTGCCGATCAAGCACTCAAACTGAAATGGATTGATACAGTTGTAGGAGACATCAGAGAACACACTTACCGTAAACAACCTGTCGATAAGGTTGAAGAAGAAAATGAAGATATAACTATTGATCAACTTACCCAAAAAACCGATGCACAAGGGCAAACTTATTTAG
Source organism: Thiomargarita sp. (assembly GCA_020721005.1). Taxonomy (GTDB): domain Bacteria; phylum Pseudomonadota; class Gammaproteobacteria; order Beggiatoales; family Beggiatoaceae; genus DYNP01. The sequence continues at coordinate 156,654 of DYNP01000011.1, forward strand.
AATTACCTAAATTGGGACCCCTGGATTTCTACTATCTATACAATCCCACCAATTATTTTCGCTAATCTTTCCTACCCTTTGTCCAAGCATTCAAGATTCTGAGGGATAACACTCCCCCTTAAAGAGAGTTATCCTTTATCCAATCACTTTAAAATACATTGTCGGATAAACTGATAATAGACCTCTTGCAAAAGTAAACGATGCGATGAAAATGAGATACGAAAAAATAAAAGGAAAATCCTCGTTGGAGTGGAGGCTTTGGTTGGAGTGGAGGCTTTAGCCGGCCAGCAGTAGGTCCTTGCAATTTGTGTATGTAGAGTGATGCCTGCGGCTGACCGGCTAAAGCCTCCATTCCAACGTATCTTAACAGAGGGGCAACTCTCATTTTTTCATGATCGCATACTTTCGCAAGAAATCTAATAGAAAACTCATCTTACATATACTAAGAAGGAAAATCTAGGATTGGAGTGGAGGCTTTAGCCGGCCAGCAGTAGGTCCTTGCAATTTGTGTATGTAGAGTGATGCCTGCGGCTGACCGGCTAAAGCCTCCATTCCAACGTATCTTAACAGAGGGGCAACTCTCATTTTTTCATGATCGCATACTTTCGCAAGAAATCTAATAGAAAACTCATCTTACATATACTAAGAAGGAAAATCTAGGATTGGAGTGGAGGCTTTAGCCGGCCAGCAGTAGGTCCTTGCAATTTGTGTATGTAGAGTGATGCCTGCGGCTGACCGGCTAAAGCCTCCATTCCAACGTATCTTAGCTGAGGGGCAACTCTCATTTTTTCATAATCACATACTTTTGTAAGAAATCTAATAGAAAACCCATCTTACATATACTAAGAAGGAAAATCTAGGAAGGTAACCTATTTATCTTGGAAAACTTCTGCAATTTGCTTTAACACCTGTTGTTGAATAACTCTCCCCTCCCCATAATTCTCCATACAATAATGAATCGAACAATCCAATTTTCCGGTCGTTACCTCCTTTGAAGAAATAAAGGGAGGTGGCAAATGACAAACATTTGGACATTGACTAATAATTGCCAATAATATGGACTCAACCCGATTGGGACTATAAGTAGTAGTTATCTGCACCGTAATTTCCTGCCAATGCAACTGATGATCAACCTGATGTAACTGTTTGATTGAACAGCTGATAACCAAATAATTCGGCAAATGCAGCACTCCCCCTTCTGACAATTTCAACTCAGTAATTCTCCAAGTTAACCGCACCACTCGCCCCTCTTCAAAGTCGCCGATTTTTACCCAATCTCCCACCTGGTAGGGTTTTTCCCAATTGAGCATCATACCAGATATCAGATGCAACAATTTGCTGTAAAATGCCAATCCCATAATCATTGGCACAATCAGCAGGGTCAAGGCACAACTGAGAGAAGAATGAGAATAAACAAAACTCAATATACCCAATAAGGCAAGATAATAAACAAGTCCATCGCTGCCCCAGTATAGCCAAATTGGGAATTGAAATTGGTTTTTATTGACTAAGCGGCTATAATTGTGTCTCAACAGTCGATTGATAAAATAGGCAATTAATAACCATTTTCCGACATCAAATAAGTCCAGTCCCTGCTCAATTTGCGAAAAAGATAAACTGAGTATGTTGACGAAGATAATTTCCAATGACATCAGCAATAAGCAATTGTTGAGAAACAATAATCCCTCAAAAAATATCTCTGATATTAACTTCTTGAATAAAATTAAGAAGAAGATTCCCAAAATAAAGAAAGGAGCTAAAATCAGCGCCATCTGCCCGGAAATCAAGTGATAACTCCGTTTTTTTTGTAATTGGATTTGAAGATTAACTTGAGAAAAAAGACCGAAGGGTAAGGACCGTAAAAAATGATGATTGCCTTCAAAAAGTTTCACAGAATACAATTGCCAATCCTGGACGGAGTGCACAACAAGTTTCAATTGTTCAAACAATTGCTGTTGAAAATTGTCATCATTTCCCCTGGGTTTTTCCACTTGATAAATGATCTCTTCGGCAGCAAGTATTTGATGCCTAAACTGTATTCCCAATGTCAATTGTGGAACGGACAAAATCTGAAATTCTCCTTTAAAATGTTGCACTTGGTAAATCATACCCTCTCTTTTTTTTAAGAGGGGAGAAGGCAATTTATGAACAGGAGACAGAGCATTGAGGAAGACAATATCTCCCGGGTCAATCCAAGTGGATGCAGGGTAACGAAACCACACCTCAAAATCCAAGATATAAGAAGATGAGGTTAATTGTAATACACTAATTTGATTCACTTTAATCCCAGTATTCACAATCAAGGGAGAATGATGAGCGGGGATATCTGGGATTAAGGAAAGCTCCCCTGCAATCAGTAGTTGAGAATGACACACCGCCATCAAAAAGAGTATAAGCATACACAAATGTCCATTTTTGCATTGAAGAATATCATTGATGAGAAGATAAAAAAATTGATTTTGTTAAATCACAAATGAATTGAGCTTTTTCTATTTTGGGACTGCTTATTTTACCTTGAATGATCGAACTGATAAACAATCCGTCTTAAATAACTTTGAGGATTATTTAATTCCAGTTCAAAATTAATTTGAGGATCACCAATCCTTTATTTTTAACAATTTTTGATTGGAACAAGCATTGCAAACATTTCCATTGAAAAAAATTGCTGGTATGACTCAATAGGTAAAACGGACAGCCTAAATAACTTGAATATTGTCCCATTGCAATATTTTCCAAAAGGAGCTACACTATTTTACACTAACCTTAGCAGGGACTTGTTGAAAGGGATCACTTTAAACTTAATTCACTTTCGGTATTTAGTCAGATCTGTCAGTTTATGATCGCTGGTTTACTTCAAACTTTGAAAAATATTCATTTTACCTGAAGGAAGTAATATGTTCATTCCTCAACAAATCCTCTACGAAATCATGCTGCAATTTGGTAGTCAATTGTCTCAGCATCCCGATTGTCTTAAAGCTTTGATTTATCAACATTGTTCTAAGTCTCAATTGCCCAACGATTTGCTGCGCAGTATTGATTTGGGAATTCCCCAACAAGTTTTTCAATTTTCCAAACATATTTTGCAAAAAATTCCCGGGCTGCGGATTTTGGCTCGTCAGTTATTCATGAGGCGCCTGATTTGGCAATTTAAAGGGCAGTTTAAGTCAGATGTTGTTCAATTGGTGTCGATCATTAAAATTTGGGAACAGGTTATTTATGAACAACCAGAAACTCCATTGCCTACTGCCTATTTTTATTTGGGATGGATATATCACGTTGGAGAGGGTGTACCTCAAAATTTTGATCAAGCCGCCTATTGGTATCGACGTGCTCCTAAACAGGAAGGTTTGGCTCAATTGAATTTAGCCAAGCTTTATCAACCCAGAAAGTTGTTAAATCAATTGGTTAATCAATATAGTCAGCAGGTATTGGAGGCTCCGGAAACTTTGGAGGAATTGTTTTTGCAGTGTTGTCCTTATGAGTATGAGAGGACGTTGCTGTTACTGCCTTTGCGGACTGAGCAGAGTTTTCAAGTTACTGTTCCCGGACGACATTGGCAGATTCCATTGGTCTCTTTGGGACTGAGTGCAGCTCAGGCTGATTGGGTGATTCAAAGTTGGTGTTTGATTTTAGAACGGTATACCCCTTGCTGTTCTCCTGCCGAGGCTTGTTTTGAGTTGGGTCAGTGGTATATCAAAGTTCAGAATTGGCGGCAAACTTATGATTGGTATCAAAAAGCGGCAGTTCAACAGCATAAATTGGCTTTGTTTAATTTGGGTGTGCTGTGCAGTCAAGGTTATGGGTTGGAAGTTCCTGATTTTAAACAGGCATTTGAGTGGTTTGAGCAGGCTGCTCAACAGCATGATGTGATTGCTCAGTGTGTGGTGGGTATTTTTTATGAGCACGGTATTGGTGTGGCGGAAAATTCTCAACAGGCCGGTTATTGGTTCGAGTTGGCAGCTCAGCAAGGCAGTCCCTTGGCGGCCACTCGTTTGCAAGTTTTGTCTTCCTGATCGGTTTGTATGGTTCCCAAAGAAGTGCATTTTTAAGTTTCGGAGCAATTGATATGTGTTTATTCACAATGATTTTAATTTTGATTCTACGGGTCTTTGGTACCTTATTAAAGCATTTGCAATGCGATTGCTGGGCTTCCTATTGTCCGCCTATCCTACTGGGGTTAGTAAAGCATTCTCAATTCCATTCTGAGCGTTTTGTGGTTTTGGAAGTCCGGATTCAGAATATTTTCCTACTTAAAAATGAGTTTCCTGAAGGTCATAAAATTCTGATTCAGAAACCTATTGGATCATTTCGGGTTTTGTGATACACTTTTTGGTGGGGAGAGGTACCGAAGCGGTCATAACGGCGCCGACTCGAAATCGGATGGGGGCTTAATCGCCCCACGCGGGTTCAAATCCCGCTCTCTCCGCCACGATTACTGCAAATGAGTGAGGGAGATTTAAGCTTTTATAGCATTTGTCCCATTGTTCAGGTAATTTACTATCCAACATGAAAGGAGTTTTATTTTGGCAAATACTGCTCAGGCGAGAAAGCGGGCGCGCCAAGCCGAGAAACATCGACAATTGAACGCCAGTCAACGTTCTATGATGCGCACTTATATTAAAAAGGTACTGAAAGCTATCGAGGCTGGTGATGCTAAATTGGCGCAGGGAGTGTATCGGGAGGCCATGCCTATCGTCGATCGTATGGTCAATAAGGGTATTATCCATAAGAATAAGGCAGCTCGGCATAAGAGTCGCCTGAATGCCCGCATTCGAGCTTTGCAGGCTTAGTGTAAATGCACGTTGTCCTTTTCTAAAGATGTATTATCCTCAATAGGTACTTTCCGAAAGTGGACTGGATTGAGGTCATGTTCTGAAAGTAATTGGTCAAAATCAGTTTCGTTGCAGCCTGCAATGTGGGCTGCATGACTGGTGTCTCCTTCAACCATCCTAAGTACACGATTCAAATAGTGATGTTCGAATTCATGACGGGCTTCTTCTAGGGTCTGAAATTTATTCTCGCTCCCCGATAGGGATTGTTTGGCCAGTGACAGTGGAATGACCAAAGAGGGGGATAATACTGTGCATTGTTCGATCAGATTTTGCAGTTGTCGAACATTCCCTGGCCATGGCATGGCAATCATGTATTCTAGTGCTTCCGGAGAGAAACGTGCTACTTCTGTTTGTTCTCGTTCCGCTTGTAAAGAGAGAAAGTGGTCAATCAAGAGGGGAATGTCTTCTCTTCTTTCTGCCAAAGATGGCATGTATAGGGGAATGACATTTAATCTGTAGTACAGGTCTTCACGAAATTCTCCTCTTTTGACGGCAACTTCTAGATTTTGATGAGTGGCGGAAATGATGCGGACATCCACATCTATGGATTCGGTGGCACCCACGGGCTTGACTTTTCCTTCCTGTAGTACTCTCAGCAATTTAACCTGTAACGAGGCGGGCATATCGCCCACTTCATCTAAAAACAGTGTCCCTTCATGTGCGGCTTGAAAGAGTCCGATGTTTTTCCGTACGGCACCGGTAAACGCCCCTTTTTCATGGCCAAAGAGTTCAGATTCTAGCAATTGTTCGGAAAGAGCTCCGCAGTTAATGGCAAGAAATACGTTATTTTGACGAGGACTGCTTTGATGGATGGCTCTGGCCAGTAGCTCTTTCCCCGTACCTGTAGCCCCACGAATACAAACGCTGCTGTGGGTTTTAGCCACGCGTTGTGCTTGCTTGAGAAGTTGAGACATCACTGCACTTCTATGAATGATGTTGGGGGCAAAGGCATTTTCTTCTTTTTCACAAGTTCCCACTCGACTGAAAGCCGATTGGATGCAGCGGTACAGGTCAGGAGGCTCAATGGGTTTGGTTAAAAATTCAAATATGCCTTGATGAGTAGCCCTGATAGCGTCAGAAATTTGGGCATTGCCACTGAGCATGATCACCGGCAGTACCGGATCGTATTTTTGAATTTCTTTTAATAAGGCAATACCGTCCATACCTTCCATACGTAAATCAGTAATGACCAGATGTGGCTTGAAAGTAGACAGTTGCTCGATTGCCTCAAGACCATTTTCGCAAGTGTTGACCTTATAACCCTCCGCTTCCAACCATGCTGAAATCATAGTTAAAATGGTCACTTCATCGTCCACCAGTAGTATTTTTAGAGGACGTGTCATTTCCTCACACAGCGGTTTGGATTTCTTAATTATTTTTTTAGACATACCAAGGTCCTTGGAATCATCAATTTAGAATGAGCATTAAAAAGCAATAATCGCTCCATTATTCTTAAGTGTTTATTTTGCAATATTAATTTAATTGGAAGCAACTGACAAATTTCCTGTTAAAGAGGATTCAAATTACTACTAAATCGCGCATCTTTGCCAAGAAAACCGCCTGATCAAATTGCCGGGCTCGTTTTTCACAGGATTGACGTAATTCTAAAGATTTTTGAGGGGTTAAGTAGTTCACCGCTTCGCAGATACTTTGTACAGTGAGCTGCGGAGGCAATAAAATGCCTGTCACCTCGGGAATGATGGTTTCTAACAATCCACCTTCCGCCACTCCAATTACTGGTTTGCCGGCGGCCATCGATTCTACAGGCGACATACCAAAGTCTTCATTGTGGGGTAAATACAAAGTAGCGATGGCGTTCCCAACGAGATCCATTAAGGTGGATTCAGACACCCAACCTGTGAATTGAATATGAGGGGCATGGGCAGCCAGTTTGCGCAATTTATGCGATTCAGAACCTCCGGAAGCAACAATTAAACGGTATTGGGGTAATTTCAAAAAAGCTTGGACGATGAGATCAACACGTTTTAAGGGATCTAAGCGAGCCACAGATAAGTAATAATTCCCTTGACCCCGCCACATAAATTGTTGAGTATTGCAAGGAGGATGCACCACAATGGATGGTATCCCCAAAAAATGTTGTAAGCGTTGCCGAACTTGTTCAGAATTCGTCACTACTTGATCCATGTGCCTGATAGCCTCCTCGTAACGCGGTTGTAAGTAAGCGGTGAATTGTTTTAAAAGCGGGCGTAATACCGGAAGCACTTGGTCAAGATAGAATTGACGTTGGTCGTAAATGAAACGGGGAGGCGTGTGACAGTAATATAAGTTGCGCCCAAATCGATGATTGAGTATGGCTAAAGGGGTATAAAAACCGCTGTAGACAACGGTCTCATAATTTTGTAAAAAGCCCGTTTGTTGCGCAAAAGCCCGGGACAGTTTAAACTGGCGCCACAGGGGTAAGCGACTGTGGGTTGCCAAATCATGATGTCGAAGAGAACTGGGCAGTGGGGTTAAAAAGGCATGGCCGGCCCGGGCAAACCCATACCCTATATCAGCAGGAAGATAATGAGCCAAGACCGTGCTTAAACGTCCACCGCCTTCCAAAGATTCAAAATAATCGTGCAATACAATTCTCTGCATACCAACTGCTCCCTAAATTTTAAATACTTTTCAATTTTAACTGGAAAAATGGACAGGCTTCCCATTTTGAACTTCTATGTACTCTAAAGCGCTTTTCCTTACTCTCCTCTTTTTTGTCAGCAATTTGCCCCTCCACGCTCAACTGTTGGATTATATTGTGGCTATTGTGAATGAGGAAGCCATTACCCACAGTCAGTTGCAACGAGAATTGCAACAAGTCACCTTGACATTGCAACAACAAAAAATCCAACTGCCTGCCCCCAAAATTCTGCAGGAGCAAGTGTTGGATAACCTGATTCTGACCACTTTGCAACTGCAACTGGCTCGTCAATTGAATATTGGCGTGGAAGATGAATTGCTGAATGAGAACTTGCATCAGGTAGCAGCTCAAAATAACCGAGACCTGGCCCAGTTTCGACGCATGTTACAGGACAGCGGTTATGATTACCAACGCTATCGGGAAGACCTGCGCAATCAGTTGATTATTCAAAGGTTACAGCAGCGCCAAGTGGTCAATCGCATCACGGTCAGTCCTCAAGAAATTGAGAACTTTCTTACAGTTCAAAAACAACGGGCGGAAGCTGTACAAAATTACCATTTATTGCATATTCTTATTGCTACTCCGGAGGCTGCTGCTCCGGAACAGATTGCAGAACGACAGGCCAAAGCTCAACAAGTGCTGGCTCAACTTAAACAAGGAGCTGATTTTCGCTCCACTGCCATCGCTGTCTCCGATTCCAGTAAAGCATTGGAAGGAGGGGATTTGGGTTGGCTCACCACCGGGGAAATTCCCAGCCTGTTTGAAAAGATTGTTGAAAAAATGACAGTGGGGCAGATCAGTGAACCCATTCGCGATTCCAGTGGCTTTCATCTTCTCAAATTGCAGGACAAACGCAGTGCAGAAAAATCCCTGGCTACCCAGACTAAAGTACGCCATATACTGATCAAAACCAATGAAATGGTGGCCGATTTGGAAGCCCAAACCCGTTTAGACGAACTGCGAAAAAATCTGGAATTGGGAGAAGATTTTGCCAAACTGGCCCGCACCCATTCCGAAGATGCTGGCTCCAGTCAAAAAGGCGGACTATTGGACTGGATTTCCCCGGGCGATTTAGTCCCAGAATTTGAAGCCGTGATGAATGAACTGGCAGAGCGTCAAATCAGTCAACCTTTTAAATCCCGTTATGGCTGGCATCTCATCCAAGTCTTAGAAAGACGCCAGTATGAAGACACCGGGCAATGGTTGCGTAACCAAGCCGCCAAACAAATTCAACAACGTAAAATCGAGGAAGAATTAAACAACTGGCTTAGACAATTGCGTGGCGAAGCCTACATTGAGTACAAATCCTAATTGCTCCCGATTTTTCATCCCATTACTTTTCCCAAAAAACCTACTAACCACCCACTTTATGATCACTAAATTACGTAATATTGCCATTATTGCTCACGTTGACCACGGAAAAACGACCTTGGTCGACCGCCTTCTCCAGCAATCAGGCACTCTGGGGGAACGAGTTACCACCGAAAGAGTCATGGACTCCAATGACCTTGAAAAAGAAAGAGGTATCACTATCCTCGCCAAAAATACTTCTCTCCGTTGGCAGGACTACCGCATCAACATCGTAGACACCCCAGGCCATGCCGACTTTGGGGGAGAAGTGGAACGCGTACTGTCTATGGTCGACTCCGTATTACTATTGGTCGATGCAGTTGACGGTCCCATGCCTCAAACTCGCTTTGTCACCCAAAAAGCCCTGGCTCGAGGCTTGAGTCCCATTGTCGTCATCAATAAAGTTGATCGAGATGGTGCTCGGCCAGACTGGGTCGTTGATCAAACCTTTGAACTCTTTGATCGACTCGGCGCCACTGATGCCCAACTCGACTTCCCAATCGTCTATGCCTCAGCCTTACAAGGCTATGCCAACCTCGACAGCCAAACTCGATCGGGCAATATGGAACCTCTCTTTGAAACCATTGTCCAATGCGTTCCCATTCCAGATGTTGACCCAGAAGAACCCTTTTGCTTACAAGTCAGTGCCTTAGACTATTCAAGTTACGTAGGCGTTATTGGCATCGGCCGCATCAGCAGTGGCCAAATCAAAACCAACACCCCGGTCACCATTGTCGACGTCAAAGGTCGCCAACGATCCGGGCGCATTTTACAAATCCTGGGTTTTCATGGCCTGGAACGAATCGAATTTCCCCAAGCTATGGCTGGAGACATTATTGCCTTTACTGGAGTAGAAGAACTCGCCATTTCTGACACCCTCTGCGATCCTAGCTACGTACAAGCTTTACCCCCTCTTACCGTTGATGAACCCACGGTCAGCATGACCTTTCAAGTCAACACCTCACCCTTTGCTGGACAAGATGGCAAATATGTCACCTCTCGACACATTCGAGAACGTCTGCAACGGGAACTGTTACACAATGTTGCCCTGCGAGTCTCTGAAACAGAAGATCCTGACAAATTCATGGTATCAGGTCGTGGCGAATTACACCTCGGTATCTTGATTGAGAACATGCGTCGAGAAGGCTATGAATTGGCGGTCTCCCGACCTCGGGTAATTCTCAAGGAAATAGACAGCGTCAAAATGGAACCCTATGAGAACCTTACCGTTGATGTTGACCAAGCCTATCAAGGCACCGTCATGGAGTTGTTAGGAGAACGTAAAGCTGAACTGACCAATATGCTACCGGATGGCAAAGGCCGAGTCCGACTTGACTTTGTCATTCCCGCTCGAGGACTGATTGGCTTTCGCACCGAATTTTTGACCGCCACTTCTGGTACAGGGCTACTTTATCATGTATTTGACCATTATGGTCCCATGAAACCAGGCAATTTGGGTCAACGCATCAATGGCGTCCTGGTCTCCAATGGAGAAGGGAAAAGCCTGGGCTACGCCCTTTTCAACCTACAAGAACGCGGTCGTCTCTTCATTGGTCATGGCGAACAAGTGTATGAAGGCATGATCATTGGCATCCATTCCCGTGGCAATGACCTGGTCGTCAACCCTCTAAAAGCCAAACAACTCACCAATATCCGCGCCGCCGGCTCTGACGAAAACATCCTCCTCACTCCTCCCATCCGCATGAGTTTAGAACAAGCCCTGGAATTTATCGATGACGACGAACTTGTAGAAGTCACCCCCAAAGCCATTCGTCTGCGCAAACAATTCCTCAAGGAACACGAACGACGCCGTATGGCAAGAACCGCTTAACCTTAAATTTTACCATGTTTTTACGTTAGACTGCGATTAAACCGGCGTAGGGTGTGTTGGATGCGTGTTTTACACCGTAACGCAACTTGTTTGAGATTTCCAAGAAAACGGTGCGTTACGCTGTCACTGATTAACGCACCCTACGTTAAGCTGACTCTAATGTCCTGCATATAAAAAAACAAATTTCTCAAAAATCGCTTGCAATCTTCAAAAAATTGGATTATACTGTCTCTTATCAATTGCGAGGTGGAGCAGTCTGGCAGCTCGTCGGGCTCATAACCCGAAGGTCGTAGGTTCAAATCCTACCCTCGCTACCAATCTCCGTTAGATAACAAAGTGTGGGTTTTGTCCCTTTAAACCCAATCCACTTTACCCCCAGCCCCAAACACTCCCCCTTATCTAATCCCCTCATTCCCCCCGCCTTATTCTACAAAGAATACTACAGGCCACTCTTCAAGCTTGCCTCAATAAACTCATCCAAATCCCCATCCAATACCGACTGAGTATCTGCCTTTTCTACCCCAGTACGAAGATCCTTAATACGAGACTGATCGAGTACATAAGAACGAATCTGACTCCCCCACCCTATATCCGCCTTATTATCCTCAACCAACTGTTGTTGCGTGCCACGCTGCTGCATCTCCAACTCATACAACTTAGCCTTCAACTGCTTCATAGCCGTTGCCTTGTTCTTATGCTGCGAACGATCATTCTGACACTGTACCACAACTCCAGTTGGCAAATGCGTAATTCTAACCGCGGATTCAGTACGATTAACATGCTGACCTCCAGCTCCGCTGGCTCTGTACACATCAATCCGTAAATCTGCCGGATTAATAACCACCTCCACGTCATCATCCACCTCCGGAGACACAAAAACTGCCGCAAAGGAAGTGTGACGCCGATTCCCTGAATCAAAAGGAGACTTCCGTACCAAACGATGCACCCCAGTTTCCGTACGACACCATCCGTAAGCGTAATCACCGACAATCTGCAAAGTACTGCTTTTAATCCCCGCCACTTCACCCGGAGAAATTTCGATCAACTCCGCCTTAAACCCCCGTTTCTCAGCCCATCTCAAATACATACGCAATAACATATCAGCCCAATCCTGAGCTTCAGTACCCCCCGATCCTGCCTGAATATCCAAAAAAGCATTGTGCGCATCCATTTCTCCAGAAAACATACGGGCAAATTCCAAATCTGCCAATTGCTTCTCCAATGACTGCAATTCCCTATACACCGCCGTAACTGTACCCTCATCCTGCTCCAACTCTGCCAATTCCAACAACTCCCGCTCATCTCGCAGTCCCTGATCCAGTTTCTCCAAAGTATACACCACCTTTTCCAAAGCAGCCCGTTCCTGGCCCAAAGCCAAAGCCCGTTCCGGCTGATTCCATATCCCGGCACTCTCCAATTCCCTGTTGATCTCAACCAATCTTTCTTGCTTGGTTGAGTAGTCAAAGATACCCCCTTAGAGACTCGCTGCGTTCTCTCATAGACCCTATCATCTGATACAACATATTAAATTCCAGCATACCAACTCTTTCCTTTTTTTCTTACACACATGAAAATATAACCAACGAACCAAAGAAACCGCGTATCCTGTGAAAAACCTGCCAGGCTTATAACTTCGCGTATTCCATATAGGATGTGCCGAACCTTTTCCGCAAAGCGCATCTATCTGTCTCTCATTCTAAACATTCCATAATTCCGCAAATTCTGATTCAAAATAAATTGCTGGCTCAACGACCCGATCACTTGGCTACACTAATGATTTCTATCATTTTTGATCCGTTCAATCTCACTTACTGATAATCCAGTGATTTCTGCAATAAAATTCACGTCTAACCCTTTAACAAGCATCGCTTGAGCAATCTCTAATTTGCCCTCAAGTTTGCCTTTACGTTCACCTTCCTGCATTCCCTCAAGTTTGCCTTTACGTTCACCTTCCTGCATTCCCTCAAGTTTACCCTCCAGTTTGCCTTTACGTTCGCCCTCCTGTATTCCCTCAAGTTTACCCGCGAGTTTACCCTCATAACGTACTTTAGCAAAGTGTTCTTTCATGGACTCTAAAAACA
>DYNP01000112.1 GCA_020721005.1 Thiomargarita sp.
TAACTAATTGTAAAATATCGACTTTCTCGAACACACTGACACTCAGAATCTGTAGAAAAGTGTAGAGAGTTATATCCAAATTGAGTCTCTTTTTCACCAATGCAATAAGCACATATACCGAAATAGCTGTCCATATTTGCGTCTTTACTGCGTTTTCTGATGTGCCATAGAATGCCTTGATTCGTAAATGCTGTTTTATCCATTTGAAGAACAACTCAATCTGCCATCTGCTTTTGTAAAGGTCGGCAATCACCTTTGGAGCAAGATCAAGGTTGTTTGTCAGGAACACATATATCTTGCCGGTTTCAGGGTCGGTATACTTGATTCGCCTCAGAGGCTCTGGATAGTATACAGCAGTGTCTTTCCCTGTCATTTTAATGGTTTGATCACATTGTAATCCTATCGATTTATCAACAGAATGAGAGTATAGTCGCCGAAATGAGAGGTTGGATTTTCCTCGAATTACAAAGAATCCCCGTGCCTGATGAATAGCATATAACCGTTGAAAATCGACATAACCCCGGTCCATGATGTAAAATGAACCGGGTTCAACAACGAGGAGATCAAGGATGTTAACATCATGAACCTTACCATCCGTGATGGCGATAAACGACGGGATATTGCCTCGTAAGTCAAGTAAAGTATGCATTTTAACCGCACCCTTATTGGTTCTGAACTTTGCCCATGGAAACAGCGCCAGGCAAAGATCGATCGTGGTTGAATCCAGAGCATAGACCGTTTCCTGCAACGTGACACCAAAGGAGTCTTTGCTGTACAGTTCTCTTGCATGATGAATCAGGATATGCGCAAAGTCCTGATAAATGCGCCAGTCCCGAGTTTCGTTAGCATAAGCCAGAGTACTTCGTGCTATCGTACCTCTGATGCCCATATGATAGAGTTTATTTTGCATACCGAGCAAGCAGGTTGTGATATCACGAAGGCTCTCCCGATAGGTCAGCTGAGCAAAGAACAGGCAAAGATATTGATCGAGACAGGTGAACGACTGAACCTTATAATTCCCCTTGTAACGATTGACGCACCGGCGAAATTGATGGAGCGGCAGATGATCCTGCAATTGAGCGAAAACGGTTTTTCCTGTATTCATCGATCATTTCTTTTCGGAGTATTATGAAATGATCAAAGATAGCAGGCATTTTC
>DYNP01000113.1 GCA_020721005.1 Thiomargarita sp.
TGACAGAAGACCTCTGAAAGTTTTCTCCGAAGATGAAGGAAGGTCCGGTCGTATGGGTAATCCTGTGAAATGTCGGGTACCGCCCGGTGTGAGACCTCTGATTCCGCAGCAGAGAGTCAGAGAATATATCTATGCTTATACAGCGGTTTCTCCCGATGACGGTGGGAATTTTTCTCTTATTTTACCGCACAGCAATAAAGAGATGATGGATATATTTCCTGAAGAATTTTCGGAGCGATATAAGGACTATAGGGTAATCATAGCTACGGATGGAGCACCGTGGCATCCTTCAGAATGCAGTGATAAATCTGATAATATAAGAGTAATCCCGTCGGACATATATGGGAATATATAAGAGAAAACGATTTTCATAACCGTCAGTTTAAGACGTCGGGTATTTCGGAAGACAGGTCGGCTGATTCCTTACATGAACCGGGAAAGATTAAACGACCACCGTCTGAAAGACGGTGGTCGTTTAAGTTAAGTGCTGAAAGCACGGATACGGGTCGTCAGACCCGTCAGTTCAGACTCATACCGGACAGAAGAATCAGGATCGCCGCAGACAGAAAAATGTGTATGCGCCTGCTGCTTTCCGTCAGAAGAGGTACTGATTTCCCGTATTTCTGACCGTAAAAAAAGAACTGATAAATCTGTCCGTCTGAAAGACGGAGGTTTTAACCCTGATTGAGACTAATAAAAATATTGTAAAATCCGTTGCAGGGTTTCATTGGGCTGTTACCGATATTTGATAGCGAATTGGTATAAGACTGATTGCGGCTGTTCACTATAACAGGAGGAAAGTTTATATCCGTGCTGTTCTGACACATGATGAATATGATGAAGGAAGGTGGAAGGAATGAGCAGATACAAGTCGGCTTCAAAAATTCAGCAGGTGATAACTGTATGGGCATCTGTCTCACAGATATTATACGTTCCGCATACTGAGAAAGAATATCAGGAGGCTGTCGAATTGTTGGATGCCCTTATAGATACGGTGGGAGAAGACGAAAATCATCCTTTGGCATCATTTATGGAGATATTGGGAGTGTTGATAGAGAAATATGAGGATGAATATATTCCTGAGATTACAGAAGTATAAACACTACCTAACCATCAGTTGGTGCGCCGTGAGGCGTACCGTTACCAGTCGGTGAAAGT
>DYNP01000114.1 GCA_020721005.1 Thiomargarita sp.
CTAGATGAGCGACTGAGACGTTTATTTGCGGCAGCTGAAGCAAAAGCGATAGGTCATGGCGGCGTTACGCTTGTATGGAAAGCTACTGGCGTTGCCCGAGGTTCTATACAGCAAGGCTTGAAGGAGCTTGTTGAGCGTCCAGCAGCAATGGGAGGCAATTCGCGACGAATACGCCGTATAGGTGCCGGGAGAAAAACATCTGTTGCTGATGATGCTGAATTGTTGGCCGCTTTGGAAAGTTTGATCGAGCCTGTAACACGTGGCGATCCTGAGTCACCTTTGCGCTGGACTTGCAAGAGCCTGAGACAGCTGGAATCTGAATTGATAGCGCAAGGATATACCGTCAGCCACGCATCTATAGGCGCCCTGTTGAAGAAGCTTGGATATAGCCTGCAAGGGAATCGAAAAACACTGGAAGGCTCTAATCACCCTGACCGCAACGCGCAGTTTGAATATATAAACGCCAGAGTTGAAGAAGCGGTGCGCAATGGGCAACCGGTAATTTCGGTTGATACCAAGAAGAAAGAACTGGTTGGCCAGTTCAAAAACGGCGGCAAGGAATGGCGTCCACAGGGAGATCCAGAACAAGTTAACGTTTATGACTTTGTAGATAAAGAGTTGGGACGCGCCAATCCGTATGGTGTTTATGATCTGGCCAACAATGCAGGTTGGGTCAGTGTCGGCACAGATCACGACACGGCAAGCTTTGCTGTATCCACGATTCGGCGTTGGTGGGCGGTAATGGGAAAACCACTTTATTCCGATGCCAAAGAACTGGTAATTACAGCAGATGGTGGGGGCAGCAACGGTTCGAGGGTTCGTCTATGGAAGTTTGAATTGCAGCAATTATCTGATGAGCTTGGTATTCCGATCCGGGTCAGCCACTTTCCACCAGGAACAAGTAAGTGGAATAAGATTGAGCATCGCTTGTTCTCGCACATTAGCATGAATTGGCGTGGGCAGCCCTTGGTGAGTCACGAAGTAATCGTCAACCTGATTGCAGCAACCACCACCCGCAAAGGGTTGAAGGTAAGGGCAGAACTCGACTCAAAGGCTTATCCGAAAGGCATCAAGGTGACTGACGAAGAATTCGCGGCAATACAGATTTCACGCGACGAGTTTCACGGTGAGTGGAACTACTCCATTACACC
>DYNP01000115.1 GCA_020721005.1 Thiomargarita sp.
TCCGATTCTCCTTTTTGCGTCCAATCCTGATTCAAATGCCTGTAGATAGACACATTCATATTTGAGTGAACGCCAAAGGCGTTCAATGAATACATTGTCCATCCATCTTCCTTTACCGTCCATGGAGATGCGGATATTGTTTTGTTTGAGTACCTCCGTGAAGCTCAAGCTTGTAAATTGGCTGCCTTGATCGGTATTGAAGATCTCAGGCGTTCCGTATATTTCAATTGCCTCCTCAAGCGCTGCGATACAAAAGTCTGTATCCATCGTATTGGAAAGTCTCCATGAGAGTACTTTTCTTGAATGCCAGTCCATGACGGCAACTAAATACATAAATCCTTTGCCCATACGGATATAGGTGATATCTGTACACCATACCTGATTGGGTCTGCTAATCTCAAGGTTTCGCAAAAGATAGGGGTATATCTTGTGTTCAGGATTGGCAATGGTTGTTTGAGGCTCTTGGTAGATGGCATATAGTCCCATCTTACGCATCAATCGGCGTATCCGTTTGCGTCCGATATTGTATCCTTCTCTGCGCAGATGACGAGCCATCTGTCTTGATCCGTACCATGGGGTATCAAGAAACTGCTTATCGATCAGTTCCATCAATTTGAGATTAAGCGTACTCTCTCCCGTTGGAGTGTAGTAGATACTGCTTCGGCTGATACTGAGCAGATCACACTGCTTAACGATACTGAGCTTTTTATCGTCTGTCACGATCATCTCTTGTCTCCTTGCCTTGCTCACAGCTTGGAGACTCTCTCTAAAAAATCGCGTTCTACTGTGAGTTGACCGATCTTGGCATGGAGCTTTTCAATCTGTTTTTCATGCGCATCGTCTCTCTTGACACTCTTTCCTGAAAAAATATTGCTCATCCCCTCACGGGCTTCTTTTTTCCATTTGGATATCTGATTGGCATGGACGCCGAACCTGCTTGATAGTTCAGCTAAGGTACTCTCGCCTTTTATCGCTTCCAATGCCACCTTGGCTTTAAATTCTGGTGTATGTACTTTATGTTTTGCTGCTCCCATTTCTTATGCTCCTATGTATAAAATGTTATCTTAGCATGTTGTTTGGAAATGGGGGCCAGCTTATTTTTTGATGAAAATGTCTGACCAATTTTTGTAGATGATTACAAAAAAAGGAGC
>DYNP01000116.1 GCA_020721005.1 Thiomargarita sp.
GATGCCGATTACCCGCAACGGGACGGAAAGACCCCGTGAACCTTTACTGCAGCTTCACATTGATCCTGGGTAAGTGATGTGTAGGATAGGACGGAGGCTATGAAGCGGTTTCGCCAGGAATCGTGGAGCCATCCTTGAAATACGTCCCTTTGCTTATCTGGGACCTAACCCCGTGTATACGGGGGACAATGTGTGGTGGGTAGTTTGACTGGGGTGGTCGCCTCCAAAAGAGTAACGGAGGCTTCCAAAGGTGCGCTCAGGCCGATTGGTAACCGGTCGCAGAGTATAATGGTATAAGCGCGCTTGACTGAGAGACCGACAAGTCGATCAGGTAGGAAACTAGGGCATAGTGATCCGGTGGTTCCGCATGGAAGGGCCATCGCTCAAAGGATAAAAGGTACGCCGGGGATAACAGGCTGATCGCTCCCAAGAGCTCATATCGACGGAGCGGTTTGGCACCTCGATGTCGGCTCGTCACATCCTGGGGCTGGAGAAGGTCCCAAGGGTTGGGCTGTTCGCCCATTAAAGTGGCACGCGAGCTGGGTTCAGAACGTCGTGAGACAGTTCGGTCCCTATCTGTTGTGGGCGCTGGAAATTTGAGAAGACCTGACTCTAGTACGAGAGGACCGAGTTGGACAAACCTCTGGTGTATCTGTTGTGGCGCCAGCTGCATTGCAGAGTAGCTATGTTTGGAAGGGATAAGCGCTGAAAGCATCTAAGCGCGAAGCCTCCTTCAAGATAAGATTTCCTTTAAGGGTCGTGAAAGACTATCACGTTGATAGGTTGCAGGTGCAAAGGTGGTAACATCAAAGCCGAGCAATACTAATTACCCGTAAACTTTCCACTGTTGCACTTTTTTATTATCTCTCATGACAATACGTCCAAAAAAATATTGCTGTCCCCACAGGGGAACAAAGACTTAAGGTGACTTTAGCAAAGGGGTACACCTCTTCCCATTCCGAACAGAGAAGTTAAGCCCTTTAGCGCCAATGGTACTGCATCACAGCGGGAGAGTAGGTCGTCGCCACTTTTTATATTTAAGGCCACTGATATAATAGTATGTCAGTGGCTTTTAATTGAAAATAGAATAAAAAAGATCGGAAAGAATCAAAAAAAGATTTGGTAGGAAAGAAAGGATTAATTA
>DYNP01000117.1 GCA_020721005.1 Thiomargarita sp.
TAAGCCTATTATTAGTGAAGGAGTGGAAGCTATCAATCATCAATGCGATAAGTATCTGCTTGTAGCCCACGATTGGTCGTGGATAGATTACAAAAACCATAATACAAAAGAGGAGTCTATCCAAGAGAAAAGAAGCAAAAGTACTCAAGCCAAATCAAAAGGGTATGACTTGCAAAGCTCTTTAGCCCTTAGCGATAGAGACGGAGAACCCATTACACCACTGGTGCATAATCTAAAAACCCATCAAAACATCTACTCAACCTATGACACTACAATCAATACAAACGCAACACATCTCAATGAACTATCAAGTCGTATAGACTATATCCATAATAAGCTCACTATTACCAAAAAGATAGTTCATATTATCGATAGAGAAGCCGATAGTGCAGGATTTATGCGAAGCTTTGAGGAGAATGAGTTTTTTATCATACGAGCCAACGATAGAGTGACAATAAAGTATCAAGATAAGAGTATGACTCAAAAAGAGTTAAGCCAATTGATTGATTTGGGTAAGTATGTGACAACCATTGGGTACAAAAAACAAAAAGTTAAAATCTATGTTAATAGTGTTGAGGCTAATGTAGCAAGAGATGCTTATGTAAAAGAGATGGATGCTAAGGGGAATGTAAAACAAAAACGCATTCAAGGCGAATCTCTAAAGTGTCGATTTGTTGTTGAGAGACTTGTTGATGAAAAGGGTGATGTTGTGGCTACATGGCTTCTTTTATCCAACCTCAATGAAGATGTAGCCGATTATACCATAGCATTGTGGTACTATTATCGTTGGAAGATAGAGAGTTATTTTAAACTTTTAAAATCATCAGGGTTTAATTTAGAACAGTGGCAACAAAAGAGTCCTATTGCTATTTTTAAACGTTTACTGGTTGCTTCCTATGCTTGTTTATTGGTATGGCGTATTGAACACTCAAATTATACTAAAATAGTTGAAATTAAAAAGTTTTTAGTCAAACTCAGTGGCAGATTGGTCGAAAGAAAAAAGGTATCTACTTCACCTGCTTTACTTGCAGGTATTTATATCTTCTTTACCATGATGGATACTCTTGAGCTTTACGATATTGACAAACTCCTCTCTATGAAAAAGGAGCTTGATAGTTTGCTCGGGTTTAAT
>DYNP01000118.1 GCA_020721005.1 Thiomargarita sp.
GGCGAATTCGCATCATTAACGAATACCCATTGCCAATATTCTACCATCCAAACCTGTTAATTCACCAAAAACCTCGTAAGGTGTTTTAAACCCTAGGCACTTTCTTGGTCTTGAATTTAGTTTATCGACAGCCTTTAAAACCTCTTCAACTGCAATATCTATAAGCTTCATCCCTTTTGGAAAGTATTGCCTTAGCAACCCATTGGCATTCTCATTTTGTCCCCTCTCCCATGAGTGATAGGGTTTTGCAAAATAGGTTTTACAGTCGAGTACTTCAGCTATTTGGGTGTGTTTGGCAAACTCTCTTCCATTGTCAAACGTGATGGATTCTACAATGCTTTTAAAGGGTGTGAGCAACAACGTAATCGCATTGGTAGTCAGCTCTGAGAGCTTCTTATTGATTGGGAACGCCAACCTAAGCTTGCTTTTTCGCTCATCAAGGGTAACAATAGCCCCTTTATGATTGGCACCTACAATTAAGTCCCCCTCCCAGTCCCCAACTCTCTCACGGTTGTTAATAATATCAGGTCTCTCATCAATGTCAACTCTGTTTGGAATACCTATATACCGCCCTTGTGAGCTACTTCTCTTGCGATAAGTTTTGTTTGAATGCCTCAAATATTTATACAAAAAACCACCATTTTCTTTGTCTGTGATAACATGCCGATAAATGGTTTCATGGTGAAGAAAGATGTTTTTCTCACGCTTCAACCTCCCTGCTATTTGTTCAGGACTCCATTGCTCTTTTGTTAGCATTTCCTCAATCGTTGCCCTCAGCTGTAAAGTCATTTTAGTGGGTGCTTGTTTGTTGCTTTGCCGTTGTGTAGCCAATGAATGTGCCTGTTGATAACGATAACCCCGTTTACCCGTATTGCGCTTTATCTCTTTGGAAATCGTCCCTTGACTTCGCTTTAGAGCCTTGGCTATTGCGTTCATTGATGTGTTGTTTTTGAGCTCAATAGCGATATAATGTCTCTCTTCAAGACTTAGATGTTTGTGTTTCACAAATAACCCCTTAAACTTTAGTAGTTGATTGTTTATTGTATCTAGGTCTTGATTTGAACCAAATTCTAAAACAACAAAAATTAACTAACTTTTAGGGGTATTCCTTTGCAATGCGAATTCGCC
>DYNP01000119.1 GCA_020721005.1 Thiomargarita sp.
CCGAAAGAGGAACTTTGAGATCAGTCTCAAACGCTGTGGCTTGTTTCTGTTTGTCAGGGCATCTGTTGAGATCACTAAAACACCAAGCTGCCATACTACGCAGAACTTCAATGTTGTAGTCAATTTTACTCAACAACTGACTCACCCGTGTTTTAGACTTTGGACTTAACGCCTGATTCTGCAACTCTTTGATAATATTGTAGTTATCCAGTTCACGGTTGTACGCATCTGCAAGTGTCTGACGTGCTGCAATAATTTTTTCATCGGGCTCAAAATCAACATTCGGTGAACCAATGCCTAATTCATCATAACGATTGTACAAATAACCAGTGGTCTGAGATTTGTCGATGGTTGCCCCATTCAAAAAGTCCGTTTTGGCATAAATCAAGATGTTGTTCATCACTTTTTCGCATTCCGTGTAGTCTTTTGCTCCACCTGCCCCACCAGTTGTAGTTGTTTGGGCTAAACCACATCTAATAGAAGCATCAATAGTATCAGGTTTATCCCCTTCGCCAGCAGCAGCATTGAAGATATTGGGGAGTTTGATTGCATCCCCACCACGTTGAATCGCCTTGATAGTAATTGAGCCGGTGCTAGTTTTACTCTCACTCATTTGCTTCATTGCTAAACTCAAACTAGCAAGTTTTCTGTAAGACATTGTTGTGCTTGCTTCAAATAAAACTTTATCAGCACTACTAGCGAAATTTAATTGCACAAATACGAAAAGATCAGTGCTTTGCCCGGTCTGACTGACGTAGTTAGAACCACACGCATTTTCCCAGCAAGAGGCAGAGCGAATCACTTTTTTGCCCATGATTGACAATGGCTCGGTTTGATTGATTTCAAAGCGTCTGTTTGGGAATTTCACTTTAAATTG
The DNA here is from genome assembly GCA_020721005.1 of Thiomargarita sp. Taxonomy (GTDB): domain Bacteria; phylum Pseudomonadota; class Gammaproteobacteria; order Beggiatoales; family Beggiatoaceae; genus DYNP01. The sequence continues at coordinate 878 of DYNP01000119.1, forward strand.
ATAGACATAAGTGGTAGAGCGTTCTGTTTCCTTCGATTCACGCAGATAACTGGCTGCCCCTTTCATTTTGAATCCACCGATCTTGAGGCTCAAACTTCCGCTTATCCCAAGTGATTTAGCCACTTCTTCTAAACTATCAACGATTTCCCCATCAAGATAAAACTCGGTATGACCGATTTCCGTTACCTTCCCATTTAAGCAACTTTCTGGTTTCAGCCGATCATATTTTGGAGAATATCCCCCGC
>DYNP01000120.1 GCA_020721005.1 Thiomargarita sp.
AGGAACGGGAATTAAATAACTTGCCCATACTGCTTGTTGAAAGTACAGTTTAGAAAAATAAGGTATCATCCTGTTGCCAAACAAACCTAACCAAACCCATCAGCAAAAACAGGATGTTATCATGCAACCCTATGCGCCTGAAATTGAAGCCGCGATGAGACACTTTTACAATAGTCTGGATGAAAAAGGCCGCCGCCGTTACGCTGGCATCGAGGCGCTGAAACTGGGACTGGGTGGGCGCAACTACATTGCACGGATACTGAAGTGTAGCCGACGAACTGTTGCCAAGGGTGCGAAAGAAGTGAGCGGGTTGTCCGGCAAAGAAACGGATGCGCGTATTCGAGAAGTGGGAGGTGGACGCAAGCCTTATACACAGCATTGGGAAAACATAGATGAAAAGTTTCTGGAAGTGCTGCATGAGCATACCGCTGGGGATCCGATGGATGCGAAGGTGCGTTGGACAGATTTGACGCCCGGAGAGATTATGATCGCTTTGCGGGAAGATCATGGCATTCGGGTCAGTCATTGCGTTGTGCGCCAATTGCTCAAGAAACACAATTACCGGCGGCGCAAAGCCCAAAAGAAATGCACGATGAAAAAAGATATTCCTAACCGCAACGCACAATTTGAGAACATCGCCCGACTCACGGCTGAATACCAAGCGGCTGGCAACCCCATTCTCAGTATGGATACGAAGAAAAAGGAACACTTGGGCAACTTTTATCGGGAAGGGCATCTGTATACGCTGGAAACCCTGCTGACCAATGATCATGATTTCACCAGCAGTGCAACCGGGATCATCATCCCGCACAGTCTCTATGACGAAGAACAAAATATCGGTTACATTCAAATCGGCACCAGCCACGATACCAGTGAATTTGTGTGTGATAGCCTGCGCCATTGGTGGTACACCTACGGGAAATCGCGCTTCTCCTGTGCCACCTCGATCTTAATCAAGTGTGATGGCGGTGGCAGTAACGATGCCCGACATTACTTGTTCAAACAAGACCTGCAAGCCCTGACCGACGAGATTGGCATTGAAATCCGCATCGCCCATTACCCGCCCTATTGCTCCAAGTACAACCCAATCGAACATCGCCTGTTTCCACATGTTA
>DYNP01000037.1:0-2056 GCA_020721005.1 Thiomargarita sp.
CAACTCGCATTGTAGCACGCGATCCGATGGCAGTGTGCCAAAAACGGAGCGTGTCATTTCATTCTTTTGCAGCATGACATTCGTCATCAGTTTAGTGACGATGCTCGTTAGCCACCAAGCTCATGCCGATACTGTGTATGAATATCTTCAAGCCGATAAGGTGTATTCATATTTTGCCGGTACTACCAATGTTCCAAATGCCACTGTGCGTATCAATGAAGCAGTTGGAACAACTAACAGCGATGGCTCTTTTGGCTTTCACGCTAAAAAGGCTGAACGGTATGCGATCAGTGTGAGTAAGGTAGGGTATGCGTTGTCTTCTCAAATTACATCCCAACCAAGCACTGTTTTAAGTTTCACGCTCAAAAAAGCTGAAGTTATCTCTCTCAGTGTTGATGATCTTGTCAAAGGCGTTACTGTCCAAGACTCTCGCAAAACGCAAATTCAGTTGCCACCGAATGCTTTTGGTGATTCTGTCAACGAACCTGTGAATGCCTATGTCTATACCTATGACACTGCGAATGAGGCAATGCCGGGGGATATGTCTGTCGCGAATCGAGACGGATATTTAGAAACGGCTGGGGTTTTTTCTGCTGAATTCGTTGGTACTTCTGGCAAGAAATACAACTTAGTGGCTGGTAAAGAAGCTACAATTTCCCTACCTGCTGTTTCTATAACAGATGAGTTACCGGGACTGTGGCATTATGATGAAGTCACTGGGAAATGGGAAGAAGGCAACTCTAGCTCTGTGAATTTGGTCAATGGTCGTTTACAAGGCAAAGTGGGGCACTTCTCAACTTGGAACTTTGATTGGTATAAAAGAAATCCAGCCTGCCTTAAAATCGATGCACTACCATCATTTTTTAGTGCCTATAGCTATGGTAGCAATCCGCTAGTCAAAGTCTCTGTCAAGTCGACAACTTACGGTACAAGAGTTAGTCAGGGACAATTGAGAAGTGTTGATCCCACACTCTCAATTATTAACATTCCACCAGACAGTCTAGCAGATATCTATGTACAGGCTGCCATAACAGATATAAATGGCAATAAAATCAATACATGGGTTTTATTAGCGCAAAATATTTCGGTTGGTGCAGGAGGTGGGTGCAATGGAAGGGCAACCTTGGAGGGCAAACCAATTGTCTCCTTTAATAGCGTAAATTCCTTTGCAGCGGTAGAAGGTGCTGTTACGGGAACCGCTTTTTCTTGGGCATTAGTTGATAGCAATAGCAACGGAACCATCATTGGCAGTAGTCAAAATGATTCTTTAGACCCTAAAAATTTGATGTCATCGGCTATGCAACTCTTCATGAAATTGTCAGCCTTTGGGGTAGGGACTATGGGAGGAGATTGGCTTTCTCTGGGAACAAATGTACTATATGTTGGAGCGGTCAGTTCCAGTCCGATTGATTCAGCATCTCTTGCACAAATGTGTCAGGTGACTAGTTCGTCGTCTTGTGCCTTCAATCCGAAAATCCGACTTGTTCCGAAAACTCAGCTTCTAACCACTATTAGCGGTCTTGTTTGGAGAGACGCAGATGGTAATGGATTAAAAGGAGTTAATGAAAAAGTTTATCGTGGTATAGTTGTTAAATTATCTCCGGGCAATTTGACTACTACAACCGACGAAAATGGGTATTACAAATTTTCAAATCTGTCTCCCGGAACCTACACAGTTAGTTTGGGAAGCACTGTAGTGCAGAACTACACCACTTCTAAGACACTCACAAGAACTGTGGATAACATCTACACCAATGCCAATAGCAAAATTCCACCGCTTGCCAATTTTGGGATTAAAGACGTTTACAGCTTATATCTCAATGTGATTGGCAGAGGTACAGTTTCTGCAAACGGTACAAGTTGCAATACGCTGTGTCTTGGTTTTCATGCAACTGCGGGTCATTCAATCAATCTGAATGCAACTCCTGCAAGTGGTTATAGCTTTGTCAAATGGGAAGGTGATTGCACAGGTGACAATGCAGCTACCAACGTAGTGATGAATGCAGATAATACTTGCACAGTCCATTTTGTCAGCAATACAACTAGCGGCACTGGC
>DYNP01000037.1:2156-3833 GCA_020721005.1 Thiomargarita sp.
GGCACTGGCACTGGCGGCACTGGCACTGGCGGCACTGGCACTGGCGGCACTGGCACTGGCGGTACGACTGACAGCACTACAAGTTCAACCGTGATCAGTAACTTTGATGGCAATGGCGATGGAATTAATGATGTCACACAAAGCAATGTTACCTCTGTCTCAAGTGGTGTGACTGGTGGAACAAAAGTAACAGTACAAACTGCAAACAATTGTCCGGTAAAAAATGTTCAGATTAAACAAGATAGTAGCTTATCTCTTCCAACAGGATTTAGCTATCCTTATGGACTTGTTGAGTTTGAAGCATCATGTGCAGAAACAACAGTAAATTTACTGTATCACCTCGATGCGAACGAAGGATGTTGCAAATTTGGCTCTACTCTTTCTGCCAATTCTGACTGGTACGCATTAACGGGTACTCAAGCAGAATTCGTAAAAGTTGGTAGCGGTTATGCAATCAAATTATCGTTCAGTCTGAAAGATGGCGGATCAGGGGATAATTCTGGAGTAGATGGCAAGATTGTCAATATTAGTGGATTAGCCTTGTTGAATACTCCACAAACGACTCCTGCTGTTGATGCTGATAAAGGGATAAGTTTCCAAAATGGCGAACAAACGGTAGTATCAACCCCAGATGGGATAACAATCTTACCCGGAGCAGCTATACCAAACGCTGAAGAAGGCACTGTACAAATTACTCTTGGCAAGTCATTGAGTAGTGATGGGCAATCAAGTATCTTATTCTCGACAGTTGATACCGGTGGTAACGTTAAATTTGCCGATTCAACAGGAATACAACTTTCTGTTGATCCGCAAGGCAACATGTTAGGAACAGACTCAGCTAACCCTCAGCATGAAGTTACCATTACAGCAGAAGGCAATATTACGGCAAAAGATAAATCTGTGCCAGATGTTATTGTTACTGCAAATGCTGATGGCAGTTTTACTGGGAAAGAAGTTAGTTCTGGGGTAGCAGTTACAGTTGACAAGCAAGGTGGTCAGATTGTTACACACCCAGATTTTCCGGGAATGCAAGCAACGGTCAATGCTGACAATACTTTGACTGTCACGAGTTCTACTGATCCTGAAGCTGCAAATATTGCTGCGGTGTTTAATACCCAAACGGGTGAATACCAAGTTATTAACACGGCAGATGGTACATGCTACAGTGAAGAGGAAGTTCAACGGAAGAGTTTCTTTAGAAAGGTAGCAGGTTTCATCTCAAGTGCTGCTAGTTTTGTGGCAAAAGTTGCGGACAAAATTGCCCCAATTGCTCAAGTTGTAGCAAAAGTTGCTGGAACAGTTAGCAAAGTGGCGACATTTGGGGTAAAAGTGACTGCTTTCCTTTGTCCGACATGTACACCATTGATTGCTGGATTAGGTACAGTTGCAGCAGTGAGCGGAACAATTGCCGGGGTAGCAACTGCTGTGGCAACTATTGCTCCAAAGGTTTCTAGTGTTGCTCAAAAAATCTCTGCGTGGTTTGCAAGATGGAAGGCGGGCAGAAATCTACGGGAAGGTGAACGTGCAACCTCTGTATGTGAAACATGGAGACCAACTAAAGAAATTACGGAAGATGAAACGGGTGGAAATACTGGCGGCGATGATACAATCCCAGACCTTCCAGCAATTTCATACACCCTTTGGGGCAACTTAGTCAATGGCAGTGGCAATACGTTC
>DYNP01000121.1 GCA_020721005.1 Thiomargarita sp.
CCTCTTCTTCTCTTTTCAACGCCTCTTCCAGATTTCCTTTTAAATCTTTTATGCCTTTTGTAGTGGAGTCTTCCAATTGCAATTGGCGGAGCAATTCTTCATTGGCTAAAGCGCGGTGCAAATAGTCAACTATTTCTTTTAAATCGCCTTCAAATTCTTCACCTTCATCTAGCTCAATCACATAATCAGACTTTTCGCCACGCATTTTTTGGTGGAAGATTTTTAAAAATCTTTCCAACATTGTGCCGCGACCTTTACCTTCATAAGCGGCTTGTAATATGATACTTGGGTGTGTTAAGAGATTTACAAAATCACTTTTTACATTGATAATTTTATTGTTAATTAAGTCAAAAGGCTGATTTAAAACTTTAAATGCCGGTGTTTCAAAACCTTTCAAGTTAAAACCCAAAATGTAAATAGTTATAATCGGCAACGGTCTAACTTGCTCATTTCCATGCGCATCAATAAAAGTGTCTTCTTTTAAATAATTAGATGCCAAATATTGGCGAAAACGCACAATCGGGTCGGGTGTATCGTATTTTTGAAGTTCAATTAAAGCGGCTTGCTCTTCGCCCTCTTCGGTTAAAATGATGGCTTTGAAGTCGTAACGTACCATTTTTATGGTCGTTACTTTTACGTTTTTATCGGGTTCGATGAGAAAACTTTCACTAATAGTCGTTTCTTGTGGTTTGGAGTGAAGTTGTAATATTTTGGTATTCAAAATGATAGAAAGAACTTTTTTGGCTATTTGTTCGTTGTCCATCAAATATTTGAAAGCGTAATCGTATAATGGGTTTACTATTTTCATTTTTGTAAAGTTTTTGATTTTTTTTACAAAATTACGATTTTTTTTGCAAAAAAGCAAGTTTTGAATTATAAAAACAATCTGACTTGAAATGATAGTCAGATTGTTTTTTTTGTTATAAATTTTAGATAAAATAGATTATATTTGAAAACACTATTCTAAAAGTTTATCAAATCAAAAAAGTTTTATTTGTTTGTTCTCTCAAAAATTATGCAATTTTTTTCTTAATTTCTTCAATTTCCTCACGAGTTAAACCCGTTTCTTGCATTATTTCTTCTATTGTTTCGCCGTATTTGA
>DYNP01000038.1 GCA_020721005.1 Thiomargarita sp.
GAGGCTTTAGCCGGTCAGCGGTAAGTCTTTGGAGTGGAGGCTTTAGCCGGTCAGCCGTAGGCATCCCCCCACATACACAAATTGCAAGAGCCTACCGCCGACCGGCTAAAGCCTCCACTCCAACTTACCTTAACTGAATGGCAGATAATAATAGGGTAGATAACCGTTTTATCGTTGCCCACCAAATTCCAATTGGCCCTTGACAGTCAGCACAGAATTGTGCTAAAATCGTGTACAGAGTAGGAGGGTAGTAATTCCTGCGAACACCGGGACTGGTCAGGTGAAGTTCCCATATTGACTATCTTGTTATGTAATCATTCAATAATGGAGAGTGTATCATGTTTAAAATCAGCAAGTTGATGTTGATAGGCAGTTTTGTGTTATTTTCTTCTGCTTCTTTAGCGGTTACCCCTTTGGGTAGTTCAGGGACCTCTGGTTCTCATGCTTCCCAGTCTCCTCAACCGCTACCTTCAGTAGGACAGAATCCGTCCCAATCTTTTTCCCCACCCCCAGTGACTCATTCTCAACAGCCTGTGCAGAGCCAGAATACGCGAGGTCTGGCATTTCCTACTACTCCCGAGGGAGTTAGAGCTGCCTTGAAATTGGATCAAGGGGACAGTGAGTTGAAGACCAAAACTCGCAGTCTAGCGGAGTTACAAGGTCTTCGGGCGGGTGCCCTTGTAGAGTTTAACACTGATTCAAAGTATATGAAAAGCAATACGGTTGAGTTGGATGCTTTTGGGAAGGCATTGGCTACTTTGGAACCGGGTATCCGGGTACAAGTGGGCGGTCACACTGATGACGTAGGATCTCATTCCTACAACATGCAGTTGTCTAGAGAACGGGCTTATACGGTCAGAGATTTTTTAATACAAAATTATGGGGTTAATCCCAATATCCTTACTGTAGAAGGTTATGGTGAAACTTTACCTATCGAAAATAACTCAACAGAGTCTGGAAAACAGAAAAACCGTCGAGTTGAGTTTATTCGCATCTTGTATTAATAATCTTTAGGACGGACTTTGCCGTATTTAAAACACGGCAAAGTTCAGTCCCAAATGATAAGACTGTTTGTTTTGGCAGGAATGCTTGGGTGATTTTAAATTTTTTCGGTTGAACAGGAGCCGTTTTATGAAAAAATATTTGCAAGTTGTGAGTATTTCCTTGTTGGTTGTTGTCGGAGCAGGATGTCTTTCTCAAGAAGTGAAGGATGGGCTAGGGGCAGTTGGTGGGGGATTGGTGGGAGGTTTAGTTGGCAAAAAGGTAGGAGGAAATGAGGGGGCTGCGATTGGGGCTCTGTTGGGTGCGGCTGTGGGTGGCTCTTTGACTCATTATTTGACTCAGCAGGATAAGGAAAATATTAGCAATGTGCTTGATAATCCAGAGACGGCGAATAAACCTGTAAGTTGGTGCCCAGGATCAAGGAGTATTCAAGAAGATAGTACTGCAGAATGTGGCGCAGGGGCTAAACCAGTTACGGTGACCGCAGGTGATATTGAGGTAACAGATGGACGTGAATGTCGCAGCACTCAGTTGGAGGTACCTGATGACACAGGTAAAATTAATACTGTCACCGAAAAATTGTGCAAAGATAACAATGGGAAATGGCAGTCAGTATGATGATTTTTATGAACTTCAGGACAATTCGATTTTTTTCAGTACTGATATTTCTTTGTGGAAATGCAGTGTCACTGACACACGCTTCTGAGCGGATCGCCTTGGTTATTGGGAATGGTCAATACCAGACCTTCGGTACATTGTCTAACCCGATAAATGATGCACAGGATATTGCTGAGGCTCTAACTTCTTTGGGTTTTACAGTGGTTTATGAGGAGAATGCAACCAAACAGGTGATGCAACAGGCTATTGGGCGTTTTACTCAGAAGTTACGTGAAAACTCAATAGGGGTATTTTATTATGCTGGACATGGGACTCAACATGCCGGAGAAAACTATTTAATTCCAGTGGATTTTCATGGCCGCTCTGAAAATGCTTATCAAGAGCAGGCTGTGGTTGCTCAGCAAATACTGATAGATATGAATGCCAGTGGAAGTACTACAAATGTTATGATATTGGATGCTTGTCGTGATAATCCTTTTGCACAATCAAGTACCCGCGGATTGAGAAGTGGTGGTGGCAACGGACTTGCCGAAATGTCAAAGGTGGCGGGGTCTTACATTGCCTTTTCAACTTCGCCAGGGAAAGTTGCTTACGATGGAGAAGGACGAAACAGTCCCTATGCCAGTCATTTGATTCGGACCATTAAGGAGCCCATTCCAATTGAGATTATGTTTAAACGAGTGCGGACTGCCGTTGTGGGAGAAACTAAACATATGGAGTTGGGAAGCCAGGTGCCTTGGGAGAATTCTTCTTTGTTGGGCGACACGGATTTTTGTTTTGTGGAAGGGTGTGGACAAACAACAGGTACTTCTGACTATTATCAGCCCACAATTCAACAATGCAAAATGTCTTGGGGCAATGGTCAATATCAAGGGGAATGCAAGGCCGGCAAACCAGATGGTCATGGCATACAACGTTATGCCAACGGTGAATATTATAAGGGAATGTTTAGGAACGGATTAAGGCATGGACAGGGTGTGCAATATCTCCCTGACGGTACAGAAATAGCGGCTGATTGGTTAGATGGAAGACCAAGATAACCTTTCAGCATTTTCACTCAATGAATGTGAGGCTCTAAGCGCTGCCGACTTTTATATCATGATTCATTGCCATACTCGAACTCCTAATTTGTTGTAGGATTCAGGATAGACCTCTTGCAAAAGTAAATGATGCGATACGAAAAATAACAGGGAAATCCCCATTGGAGTGGAGGCTTTAGCCGGTCAGCCGTGGGCATCAACTCAATTATTGTTGGTGATGTTGATGGGTGTAGGTTATAAATTCTTCATGGGGCTCACCCCTCACACCCAAATTGCAAGTCCCTACTGCTGGCCGGCTAAAGCCTCCACTCCAACCTGCCGGCTAAAGCCTCCACTCCAATCTACCGGCTAAAGCCTCGACTCCAACGTATCTTAACTGAGGCGCAACTCTCATTTTTTCATGATCGCATACTTTTGCAAGAGGTCTACTGTCTCTTTCTGCTGGATCGACGAGGGAACTTCTTCTTAACCCTCCTTGCCAAGGACAGAAGTCAGATTAACAAGGAAACATTCTCCTATCGAGACGTTTCTGGCTAGTTTGACAACAAGCCCGCAATATGGACAAGAAAGTTCTTCTCATTGACGACAGTAATATCGAACATGCCAGTTAAGCCTGTCGCATTTTCATCGGAGATGCCCAGTGCCAATAACACGCTATGGCGTTTATCAATCTGCAAGCGGTTACGCAACTTGGTATATTTTTCTACAGAGTTTCTAAATTCGCCAGATTTGCATTCTATCCATAACGCCGTAGTCGTTCCCCACAGACTGGAACCATTGAGGAGAAAAAATACGTCAAATTCCTGTTTATCTTGGTTAGGAAAGACTATCTCAAAATTGCGTAGGCAAGCGAATTTAACTTGTTTTTCCACCAGCAACGTGGCTACTTTCATAAAGACAAACCATTCTAGCCAATCGCCGTTAAAGAACTTGACAATGGCTTTGTCAGTTTGCAAATGCAATTTGACCCGTTTTTTTGTCTTTGTCGATGATATAGTAGCCCGTGAAAAAGGCTTTTTCATACGCTTCTTTACAAAACTGCTTGATAACCTGAATTTCTTTTAGGAGTTACGCAGTTGAATCATTATTCAATTGATTTTATTGAAATATCGAAAAATCGCTCAAAATACTAACTTTTT
>DYNP01000122.1 GCA_020721005.1 Thiomargarita sp.
TTTTTTTCCGATGCCAGTAATACTTATAAAAGTAAGAAAAGCTGAAAGAACTTCAAATTTTTATTGGTTTTAGACTTCGAACAAAAGATGGCATCAGAAATAAAAATTGTCCGTTCTTTGATCTACCAGTATGCTAAAATTCATTCATGTCCGATACTTTGGCGCGCTGCGGCGAACAAAAACATAACGTCAACAAACACGATTTCACCAATCTTGCTGCGTGACGCCATTTATTTGTCACAAAAACAACAGCTGCGATGATCAGCAATTTAGATCTGATAGCTTACACTATGACAATGACATCGAACAACAATTATGTGAGGGGTAATGTGAGTCATTGTATTGTTAGTTGACCTTACAATAGTTGTTAGTTGGGGGGAGGGTGGAACCAGGAAACAGGATTTGACCTTGGAATGCCGTTGTACTGACCTTGGTCTTGAAATTATCCCAGCTTTGATTTGTCTTGGCACGTTTTATTTGCGATTCCAGTCAAACATTTTTGATTACAGCCAATACCTCCTATATGAAAGCAACCATGCTGCACTAACTTTGACCTTCATACATTGTTGTGGTGACCTTGACATGCACAGCTTGCAGACCTTCCCACATAAGTCCCAGCATTATTACATAAGCAAAAATTCAATAATTGGTTTAAAATTACAACTTTTTTCCACATATAAAGAATCCAATATGGCTACTGTGACCTTGACCTTGACCAAAGAGACCCCATATTTCTGTGAAGAAAACACCTATCTACCCTTTCAGTGCATACCAAATTTGATTTTAATCCACCACGGGATTCTGATTTTATTTGTGGAATAATATACACAAGCATGTAATTCTCTTATCTCTACTGTTGTTTTTTGAAAATCCGACATCTTTGACGGCGGTTTATTGAGATAAAGAGTCCTCACTATGGCCTAGAAAATTTTCAGCAGTATAATTGCAACAAGCACATCACTCAAGCAGTACAATTTTTTGCATGAATCCTTCTGTTTTGTTTTTCTGATTCTCTCAAAATGGCATTTTGAGCATTTTGAACCTGGAACAAAATGACGGTCAAAATTTAATTAAACAAAAATTCATATTT
>DYNP01000123.1 GCA_020721005.1 Thiomargarita sp.
CAGATAAACCATCAGGAGCAACGGTCATGAACACTGCAAACATTCCCGCTGGAAGCAATATTTCTAAAAATGTTGTTATGAACACAGATAATGAGCTCGTTGAGCCAATCGATTCAATCGTTATCTATGAACATATCTGTGAGGAAAATAATTGTAAGCAGATATTGACACTAAATTTAGTGGATTCGACTCCTGCCCATTTGAAAGGTTGGGAATTAGTAAAAAGAAGAGATCTGATAACAGTTGGCGTAAGCCCCGGAAACGGTTATTTTAGCAAAGATAGATTAGAAGTTATTTTACTGGGAATGGCTAGCTATTTTAGGGAGGTATTGGTTGTAGTGCCCGATTTGCCTGCATTACATACTTATCAGGCATTGGGATATGACGAACAACAAGCGATGGAGAAAGTAAAAAAGCATAAGCATGAAATAGAAAGATGTCACAGACGAATCTCTGAACAGGCATTGCTCAATTTGGGCAGGCAGAACATAAAATTACTAATGTGGAGTAGTGGTTTTATTCAGGAAGAATGTTATCAACAAGCCCATAGTCGTGCAACAGAAATTTATCACAGTAATTCGGATTTTAGAGAAGTTATTTTCCGCAATACCGAACGTTATCTTCTCACTCGTTTGGAAGAACAAAACTTACAGCAACTAGGCGGAATAAAAAAAGTTGTTGAGAAGGCATCTCATTACCTGATTGACGAAATAGCATTTCATGAAGTACTGCATATAATTTTGGACACAGAACCTACCGCAGAACCCATCATATCCTACTATAGAGATTTAGAGTTAGCAACTAACTATGTTAACGGAAATTACGGTAATCCTCGAAATGAACACATAGGTAGTATTGCCTACAACATTATTAATGCTGGATAATATTAATGAAAGAATTTATCAATTATACCATTAAGGTATTGAGTTGTTCTGTCGTTTTGTGTTGGCAGAGTATAGTATTTGCTATTGCGATAGATGATCAAACAACAGTAAGTGATTTAGCTGATTTATCAATAGAAGAATTATTGCAAGTTAAAATTACTTCCGTGGCGACAGGCACGCAACAGATTGCTACGTTTGCTCCTG
>DYNP01000039.1 GCA_020721005.1 Thiomargarita sp.
AAAAGAAGCCCGATCAGTCTGAGTGATCGGGCTTCAGGAAGGGATTTCCGGCGGCGTCCTACTCTCCCGCATAGCTTCCCATGCAGTACCATCAGCGCTGAAGAGCTTAACTGCTGTGTTCGGGATGGGAACAGGTGTTTCTTCCCCGCCATCACCACCGGAAAAATCATATATTCAGATAAAAACATCTTTAATCAATTGTGCCAAAAGTTTTGTGGCTAAGCCGCACGACCTATTAGTACCGGTAAGCTCAGTACGTTACCGCACTTACACTCCCGGCCTATCAACCTCGTAGTCTCCGAGAGGTCTTCAGAGTCCTTACGGACTGGGATATCTCATCTCGAGGCTGGCTTCCCGCTTAGATGCTTTCAGCGGTTATCCGTTCCGGACTTAGCTACCCGGCAATGCCGCTGGCGCGACAACCGGAACACCATCGGTCCGTCCGTTCCGGTCCTCTCGTACTAGGAACAGCTCCTCTCAAATATCCTGCGCCCGCGAAAGATAGGGACCAAACTGTCTCACGACGTTTTAAACCCAGCTCACGTACCACTTTAATCGGCGAACAGCCGAACCCTTGGGACCTGCTCCAGCCCCAGGATGTGATGAGCCGACATCGAGGTGCCAAACCTCCCCGTCGATATGGACTCTTGGGGGAGATAAGCCTGTTATCCCCGGCGTACCTTTTATCCGTTGAGCGACGGCCCTTCCATTCAGAACCGCCGGATCACTAAGACCTACTTTCGTACCTGCTCGAAATGTCTCTCTCGCAGTCAAGCTCCCTTATGCCTTTGCACTCCACGGCTGGTTTCCAATCAGCCTGAGGGAACCTTCGCGCGCCTCCGTTACTCTTTGGGAGGCGACCGCCCCAGTCAAACTACCCGCCAGACACTGTCTTCCGCCCGGTTCACGGGTCGGAATTAGAACTCTGAAACAACAAGGGTGGTATTTCAACGTCGGCTCCGCGCATACCGGAGTACACGCCTCGCAGCCTCCCACCTATCCTACGCATATTGTCCCAAAATCCAATGTCAAGCTGTAGTAAAGGTGCCGGGGTCTTTCCGTCTTTTCGCGGGTAGACGGCATCTTCACCGACAATACAATTTCACTGAGTCCCTGGTTGAGACAGTGCGGAAGTCGTTACGCCATTCGTGCAGGTCGGAACTTACCCGACAAGGAATTTCGCTACCTTAGGACCGTTATAGTTACGGCCGCCGTTTACCGGGGCTTCGGTTCAATGCCTCGCTTGCGCTTACAAATCCCCTTAACCTTCCGGCACCGGGCAGGCGTCAGACCCTATACATCGTCTTGCGACTTAGCAGAGTCCTGTGTTTTTAGTAAACAGTCGCTACCGCCATTTCTCTGCGGCCGCTCTCTGCTCGGAGAGCAAGTCTCCTCACATATCAGCGGCACACCTTCTCCCTAAGTTACGGTGTCAGTTTGCCGAGTTCCTTAACCAGGGTTCTCTCAAGCGCCTCGGGATTTTCTCCCCTCCTACCTGTGTCGGTTTACAGTACGATCACCCTGTCATCTCACTAGGGGCTTTTCTCGGCAGCATGGGATCAGTCAGTTCGGGGGCATTACTCCCCTCCTCGTCACATCTCGGCCTTGTATGAAAAAGCGGATTTGCCTGCCCTTTCAGCCTACGTGCTTGAACCGGCTATTCCAACAGCCGGATCACCTACCCTCCTGCGTCCCCCCTTCGCTCAAACAACAACATGGTGGTACAGGAATATTAACCTGTTTTCCGTCGCCTACGCTTTTCAGCCTCGGCTTAGGGATCGACTAACCCTGAGAAGATTAACTTTACCCAGGAATCCTCAGGTTTTCGGCGAGCAGGTTTTTCACCTGCTTTATCGTTACTCATGTCAGCATCTTCTCTTCCGTACAGTCCACACGTCCTCACGGTCATGCTTCTGCCCGTACGGAATGCTCCCCTACCGGATGTCTTACGACATCCCCGCAGCTTCGGTGATACGCTTAGCCCCGTTGAATTTTAGGCGCGGATTCACTCGACCAGTGAGCTATTACGCTTTCTTTAAATGATGGCTGCTTCTAAGCCAACATCCTGGTTGTCCGGGCACTTCCACATCCTTTACCACTCAGCGTACACTCCGGGACCTTAGCCGGCGGTTCGGGCTCTTTCCCTCTTGACTACGGAACTTAGCTCTCGCAGTCTGACTCCCGCAATAACAGTTGACGGTATTCGGAGTTCGGTTAGGTTTGGTAATCCGGTAAGACCCCTAGCCCATCCGGTGCTCTACCCCCGTCACTTACTTTGCGAGGCTATACCTAAATATATTTCGGGGAGAACCAGCTATTTCCAGTTTTGTTTGGCCTTTCACCCCTATCCGCAGATCATCCGAGCATTTTTCAACATACAACGGTTCGGGCCTCCACGCGGTTTTACCCGTGCTTCACCCTGCCCGCGGATAGATCAACTGGTTTCGGGTCTGCTCCGCACAACTTGACGCCCTCTTCGGACTCGCTTTCGCTACGGCTTCGCCTTACGGCTTAACCTTGCTGCACAAAGCAACTCGCTGACTCATTATGCAAAAGGCACGCGGTCACACCGCATACCGCCTAAGCAATATACATGGTGCTCCCACTGCTTGTAAGCAGACGGTTTCAGGTACTGTTTCACTCCCCTCACCGGGGTGCTTTTCACCTTTCCCTCACGGTACTGGTTCACTATCGGTCGTTGAGTAGTATTCAGCCTTGGAAGATGGTCCTCCCGAATTCCCGCAGGGTTCCACGTGTCCCGCGGTACTTGGGTATCCGATCCGGAAAGAGCTATCTGTTTCGTCTACGGGACTATCACCCTCTCTGGTGTGACCTTCCGGACACTTCGACTACATATAGCTTTGGTAACTTCCCGACAGGTCCGAAACCCTGTCCGATCAGACCCCGTAACCCCGTATATACAACGCCTTCGGGCTTACATATATACGGTTTGGGCTCTTCCCGTTCCGCTCGCCGCTACTCCGGGAATCTCTACTGATTTCTTTTCCTCGGGTTACTGAGATGTTTCAGTTCACCCGGTTCGCTTCCGTAACCTATGTATTCAGTTACGGATGTCCCGACATTACTCGGGACGGGTTTCCCCATTCGGAAATCCCCGGATCAGTGCTCGTTTGGCAGCTCCCCGAGGCTTATCGCAGCCTGCCGCGTCCTTCTTCGCCTCTCAACGCCAAGGCATCCACCGTCTGCCCTTAATAGCTTAGCCACAAATCTTATGACACAATCTATCAAAGACGCTTTTATCTGATTATATCTTTACTTACATTCTTGCAATCTCAGATTTTCAAAGAACTTATTTACTGAAAAGTGAGAAGTGAGAAACAATTTCTCATTTCTCAATCCTCATTTCTCAATAAACTGGTGGAGGTGAACGGATTCGAACCGATGACTTCCTGCGTGCAAGGCAGGCGCTCTCCCAGCTGAGCTACACCCCCGATACTGAGTGAGAAGTGAGAAGTGAGAAGTGATTTCTCATTTCTCATTTCTCATTTCTCACTCCCGGCTGGTGGGCCTGGGTGGACTTGAACCACCGACCTCACGCTTATCAGGCGTGCGCTCTGACCAAGCTGAGCTACAGGCCCTTACATTTAAAGAACAGAAGGGTAAGCGCGGGGCTTACCCCTTTCATAATGATCTCTCAGAACCAAACAGTGACACAGAGCTTTTTATTTCTTCCTTAGAAAGGAGGTGATCCAGCCGCAGGTTCCCCTACGGCTACCTTGTTACGA
>DYNP01000124.1 GCA_020721005.1 Thiomargarita sp.
TTACTGTGCCCGACAAAGAAAATCACTATGAGGTCGCTGATATTTTTAATCTTTATGGTGAACAATATCGCCAATGCAATAGCACCTCATATGAGCAGGATAAAGTAATGGGTCATATTCAAACATGCCGCACCGCCGCACTGGGTGGCCATATTGAGAAATGCAACGAGTGTGGCTATGAAAAGATCACCTACAACTCCTGCCGAGATCGGCATTGTCCAAAATGCCAAATCATCACAAAAGAAAGATGGCTCAATGATCGCAAAGCCGAGCTTCTCTCCTGTGGATATTTTCATCTTGTTTTTACTTTACCCCATACCCTTAACCCAATTATTCTCAATAATAAAAGGATCATGCTGGGGATTTTGTTTGCCGCAGTCAACGAAACCTTGCAGGCGTTTGCCAAAGATCCTCAATGGCGCCTTAACGGACAACTCGGTATAGTCGCAGTTCTCCATACCTGGAGCCAGACCTTGTTGGAGCATTTTCATATCCATTGTCTTGTCCCTGCTGGAGCTTTATCAACCAGCAATCAATGGACTCCGGCAAGACAATCATTTCTGTTCCGCATAAAATCGCTGGCCAAGGAGTACCGAAAACGATATCTGCAAAAGCTGCAAAAAGCCTACCAGCAAAAAGAACTTATCTTCCCCGGCAAAACCACATCACTTGGTTCGCAGCCAGTGTTTTCAGAAATGATCAAGAAACTCTCGGAAACAGAATGGATAGCCTACGCTAAACGACCATTCGCCGGCCCCAAACAAGTCCTGGAATATCTTGGCCGCTATACACACCGAATTGCAATCTCAAACAATCGCCTTATCGCCATTGATAATGGCCGTGTCGTTTTCTCCTATAGAGACCGAAAAAACAACAATGAGAAAAAGACTATGGATTTGAGCGCCGATGAATTTATCAGGCGCTTCCTTTTACATGTTTTACCAAAAGGATTTATGAAAATCAGATATTTTGGGTTCCTGTCAAATATCAAAAAAAGAGAAAGTATTCAAATCATCAGGCTGCTTACTGATTCCAAGAAAGAACTACTGGAACAAGCAAAAGAAACAGTTCCGCAGATCAT
>DYNP01000125.1 GCA_020721005.1 Thiomargarita sp.
CCGGTTGACCTGAATGTTTCGGAGCAGGTTTCCTCCGGTGGTGTTTATTCCAGCCTTACCTGAAAGCGATTACCGAGCAGTTGTTGGTATTCCCCGCGTTTTATTTTGTTTTCTGAGAAGTAGGCCAGCAACCTCTTCCACAAGTTGATAACTGTTTCTTTACTATGGGTGGTGAGCAAAGTTGCCACCTCTGTGCTTTTCTCCACCAACTGGTTAATGGTGTGTGCCAGCAACATACTTTGGTAATAATTTTTCAGGGCAAGGAACGAACTCCTGGAGAATTTGTGCCCCAGGTTGTAGCCGTGTTCTTTCAGGTAATCGAAGGAGTTTTCGATGTTCCACCGCATGCGCCCGCCCTGTGAAATAAGGTGGTAGTTCGAATTGTCGGTTGGTATGTCGGTAATGTGGGTGAACGTGTTTTCTTCTGTTTCCCCGGAAACGGCATGCACGGTAGTTTCTTTGCATTCGACCACCGACAGTTCAAAGCCGCGGTAGCCGATGCCGTTTACCCACCGGAAACTTTGTTTTGTGCGTTTGCCTTTTTCAGGCAGCAAACGTTCCCTGCATTGCCAGGCACTTCCCGGTAGCAGCCCCATTTCTTCGTGCACGCTTGGCAGGCTGCCGTCTTTAAAAGTAACGATGAACTGCCACCCGTTGTCTTTGCATACCCTGAAAAAACTTTGGTTGGCGTACAGCCCGTCGGCCAAAATGACCAAAGGCAGCCGCGGGTACATCTTTTTTAATTTCACCGCCAGGCGCTTGAAAGCGTTGAGCTCGCAGTCCTGCTTGTCGTATTCTTTGCCGTTTTCGTTCCGCACCCATTCCGTGGCAATCGAGACCGACATGCCGTTGTGGGTAACCAGCTTTGCCTCCAATACATTATGGAAATAAGTTGTTTTCCCGTTTTTCGATGTTTTGCTGGTGCACTGGCCGCAATAATCGGTTTCATAACTTGCCACCCCTGTTCCGTCGATGGCAACAAAATACTTTTTGCCCATAAAACGGAACCTGTAAAACATTTTCTTTTCAATTAGTGTTTTGACCAAAAGGTGTTTCAGGTTTTCGAA
>DYNP01000126.1 GCA_020721005.1 Thiomargarita sp.
TCTTGACAATTATTTATTATTATAATACCTTATGGTCAAATTAGCCACTCTAAAGGGGACACGAAATTCATGAAACCAGTAACCATCGAATTTACTGACAAAAATTTAACCGGCCACGCCGGTCTCGTTCATTTCGGCAAATTCATTCAAAAATTGAAACTGACCGAGCTTCTAAGGAAACACCTCAGTATTTCCCGAGCGAGCAATGCCGAATACCAAGTAGCAGAGGTCGTAGTCATGCTGCTCCTTGGGGTCCTCGTGGGCGCTAAACCTCTGAGTCATCTGGCACTGTTACGAACGGATAGGGTAATCCGCGAGCTCTTTAATTGGGACCAGTTTCCTGATGATAGCACTATAGGAAGAATCTTCCAATTATTTTCTCACGCTTCCTGCCAAGAACTTTCCGAGGTTGAAAACGTAGTTCGCCGGCAAATTTGGCGGCAGAAGTGGCGTGGCCGTGTCACACTGGAGTTCGATTCTAGCGTCAGCGGTGTCTTCGGTTCGCAGGAAGGCGCTGCGGTTGGTTACCATCCAGAGAAAACAGGACCGAAAAGTTATCATCCGCGGTTCGGTTTCTTAGCCGAAACCCGCGAAGGTCTTCACCATTGGTTTCGCTGTGGTAATGCTGATTCCGCCAACGGCATCGAGGAGTTTGCCAAAGAATGTTTTGCACGTTTGCCAAAAGGTGTTTGGAAAGTGTTGGTCCGAGCCGACAGTGCCTTTTTTAATGGTGCTTTCCTCGATTTTCTGGAAAGTCGGGGTGCCTGGTATCTCATCAAAGTCAAAATGAGAAACCTCTCAACTCGGTTGGCAGGT
Source organism: Thiomargarita sp. (assembly GCA_020721005.1). GTDB lineage: Bacteria > Pseudomonadota > Gammaproteobacteria > Beggiatoales > Beggiatoaceae > DYNP01. The sequence continues at coordinate 817 of DYNP01000126.1, forward strand.
CAAACCTGGAAAACCCTTCGCCGGCAACCCGGTTGGGAAACTACCGACTTTAATTATCAAGGTGCCGGCTGGTCGCGTCCCCGACGGTTAGTAGCTGTCAGGAGGTTGGTTGTCGTCCTGACGGAAGGAGTTTGGTTCCCCCAGTCAACTTATGAGTATTTCGGTTATGTTACCAATGACCAACTGACACCTTGGCAGGCTCATCAAACTTATGGACCACGCGCCGCCAGTGAGAACTGGCTCGA
>DYNP01000127.1 GCA_020721005.1 Thiomargarita sp.
GACCGTGCCTTGTTTTATGTTAGCTTTCCCATAAGAACCCAAGCCAAAAAAGGACATTGGAACTTTGAACTTGACCCGATATATTATCTGGCAATTCTCGATTTTCAATACGATGAAGATGAAGAACGCCAAAAGTTTGAACGTTTGGTAAATCTCAAAGACCAAGACGGCGATTTATTTTACGACAAATTGAATTTCAAGTTTTTACAAATGCCTTTATTTTTGAAAAAAGAGCATGAATTAGTTACACAATACGATAAATGGTGTTTCTTTTTAAAACATTTGGAAGAATTTGACGATATTCCGGCAATATTAAACGAACCCATTTTCCAAAAAGCCTTCAAAACAGCCGAAATAGCCAAGTTTTCGCAAAAAGAATACGATAAATACCAAGAAAGTTTATTGAATTACATAGAATTAAAAAGTGCCATCGACACATCAAGAGAAGAAGGCAGAGAAGAAGGTAAAGAAATAGGTGTAGAAATAGGCAAAGAAGCCGAAAAGATTGACACAGCAAAAGAAATGATATTAAATGACGAACCCATAGAGAAAATAATGAAATATACAAAACTTAGCAAAGAACAAATTGAAGCCTTAATAAAAGAGTTAAAAGGATAACGAAACACTCTAAATTCGTTTGTATTTAATTAGCTGGCGGGGTCGCTTAGAGCGACCCCGCCAGCTTTGGTTTGGAGCGACCCCGCCCGCTACGTCAAGTAGTTGAAAACTTAGATGATATGGTTAAAAATTCAGATGAAGTGCTTGCCGACTGACATCAAGTGGTCAAATACCGAAGTGCAGAGGTCAAAAACCGACATCAAGTGGTTGTTTCTCGACATCAAGTGGTCAAAAACTCAAGTGAAATGGTCAAAAACTCAAGTGAAACGGTTGAAAACCGATATCAAGTGGTCAAAAACCAATATCAAGTGGCTTTTTCAAAAAAAAACAACCACTTGATGTCGAGAAACAACCACTTGATGTCGGTTTGCAAGCACATCATCTGAGTTTTTGACCATCGCATTAACATTTTTGCTCGCTTCTTCAGAGTTTTTTATTGCTT
>DYNP01000128.1 GCA_020721005.1 Thiomargarita sp.
AATAATTGAGCCAACCTCTGATTTTGGATTTTAAAATTTCTCCTACCTTACTCAGACTGAAATATGTCCAACGATGTATTTTGAGCTTTCTCAATTCATCATTTATTCGGGCTATACTTTTCTGACTTATGGCTGGAGTAAATCCCAGTTTTAGTTTGCCTCGTTCTTTGACTATTCTCGGTTTAAAGGTAAATCCAAGAAAATCAAATTTCTGATAGTAAACCTTAAAAGGTGGTTGTTTCTTCTGATTTCTACGACAATAAACAATTTTTGTCTTTTCCTTGTTTACGCCAAGTTTACAAACTCTAAATCGTTCTTTTATCGCTTCTAACAGTCGCAATGCTTCTTTGATGTTATGGCAATGTACCACAATATCATCGGCATAGCGTTCGTAAACAACTTCGGGATTACGTTTTTCAATCCACTTATCGAACACTACATCGAGAAAAATATTAGCCAATATTGGGCTGATTACTCCGCCCTGTGGTGTACCTTTTCCGTTTGGGTGTTGAATAGTTTCATCGGTTTTCTGAATTGGTGCATCTAACCAGCGTTTACAGTACATTAAGATATGTTTCTTTTCTGTGTGCCATTGCACGGCTTTCATTAGCAATTCGTGGTCAATATTATCAAAAAAGCCTTTAATATCAATATCTATTACCCAACTGTATTTCATACAATTGATTCGACATTGTTCTATGGCTTGATGTGCAGATTTGTTCGGGCGATAGCCATAAGAACTATCACTGAATGTTTTATCTGCAATACTTTCCAATTCTGTTGCTATTACTTGTTGTGCAACTCTGTCAACTACTGTTGGTATGCCTAATGCCCGCATTTTTCCGCCACCTTTTGGTATTAAAGTTTGACGGACTGCTTTTGGAAAATAACTTCCGCTCGCCATTCTGTTCCACAAAGGATACAAATATTTGCGTTTGTTATTGTTCACTTGCTCAATGCTGATATTATCCACTCCTGCACTTCCTCCATTGGCTTTTACTCGTTTAAAAGCCTCTAATACTTGCAACCTGGTTATCGGTTGCGTCTTCTGTTC
>DYNP01000129.1 GCA_020721005.1 Thiomargarita sp.
GGCAAATTAGAAATGAATCTACCAGAAGAAGGCGTTTATGCCATTGTAGATCATGCTGTTACTAACAAAATTGATGATGGGTTCACCAAAGTCAAAATGAAAGTGAAAAATGTAACTCCTGCCATTGATAATGTTGCACAAAATATGAATGGTGGCGAGATCATCTTGATTGCACGCTACCACAGAAACGAGTGTTATGCTGCTGATTTAAGTGGAGAAGGTAAATCTAATCAAGGTCGTTGGGATGGTCGGTGGAACAAATGCAAGAGTGTATGGGACCCTGTTATATTTGGTAATCAACGCCCCTCTTGGGACGAGAAAGAAGAAATGACTGTCTCTGATACCCAATCAATCAATTTGGATGCCGATGCTGAAGAAACTTTAACTTTCAATTTTTCTAAACCAATTCCTCTGAATGCTATCGATCTTGGTTTTCAATTAGTTTACAAAGGACAATTAGGCAATGACGAAACAGTGGTTGTTAGTTCTAAAGACATCAGCGAACCCACTTTTTTCAGTGTTATGAATATGGAAGATCATTTTCCTATTGATAGAGTGATGTATCCAGTAGATGTCATTCTCAACACCCCTAGTTTATTCAGTTTATTGGAACGTAATGGCATCAAAGGTTATCAGCCTAACTTTGGTGATTTCGATGTAAGACCTCGATCTTATAAAGAAATAAAAATACAATTCGGTCTTCACTACACAAGCTCTTTACCTCCTGTGGTTACATTAGCTACATTAGAAGCAGGAAGTTATTTGAGAGTAGCCTATTTAGGCAATTGCGAAGTTAACTATGCTTTCTTCTTAAGTTCAAATTATCGGACAGCTCAATCTATCAAACCGCAAATTAATGAGTTTCAAAACCCAGACAATATTAACTTTCGCGCTGTTAGTAATTTTCGTAATACGTATTATTGGAAAATATTGGAGATTTTCTCTTACTATGAAGAACTATCGTCAGGAGGTCAAACCAAAGATTATTCTAAAGTTATTCCTGTCACTTCAGATAATTTAACTCCTAAACCCGTCGAAATCCACTTCTA
>DYNP01000130.1 GCA_020721005.1 Thiomargarita sp.
ACCATTAAAGAGTCGACCGAACCAGACAAGCCAACCGACCCCGAAATCGCATCGAGCGGGTCATTGTTTGCTTCTGCTTTGCGGGTGTGGTGAACCAACAGAATCGCAACGCCGTATTTGTCGACCAATTCACGATAAGGTTGAGTAGCGTCATAATCGCTTTCATAGCCGATTTGTTTTGTTGCTGGTTTCAAGCACTTCATTGTGTCGATGATAATTAAGCGCGGATTATTTGCCTGTTTGCACCATTGTTCAAGTTGAGAAATACCGCCTTCATTGACTTTCTTAATTGTGCCTTGTGTTGCATAAGAAAAATTCTTTGGTACGTCATGATGACCCATGCGATTATTTTGAAGGTAAATATTTAAGCGGTTTTGCAAAGTCCGTTCATTATCTTCTAATGCGCAATAAAGCACATCACCGCTTTTTGTAATGGGTACAGTTCCCAAGAAAAACCCACCCGATGCAACCGCAACCGCAAGTTCTAACATAAGCCAAGATTTACCTAATTTTGGTTTGCCTGCTAAAATCGTAACACCCTCATATAAAAGGTTTTGTATGATTTCATGCGGCATTTCTAATTGTTTTTTTAGTAAATCGCCAACAAAAGAAAATGAGGTTTTATTTTGTGCGGATTCTAATAATGTCGTGTAATTTTTAACCGCCTCAAAATCTTTTTCTTTAATCGCTTGTTGTAGCCCTAATTCCCAATGATAAGAAAGCAGAGAGTTTGCTTTTGATTCAAAGCTGTAGATTGTGCTAATTATTGAATCTCTGACTAATTGGTAGTTATATTCAAGTGGACGCTCAAAAAAGGTTTGTAAGCCTTTATAACTTTCTTTATTTTCTTGGAGATAATCCGAAACCCAAATAATGTCGACTTCTTTTTTAGCAATGAAGCATTTATTAGCGGTTTCAAAAATAATGCGGTGAGGTTTATAAAAGAAATGCGCAGACGCTAATTTATCAAAGATTTGGCGAACGTTATCTGGATTAGTTCTGAGTAAATAGCCGAGTATTTGCTGCTCTTGGGCGACGAT
>DYNP01000001.1:0-344893 GCA_020721005.1 Thiomargarita sp.
CTTTCATGACATCCACATCAGCTTGATCTAACGTGCTCATGAAAATATTACGCGGGTTGTTATGTTTTACTTCTAAATTTCCTACCCCGCAACACATATCCCAAACTAAATAATTTTTTTGCCAATTTTTACCTAAAATTTCAGTGAGTTTATCGTAGGCTTTATCAACCACATTTAACGGCGTATAATACGCACCTTTGAAACTGCGTTCATCTAAGGGAATTAAACTATCCCGACGTTCTAATAATTTATTACGATGTTCTTCTGCGGGTGGTTTATGATAAATTGCCCAAAATTGCCGATAACCTTCTTTATTATTTAATTTATAAACTTTCTCATACAATGAAAACGCAGGCGCATTATTGACATGAATTAATTCTGCGGGCAAATCATGGGTTGATTTTTGACCATCGTGCATAATGTCGGCAAAAAATAACAACGCATAATCTTTTTCCTCTATTCCATTAATTTCTTGACCGATCATTTTTACCCATTTATCAAAGACTTGTTTTAAATTATCGGGTGTAATCTGCGTGCGAACAATCTCTCCTGTTTCTATTGCTTTCTTAACAGTATTTATAAATTCTTCTTCATGCGTTTCTATCTTAAATGAAACAAAATATGTTCCAATATACGCCGACACTTCATCTAACGCGGCTTTAGGATATTGACTCGCAGATTTCCCCCATTTAACACTTTTCTTTTTTAATAAAGGCAAGACATCAGCGGTTTTCATTAACGCGGCTTTTTCCATATCGATAACGGCTAAAAAAGGCGGAATAATTTCCCCTTTATTTAACGCATCTTGCACATAATGCAATAATTGCGTGAACATCGCATAACTGGAAATTTTCCCGCCTTCTTTCGCCTCAAACCAAATTTCATCCGTGCGAATATCAATTAAACCTTTGGTATAGCTTTTTAAGCCCAAGGCTTTGATATAAATATCTTTAACATCTTCTTCACTCTTAGCTTGCTTGAGATTGTTATATAAATTGCTCATATGATTGATAATTATAAAATGGTCAAATGTTCACTACTTTCAGCATGAATTAACTCACCTTGCCGTTGTAATACAAAATAACCACGCTCTAAAGCTTCTCTTTTAGCATCATCATTAATATGAAAAGAAGCAATTGCGCCATATTGTTTAAAGTTCTGATAAATCGGGAATAATTTCTTAAAATTCTGCATTTTTCGATCTAATTTAGCCAAATCATTTTGATGCACTTTATACTTCACTTCAATAATTGCTAATGAATCACCATTAGTTAAAATTAGATCATATTCTTCTTGAATTTTGCCACGTTGCTTAGATGAATTTTTCATCACATCTTCAAAACGAATACTGCCTAAACGCATGTCTTTTACCAAACTATTGAAAAAAAACTCCTCTGCAACATCTCCTTGATTTGCAGTGATATTACCCAAATGGATTCCAATTCGCTCTAACTTTTCATCCGTCTTTCTCATGCGCTCATCAGTTTCTCTCATCTGTTCATCAGTTGCTTTCATGCGTTCATCAGTTTCTTTCATCTGTTCACGTGTTTCTCTCATGAGTTCACTGGTTTCACGTTGTGCAACAGCTAAACTTGCAACCAGTTCTTTTAATTCATCGTCTGTCATGATTGTTCTCCTTTAGTCATAAGATAGTTAAATGTTCACTACTTTCAGCATGAATTAACTCACCTTGCCGTTGTAATACAAAATAACCACGCTCTAAAGCTTCTCTTTTAGCATCATCATTAATATGAAAAGAAGCAATTGCGCCATATTGTTTAAAGTTCTGATAAATCGGGAATAATTTCTTAAAATTCTGCATTTTTCGATCTAATTTAGCCAAATCATTTTGATGCACTTTATACTTCACTTCAATAATTGCTAATGAATCACCATTAGTTAAAATTAGATCATATTCTTCTTGAATTTTGCCACGTTGCTTAGATGAATTTTTCATCACATCTTCAAAACGAATACTGCCTAAACGCATGTCTTTTACCAAACTATTGAAAAAAAACTCCTCTGCAACATCTCCTTGATTTGCAGTGATATTACCCAAATGGATTCCAATTCGCTCTAACTTTTCATCCGTCTTTCGCATTCGTTCATCAGTTTCTTTCATCTGTTCACGCGTTTCTCTCATGAGTTCGCTGGTTTCACGTTGTGCAACAGCTAAACTTGCAACCAGTTCTTTTAATTCATCGTCTGTCATGATTGTTCTCCTTTAGTCATAAGATAGTTAAATGTTCACTACTTTCAGCATGAATTAACTCACCTTGCCGTTGTAATACAAAATAACCGCGTTCTAAAGCAAGCGTAGGATGCGTTAGCCTATAAGTCGGCAACCCCTTGCCGACTTTTACGGAAAACCTCTCCTCTAAAAGAAACAAAACCAGAAACTTTGCCAAATCCAAGATTTTACAATTCTGTCAATTCTGAGGCTTTGAATCAGAATTTTCAGAATAATAGCATTTTTAGAACGGATCCGAACTATACCTGTAAATTCTGATTCAGGTTAACAGGCTTCCAAAGTGAAATAAAATAAACAGCCTTCCCCCGGGTTACTTTCTACCCCCACTTCCCCTCCTAACTTTTCTACAATGTGTTTTACAATAGACAGTCCCAAACCATAGCCTTGGACGTGTTGTTGATGAAGTCGCGTAAATGGGGTAAACAGGCAATTTCGGGCTTCTTCAGAAAGTCCAGGTCCCCTGTCTCTTATCCAGAAACGAATTCGTTGATTGGGTTGCACAGTGGCGCCCAAAGTTAAAGTGGGTGAAGATCCCCCATATTTGAGACCGTTAGTGATGAAATTTACCCAAACTTCCCTAATCCAAGGCGCATAGCCTTTGGCAATTGGCCAGTCCTTGGGGACTTCTACTGTGCCTCGATATTCTTCAAGCAAAAAAGCTTGGCTGTCTAAAACTTCAGCGACAATTACCGACATATTTAGGGTGTGGGCTTCAAATTCTATTTGTCTGGAAACTCCGGCCAGTAATAATAAGGCTTCAATAATATTCAACATTTGTTGGTTAGACGCACTGAGCAAACGCAAATATCGGCTGAATTCTGAATATCGAGGATGGTCAATTGAGAAATCATTGAGCAAATCGACCACTCCAACAATACCAGTCAAAGGATTTTTTAAATCATGAGCCACGGTGTGGGCAAATGCATCCAATTCCCGATTGCGTTCCTCCAGTTCAAAGGAACGTTTTTGCAATTCCATGGTCCTTTCTGCCAAAATTGAGTTGGTATTTTGCAAGGAACCTTCAATTTCTTTACGCAATCTAATTTCATATAACAATCTTTGATTTTGCTCTTCCAATTCTGTTTGTAATCTGTGTAAATTCAGATGGGCATTGACGCGTGCCAACACTTCTTCATATTGTACGGGCTTAGTGATATAATCCGCAGCACCCAAAGAAAACCCCTTTATTTTGCTAGTGGTGTCAGCTAAGGCAGTCATGAAAATAATGGGAATATCCCGAGTTTCTGGTTTGGATTTTAAAATTTTACACACTTCAAATCCATCTATGCCCGGCATCATAATGTCTAACAAAATCAGATCCGGTCGTATTTGTTCGATAACTCGAAAAGCCTGTTCCCCTTCTTTGGCTGCCAGCACCTTAAAACCGGCTTTGCTGAGGAATTTTAATAAGACTTTTACATTATCGGGCACATCATCTACAACCAACAGAGTTGCTTGATAAAAGGTGGTCATTGTTTTGGTATCCAATTGTCATTTGTCATTAAGAATATTATAGTTAATGCACCATAAAAAGACTATGTAGGATGTGCTGAGCGTTTTTTGCGAAGCGCATCCTACACAGGATATACGCTTTCTTTTTATAGTTCGTTGCCATACAAAACATTCCCCTCTTTAAGTTTTTGTAAAGAGGGGTTATTTTTCAATCAAGCAGCAACAATGGGAATGGTTTTTCCTTTGACTTGATTGGCGGCTTCTTGATATTCCGCAATTTCATGGAAATTGAGATAACGGTAAATATTATGCGCTGATGGAGAGAGAGTTTCAACTTGTTGTTGATATTCTGCAAGAGTGGGAATATAGCCCAGTTTGGCACATACCGCTGCCAATTCGGCAGAAGCCAAGTAGACCGAGGCATTTTTGCCCAAACGGTTGGGAAAGTTACGGGTAGAGGTGGAGACCACAGTGGCATTTTCTTTGACTCGAGCCTGATTGCCCATACATAGGGAACACCCCGGCATTTCGGTGCGAGCCCCGACTCTGCCAAATATGGAGTAAATGCCTTCTTGTACCAATTGATGTTGGTCCATGCGAGTGGGAGGCGCTACCCACAACTGGGTGGAGACTGCCCCGCTGTTTTCCAACACTTTGCTCGCTGCTCGGTAGTGCCCAATGTTGGTCATACAAGAGCCGATGAAGACTTCATCTATTTTGATTTTGGCTACTGCAGATAGGGGACGAACATCATCAGGATCATTGGGGCAGGCCAACAGCGGCTCTTTGATTTCATTGAGATTGATTTCAATGACTTGAGCATAGTCTGCATCGGGATCGGGCGCCAATAATACTGGATTGGCTACCCAGGCTTCCATGGCTTCAATTCTCCGTTGCAGAGTGCGAGCATCACCATAGCCTTGGGCAATCATCCAACGTAATAAGGTGATATTGGAGTTGAGAAATTCTATGATAGGTGCTGGGTTTAAATACACGGTGCAACCGTTGGCGGAACGTTCAGCAGAAGCATCAGCCAATTCAAAGGCTTGTTCCACTTTTAAGTTTGGCAGCCCCTCAATTTCCAAAATGCGTCCAGAAAAAATATTTTTCTTGCCTTCCTTAGCCACAGTCAGCAGTCCCTGCTGAATGGCCACGTAGGGAATGGCATTGACCAGATCACGCAGAGTAATTCCCGGTTGCATTTCACCGGTGAAGCGAACCAGTACCGATTCTGGCATGTCTAACGGCATAACGCCCAACGCCGCGGCAAAGGCAACGAGACCAGAGCCAGCGGGGAAACTGATGCCAATAGGGAAGCGGGTGTGAGAATCTCCACCTGTGCCCACCGTGTCAGGCAAAATCATGCGGTTTAACCAGGAGTGAATGATGCCATCTCCAGGCCGCAGAGAAACTCCTCCCCGAGTACGAATAAAATCTGGCAATTCATGTTGCAATCGAATGTCCACCGGTTTTGGATAAGCTGCAGTGTGACAAAAACTTTGCATAACCAAGTCGGCTGAGAATCCAAGGCAAGCCAATTCTTTAAGCTCATCTCGAGTCATAGCTCCGGTGGTGTCTTGAGAACCAACGGTGGTCATTTTGGGCTCACAATAGGTGCCAGGTCGAATCCCTTTTACTCCACAGGCTTTGCCGACCATTTTTTGGGCCAACGTGAAACCTTTACCAGTCTCCTGAGGAGCAGTGGGACGAATGAACAAGTCTGAAGGTCCCAGTCCCAAAGTGCTGCGTGCTTTTTCAGTCAAGCCGCGGCCAATGATCAGGGAAATGCGCCCTCCAGCTCGCACTTCGTCAGCCAAAGTGCTAGGTCGCAGAGTAAAATGACTGATGTCTCGTTGTTGTTCGTCGACAATGCGACCTTGATAGGGATAAATGGTGATCACTTGCCCTGTACTCAATTCAGAGACATCACATTCAATTGGCAGGGCGCCAGAATCTTCTGCTGTATTAAAGAAAATGGGGGCAATTTTACCGCCTAAAATCACGCCTCCTTGACGCTTATTAGGTACAAAGGGAATGTCACGTCCTATATGCCATAGGATAGAGTTGATCGCAGATTTCCGAGAGGAGCCAGTGCCCACCACATCGCCGACATAGGCGATAGGATGATTTTTTTGCTTTAGGGTCTCAATGGTGTTTAATGCGCCTTCTAACCGATTGATCAGCATGGCTTTGGCATGCAAAGGAATGTCTGGACGGCTCCAAGCTTCTGAGGCTGGAGATAGATCATCGGTATTGGTCTCTCCCGGGACTTTGAATACGGTGACAGTGATAGATTCTGGTAAAGGGGGTTTACTGGTAAACCATTCTCCTTGTGCCCAAGATTGCAAAACTTGTTTGGCCCAAGGATTGTGCTTGGCTTTTTCGACAACATCATGGTAGGCATCAAACAACAGCAACAGTTGAGATAAACTCTGAGCTGCCAAAGGCGCCAAAACGTCCACATCCAACAGTTCGATCAGAGGTTCAATGTTATATCCTCCCAACATAGTGCCCAGTAATTGAGTGGCTTGTTGAGGGGTGATTAGGGAACAAGTTTCATATTGTTTGGCAATCGTGATCAGAAAGGTGGCTTTGACATAAGCTGCTTGATCCACTCCAGGTGGGACCCGATGAGTCAGCAGTTCAACTAAAACTTTTTCTTCACCTGTAGGAGGATTTTTAAGGAGAGTAATCAGTTTTAGCGTCTGATCGGTATCCAGTGGCAACGGGGGAAGTCCCATTTGGGCTCGTTCCGCCACGTGCATTCTATAAGCTTCTAACACGTTATTAATCCTTCATAAATTATTTGATGACCCAATGTCCAGCCAGATAAACCATTGCTGGTGCTGGACACAGTGATTGATAATTGACTTACCATTTGCCTAGAAGAGAAATAATCACCATTTTCCCTTCTAGGTTGGACAAGCCACTGGGAATGATTGAGTTTGGCCAAAAATCTTCAAAATTTAACCATTCTCAATTGCAATATTCCCAATTCCCACAAGTTTTAATACCCTCCTTTACGTTTAGTGTCCGGCAATCCTCCAATTTTAGAAGATTGCTTATCAGGATTCTTTGGGAATAGTTCATACAAAGCTTTAGCCTCGATCTTTTCACCCCATTCATCCTGCATTGCCTTGACCAAATTACGCATGTTGGGCTGAGTACTACCGTTATTGATATACTGGTCCCGCATGTAATTAATAACGTCCCAATGACGCTGAGTCAACTCTGAAATCCCCTCAGCTTGGGCAATACACGCAGCCACTTCTTCACTCCAATCATCCAAGTTGTCTAAAAAACCATTGGCATTTGCGGCTATGGTTTTGCCATTCAGTTCATAACTCATAATTTAAGTCTCCTTCAAGTGGTGAAAAATTAATATCCCTCCCAATTTACAGGAACATTAGGGGGAAATTTGTAGTATTGGCTTGAAAAACAGATAACGCCAATGAATTATACACGACATTTCAATGCGACAATAAAATTTTTATGATAAAATACTCGTTTTAAAAACTCAACTTATAAACGTTATTTCTTGAATATCCTCATATTCTTAAAAAGTTATCCCAAAATCAGTATATCCTAAGTGAGGATAACCACTGCAATCCTCTTAGTATAAACCCAAACCCTCCCGGTTAAAACCTTATAACTCATAGAGAAATAACACTACCCCATTCATTCCTCACTTTTAACTACACAAGAGGTAGATTCTAATGTCGTTTGCCCACCGTTACACCGGACTGATTGACCGATACCGGGATTTTTTACCCATTCGGGATGATACTCGAATTATCAGTTTAGGAGAAGGGAATACCCCTTTAATTCGTCTACACAACATTCCCACCAGTCTGAACAAAACTGTGGACATTTACGTCAAATATGAAGGACTGAATCCCACAGGCTCTTTCAAAGACCGGGGCATGACCATGGCCATCACCAAAAGCTTGGAAACCGGCAATCAGGCAGTCATTTGTGCCTCCACAGGCAACACCTCAGCCTCAGCGGCTGCTTACGCTGCCCGAGCCAAAATGATAGCCTTCGTTCTCATTCCCGATGGTAAAATTGCCCAAGGCAAACTGGCCCAAGCCATGATGCACGGCGCCATCATCATGCAAATTCAAGGTAATTTTGACGACGGCATGCGCTTGGTCAAAGAAGTGGCCGACCATGCTCCTGTGGAAATTGTCAATTCCATCAACCCATTCCGTCTCCAAGGCCAAAAAACTGCCGCCTTTGAAATCATCGAAGCCTTAGGTCGTGCCCCGGATTACCACTGCTTACCCCTGGGGAACGCCGGTAACATCAGCGCCTATTGGATGGGCTACAGTCAATTCTATCAAGAAGGTATCGTCAACAAACGCCCCAAAATGTGTGCCTATCAAGCCTCTGGATCAGCCCCCTTTTTACGCGGACATCCAATTGACAATCCCGAAACCATTGCCACTGCCATCCGCATTGGCAACCCCCAAAGCTGGGACAAAGCTTGGAATGCCCAACGAGAATCCCAAGGCTGGTTTGATGAATTCACCGATGCAGAAATCCTCGCCACCCAAAAACTACTTGCAGAACAAGAAGGTATCTTTTGTGAACCCGCCTCAGCCATTTCAGTGGCTGGTGCTTTACGAGATATCAAAAGTGGCAAAATTCCCGAAGGTAGCCTGATTACCTGCACGCTCACCGGTCATGGACTCAAAGATCCTGACACCGCCATTCAACAAAGCACCGGACCCGTGCTCAAAGTCAAAGCTGAACTTTCCGCCGTCAAAACTGCCATTTTAGAAAATATCAGTTAAATTTTCAGGTAGTCTTATTTGGACAGTGAAAAATGTTAAAATAGTCGTTTTTCTCGTTCCCAAGTGCCACTTGGGAATGCAGTCTTGACCGCGCTGCGGTCAGCCATTCATCAGCTTCTGTATGGTCAAGAATCAGCCCCTGTTATCGTGTGTAAACAAGGGCAGCCAGTTAATGACAGTGTAGGTTGAAAAATAGGGAGCTTGATTTTCATCGAATTGGTAACGACTGCGTTCTCTTATTCCTGTTTTTATTCGTACAGACCGCGACGCGGTCAAGACTGCATTCCCAAGTGTAACTTGGGAACGATAAAGTGTCACTTGGGAACGAGAAAACGAGAAACGAGGTAATTATTTTAAAGTGCACCACAAATCTATATCACTAATCAAATAGGACTACCAATTTTCACAAAAAAGAATGGTCCCTTTCCCAAAAAAGTGGACTGTTCCCCTGTATTCAAATTCACCCCAACTTATCCAAAAATCCATCGGGGAATTTCTCTATGACACTACACCTCTCACACTTAAAAAATCATCTACTATTGCTACTGAGCCTATTGCTGATCGCTTCCCACAGCCATGCTTGGGAACAAACTATTCATGACACTAAAATTACCTGGAATCAAAAAGATATTACCATTCACCAAGGAAAAAAACTACTATTCTCTGCCCATAACTTTGCCCAACACTACTTTGAGACCCACTATTCTGAACACCTCATCACAACCGATCAGGAATCCTGTGAATATGAACATCAATTTCAACTGCTGTCCATAGTGGGCGACCTGGTCAGCCGTCAAGAAACCGAATATCTTGGCTGCGAACAAGCCGCTCACCCCTCCATAAATACCACCTTTACCGCCTTTCGCCTTACCCAACCTGACCATCCCATTTCCTTAACCGACTATTTCCCAGAGCCCGATTTACTTTCCGCCTTGCTGGCCGACCCAGTTATCCAAACTGCCCTTGCCAAAACCGAACTTCCCACTCCCCCTGGCAGCCTTGCTGAACTGGCTCAAACTCTCAACACCGTCTATTTAGAAACCGTTCCCTCTGAATCAGACAATCAAGACACCTGTTTTTACCAACTCACTGAAAATTTTCTCACCCAATTTGCTTTTCATCGTTTACACAAAGACCAAGTCGCTGTTCGTGTGGCTTTGCCTCCTGCAGTTGGAGCCTGTCGTGCCACCTATGCACAATTGGAATTACTCTTACCGCTGCCTGCCTCCCTAAAAACTGCCCTCATTCAAGCCGACAGTGGAAAAACAGGCTTTTTGATGCAAAAAGTCCCTGTTAAATCTCCAATTAAAATTCAATTCTCAACCTCCAACTACAAACTCCAAGAAGCCACTGGACTGCGTGTGACCACAGTTGATCAAGTTCGTGTGCGCACCGCTCCCCATTTGGAAGCCACCACTTTGGAACGCTTGGCCATGGGCACCCTCCTCAAAACTTTGGCTCGCACTCGACAACCCACTAAAATTGCTGAGACCAATGATTACTGGTTCCTAGTCGAGATCCAACCCAATCAAAAAGGCTGGGTATTTGGGGGATTGACCCAATTGGTGGGACAAAATCTACACAACTTAGACGCTGCCCCCACTCATACCATTCTCAAAGACAATGTCCATTTGCGCTCTGCTCCCCACTTACAAAGTGAAATTCTTGACAAATTGCGAAAAAATACCCAAGTCAAAGAATTAACCCATTCTGAACAAATATTGGGAGAATATGACTGGTATCTGGTTCGATTGGAAACTGGCAAAGTGGGTTGGGTGTACGGAAAATTCATCCAGTCTCAACAAGACCCAGTTACCAAAAATCGTTATCAAACTCAAAATGTTACCCTGGAATGGCAGGATAACGATCTAGTCGCATTTGATCTCCAACAACAACCCCTATTTTCTGCACAAACTTGGGCCAGACAACTGTTTGAAGAAAAAGTGGCCTTGCGCCAAACTGCCTGTGAACACACTCACTTATTAACCCCCTTATCCTTTGTTGGTACCCTGCTCAGCCTCAAAAGTCAAATTCATCAACACTGCCAAGATCAAACAGCCCCAGTCCTAACTCATCAATGGATTACCTTAGATCTTACCAAACCTCAGCAACCCCAACAATTGACTGAATTATTTGCAGAAAAGGACCTTCTGCAAGGCTTACTTGCCGATCCCATTTTAGTGCGGGCTCTTAACACATTTGCCCAGAAAAATGCCGTCACCCTACCTAAATTTAACAATTTAGACAGTTTACACCAATTTTTGCTGCACAATGACATTAAAGTGATCATTGGGGAATGTGCCTATGCCTTGTCCCTGGATCCTAAAGATCCTCAAAGTCTGCTCACTCAATTTGCCTTTCATCACCTTAAAAATCAACAAGTTGCAGTGCGCATGAATCTTATACCTGCCCACTGGTGTCAACAAAGTCAAGCCCAACTGGGGATTTATCTCAATTACCCTGCCTCCTTAAATACCTCTTTTCAACAAGCTGCCAATGGCGCTGCAGGATTTTTGATGAATTCATTGAACAAATCCCAAGGCCAAAAATCCACCCTTCGTTTTCATCTGACTGCTCAGTCTGACGACTCTGATGAAGAAATATCGACCGCCCTTCCCATTTCTCCAAAACCAATTGATATTACTAAAAAATTGCGCATTGTTACCGCCTCTCAAGTTAATGTGAGAACGGGTACTAATTTGCAAGCAACTGTGATCGCCAAGTTGGCATTGGGCAGTTTGGTGGAAGAAGTCTCTCTTCAAGAAGGTTGGTGTCAGGTGGCTTTGGAAGATGGACAGTTGGGCTGGCTAATCAGTGGCTTGACCTTGCCCTTTGAAAATGATAAAAAAGCCGATATTTACCTAAAATTGACTCGTCAACAGTTGGATAAAAATTTAACCTTTTCTCAACTCACTGATGTGGGCGAATTTTTGGCTAGAATACGCCCGCAAATTCTTGCTGATGATCCAAAGATTGCTGCTGAATTGGCCTTTGCTTATCTTAAAATTTTGCAAAGGGGAGCAGCGATGATCGAACAGTTACCTCAAGAAAAACGTTTGACTGCCCCTTACTTATCTTGGTTGGATCAACAAAAAGACAACTTGTATTTTGATGAAACAGTGGGGCGCTTGTTGGTGCGTTACCAATTGATTTGGGAATTGCACGACCAATATTATCCCATTCCCATTACTGATCAAATTGCTTGGCTCAGTACAGAAACTCTCAATTGGGCTTGTCAAAGTCATATTCCTTGTTATTTGGCAGAATTGGAGGCAACGTTGGGTAAATATTTGAAATTTCATCCCAAAGGTGCCTATGCTGATCAGGCTTTGGCACAGTTGGGACAGTATATTTCTGAATTGATGCAGGTTAAAACGGAAGTGAGTGCGATGTTAACTTCAGAGGAAAAACAGGAAATTGCTCGATTGGTGGGTGTATTAAAGGCTACTTTAGAAAAAGTGGGAGTCCCAGAGGCAAAATTGGTCTTTGATCAATTGGATTCCCTAAGTAGCTTATTGAACTGATCTCCGTTTGTAAATGAGCGATTTTCCCCTATTTCTATTTGGATCATGAATGGTCTGTCCAAATTTGGAATGTTAAGAAATAGAGATCTGGCAGGATGGGATAAATCTATTTTAATCAAGTTATTACAATGGATTGATGACTTTTTGATCATCAGTTAATAATTATAATGATTATTCTGGGTTGACTCTATTTTCTTTGGATGGACATTTGTGTTTCATCAGGTATTTTGCTAAGTTATTAACATGAAATGGCAATAATTTCTAAATTGGGTATTTAATAACTATTTTACCAAAGGACAATTCATCATGAATCATCTTCAAAAATGGGTTAATCTCGTATTATCTTTATATCTTCTCCATCACTTGGCCGCTTGTACTATTGTGGTGGGGAACGGTGAAAAATCTCCAGCTCCTCCACTAAATCCCAGGGAGAATACACTCACTAATCTTTCTGAGACGCCGACATCCAATTACTTACAAGTTTTAGACTCTGCGTGGACCAATAAGGTCAATGCCGATAAAAATCCGGTGGAGCGTTATCATCAAAGTCCCAATGCCCGTTCTCCTTTATTTTTCTGGAACAAGTTGCAAGGGGATTCTAATGCGTTAAATCAGTTACGAACGTTTGGTAAATTGGGGATTTGGCATATGTGGTATCATAATGGTCAGTTGGTGGAGCAAATTTATTTGCCGATTGGTGATGCCAATACTTTCAATCAGTTACAAGCAGAGGTCCAAGCCACTGGTATTTTTACTTGGCGCATTTGGAGTAAGGGACCTTGGTCTGGTTCTAAAAAGCAGCGTGGGAATTGGCAGGTGATGATCAGGGATGATCAAGCAATGTATTTGTCATGTGGTGGCCAACCGTGTCAATATCACATTTCGGTGAAATAATGGCTAAGGAAGGGAATTAAGTTCGTTATTCCCTTCTAAAATGCAATTTGATTGATTGGGCAAAAAAAAACCTTTCTCAAAAGGCAATGCTTTCAAGAAAGGCAATTCACAACCACACATTTAAGGAGAATCGAACGAAAAATCTGTAATTTTACTTGATTTTTATTGGATTATTCATGGTTATTATGAGGATGAGTCCAGGTCTAAATTATTGAATAATCTAAAAAATAGTCAAAGAATTCTGGGCAATAACTAAAGTCTCAGGGTTTAAAAAGAACCTCTCATGACCTACCTTGAGAGGTTTAATATTAAGGAGAAATGCCAATTGAGTTTAGGCAAGTTACATACCAATTGTTCAATGACTCCGTCGATTCTCTAAACTGATCTGTATTTATCCGGTATTTCGCATGCCTGCTGCAATCGCGTTAATCGAACGTAAAATGGGATTTAACCAACGTTGCACTTCAACTTCATTGGTTTCCCCATGCGCAATTAAAGTTCGATACTGCTTAAGCAGGTGAATTTGAATGGTGTTGAGGGGGTCAATGTACGGCAAACGTCGGGCAATGGACAGGGCAAGGAAGGGATTTTCATGTTCAAGATCAGCTTCTTTACTTAAATCATGCAGGTAATGTTGGGTACGTTCATATTCTTCGGTAATGGTGTTGAAGATGGCGGCGGTTTGAGGATGTCCACAAAGTTGAGTGTATTGTTGGGCAATGTGCATGTCTGTTTTGTACAGGGCCATTTTAATGTTGCTTAACAGGACTCGAAAAAATGGCCATTCTTTGTACATGCGTTGTAAAAGGAGCAAATTATCCGTTTTCTGTAGACAAAATTGTTCCAGAGCCGTGCCCAATCCATACCAGGCGGGCAGGGTGTGTCGGGCTTGGGACCATCCAAATACCCAAGGAATGGCCCGAATAGAATATTTGGAAGGATTGTCTGCTTTACGACGAGCTGGACGAGAACCAATATTGAGCAATCCAATTTCTAAAACTGGGGTGGTTTGATAAAAGTAATCGATAAAACCTTCTGTAAAATCAGTCAGTTGCCGGTAATGCTGTTCTCCAAAACGGGCCAATTCTGCCATGGCCTGTAAAAATTCTGGAAATTCTGGTTGGGAATCTTTGAGAAATAGGGAAATACCGGTGGCTTTAAATAAACCAGCAGCAGCCACCGTCAATTCATAAACAGCGGTCTCTGGTTGACTGTATTTATAGGCCAACACCTCACCTTGTTCAGTGAATTTGATTTGCCCTCTTACAGTCCCCACTGGTTGGGATACAATGGCTTCATAAGTGGAGCCACCTCCTCTTCCCACTGTGCCTCCACGACCATGAAACAGTCGACACTGAATGCCTTGCTGATCGCACAGTTGGGTGATTTTTTGTTGAGCCTGATACAAATACCAAGAGGAGGCTAGGATGCCCCCATCTTTACAGGAATCGGAATAGCCCAGCATCACTTCTTGTAAATGACCCGTTGCAGCCAGCAAGTCTCGATAAATTGGTTGCTCAAATAAACGCCCCAACACTTGATCGACTTGACTTAAATCTTCAATAGTCTCAAACAATGGAGACACTGCCAGATGACAGTACCATTGTCCGGTTTGACGACCGACCAGACCGACCAACTGGGCTAATTTAAGCACTTCCAAAACATGACTGGCCTGATGAGTCATGGAAATAACATAGTGATCAATCACTTGCTCACTGATTTCTATTCTCATTTTGCTTATAATTTGGAACACAGCCAAAGTCTCTTGAGTCTCCTCAGTAAAATCGCCAGGTGACCAAGGGGGAACGGCTTCTGCCAAACTGTTGGCTAATAAGTGTAAACGTTCCGTTTCATTTAAAGCAGCATAATCCAGTCCCTGAGTTTTGGCAAACCATTCCTGAATGGCAGTGGTGTGACGAGTGGATTCTTGCCGAATATCCAATTTCATCAGATGAAAGCCAAAGGTCTCTACCAAGCGAATGAGGTCTTTTAACTTGCCATGAGCCACCTTTTCATCGCCATGGGATATGAGTGAGGCTTGGATAATTTTCAGGTCGTGATAAAAATCTCGCACATGGGCATAACTGCGAACTTGGTAAAAACCCAGTTGTTCATCTTCTGGATTTTTCAGGCAACTTTCCACAGTTTTTAGAGTAAATTCAATGCGTTGCTGCATAATCAACAGTTTGCGTCGATACACTTCTAACTGGTGAAAAGCAAAAGATTGGCAATTCATCTCTTCACACCAACGAATATCATCATGCAACTGATCAAGAAATTCTGAGGTGGGTTGGCAAAATTGATAGGAGTGAGTTAAAATATGAGTGAGCTCATAAAGACGGCGCCGATATTCTTGGAGAATTTCTATCTTTTGCATCCGCAATGCTTTGGCAGTCACCTGGTGAGTCACAAATGGATTGCCATCTCGATCACCGCCGATCCAAGAGCCAAATTGGATAAAACTGGGCACAGTTAAAGGGTAATGTGGATACTCCTTAAACACCCGTTTTAAAGTGCGCTCTATGCCTCTGTAAGCGCGTGGGACCGCTTTAAATAAACTCTCTTGAAAATAAGAGAGACCATTTTTAATTTCATCAGTCACTTGCAATCGATAACTGCGCACTTCATCCGTTTTCCAGAGAATATGAATTTGGGCCTCCAATTCATCTTCCAATTCCTGTTTTTGCAAAGTACTTAACCGGCGATTACACAGGCGTTCCATAGAAATGAATATGCGTCTTAATACGCGCATAATAGTGTGTCTGCGAGCTTCAGTAGGATGAGCAGTGAAGACAGATAAGTAATTGAGTTGATTGAAAAGAGTTTGAATTTGTAAGGGACTTAGCCCTGCATTCAAGAATTGGCGCAATACGACATCAAAAGACCCTTCCCACAAAGGTCCTCCGGCGTATTCAAAATTCAATCGTTGCTGATATTTGAACAATTCATCGGCGATGTTAATGAGACTGAAGTAAATATTAAAAGCTCGAATCACTTCAGTCAACACTTCTGGGGGCAAAGATTGAATGAGGGCCACCAGTTTCTGATGTTTTTGGGGACTGTATTTTTTATGGAGACTGATAAAATCTTTGCGCAAGGTTTCCACAGTCATGTACACTTGGCCATGGGCACGTTCCAACAGGACTTTGCCCAGCATTTTGCCAAATAACTTGACTTGTTTACGCAACAAACGATCATTGATGGGCATGGGTGTTAAATTTCGAGTTTGGGACTTCATTGTTTTATTACTTTTTGGAAAGGAAAGCATGACTTTTAATCCACACGATCAGGCCGCAATCGCTTTCAAACGATTGTTGGGCATTATGGATGAGTTACGGGAAAAATGCCCTTGGGATCGCCAGCAAACTTGGGAATCACTTCGTCATTATACCATTGAGGAGGTGTATGAATTGGCTGATGCCATTTTGGCAGGCGAATTGGAGGCGGTAAAAAAAGAGCTGGGAGATTTATTGTTGCATGTTGTATTTTATGCTAAATTGGGTGCAGAACAACAAGTGTTTGATATTACAGCTGTTATTGAAGCAATTTGTGAAAAATTAATCGTCCGTCACCCTCATGTATTCGCTGATACAGTGGTTGAAAATGAGGCCCAAGTCAGACGGAATTGGGAGTTATTAAAACTGCAAGAGCAGAATTCTAAAGGTGGAGTATTGTCTGGAGTGCCTACTTCATTACCAGCTTTAGTTAAAGCGTTGCGCATTCAAGAAAAGGCACGCAGTGTTGGATTTGACTGGTCCGATCGAGAACAAGTTTGGCAGAAGGTGGAGGAAGAATTGTCGGAATTTAAAGAATTGTGGGTGAATCATGTGATTACTGATCAGGAAGCTGCTGAGTTGGAGTTTGGAGATTTATTATTCTCGTTGGTTAATTATGCCCGTTTTATCGATATCAACGCGGAAACTGCTTTGGAAAAAACCAATCGTAAGTTCATGAAAAGATTTCGTTATATTGAAGAGGCGGCGCAAAAATTGGGGTGTGGCATTCAAGATTTAACTGCCGAACAAAAGGAACAATATTGGGAGGAAGCTAAACTGTTGAGTAAAGTGAGAACGTGATAGTGAGAATAGAAGGTTACCAAGCCATTACTTTGTAAAGTCCATTAGGAATAATAGATGATGATTAAGCACCGTCATACTTATAGCGCAGTTGGTTTTTTGTTATTTTTAGTTCTCATGAGAACGGCTCTTGGGGAATTGGTTGTATACGATTATGAAATTGTACATACTTATCCCCATGATCCACAAGCGTTTACTCAAGGTCTGTTGTATCATAAGGGATTTTTGTATGAAAGTACAGGGTTATGGGGACAATCCAGTTTGCGCAAAGTGGAATTGAGCACAGGTAAGGTCTTGCAGAAATATTCCTTGCAAGATCAGTATTTTGCTGAAGGAATTACACTTTGGGAAGATAAAATTATACAGTTGACTTGGCGCAATCGACAAGGTTTTACTTATTCCTTATCTTCCTTGTTGCCCTTAAGTTCTTTTCCCTATTTTAGTGAAGGGTGGGGAATTACTCATGATGGGCAACAATTGATTGCCAGTGATGGCAGTCATCACTTGTATTTCTTGGATCCGGTCACGTTTGAAGTGAAGCGTCAGTTGCCCATTTATCATCAGGGGCGACCTTTGATTAAATTGAATGAGTTGGAATATATTGAGGGCGAAATTTGGGCGAATATTTGGGAACAACCTTATATTGCTCGCATTTCTCCAACAACTGGGAAAGTTACCGGTTGGATCGATTGTTCCGCCTTGGTAAAAATTCATGGGGATTCGCGCCGCAAAGTGCTCAATGGCATTGCTTATGACGCCAAGGATAAACGTTTGTTTATAACCGGTAAGTTATGGTCCCATGTTTTTGAAGTGCGCCCAGTCCCTAGATTAACTGATATGTCCGAACACATCGTTCCGCCAAAGAAGAGTCATGAGTGACTAAGACTAAGGTAGTTCCCAATTCCATTTGTAATGAGAACAATAATTCGATGATGCGTTTGCCAGTGGCGTGATCCAAGTTACCCGTGGGCTCATCAGCAAACAAAACTTGAGGTTTACAGGCAAAAGCCCGAGCAATGGCAACGCGCTGTTGTTCCCCTCCGGACAGTTGGTGCGGGGTGTGATGGAGGCGAGCGGTGAGACCGACTTGTTCGAGAACTTTAAGGGCGATATTTTTGGGTTGCGCTTGCCCAGCCAGTTCCAGGGGCAGGAGAACATTTCCCAGG
This sequence comes from Thiomargarita sp., assembly GCA_020721005.1. GTDB lineage: Bacteria > Pseudomonadota > Gammaproteobacteria > Beggiatoales > Beggiatoaceae > DYNP01. The sequence goes on from DYNP01000001.1 coordinate 18,160, forward strand.
GCAGTCAGTCCGGGCAACAGGTGAAAAGATTGAAATACAAAACCCACCTTTCCCGCGCGCAGTTGAGCCCGTTGATCTTCAGTTAATGGGTTCAATTCTTGTCCCAGTAAGGTGACTGTACCCTCGCTCGGATGATCCAGTCCTGCAAGGAGACCGAGCAAAGTGGATTTACCAGAGCCCGAGGCGCCCACAATGGCCACCGCTTCTTGGGGTTGAATGGTGAGGTCAATGGTTTTGAGAATGGTTAAGGGGCCTGCCGGCCCTTCAATGGTTTTGCTGAGTTGGTTGGCTACAATGATGGGAATCATGGTCACAGGTCTCATATGTCTGAATCAGAATTTGTAGAGTTTCCAGAATGAGAAAAACGCGATAGATGCGCTTCACAAAAAACGCTCAGCACATCCTACACAGTCGGCACAGGGTGGGTTTTGGCGCGTCTTTTTGTGCCACAACCCAATAAAAATCTTGATGAATTGTTGGGTTACGCTGCGCTAACTCAATCTACTTTTTTACTTTTTACCTTTCTAGTTGTTCGAGGTTTTAAGTTAGGGTAAAAGCCAGATTGTCAATCAAACGGGTGTTTCCTAACCAGGCTGCAGCAAGAATAATCAGATGTTGATCAGTGGGTTGAGGTGATGCTAAGGTGTTTTGAGCCCGAAAGGTAAGGTAATCAGGTTGAAAACCTGCCAAGGTTAATTCCTCCAACAGTGTATTTTCCAAGGTTTGATAAGATGCTGGGTGACCAGTTTGTCGGTATGTGGTTTGTGCTTGCTGTTGGGCACGATTGAGAATTTTAAACAGTGCTGGGGCGATGGCTCGTTGTTCTGGGGTCAGGTAACGGTTACGAGAACTCATGGCTAAACCGTCTGCTTCCCGGTAAATGGGGGCACTGATGATTTGTATGGGAATGAATAAGTCTTTGACCATTTGCCGAATGATCAGCAGTTGTTGGTAGTCTTTTTCTCCAAAGATGGCCCAGTTGGGTTGCACCAGGTTGAACAGTTTGTTGACCACGGTTGCAACTCCGGTGAAATGACCGGGTCGACTGGCACCGCAAAGTATATTGTCGAATTGGGGAACTTGTATTTTTGTTGAGCAATCAAGGTGTTGGAGATAGATGTCAGAAACTGTGGGGGTGAATAGTATATCAATGGCGAGAGTGCTGAGTTTTTGGCAATCTTCTTCTAAAGTGCGTGGATAGTGATGGTAGTCTTCATGGGCGCCAAATTGTAGAGGGTTTACAAAAATGCTGACCACGGTGATGTCAGCTCGTTGTTGGGCCAATTGCACTAGGCTAAGATGCCCGGGATGTAGATTGCCCATGGTGGGCACGAAGGCGATGGTGCGTTGGTCTTGGCGCCATTGTTGAGTGAGTGCAGTCAGTTCGGAGGGAGAAGAAAGAATTTTCATGAGGTAAAACTGTGTTCCAAGTCTGGAAAGTGTTGATTTTTAACGTCTTCTACATAGGTGGCAATGGCATGTTGTAAACGGCTGCTGTCAGGACGCGCGGCTTTTAGAAAGTCTTTACTAAATGAGGGAGATTTGCCGGGGGTCAGTCCCAGTAAATCGTAGAGAACGAGAATTTGGCCATCACATTGGGGACCGGCGCCAATGCCAATGACAGGAATACTGAGAGATTGGGTGATGGCAGCAGCCAATGGGGAGGGAACGCATTCTAAAACAAGCAGGGTTGCTCCAGCTTCTTGTAAACAGTGGGCTTCAGCTTGTAAACGTTGGGCTTGTGCCGGTTGTCGGCCTTGTACATAATAGCCTCCCAATTGATGTATGGATTGGGGAAGGAGACCGAGGTGAGCACAAACGGGAATGCCTCGGGCAGTGAGTAATTCAATGGTGGGAGCTAACCATTCTCCCCCTTCTAATTTAACGACTTGGGCTTGGCCTTCGCGCATTAAACGAGCGGCATTACGCAAGGCTTGTTTGGGAGTGGCATAGGTCATAAAGGGCATGTCGACCACCAGCAGGGCTTGTTGGGTGCCACGATAAACTGCTTGAGTGTGATAAATCATGTGTTCCAAGGTGACAGGGAGGGTGGTGGGATGTCCTTGAATGACCATGCCCAAAGAGTCGCCGACCAGAAGTACCTCAACACCAGATTGTTCTAGCAGATGGGCGAAACTGGCGTCATATACAGTCAGGGCGACAATTTTTTCCTGCTGGGCTTTCAGTTTACGCAATTTAGCGAGGGTGATGCGATCCATAACAAGGGGTCTCTATTGGTGAGGCTGGGAGGTGAAATGAAAGAGATGATGATTGTAGGTGGCATTGTGGGGTCGGCAACTTCTGAAGGGATGAGTGTTATCAGTTTTCAAAATCAATTCATGTTTATTAGGACTTGTGTTTATAAAATGGGAATTTCTTCTTTGTATTGAGAATCAGGGGTGGAAGGTTTTTTGTTGAGGTTGGTCACAACATCTCCTTCAATTCCAGTCAATCGTTCCTGATCGTCAAATAATAGGGTAATTTTGCGTTGTTGGGGCGCTTTTCCAACGGTTTGGTGACTGTAAAAATAGTCCCAACGTTGGGCATGAAAAGCATCCCTTATTAAGGGAGTCCCCATGATAAAACTGACTTTTTTGGCTGGCATGTGCCATTCTAAGCGATCCAGCATGTCTTGGGTAATTAAGTTGCCTTGTTGAACGTCCATTTTATACAAAGTACAGTGAGTTAGGAACAGTAAGTTACTGAATAGGAAGGCCAGGGAAAGTTTATGCATGAGGATTGGTTGCAAGGGGGCTAAGGTCATTGGATTGTTGTAGGATAACATGGGGTTTATTTTTCAAATTTTATGGGTAGAGCTTAAATAGATGGAAAGTCGAGAACTTAAAAAGGTAGGGTTGAAAGCAACTTTGCCACGGTTACGCATATTGCAGTTATTGGAGACTAACCTCCAACGTCACTTAAGTGCTGAGGAAATTTACCGGGCGTTGACAGATTTGGGAGAAGATGTGGGATTGGCCACTGTTTATCGGGTATTGACGCAATTTGAGTCGGCCGGATTGGTGGTTAGACATCATTTTGAAGGGGGGCTCTCGGTGTTTGAGTTGAATGAGGGGGCACATCATGATCATTTGGTATGTACTCGATGCGGTAAGATTGTAGAGTTTGTCGATGAGGTCATCGAGACTCGCCAATTGGCCATTGCTCAGGAGAAAGGATTTGAGATTGCTGATCATTATTTGTATATTTATGGAATTTGTGGAGATTGTCGGTAAAACAGGCATTTTAAGCAGTTTGTTCCAAAAATAATTGAAAATTCAAGGGCAAGTTAGGGTTGATTTTTGAGTAAAATTGGTAGTGCTGCTTTTAGGTAGATGAACATGGACCATAGGGTCAGTAAGGCGGCAATGTACAGAGCAAAGAAGCCTATTTCATAGATGGGTATTCCCAATAGAGGGTAGCGGTAAAGTAGCATGAGCAGGGCAAGCATTTGCATGGTGGTTTTGATTTTGCCAATGGTTGAGACTGCAACTTGGGTTCGTTGTCCTATTTCCGCCATCCATTCTCGCAGCGCTGAGATGGTGATTTCGCGACCGATGATGATTGCAGCGGGAATGGCCATCCAAGGACTGGGGTTGTGTTGGACCAGTAAGACCAGGGCTACGGCCACGATCAGTTTGTCGGCGACCGGGTCTAAAAAGGCGCCAAAGGCTGAGGTTTGTTGCCATTTGCGGGCTAGGTAACCATCGAACCAGTCAGTGATGGCTGCGGTCCCAAATACCAGGGTAGTGAGTAGGTTGGACCAGGTAACTGGCAGGTAAAAGACGATGATGAGAATGGGAATCAGTAAAATGCGTAGTAAGGTCAAAAAATTAGGTATGTTCATAAGAGATAATGATTTTTAAACTCATAAATCTGGGTGGCCAAGTGTCGATTGATGCCAGGAACGTGCATAAGGTCTTCGATTCTGGCGGTTAGGACACCTTGTAATCCCCCAAAGTGATTGAGCAAACGTTTGCGTCGTTGGGGACCGATTCCTGGGATGTTTTGTAATATCGAGGTGCGTTTGAGTTTGGCTAATTTTTTGCGGTGACTGTGAATGGCAAAACGGTGGGCTTCGTCTCGAATTCTTTGTAGTAAGTGGAGAATTGGGGAGTCGGCTGGTAGCTGAAAAAAGCCGTTATTCAAAAAGAGGGTTTCTAATCCTGGTCGTCGTTGGGGTCCTTTGGCAATGCCAATGATCAGGGGAATTGAAAGGGAAAGGCGTTGAGAGATGTGATGGGCAGTGTTGAGTTGGGGAAGACCGCCATCGATGAGTAGAAGATCGGGAAGGTGTTGGGAGTGTTGATAGTGGCGAGACAGGGCGGCAGCCAAGGCGGCGTTGTCATCCCCAGGAGTGGTGTCAGAAATGTTGTAGCGGCGGTAAGCTGCGGTTTGGGGACCGGTTTGTCCAAAGGTGACACAGACTGCAACGGTGGCTTGTCCTTGAAAATGGCTGACATCAAAGCAATCAATGTGGTTGAGGTGTGGGGGAAGTTGGGCACGTTGGGATTCGGATAGAGCTAGAGTTGGGTGAGAGCATAGGAAATGATGAAGGGCAGTGAAGCGCTCTTGATACCAATTGTTGAGGGTGTCTAAGGAGGTTAAGGGGGAGGCAGGATGGAGTAAGTTGTCTAAGTTGGGCGATTGAGGAGTTGAGTGTTGGCTGCTAATTTTTTGGAGTTGACGAATTTGGTCCCGATAATGGGCAGCTTCTTCAAAGGCCAGATGATCGGCAGCGGCCTGCATTTTTTGGGCAAGGTCGTCAATGATGGTTTGATTTTTACCTTCTAGAAACCAGAGGGCTTGTTGGACCGCTTGGGCATAATGTTGCGGTGAGCAGAGTCCCACACAGGGTGCAGAGCAGCGTTGGATTTGGTGTTGTAGACAGGGACGGGAACGGTTGCGAAATTGGGAGTCTCGGCAGGATCGAATGAGAAATAGTTTTTGTAGCAGTTGCAGGGTGTCACGGGCAGCGTTGACGATCGGATAGGGACCGAAATAGCGTCCTGTGCGTTTTTGAGTTCCTCGATAGAGTTGGAAACTGGGGAATGGGGTGTCGGAAAGATGGATAAAGGGATAGACTTTGTCGTCTCGTAAAGAGACATTGTAACGAGGACGGTGGGCTTTGATCAGTTTTTCTTCAAGCAAGAGGGCTTCGGTTTCATCTGCGGTGATCACATAGTTGATGTGGGCAATTTGGCTGATTAGGGCGTGTTGTTTGGAGGAAATGGTACTTGGCAGAGTGAGATAGCTGCGAAGACGTTGGTCGAGGTGTTTGGCTTTGCCGATGTATAGGATTTTTCCGTGTGAGTTGAGCATACAGTATACTCCAGATTGATGGGGTACAGTGTGAATAAATGCTTTAAAATCAAATGGAAATTGGGAGGACATGGTGGCAGTGCTGGGAAGGTGGTTAAAAAGATGGTATTGATTTATTAGAAAGTGGTAATATAATAGGTCAATTCTAAGTAATTTCAAGTGTTAGAAAATCATCCTACGATTTTGGGCAGTGTTCAAAGATGGAATGTTGAATGATAATTGCCTTACTTTTCAATACCTTACGTTTAGAGGTGATCATGATATGGCTGATAAAGCCCCTTCCAGTTCGCTAAATTCATCCTTCAGTAAGAAGGAGATTATGTTTGTTGTCACAGTTGTGATCTTGATTATTGGTTATTTGATTATTGCTTTGATGACCGATAATCTCATGGGAATGTTGTTGTTACCTGTGTTTGTGGCGCCGATGGTGGCCATTTTTTTTGTCAAATGTTTGAAATGCCAATTGAAGACGCTGAGGAGCAAACGTTCTTCTTTGAGTTACCCGCAGGCTAATATAGAGGGAATTCAAAAAAACGGTTTAGGTCAACTGATGACCTATATGGGTTATTTGATTTACCTATTTTTATTTGGCATTCTGACTTGGGTATTTGTCCTTTGGTTGTTTTCGAACGCTCCTTAATTCCCAATTCAGTTGTTCATAATTCATTTGATTTCCCCTGAGAAAGGGATTGCGATTTCGAGTTGTTGGTTGGTCTCACAGGTAAATTGACTGTACAGGCAACCGCCAATTTTTTCGTTAGGGGTATAGGTCTCAATCTTCAATTTGGCTTGTGAACGATGGGGAATGTTGCTGCAATTCTCATAGGGTGAAGCATAGAGTAAGGAGAGTTCAAATTGAGTGCCTTGGAATTCTCCGACTTGTAATTGGTTGGCTGGGAATTTAGATAATTCTAGAAATCCTGAATTTTTGGTGCTCACACTGATAGACAATTGCCCATTTTGAAGCCGAATATTGGGATTTGGAAAACCGCCGAATGGATTGGGTATGGTATCCGTTTTTACTTGACCGGTATGGGTTTTCAGGGTGGATTGGCTGGGACAGGCATTGGCAAGACTGAGATCAGGTCCTCCTCCGTTATCAGAAGAGGAGGAAGGTGTCGGAGTTGCACAGGCCACCACCAGCCAAAATCCGCTGCCTACTGTGAGTTTTAAGACCGTGCTCAAGGGTGGATAATGGTTAAGTAAGTATTGTTTGCTCTTCATCATAGTCAACTGCTCATAAAAAATTGGATTTTGAGTTAAGTGGGATTCCTCGGTTTAGGAGAAGCAGCCTCCGAGTTGCCAACTGTTTTTCAACTTTTTGCCCGGAGAATAATAGTGATTGTTGGGCATCCTTGTTTGGTTGTAAATTCAACTTATTTTATCCATCAAGGTGAAGTGGAACAGAAAATATCTCCAATGTTTTGTAATATGACGATTTTGGGTTGGCAACAAGGTGGAAGTTAAGGGAAAATATGGAGTTACTTCCCAGAGGGAGCGCCCTTAGCATCCGTGAGATTGGCGCCCTTGAGATTGGCCCCGCTGGTGTTGGCGCCACTGAGGTTGGCACCGCGCAAATTGGCGCCTCCTAAATCAGCGCCTCCTAAGTTGGCACGGCCCATGTTGGCCCCTCTTAAATTAGCGCGTCGGAGATCAGCTCCACTTAAATTTGCACCTCCTAGGTTAGCGCCCCGCAAATTGGCGCCTCGGAGTTTGGCATTACTTAAATTGGCGCCGGAGAGTTTGGCCCGCATGAGTCTGGCGCCGTTCAGACGGGCTCCACTGAGGTTGCAACGGGTGCATTTGTTGGTCTCTTTGAGAGTTTTCAGGTGAGTAGGGTTGGCAGCCAAACTCACTTGTCCCAACAAGAGGACAGCCAGCGCGGTTAGAATGATTAACAAAGGCTTTTTCATGGGAATTGTCCTTTTGTGATTTGACGTAAAATCATAAAAAAGTAGTTAATGCGGCTTCAGATAGGGTCTGGATTCGGTGCTTGGAACGGGTCCCTAGTGATGACCCAGAGTTAAATTGGTCAAGATCCTTAGTTAATATAACAGAAATTGTTGTTAATGTCGACGCAGGATGGGTGAATTAGCCCAAGTTGTAGTCAGGGGTGAAACAACATGTTTATACTGACCCCCAACAGGAAAAGGGCAAAGAATTTCCTGAGCAAAAGTACTGGAAGAGTGTGGGCCAGCCAAGCACCCAAAGGGGCAAATAGCAGGGTCATGGGCACGATGAAAATGAGGGCAGGCCAGTATAAGTATCCAGTGCTCCAATTGGGTAAATTGGGCAGTTCCCACCCCATAGCCATAAAACCTAAGCTGCCTGAAAGGGCAATTGGGAATCCACAGGCTGCCGAGGTGGCAATGGCTTGGCGCAGGGGCACTTGGCAGCGAGTCAGAAATGGCACAGTGATAGTGCCGCCCCCGATTCCCACCAGGGCAGAAATGGCGCCAATGTGGAGACCAACCAGGGTTAGACCCAATTGGCCGGGCAATTGGAAGGTGGGGTGAGTGGGTAACTGGTGTTTCGTAAATAGGAGTTGTAAAGCGACTCCCAGTAAAAATAGGGCAAACAGCAGATGTAAGCTCTCATTGGGCAGATAATCTGCTAAAGCCGCACCCAGCCAAGTGCCGATCAGAATACCGGGCACCAGTTTTTGTACCAACCCCCATTGAATAGCTTGTTGGCGTTGATGTGCTAAAATAGAGGATAGAGAAGTGAACACAATGGTAGCCAAGGAAGTGCCAATAGCCAAGTGCATGAGGTGAGTACTGGGGAATTCAGGGTGTTGTTGAAATACCCAAAGGAGTATTGGAACGATGATCACACCTCCTCCTACTCCGAGTAATCCCGCCAATAAACCGGCCAAACTTCCCATGGTTAATAAACTGATGATTTCTAGATTCATAGTGTGGTTATTTCAAGTCCGATCCCAATAAAGAGGGATAAATATGGGCAAAGCGTGAATACTGACAATCATGGAGGGTTGACACGCAGTCAATGGTTAACTACCATGTATATTTTGTGCAGTAGGTAAAACGACATGCGTATCAGACTGGACATTAGACTTCTTGCAAAAGTATGCGATCATGAAAAAATGAGAGTTGCCCCTCAGTTAAGATACCTTGGAGTGGAGGCTTTAGCCGGAAAGAGGTCGGATATTGTGATTTGTGCGGGGTGATGCCTACGGCTGACCGGCTAAAGCCTCCACTCCAATCTACCTTTCAGTTAAGATACCTTGGAGTGGAGGCTTTAGCCGGAAAGAGGTCGGATATTGTGATTTGTGTGGGGTGATGCCTACAGCTGAGCGGCTAAAGCCTCCACTCCGACTGGGATTTCCCTTTTATTTTTTCGTATCTCATCTTTTACTTTTGCAAGAGGTCTATTGACAATTCCATCTTGCCAGGATTGCAGCGTGAAATCTATTTCTGGTAAGGCATTGGCTAAAGAGATAATGGAAAACGAGTATTCATAATAGAAGTATACCATAATTTTCGATAAGATTCTTAAATAAATCGGTGATCTTATACCTTTAAGAAGTGATATTTCGTCATTTTGAGGTAAATATAATCCCTAAATTACAGAAATTACCTTAATAAGGTACGTGCAGAAATTTAAAATTTTCAAAAAAAGACTTTCCTTTAACTCCAAAATCGATTATAATTTCTCGAAATGCCGGGATGGCGGAACTGGTAGACGCGCCAGACTCAAAATCTGGTGGTGGTAACACTGTGTCGGTTCGAGTCCGACTCTCGGTATATTCTTCAATTTTCATATTTTCAATCCTCCCTCCTGATTATTGCATGATGTCTATTCACTCCCAAGTGTGATAAGTTAATTGATCTACCCCGAATAACCTAACCTTTACCTACTCTTTATACGGATTTTTATCTATGTTTATAGAGTACACTTTTAGCGTGGATGAAGGAAAGGTATTACATTATAGAGTAGAATTTAACAGAGTACGTCATTCCCTTTTAGACAAAACTCGCTATCCCTTTTGGACCCTGTTAGACTTTCAGCAATGCCCCAATTGTCCTCTTTCTGTCCAACATCATTCCCACTGTCCAGTCGCCATTGACGCCCATGAAATCCTCTTAGAGTTCACGGAAATCGTTTCTTGCAAAGAAATTGATATCTACGTTAAAACTCCAGAACAGGATTGTTTTAAACGTACTGACGCCCAAACTGGACTCCGCTCCCTAATCGGCTTTGTCATGGCCAGCAGTACCTGCCCCGTCTTGTCCACTATGCGTGGTACGTCCTATTACTACCTCCCCTTCTCATCCTTAGATGAGACAGTATTTCAAGTAACCTCCGCCTACCTATTAAACCAATATTATGTTTACAAAAAAGGTGATAAAATAAACTTGGGATTTGCTGGGCTCAAAACAACATTTTGAACAAATGCAAACCCTAAACTACCATTTTTTAGAACGAATTAGGGCAGCCTGTGAAGCAGACTCCAATTTGAACGTACTGGCCACTTTATTCACAGATTTCCTCCATGCTATCTCTTTCCTTAGAACGACATCTTAAGGAAATAGAACACCTCTTCGACTAAAGCAATCATCTAAGGATAGGAATACCACTATGTTTGACAAACAAGAGATGTTCATTGAATACATGTTTACCATGGATGATGGTAAAATGTTACACTATAAAATCAACTTCTATCGACCCAGGGCTGACATTTTAGACAAGGCCGATTACCCAGCTTGGACAGAATTAGGATTCAAACAATGCGGCAACTGTCCCCTCAACCTCCAAGACTATTCTCACTGTCCAGTCGGCATTGATGCCAAAGAAATCATCTTGGGTTTCAGAGAAATTCTATCTTGCAGTGCCACCAATGTGCGAGTCATCACCCCGGAACGAGAATATTTCAAACGATGTGACGCCCAAACTGGACTGAGAGCCCTCATCGGATTCGTCATGGCCACCAGCGCCTGTCCCATTCTTTCTCGAATGCGAGGCATGGCCCATTACCACCTGCCCTTTGCCTCCATTGACGAAATTGTCTACCGAGTCACCTCTTCTTACCTGTTGGGACAATATTACATCTATCAAGAAGGCGGTAAAGCTGACCTGGCTCTCAAGGGACTCAAAAAACACTATAAAGATATGCTCACTCTTAACTACGACTTTCTACAACGCATTCGAGCTGCCAGCGAAGCAGACTCCAACCTAGACGTCTTATCCACCCTCTTCTCCATCTCTTCCTTACTGTCGGTCAGCCTCGAACAACACCTGCAAAAACTCAAACCCCTATTCATCGACATGCCCACCCATTTACCCGAAGACGAACTCGAACCTCACTAAACCACACCCACAAGCGCGAGGCAATTCTCAAACTGCCATTGCGCTTGTCCAACCCCTCCAAAAAGAACATTCCCTATCACCATGATCTACCTTGCCTCCTCATCACCACGCAGACATTCCCTATTACAACAAATCAACATTCCCCATCAACAAATTACTGTCACCGTGGACGAAACCCCCAACCCCCAAGAAACTCCCGACCACTATGTACAACGCCTCGCTGTAGCCAAAGCCCAAGCAGCCCAGTCCCAAATTCCAGCCCCCTACCCCATTCTCGCTGCTGACACCATTGTCACCTACCAAGGACACCTGCTTGGCAAACCCCAAACCCCTCAAGCCGCTCACCACATGCTCACCCAACTCTCCGGACGCTCTCACCAAGTCATGACCGCAGTAGCCATTCTCACCCCTCATATCCAAAAAGTACAACTCAGCACCAGCACCGTCCACTTCCGAACCCTAGAACAACAAGAAATCGCCCACTACATTACAACCGCTGAACCTTTTGACAAAGCAGGAAGCTATGCCATTCAGGGAATTGCCAGCATCTTCATTCAACACATTGAAGGCAGCTACTCTGGTATTATGGGACTGCCCCTCTATGAAACCGCCCTACTACTCAAAGACATAGGCATACCTGTGCTCTAAACCCAACCCACTGGCCACATCAATTACCCCCCTATAAAACCCTATGATCCGCCAGACTGCCTGCCTTCACAACCTACACCCCTCATGGACCTCCCATTCCCCATTCGCCCTGCTCATTGCCCTACTGATTATCGGAATCACGATCACCCCCACCCTCATATTGACCCTTTTTCTCTGGCAACCCACCCCCCAACCCTGGCCATGGCTCACTGTAAACAGTATAATTCCCATCCTACTTGGCACCCTTATCTTCATTCTCATCAACTCACTCTGCCACCTACAAGATTCCTTCCAAACCCTACAAAACTCCCTCCAAAAAGCCCGCCAAGCCACCCAAAAAACCGAATTCCAACTCTTACAAATCCTAGAAGCCATGCCCGTTGGCATCTTAATCATGGAAAACAGCGGCGTCCTTTTTTACTCCAATCAACACGCCAAAGAGATATTACAACAAGAAATAAACCCCGAAATTCCCTTCACCCAATTCTCTCAAACCTATCATTTCTACCATCCCGGTCATCCGCAACCCTACCCCTATCAAAAACTGCCCATCCTAGTCGCCCTGACTGGAAAAACCAACAAAATCAACGACATTGAAATTCGCCATTCTCATTCCATCACCCCCATAGAAATGTGGGGAATTCCCATTAAAGACGACAAAAACCAACTCATCTTTGTACTTGCCGTTCTAAGAGACCTTAGCGAACAACGACAAATAGAAGGAGAACGGCAACGATTCAACCAAAAAATGATTGAACTCAACCGCGCCTACGAACGATTCATTCCCAGCGAATTTCTAAAATTACTCAACAAAAAAAGCATTATCGAAGTTGAACTGGGCGACCAAACCGAAAGAGAAATGACCATTCTCTTCTCAGACATTCGTGGGTTCACTACCCTATCCGAACAAATGCGCCCCCAAGCCACCTTTGACTTCATCAACCTCTATTTTGGACAGATGGAACCCATCATCTTTGAATACCGAGGTGTCATCGACAAATACATCGGCGATGCCATCATGGCTCTCTTTCACACCCCAGAAGACGCCCTCGGCTGTGCCATTTCCATGTTAAACACCCTCAAAGACTACAATAAACTCCTCATCCACAACAACTACCCTCCCATCAAAATTGGCATCGGCCTCAATACCGGTCCCTTAATGCTCGGCACCATTGGTGGCCAAAACAGAATGGACAGCACCGTTATTGCAGATGCAGTTAATGTCGCTGCCCGGGTAGAAGAGCTCACCAAAACCTACGATTGCCCCCTGCTGATCACCGAACAAACCTTCTTAAAACTCAATAACTTACAAAAACACCACATTCGAATTCTAGACCATGTCAAAGTCAAAGGCAAATCCCAATTTCTAACAGTTTACGAAGTCTTTGAAGCCGACTTCCCAGAATCCATCACTGCCAAACTCAAAACTCGTCATGCCTTTGAACAAGGCTTCATGTGCTTTCACCACCACAGCTTTCACAAAGCCCAACAATTTTTTGAACAAGTCCTCGCTCAATATCCTCAAGACAATGCAGCCAAAATTTACCTTGATCGCTGCCAACAACAACTCAACACCCTTCCCTCTTCTGCCACCATTTTGATTGTCGACGACACCACTGACAACATTAAACTACTTGCTGAATGCCTCGTTCCCCAATTCAAAATTCACATTGCCAAAAGCGGCCAGGCAGCTTTAGACTCCATTCACATCAAAAAACCTGACCTCATTTTATTAGACATCATGATGCCCAATATTGGGGGATTTGAAGTCTGCCAACAACTCAAACGTGAACCTTGGACCCGCAATATTCCCATCATTTTCATCACTGCCCTAGACAACCCTCAAGAAAAAATCAAAGCCTTTCAACTCGGTGCGGTTGACTACATCACTAAACCCTTTCAAGCAGAAGAAGTACTTGCCAGAATCAACACCCATCTTAAAATCAATTGGCTCCAAAAACAACTGCAAAGCCATAACTCCAAACTCACCGCTGACAACCTATTCTTAAAAGCCAAAATTGAAGCTCGTTCTCAAACAATCGACACTCCGTAAAATTTTACTCTTCAACAGGTTCCATATTCATGAAAACAAAAACACTGACCCTTTCTAACTGGAAATCAATCACCCTCATTCTTACCTTTTTAACCATAAACTTATTCTCAGGCGAACTCATAGCCCGTCCCATAGCCACCGATATATTTGGTTACCCCATTGGCCAATCCTACCAATACATCGGGAAAGGTAAAAAAGCCTCTGTCGGCCCTTTAGCCACCTTCACCGGCTATCACAGTCGGACCCTAAAATCCACCCCGATGAGACTTAAAAAAGCCGCCTACCAAGCCTTTACCAACCTAAGGAATCAAGCCCGACAAGAAGGAATTTACCTTTATGTATCATTTGGTTACCGAAGTTTAGCCACCCAAAGAAAACTATACCAACAATTCGGTCCCCGCCGAGCAGAAAAACCCGGGTACTCTGAACACAATATCGGGACCGCAATTGATTTAACCCGAGTCACCTTTCAATCAGAAGCCTTTCTGTGGCTACTAAAAAAAGGCTTCCAATTGGGCTGGGTGCCCACCTATTACTATCGCAGCGAAGGAAATTTTATTCGAGAACCCTGGCACTGGCGCTATGTAGGCTCAAAAGCTGCCCAAACCTTTTATCAACACTGGAAAAAATCCATAGAGCGAGACAAACAACGCTTAACCTCACTGAAAAGACAAGGAAAGTTGGCCAAAAACCGCAAACTAAAATAAACAGTTTTTCACCCACACCACCATGAAAAATTCCCCCTTACAACAACTCCCCAAATATATTCCTCGTCTGATCCACATTTTACACAACACTCCCCCTCAACAACACCTTTTAAAACTGTCTCCGATCGCTCTCCAACAACAAGGCATTAAAATTCCAGTTTTAGACTTTGACGGTGTGTTGGCCGCACATGGAGAAACCTCTCCTCATCCACAGGCACTGACTTGGTTAAACCAAGCTGTGACTGTCTTTGGTGCCACTCACATTTTTATACTGTCCAACCAAGCTTCACCCAATAGAATCGCTTTTTTTGCCAAACATTACCCAAATATCACTTTTTTGACCGGTGTTAGAAAAAAACCTCACCCCGATGGATTGGAAACTGTCATGAAAATCACCGGACAACCCCCTCATGCCTTAATTTTAATCGATGATCGATTATTGACCGGGGGACTTGCCGCTTGCATTGCAGATACCCAATTTGCCTACATCCTCGCTCCCTACCAATCCTTTGCAAAACGACCCTTTTCAGAAACATTATTTGCCGGGTTACGTTTCTTAGAAAGACAAGGAATTCAACTGTATGCCAAGCTATATCAAAAATTTATTCACTCTGCCTGATCTAAATAACTCACAAGAAGAACTTCATTCCCAATTGCTCAATACACCCCACTTGACGTTGGAGCGTATTGTCTCCACGGGACAAGCCAGTCCCCCTGGAGAATGGTATGATCAAACTCGAGACGAATGGGTAATGGTGCTCAAAGGTTCAGCAGGTTTACGATTTGCAGAAGATCAACAAATCCTCACTCTATTCCCAGGTGATTATTTGCACATTCCCGCTCACCAACGGCACCGCGTGGAATGGACCGATTCCCAAGAGCCTACTATTTGGTTAGCCTTGCACCACGATCCAACTCATTAGATATTCAAACATTCAACAATTGACTATCTCACTCATTTTCCTATTAAAATAACCATGCTCTTACTTTTACCCTCCCGAGACAACCTGTGACCTTACCCGAACTTTCCATTCATCGCCATGTATTCGCCTATATGCTCAGTGGGGTACTTATATTGTTCGGTATCATCAGTTACCAGCGTATTGGCGTCGATCAATTCCCCAGCATCGAATTTCCAATTATTTCCATAATCACCACTTTACCGGGAGCCAATCCCAGTGTAGTTGATGCCTCAGTAACCAATCTCATTGAATCTGCGGTAAATACTGTGCCCGGAATAGAAAGTATCCAGTCCAGTTCTCTGCCCAGCATTTCTATTGTTGCCGTTCAATTTCAACTGGAAAAAGACATTGACGTCAGTTTTAATGAGATCCAAGCCAAAGTCAACACTATTTTACAAAACCTGCCAACCGATGCAGAAACTCCCATTGTTAACAAATTGGAAGTGGGAGGCTCTCCCATCATGTGGCTGGCATTGCAGGGCGATCGGACCTTACAAGAGCTTAATCAATATGCTCGCAACGTCTTGAAAAAACGTCTGGAAACCATTGATGGGGTTGGAGAAGTGCTGATTGGTGGTGAACGAGAACGCACCATTCGCGTTCATTTAAACGTAGAACGAATGGCCAGCATGGGCATCACACCAGGAGAAGTGTTTGCAGCGTTTCAACGGGAACATCTCAAATTACCCGGAGGCTATCTCACCAGTCGACAACAAGAGGATTTGTTGAAATTAGACTTGGAATTTCACAGCATTAGTGAACTTCAACAACTCATTGTGACCTATAGGGACCGCCTACCCGTACATTTACATGAAATTGCCCACATTGAAGACGGATTGGCTGAAGCCAGACAATTTGCCAGTTTCAACGGTCAATCCGCAGTCGGTTTAGGCATTGTCAAGGTCAGCAATGCCAACACTGTAGCCATCATCAAAGAAGTTGAAAATCGCCTCAAAAACCATATTTTACCCCAACTTCCCCCAGGTTTAGAATTGCGCATTGCCTCCAATGATGCTGATTACATTCAAGAAATTATCACTTCCTTACAAGATCACCTGGTAGAAGGCACTTTATTGGCAGCCCTTGTGGTATTAATATTCCTCAAAAATTTACGCTCCACCCTGATCATTACCACTGCCATTCCCGTCTCTTTATTGGGCGCCATCGCTGCCATTTATTTTGCGGGACACACTTTTAACATCATGACTTTATTGGGTTTACTTTTACTGATCGGAGTGGTGGTTGATGATGCTATTGTGGTTTTAGAAAACATTTTTCGCCAACGAGAAAAATATCCCAACGCCGACCCTAAACAAATCACCATTGAGGCAGCCAATCAGGTGGCATTTGCAGTATTGGCAGCCACTTTTACCTTGGTTGCTCTATTTGCCACTGTGGTGTTTATGGAGGGAATTATCGGTCGTTTCCTGCGACCCTTTGCCATTGTCGTAACCTTAGGTGTCTTGGTCTCTCTGTTTGTCTCTATCACCCTCACCCCCATGTTATGTGCTCGTTACCTGCGCGTTGAGCACAAACACGGTTGGTTATATCGAATCATAGAAGCCCCATTTCATTGGACGGAAGCCCTATACCGACTGTTTTTAAGATTGACTTTACGATTCCGTTGGACTGTCATTTTCATAGCCATAGCCACTGTTTACAGCAGTGGTTATTTCTTTGCACAACTGGGCAAAGGATTCACTCCAGATGAGGATGAAGGACGCTTTTTAGTCTCTTTCAAAACACCTTTAGGATCAACCCTAGAATACACCCAAAATCGCCTACTGGAAATCGAAAAAGTCTTGCGAATTCAACCAGAAGTTGCCAGTTATTTCAGTACGATAGGCACTGGCAGTCGAGGTCAAGTGAATCAGGGCACTGTGTTTGTGAGAATGACTCCATATCAGGAAAGGACGGTGAAACAATATGAACTCATTCCCAGATTGCGTCCCCTTTTAGATATGATTCCCGGAGTGCAGGCTTTTCCTGCTCCGGTCCCCATAATTGGTGGGGAACGAGGTGAACCTTTGCAATTTTTATTACAAGGCAGTGATTTATATGAAATTGCTCGTTTGGCAAAAGAGTTACAAACCCTATTGAGTAACAAACCAGAAATTGGTTATGTTGACTTGGACTTACAGTTGGAA
The DNA here is from genome assembly GCA_020721005.1 of Thiomargarita sp. Classification (GTDB taxonomy): domain Bacteria; phylum Pseudomonadota; class Gammaproteobacteria; order Beggiatoales; family Beggiatoaceae; genus DYNP01. The sequence goes on from DYNP01000001.1 coordinate 35,324, forward strand.
TTGCCTGAAGTAACTGTACAATTGAATCGAGCCAAGTCCGAAGAATTGGGATTATCAACTCAAAGTGTAGTTCAGGCTCTATGGGTCATGGCAGGGGGAGTGAAAGTAGCAAAATACAATGATGAGCCAGGAGATGGGGAACGATATGATATCTACCTGAAAGCTGGGGAAGGGACTTTTGTACAACCCAGTGATTTAAAAAATATTTATTTAAAGTCACCCCAAGGACACATGGTGCGTTTAGACACCGTGGCCAGTTTTCAAGCCAGCGTTGGTGCTGCCACTATTTCCCGTTATAACTTACAATATGCAGCTGCCTTTTTTGCCACCCCCAGCATTTCCGAAGGAGAAGCTGCTGACTTAGTTAAACAAGAAGCTGCTCAACTGTTACCAGTGGGTTACACTGTGAAATTGATTGGACGGGCAGAAGAATTTGGTAAAACAGTCAATTACTTACTGTTTGCTTTTGTGACTGGATTGATTTTGGTCTATATGGTATTGGCCAGTCAATTTAATTCTTTCATTCAACCTCTCATTGTGATGATTGCCCAACCTCTGGCAATTATCGGGGGGGTATTTGGACTGTGGCTGATGGGTGACACCTTAAATATCTATTCCATGATCGGTCTCGTGTTATTGGTGGGACTGGTGGCCAAAAATTCCATTCTCCTGATTGACCTGACCAATCAACTGCGAAGTCAAGGGCACACTATTCAGGAAGCCTTATTGGAAGCCTGTCCAATTCGGATGAGACCGGTATTAATGACTTCATTAACTATCATTTTGGCTTTATTACCCGCAGCAATGGGAATTGGGGCCGGATCGGATACCAATGGTCCACTGGCAGTGGCTGTGATTGGAGGCATGGTAAGCTCTACTTTGTTGACTTTGGTGGTAGTGCCCGCTGTATATTCGCTGGTGGAAAATTTCTTTGTCTATTTTGAGAGTAAAATTTCTCGTTCTCAAAATACAGATTCAAGTCATCCAAGTTCCTAGAATAGAAGGGTGAATAAGGAAATATTTCACGTTCTATCAATAAGTTAAGAAACTGCACTGATTAATAGGTCCCACTTTGAAGATACTAAAAGTAGCTATTCCCGTTCCCATATCTCAACTGTTTGATTATTTACCTCTGCAAGAATCAGATAAATTACAACCTGGAATGCGTCTGTCTGTACCTTTTGGTCGTCGCCAACTTTGTGTAGGTTTACTGATGGAAGTGACTGAGCACAGTGATTTGGAACCCAGTAAATTAAAGAAAATTGTCAGCAATTTAGATCCCAAACAGCCGTTACTGCCTGCTCCCAGTTTACAACTTTTGCGCTGGGCCAGTCGTTATTATCACTACCCTATAGGAGAAGTGGTCTCCACTGCTTTACCCAATTTGCTTAATCAGGGGGAACCGGCTCAGGTGCGTTTCATTCCCGGTTGGAAATTGAGTGAGGCGGGTCAACAGTTGGCGGTGGACAGTTTGCCAGGTAACGCTGTTCGCCAACGGGAAATTTTAAGCCTGTTACAAAACTATCCACAGGGGTTAAGTCAAGGGAATTTGAGTCACAGTATTGCCAATGTCACTGCCACTTTACGCACGCTGGAAAAAAAGGGCTGGTTATTGCCACAGTCAATTTCTCCACAGTTGGTAACTTTATCACAGTTCACAGTGGACTCGGAACTCTTTGATTTTCAGTTAAATAGTTATCAGCAGCAGGCAGTGCAACAGGTACAGTCCCATCTGACTGAATTTTATCCCTGTTTGTTGGATGGAGTGACTGGCAGTGGGAAAACAGAGGTGTATTTGCAATTGATTCAACGGGTTTTAGAACAAGGACGGCAGGCTTTGATTTTGGTGCCCGAGATTAATTTAACTCCGCAGATGCTGCAACGTTTTCAACAACGATTTCGTGTGCCCATTGCCATTTTTCATTCCAAGTTGACCGAGCAAGAGCGTTTACACACATGGTTGTTGGCCAGGGAAGGGGAAGCGCCTATTGTTATTGGCACTCGATCAGCGATATGGACTCCGCTGAAAAATCCCGGTCTCTTTATTGTTGATGAGGAGCATGATACTTCTTATAAACAGCAAGATCATTTTCGATATTCGGCTCGAGATGTGGCTGTGGTTCGGGCTCAACAGGCTGGGGTGCCAATTTTATTGGGCAGTGCCACGCCTTCTTTGGAGAGTCTCTACAATGCTCAGCAACAACGTTATCGATATCTGAGTTTACCAGAGCGGGCGGGTCGAGCAGTCCATCCTCGATATCGAGTGGTGGATATGCGTAAATTGCCTCAATCTTCACTGGGACTGTCTCCGCAGTTGAAAAAAGCCATCCAGGCTCGTTTGGATCAGGAGCAGCAGGTTCTCTTGTTCATCAATCGACGCGGTTATGCACCCATTTTGACTTGTTATGAATGTGGATGGGTGGCCAATTGTGGACAGTGTGATGCTCGTTTAACTTATCATGCTGCCAGCAAAACTTTGCTTTGTCATCATTGTGGGGCTGTGCAATTGTTGGCGTCGGTTTGTCCGCAATGTCAGCATCCAAAGGTGCATTTAGTTGGATTGGGAACGGAACGTATTGAGGAACGTTTACAGTCTCATTTTTCAAAGGTTAAAATTTTGCGTATAGACAGTGACAGTACTCGTGCTAAACAGGCTATGCAGAATATTCTCGAGCATATTCACAGTGGGGAATCGGCAATTTTGGTAGGTACTCAAATGTTGGCGAAGGGACATCATTTTCCCAAAGTTACCTTAGTGGGAATTATCAATCTTGATGGAGGCTTATATGGGATTGATTTTCGTTCCACGGAACGGATGGCGCAGTTGTTGATTCAAGTGGCGGGACGAGCGGGACGAGCAGATGAGCCGGGAGAAGTCATTGTGCAAACTCATCATCCGGATCATCCTTTGTTGACTTTGTTGATCCAGCAAGGTTATGGGGCTTTCAGTCAGGCAGCTTTGCAGGAAAGACAACAGGCTGAGTTGCCACCCTATTCTCATTTGGCCTTGATGCGAGCGGAAGCTGCATCTTTACAAGTGGCACAGGATTTTCTATCTGCAGCTAAGGATCTAGGTAAAGATTTGGGACCTGGGGAAGTCAATTTTTGGGGACCGGTGCCAGCTCCCATGGAAAAGCGGGCCAATTGGTATCGGGCTCAATTGTTATTACAGGCGGGGCAGCGAGACAGTTTGTACCGTTTTTTAACGGCTTGGTTGCCAAAGTTATCAAGTGCAACCGCTCAACTTCGTTGGTCTTTGGATGTGGATCCACAGGATTTATATTAGGGACAAGCAAAGAAAGTTGGTTTTGGAAGGGTGAGAATCGGAATGGACAAAATTAGAGAATTTTCAGGGGGACTTTATCACAACAGTCCTCCTGAATCAGGATTTGGGACCGATTGTTTTTAATGTTAATCTTTGACTACACAGGTCATAAAGCCATCGATCTCGGTGCAAGTTACTGGGGTTTGGGCGTTGTTTTGAAAATCCGATAGATAATCGGAATGAACGATATAAATGGTGTCGGCTCTGACCTGTCCACTTTGCACTTCATTCAACAGTTGCCGACAGTAATCTTCAGTTCGCTTCACATCAAAACGGGCCAAGTGGCCTGTGTTGAGAGTTAGACCGTGACGGCCTGCCCAATAAGCAAACGGTTGATAAGGGGCGGCAGGCTTTCCACAGGCAATGGGGGGAAGCAGGGTGATGTGTTGGTAGCGAGCAGCGGTTTGTTGCCAAAATTTTGATTGTAAGGGATTTTCCCAAACTGGTAAGTTAGGATTCCAATGCAAGGCTGGATTGTGTCGCACTTGATGATGACTGTAATAAACAGGTGATAGATCAGTCAGTTGAAAAGCAAGTCCCAGTGTCAAAAATAATAGGCTGCCTCCTTGAGAATTGCGTTTTATCAAGAGACCGAGGATGAAAAGTAATAGTAAGTAATGGACTGGCCAAAAAAAGCGTCCAGTTGCTCTAAACATGTTCAAAACGGATCCAAAGTTTCCTTGGAATTCCACTAAAGTAAGGGAGCCTAAGGTTATTTTATTACTAATTGCAAGTATGAAAAAAAGGAAACTGGTGATGATCAGGGGAAGAAAATATCTGAAGGTTGTCGGTTGAACAAAACGTTTTTTCAGTTCATATCCTGCCCAAAGTCCCATGATCAGTCCCCCGGCACCTAAATAGTTCATGCCTTCATATTGACCTTCAGTTGCAAAGGGAAAGTCTCGAAATAGCAGGGAGCCTGCGCCCATGGAATTTAAGGGGGAAAGTAGGTTCATGGAATAGTATCCAATGCCAAGTAATTCCATATTTTTTTGATCCAAAATGAAATAGCCGATTTGCCACCAGATGAATAGGGTGGTTAAGCCCAGCAGGAGCATTGGTAAGAGGGTAGAAGTGAGTTTGGGTTGGCGTTCGATGAGTCCTATTCGAGTGTAAAAAGCCAAGGCCAGTCCCAATACCATGACAGTCAAGTAGGGGTGAGTGGCAGCACTGAGACTGGTCAAAAGTAACCAACTTTTTAAGTGTAGAGAGGAAAAGGGAGAGCTACTGTTCCAGTTTTTCAGATATAACCAGAGGGCAGCGAGTAACAGCCAGTGGGCACAGAGGGCCGGATGACCTATACGGTATATGAGAATGGGGGTCAGTAGGAAAAAGAGAATGCCTAAGGTTTGAAGACGCAAACTTTTGCAAAATTGTCGTAATAATAGGGCGGCAAATATTCCTTGTAAAATGAAGCAGCTGCTGAACCATAGACCGATGTATTGGAAGTCTGCAGGTAGGAAAGGGGAAAGGGGTTTGAAGAGCAGGGCGAATAGGGGGATGGAGTCTGTGTAACCAATAGAAGTACCTATAGGATACCAAAAACCAGTAATTTTTCCCAAGGGGAATTGCCAATTTTCGTGTCTAAAAATATGCCAGCCCAAAAATTGCCATTCCCAGTCACCTCTCATCAACCATGGGATTTGGGTGGGGTCAACCATCTTGAGACCAAGGAGGTTGATAAAAACCAGCAGGCCAAGGCTTGCTCCCAATAGAATGGAGTGGAATGGTCCCGAGGGGAATGCTCGGTTTTCTGTGAGCAGCAGCGCACCTATCAGGGAGATCAATAGACAGGTGCTGAGATTTTCTAGCCAAGCGTATTGATCAAGTCCGGGAGAGATGGGAAAAAGGGTGCAAATTCCAATCGATAGGAGAAGCGAGGTTAACAGGGTGAGAATTGATCGGTAGGTATGGGGGGCTGAGTTTTTCAAATGATTGGTAATTTGGAAAAAATTGGGCATATAAAAGTGATTTGGGTTGGGAGTTTTTTAGGGAATGGGACAGTGAATTTGCTTTCGGGTAAGAGCGAAAAAGCCACTCTTTGCGCCTCCTTTTTAAAGAGGGATTTAGGTGGTTTAACAGTTCTCGTTCTTATCAATTATGTAGCAAAATGGTGGGCAATAAGCAGCAGTTGCTCATTCTATTTTGGTTGTAATATTAGGGTGGGTCCCATGTATTTTTTTCAAGGTGACGATGTTAGAGAATGGTACCTGGAACACACAAATTCTACGCTTTTTAGTTGATAATAAAGCAAAATAGAATCCTTTTATAGGTACAGTTAGTAGATATTTAGGACTGTCTATTTCAATATCAATTTTTGACCAGGACAGTTAAATCATCGATACTTGCTACAAACTTCACTGAGAAAAGGAGAATTGTTAAAGGTATTAAATAGTGAAATATTTGGCAATAGGACAGGTTTGCTTTGGACTGACCAGAGACTAGTTACGACAAATTAACAGGTTGTGTTTTTGTTCGACTTGAGTAAAAAATCTTTTAAGTACAGGAATATACAACTGAGTTTTCCAATTGCGTTGCCAGCAACCCGTTTTGCTGGTTTGGGCAATGCCACTTTTATTGCCTTCGTAAATAGTAAAATAACAGGGAACTTGATAGGCAGCACAGAGGGCAATGGTGTTGCGCAAGGCTTGACCTTCGTCAATGACATTGAGCACATTATTACATAAAATGAGTTGGGGGCGACAGGCTAGGGCTTGAGCATTCTCTTGGGGACTGCGATTGTATTTATCGTAGACATGATAGTTGATTTTCAATTGTTCGGCATGTTGTTTGTTGGCTTGGAATTTTCCACCCCCAATATCGAGAATTGTATATCCACTTAAATAGGGCAAAAGGTTTTTGATGAGCGGATTGATTTGATTGAGACTGGTGGTGGCGCTGGTATTTTTTTGCATAATCAGCAAATTACAATATAAAACTAAAGAGAACGAGAGCAGCGATACCAAGGCTGGTGTATATGGAAGGGGCAGTGTCTTCATTAATAGGAATGCTGATTTTTCCCAGGGTGAGACTTTGTTTTTCGATTTTACTGATGTGGCTGAAGGGAATGGTATGTTGGGGACCTATCAAAACATCCGGAGTAATTTTGAGGAGTTCAAGTGAGGTAATGTTACCATCAAAGGTGTGAACGACAAGAGTGTCGCCTATTTGAAAATGTTGTTCGACTTGTTGGGGCAGGGGTTCAATACGCGTTGTAGTGGCGCAGGCGACGGTGTAGAATAGCAGGGTCAAGATGAGCAGTGGGTATCGGGGGGTCATGGTGAGTGTGTATTAGAGGTGGATGAGGAGCATGAGAATGGAAAGGAGAGGGTTTTCCCTCTTCGAGATGAAATCTCCCCAGCTTAGAGGGAGATTTTTGTTCGCGAAGAGGAAAAGGTTACAGTTGCTAACTGGGGTTAGTGTTTGGCAGCACCTTCTGCACCAATGCCAGTTTGACAGCGCACGTCTTGAGCTTCAAAGGCTGCACGGTCTTGTTGGGCACGGGGGCTGTTGTCGGTAATGGAGAATAACCAGATACCGATGAAGGCCACGCTGACTGAGATAAGGGCGGGGTGTTTGGAGCCAAAGAGGGCTTGGGGGTTGCCAAGAATGTCTACCCAAACAGTGGGACCAATGATGACGAGAATGATTGCAGTGCTAAGTCCCAATAGCCCACCTATCAAAGCGCCCCGGGTGGAGAGTTTTGACCAAAACATGGAGAGGAATAAGACTGGAAAGTTGGCACTGGCAGCAATGGCAAAGGCCAATCCCACCATAAAGGCAATGTTTTGTTTTTCAAAGGCGATACCAAGGCCTATGGCAATGAAACCTAAAAACACGGTGGCAATTTTGGAAATTTTCATTTCTTGAATTTCGTTGATTTGACCGCGTTTGATAACACTGGCATAAAGGTCATGAGAGACCGCTGAAGCACCGGCTAAGGTGAGTCCCGAAACGACTGCGAGAATGGTGGCAAAGGCGACCGCAGAGATAAAGCCCAGGAAGATGTTGCCACCTATAGCATGGGAAAGGTGAATGGCGGCCATGTTGTTGCCACCGAGCAGTCCACCGTCTGCATTGAGGTAGGCAGGATTTTTGGAGATGAGAATGATAGCTCCAAAGCCGATGATAAAGGTGAGAATGTAGAAATAGCCAATGAATCCAGTGGCATAAAAGACAGATTTACGGGCTGCTTTGGCATCGGCAACGGTGAAAAAGCGCATGAGAATGTGAGGAAGTCCAGCTGTTCCCAACATGAGAGCGAGACCTAAAGAGATGGCGTCAAACCAGTTGGTGACGAGTCCTCCAGGAGCCATGATGTTTTCACCTGAGATGTCAACGGCGGTTTGGAACATGGTTTCAAAACTGAAGTCAAAGTGGTAGAGGGCGCCAAGGGCAATAAAGGTTGCTCCGGAGAGCAGCAGTACTGCTTTGATGATTTGGACCCAGGTGGTGGCCAACATACCTCCAAAAGTGACATAAAGGATCATGAGCACGCCTACAATGGCCACTGCTAATTCGTAGGGAAGACCAAAGAGGAGTTGAATGAGTTGTCCAGCACCCACCATTTGGGCAATCAGGTACAAAATCACGGTAGCTAAGGCGCCTAAAGCAGATAGGGTTCGAATTGGGGTTTGGGAGAGTCGATAAGAAGCGACGTCAGCAAAGGTATATTTACCAAGATTACGGAGTCTTTCTGCGACTAAGAAGAGGATGACAGGCCAACCAACTAGGAAGCCAATGGAGTAGATAAGACCGTCGTAGCCACTTTTATACACGAGGGCAGATATTCCTAAGAATGAGGCTGCGGACATGTAGTCACCCGCAATGGCAAGACCATTTTGGAGTCCAGTGATTCCTCCGCCTGCAGTGTAGAAATCTTTGGCAGTTTTGGTGCGTTGAGCTGCCCAGTAGGTGATCCCTAAAGTAGCGGCTACGAAAAGTAAAAACATGACAATGGCAGCCATGTTAAGAGGTTGCTTAGTTACTTCCCCTTCTAAAGCTCCCCCAGCAGCAAAGAGGCCACTGGCAGCAAAGAGGGTGGTGAAAGCTGCCCACCATAAAAAGTGTTTATTCATGATTTCAATTCCTCCTTGATTTGGTTGGTCAGTGTGTCAAATTCACCGTTGGCCCGCCATACGTAAATGCCTGTCAATAGGAAGGCGCTCAGGATGATCAAGACCCCAATAGGAATCCCAATGGTGATGATTGAATCTGGGCTGATTTTGGTGGCGAGCAGTTGGGGGTTGAAGGCAATGACTAAGATAAAGGCGTAGTAGATGATGAGCATGATAATGGACAGGATCCAGGAGAAGCTTGTTCTTTTGGAGACCAGTTCATGATATTTGGGGTTATTCTTAATTTTTTCAACAACATCTGCTTGCATCTTAAAGACTCCTAGATGGGTTTGAGTAAGTTGAGTAGCAATGAACTAATCAAGAGAAATTATAGTCCGCTGATTAGAGTAAAGCAGAAGAGCAACCGCATCTGTCCTTTGGTTTTCAGGAATATAGATGGGTTGTCTTTGCGGCAAAACTAAAAAATAACAACTGCCTTCTCGCACTGTCCTTGTGCTTTTTAAATCAGATTTCACTTTTTTAGAGAGGTGAAATTCCAATTTAAAATCCTGACGGCTGAGTACAAAATTTTGGTTTAATGGGTGTGCATCAGAACCAAAACTTTGAATCGGATCACGCTTTTTCCGAAACTGAATTCGCTGAAATTCACCGGTTTTTTTGTATTTCAACCTGGTGTTTTTCACTGCTCCATAGGCTTCGGATATCGCATGTTCACGAATGCTTTGTGGATATTCCATTGCTCATTCTAGGATGATTGGATAATTTTTTCAAAATTTTCGTATCGGTCGTCAAAAAATAGTCAACATGAACTATGATTGCTGAAGCGACATGCAACTGTCAAGATAAATTCTCATATTCGCTCAATTTTCTCTTTCCACTATCGCAATTTCTTTATCTAAAAATCATCTTCATCTAAGATTAGATTTTTATAGTCATTATAACCTTTAAATTGTTTCTGCAATAACTCTCGTCCTTGTTTTTCTAGCATTGAATGGAAACTAGAAAAGGGGTAGTCACGTAGATTTTGAACGTAACCGTGTTTTATAGGATTATTGAACAAATAATTTAAACGAATCAAGTAGTCTTTTTCGTTGCGTGGACAATAATCCCAATAGTTCCACCAAATTCGTTGTTTAGTTTGGGTAGCTTGTTTGATATAGTAACCGCTGATACTATGAATCTGTCTCATGATTTCCGATAAATGCTTCCCTTCACGACTTCTTCCTAAAAGATGGTAATGATTGTCCAAAATAACCCAGTGGTGTAACTCCCATTGATATCTTTTAAAGGCTAGGTTGATGTAATTTAGCAATAATTCTTTTAGCTGGGAACTTCGTAGTAAAGGACTTTTTTGATAGATGGTCGCAGTAATAAAATAGGACGTGTCATCCATAAAAATATGAATTGGATTGTGTAATTTATTTGTTTTTTGCATATTTGTACCAAAAAACGGCTGAAGCCGTTTTATTCCTCCAATTGAATGTTCTTCAACAAGAATGCTTCAGCAGGAATGTAACGGCTTTAGCCGTTACGCTTTACCTTCCACCACCACAATCTCTTCCCCCGTCAAATCATAAAGCCGATAAACCAACTGATCAATCTTCCGTTCCCATGCGCTGGTGTCTTCGCCGGCTTTTTTAGCGGCAAGGATTTTGTCTACTAATTCGATGAAGGGGCGTTGCTGGTCGGTGGATATTTTAGGAATCGGAATTTGCTCAACATAAATTGAGAAATGACGAATTCCTTTTTCACCTAATTGAGCAGAAATTGACTGATAATACCAATTAATAAGTGAAGAATTTAAAATGGATAAAAGATATTTTAATCTTTCACCAGTAAAAAAATAGGCAGTGTTTGATAAAAATGAAGAATTTTCATTAAATGAAAAACAGAGCCTTTCTGCAATATCAGGATAAACCACCTTCTCCCGCTCAAACTCTTGCCAATAAGCAATTTGGTCTTGGGTTTCAAACCATTGATTACCTGTTTTTTTACGACAACCACTTTCACCCGTTTGATGCAACCGTTTACCAAAACTTTCCAAATAGCTCTTAATCGCGGGATAATCATCAATATTAATTTTCAAACTTGGAAAAGTCGCAATAATCCACAACCCCGCCCACTCATACCCATACCGCTTAATATCTCGTCCGCGCAAAATCGGCTTAATGATTTCTGAACTTTTCGGGTCTTCCTGACATAATTGCTCCTTTTTCGCCGTATTGATAATAAATGCTTCATTAAAACCTGTTAAAACACCACGATAGATTTTCACATCCCATTCTTTCAACGGCGTACCAATCGCCTCAATTTTCGCCTTCAACGCCTGCACTTTCTCATCACCCAACACAAACGCCTTCTTATTCAAACAACTCTGCGCCAACGACTGTAACGGTTTCTCAACCGTCGGCAAATCCTCACCAACCCACAAAACTGACCGAGCGTCATTCCCGCGCAAGCGGGAATCCATGCAAGATGTGGATTCCGACTTTCGTCGGAATGACGAAGATTTGTTTTCAGGCAATGACGAAGATTCTTCTTCAGGTGAAGATCCTTTTTCAGGCAGAGTTAGACATAATTTGTCAGTTCCCTTTCTAAATAACAAAATATTCGCGTCTACCGTCGCATCAAAAACAGCCTTCCCCTTAAAATCAATCAACTGTAACAACGTCGTGCGCGTTAAGAAAAACTCCCGCAACTTCTCACCGTACTTAGTACGCATCCACTTATTCGAGGTAATAAATGCTAAAACGCCCTGTTCCTTCAAAAAATTAAAACCCGCTTCATAAAAATAAGTATACAAATCTGAAGTCCCCGTAAACACCTGATAACTTTTCAAATCGGGTTTCAAATGCTTAATCGCTTCTTGACGAATATAAGGCGGATTTCCCAAAACCACATCAAACCCCCCCGTTCCCCCCCTTGCTAAGGGGGGGCTAGGAGGGGTCACGCCAAACATCCAAAACGGATCAAACCACAAACAACTCTCATCTGAAAATGGTTTCCACGAAAACAATTGTTGAGCTTGTGAACCTTTTACCCCTTTAATATTCTGATTCCAATTTAAAAACCGCTCAAACATCTTCTTTTGGACATTTTCAAATTTCTGTTGAATAGTTTGTTTCTGTTGTGCATTTTGTACCGTAAAATATTCCTCTCGTAAGCGTTCCAAGTCTTTATCGTCAGTGCTTTCTTCAAAAAATTCTACTTGCGAAACAGTTTCATCTCTTCCTTTCTGAGGCAATCCTTTCAATGTATTCGCACACACAAACTTAAAATCCAAGTTCGGCAACGGAATAATCCCACGATTCGGTTTATCCTCTTCCACTTTTTCGTCCACAATCAACGCCAAAAAACACCGTAGCCGACTGATTTCCACCGCAATGGGCTGAATATCCACTCCATAAATACATTCTCGCAAAATACCCAACTTGCGCGTATAATTCCACAATTCCTTTTCTCCTTGCAATTTTTCCTGCATAAACTGCCGTGCCATCGCATCCGGGATATTTTCCAATAAATTTTTTAACCATTGCTCACAATTCGGATCCAGCCGTTGTAACATCAAGGTCAATTTTTGCAACACGCCCATCGGAAACGCGCCAGAACCACATGCTGGGTCGAAAATTTTCAATTGCTGAATCGCTTGAATGATGAGTTGTGTTTCTTCTGTATTAAAGGGATTTAGCGAATTATCATAACTCAAAAGGAGTGCAAACCTTGGTTTGCATATTCCAGAAGAATGCAAATCAAGATTTGCACTCCGATCAGGATTTGCACTCCGATGAAAGATATTCTCAAAATATGCAATCAATGCCTCATCTACCATATAATCCACAATTTCACGGGGCGTATAATAACTTCCCGTTGCTTTTCTTGCTGTTTCACCCGTTTCTGGATTAATTTCTGCTAACAAATTCTCAAAAATCTGCCCTAACATCTCCGGATCAATCGCCACTTGCACATCCATCGGCGTATTTTCTTCAATGGTAAAATGATACCGTTCAAAAAATCTCAATAATTTCGCTAACCAATCTGCTGGCACAATTAGCGTATTAAGCGTACAATTTCCATCATAAAAATCATGGACATGCGGTTCAAATAATCCGCCATTCAAAAACGGAACTTGTTGCCAATCACCCTTTTGAAGCACTGGTTTCCGCTGTGCCAATTCCTTGTTTAACACCTCAAAAAATAACGGTTCCAACGTTTCATGATAAAAATGTTCCTTTACCGACTTTGAAGACAAAATTTCACTCGAAATTAAAGAAATCCCCTTTTTCGAAGTCTTTTTCTGCAAAAACCAACAAAATAACAACCGTCCAATCAAACGCATTGCAAATTCTTTCAGCACCTTATCATCAGCAATACTCGGTAATTTCAATGAAGTCGGATAAGTATTTCTCTGACGTTCACCGCCAACCAATTGCGTAAATAATACGGCTAATTCTTGATAAAACTGTTTATTTAACAGAGAAATATCTAAAACTTCCTGCCATTTTTGATACAATTTGACAAAATTGCTCACTTGTAAATCAGACAACATTAATTGTTGCAAAATATCCAAATGCGCCCGATGCAAATGAGCAATCGCAATTTCTTTAATTAATGTGACTTTTTCCAAAACATCTCGACTCCCATCTCGTTGATGTAATCTGCGGTGAATCACTGACAATGTCAACGTTTCTCCATGCTTAAACAATAAAATCGCCGGCATCGCAAAAATTTGATTAATTGCCCGCGTCATTTGAGCTAAATCCGTCCGCGAATACCGCGTTTGTTTCAATTCCAATGCAACGAATAAAAACGATTCAATAATTGAATTATCAATGGGTTGTGTCACTGCTTGAAACGCTGGCTTTATCGGTTTAATCTCATCATCCGTTAATTGAAATAACAGATAAACTTCCTGCCATTCTGCAAATAAACCACGTTCTTTATTAAAACGTTGTTGAGCATCATAATTTTCCAAAAAAGTCTCTGGCGAACCGCTTTCTTCAATCCGTCGTTCACTAATATAGCCCAACGCATTGAAAAATTTTAGAGACTGCGTCAGTAAATCGTTTTGCGCAAAGTTTTGGATGATTTGAGTGAGGAATTCTTTAGGGTTTGTCATATCAGGATACTCAAGTTATTTGATTTCCACGTTTTTTTTCAGCGAAGCCAGTTTCATGATAGCGCAAGCTGCTCCAAAAACCTCATCTATATTATCAATCGTCGCTCTCGTATAATTTTTAGTAAAAATTGCACCTTCCAACTTACCCAATTGCCAAACTTCTGCATCGGTGACTATTCCATAAACAGCTTTACTACTGTCTTTATTGAGTTTTTGTGCGGCGAGCAGTTCCACTAAACATTGTCCCCAACCGCGCTTAAAATCATTTTGTTTAGCTTCGACCACTAAAACTAACGGTAAACCAAGTACGTTTTTACCCAATTCAGAACGTTCGGTAATCATATAGTCTGGGGTGCCGGTCAAAACCTCATCAACTGAGATAAGTTTATGACTCCATAATGAATATTTTTCAACATAGTTTTTACAAACTTCACGTAACAAGGGATAAATAACGTTTTCACACCGTGAAGCCTCAGAACTGAATATATCAAAATGCTCATTGGCAAATTGATATTCTAAAACAAATGATTCTGGTGTTTTTAAAGGAGATAACGTCAAAAAATCCTTTTCCACCAGTTTTATCTGATAGGCTTCTTGAACTTCATCCGCCGATTTAAAATCAGTAAATGCCATCGCTAATCCTCGTGCTTTACTTGAATGACTAACCAAGAAATTAACACAAAATCCTCATTTTGTCTAAGCTGTTGTGAACTCTCGAATAGTTTTCCACTCCGCCCAGTAGATAAATGACCTAAATTACGTTTTTCCCATAAACGTGCAATCGAAGCAATTGCTTTTTCTAGCAAATTATTATAAAAACTTAAATTTTTTCCATTTTGTGTTGCTTCATCAAATAAATGATGCAAACTATGATATGCTTCTTTTTTACCAATGCATAATTTTTGGAAGATTTGTAAAATTTCTTTCGGACGAGAAAAACTGTATTTTATCTGACCATCTGCTAAGACATAAACGAGGAAAAATGGATGTAATGGGTTAATCACTTGTTGTTCATCTGATTTGATGTCTTTTTTGGATGCTAAACAGAAAATAACGCCCGGCGTAATCTGCCATTTATCGTCCTGATAAGGTGGGACAATTGCTAATAAACCTAAAGGAGCATCTTTCAATGTCCGTTCTTGCGTTGCTAAATAATAAGTTAATTCCTGTCGAAAATCGTCTAAATTAAACTCGTTTAAAGTGATGGTTTCGTCAAAATCTTCTAAATCTAAAACTTCTTCTTTTAAGCGTTTCAATTGATGATCTCGAAAAGTAAGTTCGCTTTGCACTTTTTGTTCTTGCGCTAATAAATTATCTGCCGCCGTTGCAGTGACATCTACCAATGCCATCCGTGCTTCTACACGGTTTTTGAGATTCAGATAATCGTCCAAATCTTCGGTTGGCCAAAAATTAACCAATTGGACTGTTTTATTCAAACTATTGAGGCGATCAATGCGTCCAAAACGTTGAATAATACGCACGGGATTCCAATGAATATCATAGTTGACGAGATAATCGCAATCTTGTAAATTTTGCCCTTCAGAAATGCAATCAGTGGCAATCAGCAAATCAATTTCTTCTGCGGTTTCGGTTTCATTCGATTGTCGTTCTTTGGAACGCGGCGAAAAATGGGTGAGAATTTCTTCAAAATCCTTTTTTCCCAACGTCGTTTTATTTTCACTGCCAGAAACTAAAGCAATGCGAATTTTTAGGTCATTCACTGCCCATTTTTCCAAATGTTCATAAAGATATTTCGCAGTGTCAGCAAAGGCAGTGAATACCAGCACTTTACGGTTCGGTTTATCTTTTTTATTGTGAGTAGGATGACGTACTTTGTTCTCAATTAATGTTTGCAATTCTGCTAACTTCGCATCGCGGACTACCGTAATTGTTTGAGCAGCTTCATAAACCTGTTGCAATTGGGTCCTATCTTCTTGTAAATCCGCTAACCATGCTTCTATATCCAAATGCGCTGGATCAATTTTCTCGCCAATTTGTAACGCATCTTCCAATTCTTCATCTTCTTCCTCAAAATTTAAGTTATTACTAAGATCAAAGTCGTGTTTACTGCGCAGTTTATCTTCTAAATCTTTAATTTTATTGATAGTGCGTTCTAGCGTCAGCGTAAAAGAATATACGGAACTTTCCAAGCGTTTCATAAAATTGACTTTCATCATGCCAATTAAATAATATTCTCGTTGCCGCACTTGTTTGATTTTGTACTTTGCAAAAAATTCCTCTTTGACGTAAGAAGAGGGGTTGAAAAGCGCCAGTTTGTATTGAGAAATCTTGTCATTAATTGCTTTGTAAGACATAAACTGTTTTTGTTGGTCTATTTCAGCAAAAATTGCTTTGGGTGGTAAGCGTTCTGGAAACTGTCCTAAGGTTTCCATCGTTTCTTGATAATGCTGTTCAATGTGTCGCCGCGACCGCGCAATCGTCAATTCATCCAACAATTTGAAGAAATCAGCATCCAATTGTCCGAGTAGAACATTTTTATCGCGTTTGCCCGCGATTTCAGACCATTCTTTGAAATGTTGTTGAGCAGATTTTAAAGTGTCTCGTACACTACGAATTCCCATTTTTTCTCGAAAAGCGTCATCTCGTCCTTCTGAGAAAAAAGCTATTTGATTGCACAAATCGCTTAAATCGGTATTCACCGGTGTTGCAGATAAAAGGAGCACTTTGGTTTTAGCAATTCCTTGCTTTTTAATGACTTCTTCTAGTAGGCGCTGGTAACGACTTTTGCGAATGAGTTGTCCTTCCGCATCTTTTTTGCCAACGCTGTTATTTCTAAAGTTATGGGATTCGTCAATGACCACTAAATCGAAATTTCCCCAAGCAAAATTTGCTAGATCAATGTCTCCTACTTTTCCTTGCGTGCGACTAAGGTCGGTGTGTGATAATACGGTATAATGAAAACGGTCTTGGTTGAATGGGTTGCGTTTATCTGCTAAATAAATATACCTCGTCCAGTTTTGTTTTAATTTTTTGGGACAAAGCACTAAAACACGATAATTGAGCATTTCAAAATGTTTGATGATTGCAAGGGCTTCAAAGGTTTTTCCAAGTCCCACACTGTCAGCAATAATACAGCCATTATGCCGGTTTAATTTAGCAATGGCACTGGTTACGCCGTCTTTTTGGAAATCGTAGAGTTTTTGCCAAATTTGCGTGTCAAAGAAATGGGTTTTGATACCGAGATAATCGGTATTTTTCTGCTCTTCAATGAATTGTTTAAAGAGATGGTAAAGTGTTTTAAAATAAAGAAATTCTGGCGTACTAGGTTTGTAAACTTCGCCTAAATAGCGCAATACTTCTTTAGTCACGTCTTCCACTTGTTTATCGTCGTTCCAAAGCGCGTCAAACCAGTCTTTTAGGTCGTGACGGTCGCGGTCGCTGTCTACGATCAGGTTCAGTTCAAGATTGGGCGTATTGGTTAAACCCAGCCCGCACAACGTGAAATTGGAACTGCCTAAAATGGCTTTTTCAGTGCCATTATGGGCGGTGATATGATAGAGTTTGCCATGTAAAAAGTTAGGTTGGCGAACAGATTTAATACAGACTTTTTGGCGAATCCAATCGGCGCAGGCTTTGGCAATTTGGCTTTGTCGCAGTTGATCAATTAGTTTTAGACCGTCTTTTTCGAGAATGAAGGTTTTTTCTGCTGTTTTCTCGGGATCAATCTGGCGAATGAAATGCGGTTCACCAAATAGGAAACGTAATTCCTGAATATTTTCCAGTTTTGCTTGCAATTCGGCAAAAGCATAGATCGTAAAGTAAGCAGAAACAATGGCAAGATTTGAATTTTCTTGAATATTTTCTTGGAGAAAAGTACCCACAGTACCTCTGGTGTTGTTGTCTCTGATGCCGGATTTTTCGTGCAGCATGAATACTTCCTTTTAAGAGAGACTAAAAGTGGGGGGTGGCTGTGATTGTAGTGTACTTTTCGTATGGATTCATGATCAGTGATGAAATATTAACATCAAATAGATTGCTGTAAAGTACTTTTATGAGTTTTAATTGGGGTTGAAAAAGGAGTAGCCAGGGTGAATTTCTGAATTGACGTTGTTTAAATTAAGTATACTGAAGTTTAATTGATCATCAGGAACTTTCCAAAGTATTATGAGTTTGTATTATAATTAGGCTTTTTTAGCATTGGCATAAGGAGTAATTATGTTTGTATCTGACACGGTTGCGGAATTTGATCGGGAATTGCGGTTGGCTTTAGACGGGGAACAACGACGTCAAGAGGAGCATTTAGAACTCATTGCTTCGGAAAATTATGTAAGTCCGCGAGTGTTGGCGGTACAAGGGTCGGTATTGACTAACAAGTATGCAGAAGGTTACCCGTATAAACGTTATTATGGGGGATGTGAATTTGTCGATATTGCTGAGGATTTGGCTATTAAACGGGCAAAACAGTTATTTGGGGCAGATTATGCCAATGTCCAACCGCATTCTGGTTCTCAAGCCAATGCAGCAGTTTATATGGCGTTGTTAAATCCCAACGATACCATTTTGGGCATGAGTTTGGCTCACGGCGGTCATTTAACTCATGGGGCTGCGGTGAATTTTTCAGGAAAATTATATCATGCTGTGCAGTATGGAGTCAATGTTGAAACCGGTTTGATTGATTATGAAGAGGTTGAAAGATTAGCGGTCACTCATCAGCCCAAGCTGATTGTCGGAGGCTTTAGTGCTTATTCCCGAGTGGTGGATTGGGCACGGTTTCGGAGCATTGCGGACAAGGTGGGGGCTTATTTGATGATCGATATGGCCCATGTGGCTGGTTTGGTGGCGACCGGGCTTTATCCCAATCCAGTGCAAATTGCCGATGTGACAACTTCGACCACTCATAAGACGTTGCGAGGTCCTCGAGGAGGTTTGATCTTGGCTAAGAGCAATCCTGAAATAGAGAAGAAGTTGAATTCGATTGTGTTCCCTGGGATACAAGGGGGACCGTTGATGCATGTGATTGCGGCTAAAGCCATTGCCTTCCAAGAGGCTTTGCAGCCGGAATTTAAGGGTTATCAGCAACAGGTGCTGATCAATGCTCAAGTGATGGCTAAAGTATTGATAGAAAGAGGATATAAGGTGGTGTCCGGGGGCACTGACAATCATTTGTTCCTGGTGGATTTGATTGGCAAAACTATGACTGGGAAAGAGGCTGAGGCGGGATTGGGCAAAGCCAATATCACAGTGAATAAAAATGCCGTGCCCAATGATCCACGATCTCCGTTTATCACCAGTGGTTTACGCATAGGGACTCCAGCTATGACTACCCGCGGTTTGGGTAGTGAAGAGTCCCAGTCGATAGCCAATTGGATTGCCGACGTTTTGGATCAGATTGATAATTCTGCTGTACAGGCTGCTGTACAGGCCAAAGTGTTGGAATTGTGTAGACGTTACCCGGTCTATTGCTAACCGTTTGGATAACTGGAAACCTGTTGGATAATTCAAAGCCAACAGGTTGTGGTTGTATTTGGGAATGATTCAATTTCCATGTCACTTGAAAATAAATAGTGGAGAACTTATTTGTGCCAATAGCCTTAAGTGATCAACTCTATATGGTTCGTGCTCTGCGATTGGCTGAACATGGCTTGTGGAGTACTCATCCCAACCCGCGTGTGGGTTGTGTCATTGTGCGAGAAGGCCAAATTGTTGGGGAAGGTTGGCATGAGGTGGCCGGGGGACCCCATGCCGAAATTGTAGCTTTGAAAATGGCGAAGGAAAAAGCCAGTGGTGCTACCTGTTATGTCACTTTGGAACCCTGCTGTCATCAGGGGCGCACTCCCCCCTGTACCGACGCTCTTATCAAGGCGGGAATTACTCGCGTTGTTGTTGCCATCACCGATCCCAATCCCATGGTCTGTAGCAAGGGTATTGAACAGTTGCGCGCTGCTGGAATCACAGTGGATACCGGTTTGTTAAGCAATGAAGCCGAACAACTCAACTGTGGTTTTTTCATGCGCATGCGTCATGAACGTCCATTTATTCGCTGTAAAATGGCCATGAGTTTGGATGGGCGCACTGCCATGGCTTCTGGAGAAAGTCAATGGATCACTTCTCCCGAATCTCGCAGTGATGTGCAAGCTTGGCGCGCCAGAAGTTCGGCAATTATGACCGGAGCAGGTACTGTATTGGCTGACAATCCCAGTTTATCGGTTCGGGAAGAACAATTGCCCACTTATTATCCCAAACCCGCAGTGATCAAACCCCCGTTACGAGTTATAATTGATACCCACTTAAGTATTTCTCCCGCAGCTCGCCTGTTGAGTTTGCCCGGTAACACTGTTATCTTTACCGCCTCCCAAAATGAATCCATTTCTTCTTTGTTGGAAAAAGCGGGGGCCAAAGTGATCCATTTGCCCAATCGTGAGGGACAAATTGATCTGCCGGGAGTGTGCCGGAAATTGGCGACTGAATTTGAAGTGAATGAGGTGTTGGTAGAAACGGGTGCCACTTTATCAGGCTATTTATTGCGTGCCCAACTCATCGATGAATTGATCATCTACATGGCACCCATTCTTATGGGGAATAAGGCTAAGGCTCTGTTTAATTTGCCAGATTTGACAACTCTAGCTCAGCGCATTCCCTTGGAAATTACTGATATTCGAGCGATTGCCAGCGATTGGAGAATTACTGCTCGCTTAAAAACTGCCTAATTTTCCTTCCCCCCCGAGAATTTAAAGTGGGGGGATTGGTTTTTTGCTAATTGGAGAATTGAGTATTAGTCTAGGAACGCACGCCTTCAACGGTACAACTTCCCTCAACAAAAACTCCTTCCCAATCCTTCGAAAGCACACAACCGGCAACGCTGTTATCAGAAACGAAATGGAACCAAAAGGCAATAGATGTGTGGGCAGTAGATGAAGGCGGTCTCCAGGAATACTCATACCAAGTATAATAGAAATAATATCGTTGGAGGTTGCTGTCATATTCCACATAAACCGAATGTCCCTGAGAACCGGTAAACGAATCTTTCTGGTCATCAGTACCTCGAGCTGCCACAGGATCAGTGCCGGTAAAACTGACATTGCTTTCCCCATTAACACCATACGAACCATTTAACCCACGGAACTTCCAGTTCCCAAGCACTTTATTGAGTATATCTTGTTGCAATTTATTTTCCTCAGAAGAGGACCATTGTAAAGTTCTTTGACCGGTGGGCTCTTGGTAATAGATTTCCACTTCAGGCATTCCAGCCCCGGCGTCACCATAAGTACTGCCAAATAATACAGTTAAATTAACCGTTTGCGGAGAATCCACAAAGATGCCCCCGAAACCGTCACCACTACCTCCAGTATATGAATCAATCCACCCTCCCACATTGACTCCACTGGAAAAATTATTTCCAGACAAACTGAGACCAAAACGACCTCGAGGATCACCACTGCGACTGAACACTGTGGCAACATAAAAACCTGCGTCCAATACTGGAGTTGTTTGTGGTACCCCAGTAGATGCAAAATTGCTGGGGCTGAGCACGAAATTTTGATTGCTGTCCCGAATAGAGACCGTCAATTCTGGGATATTACCTGTATACTCATAAGCAGAGAGAGTCACTTCTTCCGGCTCTGCGAGATAAAAACCGATAAATCCCGGGTATATTGCGTTTTCTCCGAGCACTCCTCCAGCATTAAATCCACCCATATTAAACCCGCTGGAAGTATTTAGAGTCAATCCCCAAAATCCTTCTTTTGAGGTAACAGGCAATTTGATAATGGGCACATAAAATCCAGCTTTATCCAAACTTACTGAATAGGTACATTGTGCAGAGTCACAGGCTGCCATCGCTGACTGGGTCAATGGAGAAAAAATAGTGAATGCTGACAACAAGACATAACTCGTGATTTTCGAATTTTTCATAAACGAACCTCTCCTCACTTTATAAAGGTCATATATGGAGCGTTTTTTGCCGGGCTCGATTAGGCTGATATTTCCATGAGCCCTCATTAGAATGATAGCCATTTGTTTAATCATTGGCAATCCTATTTTGAGAATTATTTTCTAATGGACAGGTAAAATAACCTTGATATAATTGAATTTATCAAACAAACACTGACTTATAAGGTAAACAGCCAGGTCCATAAAAATTATTTTATATGCAGAATCTTTAAGTGGTTTATTCTAATCCATAAACCTGATGGGCAACCTTTACAACCTAAACAATTCCAATAATTTATGGAAATTCAACATGCTATTCTTAATTTTGGGCACTTTTGCCTTTCTCATCCTAATCATCAGCGTGGCAAACACCTATCAACAATCTCCAAGAGAAGTCTTGGTCCGATTTTTCAAAACCATCATCCTCTTGATTTTCGGGTTTGCCGCCTTTATCATCTGGAACACCTATTCCTAAAGAATAACTTAACCTTAGGTATTGCAATCACCCTTGGAGGTTAGATTATGCGCCGCCCCTATTGGATACCACTCAATGCCAGTCCCTATGATTTCCCCTCTCTGGATAACGCTTTAGAACATCCAGACGGGTTGCTGGCCATTGGCGGCGATCTCAGTCCCAATCGCATCCTGATTGCCTATCGCCATGGCATATTCCCTTGGTACAGCGAACAACCCATCCTCTGGTGGTCCCCAAGCAAACGCATGGTCCTCTTTCCCGAACAACTGAAAGTTTCTCGCAGCTTACGCAAAACCCTCCGTAAACAACAATTTACCGTGACTTTAGACAAAGATTTTCGCAAAGTGATCGAAAACTGCGCAGAAACACGTCGTTATGACAAAGGCACGTGGATTACTCCAGAATTGCTGGAAGCCTATTGCCAACTTCATGACTATGGATTTGCTCACTCAGTTGAAACCTGGTATCAAGGAGAATTGGTGGGAGGATTGTATGGAATCACTCTGGGAAAGGTATTTTTTGGAGAATCCATGTTCAGCTTAAAAACCGATGCCTCCAAGGTAGCCTTTGTTCACTTGGTAAGACAGTTGCAACAATGGGAATATGAACTTATTGACTGTCAAGTTTCCACCGATCACTTGGGCAGTTTGGGCGCTATTGAAATTCCCCGTGAAGACTACCGACGATTCCTCGACCAACTCTGCGATCACCCTGGCTATCAAGGCATTTGGGAATTTGAAACTCAAGAGGCAACGGAATGAGCAGTCGTTTATATTTCAACCTATTTGCCACTCCTCCTCATCCTTGCAGTTATTTGACTGAATATCAAGCCATCACCGTTTTCATTGACCCCTATTACCCTAAAAATATCAACCTTTATGACCAACTGTCCCAGCATGGCTTTAGACGCAGTGGAGAACATATTTATCGTCCTCATTGTCAGCAGTGTGAGTCCTGTATATCAGTAAGAATTCCAGTTGCTCACTTTACCCCCAAACGCACCCAAAAACGAATTTGGCAAAATAACCAAGCCATTCAAGTCATTCCCCAAGAAGCCAAATTTAATCCCCAACACTTTCAACTCTATTCCCGATACCTAGCCAGCCGCCATGCTGGGGGAGGCATGGACAACCCCACCCCCAGCAGCTACATGCAATTCCTTACCTGTGACTGGACTGAAACTACCTTTTATGAATTTCACCTACATGGGGAACTGGTAGCCGTGGCCGTTGTCGACCACTTGCTCAACGGTTTATCTGCCATATACACCTTTTTTGAACCCACTCTCAACAAACTCAGCCTAGGAGTTTATGCCATTTTATGGGAAATTGAAGCCGCCAAACAACTCAACAAAACCTGGCTTTACCTGGGTTACTGGGTGGCCAACAGTCGGAAAATGAGCTATAAAATCAATTACCAACCTCTAGAAATCTATTACCAAGGCATTTGGCAACCCTATTCTCACCATTTATTCTCCCCTTAACAAGTCGCTAGGTACCAAACATGACCGCTGCCCTCTTAGATGGAAAAACTCTCGCTGCCCAATTACGACTCCAATTGCGCCAACAAATTGAGACCCAAATGGCTCAAGGCCAAGCTCCCCCCGGTCTAGCCGTGATCATAGTGGGCGAAGACCCTGCTTCCCAAATTTATGTTCGCCATAAACGCACAGCCTGCACCGAAATTGGCATACTCTCCACAGTCCACATTCTGCCAACTGCCACCCCGGAATCGGAATTGCTCACTTTACTTGATCAGCTCAATGAGAATCAGCAGATTCATGGCATTCTGGTACAACTCCCTTTACCCGCCCACATCAACACCCAAACTGTTTTGGAACGCATTCATCCTCACAAAGATGTCGACGGTTTTCATCCCTATAATGTGGGCAGATTGGTATTGCGAATGCCACTGCTGCGTTCCTGCACTCCCAAAGGCATTATGACTCTGCTCCAAAAAAATAACATTCCCTTAACTGGTCAAGATGCAGTTATCATTGGACAATCGAATATTGTAGGCCGCCCCATGGCCTTGGAATTGCTGGCTGCCCGTTGCACCATCACTGTCTGTCACAGTCGAACCCGGGACCTATCAGCCAAAGTTCGCCAAGCCGATATACTGGTCGTTGCCATTGGTCAAGCCGAATTTGTCCATGGAGACTGGTTAAAACCCGGGGCAGTTGTCATTGATGTGGGCATGAATCGCCTACCTGATGGACGTCTAGTTGGTGATGTCCACGGAGCCAGTGCAATTGAAAAGGCCAGTTGGATCACCCCAGTTCCCGGTGGAGTGGGTCCCATGACCATTGCTTCCCTGCTGGAAAACACGGTCCAAGCTGCCTACTCAAATCATTCCCCTTCTTAAATGTATTCAACTTCAGAGACAATTTACATGCCCACCATTTCCCACATATATCGCTATCCAATTAAAGGTCTCAGTCCAGAGCCTCTGCGTTTGGTTTCCTTGGAAGTCAACGAGCCCCTGCCCTTGGATCGCTATTTTGCTCTGGCGCAAGGGACCACTGTTTTTGATCCTCAACAGCCCAAACACCATCCCAAAACGGACTTTTTGATGTTGATGAAATATGAACAATTGGCTGCTTTGCGCACTGTATGTGATGACAGCACTGGATTTTTGCATATTTATCAAGGCGATTGCGAGGTACTTCAAGCTGATTTGCAAACTTCGGAAGGTCAATCTGCGGTGGAAACTTTTTTCTTTAACTATCTAGGTCCCGAACAGTTACAAGGTCAACCACGCTTGCTGCAATCTCCAGAAGGTTATCAATTCTCAGATGTCGATGCCAAGGTGATTTCCTGTGTCAACTTGGCCAGTGTTCGGGCTCTGGGAGAAATGTTAGAATGTCAATTGGATCCTTTACGTTTTCGGGCCAATATCTATTTCGACGGAGCACCCGCTTGGTCAGAATTAACTTGGTCCACTGTTAAGTTGGGTCGGGCTCGAGGCAAGGTTCTCAAGCCGATTCAACGCTGTGCAGCCACCAATGTGAATCCGCATACTGCTGTTCGAGATTTAAATATTCCAGGGGCTTTACAAAAATTTTATCAACATAATCATATGGGTATTTATGTACAAGTTACCCAAGCTGGAGAAATTGCTCTCCAATCTGACATCAGTTCCCTAAATTAAAATAGGGGCGTGTGCAACGTGCCCGTACAAATAGATGCACAGTTGTGTTATAACAACTTGAAATAGCTGAGTAAAGTTTTTTGCAATGGATGTTGATTGTCATCGCTGATCATGAGGAAAAAATTGCCACGATGATGAGTCAATCCCTCAAAGTTGTCTAAATTCCAACCTTGGGTATTGTTAAATTCTGCAACTTGTTCAGAAAGGGCCAATTTGGGAGCATGTTCCACATCAGTGCTGGGACGATCGGTTAAACAAATGCGTCGTAAACTGATGATCAGCGGTCGGAAAATGGAAATAAATGCCCGTTCCATAACGAGAATGGAGCCATCTGCCAAGGTCTCCATGGCCACGACACTGCTTTGTGGGGCAGGATGGCGAGGAACTTGCCATCGTTGATCATTCAAAGCATAGATGGTGATGTGAGTGGGTGAATTGCTTTTCAAGGGTCGTTCTGGACTGGTCAATATTCCCCAAGTTGGATGCAGGGTCACGGCTTCCAAGGCTGCATTGGGGTTTGCATAATGGAGGGGATTTTGTAGGATTTTTGGCAATGGGTACTGTTTTAGCCATTGGCCTTGAGGGGTGAATTTGACAATTTGAGGTGCTCTCTCAAAGGAAACAATCAATTCACTGTCTCCCTTGAGACCATTATTCCCATTGACAATGGCAAGTCCCTCAGCATCGCGGGGCCAGAGTCGTTTGCCCTTTTTATTAACCAGGGAATAGGAAGCAACGGGAATGGCATCTACCAATTGTTGTTTTTTAAATACCAAACGATAGTGAAACAGATGAGCATTGTCAGAAATAGCATACAAAAGTTTTTCATCTTGGTCCCAGGCTAATCCGGAGAAGCGGCCGGTCAATCTACCGTTAATTTCTACACTGGGCAAACGAACGGTGCCACTCAATTGAATGCCCATGAAAGTGTCTCCAGTGTCATAACGAGTTGAAAATACGAAGAAATGGCTGGAGGTGGAGTGACTGGAGCTGGTTGCACAAGATAGAAAAATAAAGGGGATAATTAGCAAAGACAGTTTGGACATATTATTGATTCTCAAGCAATTTATATTGGACAATGAGAGGGGAAGGGAATTTGTCCTCCCAATTCTTTTTAAACAAGGCAGGAAGTATTGATCAGGCTCAGTCCTTCCTTGTAAAAAAGGCAGGAAAAGTGGTAAACTTATCAGTTAAGGATAAAAGGGAGCAATTGGGGTGCCAAGCCGTAGCTTGACAGGGTATTCGATCAGACAGGACAGTACTCTATCAAATTCAAATTAGAAGTGAATTTTTCAGGGATTAAAAAAAATTGTTGGGTTGTAGAGACAGATTATAAGAGGTGAAGTCGTTTAATTGAACAGTAGTCAACGTTGACTATTTTTCTTAATAACTTTGGAGAACGACTATGAATAGCCAGATAAAAGGCAAGGGCTGGATCCTTGTGATCGTGATGATGAGTTTAGGTATTCAATTGCCTATGGTTTTTGCTCAAGGAATGGGAGGACGATCAGCGCCAGCAGTGTCCGCAAATCTGCCTGCTTTAACGGAGCACGATATTGCTTCCATGATCTATATGCGGGAAGAGGAAAAAATGGCTCGGGATATTTATTGGCAATTTGATCAGCAATGGGGCGATTCAGTACCCATGTTTGGAAATATTATGCAGTCTGAACAACGACATATGGAAATGATGAAAGGTTTGTTAGACAGTTATTTGATTCCTGATCCTGCTTCACCAACAGTAGGCGTTTTTAACAATGCCCAAATTCAAAAGTTATACAATGAGTTAGTGGCTCAAGGAAGCTCCTCTTTAACGGCTGCCCTGGGAATTGGAGCCTTGGTGGAAGAGGTTGATATTGCTGATTTGCAGGCAGGTCTTGAACATACCACTCATCCCGCCATACGAACCGTGTATACAAATTTGTCTCGGGCTTCTGAAAACCATTTGAGAGCTTTCACTCGCTATTTAGTTTCGCAAAATGGCTCTTATCAGGCTCAAGTACTTCCTCAAGAAACAGTGGATGCCATTTTGGGATCTTCAAGAGGAGGACAAGGAGGAGGACAAGGTGGACGTGGATGGCGTGGAGGAAGATAACCGCCAATTTTTACCCTTGTAGAAAGTGAAAAAAGTGGAATTACTCCTATAGGACAGTTTCACCGCTCACATTCATAAGTGTTACTCATTTCCTCGTTCCTACGATGAAGAATAGGAACGGGGAAAGTTTTGTTCTAAGTTGGAACAGCAATGCCTTTGCATGAGATTTCCATTTTAATCCTTAACTTCTTAAACTCATTAAACTTTTCAACCATTATAATTATCATGCACGAACTTTCTCTTTGTCAAGCATTGTTGGATCAAGTCACTGCTTTGGCCCAACCTCATGGCGCCAAGACCGTTACCCAGATTACAGTCAGAATTGGTCCCTTAAGTGGTATTGTTCCTGAATTGCTGGAGCAAAGTTTTTTATTTGCCCGGGAAAGCACTTTGGCTGCTGAAGCTATTCTCACTTTGGAAACTTCAAGCATTCGTATTTATTGCCAAGACTGTGCTCAGGAAAGCTCGGCCACGCCTCAAAAATTGATTTGTCCCCTTTGTGGAAGTTTAAACACGCAACTGGTCAGCGGTGATGAGCTGCTGCTTGTCAACTTTGAAATTACTCAATAACTGTTAAAGGTCTTTATGCCCGTTAATTCTCTGCAATCCGCTGATCTTCCTAATACTTGTCAACCACTTCCGTTTGCTACCCCTC
The DNA here is from genome assembly GCA_020721005.1 of Thiomargarita sp. Classification (GTDB taxonomy): domain Bacteria; phylum Pseudomonadota; class Gammaproteobacteria; order Beggiatoales; family Beggiatoaceae; genus DYNP01. The sequence goes on from DYNP01000001.1 coordinate 63,108, forward strand.
ATCGCCTTGCCACGGTAGCCACTTTATTTGGTTTGACGCCTCCCCCTTTGGAGCAAGCTAAAATTTTAGAATTGGGCTGTTGTGAAGGTGATCATTTGTTGGGAATTGCCCAACTGCTTCCCCAAGCCACCTGTGTTGGGGTCGATTTATCATCTTTAGCAGTAGCCAAGGCCCAAGCCACTGCCAAAGCAGTGGGTCTTCATAAAGTGTCAGTGCACTGTCTCAATCTCTTGGAAATTGAACCCGATTTTGGTACTTTTGACTATATCATTGCCCATAATCTATTCTCTTGGGTGTCTCCCCAAGTTCAAGAAAAATTATTGGAACTCTGTCATCGACATTTGGCAACCAATGGCATTGCCTATCTCAGTTATCACACTCAGCCGGGCGGTCTCATGCGCGGTGCACTTCGAGAATTACTTCAATATTATACAGCATCCAGCCCTGAATTTGAACAGAAGCAGACGCAAGGTAAAGCCATTCTCAATGCACTTTACTATGCTACTCAAAATACAGAAGATGCTTACACCCGGTTGCTGCATGAAGAAATCACAACTTTGGGTAAATTGCCGGCTCACTTTGTATTCCAAGACTGGCTTTCCGCTCCTCATTACCAACCCATTTACTTTCACCAATTTATTGATCGAGCGCGTCAACACAGTCTCACTTACCTTGGCGATGCCTTTTTGCCCACCATGTTACCCGGCCATTTTCCAGACAAAGTTGCCCAACAATTGACCTTGTTCCAAACTGATCTGATCTACCAAGAGCAGGCCATGGACCTGTTGCGAAATCGAACAACTCGACACAGTTTACTGGTTCATCAACACAGTTCACTGAATCGAGAACTGTCTTCCAATTCCCTCACTGCCTTTTATTTGGCCTCCTCTTTACAAACCTCAGCAGAACATCCCACTCAATATCAGCACCCGTTTGGCAGTTTAACCACTCAAGAACCTGTCGTACAGGCAATACTGAATCATCTGGCGCAACACTGGCCCCAACCAGTTGCCTACTCCAAACTGTTGGAAATTGCAGTGGCTCACGCCGGTCCTCTTTCTGAAGATACTTTGCGTATCCTCAACAATACCCTATTTATTGCCTATACTAAAGGACTGATAGAAGCCTATTCCCACCCACTGCCTATGATCACTGATTTAACGGATTATCCGCGAGTCAGCCGCTTAGCGCGTTGGCAGGCCCGACAAGGCAAAGCTCGTTTGACCAATCTCCGCTGCGAATCCGTCCCCATCACCGACCAAATAGTCTTGGAACTTCTTCCTTATTTAGACGGTCAACACCGCCAAACTGACCTGATCGCCCTCTTGCAAACTTGGTTTAAGGCCGGTAAACTCACCGTAGAAATTCAAGATCACCCTGCTTCTCAAGTCGCCGAATTGACTGACTCTCAATTGCAGGAATTAGGGACCAATCTGCTGAAAACTATACTACATTCACTCGCGCAAGTTGGTTTGCTAGACGCCTAACTTCTCCCAATCCTAAGGAAACGCAAGCCCGTTTGATAAGCAGGGAAGGATTGCGCTCCTCAATGCAATTGGAGCCCATTGAAATTCAAGGAAAAATAGCCATGTATCCGTTAATAAGACTCAACCACCTGCATTTAATTACACCCCTACTGCTACTGATCTTAAGTCTGCTCAGTTGTGCTGGCAAAGGCCCACAGCTTTCCCCAGAACAAATCACCCAAGCCAAACAACTCTACGAAGAGGGGCAACGCCTCTATCAGGGAGGTTACTTCATTCAGGCCAGTCAAGCCTTTCGACAAGCCGCTGAAATTGGTTATCCTGAATCCCAGTTCCAACTGGCCCAAATGCTTTACAACGGAGAAGGAGTTTACCAACGTGACTCTACTGAAGCAGCCAAATGGTACCAAAAAGCAGCGGAACAAGGACAAGCGGCAGCCCAGTACTACTTGGGTGCCCTTTATAAAGTAGGCAGTGGAGTATCAAAAGACTTGATCCAAGCCCAATACTGGTTTGACAAATCAGCCCAACAAGGTTATCGAGATGCTCAACTCAGTTTGGGAGTTAATTACTTTAAAGGAGAAGGGGTGAATAAAGATTTACAAAAGGCCAAGTATTGGCTTACCCAAGCTGCCCAACAAGGCAGTGAAGAAGCTGCCACTGCTTTAAGGGAATGGGGATTGTAAACTTATCGACAATTAAAATTTGATCGACAAGTTTGATCGACAATAGAATTTGGGAACACTGCATTTGGACTCCATTGAAATCTTTTTGCTCACTTATAAATCTCCGGTTCCTCAACGACTTTAACGGCTTTGTGATGGGAACAGTTTTGAAAAATAACCCATTATCATGTTCTCAACCACTTATGTTCTCAGCCAGTTAGTTGACCCAATCAAAATCGAGGCGCAAATTGGGAACAGAAACAACCCTGTATTGTCAAACTCATTCACTATCTGACTTAATGAAAAAAGGAGTGTACCTATGAAAATAATCAATCTCACTGTTTGTTCCCTGATAATAATGTTAATACTGGGCGGCTGCTCTAGCAAACCCACCGTTGGGGACAACATGAGTAATTTTGGCAAAGAAATGGATGATCTTGGCAGACAATGGAACAGTGGCAAACAAATGATTGAAGATGGTAAAGAAATGATCGAAGACGGCGAAGCAATGATTGAGGATGGGAACGGTAAAATCAGCAAAGGGAGAACCATGATCACGGAAGGAGAAAAAATGATGCGGGACAGCGAACAAGCCTTCCAACAAAGAGGGGGCACTTTACCTCCCAAATAACCCTTGATAAGGACCGGAGGCAGTTTTTTGAAAATTGCCTCTCCAAAATTTTCAACATGAATTCATAAAGATACAACTCCTTCAGCACCATTTAGACACAGATTCTTCAATCCACCCACTGGTTACTGAATTAGGACTGTCTTAGCAAAAGATGCCCCATCAAAACTCTTTAACTTTAGGAGACTACTCATGAATTGGTATAAACCAGTAGTAATTTTCTGCCTGCTACTCCTCTCTAACCTAACCATGGCTGGAGATAATCTCATCAAAATTGCTGGTGGTCCCAAAACCGGCCAATACATTCACATTGCTCGTTCCCTTTGTCCATCACTGGGACAATTATTTCAATGCCAAGCCTTGGAAACCGGTGGTACAGTCGATAACAAACATCTGTTAGAAAAGGGAGAAGTGCAATTTGCCCTAGCCAAAAGCAACATTGCAGAAGAATGGCTTAAAGATCCTTTATTTGCCGAGCGTTTCACCATCATCAAACGCATTGGAGACGAATCCCTATTTGTATTCGGAAAACCGGAGTTTATCAAAGCCTTAGGCAGTTGGATTGGCGTGCGAGACAATGCTTTTCTCATCACTATTGGATTACCTGGAGAACTGTCTGGAGACACCGCTGTTTTTAACTCCCTAAAAAGTCTGCCCGGCTCACCCCTAACAAGCTTGGCAGTCAAAATGCTGCCCGACCGGCCCGGACTGGTGGCAGCAGTCAAATCAGGGGAAGTTAATTTAGGCTTTATCACTCAAGTGCCTAATCCAGAGAATACCCTATTTACCGATATAGGAAAAGCCGGCCTGATGATCATGGGCATTATTGACCCGGATATGGTCTTGTTGGGAGAAACTTATCGTATCAAATCAGTCACCGTAAAAAATGCCAAATGGTTTGGTCTTGGTGGGGGTGCCCAACAAATTGAGACCGCCAATGTACCCGTAGCCATCTTAGCCGCCAAATCTGAAAGTTTATCTGAACAACGCGCTTCCCTTATGCAAAAAGCAGCCATCTTGAAAATCCAAGCTGCAGCAGAAACTGACCTATTACCCAAACAAGCCTGGATGCAAGAATTAGCCAACAAAACCTCCCTGAAAATGGGCGGTGGTTTGGAGACCGTATTAGACTCAGTTAAGCTGGCAGCGGAAGGTGCCAAAGAGCGACTGGGAGAACTGTCTGAAACCCCAGCCAAGTGAAATGACCCATGATTCGAGGCTCCAAACCTTCCAATTTATCGAAGTATCATGAGTTCTCAAACATGAGGAAATCAAAATCAAGCAGATTTAAGGGAAACATCGTGACCCAATTGAGAATATTAACCAGTGGCATTCTCCTTGGTTATTTGGGAATGGTAACATCGGCTTCAGCAGAAAATTTGTTGGAATTATATCAACTGGCAGAACAACAAGATCCTCAACTTAAAATTGCCGAAGCCCAACGCTTAACTATTTTAGAAAAAGAACCTCAATTGCGCGCGGTGCTTTTGCCCCAAATCGCTATTGGTGCCGAAGTCACCGAAGCCTTACGAGTAAGAAACTGGCTGTTTGGAGAAGAAATTGAAAACACCAGTTTAGGTTACGAAGTCTCCTTAAGTTACGCCTTATATCGCCGGGACCGCCAACTGGCTTTGAGCCAAATTGGTGATGTGGTTAAAGAAGTAGAAGCCCAATATGAAGGCGCTCGACAAGCCCTCATTGAGCGAGTAGTTACCCGTTACTTTGCTGTCCTCTCCAGTTATGACAACCTGAAATTAGCCAAGGGGGCCCAAAAAGCATTTCATCGTCAATTAGAACAAGCTCAACAACGTTTTGAAGTGGGACTGATCGCCATCACCGACGTTCAAGAAGCTCAAGCCGGTTTTGATCTTGCCGTGGCAGAAGAAATTTCCGCCAAAAATGCCTTGGACAATGCCTATGAAGCCTTACGAGAAGTCACAGGCCAGGAACACACCACCTTGGCCACCTTGGCAGAAGATGCCCCCTTACCCAAACCTGATCCCCCTAATGTAACCACCTGGATCCAATTGGCTTTGGAACAAAATCCTCAACTACTAGCCACTCAACATTCAGTGGACAGCACCCAACAAGAAATTAACATTCAACAAGCAGCCCAATTGCCCACCGTTAACCTGGTGGGTCGACACGGATACACCAATGTCATTCGTGGTGATGAACCCATGGGCAGCTACAAAACCACCAACAGTATTGGAGTACAACTCAGTTATTTTTTATACGAAGGAGGAGGAATTCGATCTCGCGTCCGGGAAGCCCAGCAACAATATCAACGTGTATTGGCAGAATTAGAATCCCAAAAACGCGGCGTTTACCGACAAACTCAACAAGCCTTTTTGAACCTACAATCCAGCTTCAGCAGTGCTCAAGCGCTACAACAGGCAGTGCTCTCCAACAAAGTGGCTTTGGAAGCAGTCAAAGCTGGATTTGAAGTGGGAACGCGCACCTCAGTCGATGTATTAAATGCCCAGCGGGATTTGTTAAGGGCACAACGAGACCACCTAAATGCCCGTTACAACGCCATTTTAGCCTCTGTACATTTAAAACAAGCTGCTGGAGCACTAAACACTGAAGACGTGGCCAATCTCAACAAATGGCTAACTCTACACACCATTCAACTGAACAACTTGCCAGAAGAATTTGAATAACCCCCCTCCCCTGTAATACAATTCCCTTCCTACTCCCCAAAAAACCGGTCAGGTCTCAAAAACCTGACCTATTTAAGTCCAATTAAAACAACTTGATTAGGATAAATTAACTCCTTGATTTATCAAGATTTTATTGAAAAATAAACCATAAAAAGACCTGCCAGATTTTAAAAACCTGGCAGATCTGTGCAATTATTCAACAAGACAATTATTTTTTCCCTATCCCTCTAAAATATACACTTCAAAATTATCCTTTTTTCCTTTTAATGTAATTGACCCTTTTGAAACAAATCCATTAACCTCAGCCCTAATTTGTTTAGAAACGACTAAATGAGTGCTCAACTCCTTACAACTACTCTCAAGTCTTGAAGCAATATTTACAACATCTCCAATAACGGTATAATTTTTTCGTTCATTACTTCCTATTGGTCCTTGGATTACCTCGCCTTTATGTATTCCAATACCAATATCAGGAATAATTGGTAAACTTTTTCCCTTTAATTCTCCATTTAATTTTTCAATTGAATTTAATATTTCAATCGAACAATTAACACTTCTTTGTGAATCATTCTTTCCTTCAAATACCACCATAATCGCATCACCCATATATTTATCTACAACTCCTCCGTATTTTGTAACAATAGAATTCCAAAGTGAAAAATATTCGTTAAGCATCGATACAATATCTGAAGCACTATTTTGTTCTGAAAGAGCTGTAAAATTTCTAATATCTGAAAATAAAACAACAACCTCTTTCTTTTCAATAAGATTTTGACCTTTTTGTAATAATTTATCTCTAACTTTAGTATCTACGTATGCACCCAATAACTCAAATAATCTTTTTCTTAAATTATTTATTTTAAGCTTACTTATGATTATTGTAGTTGTTAATAATATTGCCCCAATTATCAAATAGATATGTGCAGGATCCAATAATAGTTCTTTCAATCCGATTAAAAAATTATAAAACTCTAATTTTTCAATCGCTTCAATATAAGTAATTAATCCATTCTTTAATTGTTGTTCCACACTAATTTTTAAATCAAAATAAAAATATATAAAAATAAAAATAATTACATTTATTGAAGTAAGTAAATAATCTAATATTTCTTCATTTTTACATTTCAATTGATATGTTTGAACCATTGCAGTAACTATTGAAAAAAACCAAAAAAAGAAATGTCCTGAATCACTTAAGAATAATATAATATCTGTATATTCAAAGAAAGTATAAACTAAAGGAGCAATTAGAGAACCAAAAAAACGAACTTTTGGAAGATTTCCATACTTTGTAAGAATTATTGTTTGAATGATTAATGATAATAATAATATTACGTGTCCAATATCTAGCCAAAAATTTCCTCCTTCATAACTAAAATACATTAAAATATAGAAAAGTGCATACTGTCCTGAATTAAGCAGTAATTCATTGAAAAATTTCGATAAATATCTATTCATGTTTTATTTACTAAGTAAAAAACTGATGGAAAATAAAATAAGTAAAATTGAGTTCCATGGTTTCTAAATCAGAAACAGCTATTTTGCTATTTCCCACATCAACCTGCGTCAAACTCAAGTTATTAAAAAACTAAAGCACCATAACTGACTTTTAAAATCAGCCCCATCAAGTCTCAACTTTTAAATTCAGTTACTTAAAAACTGGTTGCAAAATAACCACCTCTCCATCAAAATGCCCTGCAGCCAACTCTGAATACTGTAAAGGCGATGGACCGGCGTGAAGTACCCGATCTTGTCCATCCAACAATCCATTCCCATTGGCATCTGCTGCCATTACCCCAATATGCTGATATTGACGAGCCCCAGCATATCGAACGGCGATCAAATCACCCGGATAGATCTCCTTTTCCCATTTTACCTCTCGATCTGGCATGCCCTCAATCAACGAAAATTTTTTCCGTTGAGCCAACTGATTCACCAACATTGCCACATTATAATCCTTTTTCAACGGCTGATTTTTCCACTGATGATAAGCTGCCACCAATACATCCGCACAATCCACCCCGATATAATGACGACTCTGGTAAATCACGGAACCAAATACCCCCGGCACATTAAAAAAACTGGTCACATAACCCAAAAAACCCTCTCCATCTCGAATTGAAATCCGAAACACTTCCGGGGACATGCCCCTTGAATCTGCCGCCTCAATTCCGAAACTTTTCGTGATCTTACCTGATTGCTCCACCTCCACCTGCAACCAAAAACTGCCCACTTCTGCCTGATGATATCGAGAGGGCTTTTCCCACAATTCACTGAGTGGATGACCACCCAACAATTCAATTTCCCAGCGATCGCGAACAGGCAAAAGTTCCTGTCGCTCATAATCAATCTTACCAAATCCCACCCACTGATAAGCATTTTCTTCCCAAGGATGATTGGCATTCTTATAAATCTTATCGAGATTGGGACGAATCTGATACCACCGAATATTTGCCCCAGGCACCGGGGTCACTCTCAAACGAATTTTTTGCCCCCTCAAGGGATAAATAGCCTTTGAACTTTGCCAATTTCCCCCATCCACCTGGGCTTGAATAAGCACTTTAGCCATCCCAATATCACTGAGCACCCATAAAACCAATATCAAAAAAAAACGCAACCTCATCACTGAAATTCTCATGCTTCAAACATCCTCTTATCCTATTTTAACCTTTTGATTATCATTGACTATCACTTTAAAACGCAACTGGTTGACTATTTTCCAACAAGGGATTAAAAAACCCAACTGCCAACTCAACAAAATCTTCCCTAAATGGTGGATCTTCTCCTTGCCGATTAAAACACAAACGATAATACTCATCCATGCCCTCATGCCAATACCCATTTCTTTGGTTTTCTCCCAACCATGTTTCCTGCAATTTGGCAATGGCCTTACTCAAGGGTATTCCCTCTTTCAAAAAGTTAGCTAAATTGAAAGACATTTCTGGAAAAAAAGGCAGTGGCCGAGTTAAACCTATAAAATAATATTCCAACAACAATTTTTCCAATAAATCCAATCCATGCTCCAAGGGCTGAAATTCACGTATTTCAGACTTCCCAATCAATACACTCTTTCTTGGCAAACTGTTTCCTGCCACACTGTTTAATACCAAATGAGACAACCAAATTTTAATACAATCCTTAGCTTTCACACTGGCATACCGATAATACACCGCCTGTTGACCCCACAATTGTCCCAAATGACCCACTAATTGCCTATTCCCCACTGGTAAATCAACCCAATAAGGAGCAATTTTTTCCTGGCGTAAAAAATTCTGCACTTGACAAATAAAAGGATGCATTTCTTCTAACAACTGCCGATATTGATATTCCCCAATATACCCATGAGGCAAATGCCCGGCTGCCTTAGCCAACGAATAATACTGACGCAAATCCTGTCCCCGTAAAGCTCGATCCACCAATTGATTGGCAAACTGATAACCCTCCAGCCCCTCCTCAATTTCAAAAGGCTCTTGCCAATCCAGTGGCTTTTCAAAACGACTCAATTCTAAACCCAAACGCTCTTTTGCAAAAAATCGACTTGGATTTACAAAAAATCTCGACAAATCATCGAGACTCACCTGCTTAATTTGATTTGGCAACTCCAATGCATTCTGTAACCAGGCTCTAGATTGCCGAACGGGACCACTGAACACTTGCTTTGCTGCCTGATAATACATCTGAGAAAAACTGAATAACTCTTTGATCTCACTATTAAAATAACGGGGACTGAAAGGTTGTAGAGGATGTTGGATCACTAAATGATTCAATAATTTACCCTGAACATTATCGAATGTATTCTCCATACATTCCAACAATTCACTGATCAAAACTGAAGGCGGCCTAACAGTGTTGTCATACACATCTCTGCCCACATAACTGACATAAAAACAATGTCTGGCTGACAATAACAATTCCAAAAACATATGCCGATCATGATAACGCTGCACATCATCTCCCAACACTGGAAATTTTTGCATCAAATCAAAACTCAAATTGCGGCCCACTCGTGGAAATGAACGATCATTCATGCCCAACAAACAAATCACCTCAAAAGGCACACCTCGTACCGACGACAAATCGCAAAAATTAACTTGTCCAGTCAAGAAGTAAATCGACTGGGACTGTATTTCTTCCAAACGCTGCCGCAAATAACTTTGCACCACCTCACAACTTACTTCCTCTGTCAAAACCGCCTGTTTGGCTTGATTGGCTAATTGTTGTAAAACTTCTTGTACCTGTTGCTGACCTTTAAAATCCACATCTTCAACAGGCTCAAACAATGCATTTAACAACTGTCCCAACACTTGCTTCCACCCTTCCAAACTATATGATTTCTTTAACAAATCTACCCAATAAAATAAAGTCTCTATAAAATTTATTCCCCTTCCCAAAATCAATGTTTCTGCCCCTTCCAACTCAGAAAATGGCAAAATGCCCTGAAACAACTCTTCTTCACCCAAAGGTTGGCTTAGAGCATAACCCAATAACAATCTGTTTAAGCCAGCACGCCAAGTATTCTCCTCAAAATCAGGCAATGACAAATATTGACGATTTTGTCCATCAATTCCCCAACGAATATTGACCGCTTTGATCCAATACTGAATCAGTGGCACATCTTGCTCTAGCAGCCCAAAGCGCGCCCGAATCGGCACCACTTCCAACAATTCAAGTACCTCGGTGACACCAAAACGACTTTGCCTGAGCTGCAAAATCTTTAAAAAAGTCTTAAGCAACACATTTCTTTCTTGGGCACTTCGATCAACAATTTGAAAGGGAATATATTGGTTCGATTCTGAAACCGTGGTAAACACAGACTCAATCAAGGGTGCATAAATTGTCATGTCCGAAACCATTACCAGCACCTGATTGGGCAATAGGCTGGAATTGGACTCAAACAAGGCCAGCAACTGATCATGCAATACCTGTACTTCTCGCATGGGACTGTGACAAATATGAAACTGCAGGGAACGGTCAGACTCATTGATAAATCTAGATTTTTTAGGAAGATGACCCGCCAGTAAATCCTGCTGCAAACAGGCTAACATGTTGTTACCAACTGGAGAAACAAAATGGGAATGAAATTGCTGGGGATAATTTTGCAACATTATCCTAAAGTCCTCACTGAGTTTCCCCAATGCGACCAGTAAAGGATGGGTGACAGAAGATAGGCTGGCGGTATTTGCAACAGTGGAATTGTTTTGAACTGTATATTTGGTTTGAGAAGCATTGAGGCAAAATATATGAATCTCTGTAAATGGGGCCAAATTGGCTAAAATTTCCAAATAAAAAATGGGTAGAGCAGGCATCCCAAATATTGAAATTCTCCTTGGGAATTTTGCATATAACCTGTTATCTAAGCGTAACTTTTCAAAAAACTTTTTCCGAAAATGCACTCGATGTTGATGAGTATATTCTTCAGGAGAATGACTGTATTCGGCGATCAATTTTCTCCACAGATGAGCTTGACACTCAGCTTGAACATTACCTGCCAATACTTCTGGCTGTATTCCATGTTCCCAATCCTCAATCCAAGTTGGACGATACACCAAATAACGCTCAAAAACTTCTGCCAATTTAGTCGCCAATTGATACTGTTTAATGCCTTGCTCATCATTGTACAGATAATTCTCCAATTCAGCGCAAGGAGAATTGTGATTTGGAGAAGAATTAGAGTAATGAGACAGCAATTTGGGTAAAACTTTAAACAGACGCCAAACCCACACTTGACGATGTTCAAGTTGAGAAAATTCGGACAAATCTTCCAATACATATTTGAAAGTTTGTCGTAACCAATCGTCTAAGAATAAAAAATCTCCATTGGCCCAAATGCCTAAATGTTGTGCAAGTCCCATTGACAACCACTTCTCCACTCCCCGTTTTTGCACCACGATGATTTCTTTTTTAAACGGAGGCAATGGATTGTTTTGAATCAAGTTTCCTAAGGTTTGCAGCAAAATTTCCAGTTGATTACTGGTATGGACATGTAACATAAGATTAAATTTTGAGAAAGGAAAACCTGCCAGGTTTTTAAAACCCGGCAGGTTTGAGAACAAAAGTTTCAGGTAGGGTGAGTAATTTCTTTTCGTTGCCCACCATTGTTTATAGGCGTTGTTTGACCCAATTGACCACAGTTTGTAAAGCAACTGTTAAATGTTCAGGAGCAGCGCCTCCTCCTTGAGCCATGTCGGCACGTCCACCCCCTTTGCCCTCCACTTGTTGTGCAACGTAACTGACTAATTCTCCAGCATTTATTTTATTTGTCAAGTTTGAGGTAACTCCAGCCACTAAGGATACCTTGTCTTCTTTGACTGTGGCTAATACAATGACTGCCGTGCTCAGTTTGCTTTTCAGTTGGTCCAAGGTAGACCGTAATTGTTTGACTTCCAAATTTTCCAATTCCACGGCCAGTATTTTAATGCCTTGAACTTCAATAGCTTGTTCTAAAACATCTTTACCTTGGTTGTTAGCCAATTTTGCCTGTAAGCGAGCCGCCTCCTTTTCTAATTGTCGATGTTGCTCTAGAAACTGAGCCAAACGTTCTTCTACTCCTTCTCGAGAAGTTTTTAGTAAGCCGGCCACTTGATTTAAGACCGCTTCGGCTCGATTCATCCAAGCCAAAGCCTGCAGACCAGTGATGGCTTCAATGCGACGAATACCAGCCGCTACCCCGGTCTCGGCAGTGATTTTGAATAATCCAATATCTCCAGTATAGGTGACATGCGTGCCTCCACAGAGTTCTGTTGAGAATTCTCCCATAGACAGGACTCGAACTTTTTGATCATATTTTTCTCCAAACAAAGCCATAGCTCCTTCTTTTAACGCCTCTTCCAAGTGCAAAATTTTAGTTTTGACCGGCAAATTGAGTAAAATCTGTTCGTTGACCAATTGTTCAATGTCTTTCAACTGTTGAGAAGTAATGGCTTCAAAATGAGAGAAATCAAAACGCAATCGTTCCACTGCCACCAAGGAACCTTTTTGTTTGACATGGGTGCCGAGTACTTGTCGCAGGGCTGCATGTAACAAATGGGTTGCCGAATGGTTGCGAGCTGTGGCTTGGCGAGTTCGCAGATCAATTTCTGCCCGTAATTTTTCACCAATTCGCAATTCCCCAGTTAACAATTTGCCTAAATGAACATAGGCTTGTCCTATTTTCTGGGTGTCTTCAACTTCAAAAATAATCCCTTCTGCGATAAGACGCCCTTTGTCTCCAATTTGTCCCCCAGATTCCGCATAAAAGGGGGTTTGAGTCAGCATAACTCGACCAGATTGACCTGCCTTTAAGCTGCTTACGGTTTGATTCTCAATAAATAAACTGGTGATAAGCCCTTCATCTTGATGATGATCATATCCGGTAAACATGGTATTTGGGACCAATTGCTGTACAGTTTGACTCAGGTCAACTTTAAATTGTCCAGTGTTGCTTAGACTGCGTTGCACTGCCATTCTCTGTTCAAAACCTTCTAGGTCCAAATTCAGTTTCCGTTCCCGAGCAATATCGGCAGTAAGATCAGTGGGAAAACCATAAGTATCATAGAGTTTAAATACAATTTCACCGGGAATAGTGGCGCCGGCCAATTCCGCAATCGCTTGTTCCAATAAACGCATTCCCCGATCCAAAGTTTCGTCAAAACGTTCCTCTTCCTGTCTCAACATTCGGGACACCAAATCTTTGTGCTCGGTCAATTCTGGATAAGCAGTCCCCATTTGTTGGTCTAGGATTTCAACCAGTTGATAGAAAAAGGGTTGTCGCAGTCCCAATTTATGTCCGTGACGAATGGCCCGACGAATAATTCGACGCAACACATAACCTCTGCCTTCATTGGAAGGAATAACGCCATCTACGATCAAAAATGAGCAGGCGCGAATATGATCGGCAATGACTCGTAGGGAATTGTGAGTCAGGTCTTGACAGTCGGCCAACTTTGCTATAGCTCGCAACAAAAATTGAAATAAATCAATTTCATAGTTGCTGTGTACTCCTTGCATAACTGCTGCCAGTCGTTCAAGTCCCATTCCTGTGTCCACTGAGGGTTTGGGTAGGGGAGTTAATTGTCCTTGATTGTCTCGATTGTATTGCATAAAGACAAGGTTCCAAATTTCGATATAGCGGTCTCCATCTTCTTCCGAACTTCCCGGAGGACCACCCGCAATATCAGGTCCATGATCGTAAAAAATTTCTGAACAAGGTCCGCAGGGACCGGTATCTCCCATCATCCAAAAATTGTCTTTTTCTCCACAACGAGAGAAACGTTGAGGGTCTATTTTGATTTCTTGCAGCCAAATATGAGCCGCTTCGTCGTCTTTTTCAAACACGGTGATCCATAATTTTTCGGGAGGTAATTTAAGCACTTGCGTCAAAAATTCCCAAGAGAAATGAATGGCTTCTTGTTTAAAATAGTTCCCAAAACTGAAGTTACCCAGCATTTCAAAAAAGGTGTGATGACGGGCTGTATAACCTACGTTCTCTAAATCGTTATGTTTACCGCCTGCTCGGACGCAACGTTGACAACTGGCTGCTCGTTGGTAGGCGCGTTGGTCAAGTCCCAAAAAGGTTTCTTTAAATTGCACCATTCCCGCATTAGTAAACAGTAAGGTAGAGTCATTCATGGGAATTAGAGAACTACTGGGAACAACCATGTGTCCTTGGGTTTGAAAATAGTCTAGAAAAGTTTGGCGTAATTCTGCAACACTTGTCATACTTAGTGATCTTTTGGTGGAAGGTAAATAGAAGGTGCTGATAGGGTGGTTATTTTTGGTTTAACTATTTGATTTTATTGGAAAAAATAAGGGGGTTATCAGGTTTGACTAAGGGGTCGAGTCTGCTGAAGAATCAGTGGGTACAGTGGGCTGTGGAGAAGAGGGTGGATTGGTGACTACGGTTGATTTTAAAGGAGAATTTTGAGGTGTTTGAGGGGAATTGGTTGGTTTTTCAGGTAGGTTTGTTGTAGAGTCGGAATTGATTTTTTCTGGAGAAGGTGTTGGTAGCAAACGTTCCACATTTTGTTGGGCTAATTTAAAGCCTTGATTGGCTGCTTTTGTATACCATTTTAATGCTTGTGCTTGGTCCACAGGGATTCCGAGTCCTTTTTCATAAGCCATTCCCAAGTTATTCTGAGCCAGCGGGAATCCTTTGTCAGCTGCTTTAAGGTACCATGAAGTTGCTTTTTGTAAATCTTGTTCCACTCCTTCTCCTTGGGAATAAGCCAGGGCAACGCTGAATTGGGCTTCTACATGGTCTTGCTCTGCGGCTTTTTGAAACCATTGAAAGGCTTGAGTAGCATCTTTAGCAACTCCTTCTCCTTTCGCATAGGCAATTCCCAAATTGTATTGGGCTTCTACATTGTTTTGGGCAGCGGCTTTACTGTACCACTTTGCCGCTTCATTGTAATTTTGTTCAATTCCCTGTCCCAACCGATAAAATAAGGCTAGGTGAATTTGGGCTTCAACTAAATCTTGCTCAGCTGCTTTTCGAAACCATCGAACTGCTTCTTGGTCGTTTTGGGGTAAAAATCGTCCCTTTTGATAAGCCAGACCAAAGTTATATTGACCAAGAGCATAGCCTTGATTGGCTGATTTTAAAAACCATTGGATGGATTGTTCATCATCTTGGGCGATTCCGCGGCCTTGTTGATAGGCGATGCCCAGGTTGTTTTGAGCAACAGGGTCTCCTTGTTCAGCTGCTTTCCGATACCATTGTACCGACATTGTATCATTTTGGGGCACGCCTCGCCCTTCCAAATATAACATGCCCAGTTTACTTTGAGCAGCAGAATTTCCCTGTTGGGCGGCTTTTTGTAACCATTCCACTGCTTTTTTAAGATCTTGGGGCAATCCTTTTCCCTTTTCGTACAGGAGTGCCAAGGTATATTGAGCTTCTACATTGCCTTGGGCAATGGCTTTTTGAAACCATTTTACTGCTTCAGGATAATTTTGGGCAGTGCCATGCCCTCTAAGATACATGAGACCAAGATTGTATTGGGCTGTGGCATAACCAGTTTCTGCGGCTTTTTGATACCATTCAAGGGCTTTGCCATAATGTTTGGGGGTGCCTTGCCCTTTTTCATACATGATGCCCAGATTGCTTTGCGCCAACAAATAGCCTTGTTTTGCGGCTTGTTGAAACAGTTGAAAGGCTCGATGATCATCCTTAGCCACTCCTCGCCCTTCTAAATACATGATACCTAAGTTATATTGAGCCAAAGCTTCTTTTTGTTGGGCTGATTTTTGGAACCATTTCAATGCTTCCTGATCATCCTGAGAGACTCCACGTCCTTCCAAATATAAAATTCCCAAATTGGCCTGAGCGACTTGATTGCCTTTGAGCGCTTCTTCATAACATTGTTTGAATAACAATTGTTCTTCTTGAGGAGATTCTGCGGCATATCCCCCAGCATTCACCAATAACCAACAAGATAGCAATGTTTTTTTCATAAAATTCCTTATAAATCGGGATAATAGACGATTGCTTGTTAATTTAACCAAGAAAGAAACTCCACGCATGAAAGTTGGCCAATTCCATGGAAAATGTGACCAGTGATTCTTTGTTTAGAATGTTCAATCTTGGTTTTTAAACCGGTTTTGGTCGTTTTGAATGAGGGGATGTTTTGTCAATTCAAGTTTATGAATTTAAAGCAACCCCAGTCTCTTCTTAAGGAGAATATTCAGAAGTGCCGGCTTTTTCCCACGCATTAGAAATTCATCAGAACTTTAGAGAACTCAATGGTTTTTGTTGATTTTAAGTGGAATAAATTTTATGGTAATCAATTGGTTGACAATTTTGTCTGGTTCTTAAATGAATATTGGCTCAATCTTCAGTTTGCCATTCATCACTTAATACCTGTCGAATTTGTTCAGTGGTGAAGCCTCGATATTGTAGAAAACGTACTTGTTTGGCTCGTTCTCGATAATGTTGAGGTAATTCTTTGCCAAAACGTTTTTCTCGAACTTGGCGAATATGTTGTTGCCAATAGTCTTCGTCATACACACTCAGTGAGGACAATAACAGTTCTCCATCGATTCCTCGTTTGCGAAGTTCATGTTTTATTTTGTTCAGGCCACATCCCTTGTTGATCTTGGTTTCGATAAAACTCCTAACAAAACGTTCATCACTTAGCAAATTATCTGCTCGTAGTTGAATTAATGCCCGATCAATGATGTCTGGGTCAAATCCTCTGCGAGAAAGTTTTTGACGCAATTCCAAGCTCGCGTGTTCTCGACGAGACAAAAAATCCATCGCACTACAAATAGCTTGTATCAACGCATCAGTCACATTAAAACCTCTACACTTTAATTCTAATCCTCTTCTTTGGAGATATCAGTACTTTCAGAGGATGTTGTTGGTAGGGGTTTTGCCAGCATTTTTTCACGAATTTGCTTTTCCACCGAGGCCGCAATTTCTGGATGTTCCAACAGGTAATTTCGCATGTTGTCTTTGCCTTGTCCTAACCGTTCCCCACTATAGCTGTACCAAGTGCCTGCTTTGTCAATAATCTCACATTTTACTCCGAGATCAATGAGTTCTCCAATTCGAGAAATGCCTTCTCCATAGATGATGTCAAAAGATACTTCTTTTAAGGGAGGCGCTAGTTTATTTTTGACTACTTTTACTTTAGTTTCATTGCCCACAATTTCATCACCTCGTTTAACTGGTCCCGTGCGTCGAATATCCAGGCGAACGGAGGCATAAAATTTAAGGGCATTGCCACCGGTGGTGGTTTCTGGAGAATTATGTACCACAACATGGTTAACAAGATAGTTGTGATTGCCTTCAATTTCTAAGTCAAAACGTTGATTACAATGGGTTTTAGTAATGCGTTGAATGTTAGAAATGGCTAGGGGCATGATTGGGGAACGGGACTTGAATAAATTGGGAAGGAGGTGATTTTGCAGGACGGGAGTAGGCAGTTGTTCTAGGAGGCGGTGATGGAAGATAGTTGGGGAATGGGGCAATGCAATCATCAATTCATCTCCCAGTGCCAGTTCTCCTGCTGCTTGATAGCCAGTTGGGGTCAGCAGTAAGTGGTTGGCGGTACAGGTAATTTGGTGGGATTCTGTCGCAGTATTCAGGGTGAATTGCCAAAATTCTTCAGTTTCGCCATTGTTGTACCAATTGACAATTGGACGCGGTTCCAATTGTTGAGTGGTCAGGTTGTAAGATAAGACAGTTAAAGGTAATTTTCCTTCAACGATTTCTCCAATTTTTCGGGTTTGCCCATTGGCCAGGATGACCGGACTGTCATAGTGAAAACAGCCCCAAACTACACCAATTTTCATGCGAATTTGGTTGATGAAGATGACTAGGGTATTGGAACGTTTGATATTGGCAGTAAGTTTGCGTAATGCTTGGGACATTAGGCGAGCATGTAGACCCATATGGGAATCGCCCATGTCACCTTCAATTTCAGCCTTGGGAGTTAAAGCAGCCACAGAGTCGATGATAACCAGATCCACGGTCCCGGAGCGCACAAAAATGTCAGCAATTTCCAGGGCTTCTTCGCCACTGCCTGGTTGGGACAGCAGGAGTTCGTCGGTATTAACACCGAGTCTCTTGGCATATTGACTGTCCAGAGCGTGTTCGGCGTCGATGAAGGCAGCGATTCCGCCTTTTTTTTGAATTTCAGCAGCCACATGAAGAGTCAAAGTGGTTTTTCCCGAGGCTTCTGGACCGTAGATTTCAACTACCCGGCCTCGAGGCAATCCCCCAATTCCCAAAGCCAAATCCAGGTTAAGAGAACCGGTTGAAACAGTATCAACATCCAGCACTGCACTGGAATCACCTAAACGCATGACAGCCCCTTTGCCAAATTGTTTTTCAATTTGTTTTAAGGTGGCCATCAATGTTTGTTTTTTATTGTCGTCCATTGGTCTTAACTCACTTAAGTTAATGATGAATGATAAGTGCAATTATATCACAGCTTTTGACAATTGAATAGTTTTTTTAGTGCCGTGCTGAGTTTTTTCAGTTCATTAGATAAGGGTGAGTTTTACAATTTAAAGTATATCCATACTAATTGACTCAATAGTAAATTGATGTTTAGGGATTGCTTGGAAATGAATAGTCAATCCAATTATCCCTAAAAAAGGTACTTTATTCAGTAGGTTAGTTTAACTTGGTTTAGGAGGATTCGTTGACCATGAAAGCCACTGCGGACTTGACTTCCTCATCGGATAAATGAGCATCTCCCCCTCTTGCTGGCATGGCATTGAATCCTTGTAAACTGTTATGAAATAAAGTATCCAGTCCCTTGCCAATGCGAGGCGCCCATTCCTCAGCGTGTCCGAGTCTTGGCGCCCCAAGTTGACCGGGCAAGTGACAGGCAATGCACCGGTTATTATAAATGGATTTTCCCAGGTTTAAATCAAATTGGGTGGCCAAGTTGTTTTGATTGAAAAATAGATAATAACCCAGCCCACTGGTGATGAGCAATAGGGCAAGTAACACAATTGACAGGAGAATGGTTTTGGAAGAAGATAACGAAATCATAATGGTCTCTAAAAATTGAGGGGAAAATAAAGATTCAAGATACAATTATATCGCAAAAGTTCGATAAAATGGATAGACTGACCGCCTAAAATAATGTCAGGCACAGTTTAACCTTTTCAAGGATATTTATGAAGTACGGAAGAATCAGTTTTGGACAATAAGTCGGTCATAAGAGCAAAAACAATGCTTAATTTTACTCTAAAATAGGAATTATTTGGCTTTATTGACTCTATCATGTAAAATTTAAAGGGTTTAACCAATTTGAAGGAGATTTTTTTAACTCTGTCAATTTCACGTGTTAGCGACGATTTTCCATCTCCAATTGCCCAAGCATTCAATAAAGACTCACTATGACCACTTCACCTCCCTATCCAGCAGGCTTGCGACTGCTCAAAACATTACAAGCTCCTCAGGAATCCATCAACCGACTCAACTTTTCTCCAGACGGCCAATATTTGGCATCTTCCTCCTTCGACGGAAAAATTATCCTCTGGGAATTGGCAACCGGACAACCTCAACAACAACTGACCATTACTCCAGGTTACCCTCGGGTCATCCGTTTTTCCCCAGATGGGAATTATCTGGCAGTAGGCTGCAGTCACAAAGTCATTCAACTTTGGCAACAAGGACAACTGGTCCAAATTTTAGAAGGACACCTTGCCAGTTTAAATACCCTAAGTTGGTCAGAAGACAGCCAATACTTAGCCTCTGGATCAGATGAAGGTGGTCTCATCATTTGGAATAGCCACCATTGGCAACCTCACCAGCACTTATCCGCTCATACTCGGAGTGTCAACACCGTTGAATTTTCCCCCCATCATCCCTTACTGGTCTCTGGCTCGGATGACAAACTGATCCACATTTGGAATTATGCAACTGGTCAACTGCAAAGTACCCTAAAAGGTCATTCTGGTATGGTCTTAAGTCTCATCTTTTCGCCCCAAAATCCCAACTGGTTGCTCTCTGCTTCAGGAGATAAAACCATCAGGCTTTGGGACCTTGAAAATTATCGACAAATCCGCGTATTAGAAGGACATACCGAAGTCATCTACAAATTATCATTCTCACACGATGGACAATTATTTGCCTCCAAAAGTGACGATGACACCGTTCGCTTATGGCGAGGAGATGCCAGCGGATTATTAGCCGTTTTGGAAGAATCCACTGAACACCAATTATGGTTAGGCGGTCTCTGCTTTCACCCTAGGCAACCCTTATTGGCCACCCTAGGAGAACATGACCGAATTATTCGACTTTGGGAACTGGATATTGACTGCTTACTTGCTCAATCTCTCCAAAAACCCTCCTTAACCAAACGCCTTACTCGCTGGTTTGAACACAAACGTTCCCCACCAAAGGAAATGCCCAATTCCACCCAATCCCCCATGCCTTACCCCCCAGAAACCACTGTACATTATACCACAGCTAAGATTGCTCTAGTTGGCGACAGTGGAGTTGGCAAAACTGGTCTTGGTTGGCGCATTGCTCATGGTTATTTTAAGGAACAAGCCTCTACTCATGGGCAACAATTTTGGGTAATCAAAGACTTAGGAGCTACTCGATCTGATGGCACCGAATGTGAAGCTGTGCTATGGGACTTGGCAGGACAACCAGATTACCGCCTGATCCACGCCTTATTTTTAGACGATGTTGATTTGGCCCTCATTGTCTTTGATCCCACTCATCAACAGGAACCACTTAAAGGAGTGGAATATTGGCTTAACCAATTAACCCATCACTGTGCTCTCAATCGAACCTGTCAAAAAATTCTAGTGGGTGCCCGTTTAGATCGTGGCAGTCCCACCTTAACTAACAATGAGTTACAACAATTTTGCCAACACCATGACATTACCAATAGTTACCTATTGACCAGTGCTCTAACTGGAGAAAATTTACCCTTACTGTTAGAGAACATTCGCCAAGCTATCCGTTGGAATGACATGACCACGACGGTCACCACCTTAACTTTCAAACGCATCAAAGAATTCGTATTGCGTTTAAAGGAACAATCAGGCAAAACAGAAGTATTGCTAACTCCCCAAGAATTAAGGAATTTTCTGCAAAAAACCGATGCCAACTGGCTATTTACCGACGCTGAACTCATGACTGCCTTACAACATTTGGCCAATCACGGTTACGTCAGCTTATTGCGCACTTCAACGGGACAAGCCATGGTATTATTGTTCCCCGATCTATTAACCAATTTAGCCTCTTCCTTGGTATTGGAAGCCCGACGCAACGAAAAAGGCTTAGGTGCCCTTGAAGAAACTCGTCTATTGCGAGGAGATTATGTCATCCCGGAAATAGAGCAACTGGCCAACAAAAAACGCATTATTTTAGAAACCCTTATCGATGCTGTGTTGGTGCTCTTTTTGGAACACACCATCTGTTTTAGAGAAACTATCCAAGGTCGCACTTTTCTAGTATTCCCTGCCCTGATCAACCAAAAAAGACCTGCTTTGGACAAAGTCCCCGTTAAAGATGACATGTCTTATGTGATCAAGGGCGCCATAGAAAACATTTACGCCTCATTGGTAGTTTTACTGGGTTATACAGAAACCTTTTCTCGTATTGAACATTGGCAAAATCAAGCCCAATATCAAATAGATACATATGAAATTTGTGGATTTCGTAAAATTGAAGAACGAGAAGGTGAATTGGAACTGGTGCTCTATTTTGGACAGGGAACTCAAGAATCCAGTAAAGTTTTGTTTAGAAACCTGATCACCCGATTTTTACAAGGACGGGAAGTGCAAATTACCGCTTATTCCCCTTTAATATGTACTACCTGTAGTTATCAACAAGAGCGAGGGGAAGTCACCAAACGTTTGAAATCACAAAAAGATTTTATGTTTTGTGGAGACTGTGGCAGTAAAATTATGCTGTCTTCGGTACCAGAATACCCCCTGTCTCAACAAAATCGAGAATATTTAGATTATGAACAAAGTCAAGCATTTAACCGTACCCGATTCGCCAAAGCTCTGGTTTGGTTAAAGGGATATCTGCGCAATTTGGAAAAGCCAGTCCCCAGTTGTTTCATCAGCTATGCTTGGGGAATCACTGAGCATGAACGTTGGGTGAGAAAATTGGCTGAGGATATGTGGGATGCTGGTATCGAGGTCATTTTGGACGATTGGGACAATTCAAGCATTGGTTCCAGCGTGCCCCGTTTCATCAGTCGCTTGGAAACCTGTCATTTTATTGTCGTCATTGGTACCCCTTTATTTTTAGAAAAATATCAAAACAAAGTCTCAGCAACTGGCAGTGTGGTGGCTGCCGAAGTGGATTTGATTGCCCAACGTTTGATTCGGACGGAACAGGAAAAAAGCACAGTGTTACCCACTTTATTGGAAGGTGATGACCGCAGTGCATTACCGGCTTTATTGCGAGGGCGAGCCTATGCTGATTTCCGAGAAAAACGTTTTTATTTCAGTCGATTGTTCGATCTCATTTTGACCATCTATCAAATCGATTTTCGAGATTCTGCCATTCGGGACTTACGAGAAGCATTGAGACTGGAATCCCAACGGCAATTTCCTAAAGAGTGCCCTTCCTAACTGTGAAACTCACACTTTCATCATTTTCTGAATCTATGGTATCTACTATGAATATTTTAGGTATTTCAGCTTATTACCATGACAGTGCTGCAGCCCTGTTACAAGCTGGAAGGTTAACTGCTGCTGCCCAAGAAGAACGTTTCAGTCGCCAAAAACATGATCCTCGTTTTCCCAGTCGGGCCATTCAATTTTGCTTGGAAAATGCTCAATTGTCTTTGGAAAATATAGATTATGTGGTATTTTATGACAAACCACTCTTGAAATTTGAACGTTTGTTAGAAACTTACTTGGCTTATGCCCCGCGTGGATTTTCCTCATTTCTGCAGTCCATGCCCATTTGGTTAAAAGAAAAGTTATATTTGAAAACTGTGCTCAGAAGAGAATTGCGACAATTTCAAACAAATAGCAAGTCTCCTTTGCCTCGTTTACTGTTTACGGAACACCATCAAGCCCATGCTGCTTCAGCATTTTATCCCAGTCCCTTTCAAACAGCTGCCATTCTTTGTCTTGATGGTGTGGGGGAATGGGCTACTACCTCAGCTTGGTTGGGAACTGAGCAACAAATGATTCCCCAGTGGCATATCAACTTTCCTCATTCTCTGGGTTTATTGTATTCTGCATTTACCTATTTTGCAGGTTTTAAGGTCAATTCTGGAGAATATAAATTGATGGGATTGGCACCTTATGGTCAACCACGCTATGTACAAACTATTTTAGATAACCTGTTGGATTTAAAAGAAGATGGCAGTTTTCGCTTGAATTTGGATTACTTCAATTATACAGTTGGCTTAACTATGACGCATGCTCGTTTTGAGCATTTATTTGATGGACCACCTCGATCACCAGAGTCCCCGGTGACCCAACGAGAAATGGATTTGGCCTGTTCCATACAAGCAGTAACAGAAGAAGTGATCTTACGTTTAGTACGTACTTTGTATCAAGAATTGCGGGTTAAACAGTTGTGTTTGGCTGGGGGGGTGGCTTTGAATTGTGTGGCAAATGGACGAATTTTACGGGAAGGTCCCTTTGAGTCTCTGTGGATTCAACCGGCTGCTGGGGATGCAGGGGGAGCATTGGGGGCGGCTTACAGTGTTTGGCATGAGTATTTAAAGCAGCCTAAAATATCTATTTTTTCACCAATTTCTGATTTAAAAACAACGAGTTATCAGGGACAGGAGGGCAGTGTTGATCATATGCAAGGCAGTTATTTGGGACCCAAAAGCAGCCAAGCAGCCATTCGAGGTTATTTGGAGCAAATTGGAGCGCCTTACCACAGTTTTTCTGAAACGGAGTTGGTGGCTCAAGTGGCTCAGTTATTGGCCGATGGACAGGTGGTGGGTTGGTTTCAAGGTCGCATGGAGTTTGGACCTCGGGCGTTGGGCAATCGTTCTATTTTGGCAGATCCTCGCAGCCCTAAGATGCAAAGCACTTTGAATTTAAAGATTAAATATCGGGAGTCTTTTCGGCCATTTGCCCCTTCTATTTTGGCGGAACGAGTGGGGGACTATTTTGATTTAAATTGTTCCAGTCCCTATATGTTGTTGGTGGCTTATGTTAAGGAATCTTGGCGTTTGTCGTTGAATAAAGAGCAACAGTCTCTATTTGGGTTGGAAAAATTGCATATTCCACATTCTCATTTTCCAGCGGTGACGCATTTAGATTATTCAGCTCGAATTCAAACGGTGCATCAGTCGACAAATCTTCGTTATTATGCCTTGCTTAAGCAATTTGAGGTATTAACCGGATGTCCAATGTTGGTTAATACTTCCTTTAATGTAAGGGGTGAGCCTTTGGTCTGTACACCTCGGGAGGCTTATCAGTGTTTCATGCGCACAGAAATGGATTATCTGGTATTGGAGAATTGCGTGTTGAGTAAGCAACAACAGCCTCGTTGGTCAGAGAAGGAATCTTGGCAACAGACTTTTCCTTTGGATTAGGTAACTTGGATTAAATAATATGATGAATTTACAGGAATTAGATAAGCCACAATTGCGTCAATTTGCTTTTATTTTGGGGTTGGGAATAGCTGTTATTTTTGGTTTAATATTCCCATTGTTATTCAGTAGTGCTTGGAGAATTTGGCCTTGGGGAGTGGCAGTGTTCCTGGGGCTTTGGGGAATGTTATTCCCAATCAGTTTGCGACCTATTTATCAATTGTGGATGTGGTTTGGGATTTTGCTGGGTTGGGTAAATACTCGGTTGTTATTGGGCATGGTTTTTTATTTGGTGATGACGCCATTGAGACTAATTCGATGGCGTTTCAGAAGGGAGTTTTTTGCGTCTCCCAATCCGATTGAGAATACCTATCGGTATCGCAGTCAAATTCGTCCTTCTAAACATATGGAGTACCCATTTTAATGTTGGAATTGTTCAAAGATGTTTGGGCATTTATGAAAGAGCGTAAGAAGTTTTGGTTGGCTCCCATTATTATAGTGTTGATTTTATTGGGGGGATTATTGGTGTTGGGACAGGGATCTGTAATAGCACCGTTTATCTACACTTTATTCTAGCGAGAGGGTGGGTAACGAAAAGAGGTTATCCACCTTGCATTGGAAAATGGCGATCTTCGATTGCCAATGTATGATGCAAATGTGCTGGTAAAACAATTTTCGTTTTATGTTAAAAAGGAGGTGGTTGTTTACTTTAACGAGGATTGTGATTGGTGGGCTTCCCGTTGATCAGGCTATCACACATGTGCTTGGTATAGTGTAGGTTTGGTTTGGGAAGAATTTTTAAGTTAATCTTGTTGATAATCTGGAGGAATTATGATTCGCAAATTTTTTGCACTTGCTTACAGTCTCTTCTGTTTCTTATTGTTTAATCTGGTTTTTCTGTATTTCATTGCCTTTGTAGGTAATTTTGGGGTACCTTATCCCATTGATGGTAATTATTCGGATTTGCCTTTCACGAGTGCGGTGATGGTGAATATTTTATTGATCGCTGTGTTTGGAATTCAACATTCCATCATGGCACGATTGCAGTTTAAGCAATGGTGGATGACTTTGGTGCCAAAACCTTTAGAAAGAAGTACTTATGTGTTAGGTTCCTGTTTGGCATTGGGGTTGTTGTGTGGGTATTGGCACCCCTTGCCTCAGGTGATTTGGCAGGTGGAGAATGAGGTGGGAAGGATATTATTATGGGGATTATTTGTGGGGGGATGGTTATTGTCTTTTTTTGCCAGTTTTTTAATCAGCCATCTTGATTTGTTGGGGGTGCGGCAGGCTTATTTTTACTATGTGGGCAAGGAATATATTCCGGTCCCTTTTGAAATAGTGTCAGTGTATAAATACATACGGCATCCAATTATGTTGGGAACACTTATTGGTTTATGGGCAACTCCACAAATGAGTGTAGGACACGTATTATTGGCCACTGGTTTGAGTGTATATATTTTTATTGGGGTATATTTTGAGGAGAAAGACTTGTGTAGAGTGCACGGCAAATCCTACGAAGAGTACAAACAGAAGACCTGGAGGATTTTTCCGATTTTTACAAGGGGATAATTGAGCGGCAGGAATACTGGGAGTCCAAAGGTCAGTTTGGACCCCAATTGAGGTTAAGCCAGTTGTACCGGAATACTGTGACGGGTATGAGTGACTCTATTCTGTTCGTCTAAGTAGACTAAAGTAGGTTGGTGCAAAGTCACCTCATGGGGAGTCAGTGCAACGTAGGCACAGATGATGATGCGATGCCCAGGATGGGCCTTATGCGCAGCTGCGCCATTTATGGAGATAATACCTGAATTTTCTTGGGCACGAATTGCATAAGTTGTGAAGCGCTCTCCGTTATTTACGTTATAAATTTGCAGTTGTTCATATTCATAAATCCCTGCTAAATCTAACAATTTACCGTCTATAGCGCAAGAACCTTCGTAATCTAACTCAGCGTGGGTGACACAAGCGCGATGAAGTTTAGCCTTTAATAACGTGCATTGCATAACATTTCTCCTGAAAATAGTAACCACTCATGGGCCATTATGGGTTATTTGAAGATTTGCTGCAATGCGTCATTTATTGTATCACAATTTGTTGTAAAACTCAATCCCCACTAGCGGGACTGCCGGGCCTGTTCCTCAACTTGTTCAAAACTGATATGTCGGACGTCTTTACCCTTGACAAAATAAATTAAATACTCGCAAATGTTACAAGAGTGGGCAGCAATTCGTTCCAAAGAGCGGGCAGACCACATGATATTGAGGGCCATGGGGATGGAACGGGGGTCTTCCATCATGTAAGTAATCAGTTGACGGTTAATGCTGTCGCATTCGTGATCAACCTTTTGATCCTCACGCATAACCTGCAGGGCCATTTCCACATCCATCCGCGCAAAGGCGTCTAACGCGTCATGTAACATCTGTCGGACGTGCTCACCCAGATGATTGACGGCAACAAAATGTTTGGCTTCCGGTTCTCCACGCATTTGTAGAGCCATATTGGCAATGCGTTCCGCCTGGTCGCCAATTCTTTCCAAATCGGGAATGGTTTTAATAATGGCCATGACCAGTCGCAAATCACTGGCAGCTGGTTGACGGCGGGCCAAAATTCTCATACTTTCATCGTCAATCGCCACTTCTAAGGCATTGACTTTGTAGTCATTGGAATACACTTTTTTGGCCAATTGATAATCACGGGTGGTCAGGGAAACGAGGGCATTGGTCAATTGTTCTTCAACCAAGCCGCCCATGCCCAAAACTTGATTGCGTAATTCACGTAATTCAATATTGAATTGTTGGGATATGTGATGCTGAGTAAATTCTTCTTCATTCATGTGAGTACCATACGATATGGGAATTGAAAATGGGCCTTGGCGATCAGGTCTTTGGCTGGGAATGGGGTGATTCAAATCCGGGGAAAAGTTCCCAAATTGAATGATGGGAAGGCTACAAATGTTGTGCCAATTGGGATTTGCGCTGGAATTATCCCTTCCTCCCTATAAAGAGTAGAACTGCAACTCACCTCAATTCCTCCCAAAAAGGGGAGGGATATTGGAGTCTTTCCTGCTAAGGAGAGGAATTTAATGGGGATTGATTGGGCTAACCGTAGCGTCCGGTGATATAATCTTCGGTTTGTTTTTTGACCGGATTGGTAAACAGAGTGCTGGTGTCCCCAAATTCAATCAGTTCGCCCAAATACATGAATGCCGTGTAATCAGAGACCCGGGCCGCCTGTTGCATATTGTGAGTGACAATAATTATAGTGTATTGACTTTTCAACTCGTTGATCAATTCTTCAATTTTTAAAGTCGAAATGGGATCCAAGGCAGAAGCCGGTTCATCTAACAATAACACTTCGGGTTCAATAGCAACTGCTCGCGCGATAACCAATCGCTGTTGTTGGCCTCCCGACATACCCAACGCATTGTCATGCAGGCGATCTTTAACTTCATCCCATAAAGCGGCACTTTTCAATGATTTTTCAACAACTTCATCCAAAATTCGCCGATTATTGATGCCCTGAATTCGTAAACCATAAGCCACATTCTCATAGATCGACTTGGGAAATGGGTTGGGTTTTTGAAAAACCATACCTACCCGTCGTCTTAAATCAGCTACATTGACTGAGGGGTGGTAAATGTCCTGACCGTCTAAAAGCACTTCTCCCTCCACCCGCACATCATCCACCAGATCGTTCATGCGATTGAAGCAACGCAATAACGTAGATTTTCCACAACCACTGGGACCAATGTAAGCCGTCACTCGTTTTTGGGGAATGCTCATGTTGATATTTTTTAAAGCTTGTTTATGAACATCATAATAGAGATTGAAATTTTTAACTTCAATACAGGTGGTCTCATTACTGAGGCTTAGGGTCTGTTCCCCTCTGCCCAGCAAGTTGATGTCAATAGCGTGAGTGAGCGTATTATTTTCAGTTGTCATTTAAACAGTCTCTAAGGCCTTATATTTTTCGCGCAAGTGATTACGAATGGCAATGGCCGTTAAATTCAAAATGATAATGACGGCCACCAATAACAGGGCAGTTGCATAAACCAAGGGGCGAGCGGCTTCCACATTGGGACTTTGGAAGCCAACATCGTAGATATGAAAGCCTAAGTGCATGAATTTACGCTCTAAATGCAAAAATGGATAATTGGCATCTACCACTAAAGAAGGAGCTAATTTGACCACTCCCACTAGCATGAGAGGCGCCACTTCCCCGGCAGCGCGGGCAATGGCTAAAATGAGACCAGTCATGATAGCGGGGCTGGCCATGGGTAAAATGGTGCGCCATAATGTCTCAGCTTTGGTCGCTCCCAAGGCTAGACTGCCTTCTCGAATGGAACTGGGAATGCGAGATAAGCCCTCCTCGGTGGAAACAATGACCACTGGGACTGTTAAAATAGCTAGGGTTAAAGAGGCCCAAATAAGGCCCGGGGTGCCAAAAGTGGGCGCCGGAAGGACTTCTGGATAGAAAATTTGGTCCAAAGTACCGCCGATGAAATAGACAAAGAAGCCTAGGCCAAACACGCCATAAACCACCGCGGGAACACCAGCCAAATTGTTCACTGCCACTCGAATGGTGCGGGTTAAAAAGCCTTGTTTGGCATATTCTCGAAGGTAAACTGCAGCAATGACTCCAAAGGGGGTGACAATGATGGACATGATGAATACCATCATCACTGTACCAAAAATGGCGGGGAAAATGCCTCCCTCAGTATTGGCTTCTCTGGGATCGTCCCATAAAAATTCGCCCACTTTGGTCAGATAAAATCCAGATTTTTCCACTAAAGACATGGCATTGGGCTGGTAGACTCGAACTATTTTGGAGAGGGGAATTTCAACTTCTCGACCGTCCATGATCTGAGCCACCAAACTGTCTCGTTGCATGTCTTGGTAACGAATAACCAAGGTGTCAGCCAGTTGCCGATAACTGTGTTCCAACTCAGTCTTGTCTTGGGCAATTTCAGCTTGTTTAACCGCATCATAGGCATTGGCCAATTCCAACCGGCGTTGATACAAACGCAATTGTTCCAACTCATAGTTAATTTTGCCAATTTCAAATTTTTCAATGTGCACTGTTTCCTGATGCAAGGTTAAAACCCGTTTTAACCGTTCAGATAAGTCAGTCCATGCGTTTTCTCCCTCACTGACAATTTGGCCATTTTCCTTGATTGCCAACAGGTAACCGTAAAAATTTCCCCATTCTCGTCGTTCTACTGCTATGATGTTTTCTGGATAGCTGGGAGTTTGACTTAATTGAGCTTCCCAAATCCACCGAAAATCCAATCCCAAATGGTCCCGATTGCCAGTTTTGATCAGGTATCGGGTTAGCCATTCTCCCTCAGTTTTTATTTCAGGTACTCGAGTACTGGGAACAGATTCAATTTCGCGGATTTCTCCAATTAAACGCACTGTATTATTGGGATTTTTGAGGTCTACAGCATAATTAACTTCCATCACTGCTTTGGGCCAAAAATGTCCCAATCCTCGCACTGCAATCAAGGACAACAGAGCGCCCACCACCACAACGCTGATGCTAACTGCAGCAGCAGTTAACCAAATCCAAGGTTCCCCACTTCTCCACCAACCGTTATTCATAGTTTTTCCATTGTATGTCATGTTCATAAGGAGCTGTATTTGCGTCTTAAACGTTGTCTGACAATTTCAGCTAAGGTGTTGAAAAAGAAGGTGAAGATAAACAGGACCAGTCCGGATAGGAAAAGCAGTCGGTAATGAGTGCTGTTGACTTCAGATTCTGGCATTTCAACGGCAATATTGGCTGATAGGGTTCGTAACCCTTCAAAAATGTTAAAATCCATGATGGCAGTGTTTCCCGTGGCCATGAGGACAATCATGGTTTCGCCCACAGCTCGCCCGATGCCAATCATGACTGCAGAAAAGATGCCGGGACTGGCAGTTAGGATAACAATGCGTATCATGGTTTGCCAAGGTGTGGCGCCCAAAGCTAAGGATCCAGAGGTAAGGTGTTTGGGAACGCTGAAAATGGCATCTTCGGTGATGGAGAAGATGCAGGGAATGATGGCTAAGCCCATGGCAATGCCCACGACCAGGGCATTGCGTTGGTCAAAGTCAATGCCTTGGTCAGTGAGCCATTGTCGCATATCTCCTCCAAATAGGAGGATTTCTAAGGAATGACCGGTGGCAAAGGCTGCCCAACTGAGGAGGATGATCACAGGAATTAATACGGCAGAATGCCAACCTTCGCTTACCCAGTGTTGTTTGGGGACGAATTGCCATAGGTAAGCAAATCCCAATACGCCTAATGGTAGAAATATAAGCAAGGCGAATACGCCAGGTAGATGAGTTTCTACGATTGGGGCTAACCAGAGACCGGCTAAAAATCCCAGAATGACAGTGGGTAGAGCTTCCATGATTTCAATGGTGGGTTTGACCAGTTTTCGCATGCTGGGAGACATGAAATAGGCGGTGTACAGGGCGCCTAAGATGGCTAGGGGAATGGCGATAAGCATAGCGTAAAAGGCGCCTTTTAAAGTCCCAAACATCAGGGGAGTGAGGCTGAATTTGGGTTCAAAGTCACTGTTGGCGGCAGAAGATTGCCAAATGTATTTGGGTTGTTCATGGCTTTCGTACCAGACTTTTCCCCATAAAGAGGACAAAGAGACTTCAGGGTGTCGATTTTCAATGTGCCAAACTTTTAACAGTCCTTCTTTATCCTCAATTAGAGCGGTATCTGCTCTTGGGGAGATGACTGCCCGAGTCAGTGGTCCTGCTGAAATTGAGACTTGTAAAATGGATTCATGGGCAGTGGAGTGGTACAGTCCCAACTTTCCTCCCGCATCGGTTGCGAGAAAACCTTTGCGTCTTTCTTCTGAAGAAATACTGGTAATTGCTTGATCCTGTTCATGAAATTCCCGAATTTTTGTTAAAACTTGATTGTTTTTTTCGTCGCGGACGAGAAACCATTGACTGATGCGTCCTTCAGAGTCACCGACGAGTAGGGAAATATCTCCGGTTAGAAATTCCAAGGCGGTAATTTTTAGTCCCGCAGGTACTACCCGTACTCTTTGTAAAATTTGCGGGGCAGTTTTATCAGTGACATCGATGTGCCAAATTTGTCCTTTATCATCAGCAACATATAAAGTTTTCTGCCCTTTTTCTAATAGCAAATGTTCAATTTTGGCCTGTTGTAAGGCGAGTTCACTGTTCACCTTTTCTATGTTGACTGATTCGTCAAAAAAGGAGACCGTTTTGGTGAAGCCAGAGAATAAAAGTCTGTTGTCTGCCGTAACTGCTATCAGAGTATTTTCTTCGTCTCCCAATTGCACGTCCAAGTGGGTTAAGGCTTGACCACGATCATCAATGGTCAAGGGTTCTTCTCCCATAGGGTAGACAATTTCCGGAGTGATCACTCTTAAATCCCCTTCATAAGTGATTTTAAATACGGGTTTGATTACCAAGGCACGTCCATCCTGCAACCCAAAGGCGAGGACATGACTTCCGGCATTAGCCATGGCAAAGCTGGTGACTTTTATTTCCTTGGGAAGTAGGGATCGTTCGAGGACAATTTTACCATCCCGTGTTTGGAAAAATATGGCTTGAGCGTGTTCAGTAATACGTAGACCAAGCACATTTTTTTCTTCAATAGCCAAATAAACAGTCTCACCATACTCTTTTAAGGGTATTGGAAAGGCTTGAATTTCCTTCATGCTGGCGGGTAATAGAAGCGGCAGCACTACGTATAATAAGTAGAAAAAGATCAGGACAATGGCAATAATAATACTGATTCCCCCAAACGTCATACTGTGTTTGGCAATCCGATCTTTGATCATACGCCATTTGCGATGACGAATCACATTAGGCTGGTTTAAGGTAGAAGTGATTAAATTATTCATAAAAAGTAGTATGATAAATGATTGTGACAAAACTGTGACAACGGTAGCAGTGGGCAGAGGGGGCAGTTGGTCACAAGTGGGAGCTAGAGGCCAGTTTGTCCTTGACAGGTGGGGGAGTGAGGAGAAATTTGATAGCCTAATGAAATAACAGGATGATAATCTTTTAAAAATAAGTTAAACTTAAAAAATTCTTGAATTGGTGACTGCAGCAATGAAGAGTATAGAACAGTGAGCCTTAAACC
Organism: Thiomargarita sp.; assembly: GCA_020721005.1. Lineage (GTDB taxonomy): Bacteria > Pseudomonadota > Gammaproteobacteria > Beggiatoales > Beggiatoaceae > DYNP01. Next base: position 95,640 of record DYNP01000001.1, read on the forward strand.
GTAATGAATCCAACTACCGTGATTGATAAAAAAACTTTGAATTTACAGTATATTACTGATGAATCTGGTAATAAGACTGCGGCTATTTTAGCCGTGGATCACCTTGATAAACTACTTAACCAGCTTACTGATTTTGCCAAACGCATTGAAATTTTGTCCAAAAATGCGCGTCAAAATGACATATCAAAATCGACTTCTCAAGAGAAAGAAGCTTCTCCAGTATCTCCTACAGAAACTGATAATCGTCTGATTGAACAACAGATCAATTTGGTGACTCAACACTATGATTTTATTAACAAACTGTTAATGGAATTGCAGCGATACTTGGAAATAAAAACCGAAGTTGATCGCAAATTGCACTATCAAAGAGTATTGGAACAATTGGAGGCAGAACTCCAAGAGGTTAGACTGCAATTGGTGGAGCTGAAGCGACAAAATCGGATTGCTCCCTTATATAACGTACCTGAAGTGCCGACTAATTTCATCCTTCCGTCCATATTCAAGGAACTCAAAGGGCATCTGATTATTCCACCTAAAGAAGGCGGTAAACTGCCACTGTTGTTGGAGGGACCTTGTGGCAGCGGGAAATCCTCACTGATGGCGGCCATCGTTCGGGATGAAGAAGTGCGCCAAAATTTCCCAGATGGCATATTCTGGATTACTTTGGGTAAGGATTCTATTCTCCTAGATTCTCTTAATTTCATGATTCAAACCCTCAGCAATTCCCCAAATCTAGGGTTTGTGGACATTGATGGCGCCACAGAATACCTCAAAAAACTCAGCACTACTCAAAACTGTCTGCTGGTCTTAGACGATGTGTGGGATGCTCAAGAAGTCCTGGCTTTTAACCTGTCCAGTGAGCACAGCCAATTGGCCATGACCACCAATGATTCTGGCTTACTGAACATTTTGCACTATTTCATGCCCAATGCTCGGGGATACGTGCTTAATCCACTTCCCGAAAAATTTGCCCAAGACTTGTTCAATCAATGGCTGAACAAAAAGGACATTACTGCTGCTTTAACTTCTCAATTGCCCCAGATCACCACTGTCTGTGGACACCTTCCCATGGCATTAAAACTGTCAGCCTACTTAGCCCATATCAACCCCAAAACCCTATTGGATGACTTGAATAGCCAAGACTATGAACTGTCGGAACACTATCCGCGCAGCCTGATCAACGTTCTCCACACCTCTGTTAATTCTCTAGGAGAACAAGCTGATTACTACTTCACACTGGCCGTTTTTCCCGACTATAATCACATTCCCCAAGGTCCAGTGCTCATGCTCTGGCGCTACCTTTACCAGTTACTTGACGACCAAGTTTACGCTTTTATTGACGAATTGGCTCGTCGCGGACTGATTGAAATTGAAGGCAAATCTTCCAAACGGATTTTGCGTCTACACTCCTTCCAACACGATTACTTGCGAGCCGAAGCGGAATTGGAAAAACTCCATAACCACTTGCTGGTGGCCTATCGTAGACTCTGTGGTCAACATGGCTGGCTCAGTGGTCCCAACGATGGTTACTTTTTTGAATACCTGGCCTGGCACCTGGTCAATGCCAATCGCAAAAACGAACTCCGATCCCTGCTGCTTGATTTTGACTGGATTCATAAAAAATTGCAAATCAACTCCCTCTCCAAACTGCTGCATGACTATGATTTATTGGAAGAAGACAAAGAAATTGACATTCTCAAACGAGTTTTGTATGAAGCCGCTCCAGTGCTATTGGAAAACAAATCTCAACTGAGTGTACAACTGCTGGACCGTCTGTGGGGAGAAAAAAATCTCCAAAACAACCGTGACATTCAAGCCTTACTCAATCAAGCCCGGGAAGTTTCCCCCAATTGGGTCTGGCAACCCCATTTTGAAGAAAGCATTCTCAAAAAAGTCTAACTGGAACTTGATTGCAATTCCAATCCAGTTCCTAGAAAAATCCAATTCCTAAACACAACTTACACCTTTACGACCCGATCCAACCTGCATATCCGGATCTTAATGACCATGAGAACACGTTTATGGACCTCAAACATTACATGACCACTGTAGGTCAACAAGCACGGGCAGCCTCAAAAATCTTAGCACGGGCGCCAACCGCCCTCAAAAATCAAACTTTGGAAGCCATTGCCCAACAATTGGAACAACAACGCCAAACCCTGATTGATGCCAATCAACATGATTTAGAAGCCGGCAAAATCAAAGGGTTAGATGAAGCCCTGTTGGATCGTTTAACCCTCAACCCTGCGCGGATTGCCAGCATGGTCGAAGGATTGCGCCAAATGATCACCCTGCCGGACCCAATTGGACAAATCACTGATCTCAACTATCGGCCAACCGGCATTCAAGTGGGAAGAATGCGCGTTCCCTTAGGAGTCGTTGGCATTATTTACGAATCCCGTCCCAATGTTACTACCGATGCCGCTGGACTCTGTCTAAAATCTGGCAATGCCACCATTTTACGCGGTGGCTCAGAAGCCCTCCATTCCAATCAAGCCATTGCCCGCTGCATCCATGCGGGACTCACTGCAGTGGGACTGCCAACCACTGCTGTCCAAGTGATAGAGACCACTGATCGAGCAGCGGTTGGAGAATTGATTCAAATGAACCAATATGTCGACATCATCATTCCCAGGGGAGGCAAGGGACTTATTGAACGCATCAGCCGGGAAGCTAAAATTCCAGTGATCAAACACTTAGATGGCATCTGTCACACCTACATTGATGATCAAGCTGATCTGGACAAAGCACTGACCGTGGCCTACAATGCCAAAACCCAACGTTATGGTACCTGTAACACCATGGAAACCTTACTGGTCGCCAAAACCATTGCCCCCCAAATATTACCCCAATTGGCTGCTCGTTACCAAGCAGTGGGAGTTGAATTACGGGGTTGTCCAGAAACCCAGGCGCTGCTGCCCACAATTAAAGCAGCCACCGAAGAAGACTGGTTTACAGAATACCTGGCCCCCATCTTATCTATTAAAATAGTCAATGACTTAGAAGAAGCCATTGCCCATATCGAACACTACGGTTCTCATCACACTGATGCTATTATCACTGAAAATTGGACCAAGGCTCGACGTTTTCTCACCGAAGTTGACTCCAGCTCCGTGATGGTCAACGCCTCCACTCGATTCTCTGATGGTTTTGAATATGGGCTGGGTGCAGAAATTGGCATCAGCACCGACAAATTTCATGCCCGCGGCCCTGTAGGTCTGGAAGGACTGACCTCCCAAAAATACATTGTATTGGGTGATGGACACATTCGAAAATAAGGAAAATCAAATCTTTAAACTTCCTATAATATCCTCAAAATCTCAAGGACTTGAAAAATACCAATCTCCCAGTTACCAGTATGACCATCGGTATTCTAAAATGTACGATATAACCATAACAACATGACCACAGCTCAAAAACCCATTGGCCTATTGGGAGGCACTTTTGACCCGGTTCACCATGGCCATTTGCGCTTGGCACTGGAACTTTATGAAAAACTGGATTTGGCAGAAGTGCGTTTAATTCCCTCTGCCATTCCACCGCATCGTCACCCCCCCCTTGCCAGTCCCCAAATGCGTCTTGCTATGATTCAGATAGCCATTCAAGGAGTTAAGGGGTTAACCTTAGACGATCGGGAATTTTACCGAACTGGACCTTCTTATACAATTCACACCTTAGAAAGTTTAAGAGCGGATTTTACCACCCAACCTTTGTGCCTGATTCTCGGCATGGATGCCTTTTTAAATCTTCCTAACTGGTATCAATGGGAACGTCTGATGACCTTGACTCACCTAGTGGTGGTTCGTCGAGCGGGCACAGTATTGCCTGAAACACATGATTTACAACATTTTCTGCACATTCACCAATTGCATGACCAAGAAGAATTGACTCAAAATCGGGTTGGAGGTATTTGGATTGAAGAAATCACACAACTGACCATTTCCGCCACGCAAATCAGAAACCTATTGGCCACTCATAAAAATCCCCGCTATTTATTGCCCCATTCGGTTTTAAACTTTATTTACACCCATCAGCTATACCGTTAAAGAGGTATTATGGAACTTGACTCCTTAGTCATCCTTGTCAAAGCCGCCCTAGAAGAAAAAAAGGCCCTGGATATCAAAGTATTAGACGTCCGCAACATCAGCAATTTTACCGATATTATGATCATTGCCAGTGGCAGTTCCCAACGCCAAGTCAACGCCTTAGCCTGGCATGTTATCGAACAAACCAAAGCCCATGGTCACGCTCCTTTGAGCGAAAAGGGGCGGGACACTGGAGAATGGGCTCTCGTTGATCTGGGCGATGTGGTTGTCCATGTCATGCAACCTCACATTCGAGACTTTTACCAATTAGAAAAATTGTGGACAGAATTGGGGGGTGCCGACCGTCTTCTAGCCCAAATTAAGGTGGCATAAATTCCCTGTTTTGAGCCATCAATATTGATCCCAACCAATTTGTTGAGTCGCTGACCTATTCCCAGTGGCTTACTGGTCCATTCCCTAAAGACCAAGACGAAACCGCCATTGGTTTTTATCGTCATGTTACAGAGAGGAGCCGTTATTTGTGAATCGATATGACCTTTTTGCCAAAGAAATTTGGGTAACCTTATTTCCCTTTCTAAACTGGTTACCTCTGCTAAATCGACAAGTGATCTTGAACGACTTATTGGCAGGTATTACCGGCGCTATCATTGTGTTGCCACAAGGTATTGCTTACGCTCTAATTGCGGGATTGCCACCTGAATACGGGCTGTATGCAGCCATTGTCCCTGCAATCATAGCAGCCCTATTCGGCTCCTCCTATCACTTGATCTCTGGTCCCACGGTGGCCATGTCCATTGTGGTTTTTAGCACCTTGGAAACCTTAGCCCCTGCCGGTTTAGAAGCCGAATTCATAGGCAGTCCGGCTTTTATCCAATTGGCCCTGACCATGACCTTTTTGGCGGGTCTTATTCAACTCATTCTAGGGATAGTCCGTTTTGGGACCTTAGTTAACTTTGTTTCTCACTCAGTAGTGATTGGGTTTACTGCCGGGGCTGCAGTCCTGATTGCCACAGGTCAACTTAAAAATGTCTTGGGAGTCTATATTCCTCGTGGAGAATCCTTTTTACACACCTGGATTGACCTATTTCATGCCTTACCTCAAACCAATTTTGCTGCTTTGGGACTTGCCTTGAGCACCCTATTGGTAGTGATGATTCTCAAAAAATGCTGCCCACGTTGGCCCGGCATGTTGCTTGCGATGATTATAGGCAGTCTCATTGCATTCTTCATAGGTGCTGAAGCCTATAACATTTCCTTGGTACCCGCCATTCCCGCCTCTTTACCGCCCTCATCTGCCCCAGACTTCTCAATATCAGTCATTCGTCAACTGGCAGAAGGAGCGTTAGCCGTGGCCTTACTGGGCTTGGTAGAAGCGGTCTCTATTTCTCGATCAGTGGCCTCTCGTTCCCAACAAATGATAGAAGGAAATCAAGAATTTATTGGACAAGGTCTCTCCAATATGGCCGGTTCATTTTTCTCAGCCTATGTTTCCTCAGGCTCGTTTACTCGCACCGGTGTCAACTATGAAGCCGGCGCCAAAACTCCATTGGCTGGTATTTTTGCGGCTCTGAGTTTGGCCCTCATCATCCTGCTGATTGCACCTCTAACTGCCCATATCCCAATTCCCAGCATGGCCGGTATTTTACTGTTAGTTGCCTACAACCTCATTGATTTTCACCACCTTAAAATTATTTATCGAGCCAGCAAATCCGAATTTATAATCCTATCAGTCACTTTTTTAGCCACCCTGTTTTTAGATTTGGAATTTGCCATTTATGTGGGCGTTCTATTATCTCTCATCGTTTACTTAAATAAGACTTCAAAACCCAACATTGTCAGCCTGATGCCTGATCCAGATGATCCCAAACAACATCTGATCAACATTCAAAAGAAAAATTTGCCAGAATATCCAGAACTTAAGATCATTCGTATTGATGGTTCTCTATTCTTTGGTGCAGTTCAATTTATTGCCAAATCACTACAACAAATTGAAAAACCTCATGTTTTAATCGCTTGTGAGGGTATTAATTTCATCGATGTGGCAGGGGCAGAAATGTTAGCCAATGAGGCTAAGAGACGACGAGCTATGGGAGGAGGATTGTACTTTGTTAATTTAAAGGCAAATGCTTATCACGTCATTGTGAATGGCGGTTATATTCAAGCCATTCAAACGGATTGTTTATTCACTTCTAGGACTGAAGCCATTAAAACTATTTTCAAACGCCAAGGTAAAATTTGTCCCAATCTCGTCTAATCAAATGGGGCTTATAAGGGAAACCGTGACTGCTGCTATGAGAATGAGTTATCCTGTTGACTTCAAAACTAAATTTCTGAAAAGTAGCGAATTAATATGAACAATGAAACACAAAATTATGGCCCTGATCCACTGGCAATGCGAGAGACTGATCATTACAAAGAAGAGTATATTCGAGCCTTGGTTGAACATTGGGACGAATTGATTGATTGGGATGCCCGTATGCAAAGCGAGGGTAATTTTTTCATCGAAGTTTTACGTCAAAAAGGTGCTAAGAGAATTTTAGATGTGGCCACTGGCACCGGGTTTCATTCAGTCAGTTTGTTAAAAGCTGGTTTTGAAGTGGTCAGTGCCGATGGCAGTGCCGAAATGTTGGCCAAAGCTTTTGAGAATGCATACCAACGGGGATTTATCTTGCGAACCATTCATGCCGATTGGCGGTGGTTAAATCGCAATATTCATGAACGTTTTGATGCAGTTATCTGTTTGGGCAATTCTTTTACCCATCTATTTTCAGATCGAGACCGTCGTAAAGCTTTGGCAGAATTTTATGCAGTGTTGCGACATGATGGAATTTTGATCTTGGATCAACGCAATTATGATGCGATTCTGGATAAGGGCTATACTTCCAAACATATTTACTACTATTGTGGTGAGAATGTAAAAGTGGAACCGGAACATGTGGACGAAGGTTTGGCCAGATTCCGTTACGATTTTCCGGACAATTCTACATTTTATCTGAATATGTATCCTCTGCGCAAAAATTATGTGCAGAATTTGATGAAACAGGTTGGTTTTCAAACAGTTAAAACTTTTGGAGACTTTAAAGAAACCTACCACAGCCAAACCCCTGATTTTTTCGTCCATGTGGCTGAAAAATCTTATTAGACAGTTTATCCAGTCCCAGTTGCCCATTTTGACATCAAGGGGAGGAATTTTAATTTATCAATGGGTTAGTTAATGGCAGTCATGGAAAACACACGATAAGGATAAGTTTATGACTCAAACACAAGATTATGGTCCCAATCCAGTTGAAATTCGAGATACGGATAAGTATCGAGATGAGTATGTGGAAAGTTTTGTTGATCATTGGGACCAGTTGATTGATTGGAAAGCTCGTGCAGAAGGTGAGGGACATTTCTTCATTGATGTACTTTATCAAAGAGGTGCGCGGAAGATTTTGGATGTGGCCACGGGAACTGGCTTTCATTCTATACGTCTATTGCAGGAAGGATTTGAGGTGGTCAGTGCCGATGGGAGTCCCACCATGTTGGCTAAGGCATTTGAGAATGGCAGAAAGAGGGGACTGATATTACGCACAATTCATGCTGATTGGCGGTGGCTTAATCGGGATGTGCATGAGAAATTTGATGCAGTCATTTGTCTTGGTAATTCCTTTACTCATTTGTTTTCGGAAAAAGATCGTCGTAAGTCTCTGGCAGAATTTTATGCAGTGTTGAAACATGATGGAATTTTGATTTTGGATCAACGCAATTACGATGAAATTTTGGATCGGGGTTTTTTTTCCAAGCATATCTATTATTACTGTGGGGAGAATGTTAAAGCTGCTCCAGAGCATGTCGATGAAGGGTTGGTGCGTTTTCGTTATGAGTTCCCAGACAATTCGATTTTTCATTTGAACATGTATCCGTTGCGGAAAGATTATTTGCGGTCTCTAATGCAAGAAGTGGGTTTTCAGTGTATTAAGACTTATGGGGATTTTCAGGAAACTTATCATCATGATGATCCAGATTTTTTCATTCATGTGGCTGAAAAAGATTACAAATTGGAAGATGGGGAAGAGTCAACATGATGAGTCATTATTCAAAAGCTGTGGAGATTGCTCGCGATTATTACAACAGTCCAGATGCTGATCATTTTTACGCTACGATTTGGGGTGGCGAAGATATTCATATCGGGATATATGAGACCGAGGTAGATTCTATTTTTGTGGCCAGTCATCGCACAGTGGAAAAGATTGCTGCTTTGTTGCAAGTAGGTCCCGGTCAACGTGTTTTAGATATTGGGTCAGGTTATGGGGGAACTGCCCGGTATTTTGCCAAATATATGGGTTGTCAGGTGGATTGTTTGAATCTGAGTGAGGTGCAAAGTCAACGGAATCGTCAGTTGAATGAGGAGCAAGGATTAAGTCAACAGATTCAGATTATCGAGGGCAGTTTTGAAGATATTCCAGTGGCTGCTGGGGAATATGATGTGGTGTTGTCTCAAGATGCCATTCTCCACAGTGGAGACCGGTTACAAGTGTTTAAAGAAGTGGCTCGGGTCCTAAAGCCCGGGGGGGAATTTATTTTCACTGATCCCATGCAAAGTAATGATTGTCCAGAGGGGGTTTTGGCCCCAGTGTTGGCTAGAATTCATTTAGATTCTATGGGCTCTATTGAACTTTATACTCGCAATGCAGAATCTGTGGGACTTGAGAAAGTGCAAGTTTTGGAAATGACTGAGCACTTAATTACTCATTATGCTAGAGTGTTGGAGGAATTGGAGTCCCAGTATGATAAATTGTTGCAGTTGTGTCATCAGGATTATTTGGATCGTATGAAAGTAGGATTGCAGCATTGGATTCGTTCCGGGCAACAGGGTTATTTGGCGTGGGGAATCTTGCACTTTCGCAAAATATAGGGAAAATTGAGGGGTGGGAACTGAGGAATTGTAAGTTTACAGTTCCTACCAGTTCTCACTTGATGAATATGGGTAGGCAGTTGGCAATTTGGAAAGGTGTCCGAGCGGATGGAAAAAATTAAAATCGTCAATTTAACGAAAATTTTTGGTGCTTATCCCCATAAGGCTATGCAATTGCTTGAGCAGGGTTTGAGTAAGGATGAGATTTTTAACGAGACCGGCCAAGCGGTGGGTTTGTCCAATGTTTCTTTTAGTGTGCAGGCAGGCGAGATTTTGGTAGTTATGGGCTTGAGCGGGAGTGGAAAGTCCACTTTGATTCGTTGCATTAACCGTTTGATTGAGCCGACCCGTGGTCAGATTATCATTGATGATCAAGATATTACGCGGTTAGATCGGACGGCACTTTTGCAGTTGCGCCAGCATAAGTTTGGGATGGTGTTTCAGCATTTTGCATTGTTCCCACATCGAAGTGTGCTGCGTAATGTGGAATATGGTTTAGAGATTCAGGGCATGGAGGTTTTACAGCGGCGAGAAAAGGCACGTCAATCATTGAAATTGGTGGGTTTAGAGGGATGGGAGAATGCTTTGCCTCGCCAGTTAAGTGGGGGTATGCAACAGCGAGTGGGATTGGCCAGGGCTTTGGCTGTGGATCCAGCTATCTTATTGATGGATGAGGCTTTTAGTGCTTTAGATCCATTGATTCGAGCAGATATGCAGCATGAGTTGGTGTCTTTGCAGGCTCGGATGAGAAAGACTATTTTGTTTATCACTCATGATTTGGATGAGGCGTTGAAGATTGGGAATCGAGTGATTTTGATGAAGGATGCTCGAATTGTGCAGATTGGGACTCCAGAGGAAATTTTAACTTCTCCAGCAGATGAATATGTGGCACGATTTGTAGAGAATGTAGATAAATCTAAGGTGTTGACGGCTCAATCGGTGCTCAGCAAAAATAGTGCGGTGGTGTATGTGGATGATGGTCCCTTGACCACTTTGCATAAGATGCGCGATCAAGCAATTTCGAGTATTTTTGTGATTCGCCGAGATGATACTTTAGAGGGAGTGTTGCAATTGGAGGAAGCTAGCCGGGCAGTGGAAAGAGGGGAGAAGACGATTGAGAATTTGATTGAACGGAATGTACCTGAGGTATTGCCGACGGCTTCTTTGAATACTGTGATTTCAATTTTGGCGAGGTGGCCGTTGCCTATTCCGGTGGTGAATGAGCAGCGTAAGTTGCAAGGTATTGTGCTTAAGAATGCAGTGTTGGCCGCCTTGGCCAAAAAGGAGTTGAGTAATGACGGACGTTTTTAGTGATTTTACGGTGGAAAAGTTACCTTTAAGTGATTGGATTGAGGATGGGGTGGGGTTTTTAATTGAGCATTTTTCAGTCCTGACTAAGGTGATCAGTAAATACACTGAGTCAGGAATTGATTTGGTTATCAATGGGTTATTGGCATTGCCTCCGTGGTTGCTCATCTTGTTTTTCATGATGATTGCTTGGCGTTTGGCCGGGACCCGAGCCAGTGTGTTGACTTTGTTTGGACTTGGTTTGTTGTGGAATTTGGGGTTGTGGAAGGCGACTATGGAGACTTTAACCATGGTGCTGTTGGCAACGACCGTGGCAGTGGCTATTGGGATTCCATTGGGTATTATGGCAGCTCTTTCAAGGACTTTTTATCGCTTGGTCATGCCTGTTTTGGACGTGATGCAAACCATGCCCGCTTTTGTTTATTTAATTCCCGCCATTCCCTTTTTTGGGTTAGGGGCAGTTTCTGCTATTTTTGCCACGGTGATTTTTGCCATGCCTCCTTCAATACGTTTAACTTGTTTGGGAATTAAGCAGGTGCCTAAGGAATTGATTGAAGCGGCAGATGCTTTTGGATCGAGTAAATTACAAAAATTGTTTAAATTACAATTGCCTTTGGCCACGTCCACTATTATGGCCGGGATCAATCAGACGATCATGTTATCCTTATCTATGGTGGTGATTGCAGCGATGATCGGTGCCGGGGGATTGGGGGGAGAAGTTTGGAAGGCAATTCAACGTTTACAGGTGGGAGTGGGATTTGAGGCTGGAATTGGAATTGTGATTTTAGCTATGATTTTGGATCGGATTACTCAAAGAGTCAGTAAACGTAATAATCTGGAATAAGTTATTGTTAAAAATGTTCAATTTGATGAGGATTAGCGAATGAAAATAATCAATGTATTGGGTATGCTAGGGTTGATGATGACTGTATTGTTGCCGGGTCAGGCCAGTGGAAAGTGGACGGAAGAGCCGAAGGGACAGGTGGAATTGGTGTATGTTGAATGGTCCAGTGAAGTAGTAAGTACTAATGTGATCAAAGTGGTATTGGAAATGGCAGGCTATGCTGTGGAAATTACTCCAGTCAGTGCGGCTGCGATGTGGCAAGCCGTGGCCAGTCATGATGCCGATGGCTTGGTCGCTGCTTGGCTATCCACCACTCATGAGCATTATTTGCAGGCGGTAAAGGGTAAAGTGGAGGATTTGGGACCGAATTTGGAGGGCACTCGCATTGGATTGGTCGTTCCCGATTATGTGGACATTCATTCGGTTGAGGAATTAAATGCTCATCTTGAACAATTTGACAAACGGATTATTGGTATTGATCCCGGGGCCGGTTTGATGGCTAAAACGGAGCAGGCGATTAAAGAATATGCGTTAAACAAGTTCAAATTGGTGGAGGGCAGTGGGGCTACCATGGCAGCTGCTTTGAAGGACGCCATTCGTCAAAAAAGTTGGATTGTGGTTACGGGTTGGACCCCACATTGGAAATTTTCCCGTTGGAAATTGAAATATCTTGAGGATCCCAAGGGTGTTTATGGGGGCAAGGAGTATATTCACACTATTGTGAGAATAGGACTTAAGGAGGATATGCCCGAGGTTTATCATATCTTGGATAATTTCCATTGGACTCCGGCAGACATGGAAAAAATCATGGTTTGGAATGAGGAGAAGGGGGCCGATCCTTATGATAATGCTCAGAAATGGGTCAATGAGAATCCAGAAAAAGTAAAGGCGTGGTTGGCCCACTGAGAATAGAGATTGGCAGATTGAAAACAGGGATGGGCAGGTCTTGGGAACTGAGTAATCTCAGTTTTCTTGGCCAATGGTTTCCCTTTTTAAGAAGGACCGGAAGCAAGCCAATTTTTTGTTTTGACATAAGCGTCAATACAGGAGAATGAGCAGATAGATATTCCCATGGATAATGGGGAGGAGAAAGTTTAAAAATGGCGGAGAGGGTGGGATTCGAACCCACGGAAGGGTGCAACCCTTCAACGGTTTTCAAGACCGCCGCTATCGACCGCTCAGCCACCTCTCCTAAAATGGGCGATCGTTTTCTGAATTTTTTTAACCAGTGGTGGTCAGTTTACAATAAAATAAAACTGGATGCAAGTTATTTTTCCAGTGTCAGGGCGAGGAATTTAATTTGAGACCGACTGGGTTTTGAAAATTCAATCGATCCGTTTTAAGGTTGGATTTCCACTTGATGTTGCAACCAATACTGGGTTTTTGTTCTGGATCAACTGGACGTCCAGCAAGTATCGCATCCAAGGCAGTTCGAAGGTCTTTTCCAGTCACGGGGATGTCATTTTTAGGACGGGCATCGTCGAATTGGCCTCGATACACACAGTGCAGATCGCCGTCAAATATATAGAAATCTGGAGTACAGGCGGCTTGGTAGGATTTGGCGACTTCTTGGGTTTCGTCGTACAAGTAGGGAAAGTTGAATCCCATTTGCAGGGCCAACTCTTTCATTTTTGCCGGAGAGTCGTCCGGATAATTTTCAACGTCGTTAGAGCTAATAGCAATGACGCTGACCCCCTTAGGCTGATAGTCCTTGGCCACGGCAACCAGTTCGGCTTGAATGTGTTTAACATACGGACAATGATTGCAAATAAACATGATTACGGTGGCAATTTTTGATTTCAGGGCCAGTAAGGAACGCGGTTGACCACTGACTACCTCTAATAGGGTAAAATCAGGGGCGATTGTGCCCAATGGCATCATATTGGAAGGCGTGGCGGCCATAGTATAATATCCTTTAAAAGTATACGAACTAAATTGACTTGAAACTTTAAATGCCTTAGTGGAAAATGTTACCCATCACCCCTCAAATTTTCCCAATCCAAGGAGTCAATGATCAATGGGCGTCGATTTTCGCAGTTAAGGGGCATTGTCGAACGATCTCAATTACTCCTTTTTTCAAGGGGTATCGGGGGGCTATTAGTAAGGGGAGTTTCTCTTTTGTGTTATACCCTTCTTAAAACTGATTACTGTATCACCAGAATAAGGATTAATGTATGGCTCAAGATTTAATGGCGTTGATCGAACGGGCAGCAAAAACTAAAGATGTTGAGCTTGATCTATCTGGGAAAGGTTTGACCAACCTGCCAAGTAAAGTATTTCAACTGACACATTTGGAAACCTTATTTCTTGATGACAATTATTTGACCTTGTTGCCATTGGAAATTTCTCAACTCTCCAAGTTGAAAAAATTGGATGTGACTGGTAATCAACTGCTTGCATTACCTGCCGAATTGGCTCGCCTCACTGAATTACAAGAACTGTATGTGGCGGATAATCACCTCACCTTACTGAGTCCAGAAATTGCCCAACTGTCTCACTTAAAACATTTGAATCTCAGCAATAATTCACTTCAACAACTGCCCAGCAGTATTTTTCAATTGCCCAAGTTAAAAACTTTGGACTTGGGACATAATCAGTTGAGCAGTTTATCCGGTCCCATTCCAGTCGATTCTCAATTAAAGGAACTGGATTTGAGTGGCAATGCCATTCAAGAATTGCCCACAGATTTTGCCAATTTGGTACAGTTGAAACGACTGTTTATGATCAATTGTCAACTCTCCAAACTACCCATTTCGATTTTCAAGTTGCCTAAATTGCGGGAATTGGATATCAGTTATAATCACTTGACCAGCTTGCCTTTAGAAATTGCCCGGCTGCAAACGCTGGAATGGTTAGATATACAAAACAATCAGTTGGAAAGTTTGAGCATTGGATTGAATCAACTCAGAGATCTAGAATGGTTGGAACTGGCTGGCAATCCCTTGCCCATTTCTCACTGCTTTATGGAAGCTCCAGATGAGCCAACAGAAATATTAAACCATTATTTTCATCTGAAACCCTAAGTTCCAGGCACGAGCAAAATGGATTGACCCACGGGGGAGCCCATCAATCGCAGTTTTCATTGAAATCTTATCAAATGACGCGACTGATGGGCTTCCTGTCGTCAGCCCATCCTACTGGAACGATTTACCCTAATTTAAACCACACATCCCACTTGGACAACAACTTCCAGAAGCACAAGAAGGCTCTGGATTTCTTAACGCCTGGCTCCGTATAAATTGTCCGCCACTGATCAAACGAGAAACTGGAGTATTGGCTGGAACTGTGCCCATATCTACTCCTGCTTTAGCACACACCTCTCCCCAAGTAGTCAATGTTTCACTCATGGAGTGACGCACTTCCACCACTTGGTTATTGGCAACACAATGATAATCATAAGTAGGCATTTTCAACTCCTTATAGTAAAAATGAATGCACTGAAACAAATTTATAATTTATCAGGGGCATACATGTAAAACCCATGCCCCTCATCAAAATCAAGGCGATCACTGTATATCTTGCAACAACTTCCTCACTTTCTGCTCTGCCTCTTCCTTTTTCAACCCTTGAAACAATTCCAAACTGGTCAACCAAGCCTGTTGTGCCTCTTGCAATTTACCCTGAGCCCGATAAATGCCACCCAGATTCCCATACAAATTCGCCACCTCTTCCTGACTCCCCAACTCCTGATAAATGGCCAATGCCTGTTTGAAAAAAGGCTCTGCCTGAGCCCAAGCCTGTTGCTGATAATACAATTTACCCAACTTCTCTTGCAACTGAGCCACTTGACGCTGTCTGGCACGAATCTCTTCAGTTCCCAACTCATTTTTCAAACGATTATATTGATTCTCTCGTTGCTTCTGATGCAATAAGGTCTCATGCACCTCTAAACTGGCCAATAACTTTTGCTCTGCCTCGGACAACTGCCCATGTTGCCACAACAAACTTCCCAAAGTATCGTATAAAACAGCCAATTTGACCTGATCTTTTAAATCCTGAGCGAAGCGCACCGCCTGTTCAAACAAAGCATAAGCCTTCGCATTTTCCCCCATTTCCAAATACAATTTAGCCAACTGCTGCACCTGCTCAAACTGTTTTGGCACCTGTTGATGAGTCTGATACAACCCCAAACTCTGCAAAAAAAATGACTCAGCATTAGAAAACTCCTTAGCCTCTGCATAAAGAGCCCCCAACTTCTGGTACTGGTCAGCAATGGCGATAGGCTCACCCAACTGCTCATACATTCCCAAAGCCTGTTGATAATAAGCCAAAGCTGTCGATCCATCGCCGCGACTGTAACTCAGCATTCCCAAATGATTCAACTGTGCAGCGACCGATGCAGAATCTCCAAACTCCTGATACAACTGCAAACTCTGCGTAAAATAAGATTGTGCTTGTTCTAACTCCTTACTAATCGCATACAAACCGCCCAAATTACTGTATTGACGAGCCAATTGCAACGGTTCAAACAAGTGCTTATACAACTCAACACTCCTTAAATACATACTAATTGCCTGCGGTAACTGGTGATGATGTACATATAATTCCGCTAATTGCGCAGTTTGTTCCGCCAAATCAGCCTGATAAGAACCCGAAGGCAACTTATCAATGGACGACTCTAATTGCGTAACACTCTTCTCCAACCAATGCAAAGCTGCTTGCCAATCCTCTCCATTGAGAGCGATCTGCGCTTGCTCCTCATATTGGGTCGCCTGATAATATTGGAACATCCCCCACAAGGGCCAACCCACCAATCCGCCCAGTGCCAGTATCAAGGGAACTGTCCACAATAAACGCCAGTATAAGCGATTGGGATCGCGAGCCAACACCTCATCTAAACTTTGATCTGCCATAATAATGATAAAATAGTGATAAAATAGGCCCAGTTCAACCATGCCTATGGAAAGAATTTAAAAAACTTGGGAAAGGTAGATAAAAACCACCTGCAGTAGTTCTTCATCCGGCAGCTGGCCTTAAGCACTACACACTGTTGATTTTGAGTCACTGAAGGGCACGTCGGCAATCCAAAATAAGACGGGGAAAAAATTGCACGACGTCTGTAAGACGAGTAAATCCGCGGGGGACTACCCATTGAGAATAAGGCGGGTTCTATGCCGAGGAAAGGACTTGAACCTTCATGAGGGAACCCTCGCCAGCACCTGAAGCTGGTGCGTCTACCAATTTCGCCACCTCGGCCAATAAAACATCATTTTATCACAACAAAAATACCAAAGTCAATGACATCACCTAAAAAACTTCCCAAAACGGATCCCTTTCTTGAGAGAGAAATTCAAAAATACCAACACCCTATACCCAGTCGCGAATATATTCTACTGCACTTGGAAACAGAAGGCAAACCTCTCCCCTTTCAAGCCATTGCCCAGCGCCTAGAATTACACGACTCTGAAGTCTTAGAGGCTCTACGCCGAAGACTGAGGGCCATGGAACGAGACGGACAACTTATCCGTAATAGACGCAATGGTTATGGACCTGCCAAAAAAATGGACTTGGTCCGTGGAAGAGTTATTGCACACCCTCAAGGCTATGGCTTCCTCGTTTCAGACGAAGGAGGCACTGACGTTTACCTCTCCGAAAAACAAATGCGCAGTCTTATGCACGGCGATCGTGCTCTTGTCAATATTTTGGGGATAGACTACAAAGAGCGACGCGAAGGCGCCTTGGTCGAAATCCTAGAACGTAACGTTAATGAAGTCGTGGGTCGCTTCAACTACCGCAAAACTCCCCCTATCTCCCTGGTCAAACCTGACAATCCACGGCTTTGCCATACCATTCTCGTCCACAATCCCCAACATCTTAAAGCCAAAGACGGACAAATCGTCGTCGTTAAAATCACTGAATATCCTACCATTGACAATCCTCCTATTGGCGAAATCATTGAAATCATTGGCGATCAACGAGCTCCCGGTATGAAAATGGACATTGCCATACGCACTTATGAACTCCCCCATCAATGGTCCGTCGAAACTACCCAAGAACTCAAACACCTTCCCAAAACCGTCTCCAAAAAAATGCTGAATACCCGTCAAGACCTTCGGCTCTTCCCCTTTGTGACCATCGATGGCGAAGACGCCCAAGACTTTGACGATGCAGTCTACTGCGAATCTCGAGGCAAAGGCTGGCTACTCAAAGTTGCTATTGCGGACGTTGCTCACTACGTAAAACCCAACACTGCTCTTGACCAGGACGCCCAAAAACGCGGCACCTCAGTCTACTTTCCCAACCAAGTGCTGCCCATGCTGCCCGAAGCCCTTTCCAACCACCTTTGCTCTCTCAAACCACACGTAGATCGTCTCGCCCTGATTTGTGAACTGGCTATTGATTTTTATGGACGTACTCGACGCACAAATTTCTACCCGGCAATCATTCAATCTGCAGCTCGTTTAACCTATGACCAAGTCGCCCAATTACTTACCGGAGACCCAACCACCTTTCCTTACCCACATCTCATTCCCCACCTGGAAAACCTATATCAACTCTACCAACTCCTCTTAAAGCGACGCAGAAAACGCGGTGCCATCGAATTTGAAACCATTGAAACCAAAATTCTCTTTGACCAACACCAAAAAATTGCCAAAATTCAACCTGTGATTCGCAACGATGCCCACCGCCTGATTGAAGAAATGATGCTGGCTGCCAACGTGGCCACTGCCGAATGGCTAAACGCCCATAGCATTCCCACCCTATATCGCACCCATCAAGGTCCCAAATCAGAAAAACTCTCCGAACTCCAACAATTTCTCAATCGACTGGGACTCAAATTGGGCGGCAAAGACCAACCTCAACCCTTACACTATGCCAAACTCTCAGAAAAAATCCAAACCCGTCCTGATGTGCGCATGATCCAAACCCGACTGCTGCGCAGTCTCCAACTGGCCACCTACCAACCCGACGCCCAAAAAGGTCACTTCGGTCTCGCCTACCCCACCTACACCCATTTCACCTCCCCCATTCGACGCTATCCAGACCTGCTGGTTCATCGCGCAATCTACCATTGTCTACAAAATCAACCTGTTGAACAATTCTTTTACACCCAACACGACATGGAAAAATTGGGAGAACATTGCTCTATGACCGAGAGACGAGCCGATGAAGCCACCCGAGACGTACTCAGTTGGCTGAAATGCGAATACATGCAAAACAAAATTGGTCAAACCTTTAAGGGGGTTATTGTCGGCGTAACTTCATTTGGACTATTTGTTGAACTGGAAGACGTGTTTATAGAAGGACTGGTTCATGTCACCTCATTGCACAATGACTATTATCACTTTGACCCCATTGGGCAACAGTTGCAAGGAGAAAACACAGGCATACTTTACCAACTCTCTGATCTCGTTCAAGTTAAAGTAATGCGCGTTAACCCGGAAGAACGAAAAATCGATCTGGAATTGCAGACCTTAAATGCTCTTCCGATACAAGGTTCTCAACGGAAAAAATCCCGACGCAGATAACATTATGGTCAACGAACTATAAAAGGAGACTTTATATCCCATGTAGGATCTGCGAGTGTTTTTCGCGAGGCGCATCCGTCTTATTTATTCTGAAAATTCTATAATTCTGCAAATTCTGATTCAGACAACTGACCTTCATGTCCCTAATTTGCCGAATAATAGAGACTAGAATATTGCCTTCCTTGGTTAATGCGTTTCGCAAAAAACGCTCAGCACATCCTACATGGTCTACCAGAACTCCTTTTATGGTGCGTCAGCTATAATGTGTGGAGAAAACAAATGAAGCAAATTGTCTTAGTAAAAGAACTGGTTATGGACGAGTAAAAGAACTGGTTATGGACGACTCACACAGCATTTTGCTGTCAGAGTTGCCAATCGCTGCAGGTGAAAAGTTTACAGTGTTGGTAATGGTGAGGCGTGATGAGCTTCAATTTCGGAAAACACCTAATTTTTAGAAACATTACCGCAATTAGTAGGAAGTACAAAAATGTTACTTGACCAAAAAGTATAGGATGGAAATTATTGCATAAAATTAGTTACTTATGTAATAATTACCCTTACGCTGTGTAACATTAGATGGTGATTATACAACTGAAATTATTGTTAACCCATATTTACTTGTTATTTAATTTAGGAGAAGGCCATGCAAAACACTTTAGTAAGGCTAATCAGTTTGTCGCTGCTACTGGTACCTATCTGTCAAGCAGCAGAAACGGCATCAACGAAAGATTCTACCACCAATTCACCACCCTTGACAATAGAATCGTCTGAAGTGTCATCATCAACTAAAATCGATTCTACGGCGGATAAAAAGGACTGGCACCTTCAAATTCCGTCTAAAGAACCAGAGCAGCCCAAAGATCAAAGCATTGTCCCCCAAAAAGAGGCTTGGCAACCCCCAATTCTGCCCAAAGAAGCCGAAAAGTCCAAAGAGTCCGAAAAACCCGAGGTTCTTAAGATGACGGTGCAGGGCTTTTTTGGTGCCGAAGTCTATCAAATCCTTTCTTCCCCGGAGCGGGTGGAAAGTTTTCGAATGTTTCCAGAGCCGGCCAGTAAAGAGGTGCCGGAAAATAAACAATTGGCGGGGTTTCCGATTGAAAAAGTCGGACCGACACTGACCAATGACCAAATAAAAATGTTTCAAACTTTGGTGTTATCAGACCGTAGTTATTTGTTTGAGGTGGAGAAACGTTGTCTCTTCCGCCCCGATACGGGACTGCGATTTACCCAGGGTCAGAAAACGGTTGAGATTCTCTTGTCCTATTCCTGCGATTTGTGGCAATTTAGCATTCAAGGAGACACTAAAACCGAGGATTTCGACCCGGTCAAAACCGAATTACTCGACTTTCGTCAATCGTTATTTTCACCCAAACCCTAAGAGGTAATTTGATTATGATGAGCAACCGACATTTGACAATTGGATTAATCACCCTGTGGGTATGGTTTCCCTCCAGTGGGCTAACTGCCACTCTTCATGCGATTCTAGTCGGAGATACCAATGACCAGAGCATTGGTCGTAGCGTCGAGACTGATTTGGCGAATTTCAACAAACTGTTGCGGTCCATTGAAGAAAATACAGAGTTGACCATGCAAAAAATTACGGTGACGGGTAGCGAATTAGGGCGAGGTAAGGGACGTGATACGGTCCTCCAAAAGTTGCAAAATCTAACGATAGCTGCTGGACAGGATCTGGTGATTTTTTTGTACTCTGGTCATGGTGGCAGAATGTCAACCAAACAGACTAAATGGCCATCTTTGGGAGTTGAAGGTGTTTCCACCAGTATCGACCGATTATTGGATTTAGACCTGGTATTTGACGAATTACAACTGTGTAACTCCTAAATTATTTGGAACTCCAGGAGTACAAAGCTCCGCTTTGTACTCCTGGTCATAGCCTGACCAAAACGGAGAAGAAAAAATATGATCATTCCCAAATCACTAGCGTGGTGTGGGTTGCTTCTATACGGGTTATTTCCCCAAACATTGCCAGCCGCTACCTTACACGCCATTATCGTCGCCGATACCAACGACTACTCAATTGGTGATAGCACTAAGCAAGATTTACACAATCTAGAGAATCTGGTCAAACTGATTTCTCAACAAACGGGATTAACTTTACAAAGTGTCTCGCTGGAAGGGGAACAATTTTCTCAAGAACGAGTGGAATCAGCCCTGAATAACTTGAGGGTGGCTAAGGAAGATGTAGTGATTTTTTACTATTCTGGACATGGGGAACGGGCATTAGACAAAACGACTCGATGGCCCTCTTTGGCACTCAATAAAAGTGGTGCCAAAGCGGGTCAACTGTTCGATTTTGATAACATCATCGAACATCTCCAACAACAAGGCCCCCGCTTATTGTTAGCCATTGCCGATGCGTGTAACAATGTGGTGCCGCCACCGAAAGACCACGGTGTGCCAAAGGTAGGGGAATATCGTGAACTGTTTTTGAATTACCAAGGTCATCTGATTTTTGCCAGTTCCAAACCTGGCCAAAAATCCGCTGGCACCCTAGAAGGAGGATTATTTACTAACGCTTGGTTAGCCAGTTTAAATAGCGAAACGACTTGGGAAAGAATTATTAAGCGGTCAACCGGTCAAATCGCTATCGGGGAAGGCAAAGTACAAACGCCGCAAGTTATCTTCGATATTAAACCGGTAGGCGCCTCCTCTCCACTTCCACCTTCAACTTCTCAGTTGTCTAACCCATCTTTACGATTAACGGTGTTGCCAGGGAATGAAGTGAAAAGTGGTGAAGTGTTACGAGTGCAAGTGCAAAGTGACCAGGCGGGACAATTAGTGGTTTGGGAACTTGACCACATTGGCCAGTTAACTCAGATTATCCCGCAGGCTGGGGAAACACGTATGATTAAGTCCGGTCAAACGGTAACGATTCCTGAAAATGTTTATGCCGGTTTCCAATTGATGGCCGGAAATATACCAGGTAGGAATTTATTTATAGCTGTAGTAGTAGATGGCCAAACCGCGCAATTACCCAAAAACCAGACCTCAATGACCGAATCGCAACTACGTGAGTTATTAACGCAACGGCTGGGGACGAATCGGTGGACGATGGCGACGGTGGAATATGAAGTGAAGTGACTTATTTGGTTTCGGTCGTAGGGGCAAACCCTTGTGGTTGCCTTCCCAAAAATTGGGCAACCACAAGGGTTTGCCCCTACAATATCAATCTCAAGAAACTTAAGTTTCTTTACCAACCATAGGACTGGCAGTCCTTACCCTACTTTAACTAACTTAATAGGAGGTACTTACCACATGACTCTCTTTAAAAAGTTTTATCTCCCCATCCTGTTGGCGAGTCTCAGTCTTCCCATTCAACTAACGCCGGTGAATGCGGAAGGGGTTTCACCTAAATGGGTCACTGCCATGAAAAATGGTGATAACGCCAGTCAACAGAAACAGTGGGAACGGGCATTGCGATTTTATGACCAAGCTTTAGAGTTGATGGACGACCCACAAATGACTCCGCAAGCCCCAACGGCTGATGAAGTCAACCGGGTGCTAAAGCGTCGTGACCAAGCGCAAATTTTAGCCAATGAATTTAGCACCAGCACTCGTGGGGTTCAAACTGATTGTGCCACCATGATGCGTTCTCAAGTGCGCGGTATTCAAATTACCCAGCACTTAATTCCAGTGCAATTTGATTTTGGTAAAACTACCTTTACCAAGAAGGGGCAAGACACCGCTCAGCAGTTGGCCGATTGTCTAAAACAGCAAACCACGGCGTCGCAAATCAAGTTGGTAGGTCATACGGATTCCAAGGGCAGTGACGAGTTGAATGACCGCTTGTCTTTGCAACACGCAGAAAGGTTAAGGAAGTTTTTGCAGACGGTTGGCGTAATGGCAGTAATTGCCACTGAAGGTCGTGGTAAGCGAGAACCTTTGCCGCTGGATAATCCTGAAAACTACACCAGCACCGAGATTGATGCTATGAATCGGCGAGTGGAAGTGATCACTGAATAAAGGAAAATATGATTATGATGATGCGTATTTATCACTGGTTTATTATCAGTGTGAGCTTCGTATGTTTAGGATTAGTTTCCCCTCTCCAAGCCACTGAACGTATTGCGTTGGTGATTGGCAATGGGGACTACGAAATCAAACCGTTGGACAATCCACCCCACGATGCAGAGGATGTAGCCAAAATGCTTCGTCAAGTAGGTTTTCAAGCCCCCATTGTAGAGATTAATGCCGACCAGGCAACGATGGACAGTGCCATTGCGGCATTTGGTGAACGCCTCCACAAGGGCGCGGTTGGGTTGTTTTATTACGCCGGTCATGCCGTGCAATATGGAGGAGAAAACTATCTCATCCCTGTTGGTGCTATGAAGGGTTTGATGGATTCTCCAGAACAGTTGAAGTATAAAGCGGTCAATGCCACTTATGTTTTGGAAGTGATGGAAAGTGCCGGTAACGGTTTGAATATCATCATTTTAGATGCTTGTCGGGATAATCCTTTTAAAAGTAAGTTCTCCAAAAGAGTAGTCAATAGCCCTCGTGGTGGTTTGGCGGAAATGCCCAAAGCCAATGGTTCAGTGATTGCCTATGCCACCGCTCCTGGAGAAACGGCCAAAGATGGAAGTGGACGCAATAGTCCCTATACCAAACAATTCCTCCAATGGATGCAAAAGCCCAATTTGCCTATTGAGTTGATGCTGAAGGAAGTGGGGAAAGGTGTAAAGCGAGAGACACAGGAAGGGCAAAGACCGTGGTATGCGTCGTCAATCGATGGTGATTTTTATTTTGTGGAACCAATTGCCAAATTGGAGGAGAAGTTGCCAGAAGGAGCAATTATTGCGTTTGCAACATCACCAAATGGAGTAGCAATGGAACTTAAAGAACATGGGCTTTACACCAAGTTTCTGTTGCAAGAAATGCAGAAACCTCAACAGATAGAAGAGGTTTTTAGGAAAGTATCTAGGGCGGTAACAGAATATTCCAAAAGTTTTCCCAAGCAACAAGTACCCTGGTATAACTCTTCCTTGAGTAGCGGAAGTTTTTGTCTGGGGGGGTGTTCAAAAACTTCATTCAATTCTGTTAAACAACTGGCCCTGGTAATCGGTAACAACAACTACTACTATCGAAGATTAGAATCTGCAATCCGTGATGCAGAATCTGTCGCTAAAGTTCTTGATGAAAAAGGTTTTGAAGTTATCCTTAAAACTGACCTTGATTTACCGAAAATGAATGCCGCTATTCAAGAGTTCGGAAAACGTCTCTCCATTGAAAATGGAGTTGGATTTTTTTATTTTTCTGGAGATGGTAAACAGATTAATGGAGAAGACTATCTTGTTCCTGTTGACTTCGATATTGAAGGCTTACCATATTATTCTTTAGTTTTAGTGTCGGTGGCATATGTGGTTGAAAACATGCAATCCGCCAACCGCAAATTAAACATTATTATTTTGGATATTTGTCGTGATAGTATTTTTTCTCCTGTCATTACACGGTAATAATTTCTGTTGGTTCTCACGCTCTACGGTCACCATTATACATAAATTTGTAAGGCTTGCAAGCAGGGATAGCGGCCATTGCCGAGAAAGTGGCGGCGGATTTGCGGAAGTAAGTTAAGTAACCATAGGTTGGACTGAGCGTAAGCGAAGTCCAACATTCTGGGGCTTTATACTCCTCAATTCCCTTTTAATCCTGTATCATACCCGGCAACTTCATCAACTGGCCGCCCAACATCTCCTCAACAGAAACCACCTGTATTCTTGGATAATTATTTCCAGTCAATTCATCATGATACACCCCATACTGTCTACTTTCTTCAACCAAATCGGGCATGCGATACAAAGTCAATAAAATACCACAAAGTGCTTGCTCCTGGTCAATACTTCTATTAAGGTCATAAATAATTTTGGGACTGGACTGGTTATTGGATTTGACACTGAACAATACTTTCTTATGCTCAATACCATTTTTAGCTTTGTGATCAGGAAGATAAGCAATACCATCAATGTTCCCCTTTCCCCTCTCACTGATCACCGCCTGATTTTTTGAATAGGTCAATACCATCCACTTCTCAAATTCTCGACCCACTCGATCATCCCGTTGATTCGCCAAAGCCACCGCACTGTCAAAATCCCTCGGCACTCCCTTGATCATCACCTTATCCAATACCCTAATTCCCAGTTTTTCTAATCGCTTGAGAATCAATACGATACTTTGATAGGTAATATCAATTCCGATCCAATTTCGTCCCAAACGCTCAGCCACTGCCACCGTGGTCCCACAACCACAGTAAGCATCCAACACCGTATCCCCCTCATTACTACTGGCTTTGATGATTCGCTCCAATAACGCCTCCGGTTTTTGAGTTGGATAACCCAAGCGCTCCTTAGATTGGGAATTGAGTGCTGACAATATCCACCAATCTTCTGGTACTTTGCCAAGTGGGTGAGGAGAATAACTTTTTTCACAACTGCCATGACTTCCCCAACTTTTGGGTGAAGTGTATTTGCTCGGATCCAAAGCATAATTCACCCGAATCTCATCAGCATTGAAAGTAGCCTGCTTACTTTTGGTATATCGAAAAATACAATCGTGTTTGCGAGCAAAATCGGTGCGAGGCCGACCCCCTCCACTGTAACACCAAATAATTTCATTTCTAAATTCCCCTCCTTGGGCACAAAAAATTGTATCCAAAATCAACTTTAAATAATGACTTGCAGCAGGATCACAATGTAAATAAAAACTGCCGCTGGATTTTAGCACCCGATGAATTTCTGCAATTCGTAAAGTCATGCTGACCAAATAGGCTAACAAACTGCTTTTCTTCAACACC
This sequence comes from Thiomargarita sp., assembly GCA_020721005.1. Lineage (GTDB taxonomy): Bacteria > Pseudomonadota > Gammaproteobacteria > Beggiatoales > Beggiatoaceae > DYNP01. Next base: position 121,012 of record DYNP01000001.1, read on the forward strand.
TTGGCCAATCCAGCAATCAAATCAATGGTTTGAGCAGTTAATATTCTGGAATGATTGTCGATAATTTCAGAAAACTCTTCATCTGCACGCTGATCCCATTGCCATCGATCTTTAAAAACTTGAACTTGAATTTTATCTTTTTCAGTTCCAACAGGGTAATTGTGATGATAATTGCGTTCGGAATTAAAAGGGGGATCGATGTAACACAAATCTACCGTTTCTTCTTTAACCCACTGTCTCAAAATGGTTAGATTGTCACCATAGTAAATATGATTTTCCATGTCAATTTGAGATATATCTAACGCACTATGAAAGGAGTCTTTACAGTTTATGCAGTGACGCACTCAGTTTACCGTATTTGGTTGGGTTGCTCATTTTTTTCTCTTGACCTCTAAATTTTTCCCCAACATGTTGGCGCAGAAGCATCACCGGCGAGTGGATTGATAAATGACTGGCCTCGACACAGTCAAAATGAGTTCCCAAGTTGAACTTGGGAACTAAAAATTACTTGGAATCACAACGAGTTAACCATTGTTCCAAATCAGTCTCACTGCTAAAATCCAACACCGCTTCAGCCAAGGCTTCTAGCTGTGAAACTGTCAGTTGTTGTATGCGCATCTCTTGAGCAACTGACAAACTACCCTGCCGTTTTCGAATCAATCGCATAACCAAATCTTTATGGCCTTCCTTAAGACCTTCCTTAAGACCTTCTTGAAGACCTTTCCTCATTCCTTGCTCAAGTCCTGCTTGAAGTCCCTTTTCTTGAGCCTCTTGCCAAATTTCCTGATAAAAGCGAGTTTGAGTGATGTCTGCTGTTTTTAAGTCTAGCATCTTTAAAATCTCCTCTGTAGTCAACTGTGGGAACTTATTAGTCAGTATGATCTCTACCAGATTTAACCGTTGTCGCAATTTTGTTTCATTCTCCACACTGTCCAGAATCCATTTTGCCAATTGGAATGCCTCTGATTTTTTCACTGTCAGCAGTTTTAGTAAACCCAAATTTGGAGTCAATTGTTTCTTTTCCAGGAACTGCAAATCTTCTAAGTAGAATTCCTTCACTTGCTCACCCAAGTAAGGTTCATAAGGCACTCGAGACCCCAAATCCTGTTTACGGTTTGGTAAAATCAACAGTCCATACCAAGGTCTTTTGATACGATACTGGTATAGATACAAAAATATTTCCGCAAAATATCGTCCATAAAACTGTTGATCTTGCTGCATCTGAGCTTCTAAAATCACCAGTGGTAAGTTTAAGTCATTTCCAATTGGGGTCAATAACCCATCCAACGCGAATCCTTGCTCTTTAATCACAGGCGCACTGTAGCTAAATTCACAATTGGCAGGAATCTCTGGCAACAATTCCTTGATCAAATCTGGCTGAGACAAAAATATTCGATAAAATAATTTATCGGTTTTCATGCCAAATTATTCCAATTATCTGATGGATTGGATTGCTCATTTTTTCTCTTTACCTTTAAACTTTTCCCCCAATATTTCAAATTCACTGAGAATTGGATTCATCTTTGGATTCATCCGATGAATTAAGAACTTTATCTAATCGTCGAGAAATACCCTCATCTGTAGTTTTATAAGCCCGTCTTTTACGTTTTTGAGCCAAAGTAAGAATGGGGCCAGAAGCAGCGTATAATAAGAATCCCAAAAATAAGATGCGAGGGGGATCAATGGAGATGAGTACAAAAATTACCAGGACAATCAGGACTTTAACAAATGGTACTCGTCCTTTTAGATCCAAGTCTTTAAAACTGTTATAACGCAATCGACTAACCATCAGAAAACCCGTGGTTATGGTGATAAACCACGCAGCCAAATCGATTGAGGGACCTGCAATTTGATAATCGGTCCCTATCCACACAAAGCCACTCATAACTGCCGCAGCAGCTGGACTGGGCAGACCTTGAAAATAGGCTTTGTCCATTTTTCCCACTTGAGTGTTAAAACGAGCCAAGCGTAAGGCTGTGGCTGCAGTGTAGAAAAAGGCAGCTAACCAACCGGCTTTGCCCAAACCTGACAGTGACCATTCATACATGACTAAGGCAGGTGCCAACCCAAAAGAGACCAGATCGGACAGGCTGTCATATTCTGCCCCAAAATCGCTTTGGGTGTGAGTTAAACGTGCCACGCGTCCATCTAAACTGTCTAAGATCATGGCAATGAAAATCGCCACTGCCGCGGCTTCAAAACGATCATTGATGGCTGCTACAATGGCATAAAATCCTGAGAATAAGGCGGCGGTGGTGAATAAATTGGGCAATAGATAGATACCCCGCCGTCCTATTGATTTTTTAGGCTCATTTGTTTCGTGGACCATAAGATACCCCCTTGTATTATGGTATAGTAAAATCAGTATAAAACTTAAGATTCTAAGGGATGCTATTTCTTTTTCAATCAGAAATACCTTGGTTTTATTTTAACCATTTTATACTAATTTTCCTATATGAGAATAATCAAGCAATCTTTTGCTATTAAAAATGGGAGTTGGGATGGCCAATCTTCATTGGTCCCTCCATGCTCCCATTTCAAAATTTCAGATATTAGGGATTTTGATGTAAATCAATAGTCCCATTAGGATAAAGTTAATTTTTGCTCTTATCCACCAACTTATTGGCTTTAATCCAAGGCATCATATCGCGCAATTTTTCGCCCACAGTTTCAATCAAATGTTCGCGAGCAATACGTCTTTTAGCCTTGAATGTGGCCCGCCCGGTTTGATTTTCCATGATAAATTCTCGAGCAAATTCTCCAGTTTGAATTTCTTTGAGAATTTTGCGCATTTCCTGACGGGTCTCATCAGTGATAATGCGGGGGCCTCGGGTAATATCGCCATATTCTGCAGTGTTGGAAATGGAATAGCGCATATTCGCAATGCCGCCTTCATACATCAGATCCACAATCAATTTCAGTTCATGCAGACATTCAAAATAAGCCATTTCGGGAGCATAACCGGCTTCTACCAAGGTCTCAAATCCGGCAGAAGCCAAAGCGGTCAGTCCACCACAGAGTACCACTTGTTCTCCAAATAGATCAGTTTCGGTTTCTTCCCGGAAGGTGGTCTCAATAATACCGGCTCGACCGCCTCCATTGGCAACAGCATAGGATAGGGCCAGGTTAAAGGCTTGACCGGTGGCATTTTGAGCCACGGCAACTAAACAGGGAACACCTCCTCCTTGGGTATAAGTGGAACGTACCAAATGACCCGGTCCCTTGGGTGCAATCATGATCACATCCCATTCTGTCTTAGGCTCAATTTGTTCAAAATGGATATTGAAACCATGAGCAAATGCCAAGGCAGCACCTGGCTTAAGATGCGGAGCAATGTTGTCCCGATAAATTTGGGCTTGATGTTCGTCTGGAGCAAGCAGCATCACTAAATCTGCCCAAGCCACGGCTTCATCCACTGGCTTAGTTGAGAGACCGGCTTGAGTAACTTTGGCAACAGAAGGAGAATCCTTGCGCAAGCCCACCGTGACTTGAACTCCGGAGTCCTTCAAATTATTGGCATGAGCATGGCCTTGAGAACCATATCCCACAATGGTCACTTTTTTACTTTTGATCAGAGATAAATCGGCGTCTTTGTCATAGTAGATTTTCATGAATGTTCCTGAGATTTTTATTGGATTGTGAACGTGTTACGTGAATATATAAGTAGGGAACAGCAGTGGTATCAGATTCATTACTATTCCTCCTTATACAGAAAGGGGAAAAATAGATCGGCTTTCTGTAGAAAGGAGGGGGAATAATTCCCGGCATCGGGAGGAATTGGAGGCAGTTAGGGACCAGGGACCGTTAACTTTGTAAACTTTGGCTGCCACGCACAATGCCTGAGGTGCCAGATCTGACCACTTCCATGATGAGTCGAGGTTCAACGGCTTTGAGAAAGGCATCGATTTTATCACCACTGCCGGTCATTTCGATGGTGTAGGTGCTTTCTGCCACATCGATGATGCGGGCTCGAAAAATATCGGACAGACGTTTTATTTCTTCTCGCTCATGGGTGTCTAATACTTTGACTTTGAGCAGCAGCAGTTCCCGTTCAATATGGGCACCTTCGGTCAGGTCAACCAGTTTGATCACATCACCTAACTTATTGAGTTGTTTGGTAATTTGTTCAATCACTTCGTCAGAGCCACGGGTGACTAAGGTCATTCGGGACATGGAAGGATCTTGAGTGGGGGCTACGGTTAGAGACTCGATATTATAGCCTCGGGCTGAGAATAGTCCCGCCACTCTGGACAGGGCACCGGCTTCATTTTCCAATAAAATCGCAATAGTGTGACGCATAATTTAAACAATCTCTCTTTCTGGGGTTAGCATCATCTCATGTTGCCCTTTTCCAGCCGCCACCATGGGATACACATTTTCTCCTTGATCGATCATAAAGTCCATAAAGACCAGTCGATCTTGAATGGCTAAGGCTTCTCGTAAGGCACCTTCCACATCTTTGGGTTGGTCAATGCGCATGCCAATGTGGCCGTAGCTTTCCGCGAGTTTGACGAAGTCGGGTAAGGCTTCCATGTAGGTATGGGAATAGCGTTTGTCATAAAACATTTCTTGCCATTGGCGAACCATTCCCATGTAACGATTGTTGAGGTTGATGATTTTCAAGGGCAGGTCGAATTGTTTGCAGGTTGACAGTTCCTGAATGCACATTTGAATACTGGCTTCTCCAGTGACACAAACCACGGTTTCATTGGGGAATGCTAATTTAACACCCATGGCAGCGGGCATGCCAAAGCCCATGGTGCCAAGTCCTCCGGAGTTGATCCAGCGCCGAGGTTGGGTGAATTTGTAGAATTGGGCAACGAACATTTGGTGTTGACCGACATCTGAGGTCACGTAGGCGTTCCCATTGGTGATTTCATAGAGTTTTTCGATGACAAATTGGGGTTTGATCAGGGCGCTCTTGCGATCATAACGTAAGCAATGGGTGGCTTGCCAGGCTTTGACTTGTTCCCACCAAGTGGCCAGGGCATTGGTGTCGGGTCGTTGTCCGGTGTTGTTGAGCAGTTGAATTAATTCTTGTAAAACGGGGGCCACATCGCCAACGATAGGGATATCGACCCGGACATTTTTAGAGATTGATGAGGGGTCGATGTCGATGTGAATGATTTTGGCATAGGGGCAGAATTTTTTAACGTCACCGGTCACTCGGTCGTCAAAACGGGCGCCAATGGCAATTAAAAGGTCACACTCGTGCATGGCCATGTTGGCTTCATAGGTGCCATGCATGCCCAACATGCCAATGAATTGGGGGTCTGTGGCTGGATAGGAGCCGAGTCCCATAAGGGTTTGGGTGATGGGGAATCCCAGCAGTTTGGTGAATTCCACGAGTTTATGGGAGGCATTGCCGAGAATGACTCCGCCGCCGGTGTAAATAACCGGTCGTTTGGCTTGAAGAATCAGGTCTACCACACGTTGTAATTGACCGAAATGGGTCTCAACTTGGGGTTGATAGGAGCGCATTTCTAAGGTGTCAGGATAGTCAAATACTGCCAAATTAGCAGTAATGTCTTTGGGAATGTCAATGAGCACAGGACCTGGCCGACCGGTGGTGGCCATGTAGAAGGCTTTTTTGATGGTCAGGGCTAATTTGTTGACGTCTTTGACCAAGAAGTTGTGTTTGACGCAGGGACGTGAAATGCCCACGGAGTCAACTTCTTGGAAGGCATCATTCCCAATCAGGTGGGTGGGCACTTGGCCACTGAGCACGACCAAGGGAATGGAGTCCATGTAGGCGGTGGCAATGCCGGTAATAGCATTGGTGGCTCCGGGACCGGAGGTGACCAAAACGACTCCAGGTCTGCCAGTGGAACGAGCATATCCATCTGCAGCGTGAACAGCGGCTTGTTCATGACGAACCAAAATATGTTTTAATTGGTTTTGTTTGAACATGGCGTCGTAAATGTGCAACACAGAGCCGCCGGGATAGCCAAACACGTATTCAACACCTTCTTTGAGTAAAGAATTGATGATGATGTCGGCTCCGGTCATGGTTTGGATTTGATTGGCTACAGTCATAATTAGCCCCTTAAGAAATAGTTGATAAATGGGTATGGGTAAAAATTGTAAATACCACTAGATTCAGTCAATCAGGTAGTATTTTTGTATGGGTTAAGGGAAAGTAAGGGTGAGGAAAAGCCCTTGTCTAGGGTTATACTTTGTTTAGTGGAGTTGAAGAAATGTTTAAGGCGATGAAATTTCATTGAACAATGTGATTGATGAGTTTTCTGTCGTCAGTTCGTCTTACATATTACTAATTGCCATGATCATGAAGTGTGAAGTTATGATCGAACCACAAAACATAGAATATATTCTTAACTCTATAGCCAACCATTGGCTTTATACCTGAAAAACGAAAGGCTAATAAATTGTGTTCGTCTTCTGTGATAAACTTTGGTATAGTGACTTTGATGGCGGCCACTTTTATTTTCTCATATCCTAGCCCATGTCGGTCTATTTGTTGTATTTGGTTCCATGTAACATTTTTTCTCTTAAAAATTGAATCAGCAAACGCTGCTTTGTCATCCTTTTCCAACTCCGACAGACAGTAGTCCCCGGTTTGTAGCCGTTCTAAAGAGAAAAGTGGAACCATTTTGTTGTAATCTTCTGGTGCTTCGACAATAAGACGATCACTTTGATTTGTATCTGCTTTAAGTTTCCCTTTATTTTTTCCCATCACTTTAGCCTTGTCTTGAAATAACTCCCCAATTCTTCATCCTCCATGACAGATGCATCTTTCTCATGGTCTAACCAAAGTTTTTCATTATGAGACATATCTCTTAGTTTCCATGCGCTAAACTGCCCAAAAACTGACCACACTTCATTCAGTAGCTCTAGCTGCTCACCGTCAAATTTTTCAGACGGATTATATTCCAGCTCTGTAATTGGAGCAGTGCCATAATGTTTGTATTCGTGGTACACACTGGGAACGACAGGGCCATGTGTCCATGCCTGTAGTTTTTCTTGAAATAAGGGGTTATCGAAAATTGCCTGATGAAATCCTTTTGCGTAATAAAGCAGTTTTTGCAATTTTAAATTTGTAATTGGTTCTTCATCGTCTAATCCCTTCATGATGAAAAATTGGACAACCTCTTTTTCTGAAATCATAGGTTTATTTCTATCTGTTGTCACTATTTATGCCCCAATTAGCGTACGAATTACTTATAGGACGCAATATCGCTAGCGTATTGCGCCGCATGTTTACCCCAAATTTAGGGTTACTCTCTTAATGTGGTGCACTCACAACAAAATCAATGGGTAGGGAGGTTGCCTGGTCCACGAATTAATGTCGGTATTTTTATGCGGCGCAATACGCCAACGCTATTGTGCCTCATAAAATCACGTCTTGGGTTAGTGACAATACTTATAGAATATACCAAAACTGCTCCATGTGCAAAGTTTCTAATGTTTCATTTTTAAGAAAGAAGTAGGGAAGTATATCCGCCTAAAGGTAAATATAGAGTGGGCTGACGATAGGAAGCCGATCAATCGCGTCAGTCACTTAGTAAGATTCCGTCGCAACATTACTTAATATTTGAATCAGAATTTGCAGAATTTTAGAATTTTCAGAATAGGGTGGAATTTTATTCTGTTCATTCTATAATTCCGGAAATTTGGATTCAAATTTTCCTTTATACGTAAGAGATCAACCGTAATGATACATTTAAGGTTGATTAATCTCCAACAACATAAAACCGAAATTCTCGCTTTACGTCAAAAATATTATGCTTCTAATATCCGCGTATTTGGCCCAGTAGCACATGGGGACAGGCGCGAAGGAGGCGATCCGAACCAGAATTTCAGAGAATTTATCGAGTTACTTAATTTAAGATCCAATAGGTTGATTTTGTTATTCAAAATAGACTTTTTTAAAAGGAATCATCAATGCCCGTTAATCTTGCTCCTCCTTCTCACTTACAATCTATTGCCGGTATTCAAATTGGTACTGCTCTGGCGGGTATTAAGCCCAGTGCCCAACGGGACGATTTAACCCTGTTTGCCTTAGCTCCTGAAAGTACCTGTGCCGCCTTATTCACGCGCAACCTGTTTTGTGCCGCGCCAGTCGTAGTGGCTCGTCAACATTGGCAGCAAAAAGCGCCTCGTTATCTACTGGTCAATTCTGGGAATGCCAATGCTGGCACAGGTCAAACCGGTATACAGGCGGCATTGGCTTGTTGTCAGACTGTGGCGGAACAGGGGCAGTGTCAAATCTCTGAAGTGTTGCCATTCTCCACCGGTGTGATTGGCGCACCTTTGCCTGTAGATAAAATACAGCAAGCCTTGCCACTGGCCCTCAGTCGTTTAACCGATGAAGGTTGGTTGGCCGCAGCACAGGCAATTATGACCACCGATACAGTTGCCAAGGGAATTTCTCTGCAAATTCACTTGGAAAATCAAGTAATTAACATTACCGGAATTGCCAAGGGAGCTGGTATGATTCGCCCGGACATGGCCACCCTATTGGTTTTTCTGGCCACTGATGCAAACATTCCCCAACCCTTGTTGCAACAGGCTTTATCCGAAGCAGTTGCCAAAAGTTTTAATCGCATCACTGTTGATGGAGACACTTCAACCAATGATTCTATTATCCTAATCGCCACCGGACAGGGGCAAGGAATCGTTACGACTGCCAACGATCCCACTTTTCACTCATTTTCTCAACTGCTCACGCAGGCCTGTTTGCATTTGGCTCAAACCATTGTGCGGGATGGGGAAGGAGCAACCAAATTTGTAGAAATCAAAGTCGAGCAAGGTCGCAGCGAAGCAGAATGTTTGCAAGTGGCTTATACCATTGCCCATTCCCCACTGGTTAAAACCGCACTATTTGCCAGTGATCCCAATTGGGGGCGCATCTTGGCTGCGGTGGGGCGAGCTGGAGTAACTGATTTGGAAGTTGAAAAGATCCGTATCCAATTGGGAGAAGTGACCATTGTTGAACAAGGCGGTGTCGCAAGTACTTATACTGAAGAACAGGGACAACACGTAATGCAACAAGAGGAATTACTAATTCGAGTGCAATTGGGAAATCGCGGAACTGCCCAAGCCAGTGTATATACCTGTGACTTTTCATACGATTATGTGCGCATCAATGCCGAATATCGTACCTGATTGACAGCCAATCAGAACCGTAAACCTCACTCCTTACCAATGGAATTCAAAGACTCTGGCGATCATCCCGCTTGACCTCTCTTAAAAGGTATGGTACTATGACAGTATACTGGTTGTGGGAATTGATCCTGTCAATACCCATCCAACCCAATCCTACTTTACCCCGTCTTAAGGACCTGCCATGCCCGCCAAAACTTTATACGACAAAATTTGGGATGATCACGTGGTTCACGTGAATGAGGATGGTTCCACCCTGCTCTACATCGACCGTCAACTCATTCATGAAGTGACCTCTCCACAAGCTTTTGAGGGATTGCGTTTGGCAAACCGCCAACCTTGGCGAACTGAAGCCAACTTTGCAGTCCCCGATCACAACGTTCCCACCACTCCCAGAGCCGGCGGCACGGCCAGCATTCCCGATCCGATTGCTCGTTTGCAAGTTGAAACCTTGGATCGCAACTGTCAACACTATGGTATCACTGAATTTACCATGAACGATCCTCGTCAAGGCATTGTGCACGTGATTGGGCCAGAACAGGGTATTACCTTACCCGGCACCACCTTAGTTTGCGGAGATTCACATACTTCCACTCATGGGGCTTTTGGCGCCCTAGCCTTTGGAATTGGGACCTCAGAAGTAGAACATGTACTGGCTACCCAATGTCTAATTCAGAAAAAATCCAAAAACATGCTCATCCGAGTGGAAGGGGAATTGAGCACTGGAGTTACAGCCAAAGACTTGATTTTAGCCATCATTGGTAAAGTGGGTACTGCTGGCGGCACTGGGTATGCGCTGGAATTTGCGGGACCAGTTATCCAAGCTCTCTCCATAGAAGGACGCATGACTTTATGCAACATGGCCATCGAAGCTGGAGCCCGGGCCGGTCTCATCGCTGTGGACGAGAAAACCATTCGCTATCTCAAAGACCGTCCCTATTCTCCAAAAGGTCAACTCTGGGAACAAGCAGTTAACCACTGGCGACAACTGACCAGTGACAGCGATGCTCATTTTGATCACGTGGTTACCTTGGACGCTCATCGTCTAATTCCCCAAGTCACCTGGGGCACCTCTCCCGAAATGGTAATTGGCATTGACCAAACCATTCCCGATCCAACTCAAATTGCCGATGAGACCAAAGCCAATAGCATTCGACGAGCCTTAGAATATATGGGACTGACTGCAGGCACGCCTATAAATACTGTAGAGGTGGACGTTATTTTCATTGGCTCTTGCACCAATTCCCGCATTGAAGACTTAAGAGCCGCTGCCCACATTCTCCAAGGTCGTCGCATAGCCCCCCAGATCCAACAAGCCTTGGCAGTGCCTGGCTCTGGAGCAATCAAACAACAAGCGGAGCAAGAAGGATTGGATAAAATCTTCCAAGCTGCCGGCTTTGAATGGCGAGAACCAGGCTGCTCCATGTGTTTGGCAATGAATGCTGATCAATTAGCCCCTCAACAACGCTGTGCCTCCACCTCCAACCGCAATTTTGAAGGGCGACAAGGATTGGGTGGACGCACTCATTTAGTCAGTCCCATGATGGCTGCGGCTGCGGCTGTGGCAGGACACTTTGTAGATGTGCGCACCTTTTTTTAAAAAGGACAGTGAAACAAATTTCAAAGAAAGACCTCCCTCTGGTTTCCTTTTCACCAAGAAGAGAATAGATCGGTAATTAGCGTATGTAAGATGGGCTGACCAACGGAAAGCCCATCAGTTGCGATTCTCGTTAAGATAAACAACCGCTTCCTTTTTACCTTAAACGACAATTGTTTAGTTCCCACCTGTTTTTAGAAACAATTTACTCTTTCCAATCATGCTCAGCAATCAAAGCCAACAAAGCTTGAATATGTTTGGGACTGTTATTTAAAGCCGGAATATAATTTAACTGCTCACCCCCAAACTGCAAAAATAACTGCTGATTTTCCACAGCAATTTCTTCCAAAGTTTCCAAACAATCTGCAGCAAACCCGGGGGCAATAATATCTATTTTACTCACCCCTTGTTGGGCCAACTCAATTAAAGTCTTATCAGTATAAGGTTGCAACCATTCCTCAGGTCCAAAACGAGACTGAAACACCACCTGCCAATGTTCCGAAGACAATTGCAACTCAGCAGCCACCAATTTTGCAGTTTTTTCACACTCATAACGATAAGGATCCCCGGCATCGGAAAAACGCTTGGGTATTCCATGAAAAGAAAATAACAACTTATTCGGTTTCCCAAATTCTCGCCAACGTTCTTGAATACTGGAAGTTAGAGCCTGAATATAACTGGGATGTCCCGCATAACTGTTGATAAAACGTAACTCAGGTACCCAACGCCAAGTTTGTAACATGCGGGTCACTTCATCAAAAGTGGAACCTGTGGTTGAACCAGAATATTGGGGATACAAAGGTAACACCAACACCCGTCCCACTCGAGCCTGTTGTAATTCCTCCAAAGCATTGGCAATGGAAGGATAACCGTAACGCATTCCCAAAGACACCACCTTGGACTGTCCAGCTTGCTCCAAACCTTGTCGTATCAATTGCAACTGAGCCCGACTGATGACCAACAGAGGAGAACCTTGCTCGGTCCAAATCTGTTGATATTTTTTAGCAGCTCGTCGGGGACGAACTCGCAAAATGATCCCATGCAAAATCAACCACCATAACCAACGCGGTTTCTCGGTGATTCGGGGATCAGCTAAGAATTCCCCCAAATATCTCCTTAAAGCAGTTGGAGTAGGCGCAGAAGGTGTGCCCAAATTGACCAGCAGCACCCCCGTATTCATAGCATTTCCGTAATGATAAGTCACTGAACTGTAAGCACTCATTGTCTGTCAACACCCTAATTTAAAAAAATACACTATATCAGTTTATGAGGTCAAAAGTAAATCCCCTTTACCATTGGCAACCGACTGCTTCTTTAGAGAATATACGAGAACGAGCCCGGTTGTACCAAACCCTTCGCAACTTTTTTGCTGACCGTCAAATATTGGAAGTAGAAACGCCAATCCTCTCTAATGCCGCAGTACCAGAACCCACAATTGCCCCCTACCCTGTTCAATGCGGGGGAAATGACACCTTGTCAACGCAATTTCTGCACACCTCCCCGGAACTGGCGATGAAACGTCTGTTGGCTGCCGGCAGCGGTCCCATTTATCAAATTGCCAAAGTTTTTCGCCAAGGAGAACAGGGACCATGGCATAATCCAGAATTCACCCTATTAGAATGGTATCGACCCGGATTCACCCAATTTAACCTGATTCAAGAACTAGGAGAACTATTACAAACTCTATTGCACTGTCCTCCTCCCAGCCTCATTACCTATTGCGATCTCTTTTTACAACACACCGGTCTTCACCCTTTGCACGCTCCCCTTACAGCCTTACGATCCCAACTTAAAAATCATTCAATTCAAGGACTTGAACAACTGGATCGAGACAACTGTTTACAACTGATCATCAGTTATCAAATTCAACCCCAATTGGGACTGGATACTCCTCAAGTGATTTACAACTATCCCCTCAGTCAAGCTGCCTTGGCTCGCCCCTGCCCAGAAGATCCCAACTGGGCTCAACGATTCGAGGTGTATTACCAAGGCGTAGAATTGGCCAACGGTTTTCGAGAATTGACGGATGAAAAAGAACAACGTCAACGCTTTATCCAAGATTTACAACGGCGCCGCGAACTGAATTTACCCACCTATCCCCTAGACGAACGATTTTTATCTGCCTTGGAAGCCGGATTACCCGAATGCTCTGGAGTGGCGATGGGACTGGATCGAGTGCTGATGCTGCTCCTCCAAGCCACTCATATACATCAAGTTATCTCTTTTCCCAACGAATTTGCTTAAATGAAACTACTTGCTTTTGACACATCAACGGAACTGTGTTCCTGTGCCCTTTACCTGGATGGGCAGATCAGCCATCGTTCCCTATTAACTCCCCAACGCCACACCCAATTTATTCTCGGCCTGATGGAAGAATTGCTGGCCACTGCTGAACTGAATTTATCCCAATTAGACGGCTTGGCAGTGGGTCAGGGACCGGGCAGCTTCACTGGATTGCGCATTGCCTGCGGAATTGCTCAAGGTTTGGCATTGGCCAACAATCTGCCAGTGGCTATGGTCTCCACCTTGGCAATGTTGGCTCAAAAAGCATATGAAATTCATCAAGTTACCCAAGTATTATCGGCTATCGATGCCAGAATAGGAGAAGTTTATTGGGGTAGCTACCATTTAAATTCCCGTAATATCATGGAGAAACAAGATGTAGAAATAGTTTGTTCTCCAGAGCAGGTAACATTGCCGACAACCGGTCATTGGTATGGCGTGGGTAGTGGTTGGGACCGATATGGCACTTTATTAATTCAACGCTTGGGTCCACTTTTAAACGGTCATCAACTCGGACAATATCCAGATTCCACAGCCTTATTATCTCTGGCATTGGATCAATTTGCCAACCAACATTGGGTCACCGCAGAACAAGTATTGCCAGTTTATCTGCGCAATAAAGTGGTTTAAATTCTAAACTTGATAACTTATTGAAATAAAATATTTTTTAACATTCGGCTTTTGCTAATCCCAAAAACTTAAACCGATCATTTTAATTCTTCAGTTAATTCTCCTTGCACTTTGTAAATTGACATGTTACACTGATTTATTAACATGGTTGCTGTAGTTATTTCCAATAAACGGTGTAATATAATAACTTACAACAACCCATTCCCCAATTTATCCAACACTTTTATCACCTGTCATGCTCACCAAAACACTCACCATCGTCAATAAGCTAGGACTGCACGCCCGAGCTGCCGCCAAATTGGTCAAATTGGCTTCCTCCTTTGAAAGTGACGTTCAAGTAAAACGCCAACAACGTGAAGTTAACGGCAAAAGTATCATGGGCGTCATGATGCTAGCTGCCAGTAAAGGGACCGAAATCGATCTCACAATCTCTGGAGCAGATGAAACCACCGCCATGGAACAACTGATTGATTTAATTCAAAGTGGTTTTGGAGAAGCCGAGTGACCTTAACTTTACATGGTATCGGAGTTTCCAAAGGAATTGCCATTGGAAAAGTTTACATTCTCAATCATCAACCCATCGAAGTCAATGAATGTACCTTATCCAAAAGGGCTCTTGAGGGAGAAATTATTCGTTTTGAAGAAGCTCTTACTGTTGCTCGTCGGCAATTGCAAGAGATTCGGGACAACATTCCCAAAGATAAGGACAATGCTGTCGATTTGGATGCTTTTGTAGAAGCCCATCTGATGATGTTAGAAGACAGTTTGCTTGCCAAAGACACAGTCAATTTGATTCGAATTCATCAATGCAATGCAGAATGGGCTTTAAAACTGCAATGTGAGAATATCATGCGAATCTTCGCAGAAATGGAAGATCCCTATCTCAGGTCTAGAAAAAATGATGTAGAACAAGTGGTTAACCGAGTTTTGCGTATCTTGCGAGGATATACTGAAATCAACTCTGGCTCAGAAGACGCTCTGATCAATGCCATCGTGTTGGCTGATGATCTTTCTCCTGCCGATACTTTGCATATGCAACATTATGGAGTGCAAGCCTTTGCCACAGAATTTGGGGGGACCACTTCCCATACCGCTATTTTAGCCCGCAGTCTAGGAATACCGGCCATAGTCGGTTTACATAAAGTTCGAGCTTATGTGCGACACGATGACACGGTTATTGTTGAAGGAGAACAAGGAGTTATCCTTATCAGTCCCGATGAGAACACTCTTAGTTATTATCAGCAACAACAACAACGGGAAAAGCGACATCGCACTTCTCTCAATAAAATTAAAACTACTCCAATAGCAACTCAAGATGGCATTCCCATCACCTTGCATATCAATATTGAACTTCCAGAAGATGTAGAAGCAGTTAAACGAGTGGGAGGGGATGGTATTGGGTTATTTCGGACCGAATTTTTATTCATGAATCGCAGTTCTCCACCGGATGAAGAGGAGCATTTTGAAGCTTATGTCAAAGTTGTGAGGGCTTTAAGAGGTGGGGTTGTCACCATTCGGACTCTTGATTTGGGTGCGGATAAACAGGTAGATAGCAAACGTTTTGAAAAAAATGCGACCACCAATCCGGCTTTGGGACTGAGGGCCATTCGTCTTTGTCTCAAAGATCCCAAATTGTTTAAGCCCCAACTGCGAGCCATTCTTCGAGCTTCAGCCGAGGGCAATGTGCGCATGATGATTCCTATGGTCTCTGGTTTAACTGAGTTGATCCAAACTCAACATTTGGTTGCCGAAGTCAGTGAGGAACTGAGGCAAAAGTCTCAAAAATTCGATCCTCATTTGTCATTTGGCGCCATGGTGGAAGTGCCGTCTATGGCGATTTGTGTGGATCTTTTTGCCCCCTACATCGATTTTCTTTCGATTGGGACCAACGATTTAATCCAATATACCTTGGCTTTGGACCGGGTGGATGATTCTGTCAATTACCTTTATGATCCTTTGCATCCGGCGGTATTGCGTCTTATTAAAACCAGTATTCAAGCCGCCACTCGAGCCAATAAACACATCAGCATGTGTGGAGAAATGGCCAGTGACAGTCGTTACATAAAATTATTATTGGGACTGGGACTGCGTTCCTTCAGTGTCAATCCTGCGGCCTTTTTGGAGGTGAAACAAATTATTAATCGGAGTCATATCCAACACCTGTCTCGCCTGGCAGAGCAAGTGTTGAAAGCCAGCTCTTCCACAGAAATTGCTCAGTTGTTGGAAGAAATTAATCGTTAAAATCGAGGATAACTCCTCACCATTCTCTAAATATAACTTGATAAATACTTTTCATGTCCAACAATGCCCATTCCAATTCATTGATTTTGGTGCTTATTTTCAGGTCCCTGCTTTTCTACATGGGACTTTGGTTAATAACTTTTCTATTTGCTCCTATTGTGCTCATTATTCTGTTATTCCCCTATCCTTATCGCTATTTTGTGTTGACCAAATGGTCCCTTGTCATTCTGGGGTGGTTAAATATCACGTGCCGTCTCAGTTATGAAGTGGAGGGATACCAAAATTTGCCACAGTCTCCAATTGCCATGGTTATTTTGAGTAAGCATCAGTCTACTTGGGAAACTTTGGCTATGCAGCAGGTTTTGCCCCGGCAAACTTGGGTGTTGAAACAGGAATTGCTGTGGATACCGGTTTTTGGATGGGGACTGGCTGCCTTAAAACCCATTGCCATCAATCGCAAAAATGTTCGTCAATCTCTACAGCAGTTGTTGCAACAGGGTCGTTCTCGATTGACTCAAGGTATCAGTGTGATCATTTTTCCGGAAGGCACTCGAGGATTTTTTGGAGAAAAAAAAACCTATCATGTTGGAGGGGCTTTGTTGGCTGCCAATACGGGTCATCCAGTGCTGCCAATAAGCCATAATGCAGGAAAATTTTGGCCGGCAGGTCGGTTGATCAAATATCCGGGGAGAATTCGGTTAAGTATTGGACCTTTGATAGAAACTCATGATAAAAATGCCCGTGAAATCAATTTATTGGCAGAGGAATGGATTGAGAACACTTTACTTAATTATCCCCCTTCTTAATTCCTTTCGTTAAGCATATAACGCCCCTCCTTAGAGGAAAATTCCCATTGGAGTGGAGGCTTTAGCCGGCCGGCCCTTGCGATATGGAGTGGAGGCTTTAGCCGGCCAGCCGTAGGCATTACCCCACATACACAAATTGCAAGGGCCGGCCGGCTAAAGCCTCCACTCCAATGTATCTTCTAAAGCTTCCACTCCAATATATCTTCTAAAGCTTCCACTCCAATGTACCTTCTAAAGTATCCTCGTAACTTCCTATTTGTGCCAGTAGTAACGCCGAGGAAATAAGGGACCTTCTAGGCGGTCGGGAGTGAGTCGAAAGGTGATGGCACCTACTTCAGCGGTGTTAAAAGTACGAACTTGATGTTGTTGATAACGAGCTACGGTGTCTGGATGAGGGTGACGGAAACGATTGCGATAGCCGGCGGAAAATAGTGCAAATCGGGGTTTGACTTGGGAGAGGAATTTTGAGGTGGAGGAGTGTTTGCTGCCGTGATGGGGAACGATCAAAATGTCGCTTTGTAATTGTTTGCCCAAGCTATTGACCAGACGGTATTCCACAATTTTTTCAATGTCTCCGGGGAATAGGATGCTGTGTTGACCAGTGGTGACTTTGAGCACGCAGGCTAAATTGTTGGGACGGGAATAGAGGGAGTAACGACTGTATGGAAAGTGCTCTGGAGGGTACAGCAGTTCAAATTGAACTCCGTCCCAATTCCAATATTGACCTGCCCGGCACGAACTGATAGTAAGAGATGGGTAAGGACGGGCCGCCATAATTTCTCGTACATAACCAGGAGATTGGATCAGGCTCTTTAACCCTCCTTCGTGATCATCATCAAAGTGGCTTAAGATCAGTTTGTCGAGGCGCCTGATCCCATGCCGTTGTAAAAAAGGCAGAATGATTGTGTTCCCAGCGTCACTGGTGGCTGTGAATTGAGGTCCCGTGTCATAAAGCAAGGTATAATGAGCGGTCCTGACCACTGCCGACAGTCCTTGTCCCACGTCCAATAGCGTCAATTGAACTGTACCCGATGGGGGGGAGGACGATGGTACCAAAAGCAGGAATCCAGTGAAACCTAACCATTTGCCTGGAAATTTGGGCAGGAGTAGCAAGAGAATGGACAGGATCAAAAAGGTGGCCGTGATAAGGGAAAGGAAGGGGGGGAAATACGGCTTGGGGTGTTCGGTAAATAATTGTAAGAAATACCAGAATCCTGTCAGCAGCCAGTCTAAATCGATCAGTAAGTTGCGGCCGGTTTGTTCGGTAATGGCAATGAAAGAGGGACGAAGGGCTTGGCTTGCCAACAAGAGTCCCAGGCTGCTGTATAATGAGTTGATGAGTAAATTTTTGCGGCAATCGGAGAGCCAGAGGGAGAGGGTCAAATTGATGACCAGTGTTAGGCTCATGAGAATCTGGAAAGCGTGGATGAGCAGGCTAATGTTGAGTAGAGCTAAGCCTATGAATAAAAAGGGAATAGTTAAGAAGGTGATCCAAGGAATTGCAATGAGATTGGTCAGCAGTGAGGATGGGGGGATGTAGCCATAGATTACCGCTAATAAGGGGGATAAAAGCAGGGTGATGACCCATTGTAAGTAAAGGAAGCCACGGATTTTAAGTACTCCAATTTGAATAGTGTAACTGACTAAACTGCGCAAAGTGGAAAATTTTCGATCCCTGAACAGGTGATAGATTTCTTTTATGCGAGTTTTGAGGTCCAGCAGGGGGTAACGCAGGATGCTTTTTTGATATTTTTGCGTTACCCCGGGTTTTCTGAAGGTGGCGACAGCATAAACGATGATGGCCACTGCCCCAAATGACAGCCAAAAACTGATCCCAAGTACTGCTAAAGGGTCAAATAGCAGTACGCCCAGCAAGCTGAGCAGGAGGATCTGAAAGGAGAACAGTTGGCGATTGAAACTGAAGGCAAAGAGGGCTGCCAACAGCATGATCAGGCTACGTTGGGTTGGCACTGTGAGTCCCGCAAGCACAGCATAGCTTAAGGCACAGAGCAGACTGATCAGAGTGGCAAAATGACGAGCTGGCAGCCACAGGGGGGCTTCTCGCCAAAATCCCCATAATCTATGGGCTAGGATAAAACCCAGGGCAGCAATGAAGGCAATGTGAAGTCCAGAGATGGTGAGCAGGTGAATGGTGCCGGTGTTTTTTAGAATTGACCATTGTTCCGGGGTTATCCATTGTTTTTCGCCCACGGTGAGACCAATGAGTATACCTGCATTGGGAGAATCTTTCTTCAAAGTGTGCAGAATATCATGCGCCAGGTGAAAGCGTAAATTATTGATTTGAGAGAAAAGATAGGACAGGGAATAGGGAGGAGGTGCCAACAGTTGAGAATTACTTGCATTGTGCACATAGCCGGTGGCTCGAATGCGATTTTGAAACAGCCATTGCGACCAGTCAAAGATGTCGGGATTCAGAGAGGACTTGGGAGGTTTGAGACGAACTGTCAATTGCCAATGTTGACCGGGCTGTAGTGTGCGGGGAGGATTTCGCCAATTGAGTACAATTTTGGGAGGGAATCCAGTGGATTGTTGTTTAAATACGGGACTGGTGGGTATGAAATGGAATTTCCAATGGTCTTGTGCGGCGTCTCTGAGTTGGGGAATGTCTATGATCAGACCTTGAATGATTTGATTTTTACCGTCAAAATCGGACAGCAATTGTTGATTTAAGATCAGATCAGCCCGCCAGCTGGCATAGAATAGACCGATAATCCACCAGGCCAACAGTGGGAAGGGTCTGGGCAGTCTGAAGAGAATGAGAATGAAGGGAGAGAGAAGGAGTAAATATGAAGTATCGGGGAGGTCAGTTAAGGTTTGACAACTGAGAATGCCGAGGAAGAAGGCAATAACCGCAGTTGGCATAGTAGTTGGGTGAGGGGGGAGGACAGTAATCGCCGGGGGTGTGGCGATCAACTGAGGGGTCCAAATGGGAATTTGGACCCGGGGGGTGCCCAGTTTTCCTAGAAAAGGAATCGGTTTAAGGTGAAGGTTGCTCACCTTCTTCACTAGGTTGGATCTTTTCTTGTTGGATCCGCTGATAAATTTCTTCGCGATGCACAGATATTTCTTTGGGGGCATTGACTCCAATTCGCACTTGGTTACCCTTGACACCTAAGACCGTTACTGTGATGTCATCTCCTATCATCAATGATTCTCCAACACGCCTTGTCAAAATCAACATAGATTGTCCTCCTAGTTTCAAACTTCCTTGGTGTCAGGTTGTGCCTCAACACCCAATGTTACGCTGTTGCCTGTTCCAAATGGAAGGCAGAATGCAGGGTTCTTACACCCAATTCGAGGTATTTTTCATCCACAACCACCGAAATCTTAATTTCAGAAGTTGAAATCATTTGGATGTTAATGCCTTCGGCTGCCAAGGCCTTGAACAAAGTACTGGCAATTCCCGCGTGGGAACGCATTCCTACGCCAACTACTGAGATTTTGGCAATGCGGTCATCCCCTCGCACCTCTTGTACTCCCAAAGAAGGAGCTTGTTGTTGTAAAATGCCCAAGGCTTTTTTGAACTCATTGCGATGTACGGTAAAAGTGAAATCGGTGTGACCGTCTGCCCCTACATTTTGGATGATCATGTCAATCTCAATATTGGCATCGGCAATGAGGGCCAAAATTTGATAGGCAAGGCCAGGTTTGTCGGGCACACCTAACAAGGTGAGTTTGGCTTCATCACGGTTAAAGGCAATACCTGAGATTAGGGCTTGTTCCATGCGATTATCCTCTGGGGCAATTAACGTGCCTTGTCCTTCTGTAAAGGAAGACAGCACTCTTAGGGGTACGTTGTATTTGCTGGCAAACTCCACTGAGCGGATTTGTAACACTTTAGAGCCCAGACTGGCCATTTCTAACATTTCTTCAAAACAGATTCGATCCAAACGTCGAGCTTCGGGGACAATGCGTGGGTCAGTGGTATAGACGCCATCAACGTCAGTATAGATCTGACATTCATCTGCCTTCAATGCAGCGGCTAAGGCCACAGCGGTGGTATCCGATCCACCTCTTCCGAGGGTAGTAATGTTGCCTTCGGCATCAACGCCTTGAAAACCCGCTACTACGACGACTCGATCTTGGGACAAGTCCGCCCGAATCCGATGGTCATCAATACTCAATATACGGGCTTTGTTGTAAGCCTCATCCGTCAAAATTTTAACCTGAAATCCCGTATAGGAACGGGCAGGACAATGACGATTTTGCAGGACAATGCTGAGCAAACCAATGGTGACTTGTTCGCCAGTGGTTAAAATAACATCCAATTCTCTGGGGTCAGGTAAGTCAGTAATTTCTTTAGCCAATTTCAACAATCGATCGGTTTCTCCACTCATCGCAGAGACCACCACAATCACCTGATGTCCTTGTGCACGAGTCGCAATGACCCGGTCAGCCACTGCTTTAATGCGTTCTATCGTGGCTACAGACGTACCACCATATTTTTGCACAATTAGCGCCATGTTTTGCATTCCTTTATCGTAAATAAGCCAGAGTGAATTATACATTATAACCCAAATTGACAACAATAGGAAACGGATTTGTATCACTGGCGGGGGAAATTTTTTAACCCCTTTTTGAATTCATTCAAACTGAAGAAATCCCATAATAATCCTTATACCATTCTACAAAATAGCGGATTCCTTCTTGCACTGAAGTGGTTGACTGAAACCCCGTGGCTTGTTTCAAATCACTGACATCCGCAAAAGTGGCTGGCACATCTCCGGCTTGCAAGGGCAACCATAACTTATGAGCGGTTTTTCCCAAACAGTGCTCAAGTTCTTCAATAAAGGATAATAGAGCCACTGGGTGCTGATGACCAATGTTATAGAGACGATAGGGCGCCACACTGCTGCCGGGATCGGGGGTCTGTTGAGACCAATGTGGATTGGGTTGGGGAATGTGATTTAAAACCCTCATTATCCCTTCCACAATATCATCAATATAGGTAAAATCCCGATACATTTGCCCCTGATTATAAACTTCAATAGGTTGATCTCGTAAAATGGCTTCGGTAAATTTAAACAAAGCCATATCCGGTCTGCCCCAAGGACCGTAGACCGTAAAAAAACGCAGCCCAGTGGTCGGCAATTGATAAAGGTAGGCGTAACTGTGCGCCATCAACTCATTGGCCTTTTTGGTAGCCGCATACAGGGAAATTGGATGATCAACCGTTTGATGCACAGAAAATGGCATTTGAGTGTTGAGACCATACACCGAGCTGGAAGAGGCAAAGACCAAATGAGGCACTGCCTGATGTCGACAACCTTCCAACACATTGAGAAAGCCGACAATGTTGCTGTCAATATAACTGTGAGGATGTTGCAGGGAATAACGCACTCCCGCTTGGGCTGCCAGATTCACTACCCGCTCAAACTGATGGGTTTGAAACAGCCCGGTCATCCCCGACCGATCTCCCAACTCCATCTGCACAAATTGAAATTGGGCTTGGGCTTTTAATTGGGCCAAACGAGCCAATTTGAGGCGCACATCGTAATACTCATTCAAATTGTCCAGTCCCACCACTGTTTCACCTTGATTCAACAAGCGTTTAGCCAAATGAAAACCAATAAATCCAGCCACTCCGGTAATCAATATTTGCATATTCTCAATTCCTATAAACGGGCATCAATTAAGCCATCTGGCAAAATGCCCTTCACATCATAAATCACTGCCGGGCTCTTCACTAATGTCCGAAAGTTAGCCACTGACAGATCAACAAAAATTTGATGAGCCACCGCAACGATCAAGGCATCATACTGTTGATGATATTCAAGTTGTGGCAACACTTCCAAACCATATTCTTGCACAGCCTCATCTGGATCAACATGAGGATCATAGACCTCAACAAGGGCTTGATAATTGCGTAAAGTATGAATAATATCGATCACTCGACTGTTGCGCAAATCGGGACAATTTTCCTTAAAACTCAAGCCCAAGACCAAAATTTTAGCTCCGTTGACATGAATTCGCTTTTGAATCATGTATTTAATAACTTCAGTGGCCACATAATGGCCCATGCTGTCATTGATGCGCCGACCCGCCAAAATTACTTCTGGATGATAACCCACTTCCTGAGCCTTTTGAGTCAGATAATAGGGATCGACCCCAATACAATGTCCGCCCACCAATCCTGGTCGAAAAGGTAAAAAATTCCATTTGGTCCCAGCCGCTGCCAACACTTCTTGAGTGTCAATGCCCAATCGATTGAAAATCAGCGCCAACTCATTGATTAAGGCAATATTTACGTCTCGTTGAGTATTTTCAATCACCTTGGCTGCCTCAGCAACCCGGAGACTACTGGTCTTATGAGTGCCAGCAGGAATAATGCTGTGATAAGCCTGATCAACCAATTCTGCAGCCTCGGGCGTGGATCCCGAAGTGATTTTAACCACGGTGGTCAAACGATGTGCCTGATCTCCAGGATTAATGCGTTCCGGACTGTAACCTACAAAAAAGTCCCGATTGTAGCGCAGTCCAGAATGAATCTCTAAAAGGGGCACACAGACCTCTTCTGTAGCCCCAGGATAAACTGTAGATTCATACACCACCACATTCCCGGAAGATAAACACTGGCCCACCATGACACTGGCTGTTTTTAACAAGGACAGGTCTGGGGCCTTGTGTATATTGATGGGGGTGGGCACACTGACCACATAGAAATTACAAGGAGCAATTTCAATGGGATCATCAGTGTAACGCAACTGTATCGCCTGTTGCAATTGCTCTGCACTCACTTCTCGAGTGCGATCATAACCTGCTTTTAATTCCCGAATTCTCGCGCGTTTGAGATCAAAGCCCAAGGTGGGATAGTGTTTGCCAAATTCTACCGCCAAAGGCAATCCTACATAGCCTAGCCCAATGATGGCAATTTTCAATTGACTTAAGGTAAGCATAATTCATTCCCCAGTGATTGTTCCCAGTGATTGTGAATGAGAAACTTAAGTCAGTTAAATGATTAACCGCTTGATTTCCTCCAACAAATGGTTGGAAGAAATGGGTTTTATCAGATATTGTTGACATCCAACTTCAAAAGCATATTTCCGATCTTGAGGCAAGGCCGAGGCAGAGATGGCGATGATCGGTTGGTTAAAACGTTGTTTACGCAATTCTTGACTGGCAGCATATCCATTGATCCCGGGCAAATGGACATCCATTAACACCAAACAAGGTTGTTCCTCTAACGCCAATTGAATGGCTTTTTCCCCATTTTCTGCAATGAGAACGCCATAGCCACCTTCTCGCAGATAATTTTCCATCAGGGCACAAAATTCTGGACTGTCATCGACAACTAAGACTTTCAAATGATTGGTGTGAATGTTAGAAACCAGAGGAGAATGAACTAAACCTACTTGGATATATCCTTGAAAAACCGTGCCTTGTCCCAAGGTAGAAGTCACAGTTAAATTGCCTTGCATCAAATTGACCAGTTGATGACTGATAGCCAAACCCAAACCCGTTCCGGACAAATTTTTGGCATCTTCACCCCGTTGAAATGGCATAAACAAAGTTTGCTGAGTTTCTTGAGAAATACCTTGTCCTGTGTCAGTCACTTTAAAATACAATCGGTCTGGCGCCTGCCAATACAATTGTACTTGAACTGAGCCTTGTTGAGTAAATTTGAGGGCATTGCTGATCAGATTGATGAGAATTTGTTGAAAACGCAGAGGATCTAAGGTAAGTCGACGCGGCATCCCAACATTCACTTCGACTTGAAATTGCAGACCTTTTTTCAAGGCAGTGGACAAGAATAAGGTTTTTAAATTATCAGCCAGCAATTCAATTTCATAATTTACTGGTTGCAATACGGTTTGCCCAATTTCCAATTGCGCCTGATTGAGCAGATTATCGATCAGTCCCAACAAATGTTGCGCATTTTTCTGCACGGACTGTAGATACTTTTCTTCTTGTAATTGGGTTTGTTGAAGGGTTTTTAACAGATCAGCAGAGTCCACAATTGAGGTTAGAGGAGACCGTAATTCATGGGACAGAGTGGCAATGAATTGACTTTTGAGTTGACTGGCTTTTTCGAGGTGTTGCTTTTCCGACTGTAGAGTTTGGCGAGTGATTTCCAAATCTTGTAACAATTGAGTTTGTCGATAGGTCAAAATACTCAATTCATTGAGTTGTTGTTGCATGGCTTGGGTTTGATCGTGCTCTTCAGTGGCATCAATGAGAATAACCCATATTTCCCGTTCAAATGGGATGATATGAATATGGGCACTGCGATCGTTGCCGATGCGCACAAATTTGAGTATTTGAGTATGGGGAACAGTCAACATGCCTTCCAAAAAATACAGGGAATCAGTAGCCGATTGCCCACTGGTTAATTCACTCAGCCCATAATGTACAGGATGTCCTCCCCAATCAATCAGATTATGGTGCTCATCGATGCGTAAATAAGTCATGATGGTCTCTGCCATCCACATCGAGCAAATATGTTGAGAAATATGAGTAGGTATCACACTCATGGGACTTCCTTTCTAGTGGGTCTCTAGGGTGGCTTTGGCCAGATAGAGGAAAGATTCCTCGACCCCCAAGCCGGTTTTTGCACTGGTTTTTAAGATAGACCAGCCTTGTTGTTGCTGATCTTGCACCAATTGTTCATCAATTTCCCATTGTTCAACCAAATCTGCCTTGTTCAACAAAGCCACAAAAGGTTTATTCCCCAATTGGGCTGTAACGGCTTTTTGTAGATTTAAGGCACTTTGCCACGTGGGAAATCGAGTGCCATCGATGACCAATAGATAGCCCGCTGCGCCTCGTAAATAAGAAGCGGTGGTGGTGTTAAGGGCATCGGTGCCAGCAATGTCCCAGAGGATGAGTTTAACCTGTTGGCCAGTGGGCAAATCGATGGTTTTGGTATCAATTTTAACTCCCACAGTGGTTAGATATTTGTCAGAAAAGGCTTGGCGAACGAATCTAGCTACTAAACTGGTTTTTCCAACTGAAAAGTCGCCAATCATACAGATTTTTTTTTGGACACTGGCCACGTCATTTGCTCCTGGATATGTGGTCAAGATAAGGACATTTTACAAATGGTATTTTTATTAGATCTCTTGCAAAAGTATGCGATGATGAAAAGATAAGATACGAAAAAATAAATTAGCCGGAATGGAGGCTTTAGCCGGCCGGTGGCAGGTATTACCCCACACACTCAAATTACAAAGACCTACCGCTGGCCGGCTAAAGCCTCCACTCCACTTTAATGGCACTTTAGCACGAGAATTCAGTTATCAAAAAGTCCTTGATAACTGTGGAGGATGGCAAGTCATGCCAGGTCAAGTTCCACAGCCTTTCAAGAGTAATTGGCAAGTCGGGCAAATCTTCCCCAAGCAATGGCATAATTATCAATATCTTGAACCCATTCCCGAAGGGGTTCGGAATTCCAATTTAACGGATGCATGGGGACGGTGCCGGTTTGTCCATTGGAATCTTGAAGTTCACAGCGAGAGGAATGTAAAGGGGCGGCAGACCAGGCTCGTAAGGGGTGCCGAACTACCGGGACTCCAGCAATGTTGCCCATGCCTTGGGCTTCAATGATGCTTAAATAACGACCTTTACTGTTGCGAATGTCTGCATCAGCTGTGGTGGTGGGATCGAGAATAAAAGCATCGACCCCATTGGGACCAGGGGTAACGATGAGGTAATCGGGATGACTTTCTAATACCGATTGACATGAGAAACCACTGGGATGAGTTTTGCGTTTGGAGAATCGTGGTTCAATCCAAATACTGAGTTGCACGTCTGATTTATAAAGACAAATTTCTCCGCCCAAAAATAGGGCGCCAGTGGCTTCAACATGCCGAATCCATCCCAAGGTTTCAAAGGTTTGTAACAGTTTGACGCCACACCAACGTTGATAAAGATAAGGGGTATCGGCAATTTCAACGGTGCCATTGAGTAAGGTTTGTAGAAAGCCGGGCAGGTAGTCATCCGGGTGCATGAGCTGTTGAGAAAAGCGTCTGAGCCGAGTCCAGCCAGCGGCTCGTGGATAAGGATAGGGTATGTTGGGAGAAGGAACCAAACGTTGTTGGGCCAGTTTTAACAGGGTCAATCGGGCATGACTGAGTTTAGCGTCGGCTTCATCAAGGCGAGACTGCATACTTAGTAGGGTTGCTCGATCATTTTCGGCATAGCTGGATTTGCCTTGTTGAGACAGCAGGGAATCTTCAATATACTTGGTAGTGCGATTGTAAACTTTGGAGAGTGAACTTTTTTGTAAATCAAGGAGATACAATAGCCAACGGAGGGGACGAGTGTCCATTTGGCTAACGGGTAAAATGGTTACCCAATGGGCAGGCAATACTCGTTTGTTAGCGTCTTGTTGGTAGTCGCTGGCGCGGCGGGAAAACAGGGCTTGTTTGGGAGTGTTGCTGTAGTGGACCACCCATTTGTGAGTGACATCAATAGTTTGCAGTTCGGTGATCAGCTGGGGGACCAGTGCACTGAGGAAATCAATCGCTTTTAGCAGGGCTGTAGTACTGGCGACAGTGCCCATGCTGGTGGGAATTTGTTGGGTGGAATGGAGGCCGGGAGCTAAGAGGTCGGTGGAGAATTGTTTGAGGTCATCGATCAGTTTTTGTAGGAAGAGATTCATGGGAGAATTGGGGAGAGGAGGAGTCGCGGGAAGTTAGGAAGGGCGAGTTGGGGATGGGATAGGGACTTTGGATTGAGTGCCTGCATGGGCACCCAATCGCTATTTTATGAGCAGGCAGGGATTTCCAGAAATTCCCTTGGGTAAATTAAGCTGCCCGTCTCAATAAGTATTTTTGCAAAGTCTCTCTTTCCACTCGTTGAATTTTTCGCACGGCATTTGAATAAGCCAATAGTCGAGGCGCGGGTTGAGGTTTGGGTTTTATATAAGCTGAATGAGTAGAGGTCATGGCTAAAACATCCCCTTAGCATTGTTTTTTTTAAGCGACCAGTTTAATTTGTTTCTTGAGTTTTTTCATGGCGTTATTCTCGATTTGCCGAATTCTCTCAGCCGACACTTGGTATTGATCAGCCAATTCTTGTAAAGTGGCCTTTTCTTCATTCATCCAACGTCTTTGTAAGATGTCTCGACTGCGCTCATCCAATTGGGCAAAGGCTTGCTGTAATTGTCCTTGGCCATGGGCTTCCCAATCTTCCTTCTCAACGAGAACGGCTGGATCATAACGTTTGTCTTCCAAGTAGGCAGAAGGTGAAAAGGATTCTTCTTCATCTTCACAATCGACCGGAGCGTCAAATGGAATGTCTTGGGCACTGAGGCGCTTTTCCATTTCCAAAACGTCCTTACTGGTGACTCCCAAATCCTTAGCAATGTTGTTGACTTCATCTTGAGTCAACCAACCGAGACGTTTCTTCATGCTGCGCAGGTTGAAGAATAGTTTGCGTTGGGCTTTGGTGGTGACCACTTTGACAATTCGCCAATTACGGAGAATATATTCATGAATTTCGGCTCGAATCCAGTGGACAGCAAAGGAAACCAGTCGTACTCCTATGCTGGGATCAAACCGTTTAACTGCTTTCATCAAACCGATATTGCCTTCTTGCACTAAATCTGCCAATGGTAGACCATAACCCACATAACTTTGGGCTATGTACAGCACAAATCGCAGGTGAGACATTACCAATTGCCGAGCCGCTTCCAAATCACCTTCCTTGCAAAGGCGTTCCGCCAGTTGCAATTCCTCTTCGACAGTAAGGATTGGAATGGTGCGAATGGATTGGGTATAGGTCTCCAAATCGTGTTCAAAACCGGTGACTTGACCAGTTGAGCGTAAGGTTAAAGCAGTTGACATGTGATCTCTCCCCTATTTCACATTAAAAATGTTTTAATTATTTGGCACTGTCCAATCAGGAGTGCCAATTCAAATATAGACTTTTTTGGGTAAAGATCAAGTGCTTTATTGTCGTTAAGCCCTATTGTGCAAAATCGGAGGATTTATTAAACCATAGAGGTAACACTTTGAAATTAAGTTGTTTTCCCCTAAGTTCCCTTAAGATAGGAGTATTTTAAACGACGGAGTTAAGCTTACAAACTTTGACGTGTAGGATAGTTTTATATCAGGGGAGCTTTTTTATTTAACGCTAAAATAGGAGGGTAGGAGATTAAAAACGGCATACGGGTTATTCAATTTTTGCCAAGATGAGGTTATGATAATACCTTAAATAGAGGGATTGATTTTGTGGAGGCTTTAGCCGGCCGGTGGTAGGTATTACCCTACACACTCAAATTGCAAGGGCCTACCGCTGGCCGGCTAAAGCCTCCATTCCATTTTATTGGTGCCCACCCTATAGCGCTTTAGCCGGAGTGGAGGCTTTAGCCGGCCGGTGGTAGGTATTATCCTACACACTCAAATTGCAAGGGCCTACCGCTGGCCGGCTAAAGCCTCCATTCCATTTTATTGGTGCCCACCCTATAGCGCTTTAGCCGGAGTGGAGGCTTTAGCCGGCCGGTGGTAGGTATTATCCTACACACTCAAATTGCAAGGGCCTACCGCTGGCCGGCTAAAGCCTCCATTCCATTTTATTGGTGCCCACCCTATAGCGCTTTAGCCGGAGTGGAGGCTTTAGCCGTTATTCAATTTTTGCCAATAAGCATTCAAAGTACCTGAGTTCGGTTAGCAAGCGATCGATGGGCTTCCTGTAGGTCCAACAATGGTAGAGACGCGATTAATCGCGTCTAACAATGGTGACGCAATTAATGGCGTCTAACAATGGTAGAGACACGATTAATCGCGTCTCTACTTTAAGGTAAATGGCTATGACTACTTCTTTGAATACCTCCTGTTGTGAAGATGAACGAGAACCCAATACATTGTCCATAGAGGAGGCATTACAGTACATTAAAACTCAGTTACCCTCTTTTACAGATATTGAAAAAGTGGGACTGCAAGATGGTTTAGGCAGAATTTTGGCACATTCTATTCTTTCTCCCCTCAACCTTCCCCCTCATGATTGTGCGGCGATGGACGGTTATGCTTTGGCAGGTCAAACACTGTCCACGACCCAACAATATCGAGTGATCGGCAGTGCATTTGCAGGCAAACCTTTTCTCGGAACGGTGCGGGAAGGAGAATGTGTGCGAATCATGACCGGTGCCGTGTTGCCAGAAGGGACTGATACAGTGGTAATGCAAGAGCATGTAACCTGTCTGGAGGAAATAATACAACTGGGAACTGATGAGCACCCTCGACAACATGTTCGTTACAAGGGAGAAGATCTGGCTCAAGGTCAAGTTGCGCTCCAGGCTGGGAAACCGTTATTGGCTGCAGAATTGGGACTGTTAGCCTCACTGGGCTTTGTAGAAATCACAGTAAAACGTCGTTTGCGAATAGCTTTCTTCTCAACAGGAGATGAATTGACTGCTCCCACTTCTGCATTGGAAAGGGGACATATTTATGACAGCAATCGCACCACATTATATGCCATGTTGAAGCGATTGGGGGTAGAGCCTCTGGACATGGGAATTATTCCAGACGAACTGTCAACCTTGCAACACGCTTTACGAATGGCCAGTGGTCAAGCAGAAGTCATTCTCACTTCTGGAGGAGTGTCAGTGGGAGAAGCCGATTTTGTCAAACAAGCACTGTCAGATTTGGGGAACATTCATTTTTGGAAGCTGGCGATCAAACCCGGCCGGCCTTTGGCCTTTGGTAAAATTCAAGACAGTTTATTTTTTGGACTGCCAGGAAATCCAGTGGCTGCCATGGTGGCCTTTTACCAACTGGTACAACCTGCCTTACAAACCATGATGGGAATTAAAATCAACATCCCCACTTGGAAAGTGCGTTGTACCTCCAAATTGGCAAAGAAACCCGGCCGCACAGAATTTCAACGTGGGCTGCTGAGTCAAACTGAGAATGGAGAATGGACAGTATGTAGCACCGGTGCTCAAGGTTCGGGAATGCTGCGATCTATGAGTGAAGGCAATTGTTTCATCATTCTGCCCCAAGAGCAAGGACGTGTGCAAATCAATGATTGGGTGACCGTACAACCTTTTTGGGGTCTGATTTAAGTAAGGAAGGTTAAGGCGTGTCATCAAATAATAGCAACCTCAGGACTGCAAGTCCTTTAAAGACTGGCGGTCCTAATTAAAAATCAAACGCTTAATCACGGCTTGATACTCCGATGTTTCAACTACAAATAATCCTGAATTGTGATACAAAAAACGCGTCACAACCCAACCTGCTATTACATAGTCTGGCAAGCTTTAGTGGGACTGCCTATTTTGGTAAAAGATTGTCATGGCTCTGATACTATGTCAATTAAGTATAACTTATTCAAGTGAGGGAACTACGCTTGTTATAATGACTGATTTTAGGTAAACTGACCCCATAATGATGCCAAAACTGCGAACAATTTCTACAATTAGATCCTCTTAAGCCGCTGAATTTCTATAAAAATCGACGGAATAAACAAAAGTGTCATCCCTTAAAAGGATAATTGAATTGCTCATTTCAGATTCCTCCTACTCTAAGGAAGGAAACTATTTCCCTCACCCCCCCTCCTTTTTATCCTAAGGAGGGGAAGTTCTGGCCCCAGTTTAAAAAAAATTAAAATCAAGCTTCCGGCCAGTTCACTTACCCTTTTCTATCATTTGGGACCATTAAGCCATTATGCAATTTAAAACTTCTTCTTCCCCCTACTTTCATCGCGATTCTCAAGATTCCCCTCATAATGTAGCCATTCTTATGCACCGAGTCTTGTATGCTCTGATACCCGGCATTGCAACTTACGTATGGTTTTTCGGTTGGGGAATTGTCATCAACCTGATTC
The DNA here is from genome assembly GCA_020721005.1 of Thiomargarita sp. Lineage (GTDB taxonomy): Bacteria > Pseudomonadota > Gammaproteobacteria > Beggiatoales > Beggiatoaceae > DYNP01. Next base: position 152,479 of record DYNP01000001.1, read on the forward strand.
TAGCCAGCTTGACGGCCTTGATTTGTGAAGCTTTTCTACTCAAATTACGACACTATCCCTTACGACCCTTCCTAACCGATGGCAGTGCTTTGGTCACCGCCTGGCTGCTGGCTTCTGCCCTGTCCCCCTTAGTCCCCTGGTGGGTCGTGGTCATAGGTAGCGCTTTCGCAATCATCTTTGTCAAACACCTATATGGAGGATTGGGGAACAACCTGTTCAATCCTGCAGTGGCCGGTTATGCCGTCCTCTTGATCTCATTCCCTTCCGAAATGAGCCACTGGCCGGGACTCTCTTCCCTGGGTGGATTTTACCCCAGTTTTATAGACAGTCTCAACCTCAGCTTCACTGGACACACCTTGGGCGGTTTGGCAGTCGATGCCGTCAGCAGCGCCACTCCCTTAGATATAGTTCGCACTGAACTTAAACAATTTTACACCTTGGGAGAAATTTGGAAATCTCCACTATTTGGCTATTTAGGCGCTCGCGGTAACGAAATCATCGCCGGTATCTTTCTGTTGGGCGGACTATGGCTGATCTATACCAAAGTGATCACCTGGCATATTCCAGTGGCAGTGCTGGGCGGCCTATTTATGTGTGCTGGTTTATTTTACCTGATTGATTCCGATATCTATCCCTCTCCCCTATTTCATATGTTCACTGGGGGTGCTGTCATCGGCGCCTTCTTCATTGCCACCGATCCAGTCACCGCAGCCACCTCTTTGCAAGGTCGATTAATCTATGGTATTGGCATTGGTCTGCTTATCTATATTATTCGCACTTGGGGCAGTTATCCCGACTCCATTGCCTTTGCTGTGTTATTAATGAATATGGTCGCGCCCCTGATTGACTATTACACTCAACCCCGCGTGTTTGGATATTAAACCCATGTTAATTCAAAAAATGTTACACTCAGCCGGCATGTTGACCTTATCTGCTTTATTGGGAGGGGGGTTAGTTGCCTTCAGTTTTGAAGTGACCGATCAACAAATTCAAGCCAATCAACGAGCGGCCTTATTGCGCGGTTTAAATGAAATTCTCCCCGCAGAACGTTATGATAATGACCTGTTTACCGATCTAAGTTACGTGCAAAATCAGACTCTATTGGGCACTGAAAAACCGGTGATTGTCTACCGCGCCCGTAAAGCCGGTCACCCGGTGGCAGCCATTCTTACTCCCAGCGCTCCAGATGGCTATAATGGGGAAATTCGATTGTTAGTGGGAATCAATTATCAAGGACAATTGGAGGGAGTCAGAATAGTATCGCATCAAGAAACTCCCGGTTTGGGCGATTGGATAGAATTGCGCCGATCGAAATGGATTTTAAATTTCAAGGACCGTTCCCTGCAAAATCCCTTGTCAAATCAATGGCTGGTCAAACGAGATGGGGGAATATTTGATCAATTCACCGGAGCAACAATCACGCCCAGAGCCGTGGTTAAAGCAGTTAAAAACAGCCTTTTATTCTTTCAAAGTTACCGGGACCAGATTTTCAAGTGATTTCTCACGTCAATCCACAGGTACGTAATTAAGGGAAAAAAGGACCGGTCTCATTAGACCTGACCGGTTTTAAAAACAGGTTAGGTTTTGCAACCTTAATTACGATTCAATAGACCTTTTGCAAAAGTAAATGATGAGATACGAAAAAAAATAAAAGGGAAATCCCCGTTGGAGTGGAGGCTTTAGCCGGAGTAGAGGCTCTAGAAAGTACCTTGAAGTGGAGGCTTTAGCCGGAGTAGAGGCTCTAGAAAGTACCTTGGAGTGGAGGCTTTAGCCGGAGTAGAGGCTCTAGAAAATACCTTGGAGTGAAGGCTTTAGCCGGAGTAGAGCTCTAGAAAGTCCCTTGGAGTGGAGGCTTTAGCTGGAGTAGAGGCTCTAGAAAATACCTTGGAGTGGAGGCTTTAGCCGGAGTGGGGCTCTAGAAAGTACCTTGGAGTGGAGGCTTTAACCGGAGTAGAGTTCTAAAAAGTACCTTGGAGTGGAGGCTTTAGCTGGAGTAGAGGCTCTAGAAAATACCTTGGAGTGGAGGCTTTAGCCGGTCAGCCGTAGGCATCACCCCGCATACACGAATTGCAAGGGCCTACCGCTGGCCGGCTAAAGCCTCCACTCCAAAGTTTCCACCCCAAAGTTTCCACTCCAAAGTCTCCACCCCAAAGTTTCCACTCCAAAGCCTCCACTCCAAAGTCTCCACTCCAAAGTCTCCACTCCAAAGTCTCCACCCCAAAGTCTCCACCCCAAAGTCTCCACCCCAAAGTTTCCACTCTAAAGTTTCCACTCCAACGTACCTTAACTGATGGGCAATTTTCACTTTTTCATGATCGCATACTTTTGCAGGAAATTTAATATTATGATTGAAATACAACAAGTTAGCATGGAAGACTATTTGGACGCTGAGGAATTGACTTTGGGTCAAAATGAGTATCTAAATGGACATGTTTACCCCCTCTCCAGTCCCCATGAACGTCATAACCTGATCGTGGGCAATCTGTATTATCACTTGCGAACCGCTACTCGGGGCAGTCGTTGCAAGGTGTTCATGAGCACCATGAAATTGCGGATCAATGAGCGCTCTACCTTTTATTACCCGGACTTGATGGTATGCTGTGACTCTGAGGATAACCATAATTTGTACAAAAGTCGTCCTTTTCTCATTGCTGAGGTGCTGTCTACAACCACTGAAGTGATTGATCGGCGTGAAAAATTGATCGCCTACCAAGATATTCCCGGTTTACAATATTATTTTTTAATTGCCTCGCATCAGATGCAAGCAGATTATTATCAACGAACTGGGGATGGCAGTTGGTCTGGGACTCGTTTGGAACATGACAACATTGTGGAAATTGACTGTCCAGGGGCAAAGACTATTTTTTTATGCCTGAATGATTTTTATCAAGAGGTTCCCATGCCCTAAGTTGGGTTGTGGCACAAAAAATATGTGTAACCCAATTTACTTGGCATTCTCTTATTTAGTGCGAAGTGTTATACACCTTTTAGAGTTGACTGGATGACGACGCAAAAGACACAGTTATCCATTTTGCGCGGACTAAGGTAGATAATTCCGAAAAAGACATGTTTATTTCCCTTCTTTTAGGGATGAGATTGGCTTGGGCAATACTCGCAAACTGATGATGAGATTTTTTGCATACTGTCCAGTGCCCACTTCGGTTTTAACATCTTCAAACAGTGGACTTTCTTCATAGGTTTTCACGAAGAAAATAGGATCGGGTTGTTCCATTTCAATGGTAAAACTCAGGCGACCTGCTCGATATAGCCAATGGACCATCAGAGCTCCAGAAGGTAAATGTTGTAGAACATAGCTGAGCAATTCCAGTTGACTGGGATAGGTGTCAAATTGACTGATTTCTTGAATATGTTGTTGTTCCAACAAGGCTTGGTTGCGACTGGCTAATAAAGGAGCGACTTTTTCCCCCAATTGTTCAATTTGTTGTTCCACCTGCGATATTGCAGTTTGCCATTGCCAAATTCTCACAGTGTACCAAGTCAATGATACCGTCATTGCGATACTGATCCCTAATACAGCTAAGCGCAGACCCAAAGCCAAGTGGGCTTGACTGGTTTTATGGCGCCCCCAAGGTCGTTTTGACAGGGGAATTTCTAGGGGTTCCGGGCGTTCGATTTGAGCGGCCAGGCCATGGGCTCGTTGAAAACGGTCCCATTCTGTTTGAGAGGGCAGTTGGAGCCACCAACGGCTGCCGATCAGTTGTCCGTCTTTCCAAATTTGTCCCTCAATTCCTTCCAAACAGGATACCAAACAGAGATTGTCGCGACTGGATGGCGGACGCAATATCGTTTCTGGCAGTACTTTAACCTTTTTAAGTACTAATTCTTTTTGTAAGTTGAATTGTTGATCTTGGTCCCAAATCCAAACTTGCACTTGAGTCCCTTGCCAAACTTGGTAGCTGCCCGGGTTGGCAAAGGGACTCCATTGTTGAATTTGAAGTTTTAACACACTGTCCCGGCGATTGAGGGGAATGTCAGTTAGTTTGAACAGTCGATAGTGACAGAGACTGCGGGCAATGATCCATTCGGGTTGATTTCTTTTGGGATGAGTGGGGGTGATCAGCTCATGGCGCTGTTGTAGGTAGCGGTTGGCTAAGGAAGTCGATTTGAACATGATGAGGAGTTTTCTCAGTGTAAACAGGTAGAAGTCGCAATTCCATTTGGTAGTTGATCAGCCAAGGTTTTTCTCCTTTATCTTTGATTGCAAAGCGAATTTGTTTCATGCGTTGTCCTTCGGCAATCCATAAAGTCATTCTCAGAAATCCGGAAGCATAGTAATTGGTGTCTAATTCATTCATTTCGCCTAAACTGCCCATCAATTGATGGATTTCTGTGCTGCGATAAAATGGGGTTTGTTCCCTGGCTTCTATCAGATAGCGGCTACTTTCAAGGTCAAAATTGTAGGTGGCTTGTAATACTTCAAGTGGTGCTGTATTAAAGTTAGGATAGACCGTGGTACTGGTATCAGTCAACTGGGATAGAGCGTAATCTTTCCAAAGTGGTAACTGTTCGGCCCATTCTAAAACGCGTTGTGCTTCCAAAGGATTTGTCAAGTGGCGATTGGTGGGCGGGAGCAAACCGGCTTGTTGGTAGTGGGAGGCTTCTGCTCCATTTAGACGGTGTAAGTCATCTAAATCAATGTAATCTTTTAACTTGGCCACTAAGCCATCTTGCAATTGCGAGGAAATGCCCAAGACGCCTAAAAAACGTTTTAAAATTGGCTCTGGCATAATGTTCAAGTTGATCAATCCTCCCAAGTCTTGTAGCGCAAAATAAGCTGAGCCCATTCCTTTATAAGGTCGATCATCCAGTTTGAGTTCCGTACCGCGAGCCGGGTCATCTTGATAGCTGTAAAGGCGTTGGGTCAGTATATCCGCTTGATCGGATAAAGGGACGGTGAGGCCTGCAATGGTGAAACGTTGGGTGGAGAGTAGGTAGAATAGACTGTTCCGAGTACTGACCATGTCAATTTCTCCCTGCAATTGAGTTTGCAATTGTTGAGCAATGCTCAAAGTGCGTTGACTCCATAGAGCAAAAAATCCTACGGCAATACCCATCGCCGCCATCAACCATAACGTGGTGACTAAAATAAAACCTCGCTGATATTTCATATCGTTATCTCAATCCTCAAGTTGCTGCTTATTATTCAATATTGGGTTATCTGCGCGGACAATATCCAAAATTTTTGCCAACTTTATACCTTGTAATCGTAATCCACAATTTATACACGCTTTAAATGGGCAAGTTAGCAAGGTAAAATAATCCCTTGATCTCCACTGACAGCCACTTGAAACAGGCTATCCTTACGCCTTGAGCTGTTAGATTTCTTAACCGATTGATTACCAAGAACCCAATTTGAACTCTCCACTCTCTAACTAAAGAAGAGAAACACTCCTTTTCTTCTACTTTTGAGAAGGGTCAGAAGGAAGTTGACCGTCATTTATCCTGCCTTGATGAGAGAAGAAATACCTTATCACGTCCTCTGACCCTAAAATTATAAACTTAATATAAGGATTTTGCACCAATGATACCTCAAAAGAAACGCACTTATGGGCGGATTCGAGCGATTAATACGACAAAGGATTGTGGTACTGTCCGTTGTGAAAACGGATATGACCTATTCCTGCATTTTCGCAGTGCCTACCTGGCCCAAAGTGGCGAAAAGTGTGAGTTAATAGTTAACCAAGAGATTAGTTTCCTACTGGACAAAGAGAAGGGCCGAAAGATCGCCACTGATATTGTTGTGTATGAGGACAGTACTCAGCCTAAATCCGAAGAGGAAAAGTACTACGATCCCAATGAGGAAAAATATGTACCTGAACCAGTGGTTACTGCTGCTTGCGGGGATGATGATGGAGGATGGGAAAACCTTGCAGAGACCAGTCCGTTAGACGACTATCTAGACAAGCCCGGGACCCCTTGATTTCTGATCCAACTTGACTGTCAACCTCTCTGAAATTCAAGGATAACTTTCCACACCCCATACAAATAGCTCAGTTTATCTCATCCCACATTTGCCTTTGGGATTGAATCTCAAAGGCTATTTTCTAACTAATAGGAGTATTTTACAATGGCCGGCAGAAAAAAGATTTTCCCTTGTGGACACGCAGGTTATGGTAAATTCTGTCACAAATGCAAACAAGTCGAAGACGAAAAAACTGAAAAAGAAGATTGGAACAATCTGTTTTCCAGTGACGAAGTCAATCTCAGGGAACTTCCCAATAAACACCTGGTCCTGAAAGCCCGCAAAATCATCCAATCAGTGATTTCCGGCGCTCCTTATCAAAACTTCGGGGGCAAAAAAATGAACTATGATAGGCGAGTCATTTCTGTACCTATCAATGCGGATTACCGAGTCCTATTCAAAGAAACCGAACAAGGACTTAAACCGTTTGAGGTACTTTCTCACGAAGAATACAACCGCAAAAAACCGGGAGCCTCCAAAGTCTAACCCCCCTCCCACCTTTCATAACTCTCTCTTACTCGACACGCGCTGGCATGGACAAAACCTATCATCCTCAAACGATTGAACACTATTGGTATCCTATTTGGGAAAACCAAGACTATTTCGCTCCCACCGGGCAAGGACAGCCTTATTGCATCATGATTCCCCCCCCCAATGTCACCGGCACCCTGCACATGGGCCACAGCTTTCAAGACACCCTCATGGACCTGCTCATCCGTTATCATCGCATGAGCGGACACAACACACTTTGGCAAGCCGGCACCGATCACGCTGGAATCGCCACCCAAATGGTCGTTGAACGACAACTCCTAGCCCAAGGACTCACTCGTCACCAATTGGGTCGCGACACCTTCATTCAAAAAGTTTGGGAATGGAAAGCCCTATCAGGAGGACACATCACCCGTCAATTAAGGCGCATGGGCGCCTCTTTAGACTGGGCAAGCGAACGATTTACCCTAGACGAAGGATTATCTCGAGCCGTACAAACCGTCTTCATCCAGCTCTACGAAGAAGGTCTCATCTACCGTGGCCAACGCCTGGTCAACTGGGACCCCGTCTTACACACTGCAGTCTCCGATTTAGAAGTCGTCTCCCAAGAAGAAAAAGGCGCCCTCTGGCACTTACGTTACCCATTGCAAAACGGCACAGGCTACGTAGAAGTCGCCACCACCCGTCCCGAAACTATGCTGGGCGACATGGCCGTCGCAGTCCATCCAGAAGACGAACGTTACCAACATCTCATCGGCCAACACCTCATCCTCCCCCTCACCGATCGCCACATTCCCATCATAGCCGACACCCACATCGACCCCAGTTTTGGCACCGGTTGCGTCAAAATCACCCCCGCCCACGACTTCAACGACTATGCCATTGCCCAACGTCACCAACTCCCCCTGCTCAACCTGTTCACCCCCGACGCCAAACTCAATGACAACGCCCCCTTAGCCTATCGGGGACTTGATCGTTTCGTCGCCAGAAAACGCATTGTCGCCGACCTCGAACACGCCGGATTACTCGCTGCCATTCACCCGCACACACTCATGGTTCCCAGAGGAGACCGCAGCCACGCCATCATTGAACCCCTCCTCACCGACCAATGGTATGTCAAAGTTGCTCCCCTTGCCGCCCCAGCCATTCAAGCAGTCCAGGCTGGACACATTCGCTTCATTCCCGAAAACTGGGCCAAAACCTATTTCGACTGGATGGAAAACATACAAGACTGGTGCATCAGTCGCCAAATCTGGTGGGGACATCGCATTCCCGCCTGGTATGATCCCCAAGGCCAAATCTATGTAGCCTCAGACGAAGCCGCTGCTCGTCAAAAATACCAACTGCCCGACTCTCTACCCCTCACTCAAGACTCCGATGTTCTCGACACCTGGTTCTCCTCTGCCCTCTGGCCATTCTCCACCCTGGGCTGGCCCGAACCTACCGAACGACTCGCCACTTTCTATCCCACCAGCGTTCTGGTCACCGGCTTTGACATCATCTTCTTCTGGGTCGCCCGCATGATCATGATGGGTCTCAAATTTCAAGGACAAGTGCCATTTCGAGAAGTCTATATACACGGTCTCATTCGAGACAGTGAGGGACAAAAAATGTCCAAATCCAAAGGCAACGTGCTCGATCCATTAGACCTTATCGACGGTATTGATCTTACCAGTCTCATTGCCAAACGCACCACCGGTCTCATGCAACCTGACATGGCTCCTCGCATCGAACAAATCACTCGCCAACAATTCCCAGAAGGCATCCCTGCCTTTGGCACCGATGCCTTGCGCTTCACTTTTGCGGCCCTCGCCTCCACCGGTCGCGACATTCGCTTTGAACTGGGACGAATTGAAGGCTACCGAAATTTCTGCAACAAATTGTGGAATGCCAGTCGTTATGTCATCATGAACACTTCTGCCCAAAACGACTCCACTCCTCCCAACTCTGACCCCGTTCCCTGGGACTCGCTTGCCCTCCCAGAGCGTTGGATTCTCACCCGTCTTTACCAAACCATTGCCCAAGTCCACCAACATCTGTCCGCTTACCGGTTTGACCTGATGGCCCAAACCCTCTACGAATTTACCTGGAATGAGTATTGTGACTGGTATCTAGAATTCTCCAAATCTGCCTTACAAAGCCACTCAGTCCCTGCACAGCAAGCCACTCGTTACACCCTGATCCAAGTCTTAGAGACCCTGTTGCGACTGCTACACCCGATCATTCCTTTTATCACCGAAGAGCTGTGGCAAAAAATTGCCCCCTTGGCTGGCAAAACCGGTCCCACTTTACTACAACAACCTTATCCACAGCCCAGTCCTGAACTTCCTGATCTCAATTTGATTCAAGAAATTGAATGGCTAAAACAGGTGATTTTGGGTATTAGGCGCATTCGGGCAGAAATGAACATTGCGCCGGGCAAACCTCTGTCGATATTGTTACAACAAGGGACTGAGACCGATCGCCAACGCATTGCCAGCCATCAATCTCGACTCATCAACTTGGCTCGTCTGGAAAGTATTACTTGGCTTGATGCCACCGCCCCAACTCCAGAATCTGCCTATGCCTTGGTTGATGAATTGCGAATTTTAATTCCCTTGGCAGGTCTGATTGACAAAACCGTAGAATTAAACCGTTTGCAACGAGAAACCCAAAAATTGCGCAAAGATTTAGAAAAAGGTCAGGCTAAATTACAAAATCCCCAATTTACCGACAAAGCACCGGCTGAAATCATTGAAAGAGAACGGGAACGAGTGGGTAAAATGGAAATTGCCTTGCAGGAGTTGGAAGCCCAAATACTGCGTATTCAGGCGCTTGTCTAATTGGTCAATGACTGATGGCTGATTTAATGGTAAATTTATGAATTATAAATAACCAGTATGTAGGATGGACTGTTCAATGGGAGGACTATGATTCGCGTTATTTTCCAATACCAGTGTAGATGTAGGGTAATTACTGTAGGTTGGTGGGTTTCCCGTTGTTCAGTCTATGTTATTTGTGCTCAACCACCGTTGAATGGGGGCTATTTGGGCAGGGTCCATAAGCGCGGGAGCGTGACCAACTTGGGAAAAGGTAATTGCTTTCATTGGGGGATGAATGAGTTGCATTTCTTTGATGATTTCGGGAGTAAGAACGTCGGAATGTTCACCATGTAACAGTAGGACCGGACAGGTAATTTGACACCAGAATGGCCATAAGTCAATTTGTCGAATATTGTGTCGAAAGGGCAGGGCAATTCGAGGGTCATAGCACAATTCATATTTCCCAGAAGCGGTGGGACGAATGCTGTAGCGAGTTAAATGGTGCCACTGGGCGGTTGTGAGTTGACCAAAATTGGCATGAACGGTACGAAAGTAGTCTTCGGCTTCGGCAAAATTGGCAAATTGAGGGGGGGATTGAGTCAAGTAGTAGGCAATGCGTCTTAAACTGGATTGGGGAATGCTGGCGCCGATGTCATTGAGTATCAGGCGTTTGATCGGGGAACAGCTGAGGGTGGCCAATAACAGTCCCAAAATGCCTCCCAAAGAAGTGCCTAACAAGTCTATTTTTTCCAGTTTCAAGTGTCTTAATAAGTTAAGAATATCAGTTAGGTAGAGAGCATTGTCATAATCAGTAGTCTCGGGTAGCCAGTCACTTTGACCGCGACCAGGTAAGTCGAGGCAGAGGATCCTACAATTTGTAGATAGGGCAGTTGCCAGGGGATCAAAGTCTCGAGCCGTGCGAGTGAAGCCTGGAATGCACAGTAAAACTTGTGGATTTTCAGAATCTCCCCATTCAGTATAGGCAATTCGGTGGGGAGGATTGGGACAAGCTAGGTAATGATAGGCATTGGGAGTCATAATGGATTATTTTTAATTTGGGAACAGTGTAAGTTAGGCTGGTGCTTATTATAACAGAGTTCGAGGGGTAAAGCAGTGTAGATATAGCTAACAAACTATAAAAGGAGACCGCATATCCTGTGTAGGATGTGCTGAGCATTTTTTGCGAAGCGCATCCTACGCAGTATACATGGACTCTTTTTATGGTGTGTTAGCTATGATTGAATTGGATCGGGAGATCAGCGGAGATACGCAGAAAGTTTTGGATGAAAGTAAGGGTACTTTAAAACGAGGTTAAAAAATTGTTTTGAATTTGCGACAGGAACTGGCTTGCTGCCACGTTTAAGTTGATAAGAAGGTGATCACAAGGACTGCTTCCTGAGATTGCTGATTCCCATTTAGAGTAAAATCCTATGGATAACCATAAAATTTTACGACTTGTAGGATAAACGAACTGTCAGAAATTTGACGGTGGTGATTTAAATTTGACAAACCCTTAATGATTGGAGTTAAATTATGAAAACTTTCCTCACGGTATCTACATTGATCGCGATGACTTTAACCAGTTACGCCAGTTTGGCAGGTCCCGGTCGGCATGGACATGAAATGGGCATGGGTGGAGAACCCATGTTGATGGAGGGCAAGATGGGTCGCTTCTCGTTGGAAGAATTAGATATCAACGGAGATGGACAGATTGCGTTGGATGAAGTGCAATCTCAACGGCAGGCTCGTTTTACTGAAGTGGACATCAATGCCGATGGGTATTGGACGGCTGAAGAATTGGAAGCTTACCGGGCGTTGAAACATCAGCAACGTTTTACAGAAATGGATACAGATGCCAGCGGTGGTTTGAGTTTTGAAGAATTTATCGCAGGGGCTCCAACTCCGTCTCAACGTAATGAAACCCGGAAACAGCAGCATTTTACCCAAATGGATACTGATGGAAATGGGGCTATCAGTTCGGCAGAATTTATGGCATTGCCACGTCCACAAGGTCCTGATTTTGAAGATCGTCTTACCCGTTTAGATGGTGATGGTGATGGGATGATTTCCCAAAGCGAATTTGTGGAGAATGTACCTTTGTTTGACCGGTTGGACAGCAATGAGGATGGAATTATCAGCACGGAAGAAATGGCTCAACGGGGTTGTCATTCTGGCAAAAATAAACAATGAAATTTTGAATTCAAGTAACCTTGAATAGTTTATTCTCGCAATGGTCTATTTCAGGAAATAGCAGCTGAGTTCATTTGGAATGGAAAGTGGGGCATTGAACACTTGTAAAATGTCTCACTTTAACTGGCCTTGAGAATATGGGCGCTGTGCCGCGTTTAGAGGATAAGTAACGTGCCGTTTTTAGGGGATAAATTTGCTGCAACTGATGAAACTTTGATGTATAAAATCCAACAGGGTGATGAGCAGGCTTTTGCAACCTTAGTGGATCGGCATTTAACCCCCTTGTATAACTTCATATATCGTATCCTTAACCATCCAACTGATTCAGAGGATCTTGTACAAGATACCTTTTTACGAGTTTGGGATCATTCTCAACAGTGGAAATCTAGGGAAAATGCAACGGTATCAACCTGGTTGCATAAAATTGCTTATCACTTGTGTATAGATTACTTACGGCGCCGCCATCCCATCGATTATCTTTCTGAAGAGGAAATGGAACAAATACCAGCCTCCACCCAAATTATGGACAGTTTACAAGAACTTGAAGTCTCAAGAGAAGTAGAGAAAGCGCTACAAGATTTACCCACTCGTCAAAAAACTGCACTTGTCCTTTGTTATTATCAAGATTTGAGTAATCAAGAAGCGGCCACTGTATTAGGAATCACAGTTTCGGCACTGGAATCTTTGATGGCAAGAGGAAGGAAAACTCTGAGACAGAAACTACAACTTGCTGATTTATTAGGAGAAGTCTCATGAAAAGAGAAAGCAGGATTATAGAGCCCACTCGACTCATTCAATTGTTAGCCAGTTATGGCGCCAATCCTAAGCGATGGCCAAAGGAAGAGCGGAAAGCTGCCCAACAATTGTTGAAAACATCGACACCACTTCAAAATCAGCAGCAGCAAGCGTTGAAATTAGATCGTTTGTTGGACGCCGTGTCGGCGCCAAAACCTGCCTTGGAATTACGAGCCCGTATCTTGGCTCGCTTACCTGTTCCCCCGACACTGGAAGCTGGAGAATGGATCGCTCAATGGTTGGGGAATTGGCAATTTTCAAATTGGCGCATGGCTACACTATTTTTAGTGCCATTATGCTTGGGTATAGTATTGGGACTGTCAGTTGCCGGTTACTCCCAGTACAATTTGGAAATTCAAGACGAATTGGCAGACCTGAGTGTGCAAGATGAAGTAACTTTGTTAGCCTTTATCATCAACTTGGAATCTTTGCCATGAAGTTTAACCAGCGCTTTATTGCCCTGTTGTTGATTGGCTCCCTGGCCTGCAATCTGTTTTTTGCGGGACTTTTTCTGGGCCATCTCCTGGCTCGAGGACCTATGGGTCCCCCTTCTTTACATGATCACAAGTTTCCCTTGACTCCCCTATTGATGCACGTATTGGAAGAATTACCACCCAAAACCCAGGAAAAGGTGCTGCCCCTGTTGAAAAAGCATCAGGACCTGTTGAAAAAGCAGGCCCAGCGTTTAAAGAAAGTCCGTAAACAGTCCCATCAACTGTTGAAGGCGGAAGATTTTAAGACTGAATTACTTGCAGAAAGTTTATCTGTCTTGCGCAAAGAAACTCAAACCATGCAGGAAACCATGCATGCGGCTGTTCTCGAAATCAGTGCTCAACTGTCAAGAGCAGAAAGACGCCGATTGCTGCAAGCCTTGCATAGACCGCCGCCTCCCCCTTACGGTCCACCTCATGGTCCTCCACCTCCTTTTGAAGATGATTCTTTGTAAACCAACTCATTATCAAGTTATTGAAGGAAAAGGCTGAAATTTTAAAGAGAGGATGGATATATCCATCCTCTCTTTAAAATTGAGAGCTGTTTTTCATTTACTTCCGTTCCCATGCAAAGCATGGGAATGAGAAAAACCTGAAATTTATCGAACAAATAAGTTACTGATTTGACTCTGAGGAACCCTCTTCAGAGGAACTTTCCTCAGACGCACACTCTTTTTTGCCTTTCCCTTTCCCTTTTCCCTTCCCCGGACAACCTGCATTTTTATTTTTACCCTTATTGCCTTTACCTTTGCCCTTTCCCTGTCCATTTCCGTTGCCCTGTCCATTGCCCTGTCCATTGCCATTATTCCCATTTTCCTGCTTATTCTCCTTATGTTGCCCCTTCCCCGACTTTTGTCCCTGTTCACTGGCTTGATTGTCAAGGCTATGTTCCAAAACTGCTGGATTCATTATTCCAACTTGGTTATAATCAACGGGAATTGCTGAAACTTGAACGGTTAAGAGGGTTAAGCAAATGGGCAAGGTGTATATTAAACAATTCATTTTAGAAGTTGACATGGGATTTGACCTCGTTAAGTTAAGATTAAAATATAAACTTGTTCTAGCAAATAAGGTGCCAATAAATTAAAAAACCAGTGCGATAGGAGGGTTATTCCTCTCCTTTTTAAGGAGGTGGTAGGGGCAGTTAATTGCCAAACTGTGAACCACCCCCTGCCCCTCCTTGCCAAGGAGGGGAGATTGATGCGCTTCCCAGTAGCATATAGGGTATTAATAATTTTTTGTCTTGCTCCCAGCATTGTTTTGCCATTTTGGGCACAATAGACACAGTGGCTTTGTCAGTTTTGTAAGCCAAGTCGGTTACACGTTCATTAGCAATGACTTGAAATTTTGAATAAGAGTTGCCCCTCAGTTAGGATACGTTGGAGTGGAGGCTTTAGCCGGTCAGCCGTAGGCATCGCTCCACATACACAAATTACAAGGATCTACCGCTGACCGGCTAAAGCCTCCACTCCAACAAGGATCTACCGTTGACCGGCTAAAGCCTCCACTCCAACAAGGATCTACCACTGACCGGCTAAAGCCTCCACTCCAACAAGGATCTACCGCTGCTGACCGGCTAAAGCCTCCACTCCAACGGGGATTTCCCTTTTATTTTTTCGTATTAAGGGGATTGATAAAAAAATGTTTTGTGGGTGGGCAACACAAAAAGATGTTCTGCCCACCCTACCTGACTCCATACCTCCTTTTAAGCAAGAATTGGGGAAGGGGGTAGTTGACATAAACTCTGGTGGGTCAGGCTGAGCAAATACTACAGTTTTCTTAGCAAGAAAGTTTCCTCTTTTCCTCTCCTCTTTATCAGGAACTGGAACCGATCATTTATTATGTTCCCCATATTTGGTATCAATTCCCCGAATATGAGTGGACAACCAAAATTTCAGAAAGATGACAAATTCCGCACTAATTTTTGCGGAAGTTCCCTGTTTGAAATTGGTAACTAAACGGCCCAAATCAGTCAACAAGTGACCATGGATTTGTTGATGCGCACTCAATCCTGGGAATTGAATGGAAGCCATATACTTCTCTTCATCCGCAAAGTGTTGAATCACATAATTGACCAAATCATCCAAACACGCATTCACTTCATCCTTAGAAAAAACCCCACTTTCACTTTTATCGTATAAAACTTGCATCAATCCGATCAAAGTTTTATGTTGTTCATTCATTTCATTGACGTTAACGTCCAATGAAGCATCCCATTCAAAAAAAGCCATAGATACACTCCTTCAAATAGCTAAAACCATCATCATTCTAATCCAAAGCGTCTCAATAAAAAAGTATAATTCATTTTCTGACAATAACTCTAGGAAATTTTGATGTTTCATTTACCTCAGGAACGCATTTATCAACGGGCCATGACTCGTCGCGACTTTTTATGGCTAACCTCTTTAACTACACTGACTTTAATGACTACTGATTGCGCAGTTAACCCAGTAACCGGTCAACGTCAACTCATGCTAGTTTCAGAATCTCAAGAGGTTGCCATTGATCAAGAAAACGCTCCTCACCAATTTTCTGCGGATTACGGAACTGTACAAAATAGCGCACTCAACAACTACATCAATCAAGTTGGACAAGGCCTTGCCGCCCGCTCTCATCGTCCTCAAATGCCTTATTCCTTCCAAGCAGTCAATGCTACTTACGCCAATGCCTATACATTTCCTGCTGGCAGTGTAGGGGTTACACGCGGTATTTTGGTTACGTTGAACAATGAGGCTGAATTGGCGGCCTTACTCAGTCATGAAATTGCCCATGTCAACGCTCGCCATACTGCAGAGCAAATGAGCAAAAATCTGGCTATCGGCCTTGGCCTGGCTGTCGGTTTGGCTTATATTAGTACCAGTGACAAATATCAAAAGTACAGTGACATCGCCGCCATTGCTGGCCAAGTTGGCGCCAGCCTGTTGCTTGCCCGCTATAGCCGTGATAATGAACGCGAAGCCGATGCTTTGGGTATGGAATACATGACTCGTTTAGGTTACAATCCCACGGGCATGGTTGGGCTCATGGAACTGCTCATTAGTTTTTCCAAACAACAACCCGGTTTCATTGAAACCATGTTTGCCAGTCACCCTATGAGTCAGGAACGTTATCAAAATGCCCGACAGAGATTGACGGCCTATCGCAGCTCAACTGCCCAAAATCTGCAGACTGAACGCTATCAAGATCAAATTGCGGATTTACGTCGTATTAAAAGTACTCTCAATTCTCTGCAAAACGGAGATGAGCTTTTCAACCAAAAACGTTACTCAGAAGCTGAAGTCCAATTCAAAACTGCCTTGCGCCAAACCCCCAATGATTATGCGGGACTGGTGATGATGGCCAAATGTCAGTTGGCTCAGGAAAAAACCCGCGAAGCCTATAAATATGCTAAAAAGGCACAATCTATTTATCCCAAAGAAGCTCAAGCCTATCATATCGAAGGTTTATCTTTACTCGAAGGGGAACAACCTGAGAAAGCCTATGAGGCCTTTCACACTTATGAACAACGGCTTCCTGGCAACCCTAACACTGTATTTTTTAAAGCCATTTCTCTGGAAAATATGCAAGATAAGAAAGGTGCTGCCCAAGAATACAGCCGTTACCTTGATAAAGTTCCAGAAGGGGAACAAGCCACCCATGCTCGTCAACGTCTCAAAACTTGGGGCTACCTAAAAACTCCTTAACCCCCTCAACCGACCATTTTTTATCCTCAATCTCTCCTCAAGTCAGGAGAGAATTCATGGAAGTTTGAACATGAACATCTTCATCAAAATCTTTTTACCTCAGTTACTTATCCCCTGTTCCCTACTTGCCTATGCCCAACCTCCCCAACGAGATGTTCTCAGCATACCTCAACCCCACAAACAACTGTGGCCCCTCACTTCTTCCCTTCTCAATCAAAAATCTTCTTCCCCCCTCGATTGGGAATCTTCTCTCTTTCCTGACCAGAAAGCACAGTTGGTTTCTCCCCCTTTCTTCGGTCAACTTTACTATTCCCAAAACCGCACCCTAGCCGAGCTTGGCAACCAAGCCAATGCTGGAAAATGCTTGGATGCTCCCGATCCCAATCATGAAGGAGGCCGCATTCACCTTTGGGACTGTCATGGTGGTCCCCAACAGCAATGGCAATGGCAGGGCCAACAACTGATCAGCAGTGGTGGAAAATGTCTAGAAGTTTCCGATCCTTACCTGGACGGTGCCTTCATCTATCTGGCCACCTGTGCAGACAATAAC
Organism: Thiomargarita sp.; assembly: GCA_020721005.1. Lineage (GTDB taxonomy): Bacteria > Pseudomonadota > Gammaproteobacteria > Beggiatoales > Beggiatoaceae > DYNP01. The sequence continues at coordinate 169,461 of DYNP01000001.1, forward strand.
CGCCAATATTGGCAACTTCACAATGGGCAACTTCTTACTGCAGGGGAAAGGTGTTTAGAAGCCCTCGATCCCTACACCAATGGCAGTGACTTAGATACTTGGCGCTGTGATGAACGCCGACTTAGCCAACAGTGGAGCTATTCTGACACCCAACCTTCCCCGACCACGGAACGTTACTTAATTCAAAGTCACGATGGCAAATGTTTAGACGCCCCCCAACCTTTTTCTATCGGCAGTATTGTTTACCTCTGGGACTGTTATGGCGGTCCCAACCAACAGTGGCAACATCAACAAGGTGCTCTGGTCAGTACAGGTGGACTCTGTCTTGACGCACCCAATCCAGCAGCCACCGGCGGCATTGTTTACCTTTGGCATTGTTATTATGGTACTAACCAACAATGGCGAGTGGAAAATGATCAAATTATCAGCAGTGGAGACCGCTGCCTATCCACTCCAACCATCGATGTTATTCCCAAAGCTTTTTACCTCTGGGACTGTCATCAAGGTCCCACTCAACAATGGAATCTCAAGCCCCTGCGCTGATCACTGCTTGTTCTCCTTTGAACAACAAGGGGAAAAACAGGAAGGGAAAGGCCATCAGGCGTTTAAAACTACCCTCTGCCCCTCCTTTGTAAGGAGGAAAGAAGTAAGTAATTCCCCGCTGTAAGGAGAGTGGAAGTAAGCAGCTCCCCCCCTTTTTTCCAAGGGGGGGGTGGGGGGGTTAAGGAGGAGACAGCACAGGTAGGGTGGGTTTCCCATCGTCAGCCCAAACTACTTGTGCTTTTACAAGAATTCTGCTGAGAACAATTAGGTTTTTCCACTGAGTTTGGAGACGGTTTGCATAACTTGGTTGGCATGAGTGAGGAGGAATTCCAAAAAAGTTTTGGCAACCAGATTGAGTTTTTTTTCTTTGAGATGGGCAATATACCAATGTCGACTGAGGGGAAAGTCTTCGACATCCAGCAGGGCAAGGCGGCCCATGGCCAATTCTAAGGCAATAGTGTGTTTGGAGAGTACGGAAATTCCCAAGCCTGCGATAACACCTTGTTTAATGGCTTCATTACAGCCCAATTCTCGATTGATAGGAAGGTCCAAACCGTGGGCAGCAAAGCAACGTTCTATGGCCAGACGAGTGCCAGAGCCCACTTCTCTGATTAAAATGGTTTCTTCAGCCAAGCGGGCCAGGCTGAGATTGGTGTGGCCAACTAAGGGGTGGTCAGGGGGAGCTATGACTACTAAGGGGCTTTCTAGAAATTGGTAGGCTTCCACTTGTAATTGTTCAGGAATTTGTCCCATGATAATGAGATCGTCTTCATTGTTGCTGAGTCGTTCCAAAACATTATTGCGATTGGTGACGTTGAGACGAATATTGACTTCGGGATATTGTTGAGAAAAGGCTTTAAATAAGTAGGGCACAAAGTAGGCAGCAGTTGTGACTACGGACAGTTTGAGTTGCCCTTTAATACTACCTTGCAGTTCATTCAATGAGGTTTCTAAAACTTCAATGCGGGCAAAAATATCTTGACAAGCCCGGTAGAGTTCTTGTCCGGCTTCGGTCAGAAAAATGCGTTTGCCAATTTGTTCAAATAAGGGGCTGCCAATGTGTCCCTCCAATTGTTTAATTTGGATAGATACTGCAGGTTGAGTAAGGCACAGTTCGGCAGCTGCTCGCGTAAAACTCAAATGTTGAGCCACGGCTCTAAATAAAGTTAATTGACGTAATGTCATGTACATGCCAGATAATCCGCCTGCTGAAAGTTTAAGAACTAATTTATGACTAACATAAGAAAATTTACTTTTATTTTCAGATGTAACCAGGTTAGAATAACCGGGCGTTTGATAGCTATTGTATCATTCCATTGCGGTTGTTGTTGAGTAGCCGCAGCATTTTGTGTCAATGAGGAATTCTAACTATAAGATAATACTCATTAAAATCCATTTAGGAGGTATTGTAACGTGGCAGTCAAAACTTATCAAGCCGGTGTGAAAGAGTACCGTGAAACTTATTGGAATCCCAATTATACGCCAAGCAACACTGATATATTGGCATGTTTTAAAATCACTCCTCAAGCCGGAGTGCCCCGAGAAGAAGCAGCTGCCGCCGTGGCCGCTGAATCCTCCACTGGCACTTGGACTACTGTATGGACTGACTTACTCACCAATTTGGACTACTATAAAGGACGTGCTTATCGCATCGAAGATGTACCTGGCGATGACACCTGCTTCTATGCCTATATAGCCTATCCTATTGATCTGTTTGAGGAAGGTTCTGTAGTTAACGTATTCACTTCCTTAGTAGGTAACGTATTTGGCTTCAAAGCCATTCGTGCACTGCGTTTAGAAGACGTGCATTTTCCACTGGCCTACGTAATGACCTGTGGTGGTCCTCCTCACGGTATTCAAGTGGAACGCGACAAAATGAACAAGTACGGTCGTGGTCTATTGGGTTGCACCATTAAACCCAAACTGGGCTTGTCTGCTAAAAACTACGGTCGGGCAGTTTATGAATGCTTGCGCGGTGGTTTGGACTTTACCAAAGACGACGAAAATGTCAACTCCCAACCTTTCATGCGTTGGCGTCAACGCTTTGAATTTGTGGTAGAAGCTACCCGCAAAGCCGAACGGGAAACTGGAGAACGTAAAGGGCACTATCTGAATGTCACTGCTCCAACCCCTGAACAAATGTATGAACGGGCCGAATTTGCCAAAGAATTGGGCGCTCCCATCATTATGCACGACTATTTGACCGGTGGTTTCTGCGCCAACACTGGTTTGGCCAACTGGTGCCGGAACAACGGCATGTTGTTGCACATTCACCGCGCTATGCACGCAGTTATCGACCGCAATCCTCACCATGGTATCCACTTCCGCGTACTGACCAAAGCCCTGCGGTTGTCTGGTGGTGACCACTTGCACTCTGGGACTGTTGTCGGAAAATTAGAAGGCGATCGTCATGCCACCTTAGGCTGGATTGACCTGATGCGCTCCAAATTCATCAAAGAAGATCGTTCTCGTGGTATCATGTTTGACCAAGACTGGGGCGCCATGCCTGGCGTGTTCCCAGTGGCCTCTGGTGGAATTCACGTATGGCACATGCCCGCCTTAGTCAGCATTTTTGGTGACGATGCCGTCTTCCAATTCGGAGGAGGAACTTTGGGTCATCCATGGGGCAATGCCGCAGGCGCTGCTGCCAACCGGGTTGCCTTAGAAGCATGTGTGGAAGCCCGTAATCAAGGCGCGGAATTGGAAAAACAAGGCAAGGAAATCCTGACCAATGCCGCCAAACACAGTCCAGAATTGAAAGTGGCGATGGAAACTTGGAAAGAAATCAAGTTTGAATTCGACACCGTTGACAAATTGGACGTGTCCCACAAATAAGCAGTCTCCCTTCCTGACAGCTCAATCACTTGGGCTGTCTTTAGTGGACAGCATTCATCACCCATTTACATAAGGAATTTGCCGCATGAGCGAAATGCAAGATTACCAATCCAGTCTCAGTGATTCCAGCAGCCGTAAATTTGAAACCTTCTCTTACCTGCCAGAAATGAACAAAGACAATATTGTCAAGCAGGTTAAGTACATCGTGAGTAAGGGCTGGAACCCCGCCATCGAACACACCGAGCCCGAACATGCCTTTGACCACTATTGGTACATGTGGAAACTGCCCATGTTTGGCGAAACTGATGTGGACAAAATTCTAAGCGAAGCTGACGCCTGCCACAAAGCTCATCCTCGTAACCATGTTCGCTTGATTGGCTATGACAACTATCAACAAAGCCAAGGTGCCTCCATGGTAGTCTATCGGGGACCCATGAAGTAATTGATTCTCTGACACCACAGAGCCATTTACGGTAATCATCAACCCCTGCGCGACCTTAAAAATCGTTCAGGGGTTTTTTTAGAAACAGGAGCCCCTTTTATGAGTCAAATTGAACAATACCAAATCAAAAACCAACCCTATTATCGCTCAGTGGCCGATGAAGTTGCCCTGTATGAAGCTGCCTATGCAGTCAGAATGCCCATCATGCTCAAAGGTCCCACTGGATGTGGCAAAACCCGCTTTGTCGAATACATGGCTTGGAAACTCCAAAAACCCCTGATCACCGTCGCTTGTCACGAAGACATGACCGCCTCTGACCTTGTGGGACGCTTCCTACTGGACGCCAATGGCACCCGTTGGCAGGACGGTCCCTTGACCGTTGCAGCCCGTATTGGCGCCATCTGTTACCTAGACGAAGTCGTAGAAGCCCGCCAAGATACCACGGTCGTCATTCACCCCCTCACCGACCACCGTCGCACCTTACCTCTTGAAAAAAAAGGCGAACTGGTCGCTGCCCATCCTGACTTTCAACTCATCATCTCCTACAATCCCGGCTACCAAAGTCTCATGAAGGACCTCAAACAATCCACCAAACAACGCTTTGGCGCCCTGGATTTTGACTATCCTTCTGCAGAAGTAGAAACCGAAATTGTCGCCCATGAAAGCGGCGTCACCTCCAACATTGCCGAAAAACTGGTGGCGATTGGACACCGGGCTCGCAATCTCAAAGGTCACGGTTTAGACGAAGGCATCTCCACCCGTCTACTGGTTTATGCCGGCTATCTCATCGCCAAAAACATCGACCCCAAAATGGCCTGTGGCATGACTTTAATACGTCCATTAACAGACGATCCCGACATGCGCGACACTTTGGACGCTGCAGTCAATACTTACTTTTAGTTCCTTACCCTTTGAAACCCAGACCTGACAAACCCTAAAAACCTGTCAGGTCCTCAACCCTCTTACCCAATAACCAACTGACCCGCCTGCCAATCCACGCGAATCGTATCACCACCTCCAAAATCACCGGCCAACACCCGTTGAGCCAACGGATTCTCCAAATAATGCTGAATAGCCCGCTTCAACGGCCGCGCCCCATAAACCGGATCAAAACCCGCCAATCCCAAATTCTCCAAAGCGCTCTCACTCACCATCAACTCCAGACCCTGCGCCTGTAACCGTTTCCGCAACTGCTCAATTTGCAATTCCGCAATCGCTCGAATCTGCACTTTACCCAACGGATGAAACACCACCACATCATCAATCCGATTCACAAACTCCGGCCGGAAATACTGACCCACAATTCCCATCACCGCCGTCTTCATCGCCTCATATTGACCCTCCCCAGCCATCTCCTGAATCACCTGAGAACCCAAATTAGACGTCATAATAATCACCGTATTCCGAAAATCCACCGTGCGACCTTGTCCATCAGTCAAACGCCCATCATCCAACACCTGCAACAACACCCCAAACACCTCAGGATGCGCCTTCTCTATCTCATCCAACAAAATCACTGAATAAGGACGACGTCGCACCGCCTCAGTCAAATACCCCCCCTGTTCATAACCAACATACCCTGGAGGAGCACCAATCAAACGAGCCACAGAATGCTTCTCCATAAACTCCGACATATCCACCCGCACCATAGCCTCATCCGTATCAAACAAAAAATTAGCCAATGCCTTGCACAACTCGGTCTTACCCACCCCAGTGGGACCCAAAAACAAAAATGAACCATTCGGACGCTGTGGATCAGACAAACCCGCTCGAGAACGACGAATCGCATTCGCCACCGTCTGCAACGCTTCCTCCTGTCCCACCACTCTTTGCTGCAAAGCCTCCTCCATACGCAACAATTTCTCCCGTTCCCCTTCCAACATCTTAGTGATTGGAATTCCCGTCCATTTCGACACCACCTCTGCAATTTCCTCTTCCGTGACCGTATCTCTCAACAACTGAAATGCCCGCTTTTCTGACTGTGTCATCGTAGCCAAACGCTTTTCCAACTGCGGAATCTTCTCATTCTTCAACATCGCCATCTGATACAAATCCCCGGATCGCGCCGCAGCCTCCAAAGCCAACTGCGCCTGCTCCAACTCCTCCTTAATCTGCTGACTCCCTTGCACACTGCTCTTCTCCAACTGCCAAATCTTAGTCAACTCAGCAATTTCCTCACTCAAACTCGAAATTTCACCATTCAACTTCTGCAACCGTTGCTTAGACGCCTCATCCTTCTCCTTTTTCAATGCCTCCCGCTCAATCTTCAACTGAATCAATCGCCGATCCAAGCGATCAATCCGCTCTGGCTTGGAATCAATCTCCATCCGAATCCGACTCGCCGCTTCATCCATCAAATCAATCGCCTTATCGGGCAACTGCCGATCCGTAATATACCGATAAGACAAAGTCGCCGCTGCCACAATCGCTGGATCCGTAATATCCACCCCATGATGCACCTCATAACGAGGCTTGAGACCGCGTAAAATCGCAATCGTATCTTCCACACTCGGCTCATTCACCAACACCTTCTGGAATCGACGTTCCAAAGCCGCATCCTTCTCAATATACTGGCGATATTCATCCAACGTTGTCGCCCCAATACAATGCAATTCCCCACGAGCCAACGCCGGCTTCAACATATTCCCAGCATCCATAGCCCCCTCAGCCTTACCCGCCCCAACCATCGTATGCAACTCATCAATAAACAAAATAACCTGCCCTTCCTGCTTGGCCAAATCACTCAAAACTGCCTTCAAACGCTCCTCAAATTCCCCACGATATTTAGCCCCAGCAATCAAAGACCCCATATCCAACACCAACAACTGCTTACCCTTTAAACCCTCTGGGACCTCTTTATTAACAATACGTTGCGCCAAACCCTCCACAATTGCACTCTTACCCACTCCAGCCTCTCCGATCAACACCGGATTATTCTTTGTGCGACGCTGCAAAACCTGAATCACCCGCCGAATCTCCTCATCCCGACCAATCACCGGATCCAACTTCCCTTGCACCGCCCGCTGAGTTAAATTAATCGTATATTTCTCCAACGCCTGCCGTTGCTCTTCTGCATTGGGACTATTGACAGTCTGACCTTGACGTAACTGGAGAACAGCCTGCTCCAACAAACCCGGTTCCACCCCCGACTTGCGCAACAATTCCCCCAACTGCCCCTTATCTTGCGCCGCTGCCAACAAAAACAACTCACTCGAAATATAACCATCTCGACGCTGCTGTGCCAACTTATCTGCCACATTCAACAAACGCCCCAACTCATTTGATACATGCACTTCTCCATGAGTCCCTTTGACTTGCGGAATACGCTCAATCAAATCTTTCAAAGCCGATTGCAAAACCTGAAGATCAGCACCAATATGAGAAATCAAACGAGTTACCGTCAAATCATTCTGTTCTATCAACGTCAACAACAAATGACTGGGCTCAATAAACTGATGATCGCGACCCACCGCCAAACTCTGAGCCTGAGCCAACGCCTGCTGCAACTTTAAAGTCAACTTATCAAAATTCATAACCACCTCCAAAAAATAATGTGACCCTAACATAAGGACAATCACAAAATAATCAAGAGTCCCCTTCCAACAAAGCTGCCCTCACCTGCTCCAATACCCCTGCCCAATCCCCCACCTTTTGCTGTCGAAACAAACGAATTGTAGGATACCAGGGACTGTCTTCCCTTCCCATCAACCACCGCCAATCTGCAAAATACGGTAACAACACCCACACCGGCTTCCCCAAAGCCCCCGCCAAATGAGCCACTGCGGTATCCACACAAATCACCAAATCCAATCCGCACACCAAAGCTGCAGTATCTCGAAAATCCCTAATTTCCTCTGAAAAATCAAGCACCTCAAACCCAACCTTTCTCACCTCCCCAGCAACACTTCCCTTTTGCAAAGAACAAAGCACCACTTGCGGCACCTGCTTCAACACTGCGAAATAGGATAGAGAACAAGAACGCATCCGATCATTCGTATGAGTGGGACTCCCCGCCCAAGCAATACCAATCTTTCGCATTTCCCTCAAACTACAACGAGACTGCCAATAATCTATCCAATTCGATTCAACACTCAAATAAGGCACTTCATTGGGAATATTACCCAAATCAGTCCCAAACAAATGAGGCAAACTCAACAAAGGCAACCACACCTCAAAATTCAACCCCATAAGCTCCTGATCTTGCGAAAAAACCTCACAATTCTCCACCCCAATTAAACCCTCTTTCAACAAAGACACCAAACTGCGCTGACAAACCAATAAAACTTTGCCTCCCTTGATCAAGCGCAAATAACGCACAAATTGCAAAGTATCTCCAAACCCCTGTTCCCAATGAATCAACAATCGTCGTCCTTCGAGTGGACTGCCATCCCAACGCGGTTGTGGCAACTCAAATATCAACTCACTGGTCCCAATTCTCCACTCATATTCCCGCCAACCCGCCTGCAACTTTCCCATTCTCAACAACATCTGAGCATACCCAAAATGCAAACGAGCCTCCCCCGGACTCAACTCCACTGCCTGTTGACAATAACTCAACGCAGAAAATTGATGCCCCTGTTTCTGCAAAACCAACGCCAATTGGTAATAAGAATCTGCAGAATCTGGCATTCTCAACAACACCTGACGACAACAATCGGTCGCCTCTTCCCAACGGCCCAACTCATCCAACACCTGCCCCAACTGATAATAAGTCAAAATTGGATCATGTGCCCAACGCAAACCCTGCTGATAATAATCCACAGCCAACTGCCAGTGCTGCTGCAACTGAAACAAACGCCCCACATGATAATAAGTCTCAGCATCTTCTGGACGCACCGCCAACACCTGCTGATAACAAAACAAAGCCTGTTCCCAACGTTCTTGAGCCACGTATAAATTGCCCAAATTACCATAAGCCTCCACACATTGGGGGCACAACTGCAACACTCGCCGATAATAATTCTCAGCGCGTTCCCATTGCTGTTGAGACTGCAATAAATTGCCAAACTCAAAATAATTCTCTACCGTGGGAGCCAACCCAATCACCGCCTCGAAACATTGATATGCAGCCTGCCAATTCCCCTGCACAACATAATCACGTCCCTGCTGTTTATATCCCTCAACTGACCCTGCCCAGCCATTCATATCAGCTCAAATCCACCTGAAACAACCGCTCCATTTCTGCCACCTTTTCCGCACTCCAGGCTTCCCCTTCAAAAGCCAATTGTTGATACAATCGCCCCGATAACCACTTTTTCACAAAATACCTCATATCTTGCCACTTTACCTGTTCAAGCCCTTCATCACTCCTTTGAGCTGATTGCCCAACTTCATGAATACCCTTGGCTTTTGCCACACACCACACCTGCCAGCCTCGACTTCTGGCCGTGAAACAATAATCACTGTCTGAGCCAATAAACTTAAAATTACCATCCAATAACCCAATATCTTGCACCATTTTCTTGCGCAACAACATACAAGCCCCATTCCCCCAAACTAACTCCCTATCCTCACCAAATTCACTCAACGGTCCCTGAATATGCTGACCCACTGGGACTGCCTGTAAACCGCCGGCACAAATCACATAATCGGGATATTGATGATGCAACTGTAAAGGCACCGCGATTCCACAACGTGGATGCTGCTCCATAAACTGGCACAACACCTCCACTGCCTCTGGAAATAAATACATATCCTGATTGAGAATTATCAAATACTTCACCAAGATATTCTCCAAATACCGCCTCAATCCCTCATTGACTGCAGCAGTAAAATAAACATTATCTTGACTGTTGTCACGCACAAAAATCTCAACTGGCACCGTTTGAATTCTCAAACTGTGCAAACATTGTTGCAACTGGGCCACCTGCTGATAATAGGGAATAATCACTGGAATCATACAAAATCATAACCGATAAAGTGAAAGTTGAGCGTAAAATTTTCCAAAAACATCACTTCCTAAGTGACTCTAATTCCTTAGATTTTTTTTGCAATAAAGCCGGAGTGCAACGAGAATTCTGTGAATTTTTGGACATCACAAACGCTTCGAACAAAAATCGGAGTGTAGTTTCCAAAATCGTCTTCTGATCCTGAGTCGTCAATGCCAACTCTATTCCCTCAGCCAAATGAACCAAAGTATGACCTTTGCCCAGAGAACGAGCTTTTTGGCGAAAAGTGGACATATCGTTAATTGCAATCGCTCCACACAACTCATTTAAAGTGGCCTCATCAACCTGTGCCTGATCATCAATCTTAGCCTGATCGTTAGACTGCTGTAAATTGTCACCAGACTTCAAAACACTGTCTGTCTGACCATCATTAATCTGAAGAGGAATGGATTTTGCGCTTATCAACTCTGAATTTGGCACATCTTCCACATTGGGAACAGCGTCTTGAGTTATAGGCTTAGGTGCCTCTAAACTGGGCAATGGATTGCTTTGTAGGGACTTCAAAGGATCAACTTCCAATGATTTTAAAGTTGCTTCATATAGGGAACTTGGCTGCACAAGCCCCATTTCAGGCACTTTTTTCGACAACTCAGTTTCCCCCTTAACGATGGCAGTTGCAGGCACCTCAATTCCCTGCGCCAATGCCAACAACTTTTCAGAAGCAGTCATTTCGGAAGTTGTTGGATTGACACTTGCGAGTTTGGATTCACCTTTTTTTCCAACCTCAATCGTTGCAGAAACCTTATCCACTGCAACTGCTTTAACCCCAACAACTTTCTGATTGTCTAATTGGTTAGACTTGTTAGATTGAAGACTGGAATCAACAGATGCTGAAACCTTTTCATTCCCAACAGCTATTTTAACTGAACCATTCTCCTGTGATTTAGAGATTATTTCAGTTTTCTGGGTCGACCCAGTTTGGCCACCTTTTTCTTTTTGCAAAGATTTAAATTGAATATCAGTAGAAACAGGCACTTGCTCCTTTGCAATTGCTGTTGTAACGGGTGTATTTTGAGTTGCAGTTTCCACCGGTTTGGCAGTTTCCACCGGTTTAGCAGCCGTTTTACTGGTCACAGTTGGCACTTCAACCTTTGAAGAAATCGTTTTGTCAGACTGTTGACTTTCTACCGGAATTTTTTGAGTTTCTACCGGAATCTTTTCAGTCGGAGTGCCATTAGGAGAATTTGACTTTTCTACAATCAGCGTGGGAGTTTTAGATGGTTTGGGAGGAGTTGGAAGTGGAATTAACCCCGGGTGATGCTTCAAAATCAATTTTCCAGTGGGGTGAATTTGTAGAAAAGTCAATATGTTCCGAGAAGGAATTGCAAATGTACCTTGCGAATGCCCAGCCACAATCCCAATCATCTGATTGTCTTGAAACACTGGAGCACCCGTATAACCAGGATCGACTGGATTAGAAAAAAATAAATGACTGGCCACTTTTTGATATTCCAGAAAAACCGGAGTCCAAGCCGGTGCCTGAGCTGGAAAACCAACGCTAAATACTGGCAATTTAAGATCTTTTTTTGGCAATGCCAAGGTCAATTGAGTTCCCAAGTTGGCAGGTAAATTCAAATGCTCAAGCGAAATTTCCAACAACGCCAAATCAAGTTTGACATTAGCATAAACGAGAGAAACTGGCTGATCACCTTGTTGGAACAAATTAACCACCAGTTTGGAATTATTTTCAACTAAGTGAGCAACAGTTAAAATATAGGCTTTAGGGTCAATTTTATCAATAATCACCCCGCTACCTAAACTTTTCCCTTGCGAATCATAAATCTCAACTACTGCCTGTTTTGCCTGATGTAATTGAAGAGTTGACAATTTGGGCGGTTCAACGGTAGTCAAAGAAGTTAAAGTTGATTCGGAAATTGTTGTTTGAACTGGATCAGCTTGTTGCACAACGGGAATATCCTGATATAAGGAACATCCTTTTATGAGCAAAAAGATAGAAATATATGTAAAACAATAGATTGTCGAAAAAAAGTGATGAGGAGAAAGTTTAAAGTTCATGGGATTTGATCCAGAATTGTCTAAACTGGGACTTAATGTTAGAGGTATCAGGGAAGGGAATGGTTTAGTTGAGACAGATCCCGGTCTTCTCTGCTGGTTTGGGGAGGGAAACATCTTGCCCCTTTCCCAATAGGGAAATGGGGGATTTCTAAATTACTTTTTAGAATTCAGATTGAGCAACCAATTGACTTAAAGGGGAATGTTGTGCAAAATAGTTCTGAATTCCTTCAAAAATAGCGTGGGCTATTCGTAATCGGAATTCTACACTGTTTAACTTTTCTTCTTCCAAAGGGTTGGAAAGAAAGGCAGTTTCTACCAAAATGGAGGGAATGTCAGGGGAACGCAACACCATAAAACTTGCTCTTTGTATCGTGCTGTAATGAACTTTATTGGATTTTTTCAAAGCATTTATCACCTCGTTACCCACCAAGGCACTGGCTTCCAAAGTGCCAGCTTGTGACAGATCGAGCAGGACTGAAGCCAGTAAATCATCCTTATCACTTAAACTAATTCCCCCAAGTAAATCGGCTGCATTTTCCTTTTCTGCCACCCATTGAGCAGCTTCACTGCTGGCCCCTCCATTAGACAGCATATACACAGAAGCCCCTTGAATTTGTTTATTTTCTGGATAAGCATCCGCATGAATAGAGATGAACAAATCTGCTTGATGTTCCCTAGCCAATTCAATGCGTCTGCGCAATTTTAAAAAATAGTCTCCTTCGCGAATCATGACAGCAGACAGACCAGCAGTTTGATTAATTAGGGTGGCCAATTCCTTGGCTATCATCAAGACCACTTCTTTTTCGTAAGTCCCATTGGGACCGACTGCTCCAGAGTCAATTCCCCCATGTCCAGCATCAATAGCCACCACAATTTTTTCCTTGGGAGTTGAACTTTTTTTTCCTAGGGGAATGATAGGCAATATTGATTTTGCTGACAGGGAACGAATCGTTGAAATAGCACTGTTTTGAGCTGCCTTTGGATTGATGTCAACGGTCAGTTGATGACCACCGCGACCTGCAGTTACCTTGGCAAGAAAACTTTTGGTCAAGACCGGAACATTGAGATCTAAAACAATACGTAGATCATCTTTGTTACGACGTGCAATGCGCACATTTTGAATGAAATCTTGGTTATTCAAAGTGGGCTTAAATTCCGTTTTTAGGATAGTTTCTTTGAGATCAATCACCAAACGATCCGGGGAATTTAAGGTGAAAACAGTGTGGGTGGTGGGTCCACTCAGGTTGAATAGCAAACGCATACCGTGTGGAGTTTGCTTCCACAAATTAATTTCAGTCACTTCCGCAGTTCGAGCAAAACTTACGCTCGAAAAAGTAACTAAACATACAATGAGCAAGAATGGCATGTTTTACTCCGTTAAAATGATTTATAGAAAACTTCTGAAAATTGGCAATTCACGCAAGAAATATTCCATTTCTATCAAGAAACAATTCAGAAAAATTGATCGGGGAAATTAGAAAATTGACCGGAGAGAAAGGTTTATCGAAAGTTTGATTTCAATGGGTAATTTAAGCAATTTGCTTCATCATGGGAAGTGACGGTTTTGTATTTAACAAACCCACTTTCTCTACAAAACATCACTTTTATTTCCCACATGAAGCGAAATAAATCAATTTTCAGTTTGAACCGGGGGCGCTGGTGAAAGTTCTAAACTCTTAATTTCAGGTGGCTTTGGATCGTCTACTTTTGGAATCTCCACAGGCTTTGGATCTGTAACTGCCGGGATTTCCGCCTCTTCAATCGCAGAAGGCTCTGATTTTTCAACAGATTTTTCCTCTTTTTTAAGGGGAGGCAATTCTAACAAACGTGCCACCTGTTCCACTGGCAAATGATATTGGATCTTTTTCTCTGGTCTCGCTAAGATCAATTCTGGATGGACAGCCTGAATGAGCAAGGTGATCACTTGCCCATCCTGCAAAGTCACTACAATTTGTCCTTGGTGGGCACTGCCTTCCTGATAGGACTCCACACTCAATGCTTGGACATAGCGCCAATGATCGATCAGTTCCTGCAAGATATCGGCACTGATGTTTGCATGCTCAGCAGAATCTGGAAGCAATTTCCAATTCCCATCTTGTAAATTGAGCTGATAATTAGGCAGTTGCAAACTCATAATTTTAGGATTATCCCCCAAAATTGATAAATTGACAAAAGCCATGGCATCTTCTAACAAATTGGCATAAAGACTGTCTTTAACCAAAAATACTTGTTGTGGTTGATCTCCTCGTTGTACATAACGTCGATCAGGATGCAAAGGAGAAATATCTCCCAATTTTAATATCTGTTGGTCAAAAGTTAGGATCACGCTTGGAGGATCCAATTGAATATCAGCCAGAGACAATTCCTCACTGGGAAACACTTGGTAATCCTGTTCTCCTAAGATCGTCAACAACCGTTTTACTCGAAAAGTGTTGGCTGATAAATCCAAAGGAGATGTCATTTGCCATTCTCCAGTTACTTGCTTGTTGAATGTTAAGGTTTCTTTCCCAATACGTTCAATATTAACAGTTTTTACATCTTCAATCTTGAGGTTAATCAAAGGTGGAAATTGCTCTGGTTTTTCAAGTCCAGGTTCCCAAATTGCCAGAGAAGTCAGTCCCAATATGATGAACAACAACAGGGCATTCAACCACCAACGTTTACGAATCATGCTTTTCTCCTGTGTAACCATACTAAAATTCCCATACTGATTAAACTGATTGGTAATACAAATAGGAAGAATAATCCCAATAAAATCACTAAATTATCTGACAATTGTAATTTAGAATCTGTGGCCATTTTGGGTGGAATTTCAATAAAACTGTCTTCCGAACTGAGCCAATTTAATATTCTCATAGCCAATTCTGAATGCCCGGCATACTGGAAGAGACTATTGGCTAAAAAGTCACTGTCTCCAATGATGACAATGCGTTGTTCAAGACCACTTTCTGAAGATTCTGCAGATCCTTGATTGGATTCATGTTTATGTTCTTCCTCATTACCTTCTTCATGATCTTTCTCGTGATCTTCAGTGGCATGCTCATCCAGTGTTTCACTCATCGTATTTTCTGCCTCTTTCCCTTCTTTCACAGAAGGTTTAGCCTCACTGGATTCTTGAGCGGCCAATTTTTGGTCTGCAGTTTCTTCTTTGGGACTTTGAACATGACTTGCAGTTGTCAACTCGAGAGTTCGTTTCAAAGCAAATCCCACATCCAAGGGACCATTAATATCAGTTCCCTCATTATATTCAACAGCACCTTCTTGAATAGCGCCCACTTCAGACCAAGCCTGAGGATGAGTTTTCAGTAGACTGATCAGTTCCCATTTTTCATCAGGCTCTATTTGTAAACCAACTGCTTGGGGAAGCAGGGTAAGATAATTTTCAAAACCCACCGTAATTGAATGTTCTCCATATCCTTCAGTGCTAATAGTTACCACGGAGGGATTGTTTACTCCAAACAGCTGTCCCACTGGGTCTAAAATCATGCCAGGGTGCACTGTCAATTTCAGTTTTTCTGCCAATAATTCAAGTCCTTGCAATTGGGCTGAGGGATTAAGTAGCCACAACAAGTTTCCCCCATTATTGATGTAATCCAGAATGGCAGTGACTTCTGCTGGCAGTAATTTGGTTTGGGGACTGGGGATGACCAACACATTGGTTTTATGTAACAATGAAGCATTTTCGCCAAAATTTAATTTTTCGACCATAAAACCAGCTTTTTCCAGTTGGTTAGCCCAATGATTGATGTCCTGATCGGAAAAACCGGTGGGACTGGGTTCCCCATGTCCTTGCAAGAAAGTGATCAAACGGTTACCTTGGCGGGCCAATCGTTGCAAGACTGCGGTCAATTCCGATTCAGAAAGAGTTTGTAAATGTTCACTGCGCCCCTGATATTCTATAATCAGTTCCCCATTGATTTTAATACCTTTCTCTTTAACTTCAGAGGGAGAAGTCAACGGATCAATAAAGCGAAGTTCTAAATTGGTTTTATGGCGTTGATAGCGTTCAATCAGGCCTTTAATGCCTTCTCTGGTCTCTCCAGATTTTTCGGCAAAAGCGGTTATAGTTAAGGGTAAACGAAGTTCTTCGAGGATTTGTACAGTGGTCTCAGACAGACTGTTACGGTTATCCATGGTCCAGTCAATTTGCCAGTGGTAACGGGTGCTTAACCAAGCCAATAAGCCAAACAAGACGAGGATAAGTCCTAAGAATAGGTAGTTTTGTAAGGTGAGATGTAGACGAGTTTGGGAATTGATATTCATGTTAGAGAATGCAGTGGTTGAAAGGGCTATTTAGGAGAGGTTAAATGCGTTCCATGGTTAAACGATGAATGCTGAGAATTAGAAAGAGCGCAATCACTAACAGGTAGTAAACCACGTCTTGGGAATCAAATAGCCCATGCAGTAGAGATTGATAGTGTTGTGTCATGGATAGGTAAGTCAAAACTCCAGTTTGTTCTCCTGTGTTTTCTGCCCAATCCAAAATCCGCAGCAGTAACAGCGTGCCAAAGGTGCTGATTGCAGCCACAGTGGGATAGGCAGTGAGGGTGGAGATAAAAAGACCGATGGCGCTGAAAGCAGCCAAGAGTAAGGTGACACCCAACAGTCCGGCAGCCACTTGCCCAAAATCCAACGTTCCTCCCAACAGTAAAGATAGAGGCATGAGCATTAAGATCAATAACATAATGAAAAAAAATCCCATCAGTCCCAAGTATTTTCCCAACACGATGCTGGTCATAGAGATGGGGGCAGACAGCAGCAAGGGTAGGGTTTTGCTGCGCTTTTCTTCACTGAATAGACGCATGGTCAGTAATGGGACTACCAGTAATAGCACGATGGCCATCCAGTCCAATAAGTTGCCAACTACAATTTCAGTAAGTCCGGGTCCATCCGGATGGTTTGCCAAGTTGGCTTGAATATCAGGTTGCAAAAACCAATGGACTAATACTGCAAATACCCAGGCAAAAATGAATTGGAGAACTCCCAAAATGCTCCATGCTAAAGGGGAAAGAAATAGACTGCGTAATTCTTTAGCAGCAATGGTCCACATCAGGCGGCCTCCTTGTTGATTAAGTCAGTTGTGTGAGGTTCTTCGGCTTGGGTGAGGTCAACAAAGACTTGTTCCAGCGAACGTTTTTCTGGGATCAGTTCGAACAGTCCCCAATGAGCTGTTACCGATTGTTCAACCAATTGTTCCGCGGGACTGTGTTCCGCGGCATGTCGAATTCGGAAATGAGTGCTGTCGACTTGTTCGACTTCTTCTATTCCATCTACTTGTAACAATTCAGTCAGTTCCGGGGGATGTCGCAAGCCAATGATTAATTGGGTGGTTTTCATTTGCGTCAACAGTCCTTGTATGGTGTCATTTAAAATCAATTGTCCCTGATTGATGATTTGTACCTGATTGCAAACAGCCTGCACTTCGGGCAAAATGTGGGTGGATAAGATGACACTGTGCTCAGCGCCGATCTTACTGATTAAATTACGAATTTCTCGAATTTGAATAGGATCGAGCCCAATGGTGGGTTCATCGAGAATCACTACCGAAGGGGTATGAATGATGGCTTGCGCAATACCCACCCGTTGTTGATAACCCTTGGATAGGTTGCCAATTAAACGTTTGCCCACATGACTGAGCCCACAGTGTTCCATGGCGCGTTCCAAAGCTTGGGGAATTTGAGGGCGAGGCACCCGGTGTAATTTGGCACAAAATTTCAGAAATTCAATCACTTGCATTTCCTGATACAGGGGGGGATGTTCAGGCAGATAACCCAGTTGACTTTTGGCTTCAATTGGATTCTCAAACAGGTCTTGGCCACCCACGGTGATTTGCCCAATAGTAGGCGCCAAATTGCCAGTGATCATTTGCATGGTTGTCGATTTTCCAGCCCCATTAGGTCCTAAAAATCCCAAAATTTGTCCACGTTTTACTTCAAAGTTCACTTCCCTAACTGCACAAAAGTGGCCGTAGTAGCGCCAAAGATTATGTACAGAAATCAGTATGTCAGGGTTCATAGATTTTCCTCAAAATGAGTGGAATGTGGGGGAAAAATAATCCGTTTAACCGCTCATATTATTTCACCTAATGGCATAGTATACCATTTTAATTAAACAGTATAACATTTTTAGCCAGGGGTAGCAACACGTCCTTGAAATTGATAAATATCCCATTTGTATTGGAAGTGGAGATCAATTATAATACAATTTTATGATTGATGAGCCACTGCCTAAAATGTTCTTGTTCCCATAGTTGATAATGGGAATGAGATTAAACTGATGAATATCCCACTTTTACCATGGATAAACATCAATGGCAACTGGGTAATCACTGTATCATTACCTAAATTGAGGAGAAAATGAGCATGAAGACATGGATAATCCTGTTATGTAGTTGGATGAGCCTATCGGCACAAGCCGCCGTTCAAGGTCGAGCGGTGGACTATACACTGGGAAATATGACCTTTAAAGGTTACCTGGTGGCAGAAGAAGGGACTCGTAAACGACCGGGTGTTCTCGTAGTGCATGAATGGTGGGGACACAACGAATATGCCCGTAACAAAGCCACTGCACTGGCTGAAGCTGGTTATATAGCCTTGGCAGTAGACATGTATGGCGATGGCAAACGAGCCCAACATCCTAAAGAAGCCGGAGAATTTGCCAGTGCAGTTCAAAAAGACCTCCCCCTTGCCAAAGCCCGTTTTGAAGCAGCCTTGGCTTTTCTAAAGCAACAACCAGCAGTTGATCCCAAAAATTTATCGGCTATAGGCTATTGTTTTGGCGGTGGAATTGTCTTAGAAATGGCCAGACAAGGACTGGATTTAAAAGGAGTGGCCAGTTTTCATGGCAGCTTAGCCACCGCTCAACCTGCCCAACCTGGGACCATCAAAGCTAAAATTTTGGTATTACATGGAGCGGCTGACCAACTCATTCCCCAGGAAAAAGTGACGGCTTTTGAACAAGAAATGCGCCAAGCCAAAGCAGAATGGGAACTCATCAGTTATCCCAATGTACAACACAGTTTCACCAATCCGGATGCTGACCATTATGCCAAACAATTTGCACTGCCACTTGCTTACGATGAGCACGCTGACAAGGACTCTTGGGCAAAACTGTTGAACTTCCTAACTACCGTGTCTGCTCAAACCAATTAACCCAAGCAATATCTACACCTGACAGGTTCCCAAAACCTGTCAGAACTTCCCAGTTAATCCTTAAAACTCAATGGTTTATATTGCTTAACCAATTTATCAGCATGCTCCAATTTATTATGTAAAGCCTTTAACACCTCGCCCATTTCTCGAACCCGCTCAAAAATCAACAAATCCAACTTAGACTTGCGCTCATAATCTTGCACCACGGGTAGCAAAGTTTTCTCTATCAATTCAATAGCTTGCAACAAACCCTGCTCAACTCCCATCGGCAACTGATTAACCACTTGCATCTCCAAATGCAACTCGGACAATTGACCCATCCACTCTCCCACTCGGCGCTCTAAACTATAAACTGCTTCAGTCAATGCCTCTATTCCCGTTAACCCTTGACCTCGCCACCGTTGCTGAATCTGCTGCCAACGCTGTAATTCTTGAAGACTGAGCTCCCCTCGCAACTCTTTCCAAAACAACTCATTCTGTTCCCTTTCTGCCTTTGGCAACTGCTCCAACTGCCCCCAGCAACCTTCATCCAACAAAGTTCCCAATTCTGTTAAACTCATCTCAGGCGTCACTTGAGCAGCCAACTGATTGAAAAATCGATAATTTCCTGACAATTTAATCTCAGGCAACTCTGGGTTAGCCTGCAATTGACAAGTGACTATAGGCAATATCCATTTTTGCATCCAACCCAATTTTTCCAACACTTGAACTGCCTGACGATATTCCTCTGACTCTAACCCCATCTGCTCCGGTCTCAACTGCCCTTGAGCCATCTGCAATAATTGATCAAATATTGTAATATCTTGATCTAACAATGAAAATAGCCAAGGATTCACCATCAGTGCATTCTCCAGATAACTCAGAGCGAACAAATCTAAATGAGAACGAATTGCCAAGGTATAAGAATAAATTTGCAATTGTTGTCGCATATCCTCAGGCAACTGTTCAGCAGAAGTCCCCGCCAAGATCAGTCCCCACCGTTTACCCTGAAAACAATATTCCCGAAACTGCCCCTGCCAAGTCCCATCAAGGCGACGGTTTGGGGAAACCAATTCCCGAAATAACCGCATAAATCCTTCTGGAACTGCTTGAATATTATCTAAAAGTAACAAAACCGGCTCCTGAATAGCCAATGCCCAATCGAGGGCAACTAACTGTCGTTGCGTCTCTCTGTCCGGCGCCTGTTGTGGATCTAAACTGTCAGTTTGAGCCGCCACTTGACGACAATCGATGGACACCAAAATCCAATTTAACTCCTTGGCCAAATGTTGGACCACAGTCGTTTTACCATAACCGGTGGGTGACAACAATAAAAGAGCCTGGGGATGTTCACTGTATACTTGCTGATATAAATTGGTTCTCAATTTAGGCAAGTGTACCTGTTGTGCCCAACGAGAAGGCTTAATCGGTCGAGAAGTAATTTGAGAACTTGACAACTCAAACCCATTGATTTTCCAATCATTTTGTAAGCGTTTTAGATAATTATAACACTGACGTTGATAGTCCAAAAAAGCAGTATGCTGATCCACTTGAAACAACAATTCTGGCAAATCAATGCGCCCGGCAGGCAATTGGGCATTAAAATAACAATCTGGCAATCCACCCAAACCAGTTATTGTCGTATCAGCAGTAACCACCTGTCTTGACAAACGCTTGGTTAATAAAATAGCCACCACCTCTGGCAACCAAGATTGGGGGATTGAAACAGTATTAGATACCAATTCTTTTATATATTCATACTGTTGCGCTAAGGACTGTTCCCGGTAATAACGCCAGTCTCGTTTAAATTGAGCCCATTGCAATGGTTGAGATTCCAAAACTTGTCGACAGGTTTGGGCGGTTTGCCAAGCCACTGTAGTGGTTATGAATTTTGGGGGTTGGGACTGTAATTCTGCCAGTAGATAATCTAAAATTCGGTCTGACAAATAGGGGAAAGCGGAAAAAGGAGGATCTTGTACAAATGCAGCCACCCAAGTTTGTAAATTTGCACGTTGATGAGGGCTGGTTTTTGGAGAAACCAGGCGATTGCATAAGGCATATTCCCAAAACAATTGGGCAAAAGCTCGACAGGTTGGGGTAAAACTAAGCAGTCCCATGCTGGAATATACGGGATACATTTCCGCCAATAATTCTGTAATTTTTTCGGGTGGCAAGGAAGAAAGATGAGACTGTCCAGCCAACCATGTGCCCACTTGAGCAGTCAGTGGCAAATGAGGTTGAAGTCGCCTTAAATAATGCACTGATTGCCTATAAATATCTGAAGAATCAGGCAATTGACTTGGGTAGGGAACTGGGGAAATCAATGGCCAGTCCAGCATAGCTTGTTGAAAGGGACTGCCAGGAATGCTCAAAATGGGAGTGGTCGCGTGGGCGGGAAAAATTAGATAAAATTCCAGCGGATGAGGGTGAGTGAGCCGCCCTTCACTACTTAAATGGAGCGAATGTGTGGTGGTCAAAGACACGATAAAATTCCTTGGTACAATAAGCTGTTAGGAATGAAGTGCAGTCTCATTTTCATTAAATCCCAAATGGGTGGCTTTTTCAAAACAGGCTCTGGCTTCGGGAATTTTTCCCTGTTGCCAATATACATTCCCTAATTGACTGTGAGCTTGGGCATATTCTGGGTAATGGACAATGGCTTGTTGATAACAGTGTTGAGCTTCTACCCATTGATTTTGTTGATAATACACTTCTCCCAATTCGTAATGCAACAGGGCAGAATTTGGGCTCAAGGTGAGTGCATTTTGAAAGCAAACAGTTGCTTGAGCATATTCTCCTTGTCGAGACAACAATTTGCCAAAATGATAATGAGTTTCTACTAAATTGGGATTGATAGCCAAAGCCCGTTGATGACTGGTGATGGCTTCGGCAATATGTCCCTGTTGATACCAAGCTATTCCCAGATAATTATGAGCTTCGGCCATGCGGGGACTGAGTTGTAAAGTTTGTTGCAGAGCCTGTATCGCTGCTTCTATTTCTCCTTGATCACAGAGGGCTTTACCCAAATGATAATGGGCTTTGGCATGTTGGGAACGAAGGGCAATGGTTTTTTGAAAAGCAGAAATTGCTTCTGGCAATTGTCCCAGGTCATAAAAGGTCAGTCCCAAATTGTAATGAAAATCTTCATCATCACTTCTAAGGGTGACAGCTCGTTGGAAACATTCCAGGGCAATTCCGAATTGTTTTTGAGATCTTAGAATATTGCCCAAACTGTTGTGAAAATTGGCCACAGTGGGATTCAATTGCATGGCTTTAGCCACCAATTGTAAGGCTCGTTCAAGGTCTTTTTGTTGATAGGCGACCAGTCCCAATAGGTGTAGAGCATCTGGATTTTCGGGCTCTATTTGTAGAACTTTTTGGTAGAGATGGGTGGCTTTAGCCAAATCACCGGTTTGATGGTATTGAGCTGCAATTTGCAGGGCTTGAATGGGAGTGAGAGGATTATTCATGGGAGTCCTTGTAATAAATTTTTGAATCAGAATGTGCAGAATTATCGAATTTTAGGAGATTTTTTTATAAATTCGATGAAGAGAAGTAAGTTTTCCAACAGTGTTGATAGAGACCTTCCAATTGGCGAGTGAAAGTCTTGGCATCCATCAGCGGGGAATTTTGTAAACGAGATCGCAATTGGCTGCGAATTTGTTGTAACTGGTTTAAATTATTGGCTAATTGACAGCAAATATCAAGATAGTCGTCAGGTGTGTGGGCAATCCAATCGGTTAAACCCACTGTGGATAATAAACTGAGTCCCATGCGAGCAGCATGATTATTGCCAACCAGGGTGACGACTGGCAGTCCCATCCATAGGGTTTCACAGGTGGTAGTTGCTCCATTGTAGGGATAAGTGTCCAGGGCAATGTCCAATTGATGGTATAACTGTAAGTAGTCGGCCATTTTAGGCACAGATTCTACCAAAATCAATCGTTGGAGAGCAATATCTTGTTGTATAAAATGTTCGATGAGATGATGACGAGTGACTGGATCTTTAAGATTTTTGGATTTGATGAATAATTTGGCTTGGGGCAGACGTTTCAGTAAATTGGCCCAAAGGTTGAGTAAAAAAGGGTTGAGTTTGACAAAGTTGTTGAGCACTGCAAAGGTAACAAATCCATTGTGCAAAGCGGGCAAAGGGTTGACTGGGACTTGATGAGCCTCGGGGGCAGGTTCATAGCAAAAATAGCTGTGAGGCAGGTATAATGGAATTTCGGTCCCAAAGTTAGATTGTTGAGGAGGATCAACATATTGGTCAGTTAGATGATAATCCATGCTGCTCAGTCCCGTGGTGTCTGGGTAGCCTAAGTAGGTGATTTGAATGGGGGCTGGTTTTTGCGCAAAGACCAGTAAACGGTGGCCTGAGGTGTGGCCAGCCAGGTCTACGAGAATATCAATGGAGTGTTGTCGAATATGGTGAACCAATTCTTGGTTGGAGAATTGTAAACAGTTGATCCAGTGATCGGCTTGTTTTTGTAGTTCTTGGGTAATTTCATCAAAGTGTAAGTTATTGTAATAACAGAAAACTTCAAATTGGTCATGGTCATGTTGTTTTAAAATAGGACCGATAAAATAGGCGACTGGGTGCCGATGAAAATCGGCTGAAACATAGGCAATTTTTAGTTTTTTTGAGGTCGATTGGGAAGGAAGTCGGGGCAAAATTTGGGTGGCTAAGGGTAGGCAATAGCGTTGATCAAAGGCTTGACAGTGGGCAGCCAAATCAGTTTGGGAACAATCTGGATCGTAATGGAAGGTGAGCAGTAAGTTGGAGTGGATAAAGGGAATTAAATCATGATAAATTTGTTGATGCGCAATTTCTTGTAATAATTGTTGATAAAGGGCAAGGCTGGCTTTGATTTGTCCTTGTTGTTTAAGGGTTTCAGCGATATTGCTTTGTAAATGTAAGAATTGTGGATTCAGTTCCAATACTTTTTGGTAATGGGTTTGAGCTTCACTTAAATAGCCCAATTCTTGGAGCAATTGTCCTTGTTGCTCATGGGCTTCTAGGTAATTGGGATTGAGTTGGAGGGCTGTTTGGTAACAGATGTCTGCTTCTTCCAATTTGAGTAATTTTTTGAGGGCATTGCCTAAATACAGGTGCAATTCTGGCCGATTGAGATTGATGGCTAAGGCTTGTTGGTAACAGGTGATGGCTTTGGCATGCTCTCCCTGTTGATGATAAAGGGTGCCTAAATTGCCATAGGCTTCCAGGTAGGTTGGGTTATAGAGAATGGCTCGTTGGTAGCTGGCAATGGCTTGAGGAAATTGTTGTAAGTCATGGAATAAATTGCCTAAGTTATAATGGGCACGGGCATCTTGAGGATTGAAGCGCACCAGTTGTTGTAAGTGATAGAGACTGTGTTGCAAGTTGCCTTGTTGATAGGCCAAAGTGGCTAAGTGGGCGTGATGAGTGGAGTAAATGCCAGGATCGGTGGAGGCTATGGTCATGTTAACACTGAAGAGTTAAGGTAGAGGTCACCAATCCTTGAATTATTGTAAGGATTGGGGCGCTGATTGGGAATGAGAATTGGTGTTATGAGTGGGAAAAGGATGAGTTTGTTCCTATGAGTTTATCGTAGGCCTCTTGATATTTTTGAGTGGTTTTTTCAATGATTTCAGGGGGTAAGGAAGGAGCTGGGGGACGTTTGTCCCAGTGCAATGTTTCCAAATAGTCGCGAACAAATTGTTTGTCAAAGCTGGGGGGATTATGACCTGGGACATAGTGCTCCATGGGCCAGAAACGGGAAGAATCTGGGGTGAGAACTTCATCGATTAATAGCAGTTGTCCATGCTCGTCTACACCGAATTCAAATTTGGTGTCGGCGATGATAATTCCTCTTTGTTCGGCAAAGAGACTGGCTTTATGGTAAATTTGGAGACTGATGTCTCGAACTCGTTCCGCTAAGTCTTGGCCGACCAGTTTGACTGTGTTGGCAAAACTGATGTTTTCATCATGTTGTCCGACGGCAGCCTTGCTGGAAGGGGTGTAGATGGGGTGGGGTAATTTTTCTGCCAAGGATAATTGGGGAGGTAAGGGAATGTCACAAACTTGGCCGGTGCGCATATAATCTTTCCAGGCAGAGCCTATCAGGTAGCCTCGGACGATGGCTTCGATGGGTAAGGGTTTGAGTTTGCGAACCACCATGGAACGTTGCCGAATGTCCTGAGCTTCTGCTGGGGGAAGAAAATGGGTGAGATCAAGGGGGCTGAGATGATTTTGAATTAAGGGACTGGTGAATTGGAACCAGAAATGGGAGAGCGTGTTGAGAATGATGCCTTTTTTGGGAATGGGATCGGGTAGCACCACATCGAAAGCTGACAGGCGATCAGTGGCAATCATAAGCAGGTGTTGATCATCCAGTGGGTATATATCGCGGACTTTGCCCCGTTGTTGTAATGGAAATTGGGACAGATGAGATTCAAATAGGCAATTCATGGGATCTTCTTTAAAATGGGTCAAATATGGAAGTTGTCAGCCAGGGTTTGATGTTTTTTTCTTGTTCCCGTTTTGGAATGTAAGCATAGGATCAGGTTTCTTTGGGCAACAAGGTTGATGGAACCGGCGTTGTCTTGCGGATGGAATGTGGAAATGAGAACGATAGTTGGAGTTTTATACCTTAGTCTAATTTGTCTGGATCTTCACGGTTTTCGGAAGAGAGGGGATTGGAGAGTAGCTTTGAGACTTGTTCAACAGGGAGAGAGGTGACTAGACGGATATTGATCTCAACGGTGACACTTTTATTTTTGTTTATGGCATTGTTTATTTTAATTAAACTTTCCATATGCTCTATTGAAAGTGTCAAATTTCCGGTGGTTTCGGTGGTTGGCACTTTCTTGTATCCTACTTCTTCCAGTAGATTTCCAATATCTTGGGAATTGTTCAATTTCACATCCTCATCTATTAAACTTTTAACGTATTGATTAACAGTACTTGATAAATCGGATTGTAAACCACGGGGGCTTTTATGCAATTTTTTAGCGAGAATAGAAGGACTGTAGCCACACAGCAAACCTCGTAGGTGTAGTTTTTCTGTACGGGTCAAGGGTTTTCCTTTAACTGTCGCCAAATCGGCATATAAACGTTCTAGATCCCACAGTTCTTCAGCGTATTTAAATTTATCCTCTATCAGCATAGTTTTTTCCAAAATGCCAACTTTACCTAACGTAAATCCAAGCAAGTGTTGGCAATTAAAGATTGAATTGTCGGCTATAATTTTATTTGGGGATTAAAATTTTATTTTATCACAATTAAATTGTTCCTTCGATATCTTAATTTTTAAGTGGATATTTAGCTTAGTATACGGAGAATTTGAGTATGTCATTTGTACTCGCAGGATTTGCGTGGTCCTACATACGAGATTTTTTCTACATTTCTTATTCCCATTATTAGGTTTTTTGTTGAATTATACTATAAAAGGGTGCAATATAACCCAATTTACGTGTTATATGTGGTCTTGACAATTTTATTATTGTGATCAGATAACATAAAATTGCTCAGAAGGCATTAGAAACAGGACAAAATTATGTTTGCAAATCAATGTGAACAACAACGGCAAGCCGTTATTGACATATTTAAACGATATGTCAAGAGCCGGGAAGAATTGCGGAAAAATCTCAATTTAAGCGACGGGCTTAATGAGAATGATGTGAAAATTGTCCGTGATGAAGTAGAAAAAATAGAAGCCAACAAGTACATCTTGGCGATTGTGGGTGAATCTAAATCGGGCAAATCCACCTTTATCAATGCGTTGTTAGGTAAACCTATTCTACCTACTGGTGTTTTACAATGTACCAGTGGAATCACTGAGATCGTGGATACTGACAATGTTCAGGATAACAAAAGAGTTTATCTGAGGGTCAAGTATGGTAATTCAACCGAGCCGGAGGAATTGTTTAACGGTCGTTTAGAGGGAGATTTAACACCATTACAGGAAAAATTGAAAACGATTGCCGCCCTCAAGCCAGAATATCGTGATTTGCCCGTTTTTCAACTCAACCAGTTTTTGACTGAAACTAAGCCGACACAAATTACGACTGAAATAGTGAAAGAGGAATGTGGGAAATTGTTACAGGATGAAGACAACAACCCCCATCACAAATCAAAAGAGGAATTTGAGAGGTTAGTACGACAGTACCTTGCAGAATACATGGATTTATCTCGAATCCCAGTTGATATTTCAATTGGCTATCCAGTAGGACTTAAGTTTGCTCACATACAGATTGTTGACACGCCGGGTGTGAACGCACGAGGCGGGCTTGAAACTGCAACTCTCAACTATATCAATAGTGCTAATGCAGTAATTTTTCTTCACCTGTTGAAGAATATTGCGAGCGGTTCCTTAAGGAAATTTTTTAAGAAAGTGCCTGATCGTTCATACAGAAATATCTTTATGTGTTTGACTCACAAGGCACAACACACAGCAGAGGATGTTGAATTAACTATAGAAGAAACGAAGGAATTATTTCCGGAAATTAGGCCACAGGAAAGAATCGTGGCTGTGGATAGTATGCTCAAACTGATTCATGATGAATTAATAGTCGGCAAATCGCTAAAAGACCTCCGTAAAGACGAAGAAAAGCGAAAATTAATTGCTGATTACATTGTAGAATATGAATCTGACATGACAAAGATTCAACCAACAGTATTGGCAGATTCCAATTTTACCACCGTAAAAGGCTTGCTAACCAAATTTTCAGAAGAAGCGTTAGTTGGACAATTATCATGGGTTGTAAAGCAAATAGCTAGTGGATATGAACAACAGCGTCACATCTATGATGAACAAATCCGTTTAGTTGGCCGTAAAGCCGAATTTGACAAAGCACCGGAACAATTCGATAAGGAGATCGACGAACTGAAAAGTTTGTTGTATGATTACCAACTACGTTTAAATGATTTCTCTCAACGAAAACGCGAGGAATATAAGGGACGACATAGTACAGTAAACAAAACGTTTTCGACCATGAAAGTCGTGTACGATAAATTGCTGGGCAGTGCTGAGAATGAGGATCGTATTCGTAAGCATATTGTAGATTTTAATGATGAATGCGATAGCAAAGTCACTCGTTTTACAACGCAATTGAGCAAGGAATACGAAGCCGAAATGGATCAGGTTGGAGCAGAATTCAATGCAGAACACCAGATTTATCCCCCCAAAATTAGTTTGGAAAGTATTTCTAAAATAGCTCAAGAGAGAGCGTATGAAGAAGTTACAATTCAAGGAGATCGAGCACCACGAGTGATAATTGGTACACTTGTAGGTGGTTTGCTGGGCGGAATAATTGGTTTTGCCTTAGCAGGACCAGTGGGTGCTGCAATTGCCGGAAAAGCAGCGGCGGCGGCAATAGGAACAACCGCGGTTGCAACAACAGTAGTAGGAACGGGAGTGGGTGCAAGTGCAATAGCGGTTGCAACAACAGTAGTAGGAACGGGAGTGGGTGCAATAACCGTTGGGGCAGATGAGTACACAAAAAGCACACCAACACAGACAGTAAATCGTTTTAGCGATGAGAAATTCAAAGAAGCCCTCATTAGTGAGGCAAAAAATCTTGTGATTTCAATTACTGACTTAATGCCACAACAAGCAATCGGTGGATTATTTGACTTGTATGATAAACAATTCAAGGAGAAACTCGGCACTATCATCAAAGAGCGACAAAATGCCTATGAGCAACTGAAAAAGGACAAAGAAGACGCAGAGAAACTTCGCCAATTGGAAAATGGAAAAAAAACGGTCGCGAATGAATTAGAGAAGATTAAAAAGCTGGAAATTTAACTTGTTTAATCTAGCAAATTCTTGGGAGTACGAGTGACTTTTGTATGTGAAAGTCACTCACACTAAAACAGAGAAAAAATTAATATGAATCCATTTGAAAATACTGAAAAAGCTATCTCGCAAGATGTTAAGGAAGTTTTTGAGGAGATTAGGCAAGAAATCCACAGCAATTATTTTGTTTCTGGCAAACATGATCTCACGTACATACGAGAGGCTGTGTGTAAATATCTTCCGACAACCATTATCAACAAGAACCTGTTGCTGGTGGATACTATCCTGAATTACCTTACTAAAGATGCTCGTAAAACTCTGGAAAATGCGGATAGTAAAGTCATTAATGAGTTCTTTGAATGGAATCAGCGATGGACAGAAGATTTCAAAAATCAATTTAAAAATGCGTCTGCACCTGTAGAAGTGACGTTATCGCTAGATGCTCGTACTAAGTACTGGACACTTGCAGGTGCTGGTGGAGCAGGAATAGGTGCAACCGCTGTAATAGCTCGTGAATTAATTGGGAAATTTGCAGTTGAAGGAATCGTTGCTGAAAAAGCTTTATTATCAGCGTGGTTACTACCCATGGGTTTAACTGTACTTGTTGCAGGGGGAGTTGGTTACCTTGCGTATAAATTAACTTACCAAGTATCTACTCCAACAGCAACAGAACAAACTGAAAAAGAGATAAAGGAATACCTTCAACGAGAAGAAAAAGAAACGTTAAACCGGTTATTGGAAGTTATTGAGAGATATAAACAAGACTTTAAAATCCAACCTCCTACAGTCTCCTAACTAATTCTCATCCATAAGATCGATAGAAACTCAGCCCCCACCCTTGTTTTCAACAAAAAAGGGGGGGCTTTTTTTATTTCCGTTTATTGTACAATCAGTTCCAAAGTGTCTCCAGAGTGGATGACTTGGCCATTGGCGAGTCGGTAACCGACCACAACTTTGACTGTGCCTTCTGCAATCAGTATTCCTTGATAAATCAAGACATTTTGTTGTGCAGTTAAAGTAACTTGGGGAACAAGAGCGATGAGGTTGTTGGGATTTTGGTCCCAGGTTAGGATTTCCCCTTGTTGACCCAGCATCAGATAAGTGGGCTCAGTGTCGGAATTTAATTGGTAAGTGGCATATACAAACAAGTCAGCAGTTTGGCCAATGTGGGCAGGATCTACATTTATGCGAGCTTGGGCAGTGATGGAGTCAAGCAGCTTATTTACAGTTTGTTGGGTTAAAAAGGTGGAATTTGGGTTGATTGCAATGCCAGCTTCAAAAGTGCTGGTGCTGTTTGTCGGCTGTCCTTGGGAATCGATGGCCACAGTTTCCCCCAAAGTGGGTAAGTTTGAGGTTGGGACTTCAGTTTCTGCAGGCTTTTCCACTTCTTCTTCGTTATCGGATTCTTCGGTTGGAGTTATGGGGTCAACGATGACTCCATCCGCAAGTGTCACTCCCGATCCCAAAATAATTCCTGAAAGGTGGCTGTTGGGTAGAATGCGAACATTTTCCAGTCTGGCAGGGGCCAGGGGATCGCCCACAATTCGCCCTTGTATTTGTCCACCTTTTATGAGAGTGTTTGCAGCCAATTGTACATCGACAAAACGTCCCCCAACCTTACTGTTATTGAGAATGGTGCCAGATAAAATGCCTCCAGTTAAGCGAGCGCCCAGGAATTCAAAGTCGGTCATGGTGCCTGCATTGTTGATGTAACCAGTGACAATTCCGCCTGTAAAAGTGGCGCCAGCATTTATGGTTAAGTTAGAGACCCAGCCTTGACTGGTTGAGTGTCCAGCCAGATAACCATCACTGACATAACCAAGATTTTGGACAGTTAAGTCATTGAAAGTTTTGCCATAGCCACGGCAGCGTTCATTGATTATTCCGGTGCTGGGACAAGTGGGCAGAGTCAATATCGGTTGGGGAATGAGTGGCGCAACCGGAGGCACAACGATTGCCGGGGGAATTTCCTCAGGGATTGGAGTTTCAATTGGAGGCTCGGTAGGGACTGTAGGTTCGGTGGGTTCAGTAACGGTCTCTGGGGGAGTTTCTTCAGTTGGAGTGGGATCAACTGGAGGAGTTGGATCAGTGGGCTCGGTGGTTTCCGGTGGAATAGGGATTTTATCGGGAGAGGTGACAATTTGCCCACTAAAGGGAGCTAGGGTGACCGCAGTAACCGGTTGACCTTCCAAGTCAAAATAGGCTTTGTCAGTGAGTTGAATGGTGAGTGGTTGTGCGGTGGAATTGGTCAATAAACGGGCTTGTTGAGTAGCGTCGTTGAGCACAGCTGTGACTGGGACCAAGGTAACATTGTCAAGTTGGTATTCAGCATCGATGGCTTTGTCGGTGATGAACAGAGGTTTGCCAAAATTTGTGGTGAGTGGGGAAGTAAAAGTGAGTTCGTAGTCCTTGCGTTGGGTGTCGAAGGCAAAAAAACGTTCCTTGAGAATTTGGCTGATTTGTTCAGGTTGGGCATCATTCATGCGCAATTGAATGTTACCAAAACCGGTCCCAAGCACTGTGAATTGCAATTGATAGGCTTGGTTAGCAGTCAGGACAAATTCGGTGGGAATGACATTGGCATTGCCAACTCCTTGATAACTAAGGGCTAAGCTGCCATTGTCCAGGCCAGTGGGGTTGTGGGCAATGGTGGCAGTGCCGGAACCTTTCCAATTGTTGAGGTCAGTGTCAAAGTTGGGGTTGACAATGAGATTGGGACCGGTTTTCGTCAGGGTAAATTCTTCAAAATGCAGTGTGCATTGCCGGGATTGGGTTTCTTCGGTGGGGAATTTATGTTGCCAATGGGCCAGGGAATAGCGTTGATTATTGTGCATGATGACAATTTCACTGAAGGGATTGCAATAGTGGTTATTGCTGAATTGTCCATGGTCAGTGTCATTGGTCATGACCAGTCCCCGTTGGTCTGGGTCCAGGCTGAACAATAGGTTGCCTTCAATGGTATTGTTGCGAGAGGGACCTTTTTTGTCTTCGATGACCAGTTGGGATTCGTTGTTGTAAATGAGGTTGTTGCGGACAGTGGTGTTGAGAAAGGCGTTGAGACGAATGCCCATGTCTGGGTTGTTGGCAACGATGTTGTTCTCAATGATATTGTCTTTGAAATTGTTATCTGCTCCGATGCCCATGCCATAGGTGGGATGGTGCATGCAGGGGGTGTCGACAGTGCTGCCGCATCCATTGGATTCGTCAACATTCCCCAGGGATTCAAAGAGTAGATTGCCGCGGATGGTGTTGCCATCGGAACTGATGGAGATGGCGCCGCCATCATTGAGTAGCAGCAGGGACTTACGAACAGTATTGTTTTCAATGAGATGGTGACCATCGTCTTTAAGATAGATGCCATTCCAGCAGGTGTTCTCAATGGTATTTTGACGCACTGTATAGGCACGGCCTGCAACGTTGATGGCAATGCCTTGGTAGGCACCGGCATACCGTTGTCCGTATAAAGGATACATGGAGGTATTGGTGATGCGGTTGTGTTCCACTCGACTGTTTTGGACATCAAAACCGGATTGAGCTTGTAAGACGATGCCAATGAGGAGTTGGTTATCCAGGGTGTTGCCGGTGACCAGAGCGTTGGGACTGTTCCAGACATAGATGCCGGTGGAGTTGTGTTCTAAGTGATTGTTTTGTAAGGTTACATTGGCAGAGCCGTTGATTTCAATTCCGCGTTGTGTAAAGTGACGAAAGGTGAGATTTTCAACCCGGGTGTTGTCTTCGGCATTGGTGATTTTGAGTCCCACTGCATGGGTGGTGCCTTCAATTAGAGCAGCATTAGGATCGGTCCCTGTAGGGGGGTAAAGGTAAACGATTTGGGTTGTGGGGTCATAATACCATTCTCCAGGAAAATCTAATTCTTCGAGTTTGTTGTCTAAAAAGTAGCCCCATTCTGGAAGTTGGGCTTCAAGTCCCTTGGCAGTAATTTTACCGGTGCTGGCTTCATAGCCCGTGATTTCTAGGACAGTGTAAGTCCAGCTGTAGCTGCGAATTCGTAAGGTGGCACCGGTCCAATAGTTGTTCGGTTTACCATACTCGACCAATGCCGGGTCAGTGAAAGCGTCGTTTCCAGCTTGAGCCCCAACGTGTAGCCAGTGGGTGGCTTTGGGGTGTTCAACATTGGGGTAACGGGCAAGGGTCATGAGTTGTCCATTGACAAAGAGGTGTTCAATGCCAGTGTCTGTAAGTTGCAGAGGATCGATTTTGGCTTCATAAATCGGTCGGCCAGTCAGGGCTGGGTGAGTGGTGGGTTGCCATTGAGTAATGGATACACTGCCCGCAATAATAGGACTTTCTCCAGTCCCATAGCTGCCAAATCGTATGCCTTTGGGGGATTTATTGGTGCTGATGCTGCCTCGAAATAGGTCGCCGCGTTTAAACAGGACGGTGGAGTTGTCTTCTAAAATGACTGAGTTGAGTTTGTCAATGTTTTGCCAAGCGGTGGCTTCGGAGAGACCGTCTTGGTCGTCTTGACCCGTATTCGCCAAGTAATAGGTGGCTGCCTGGGTGTAAGAGAAGGGTAAAAGGAGTAAGAGGGTGAAAAGTTGTAGAATTTTTGACATGGGTGAGTTCCTATAAAAAACTAGGGCTTGTGAGTGGGTAGGGGTTATTTCTGGTTCTTTCCCTTATCAAAGAGAGGGTTATGGAGGGTCCCACCGGTTTTTGTAATGATTTCCGTTGGGGGTTAAATGTGATCCAGTGTAGCATAAAATTTGTGAAATTGCCAGGCAAGGGGTAATTAAAAGTTTTTGAGGGTTAAAAAGTGATTTTGTGTTGGCCACTGAAGATTAAAAAATGGTCTTCTTTGATGTTGGCAATGATGATCATGCCGGTTTGTTGGGCTAATTGAATACTTCGATAACTGATACCGGAACGGGAAAGTAGGATGGGAATTTGTAAGTTGGCTACTTTCATGACGAGTTCGGTGGTGAGGCGACCGGTAGTATAAAATATTTTGTCTTGACCTGTCCAATGGTTTAACCACATGAGTCCCCCAATGGTGTCAACGGCATTGTGTCGACTGATGTCTTCTACAAAAACCAGCAGTTGTTGATCCTGAAATAGGGCGCAGCCGTGGACTCCTCCAGCCCTGCGATAAATGGGGTTATGTTGGGTCAGGGTTTGTAAGATTTGATGAATAAATGTGTCGCTAATGATTGGAGAATGCAGAGGGGAAGGAGGAAGTTGGAGAAAGGTGTTGCCTTGAGCACACCCGGTGGCAAGTTGAGGGGTTAACGGAGGCAATTGTAAGATGGTGAGGTGAAGAGTCTGGGTGGTTTGATCAAAGTACAGGGTGTCCAGGTCTTGTAGGTGTTGTAATTGTCGTTGGTTGCGCAGATAGCCCAATCCTAAGGCAATTGGGTAATGTCCCAAGGTCATTAAGGTGACCCATGGGTGTTGATTGATAACGAGGGTGAGGGGAATTTCTTCTGCCACAGTCACTTGGCAGGGTAGTCCCTGTTCATTCAGGGCAGTAACTACCTGGGTGGCTTTGTTATGGGAAGGGGAATCATTCGATGCGGACATGGCTTTCAGTATAGGGATTTTTAGGAAAATTGGGCATAGGGTTAAATAAGGCATTTTTCTTGCAGAGTGATAAAAAATCTAACTGAATTAATTAATTAGGATATGAAACGTAAAAAATCATCAAGTATTTGATTATTTTCCAAGGTCAGATGATTAGGAACACGTTTTTGCTATCCACGAGGTTTTTATCATGAAAAACGAAATTGTCAATCATTGGGGCAAGCCTAACCAATGGGGAGGCTTATGCTTATTGTTGCTGCTGAGTTTCTCCAGTCAAGCGAGTTTAATTGGGTTGCCCAAAGATCATTTACTTTTAAAATCAGAACATTGGTTGAGAGAAACAAGATCAGCCAATTTGGTGCTTAAGCCTAAAACTCCAGTATTGTTTGTAGAATGTTCTCCTGTGCAATCTCCTGTTTCCAATACATTTTTAATTCGGGAACGTTTAGGAAAGTTGAATTATTTGGCATTGGCTAAATTGGGAAATTCTGGAAAAGGCAATGAAGCTATTGCATTTAATTTATTTCCAGAAGTCACTTATGTCGCCCTCAAACAAGTTATTTATCGACGATCTGATCAAGATTATACTTGGATAGGTAGATTAGAGGGATTGCCTTTGAGTAGAGTGGTGTTGGTGGTGAAGCAGGACCGGGTGACCGGTAACATTAGTTTGGATGAGACTGTGTATTGGATTCGTCCAGTTACCAATGGGAATCATCGTATCCAGGAGCCAAATCCATTGATATTCCCATTGAGTTCAAAGGGAATTTATTTAAAACCTTCTTCTCCATTGTCTATGTCTACCAATTCCCCGCAACTTATGCCGATTATTCCCTCGACTCAGATCAAAAGTATCATTGATTTGTTGGTCGTGTACACTTCAAAAACCAAACAAGCATCTGCAGATATTCTTTCTGAAATCAGTTTGGCAGTGGCCGAGACCAATCAGATTTATTTGCACAGTGGAATTTATCAAAAGTTGCATTTGGTGAAGAGCATGCCAGTGACTTATCAGGAGTCGGGACAACATTTGTCGGATTTGAATCATTTGACTTATCGTTTAGGGGATGAACAAGATCCTCAAGGTCAGTTAGATGAGGTGCATCAGTGGCGAGATGATTATTTGGCTGATGTGGTGAGTTTATGGGTAGAAAAAGGGGATGCTCGCACTTGTGGAGTGGCTTGGGTATTGTCTCCGGAATTGGCTTTACAGGATAAATTTGCCTTCAGCGTTGTGGATCGCTTATGCGCCTCTGCTCCCTCTTATTCCTTTGCTCATGAGTTGGGACATAACATGGGCGCCACCCATGATCATTATGTGGCCTCTGCCAATCGGGGAGTTGGAGGAGGCATGAAAGGCGCTTATCCCTACAGCCATGGTTATGTGTATTTGGGTGGAGCAGGTCGAAGTTGGCGAACTATTCTGGCTTCCGAACAAGAATGTATTGATCAAGGTTACCGCTGCCCTCGTTTAGGCTACTTCTCTAACCCAGACTTGATGTATCATGGGATAGCGATGGGCAATTCTGCTGCGGATAATCGTTTGACTTTGAACAACACTGCCCCATTAGTAGCCGCATTCCGATAGGTGCAACCGACTATAAATCACGCTCTTTCCCAAATTCCCATGCTTAACATGGGAATCTGCCCTGTCCTAGAAATAGGGTACTGTTTCTTGATCGAATTCCCAAAACTTACTTTTGCTCAATAGCCGGAGAACTTGGTAACAGTCCCCCGTGTCCTTGGGCAAATAACTGTAATCGATCCAAAAACATACAACAACTGACCCACTCCTCATACTCATATACCATACACACCACATAATCATCATTTCGATAACGATCATACACTTCATAATAACACAATGTATTGCCAAACTGGGATTCAAATAAGGCCCGATCCGAGGCCTGTTGAGCTATGGACTCGGCCTGCATTTCCGACTCTCCTTCCCTGACCAACAGTCCTTTCTGCACTTCGTACGCATTGCTTTGACACTGTTCCTGCAATTGATCAATATCGACAGCATAGCTTGGACTGGTTATAATGGCAACCGATAAGATACCACAAGTTCTAAACAGATTGTCAACCTTAAAGTAACTGCTTGCAAAGTAACTGCTTGCCCGTTGCAAAAGAATATTGTTTTTCATATACTATCCCTTCTAAGTAGAATCAGTGCTCATAAAATCACATTTTTTATTGTACATTTAGAATGGTATTGAGTTTTTAATGACAAGTCAATATTAAAATAGGCAAATATACTATCTCGACAGACAGTTAAAACCCTTTTCCTAAACAAATCCTCATACTCAATTTACAAAATTGAAGTACTATCATTCCCTCCCAAAAATTTCACTAACCCCTGAATTTTCTCACAAAATTTTCACTCTTCAGGAACTTTAACACCATGGAACACCTCCCCAATTCAACCTCCCCCATCAGCCCCAATACCCAAGCCATTCTACTATTATGCAGTTCTTTGGGTAAAAAAAAAGACAATGAACTCAAACCCTTAACCCCCTCAGAATACAAATGGCTCACTCAATGGCTCAACATGCAACAACTGCAGCCAGCCGACTTACTCAATTTAAGCCATATCAAGAAAATCAAGCACTTAGAACACAAAACCCTCACCCCAGCTCGCCTATTGGCCCTATTGATGCGAGGCACCGCGTTGGCACTGGCCGTTGACTCTTGGACCAACAAAGGACTTTGGATCATCAGCCATTACGACTCCGCCTACCCACAACGCCTTAAAACCCGATTAGGCACCGCCACTGCTCCCCTACTTTACGGAATGGGAACCCTGTCCTTACTACAAAAGGGAGGATTAGCCATCATAGGCTCCCGGGAAGCTGATGAACAAGCTATTGAATTAACTAAAAAAATAGCCAAAATAGCCGCTCAACAAGGCATTACTCTTATCTCCGGAGGAGCCAGGGGAGTAGACACCGAAGCCCTCCTAACTGCCATTTCACAAGGACGCACAGCAATTGCTATTTTACCGGACAGTTTAGACCAGGCCACCGTTCGTCCCAAGTACCGTGAAGCCTTAAAAGAGGAACGTTTGGTCCTACTGTCCCCTTATTCCCCAGAATCCAGCTTCAACGTCGGTAATGCCATGGCCAGGAACAAGTATATCTATACTCTAGCTGACTGGGCCGTCGTCATCACCTGTACCTATCAAAAGGGAGGTACTTGGGCAGGTGCTATAGAAAATCTCAAAGCAGGCTGGGTACCCCTTTTAACTCCTCAACTTCCCGATCCATCCAACTGCAACCAAGAACTGATCAACCAAGGTGCCCACGGCTTTGATCCTGCCGCCTTAAGCAGTGATCCTCCTCTCCTCACCCAATTTCATACTATACTTCAATCTAGCAATTCATTGACCCCAAAATTTACCCCCTCGTTTCCCCCTGAACCCACTCAAATCAGTAACTCCGACCTATTAAACGACCCTCCTTCTCCCCCTCAATTGGCACAAAATCTGCCAGTAGACCTATTTGAACTGATCTGGCCTTACCTAAAACAACTGCTCACTACCCCCAAAACTGAACAAGAACTTCTCCAAAATTTCAAACATCTAGAACCCAAACAACTCAAAAACTGGCTCGTTCAAGGACTTCAGTCCCAAAAAATCACCCTCCTTTCAGCCAAACCATCTCGTTACGTCATTAAAGATGAGTCCCGTCAACCCACCCTATTCTAACCCAAACTTCTACCCTGTACCCCTTAAGACTGCCGTCACTCCTTGGAATCTGACATGCTGACCCTCCCCTTATCAAAACAGAAACTACGCTATTTATCCCTACTGGCGATATTTTCTGGTCTCCTGTATTTCAATGGACTCTTCGGCGCCTTACTGGACGAACTTACCATCCGTCAAACCTTCTCCACCACCGTCCAAAAAACCTGGATCGCCTCCCCCTCCATTCCCAAAACTGACCATAACTCCCAACTTAATCCTCAACCCAGTCCTGACACCTTAACCCTATACAGCCCCCAAGCTATTTGGGCCGACATCAAAGACCACTCTGGACAACGCCTTGCTTACCAATTACTCAGTGCCCAACAAACTCACCACTTTACAGGTTTTAGTCCCTTTCATATCAAGTTAGGACACCTGAATAGAGTATTAATCACCCTCAACGGCCAAACAATTCCCCCCCAGCAAACCCGTACCTTTACGCTTACCCAAAAAGACATTCAGAACCCTAATCCTTCTGATTCCCCACTTGGACTCACTTGGCTTAACCTATCTGAAACTACTACCGAACACTGGTCAACCCACCTGTCTTCAGACAACCCTAACCTCATGACCATTCAACCCCTTTGGGAATCCAAAACCCTCTCACCCAAAATATTGGGTCTTATTCCCAAAGAATCAGAAAGTTACAATATTGCCACCTCTACCCTGCTCGAAGTTCTATACCAACAAAACATTACCGCCCACGTAACCCTCATCTACTTTGACAACCAAGAAACCCTTGGCAAACACGCCTTGCAACTGGCTGAACAACTCGCTGTTGACCTCATCTTCTCCATGGGCTCAGAATCGGCCGCCCTGGTCCATGACTTCTACACCGGTGGAAAAATTCCCGTTGTCACCTGCACCAACAAAGACCCCGTTGCCCTGGGACAAATTCCCAACTATGAACAAGGCAGCGGCACCAACATCGCTTACACCTCCTTAAACGTTCCCTTAACCATCCAAATGCAATACCTGCTGGAACTCAAACCCCACCTTAAAAACGTTGCCCTTATGTATGATGCCACCCATGCCCAAGTCATGGCCACTGAAGTCATTCCCGCCCAAAAAGCATTTGCACAACACAAAATTCAAGTAATAAACATTGCAGTCACCGACCGCAAAAATGCAGAAAATTTCCTTAAAGAACAAATGCCTAAAGCCCTCTCCACCCTGAAACTCACCGATCCTTCTCTAAACAACAGCCTATTTTGGATCACCAGCAGCACCTCAATCTTCACCTACATTGCCACCATCAGCCAACTGGCCGACAAAGTCCCGGTCCTAGGCTCTATTCCCAACATTGTTACTGAAGGCAGGAACAGTGCCGTATTAGCCATTGGTATAGACCGCAGAAACAATGCCCATTTGGCCAGTCTCTATGCTGTAAAAATTCTCAAAGGAGAAGCCCAACCTGGTGATCTCAAAGTCGGCATCATCACCCCACCCGATGTAGCCATCAATTTCCAAGTGGCTCAAGCGATTGGCCTCAAAATCCCCTTCAGCTTTTTTGAAAGCGCCTCCTTCATCTACGACTATGAAGGCAAAATAGTACGTGCATTTGGACAAAAAGTTCAATAAGTTACAAGACAATGAGTAAAACGTCCCCATGAAAATTCGTCACCTGATCTTCAGTCTTCCAATCATGGTCATTCTCCTCATGACCCTGACCTTATTGACCTATATTAGCTATGGCGAGACCAAACGCACCTATCTCAAATTTCAACTTGAAAAATTCACCTCTCAAGCTGATATTATCAAAACTGCCTTTGACACCTACTTACAAGCTGGTTTGCCCCTCTCCCAATTCAGTGGCTTTGCCAGTCTCAGCACAGCCCTATTACTTTCTGACCCTCACCTTGAAAACATACAAGTCATTGATCACACAGAAAATATCGTATTTTTCAACGCCCCTCCAGAATTTAATACCGACAATTTGCGTTCTCAACTGTCTCAACGCCATTATACTCCGTTGATCCCAGATCACAAAACTCGGCGCCCCCACCTACTTGAAGAATCTCCAGAAAGCTATCGAGTCACCCTAGGTCTAACCAGCAAATTTGGTATCGTGGGCCATGTTCGAATCGAATCCCAAAAAGCAACCACTTTCCAACTGCTCAACGATCAATTCCGTTTTATTTATCTAACTGGAGCCAGTCTATCCCTATTTTGTATACTCCTAATCATTCT
Source organism: Thiomargarita sp. (assembly GCA_020721005.1). Taxonomy (GTDB): domain Bacteria; phylum Pseudomonadota; class Gammaproteobacteria; order Beggiatoales; family Beggiatoaceae; genus DYNP01. The sequence goes on from DYNP01000001.1 coordinate 209,627, forward strand.
CTACGAAATTTACTTTGCCACCCAACAAACACGCAAAAAATTCCTTAAAATCATCTATGTGACCAGTTTCTTTAGCATGTCCATCGTCATCGCCACCATTGTCTTTCAAATATATGACAGCGGCGCAAAAGCCAACACCAAAGCCTTAGCCGACTCCATGGCTCAACGGCTTATGGCTATCGTTGAATTGGGCATTGATTTTCAAGACATTGCTGGCATTCACCAAGCTTTTAGAGACTACAAATCCAACAATCCAGACGTCAGCACTATTGCTCTGATCAAAGATGGTCTCAATTACCTACACACCCAAGAAAACCTAATTGGACAACCTTACCAAACCCCCAAAGGCAGTTATGAACACGTCGTTATCTTGGGAGAAAATACTGGACATGCCCAAGAATTGCGCGTAGCCATCACTACTCCAGCTGATATCGTTCTCAAAGCCATTTGGGGCAATGCTCAAGCCTTTATCATTCTCTTTATTGCCTGCGGACTCATATCCCTGCTCTTCCTAAATGCAGCCACCGCCATGGTCACTGTGGTTGAATCAGAAACCAATCCCAATTTATCCCCAGTAGAAGGACAATTTGCAATCGGTCTCAACCTGATTAAACCAGCCTACTTTCTAATTGTTTTCATCAATGCCCTTTCCGTATCCTTTCTACCCCAACTCACCCAGAATTTCGTCAATCAAGCTCCTTACACCCTACTGGTCTCAACCTCCCTACCCTTCACCATTTTCTATGCCTGCTTTGCCCTGGTACTCATTCCCGCCGGTTACTATGCAGAAAAAGGTTACCTAAAAAGCCTGATGGGTTGGGGATTTATGGCTGAAGTATTTGGCGCCCTAACCCTCAGTCTCACCCAAGATTACTGGTTTTTCACCTTTGGCAGAGCCATCTCCGGCATAGGTCAGGGACTGTTTTTAATAGGCTTACAATCCTATGTCTTGGTCATCACTCCCCCCAATAAACGGACTCAAGGAGTGGCAGTCAAAGTAATTGGTCGCAATGCGGGACTGATAGCGGGAACCGCCATTGGGGCTCTCTTATTCACCTATATGGGTCACCAATGGCTATTTCTACTGGCAGCAGCCCTCAGTCTCATTGGCATAGTTTACCTTTGGTTCCTAGTCCCAGAAGTAGAAAAAATACATCCTCAAAAAACATCTCCCGCCTCAAGACACACAGACACTCACCTATTTCATCAAATTATTGACGTTTTTAAAGATGCGGAATTTTCTAAAACGTTCCTACTCATTGGACTGATAGGCAAAATGGCCATCACTGGCATCATCATGTTTGCAGTCCCATTGACTCTAGCCAACCTCGGCATTGCCACAGAAACTATTGGACAAGCCCTTATGGTATATTACATTTCCTCCATGATCATCACTCATTATGCCTCTCGTTTTGTCGATCACATTGGAGTTACCCAAATCATTCTCTTTGCCAGTGCGATCGTGGGGGGAATCGGCATGTTGCTGCTCGGTGTGATTGGAATTGAACACACCGGTCAATTGCCAATATCCTATTTTGAAACTGCTGCTTTGCTGATTAAACAACAACTTATATACTGGGGAATTTCAGAACTGTATTTTATTCTGTTTTGTCTGGTGCTGACTGGGATTTCCAATGGTTTTCTAGCCGCCCCCATCTTAACTCATATCAATAAAACAGAAGTCGCCGAACGCCATGGGAATAAATCCATCAGTGCAACTTATACCTTTTTAGAACGAGGCGGACATGTCATGGGACCTACTGCGGTTCACCAATTGCTGGTCTTGGTCCAACACAGCACCTTAGCCATCTCAATTTTTGGGCTGATCACCATTATATTAGGGTTTGGGTTTATTCTCGTTTCGCGCAAAAAATGAACTGACCGGGGAGTCCAATCTCACATTTACAAATGGGCAATATAGCCAACGTGAGTTCGATGTAAATAAAATGATAACCTGATGAATTATTGGTAATTTTGTAGGGTGTGTTAGGCGCGTCTTTTGCGCCGTAACGCACCTTCTTGTACCATAGAGTTATGGAAATTCGATATTGGCTTTCCCGATTGATGCGCTTCGCAAAAAACGCTCGCAGATCCTAATGGTTGGAAGAAAAATTCCAAATGGCTAAAAATTCCTTAAAATGAGGTTGATTTCCGGCCACCAAAGTATCATAAAGTCGTTGTTGCTCTTCAAGATAAACCTCCTCACTGATATTCCCCCTCACCCATTCAAAACGTAAATAAATCAAATAAGTATTGAAAGCATCGACCTCACAGTAATGACGAATTTTATCGACATTTCCTGCCAGATAAGTGTCCCACACCTGATCGCCACTCATCCCTAATTTGCCCGGCAGTCCCAACAATAATGCAATATGTTCCAATGAAGCAAAAGCGGAAGGCTGATAACCTGCCAACACATCCATGAGATCGGTATGTCGTTCATGATAGCGACTTAAATAATTATTAAAACGGAATTTATCCCCCCCATCATCTTGCCCATGAACCTGCCAATAACGACTGGCATTCACTCCATAAAGGAGTGAACGATAATGTAAAACTGGCAAGTCAAATCCTCCTCCATTCCAAGAAACCAACGTGGGCGTCTTGCGCTTCACAATATCAAAAAAGCGTTGAATTAACTCTTTTTCTGAGGTCTCTGGTTCACACAGGGAACCAATTTTGAAGGCAGTTTCTGAGTTGAGAACACCTGAAATAGCTACGATTTTATGCAAGTGGGGACGAAGTATTTCTGTTTTTCCCTCAGTTTCTTGAGCCCGTTGATGAAACATAATTTTGGCTACTTCTTTATCTTCCAATTTGGCCATTTCAGAACGCTGGCCATACAAACGGCGACCCATGGTAACATCAGGGATGGTTTCAATATCAAAGGCAAATATATTCATGATGATCTAGGAAAGTAACAGTTGAGAATGGGCAGGAAGAGATTGTTTGTAAGGATAAAATTTAAGTATGTCAACTGGATTTGAATTTGTTAACGTTGTTCCCATTTTCCCTGGGAGGTCTGATACCACCAACTTTTTGAAGCACGTTCTATCCAACGTTTGGCAAAGGTGGCGCGAATTTCTGATTCCCATTCTGGATGGTGATTGGCGATGGCAATTTCTCGATACAGTGCCAATCGGTCTTGATTTTCTTCTGCAACCCAATTGGTCACTGATTTTCGAGATTTGAGAGGAATCAGGGTGAGGTCCCGCACAGCAATTAAAGCATCAGCAGTGAGACCAATAGCTCCATTGTCATAAGAGTCAAGTAAGTTTTGATGCCTTTTGGCCATCTTGTTAGTTAGAGACTGAATTTTAGGGGAGGTGATGTCTATATTAGCTTGGGCATAGGCAGGAGCAATCAGAATGTCCAGTCCAGAATTGAGGAATTGTTCCAGAGGAGTTAAATGATGAAGTTTTGAATTGGGAGATGGGGATTCGGTGGGAGCAGATTTGGGACCATAAACTTGGTCAATGATTTCATCGGCCGCTTTTTCCGCAGCCGCCGCAGGAAAATAGACGTTGATTGTGACACAGGCGGACAGCAGAAGTAGAGTGAGACTTAAAAAACGAAGCATTTGGATAACCTCATGATGTGGGAATTTAAGTGGGATTGCGGGAAAAGGTCTGAAACTATCCCCTGTCTCTTTTTGTTAAAGAGGGAAGGGTCAGGGGCTTGAGTCAGCGTGACCCAACATTTGATGAGTTGTCGTCGGGTTGCAGCGTAAAAACGTGCCCAACCCGACTGGCTTGTTATTTATTCTCCTTCTTGGCAAGGAGGGGTAAGAGGTGATTCTCCTTCGGGACTGGCAATTCTTTCTTTATTCCTATGACTAGAAAGAGAATTACTACCAAGTACCCGTTACTTTCCTTTGGAGTCTGCGTAAAAAATTCATGGACTTGATGAACAAGGGACTTTCTAAACGCAGGTTGTGTTGAGCATAGCCATATTTTTGCATGATGGCTTGGGTCTCAGGTGGACAAGGTAAAGGAGGATGATATTTGAGCAAACGACGCGTTAATTGTCGTCCTTCTTGTAACAAGGATTTGTTATAAGGGACTTCCAGAAAATCAAACATTTTGGCTAAACTGGCTTGGGTATGTTCAACAATGTCTTCATATTTGATGTCCAACATGGGAACTTCTTGTTTTTGTTTTTCTTGTTCAACCCAGGTTTCATGCATAGTCCAACGGTGTAAAATTTCGGCTTCAGTCATGCCTTTCCAAAGGTCTCCAATGAATACTTTTGAGCTTTGTACCGTGGGAAAGGGGTGTCGAATGAGGTGGATGAAGCGGGAATTTGGAAAGTGAGTTTTGATGAAAGGGAGAATTTCGGGATCGATTTGTTGAAAGGGTTTCTGGTCTCCAATCCACAGTAAGTGCTCTTTGTCCATGGGGACCAACTTTTTGGAACCTTCTCTCATTAAAGTGGTTTGCAGGGTGATAAAGTTTTCCATAGGCGTTTTGTCTTTGGAAAGCAGGTCCCGGTATTTTTCTAGGGTGGCATTCATGCCCAACGGGGTGTCCCATTGATAGGGAATGATGTCTAGGCCTTGGTGGAAACGATAGAGTATCCAGATGATGTCCGATTCATTGGAAATGAAGATATTGGGGTGCAAATTGAGTAGGTGCATGAGTTGTGTGGAACCACTGCGTTTGTTACCAACAATGAAAACGGCTTTGATCATGAGTAGGTTACCTGTTGTAATTAGTTGATTTGATAGAGAAATTGTTGAACTTGTTGTTGAATAAGGGGAACAGTGTCATGGAGGGTTTGGGTGATGGCATGCCGTTGTTGAAAAAGGGAATCAAGTTGGGCAAGTAGTTGGTGTTGTTCTATTGTTCTCAAGTCAATTACCGAGTCGTCAATGCCTACTGAAGAGAATACTCCTTTGAATTTGTCGCTGTAGGCTAAACCGATGGTGGGAATGTATTGGGACATGGCGCCGATGCAAGCGTGCATGCGGGAGCCTAGGAAAAAATCACAGTGTCCAATGACATATTTGATTTGTTTGTGATGGAGAATGCCTTCAATGGTCAAGATCCGATCTGGATATTCGGCATGGAGTTGTTGATAGAGGGTGAAACAGGCGTTGGGGTCGCTTTCTGTGTGTCCAATTTCGGCAAATACATGGGGGACTAAGAGGAGCTGGGTGTTGGGTTGTTGTAGAAAGTAACGGGCAATAGCTTGTATTAGAGTGGGGTAATGTTCTTTGAGACCGAATTGGGTTTGGGGACTGTGGTAAAGTAAGCCACTGAGATTTAAGCCGATTAGAGTGGATCCGGGGTGTTTGAGTGCTTGGAGTTTGGGAATGATGGGGTGGTCTGAGAATTCAGTGTCCAAGGTGAATGCCACATCGGGTACAAAGTGGATGAGTTTGTGGCTGGCCTGATTGCCGAGCAAGCGTTGCACTTCAGTGATGCTGTAACGGTCCCTGGAGTAAATGGCAGTGCTGTGGGTGAGAAGGTGGCGGGCCAGTTGTCGCGCCAAGGAGTGCTTGAAGGGACCATAGGTTTGGGGCAGTAAGATGAGTTTTTTGCCGCAGAGAATGAATAGCCATTTGAGTAGACTGTGATGAATGAGTTTCCGCAGTCCATAGATGTCGCTGAAACTGTCGCCGGCAGTGATGTCAAAGACCAGATCGGTGTGCATGATCCGTTTGAAATAGGGGTTGTTGGTTTCGAGTTTCCTTTGTAGAGTCGAATTGGGAATGAGTTTGAGGAGCAGGGCGGAAAAGATAAGACGGTATAGATGGTGGGGTTTGAGCCAATTTTTACCGCCCCCAAAGTTAACTCGTTGAATAGTAACGGTTTGTTGGTTGAAAGTTAAGATTTGTTGAGTTTCTTCCAGGTGGGCTTTTAGGTAGACTTGAGCGTCTGGCCAGCGGGTAAAAATGCATTTTAGACTGGCTTCAGCCAGGGCACTGACGCCCATATTGGCAGTTTCAAAGATGGCCCCGAAGAACCCAATGGTCAGGGGAGTGGTTTGGAGGTGTGGAGAGTGAGGTGTCATAAGGGTGCTTAGGGTTGTTGAGGTGGTTTTTTATTTTTAGGGGAAAGCCGAAAGACTAGGCGTAAGATGCGTTTGATCTTGTTGCGCCACCGGTCTTGTTCTTCGGGTTTAAAGATGAAGCGGTAGATGAGAGTGGCAGTGCATAAGGTGTAAATGGTGCCACCGATGAGAATAAAGCCCAGGGCATGCCAACGGTTGTGCATGGCTTGTTCTAACCAGGGGAGCATGAGGAGGAACAGTAGGTAGGCAATGAAATATGGCATCAGTCCAGGTAAGATGGCCTGGGTGAGAAAGGTGGTTTGTTTGACGCCAATTTTCCAGTTGTTGTTGATGAGATAGAGGGTGGCGCTGAGGAGGGTCCCTATGGCTATGGCTATGGCAATGTTGAGAATGGTTATTCCCCAAAAATGGAGGATAAGGAAAATGCTGAGTCCCGTGAAGAATAGTCTTGAGAAAGAATAGGTTAGGTTATTCCCAGGTTTGTCAATGCCTTTGAAAAAGGAGGAGCCAGGTCCAGTGAGAACGTGCCAGTGTTGGGATAGAGTAAAGACAGTCATGAGGGTGGCTACGATTTGGTATTCAGGTTTGGTGCCTAACCATGCTACGATAAGGGGAGCTGAGAATGCGGCAATATAGCCCATCATGAAGCCAGTGATCAGGCCGGTGGTCCGGGAGCCTTGGAGGTAGACGTCAATCATTTCTTGTTGGCGTTGTTGGCTGTGCATGTAGGAGGTGGCGGGGAGGTAAACGGCACTCATGGCTGATGGGATGGTGACGACCATGCTGGGTAGTCTGGTCCCAAGTCCCAGCAAGGCGGTGGCCTGCATGTTGAGCAGGGTGCTGGAGAGAATTTTGTCTATGGTGTTGAGAAAGATGCCGATCATGCCGGAAAGTTGTAGAATGGCACCGAATCGATAGAATACTTTAAAGTAGCTGGGACTGAAGTGTTTAAGGTGGATGGATAGTCCTGGAACAAAGTAGTATGAAAGGGCAATGTAGGCTACAGTGCTGATTAGATAGCGGACAATAAGGGCGTATAAAAGGGCGTAGATACCCAATCCTTGGAATAGGAGGAGAATGATGAGGATGGTTTCCACGATGAGGGTAATGATGAAGATCCAGGTGGTTTCGGCGATTTTTTGTAATCCATTGAGCATTCTCATAAAGCCGCCAAAGCTGAGTTGAAAGATGAACATACAGGCAGTGCCTAGGAATAGAAAGTAGGCGGTTTGGTGAAGTTCGGGGGGAATGACGAAGATTTTTTCGACAATGAAGTCTAAAAAGAAGATGAAGGGAATGAGGGACATGAGTAGGATGAAGGTGACCAATACAGTGCCAGTGGAGAGTAAGCCATTGATTTTGTCGATTTCGTCTTTGGCATGGTATTCTGCTACGTATTTTACATAGACATTGGTGACTCCAAAGGCGCCTAGGTTGAGATAGGTGACAATGGTGAAACAGATGGCCCAGATTCCATACTCGTCAAGGGAGACAAAGCTGAGGGTCAGGGGGGGGAGGAAGATACGGGTGATCAGGTTGAAGATTTTGGATAAAACTGTGATCAAGAGGTTTCTTGAGATGAGTTTTTCCATGTCATGTTTGTCAATGACTTGGTGAGGTTGTAGGGGTGAGATGGACATAGGGGAGGGTTATAAGGTTCGCTGGAAATGGAAACGGTTGGAGGTAAAATCGGGTTGGGAATAGGGTGTGGAACTGGTAGGGACCGGTTGCGAAGAAGTTTGTAAGTAGGCGTCACACCAGCCAAATAGGATAAAGAGTAGGGTGAGGTTGGTTTGGAATAGGGCTACTGTGGCAATGAAGATGAGGTGGGCGACAAGTAGGGCCAGTAGGGTCATGGAGAATTCAGTTTCGGGAGTTTTGGAGGTGGGTTGGTGCAGGGCCCGATTGAGCAGTTTGGCCATAAGGTACAGGAAGAGACTGGTGAAGCAGGTTACGGAGATGATGCCGTGGTTTAGGGCCAGCAATAGGTAGTAGTTGTCGACTGACCATTGGAATTTGTCTTGGGGCCAGCCCAGTCTTCCCCAACCCAATAGCCATCGTTCTAAAATTACTTCTCCATAGGTGGTCAGGAGTTCAAAGCGATAGGCAACGGTTTGTAATTCTTGGGAGCTTTCGGCGGCTTCTTCAGTGCTGATGGAGGCAAAGCGTTTGATAGCCTCATCAGCTGCCAGTCCCAACAGGACAGCTAAGATGAGAATGGCAAGTAATAGGATGTATCTTTTCAGGGGTTGTCTGGCCAGTTTCACGACGTGGACAAGGATGAAGATGATGAGGATTGAGACTGCCGCGCTTAGCCATGGACCTCGGGAAAGGGTGCTGACCATGCCCAGCAGCAATAGTGCTGCCATGAAAGAGGGGAGGGGCAGACGGGGCCAGTTTTTAATGGGTTTGGCTGGCCAGGCGTGTTGCCAGGTGAGCCAACGGTGCAAACGGAAGCCAATGACCATGATCATGCCGGCCATGATGGGGTGTAAGAAGGGACCTTCGGCTCGGGTGAGTCCCCAACGGTGTTCAGTGTCTCGCGTCCAGCCTTGTCCAAAAAAGGGGCCAAGGGCTTTTTGCCAGAGACCGTGACCTTGGCGAAAGAAGAGTTCATAAATCATGAGGACCGCAATGATGCAGAGGACGATGACGATTATTTTAGCTAAGGTTGTTCGCAATTGATAGGGTTCAATCAGCAGTTTGGCGAGTAAATAGGGAACTAGGACGGAGAGGAACATGCTGGCCATGAGGTTTTGGGCTTCTTTATATCCTAATGCAGCATATTCAGAGAGGCTTACGAAAAGTACAAAAGTGAATACCAGTCCGTCTGTAACGGTAAATCGATAGTGTTGAATACCTTTAACGATGAGTAAGGCGAGAACTGCCAGAGCGCTGGCTTCCGCAAATGAAGGATCTGGAATAAGGGGAGGTTTCCATTGAAAATGGGAGGGAAACCAGAGCAGTACTGGAATGTAAACTCCGACAAAAGCGAGTTGAGGGGAACGAGTGTGAGCAAAATAGGCAGCAAATAGTGCGGGTAGAAGAACGAGCAGGGTCATAATTGTGAAAAGTAAGGGGTTATAATACTCTGTTAATCTGACCCACAGCAGCGTCCAATGGCTTTGTGATCTTCATTAATTACGTTAAAAGTGGACTTTGATCAGTCAGCGAGGGTGTCTAAGTGTTCCAATAGGATCAATTTGAATTGGTGTTGAATTTGAGCAAATTCCGTGCTGATTCCTAAATCCTGTAATTGAGTTATTTTTAACTGGGGATAGCCACAGGGGTTGAGGTTGGAGTAGGGGCTCAGGTCCATGGCAACGTTTAGGCTAAGGCCATGGTAGCTACAGTTTCGACGAATACGTAAACCAAGGGCTGCAATTTTTTGGCGGTCTACATAAACGCCAGGCGCTCCCGGTTGTCGGTGTCCTTGGAGATGCAAAGTGGCTAAGTAGCGGATAATCAGTTCTTCTAACAGCCATACCAAGTATTTTACGCCCCATTTACGTCTACTTAAATCAAGTAAAATGTAAGCAATCAGTTGACCTGGACCGTGGTAGGTGACTTGTCCCCCTCGATCTGTGCGATATATGGAAAGGTGATCAGGGTTTTGTAAGATATGAGAAGGTTGAGCGGCCATGCCCAAGGTGTAGACTGAAGGATGTTGAAGTATCCACACTTCGTCAGCTGTTTCTGGAGTACGATGTTGGGTGAAGTGTTGCATGGCTTGGTAGGTGGTTAGGTAATCAACGGACTCAAATTCTTTGATGATGAGGCGAGTTGTTGAGTGATCAAGCATGCGATTTTGGGATAAGTTGAAACCTGCCCAATTTTTAAAATTTGACAGGTTTCGTTAAATTTGAGTTGATAATGCAGGTCATCTATAGACTATTGCAAGGATTTGGGAATATCTCCAGCATTTGCTATCTAAGAGGTTAATGGCTGGAAGATTCAGCCTTGCTTTCGCTTTGAGATTCATTGGAATGGGATGAATGAGGTGGGTGGAGAACTCTTTCCATGATTGCAAACAACAATCCGGAAATGACAAAAGTCAAGTGAATGAGAACCAACCACATGACTGTTTCGGACTTCAATACATTTTGTCCATTGACCATGGTGAACAAGTCTCCTACTCCACTTTGCACATTGATGAACACTTTAAGTAACTCAATGGAAGAAATGGCGACGATGGAACCGATGACCTTCAGTTTGAGGGCTGTGTAATCAATCTTGCCCATCCATTCTGGTCGATCCACATGTCCTTCCACAGCATCAATTTTAGAGACAAAATTTTCATATCCACTGAAAATGATAATAAGGAGTAAGTTGGCAATCAGGACAATATCCACCAGTCCCAACACTTGTAAGACCAGCTCTGTGCCTCCGATATTGAATACTTCTGGGACTAATTTGATGAATTTTTGAATGAACTTCACCATGAGAATAACCAAGGTACCCACCAACCCTATGTAAAGGGGGGCAAGTAACCATCGACTTCTAAAGAGAATGCTTTCAATACCTTTTTCGATTGTATTATGCATACTGGGCTCCAAAATGAGTTAAGAAGTTGTTTGACAAGTTAGCAGGGCTTAAATCTTTAAAAAATATCCCTTTTTGACACAATCACCTTCTAAAATGTGGTTGAGAATGCCTATTGTTTATCACGATCATTGGGGTCTTGGTGCATAAGTTGTTTGCTTGAATCCTCCATAGTCAATGCGGTTGATTTATCTGTTGAAGATGCACTCTGTTTTCGATGTTGCAACAAACGCGCTATGAACAGTCCCAACTCAAATAATAGCCACATGGGAACAGCCAATAGAGTTTGGGAAATCACATCCGGGGGCGTCATTAACATGCCGATGGTAAAAGCCATGACAATGATATAGGGACGTTTTTCCGTCAGTGATTCAGTGCTGATCATATCCATGGATACCAATACTATGGTGACCACTGGGACTTGAAAGGCAACCCCAAAAGCAAAAAATAGTTTGAGGATGAGGTCCAAGTAACGACTGATGTCTGGCATCATTTTTACCCCTTCTGGGGCAGTGCTCGCCATAAAATTGAACATGATTGGGAACACGACATAATACGCGAAAGCCATGCCCAAGTAAAACAAAAAGGTGCTGGAAACCAGAAGAGGCAATACCAGTGCTTTCTCATTCTCATAAAGTCCGGGGGCTACAAACGCCCAGATGTGGTATAAAATGGCTGGGACCGCCAGAAAAATGGAGAGCATGATCACCAGTTTAAAGGGCGTGAAAAACGGCGAAATCACGTCGATGGCAATCATGGAAGCGGTTTCAGGTAAAAAACGCAACAGTGGTTCCGCAAGGAAGGTAAATAAAGGATTGGCAAAGGGAATGAGTACCAGGAGGATGAGTCCCACTGCCAAGATAATTTTAAGTAATCGGCCTCGTAGCTCTACTAAGTGCTGAACAAAAGGCATTTCCTTTTGTTCCGGAGAATGATCGGTCATACACTCTTATTGGGGGAATTGAGAACGGAAGCAGTGTCGGTGCCCGGCTTTTCAGTTCCCGAAGGAGTTTCGGTGACCACCGGTTGATTAAGATTTAATTCGCTGAGACTGGTTTTAGTCTCCTCTAAAAATTGGTGTAGGCTATTTTGTTCAGTTTGTCGAATAGCCTCTTTCATTTCCTCAAGACGCAATTCCCGATCAATTTCTTGTTTGACTGAGGCGACAATGCGTCTGACTTTGCCCACCCACAGCCCGGCCTTTCGAGCCACTTGCGGCAACTTTTCAGGTCCAAATACAATTAAACTGATGACTGCAATTAAACAGAGTTCCCAAAAACCAATATCAAACATGATGAATTGTCCACGTTAGAAAGGTTAAGTTTGGCTGGTTTGTTTGTCAGTGACCTGCCCTTTGATGATTCTGCCAGAATCATCGTCTTCATAAACAACTCTGCCTGAATTTTGTGAGACTGGGGTTTCTGAAACCTTGTTCGCTGAGGGAGTAATAGCAGCCGTTTCTTCTTCCTTTTCGCCATCTCGCATGGAACGACGGAAGCTGTTGATGGCGTCCCCCAAATCGCTGCCGATATTTTTCAATTTTTTCGTGCCGAACAAGAGAACGATGATCAGTAATAAAATGAGCAGTTGCCAAATGCTGATACCCATGAAATTATCCTTGGTTTAAGGGTTAAGGGAGGGGGGTGAGAACCGGGGAGTTTTTACTGTTTTTAAGTAAAATACTCTCCTTTAAAATTCTAACGAGTGTTCTATTTTAACAGAAAGTGATTTAATTTGTCTATCATTGAGCAGGGGTTTACAGCGCAGGAGGCAATACTTCTATAGTGGAAAAATCCAATTTTAATCCCCCAAATCAGGTCCTCCCAATAAGTGAAAGTGGAGATGATACACGATTTGCCCTCCTCCTGGACCGGTGTTGATCACCGTACGAAAACCAGTATCTAACCCCTGTTGACGAGCCAAAGTGGGCAATAATCGCAACATATACGCCATTAATTCATCATCCTCCGGCGTTACTTCCACAAGAGAAGCGATATGCTTACGAGGGATCAGCAGCAAATGCACCGCGGCTTTGGGTTTAATATCCTTAAAAACCAATACCTTATCATCACTGTACACCTGTTGAGAAGGAATCGCTCCTTCAATCAACTTACAAAATAAACAATCACTCATGAGTACTTCCTTTAGTCAATTGTCGTTGAGCCTTTTCCACAAGTCCGGACTCCCCAAACCGTCGATCCAGTTCTTGGAGCAAGTCACGTGGATGCAGTCCCTGATGAGCAAGTAGGACCAAACTGTGAAACCATAGATCCGCCATTTCATAAAGTAACTGCTCAGATTGAGCATTTTTGGCTGCGATCACCGTTTCAGTCGCCTCTTCGCCAACTTTCTTAAGTATTTTATCCAATCCAGCTGCGTACAAACTGGCCACATACGAGTTTTGCGGATCAGCCGTTTTTCGCTGCTCTAAAATGTCTGCCAGTCTATAAAGTATATCGTTCATAGCATTCAGTTGGCCCGATGTAGGGATAATTTATTCATGATCTTGCCTCGTTCAAAGTATTTCGCTCTAACCAACGTTGCAAATGTGCCCACGCATCTTGAGCAATTCCAGGGGCTGGCTGTACTGTATCCGACAATAATTTATTCAACTCCATTGGCTGCCCATAGAACGGTTCATTATAAACCGATGCCGTTTGGAGAATCATACTTTCCAGACCTATTCCCAGCAACAGACCAATTTCTTGTGAATAATCATAAACATCCACTTTTTGCACCGTATGAGAATAGTCTTTAAATTGCGTAGGACCGACAGCTATCTCCCAATTCAACTTTATTTTAGGAGTTCCGCGCAAAAAATGGAATAATTTTGTCGAGTTCATAAAAATCAAAACCTTATTGCCGGTTTTAAATCCGGCAGTTATTCCGGCACCCACGCTGACCAAAGTAACTATTAAGGGAGGATACCATGCTTTATTCTCTCGAATAATGATAATACCCAATCCTTTGCTAGCCGTCAATAATAAATTACCTGTCACCATTTTGGGGATGATCAAACACCCTTTGGCCAAACGTAAAATTTCAAGGGGAATATTTTTTGCCATCAAGGTGGCAACCGACATATTGACCAACGTAGTTGCTTGAAACAAATCTGGGATAATTTCTACAAAATCTTCTTTAAGATCAAGAGCATGAGCTGTAGAAACCGTGCCCAAAAATAGTTGTAGGAGAAAATGACGTCGATTCATGAAAAACCACCTTGAGTTTTCCCTGCTGTCATGAATTGCAAATTTTGCTGGGCTGTAAAAAAAACTAGCCCACGATATTTAAGTACAAAAATGCGCCCTTTGGACGTATCATGTAGAATTTGGGAACTGTAACGAATTTTGGTGGTCAGGTAGATCAGTAGGGGTAAAAAATTTTTGCCCTTAATAAATTGTTGAATCAAATGACCCAATCTACATTCACTTACTTCTCCAACAAATCTATCATTTTCCTCAGATCTATAATTTGTTGTTTTAAATATTCAATTTCTTTAGTTTGTTGGTCATTCACCAATTGCGCTTTTTCAAGTTCATGTTGTAGTTTTAATAATTGCTCAGATGAAGAATTATCGTACCAATTTTGACAGTGGTGATTGCTTTGAGTTCCACCAAAATTAAGAATATTTTTATCACTGACTAATTCTGCTAAATCTACGTCAAATATTTTTGCAATTTTTTCTAATTTAATTGAATTTGGATGAGTTACTCCCCTTTCAATATGTCCATAGGCATTTAAAGAAATGTTTAATTTCTCTGCAACCTCTTGTTGTGTCCAACCTTTAGCCTTGCGCATGAGTTTTATTCTTTCATGAAGTTTCATAGATACACAATAAAATGAGTAAAATAACAAGCAAATTATGGTATGAAAATTTACAATTCTTTTGGTATTATATTTCAGTGAGTGGTATTCTTCAATGGATAGTTTACCAAAAATAGAGGCTTTATCAAAATTTAATGAATTGGGTGATATATGTGGGATATCCTACTGAATGTTTTGATAGGGGCAGCCACCGGCAGTCATTCTATAGGACGTAAATGTTAGCGGCGGCGCGTAAATTGGGTTATGCCCTGTGTCCTTATGTCGTAATGCAATAAAAACGCTGATAAATCCTTAGGTTATGCTACACCAATCCAACCTACCTGACTAAAATCGAAGGAAACTAGATGACTGACCAACAAAGTTTTAAGGACTATGAAAAGGGGTTCGTTAAAATGTACGAGGAAAAATCCCCTAAGTTTGATAGCTCTGTCAACATTGCTTTAATCGGCACAGTTAATACAGGAAAAAGCTCTCTGCTAAATGCGATTCTCGGCTGTGAGAGGGATAAACCGTTAGCACCGGTTGGCGTTAAGTCTGGGGTGACTACAAAAGTTACAGCTTATCGGCTTGACGACAGAGTGCTAATCATTGATTGTCCGGGACTTGACGATGTTCGTAAAGAGAATAGTGCAGAAACCAAAAACTTTTTAAAGAACATTGACATCGGCATTTTCGTTGTAATAGGGTCAACAGACTCATCACAGAAGGCGAACTATGACGATTTGAAGAAGAGTGTGAAGAAAACGATTGTTGTCTTGAACAAAATCGACGAATTGGATGATCATGAAAAAGAGGCACTTGATGAGGTAGTTGCTCAATGGAAATCAGCACTCGGTACAGAAAAGATATTTCCTGCATGCGCCAAAGGCTATGATCCAACGATGCGAAAAGGTAAACCGATGGATTTGCGCGGTATCGATGAGATCAGAGATGAAATACTCAATTTTCTACAGGCTGAAGGCAAAGAAACCCCATTTATCCGTATTCTTAGAAACAAAGAAATAAAAGCACATAAAATCATTCATTCATATGCTTCTGCCGCTGCCGTTACATCAGCTGCACTCGGTACTGTTCCCGTCCTTGGACCGGTGACTGGTGATTCACTAATTCTAATAGCCATTACAGCCAAGATGGGTCAATCATTAAGTCGTGATGTCTTTAATCGGAACACAGAAGTGAGCCATTGGAAGCATGTCGCTGCAGGAATGGCGCAATTCTTTGCCGGAGCACTGACTATAAAAGCACTGGCCAGTCTTATACCCATATATGGAAGCGCAGTGAATGCAGCTACTTCTGTTGTAACCGTGGAGACAATAGGCTGGGCCGCATACCATCTTCTGGATGAGGGTAGCGATCTTGATAAACTCTCAAAAGAGGATATTGGAAAAGCGTTAGATTGGGGAAAAAATCTCAAGTCAAGTAGTAAGTAACTCATGTAGGATGTGCTGAGCGTCTTTTGCGAAGCGCATCTGTCGTGTTGCTCATGTATGTCTCTAACCTGTCCGATAAGTATAACGACCCCCTATAATCGGTAACTATTGATTTTGTGGGTTAACTTTCACTGTTAGACACGCAATCAATTGTGGCTCATCTCGGGTGGTTTTGACCTGCGGATTGAACCAATCCCTTAAAAAGGGTTGGAACGGTGGCCACACCTTCCAAGTATTTACTGTTTTGGCTATGTAGCTTAGCTGGTTAGAGCGCAGCACTCATAATGCTGAGGCCGGTGGTTCGAGTCCACCCATAGCCACCAATTCATCACTTCCAATCCAGTTTGATATCTCCTTTCATCTTGGGTCTCTAACGCTAAAATCGTGTGCTGACCCGACCCTCTGTCAACATTCTCCCGCTACTGCCTTCTTCTCTCCCCAACCTGGCTTATTCTTCTTTTAGGCTGTGAATAGGCTGTGAAATGGAAATTGTAGGGCAAATCATCACCCCTTCGTCCATTCCCAGAGATTTTACCTGTGGTCTCATTATGTACATGATGTGCAGGGAATAATCGGTTTGCTCAGTATATGATACTGCCATTGAGAAGTCAATATTGGTGAAGGGTTAAGCTTTCAGCTTTTTAAGGTCAGTGAATAGGCTAACTTACTGATATTAAATGTAAAATTTGGAGGAATTTTATACTTTAAAGGCGGAAAATTAAAGGAATAGTGGACCGTTTTCAGGAATTGGCATTGTTTTTGTGCCCCGAAGCTGCTTCTTTTGGATGGACAGGTCATTTTTTCCAAATCAAGTTATAATGCATTAACTGTATATATCTCTTTGAAAATCAAGCCTTATTTGTTGGTTTGCCCTTGTAATTTCACGAACATCATGGCAGTCATCAAGGCATCATTGAAAGCATCGTGTTTGCCCAATACTGGCAATTCCAAATCTGCTAAAATCGCATCAAATCGAAGGTCCACATGCACTGGATTGAGCACGTTTTGTTTAAGATCGTAATAAAGTCCTGAAACTTCAATTTGGGGATTGGGAAGTTTGATACCCAACAGGGGTTTTAGATATTTATTGATCATGGCTACATCAAATTCCAAATAATAACCAACCAAGGGCCGCGATCCAATGAAATGTAGAAATCGAAAAATTGCCTCGTTAGGCAAGAGACCGTGTTCCAAGTCACAGTGACGCAATTGGTGAATTTTAATGCTGACCTCGCTGATAGATTCCTTGGGTTTGATGAACAATTCTAACTTTTCACTGGTCAAAATAGTATTGCCACGAATTTTAACTGCTCCGATAGACAAAATTTCAGCTTTTTTGGGATTTAAATGGGTGGTTTCACAATCAAAGCAAATATATTCATGTGGGTTTGGGAGGTGAAATAGGAAGTTGTAATTTGGATCTCGAAGTTGGTGTTGAGCATACCATTTTAACCAATTTTTCAGCATGTTAGGTGACCCGATCTAGTTTGAAATGGTAGCTGACGAATCGTTTCAATTGGTTGACAACTTTGAAGGAATCTTTCAATAAATCACGTTCCAATTTATTCAAGCGATTGGGTTTGATGTAGTTATCATAAGTTTCATTGCGGGCTACTTTTTCCAATTCAAATTGTAGTCGCAGCGAAATCATGAAATTTAAGGATTCTATTAGGTCAGAGGCAAATTGTTTTTCAAAGAGACCTAATTCAGTCAACGCCTTGATTCGTTCCAAGGTGTTTGTTTGCCATATTTTCTGTTCCAAAGCCAAACTCCGCACTCCATGGACAATGGGGAATATTCCGCCTTTTTTGATATCGAGTTGATTTTCATTGAATTTTTCTACAATGAATGTGGTGAAAATGCCCAAGGGAGTTTCAAAAGATAAGGTGGGTTTTGCAAAGTGGGAGAAGAAGGCTTGGTTATCTTGTAGGTGATCTGCTAAGTAATCTTTGGCTTCTTGTAACAGATTGGGATCGCCGGCCACGGCTTTGGCATCGCAAAAAATGGCGAGGTCCATGAGGGGCTCTTGGAATTCTACTGCCCATTGAAAAATTTGCTCTTTGAATTTTTTGAGGGGTTGACACCAATAGGGGTTGTTGACCATGATTTTGCCCGGACAAGGAGGATAACCAAGGTCGACCAAGGTTTCTGTTAATTTTGTGGTGACTTGTTCGATCATGTCCAGTTTGGTAAATTCGTCGCGAATAATGATGGCATTGTCTTGATCAGTTTTGAGAATTTGTTCTCCTCGACCTTCGCTGCCCATGACAATTAAACAGGAGTTGGCTAATAGTTCCGGGGGAGCGATGAAGGCATAGAGTTTTTTGAAGATTTGTTGGTTAAGTTCATTGACCCATTGCATCATGTATTTGATTTTCATGCCATTGGCTTGAAAGGATTTGATCATGTTGGTCATGTTATGACTTGCAGTTTTTAGTTGTTCAGTATTTTGAGCCCGATCAATTTGGACTGCAACTAAACGGGTATGATTGGAAAGATAGCTGAGTAAATCAATTTGTTCTAATACTCCGACTACTTCTTGTTGGCGATAGATAAGCAGGTGTTTAATGGAGTGTCTGATCATCACTAACAAGGCGTGAAGTAAAAAATCTTCTGTGGTCATGCCAATGAGATGGTAGGTGGCAATTTCTTTAATGGGATTGTCGATGGAATGGCGTTGGAGAACAACGTGATCTCGCAGGTCCTTGTCTGTGACAATGCCAATTTCTCCTTCACTTTTAACGAGGATAAAGTTGGCCCGAAGTTGGCTCATGGTGCTAACAGCTTGATAGATCGAGGTGTTTTCGTCAACAAACAATGGGGGATGAATGTAGGCGTCTTTAATTTTGGCAACCATGAAAGAGGCTAATTCTTTGTTGTTGCGTTGTTCAATCAGGGAGTTAAGGCGTTTTGAAAGATCTTGATAGTAAAATTCTTTAAAATGATGATTGTTTTGAATGAGTAAGAGAAAAATTTCTTTGGGCAGGGTGTAACAAATGGTTTCTTCTTGAGCTAGGAAGTTGCTTTTATTGTGGCCTTCCAGTAAGGATATGGCGTCAAAAGAATCTTGAGAGGTGTAGAGGGAAATGATTTCTTCTTGATGAATTTCTTGAACAATGCCTTTGATGATGATGTATAAGGCTGCAGGCGAGGTGTCTTGTTTGAGAATGGATTGGCCGTTTTTGAAATAGGTGATGTCCATGGCATCAGCAACTGCTTCCAATTCAGCTTTGGACAGTTGATCAAAGGGGGGAATGGCAGAAATAAAGGTTTTTTGTTCTAAAACGCTCATAAATGAAAATTGGGGAGTAGTGATTTGGTTTTGGAATGTAATTGGGAATGGAACAGTTAGAGGAAACTGTTTACCAAACAGCTGGTTTAAATTTTAAATCATTGAGAATGACAGCATGATCTCCTCGCTGTCCGATGACAAAAAGTCCTTTGCGATAAGCGTATTTGGCAGCGGTGGGTGGAATTACCATGCCGGCAACTGCCCCCAATACTTGCCGATTTTCATATTCTGGAAATAGGGGTTTGAATTTTTGCATGCGCTCCAAATGTTGGTTGACATCATCCACGCTGAGATGACTTTTGACTTCAACCAAAATGCAGGTGTCTTGATTGATCACCAACAAGTCGATTTCAATAGACAATCCGAGTTTTGGATTATCCACTTCGACTCTGCCATTGACTTTGTGTACATCGATGCCACGTTGTTGGAACAGTTTGACCACCGAGGGTCTGATCAGCCCTTCGACAAAACTGCCCAATCGTCCTCCCAATTCTCCAATCTTTTTGGACATGTTTCTGATCTGACGATCGGTTTCTTTGAGCTGTAAAGCATTTTCCCTAACTTGTCGATCGGTTTCTTTGAGCTGTAAAGCATTTTCCCTGACTTGTCGATCGGTCTCTTTGATCTGCAAAGCATTTTCTTTGAGTTGTCGATCGGTTTCCCTGAATCTGCGATCCGTTTCTTTGGAAAGTTCAGCAATTTCAGTTCGGGCTTTTGCGACTTCAAGTTGAACTTGTGCAACTTCAGTTTGAACCTGTGTGATTTCAACACGGGCTTCTTTGAATAAGCCCCAGACTTCTTCTAGACTGGAGGTGGGATAGGTCATAATGAATTTACCTCATCAATTAAGGTTTAGCCCGTTTAAAACGGTTTTTTTGTATGACTTTCCTACTGTTTGGTTTGTTAAAGTAGGAAAGTTATAGTAGGGGTATCCGATTGTTTGGGGATTAGTAAATTTGAGTATTTAGCAAAAGGTTATTCTTGTTCACGAACTGATAATTGTTGTTCAACTCGTTGTTTTAATTCTTGAAGTTCGAGGTCAGAGGGTGAAATTTGTAATCCCCTTTCAATCATGATCAAACTGGTGGTATACTTGCCTCTTTTTTCCTGACCCAGTGCCAATTGGTAATATTTCTGTCGGATAGTTTCCAAACCGGCTTGGGCTTTGGCGTGATCGGGCGCTATTTTTAGGATATGTTGATAAGTCTCTAGCGCATTATCTCCTTCTGGTGTTGTATACTTTTGGCTGATTAATTGTTGTTCTCCCTGCCTTAACAAGCGTTCCAACAGGTCGGTCAGCAGTTGTCGAGTGAGTGGATGTTTGGGTGCTAGATCAACCAGATTTTGGGATAAAGTGTGTAATTCAGTAATCTGTTGACCTGATAATACGCCGGTATTGGGTAATTTTTCCTTCCAACTGCGTTTGAATTCTTCTACAATATTTTCCAGTAAAGTTTGAGTTGCTGAGTGTTGCGGGGCAATTTCTTGCAGTTTTTGGTAAATATGGTAGGCATTATTGCGATTGGGAGTGGTTATGCGTTTTTGAGCAAGATACGTTTGAGCTTGTTCAAAATACCAGGTGATGATTAAAGTGAATAACTCATCAGCGTGTTTTGGAGAAAGTCGTTGCAAAGTTCGGTAGGTTTCAAAGGCATTATCTCCTCTAGGAGTAGTTAAACGAGTTTTGGCAATTTGTTCCTTGGCTCGATTTAACAGTTGTTCAATTTGGGGAGTGGTTAGTTTTTTATCATTTTGAGGTATATCCGGATTGGGAGAAGATATATTTTCAGTAGGCAGAATATCAGCCGAGGTTTTTTTATCTGTCGATGAGAGAGGAGCGATTTCCTGATTTGAGGAGTTTGAACGATCAGGTTGAGTGTCTGCCGGAACTGTTGGGAGTAATGGCGGATTGGCTGCTTCTGCCTCAGACGATATGGTAGAATTGGCAGTGGTTTTTCGATCCTCTGAGGAGTTCGGATCGCTGGAAAAGAGAGGAACTAAGAGTTGAGGGAAGAAATGGAGCACGATCACGACCAGCAAAATGACTAACCCAATAAGGAACAGTGCAGTTTTGGTAGGATCGGCGGAATTAGCAATCACCAGTCTTTTTCTTAAAACTGGATCGGAAATGGGATTGATACGCATATTATCCAGTAAGTCCTTTTGATAACAAAAAATACATGCCTTGGAATACCTTATTTCTCGTTGGGTAGTCGTCTATTGCCGATTGTCCCAACCAGAAAAGGGAGTCGGCGTTTTTACACACCAACCATTTAGGAATTCATCCATGACTTTAATTCGTCCATTTGCAGGATTACGCCCATTAACAAAATATGCTGGGGACGTACTTGCTCCTCCTTATGATGTTTTAAACACCGAAGAGGCCAGACAACGGGCTCATCATCGTCCTTACAGTTTTCTACATATTTCTAAACCAGAAATTGATTTACCAACTGAGATTGACCCTTATAGTACCCTAGTTTATACCACAGGTGCTCAAAACTTACAACGCTTACTCGAAACAAGCATTTTACAACAAGATCCGCAGCCCTACTATTATCTTTATCAATTGACAATGGGCCCGCATCAACAAACTGGTTTAGTTGCAGTAGCGAGTGTGGCGGACTACGATCAACAACGCATTCGCAAACATGAATTGACCCGTCCGGATAAAGAAGATGACCGAGTTCGTCAAATTGATGCCCTCAATGCCCAAACGGGACCCGTATTTCTCACCTATCGACAAGATTCGGTTTTAGAAACCCAATTTCAAGAATTAACTCAGTCCCCGCCGGAATTTACAATCACGGCAGATGACGGTGTCATACACACCTTATGGGTCATTAAAGACCCCTCAGTCATTCAAAACTTGACTCAACACTTTGATCAACTCGATTGTCTATATATTGCTGACGGTCACCATCGTTCCGCAGCAGCCAGTCGAGTTGCTGCCCAACGTCAAGCCAACAATCCCCAACACACTGGCGAAGAACCCTATAACTACTTTCTCAGTGTACTCTTTCCCCACAACCAAATGCAAATTTTAGACTACAATCGGGTAGTTAAAGACCTTAACGGTCTCAATCCCTCTGAATTGATGGGCAAAATCGCTCAACACTTTGACATTCACCCGGCTTTTCAACCCGTTAAACCTCAAAAAACCGGCCAATTTGGACTCTATCTGCAAGGCAAATGGTATCAACTGGACCTACATCCGGAACACATTCCCAACGATCCAGTGGGACAACTGGATGTCAGTCTACTCACTGACTACTTATTAACCCCCATTCTCGGCATTCAAAATTTGCGCACGGATAAGAGAATAGATTTTGTGGGGGGAATTCGAGGATTGCAAGAATTGGAAAAACGAGTTGACTCTGGAGAAATGGCCCTGGCCTGCTCACTTTACCCCACCACCATAGACGCCTTGATTAAAGTGGCTGATGCCCACCAGATCATGCCCCCCAAATCCACCTGGTTTGAACCCAAACTGGCCGATGGTCTCGTCTCTCATTTACTTTAACCCACCATTCCCAATCCTATTCATCACTGACAAGCGCTCTCACAAGCATCCCCGATATGAAATATCGCGTTACCCATAAAACCTGTTATACCTACCAAGAAGCAGTCTCATTCTGCCACAATGAAGCCCATCTCATTCCCCGAGCCTCCTTACATCAAAACTGTTTCAACAAAACTCTCATTATTCAACCAGAGCCCACTTTACAAACCCACAGAGAAGACTTTTTTGGGAACATCGCCACCTATTTTTCCATTGAAATTCCTCACAAAGAATTGACCGTCACTGCCACCAGTGAAATTGAAATTTTACACCCTGGTACCATTGACCTGCCTACCCATTCCCTACCTTGGGAAAACGTGCGCGATCAACTTACTGACATCAATAACCCAAAACTTCTGGAAGTCAAAGAATACCTGTTAGAATCTCCATTCATTCCCATCACTTCAAAATTGCACAATTATGCCAAACCCTCTTTCACTCCAGGCCGCCCCATTTTGGAAGCCACCTTGGACCTTATGAAACGCATCGACCTTGAATTCACCTATGACCCCCATTTTACCACCATTGTCACTCCTATTGAGGAAGTGCTTGAACACCGGCGTGGCGTTTGTCAAGACTTTGCTCATCTCATGATCGCTTGCTTACGCACCATGGGACTCGCAGCCCGTTATGTCAGCGGCTACCTAGAAACCCTCCCCCCCCCTGGCCAAATTAAACTCCAAGGCAGTGACGCTTCCCACGCTTGGCTGTCAGTATATTCTCCAGATCAAGGCTGGATAGACTTTGACCCCACCAACTATCAAATTCCCACTATTCAACACATTACCACTGCTTGGGGAAGAGACTACAGTGATGTCACCCCCCTTAAAGGCATTATTTTTGGAGGCGGTGGTCACACCCTAACCGTATCTGTAGACGTTGCCCAATTACCCTAGAAAGCACCCTAATAACGCACAGGAAACCACACATGTCATTTAACTGGGAAAAATATCCGATTGCAAACTTCTATGATGAACTCATTCAAAACTCAGGTACTCCGTGGCCAGCTGCCCGAGAACTGATGCACTACCTAGGCTCACTGTCTGATGAAGAACTTAAGGAACGCAAAGATGCCGCTGAACTTGCCATTCTGGTCATGGGCGTCACCTTTACCGTCTACAGCGAGGGTAATAACATCGACCGCGCCTGGCCCTTAGACATTATACCTCGCATCATCTCTAAAACTGAATGGGAACGTACCGAAGCAGGACTCGCACAACGTGTCACTGCTCTCAACAAATTCATCAATGATCTCTATGGAGAACAACACATTCTCAAACAAGGTAAATTTCCCCGAGAACTGTTGGACAACTCCAAAAACTTTCGCACCCAATGCCTTGGGATTAGCCCTCCCCTTAAAATTTGGGCTCACATCTGTGGCAGCGACCTTGTACGAGACAAAGATGGCACCCTCTACGTGTTGGAAGACAATTTACGTGTGCCCTCAGGAGTCTCCTACATGCTAGAAAACCGCTCAGTCATGAAACGCGTCTGGCCAGAACTCTTTGAAAATCAAGCCATTCAACCCGTAGATGACTATCCCTCCAAACTCTTTGACATGCTCGCCTCCATATCACCGCGCCCCTTAGACTATCCTCAAATCGTAGTCTTAACCCCCGGCATCTACAACTCTGCCTATTTTGAACACGCCTATTTAGCCCGAGAAATGGGCGCAGAACTGGTAGAAGGCTCCGATCTGGTCGTTGGCGACAATGACTGCGTTTACATGCGAGACATTCAAGGATTAAAACGCGTGGACGTCATTTATCGACGCATTGACGACCTATTCCTAGACCCAGAAGCCTTTTCACCAGACTCCATGCTTGGAGTCCCGGGACTCATGCGAGCCTGGCGAAAAGGCAATGTCGCCCTTGCCAATGCCCCTGGAGCTGGAGTCGCGGATGACAAGGTCATTTACTCTTACGTTCCCGAACTTATCAAATACTATTTGGATGAAGACCCGATTATTCCCAATGTAGAAACCTACCGTTGCTTAGATCCCAAACACTGTGAACATGTCCTAGCCAACCTAGAAAATCTCGTCGTCAAACCAGCCAACGAATCCGGAGGCTATGGCATGCTCGTGGGTTCCCACTCCACCGCTAAGGAACGCAAACAATTTGCTGAATTCATCAAAAAAGATCCCCGTAACTACATCGCCCAACCCATCTTAACTCTATCTACCACCCCATCCCTATGCGATGGAGAAATTGCCCCACGACACGTTGATTTGAGACCGTTTATTCTACAAAGTGACACCACCTATATCACCACCGGCGGACTGACTCGCGTTGCCTTACGCAAAGGTTCCCTGGTTGTAAATTCCTCTCAAGGGGGAGGAAGCAAAGACACCTGGATCATCGACTTGGAAGGAAAATAACATGCTATCAAGGGTTGCAAAAAACATATATTGGATGGCCCGTTACCTAGAAAGAGCAGAAAATACCGCTCGACTGGTCAATGTCAACACCCTATTGCTTTTAGACCTGCCCAAAGGCGTCAGTTTCGGCTGGGAATCCTTACTGCTTATTACAGGCAGTAATTCCCTATTCTCAGAAACCCACAACGAAGCCAATGAACGCAACGTGGTCAAATTCCTGGTTGGAGATGTGCGCAACCAAAGTGCCATTCTCTCCTCTCTAGCTCAAGCCCGAGAAAACATGCGCACCACCCGCGATATTGTTCCCAGTGAAGCTTGGGAACAACTTAACAACCTATACCTATTGGTTGGGAATAAAGTCAACTCCAGTTTGGGAAAACGCAACCGTTATGACTTCCTAAAACAAGTCGTCCTTGGTTGCCAACAAATCACCGGCATTGCCACTGGCACCATGAGTCGCGACTCCGCCTATAACTTCCTCAGAATGGGCAGCTTTTTGGAACGAGCCGACATGACCACCCGAATTTTAGACGTGCGTTCCGCCAACCTCATCAAACCAGAAGAAGATACCAATCCCACCAATTTGAGCCCCTTTTACAACATCCAATGGGTCAGCGTGCTCAAATCACTCACCGCTTACCAAGCCTATCGACAAGCCATGCGGCATCGGGTAAAAGGGACTGATGTACTGAAATTTCTGTTACAAAGCACAGAATTCCCACGCTCAGTCCTATTCTGTCTACATACTTTGGAAAATTGCCTGGCAGGACTTCCTCAAAATGACGGTCCACTGCGAAATATTGCCCGTTTAGAACGACAAATTCGATCAGCCAAAATCACCGATTTAGCTCACCAAGGCTTACCAGAATTTATCGACGAACTACAAATTGGATTTGCCAACGTGCATGACAACATTGCAGCCAGTTACTTTGGAGATACCATCACCCAAACTCAAACCCAAATAGCCTGATTGGGATTTAACTCACTCATAAACCAGCCTTTTTTTCTTAGCCAGCTAGGGTGGGCAACCACTATTCGTTGTCTACCATTTCACTGCATAACTTGCTTGTCTGAATCAGAATTTACAAAATTTTAAAATAGACTTCTTGCAAAGATATGCGATAACGATATGAATGGTGCCCAAACAAAAAGACGTTTGCCCACTCTACAGCGCTTTAGCCGGAGTAGAGGCTTTAGCCGGAATGTTTGACCGGAGTGGAGGCTTTAGCCGGAATGTTTAACCGAAGTGGAGGCTTTAGCCGGTCAGCGGTAGTCTCTTGTAATTTGAGTGTGGGGGGTGATGTCTACCGCCGGCCGGCTAAAGCCTCCACTCCAACATACCTTAACTGAATGGCAGATAATGGTAAGGTAAGCAACACTCATTTTTTCATCCCATGCTATTCAGAGAGGGAAATCCCCTTTGGAGTGGAGGCTTTAGCTAGAATGTTTAACTGGAGTAGAGGCTTTAGCCGGAATGTTTAACCGGAGTAGAGGCTTTAGCCGGTCAGCAGTAGTCTCTTGTAATTTGAGTGTGGGGGGTGATGTCTACCGCCGGCCGGCTAAAGCCTCCACTCCAACATACCTTAACTGAATGGCAGATAAAGGGGAAAATTTTGGAAAGGAAAAATTTGTTTCTTCCCCCCATTCGTATAAGAAAAAAACTGTTCCCTGTTCCCTAACAAGAAGGGAGTGCTAACTCAGTTGATTTAAATAATTTTTTGCAGCAACAATCGACTCAAACCACACGCGTTGCAAATAAACTTTTCCATCTTCCACCTTCACCCAAATTTCCAAAACCACCTTTCCATTCTCTTCCTCACAGTCAGCCCACACCTTTTGTACAACCTGTTGCTTCCACCAAGTCTCAAATTCAACCTTGGACAAGGCAGTTGCTTGCCAAAATTCCACTTTATCGAATGCCAAAGCCAAAAAACGGGCCACTACAAATTCTCTTGCCAAAAATCCCAATAAATTCCCTGCCTTAGGTCCAGATTCCCGATCAAATAATACTCGATAAATGGCTTGAAAAGCGGCCGGTTGAGCAATCGGAGTCAAACGCGCCATTGTAAAAATGGTCGCCTGTAAACCTTCCTCTTCCCAAGCCACAAAAGGCAACACTTCTGCCAAATTTTGCAAAAAAGCCTTTTGTACCACAGTCAAATGCCAAGCCCGCTCTGGCAATTGCGCTTGCAACTGTAACTTCTCCTCCTCTGCTGCATAATGAGCCAACCAATATCGAATGGCATCACAACGACGTTGCAAGTGTCGCAATTCCACTGTATTCAGTGACGAACCTTTGCGTTTTTCCACTTCTTGAACAGTATCCAAATGAGGTAGTTGCACCAAAGCCTCCAATAACTGAATATTGGCATTAAAATAGGGGGCCTCGGCCTGAATTTCTGACAACTGATAAACTCGCTTTGCTTCTTCAGTTGCTTCTGAAGACTGATAACTCAATTGTTGGTAACGATCAAAATCGTTGAATAATTTGACAATATTTTCCTCATCCACTGGAAAATTGATAGGTTTATGCGGCTGTGGACGA
Source organism: Thiomargarita sp. (assembly GCA_020721005.1). GTDB lineage: Bacteria > Pseudomonadota > Gammaproteobacteria > Beggiatoales > Beggiatoaceae > DYNP01. The sequence continues at coordinate 237,218 of DYNP01000001.1, forward strand.
ATCATCAAAAATCGCAAAATCTCTGGCGGTAAAAAATCGGCCATTTCTTTAGCCGCAGCCCCAATTCCCTTGGATGAGCTCATCTTTGCCCCTCCCACCAAGAAAAATTCGTAAGGGATATTTAATGGTGGAGACTGCTTAAAAATGTGCCGCAAACATTGTGTGGCTACATCCCGAGATCCCCCTTTGGTACTGTGATCTTTGCCCGCACCCTCGATACTTATTCCCAACATTTTCCACTTGGCCACCCATTCTAATTTCCAAGGTAATTTTCCATTCCCAGAAAAAGGTGACATTTTACCCTGATACCCACATCCCTTGGCCCATTTCACCAAATCAGGTCGACAAGTATAAGTCACTTCTTGCCCATCGTAATGACTCACTTCTGTGGTCCCAATGCGCCCACACTGCTCACAGATAACCTGAAAAGGGTACCAATGAGCGGCTCGTTCCGATTGGCTGACTTTTTTATACACTTCTCGAACCAAGGACGCATTTTCCAAGATCATATGAATAGCTTCATCAAATTGCCCGGAACGATAAATATCCCGCATCCGATATTTCTCAACTTTAACTCCCAAATAATCAAATACTTGGAAGAATTCATTGATGTAATAATCTGCCATATCTGAAGCTTGGGAATTGGGTGGTGGTGGCACTTGACACAAAGGCGTTCCCAAATAATTGACAAAATGTTCATCTTTGCCATAGGGTAATTCATCCAAGGGATCATAGTCGTCCACACCGTATAAGTAGCGGGCAGCGATTCCATTCTCCCGCAAAATTTTAAACACCACATCATGAATGATCACTCCTCTTAAGGCACCCACATGAGCTCTTCCAGAAGGGGTTTTTGAATCGTTGATGATATGGGGAATGTGCAGATTTACTTTCTTAAGTAACTGATCACACCAAAACATGGTCTTTCCTTTTGTCAATGAAAATGTCAATATTAACTACGAGTTACCGGCTTGACAACTCCAATTTGCACTTCTGGATGAGTTGTTTTAATCAAATCCATCACTTGTTTAATTTGAGGAGTGGGAATGTCTACTATCAGTAATACTTCTCCCAATAAAATTTTATCCTGAAATTTTTTCAAGTCGTGATGGGGAATATCTCTGGCAATTAGGGCAGAAACTAAACTGCCAAAACTGGCGCCAGCCAATGTGGTGGCAATGATGGCCGCACCACCTCCCAACACTACACCTGCTGGAGGGAAAATTACTGCCAACAGTCCTGCCATTAAACCAGCGATGCCACCGACTCCGGCTCCTAATTCTAAACCGTGTAACAGTTCAGTTTTTTGTAATACGGAGGCTTCATGCAAACCCTGCAAGGGAACGTCATGACGAGCCACGACATGAATATCCTTTTCGGAGAGATGAATGGCTTGTAATTCAAGCACTAACTGTTGACCTAAAGTGATGTCAGGTAGCATAAAATACAGTCTTCGACGCATGGGAGACCTCTACAGTTGAGCCTGTTGTTGATGAGTGGGAATATCAGTAAGAAATTGTTTCTATAGTAGACCGTATAGGATGTGCTGAGCGTTTTTTGCGAAGCGCATCAATCGAGAATCGAGAAAGACAATATTTGGGTTTCCATAATTTTGTGGGGGTGTCTATTTGGCAGATTGGAAATGTACATGAGCAACGTGACAGATGTGCTTGGCAAAAAATGCTCAGCACATCCTACACGGGATATAGGATTTCTTTTGAGAGTTTGTTGGTTATATTTTCGCCGTTGGGATAATATAAGAAATCGTTTCTATGAATCCTCTTTGAAATTTTGGAAGAAATTTTCTCAGTCCTCATTCCCATTTAGAGATGGGGAAATTTGGAAGAGATTGCTGACGACTTTTCCAACAGGCACGGGCGTTAATCTGCGCAGTTTGTTTTTTACAGCGGCTTCTCCAAATTCTTGTTCAATGTAGTTTCGACCTTGCAGGGCCAATTTTTCCCACAGTGTTTTGTCTGTGTACACTTGGATCACTGCCTGGGCAAATCGTATAGGGTCATCGGCAATCAAGGCGGTTTCTCCTTCTACCAATCCCATACCTTCTGCCCCAATTTGAGTGGTAACAATGGGCAGTCCCAAAGATAAAGCTTGTCCCAATTTGCCTTTCATGCCTGCTCCATAACGCAGATAGGAGACAAATACTCGTCTTTGGGCGAATTCTGGGGCCACTTGATCCACCCAACCTACTACTTTTATGTGGGGACTGGCTAAGGTTTTCATGGCAGGTTTCATGTGACTGCCGATAAGATATAAAGAGGTGTCTGGCAATCGTTCCCAAATAAGAGGTAATACTTGTTCAATCAGATAGTATACAGCGTCTTCGTTGGGATGATGGTTATAATTTCCAATGAAAACCAGGCCTTCCCGTTGTTCAAAAGGTACATTTGAGGGAGATTCCAGTTGATGGACATTGGGCAGAATGGCATAGTTTAACTTAGGCAATTCTTGTTGTAAATGCCGGGCATCTTCTTCAGTGACAGTGAGGGTAACGTTGGCTAATAAACAGTTGCTTAATTCTTTGCGACGAGTTTCTTGGGCCTTAATTGCCAAGTCTAGGTTGTTTTCAATTTCAGCTTGGCGCAATTCCCGAATGTAATGGATGTCTACGGTGTCATAGAATAATTGGGTGGCTGGCGAGAGTAAGCGTAAAACGGGTAGGTAACGGTGCCCAATGTCCACGCGACAGATCATGGCATAGTCAAATACACGATAGCTGAGGGCTTCCATGAGATGGTATTGACCATGAAATACTTCCACGCCTAAGGTTTCTAGGGCATGGCGATATTTGAATTGGCTGTCTAAATTGTCAGGGAAAAAACTAATGCGGAATCCCAATTCGACCCAAAATCGAATGAGGGTAAATAGGCGTAGGGAGCCAGAGTCTTCATCAAAAGCAGGTAAAGTGGCTTCAATAATCAGTAGGGTAGGAAGATTTTTGGGGTTAAGTAAGGTGTAATGGTTGAGTAACAATCCGGTCTCTGCCAGTAATTGAGATTCCCAACGGGCCAGGAAACGGTGCCGATCTTGTTCATATAGGGAAGTATCTATTGGGGACCGAATTTGGGAATCTTGATAGGCAAAGGCACTTTGATAGAGGCTAGCACAGTGTTGGCGTTTCAGTTGCCAAATCAGTTCAGTGACTTGATAAGTGTCGGTTGTATAAGCAGTTTCTTTAATGGAGAGTTGGGATAAACAGTGGGCTTTTAAGATGACTAAACTGGTGCTGGCGGCTTCTATGCAGCGTTGGTAAGCATGGGCGGGATGATCTGCGGGAGCACCGATGGGATAGTGGTGACAGTGTCCATATTGGTCGATCAGAGCATAGCCGGCAGTGATTTGTTTGGCGGTGTTGATCTGAGCAGGGACCAGTAAACCGGCTTGGGGGCGCTGGGTGAAAATGGTTTGGGCTTGAGCAATTGCGGTGATGTCAGGTAGAGCCTGAGGATGACAAAACCAGATCCAACTGTTTTCTTTAAGGTAGCTGGCTTGTTGAGGTTGGAGGTAATTGAGTAAGTGGAGTAACTGAGGTGCAACTGGCAGCGTGGTTGTTGAGTTGGACCAGATGATCAGTGGTTGGGACTGACAGTAGGATAGAATTTCTGGTGAAAGTTCTCCGGCAATGATGACACAGGCACTGGCTTGGGACTGTTGTAGCATTTTGACGAGCCGTCTCAGTAAAATCTGTAGATTCAACAGTTGAGAGGTGCCGGTGATGAAAAAGAGGTGGTCTGCAGGTTGATGGGCTAAATTAAGGGGTAAGGGACTGTCAAAAAGACCTTCTGCCAACCAATGAGGCAGGGGAGTTGGCAGGGTGAGTTCCGTAGGTGGATTGGGAGTTTGATGTAGGGGAACGGAGTGACACCAGATGGCCAGGGCATTGTGCTCATCAGCATCCGGGGAGTCAATTTCGATCTGATAAGTTTGGTCTGCAGAGTCTGGGAAGGCTTCAAAATCAATGGAGTGGAATAGGTTGTCTAGAATTTGTAGGCCACTGAATTGAATGATGCGTAAAGGAGTGGGTTGTTGGAGTTGGCGAATGATCACGCGCAGTTGACAGGCGTTAATACGTTGATAAGTGGCTAAGACCAAGTCCAGGCGACAGAAGTTGGGCAGTGAGCAGTACACGGTCATGACCAGGGCAGTTTGTGGTCCCAAGTGGAATGGGAGGTCTGGGGCTTGGGTTGCTTGATCCATCAGGTGTAAATGGTGGTCCACTTGGCGGGCAAAGGTGCGGAAATTGGGTTGGTAATGGGATATGGGGCGTGGTTCGGGAATGGTTGAAGTGGGACTGGGTTGTGCAGTGTTGAGCAGGGTCAGGCGATTGTCATAATCGGCTAATTCTTCGGTGAATCGTTGGGCGGCTTGATTGACTTTGTCCAGAAGTTTAACGTAGCCTCCATAGTGTAACCAGCGGGAACGTAAAGCTTTGGCAGTCAAGGTGTGTAGGCAAGCAGCTAAGGTTCGATTGTGTTGGTTAAGTATTTGTAATTCATAACTTAATTCTTGTAATTGTTGTTGTTGTTGTTGACGTTGTGTCTGCCATTGTTGATGGTGCCAATCCAATAAACGTTGGTAGTGAAGGCGGAGGTCATATTCCTGTAAATCAGGATATGAGAATTGGGGTTGAGTGGAGAGAATTCTAGCCAGACCGCCTTGAGTGAGTCCCAAAGCAGCTTGGTGAAAGAGTTCATGAAGACGAGTGTGAGCGGTTTGGCAACAGTCTCGTTCTTGAACAGTGGCTTGTTGGAGTTGTTGATACAGGTGGACATTTTTGTTAATTTCTTGTATCATTTCAACTTGTTGTTGTTTAAAATGGGTTTCTTGTTGATGATAGGCATGTTGCCATTGTTGTTGTTGTTGCTCATGCTCTGTTTGCAAAGTTTGATAGCGTTGAGTCCAATTGGTTTGTAATTGGCGCACTTCAGTGTCGTGTTGCGTGTTGAGTTTTTCGAGTTGTTGGGCATAACGGGTATGGGTTTGTTGATGTTCAAGTTGAAGTTGTTGGTATTCAAATTGATGTTGTTCATACTTGCGTTGCCAGTCTATCTGAAGTTGAGTGTATTGGGTTTGTAGTTGCTCATATTTGCGTTGCCAGTCTAAACGGGTTTGAGTGGATTCGGCTTGGAGATGTTCATAGCGCCGATTCCAGTCACTTTGAGATTGGTCATATTTATGCTGCCAATCTCTATTCAGTTGAGTGTGTTGTTGCTGACTGTCCTTTTGCAATTGTTCATAGTCTTTTTGCAGCCGTTGATGTTCCCGTTGCCAATTTTTTTGGGACAAGGCATGTTCCCTTTCCAAACGATCGTATTGTCCGCGATAGTCGGCAAGTTGGCGTTGCAGATTTTCAAAGTCATGTTGACTTCGTAAAAGTTGTAAGTGTAACTGTTGTTTATCTTCCTGATATTCGCGTAAATTACCGCGTCGTTCCTGACTGAGACGCCAGTATTCGGCCAGTTGTGGGAGCATTTGTTCCGGAGCTAAAGGCATCCAGTGTTTGTGCAGCATTTGTTGATAGGCGTGTTGCCAACGGGCTTTGTCAGCCACTTGAGTGATTTGTTGATGGCTCCAAATGGCATATTCAGTGGTAATTTTGTTGAGGTGATAAAATTGGGTGTGTTGCGAGAGTCGCAATAAAATGTCCCAGTCTTCAAATAGTTCAAATTGTTCGTCAAAGCCACCAAGGTCTGTCCATAGGTTGCGATCGATGAGCAGGTTGATCAGGGGAATGTAATTTTCATATTTGAGACGTTCAGCTTGATAGGGTTCATTGAATTGTCCAATGGTTTGTTCTCGTAAAATCAGTTGTTCACCCAATACATCGCGTTGTAGGAGTCTGCAGCCGGAATAGACGATTTTGCTGTCAAAGTAGAGCAAGGCTTTTTCTAGACGCAACAGATGATCCGGCAGGTAGCGGTCATCATCGTCTAAAAAACCAATGACTTCACTGCGAGATGCTTGTACGCCTTGGTTGCCAGCCTGAGCGCGTCCCAAACTGGTTGGATTGCTGATCAGGTGCAGATTGAGTCCGCTGTACAGTTGTACAATGGGGGTAATTGGTTGGCCACCGTCGTTGACAATGATTACCTCATCAGGTAGTCTTTTTTGTTCAGCCAGACTGTGTAAGCAACGGGTCAATAAATGAGGTCGGTTACGAGTACGGACAATAATGGCGATCCGTAAATTGGGGGATGATTTTCGGTAACGGCGAATTTTTAACATAATAAGTTATTTTTAAAGTAGATGATTGACTCAAGTCATTTGTTTTTGGTACATTAAATCGCTTTGGATAAGGGGTCAAGAAAGTTGGTTTTTTGGTCAGTAGCGGATGAACCCACTTTTGCAGGATGTTCATTGGCCCTGCCTACTTTAATCTAAAATATCTATAATCTCAAGTTTAACACTTATGACTCCACAAATTCCGGTCATCACAGTAGATGGTCCTGCTGGCGTAGGAAAGGGTACGGTCAGTGCCCAATTGGCTCAACAACTGGGTTGGCATATTTTGGACAGTGGCGCCTTATATCGGATAGTGGCGTGGGCAGCTCTGCGTCAAAATGCAAACTTGGCAGATGAAACTGCGTTGATTGCTTTAATTCCAGCAGTGAATTGTCATTTTTATCCTCAAGATGGGGTAGTTAAGATAATCGCGTTGGAGGAAGATATTACTCAATCCGTCAGGTCAGAAGCGTTGGGGCAAGCGGCTTCGGAAATTGCCGTGCTTCCTAATTTGCGTCAAGCATTACTGCAAACGCAGAGAGCTTATCGGCAAGCACCGGGCTTGATAGCGGATGGACGTGATATGGGGACTGTGGTCTTTCCAGATGCGCCAGTTAAGATTTATTTGACAGCTACGGCTAATGAACGAGCACAAAGACGTTATAAACAGTTGAAAGAACAAGGAGTCTGTGTTAAACTGCCCGAGTTGATAAAAGAAATTGTGGCCCGTGATTATCGTGATCGCACCCGCAGTCACGCTCCTTTGAGGGCGGCGGAGGACGCAGTGATCATAGACACTACCCATTTATCCATTATACAAGTTGTTGAATCTGTTATAAATGTGTATACTCAATACACGCAAAGGCACCCAAAGCCAACTTAAGGTTGACTTTTGAGGATTATCATTAACCTGCATATAATATATGCAGCTCACATCAATAGCATGAAGACCTTCAAACACAGTTGTCGTTGTCTGTTCCTAGGGCATTCTCATATCGTTGTTTTTCCCCAATATTCTGACATTTAACTATTCCCTTTTGAAAACTGGAGCAGTTTCTGTGGATAAGGGAATTGGCAACTTGGGCCCTAAGATAAGAAAAACGAGAACTGATATTAGGTCAGGGGTTTGGAATGAGCGAAAGCTTTGCTGAATTATTTGAACAAAGTCTATCTGCAAAACAAATGGTACCAGGTAGTATCGTTACTGGTCAAATCGTAGAAATACGTGGTGATGTCGTCATTGTGAATGCCGGTCTCAAATCTGAGGGCGTCATTCCCATTGAACAATTTTATGACAAACAGGGTCAAATTGAAGTTGCAGTTGGAGATTATGTTGACGTTGCACTGGATGCTGTGGAGGACGGGTTTGGGGAAACTCGCCTATCTCGTGAAAAAGCCAAACGGGCAGCCGCTTGGGGTGAATTGGAACGCGCTTATGATGAAAGTCGCACCATCATCGGTACCATCACCGAAAAGGTCAAAGGAGGTTTTACCGTCAACATGAACGATATCCGGGCCTTTTTGCCTGGCTCTTTGGTTGATGTAAGACCGGTCCGAGACAGCACTTATCTGGAAGGCAAACCACTGGACTTTAAAGTTATCAAGCTGGATAAACGTCGCAACAATGTGGTCGTTTCTCGCCGAGCAGTGGTTGAGAAGGAAAACAGTGAAGAACGGCAAGCTTTGTTGGATACCATGCAAGAGGGAATTAGCCTGAAAGGGGTGGTTAAGAACCTGACCGATTATGGCGCCTTTGTTGATCTGGGAGGTGTTGATGGTTTACTCCACATCACCGACATGGCTTGGCGGCGAGTTAAACATCCCAATGAAGTAGTTTCAGTCGGCGATGAAATTGAAGTCAAAGTGCTCAAATTTGATCGAGAACGGACCAGAGTCTCATTGGGACTTAAGCAATTGGGTGCTGATCCTTGGATCGATATTGCCCAACGTTACCCGGTCAATACCCGTTTGGTTGGTAAAGTGACCAACTTGGCTGATTACGGCTGTTTCGTCGAAATTGAAGAAGGCGTGGAAGGTCTGGTCCACGTTTCAGAAATGGATTGGACCAATAAAAATATCCATCCTTCCAAAGTCGTTATGGTAGGTCAAGAAGTGGAAGTCATGGTCTTAGAAATCGACGAGGAGCGTCGTCGTATTTCTTTGGGCATCAAACATTGCCAAGCCAATCCTTGGAATGAATTTGCCTCCAAATACAACAAGAATGACAAGGTCGTTGGACACATTAAATCCATCACCGATTTCGGAATCTTTGTGGGCTTGGAAGGCGGCATTGATGGGCTAGTTCACCTGTCTGACATCTCTTGGAACTCCTCTGGGGAAGAAGCCGTTCGTCAATACACCAAAGGGGAAGAAATTGAAGCCGTGGTCTTGGCCGTTGACGCCGATCGGGAACGCATTTCCCTCGGGGTTAAACAATTGGACAAAGATCCCTTCTCCAATTTCGTGGCGGAACATCCCAAAGGCAGCCTGGTTAAGGGTATTGTGAAAGCAGTGGATGTTAAGGGTGCCACCGTTCAGTTAGAAGAAGGGGTAGAAGGCTATTTACGATCTTCGGAATTGAGTAAGGAACGTGTGGAAGACGCGCGTGATTTATTGAGAATTGGGCAAGAAGTGGAAGCCAAATTCACCGGCGTCGATCGCAAAAAACGCACTGTTTCCCTCTCCGTGAAAGCCAAAGAGTTTGATGAGGAAGCCAATGTCCTCCAGGAATATGGACAAACTTCTCCCAATTCTGCAACCCTAGGTGACTTGATTAAGGAACAAGTGGATACTCAAAACTAACCACTTCCCTTTAAATGACCTAATTTTAGATTTTGGGTTAGAAGTTCAATCTGAAATCTAAAATCCCTCACCTGTTTTGCCCCTTATTTAAGGATATTGACACAATGACAAAATCAGAGTTAATCGAAGCCATAGCCCAAAAACAAACCCAATTGGCTCCAAAAGACATTGATTTGGCGATTAAAACATTATTGGAACAAATGGCCCAATCCTTATCCGAAGGCGAAAGGATAGAAATTCGTGGCTTTGGCAGTTTTTCACTGCACTATCGTCCCCCCAGGACTGGCAGAAATCCTAAAACAGGCGATACCGTTTCTCTGCCTGCCAAATATGTACCCCATTTTAAACCGGGCAAAGAATTGCGAGACCGTGTCAACGGTTGAATTCCCACACCCTTCCCATTTTGAAGCTCTAAAATGGGCGGTCTAAACTTCTGAATTCCACCATTCCAACTACCTGATGAACGAATTAATATGGTTATTATTACCTCTAGCGGCTGCTGCCGGATGGTTAATGGCCAAATACCATATTACTTTCACCCATTCATTTCCGTTTTCCTCTGATTATTTTAAGGGACTCAATTACTTACTCAATGAGGAACCTGATAAGGCGATTGACATTTTTATCAAACTCATTGAAGTGGATAATGAAACTGTGGAAACTCACTTGGCTTTGGGCGCTTTATTTAGAAGGCGTGGGGAAGTCAATCGGGCCATCCGCATCCACCATAATTTAACCACTCGCACCACTTTAACAACTGCACAAAGAAGCTTAGCTCAACTGGAATTGGCTCTTGATTATCGACGGGCAGGTTTGTTAGACCGGGCAGAAAGTTTATTCCTAGAATTACTCAACTTTAAACAACATCAAGCCTTGGCATTGCAACAATTGTTGGACATTTATCAACAAGAGCATGAATGGGATAAAGCCAATGGGATAAAGCCATTGAAGTTGCTAAAAAATTGGCCAAAGCCACATCCAAAACCACCCATCATATTGTTGCTCACTATTGTTGTGAACAAGCGGAAATTTATCAGCAAAATCAAGATATTCAAAACGGTTATGCCAAACTGGCTCAGGCCCTGACCACTGATCCACACTGTGTTAGAGCCAGTTTGTTAGAAGGAAAATTTGCCTTGGCCCAACAAGATTACGTTCGGGCCATCGAGGCATTTAAGCGAGTGGCACAACAAAATCCCACTTATCTCACTGAAGTAGTTGAATCTCTACAAATTTGCTACGATCAAATGGGACAGTCTCATGAATTTGTCACTTACTTGGAACACTTGCTGGACATTCATGGGGAATCCATGCCCATTTCCTTACTATTCAAATTCCTACAACAACACAAATCAGAATGCCTGCTGGCCAAACTCACTGCACAACCCCAACCGAATAAAACTGATTTCGTGCTCAACCAACTGTATAAGCGATCTTCTTTACACGGTTTAAATTACCTGTTAGACCTGATGTTATCCCAAGACAATTCAGCGACCAGGGAACAACTCTCAGCCCTCAAGAATATCACTGCCCAATTGCTTAAAAACAAACCCGCCTATCGTTGTTACCACTGTGGATTTACCAGCAAACACCTTCACTGGCAATGTCCCAGTTGCAAAGAATGGGCCTCTTTGGGACCCATTCAAGACAGCGAATTTGACTAAACTGTCCCCCTTTTTCTCATTCTCCTCCTCCCACTGTTTGTCACTGAACAGTTGAACCCTATCTGAACCACATCAAAAGTGAGTAACAAGCCACTTCCCCCCATGAAATCGCCCATCATTATTGCCTTGGACTTTGCAGACCCTCGCCAAGCTTATACATTTGCCCAACAATTTCAAGGCCAACCCTGCCATTTAAAAGTGGGTAAAGAACTATTTACCCGGGGTGGACCGGATTTAGTTAACTCCCTAATTCAACTCGGATTTAATCTATTTCTGGATCTCAAGTACCATGACATTCCCAACACTGTTGCCAAAGCCTGTGTGGCAGCTGCCGACTTGGGCGTTTGGATGTTGACCGTCCATGCCTTAGGGGGACGAGCCATGCTGTCGGCTGCCCGGACCGCCTTGGACACCCACCCCACCCCCCCTTTAATCGTGGCAGTTACTTTATTAACCAGCTTAGAAAATTCTGACTTACCAGACATCGGGCTCTCCGGTCAAATTGAAGACAACGTAGTGCGTCTGGCCACCTTAGCCCATGACTGTCAACTGGATGGCATTGTCTGTTCCCCTCAGGAAATTACTTTAATTCGTAATCACTTAGGCAATTCATTTACACTCATCACCCCCGGCATTCGTCCTGCAACCACTGCCCATGAAGACCAAAAACGGGTATTAACTCCCCACCAAGCCATCTTGTTGGGAACAGACTATTTGGTCATTGGCCGACCCATTACGGCTGCCCCAAACCCACTCGCCAGTTTCTTGGCCATACAACACTCACTATTTCAACCAGAATAACTTGGACAATATTACCCCCCCAAACACCTGCCATTGTCACTTTCTAGAAGCCGTGCAATCTCCTCTCACTTTACCCACTCTAACAACAACATGATTATTCAAACTCTGCTTGGCTTTGACTATGGAAGTAAAAAGATTGGCATTGCCACTGGCCAAACGTTGACCAATACCGCAACTCCTTTAACTACCTTAAAAATTCCAAGCACTCATTTTCCGTGGCTACAAATCACCACCATTGTTGAAGACTGGCGTCCTAACCTATTGATCTTAGGTTGGCCAGACACTCCAAATTCCCAACTTACTGCCCTACAAAAAGCCATTCTCCAATTCAAAAAGGAATTGGAAACCCGGTATCAATTGCCCACTCAAATGGCTGATGAGCGCTTGTCTTCAGTCGCTGCTCAACATCAAATTGAAGCCCTGTATACTAAAAAACAAGCGCGACAACGCGCCGTTAAAGAGCAACTTGATGCAGTGGCAGCCCAAATCATCTTAGAAACCTGGTTATCTGCCCAACCTCAAACTTTATAACAATTCGACAATTTTTCCCATCATAACCCACTGACATTCCAACCAACACCCTACTGAAAAAAATCATCATTTACACCCAATTATTCCCATGTCTATCAACTACATTGATATGCTCCTGCTCAGTCTCAGCGATCGCCTCAACCTCTGCTTCTCACCCACCCAACGCCAGGACTTGGGCATGATCGGCATTCACACAGGCGGAGTGTGGGTCGCTGAACGTTTGCACCATTTACTCAAACTGCCTCAACCCTTGGGACAATTAAATATTGCTTTTTACCGCGACGATTTTACCCGAATCGGTCTCCATCCTCATGTCACTCCGACCACATTGCCCTTTTCGGTGGAAAATCGCCCCATTATTCTGGTAGACGACGTCATTTACAGCGGACGCACCATTCGGGCAGCTCTCAATGAAATTTTCGACTATGGACGCCCAGCCAGCATTAGCTTGGCCGTCCTGATTGATCGCAATGGTCGAGAATTGCCCATTCAACCTGACTTTATTGGCTGCTCTTTGGCTTTGGCCAGTAACAAACACATTAAACTGTGTGGACCTCATCCTCTTTTCCTAGACATTCGCACCCTACACAATGAACACGATACAACTTGACAATCAAGGCCGTCTCAAACATTTTTTGGGTATAGAAGGACTTCGTAGAGACCTGCTGTTAAGCATTCTCAACGTGGCAAAATCTTTCATCACTGTGGATGCCCAAGTGGTTAAAAAAGTACCTTTATTACGTGGTAAAACCATTGTCAACCTCTTTTTTGAACCCAGCACCCGCACCCGCACCACCTTTGAACTGGCTGCCAAACGTCTTTCAGCCGATGTGCTCAACTTCAATATCAGCACCTCATCGACCAGTAAGGGAGAAACTCTCATTGATATGCTGCGCAATCTGGAAGCTATGCACTGTGACACCTTTGTAGTGCGTCATGAAGCGGCTGGGGCAGTACATTTTATAGCCCAACACGTTTCTCCTTCCATTCACATCATCAATGCAGGCGATGGTTGGCATGAGCATCCCACTCAAGCCATGTTGGACATGTACACCATTCTCCAATGCAAAGGAAAATTTAACCATTTGAAGGTAGCCATTGTTGGCGATATTCTCCATTCCCGAGTGGCCCGTTCAGACATTCATGCCCTGTCCATTTTAGGAGTATCAGAAATTCGGGTCATTGCCCCCAAAACTTTATTGCCTTTTGGAGTGGAACATTTAGGAGTCAAAGTATTCAATCACTTACGAACCGGTTTAACTGATGTAGACGTGGTCATTATGCTGCGTTTGCAACGCGAAAGAATGCAAAGTGCTCTATTGCCCAGTGCACATGAATATTTCCAATATTATGGACTGACTGAAGAAATGTTAGAAGTTATTGATTCATCAGCCATTATCATGCACCCAGGTCCCATCAATCGTGGAGTGGAAATTGCCTCAGAAGTTGCCGATGGGTCTCGATCAGTCATTCTACAACAAGTCACCAATGGCATTGCCGTGCGCATGGCGATCATGGCGATGACCTTAGGCGTAATTGGTGAAGGATAATTGGGACCCAACCCTCATCTTATCCATTGACCTATCCAGCCTATCAATTCCCTCATGTAATCAACCATTTCGTAACCCCAAAATAACTCTTACCTACCCATGAAAGTTGACTCACCCACCAGTTTACTCATTGTTGAAGACAATCTTGCTTTAACCGTGGCTTACCGGGAATATTTGCATCATGAACCCTGTAATGTCTGCTATGTTGACACTGGAGAAGCGGCTTTGGAACACCTGCAGAGAAAAGTCCCAGACGCCATGTTATTGGATTTAAGTTTGCCCGACATGAATGGCATGGACATTTTAAAACACGTTTATGAAGCCCAACTGCCCTGTGCAGTCGTTATTGTCACTGGCCATGGTTCCATCAACCTTGCAGTAGAGGCTATGCGTTACAAAGCCTTTGATTTTATAGAAAAACCCTTTGATGGACAACGTTTACTAATTACCTTGCGCAACGCCTTACGTTATCAAAAACTCAGTCGTACCCTACAAATTTATCGTGAACAATTTGAAAGAGAACAATATTATGATTTGATCGGTGCTTCTCCTCCCATGCAGACTATTTACCGCATTATTGAAAACGCTGCCTCCAGCAAAGCCACTGTGTTTATCACCGGAGAAAGTGGGACAGGTAAAGAATTATGTGCCGAAGCTATTCATAAAAAAAGTCCTCGTTTTGGAAAACCGTTTATAGCCCTCAACTGTGCCGCAATTCCCAGGGAATTGATGGAAAGTGAAATTTTTGGCCATGTTAAAGGTGCATTTACTGGCGCTTTGAAGGAGAGGGAAGGTGCAGCTTTGCAAGCCGATGGAGGCACTTTATTCTTGGATGAAATTGGCGATATGGACCTGGATTTACAAAGCAAATTGTTGCGTTTTATACAAACCGGAGTGGTACAAAAAGTAGGGACCAGTCGACCGCAAGAAGTTGATGTGCGTTTCATCTGCGCCACCAATCATGATCCTTTGATCGATGTACAACAAGGTCGATTTCGTGAAGATCTGTATTATCGTCTGCATGTGATTCCCTTAGTCTTGCCTCCGTTGCGAGAAAGGGAGGGGGATATCTTATTGATTGCTCGGAAATTTTTAGAGAGATTTTCACAACAGGAACATAAGTCCTTTCAAAGTTTTGCCCCGGAAACTGAAGAAATTTTTCTGCGTTACGATTGGCCTGGCAATGTGCGTCAGTTACAAAATGTAATTCACAACATTGTTGTTCTCAATGAAGGTGACAGGATAACGCCCGACATGTTGCCTTCCCCTTTAAAGGAAATGATCGATGCCCATGCTTCTAGGAGAATGTTCCATTTTCCAGACAAAACTGCACCTATTTCCTCCACCAAGTCTACTTCCCTGATTTCTATTCGGCCATTGCGATTGGTTGAAAAGGAAGCGATTGAGCAAGCAATTGAATTATGTGAGGGGAATATTCCCAAGGCGGCTGCCTTGTTAGAAGTCAGCCCTTCTACCATTTATCGTAAGCGTCAAAGTTGGGAAGGTGAAAAAAAGACTTGAGAAACTGTATGGTTGAGGGGGAGAAACTATTTTTTTAAAACCAGTATAGGATATTGATAATCTCATGAATCGATTGACCGAAGTGACTAAATCTGAAGACATTTTTCCTGAATATCGGGAAACGCCCATTGGGCTGTTATTAGAATTTCAAAATTTAAATAAGCCATTGGACGAAATTGCCTATAGCCAAGCTCAACTGTTGATAGGCATGTGTATGGACAACCGTAAGCACTTGCATATTCCCGATAACTTTGCCTATATTATTCGGGCTGGGGGCGCAAATTTGAGATACAGCGAGTTTAAGGTCTCTTATGCCATTGCAGTTGGGAATATTCGGCATATTGTACTGATTGCTCACAATAATTGCGGCATGGTCAATTTAATAGCGCGGAAAGAGCAATTTGTCAATGGGTTAGTGACCAAAGCAGGTTGGGACAAGGAATGGGCAGAAGAGCATTTTATGCACTTTGCGCCCATGTTTGAGATTGGGAATGAGATTGATTTTGTGATCAGTGAAGCCAAGCGATTGCGGTTACGATACCCTCGGATGACTGTAGCGCCGTTGTTTTATAAAGTGGAAGACAATCGTCTGTATTTGGTAAATGAGCAGTAAACTCATGGTAAGGGCGCAATCGTATTGGAATCGAGGCTTCAGCCGGCCAGTCCTGGACTCGAGGCTTCAGCCGGCCAGTCCTGGAGTCAAGGCTTCAGCCGGCCAGTCCTGGAGTCGAGGCTTCAGCCGGCCAGTCCTGGAATCGAGGCTTCAGCCGGCCAGTCCTGGAGTCGAGGCTTCAGCCGGCCAGTCCTGGAATCGAGGCTTCAGCCGGCCAGTCCTGGAATCGAGGCTTCAGCCGGCCAGTCCTGGAATCGAGGCTTCAGCCGGCCAGTCCTGGAATCGAGGCTTCAGCCGGCCAGTCCTGGAATCGAGGCTTCAGCCGGCCAGTCCTGGAATCGAGGCTTCAGCCGGCCAGTCCTGGAATCGAGGCTTCAGCCGGCCAGTCTTGGCCGTTATTTGGAGGGGGGAGAAATTTGTTCTTGTCGGCGAAAGTCTTCCAATTCTTGATCGGACAGGGTGGAGAATTTTAGGTAGTAGGCTAAGAATGCCATCATGCCGACGCCAAACACCCACCAAACGGCCTGCCAGGCCCAGATGGGAAGTATTCCAAAAAACCACCAGCTGTGGGGTTCGTTGGGGTTGCCAAAAAAGTCATTGCCTAAAATTACACCCGGTCCAATGGCAAAGGTGAACCAGAGTATAACTAGGAGCCAGCCGATGAAGCCTGCGGTTTTTTTCGATTCGGGAAGGCTGTCATAAGTGCGTAGAAATTTGTGGTAACGCATTCGGTGTGACCGTTCTTGGAGATCTTGGGTGAGTAGGGAGATGAGGAGGGCGACCAGGATATTGGCGAACAGTCCCCAGCCTGCTGAGTGAATGGTGAGCGGATAACGCCAGTCAATACCAAATCCGGAGAATAGGTTGTTGGGGTTGTCGGTTAAGAATACGACCAGCAGTCCAACCCAGATTCCCCAAAATATGCCTTTGCGGGTTAGGAAGGGCCACCAGCAGATTCCCCACAGGGCGGGCAACATCTGCAGGCCACAGGCCACGGCCAGTCCGCCCAATAGGGCAATTGCTGATCCCTTAAATAGGATGGCAAGTATCAAGGCCATGACAACAATGCCAACGCCAAACCAGCGCGCCAGTTTGATTTGAGTGTGGTCATTCCCAGGCTCGCTTAGGAAGCCGCGGGCAAAGTCTCGGGTGATGATGCTGCCAAAGGTGGAGATGTAGGAGGCAGCGGTGGATTGGAGGGCAGCGAGGGCGGTAATGGCGAAGAAAGCAATCAACAGGTTAAAAAAAATCATCTTACCGTCAACGGCGTCGAGTTTTTGAATGGACAGTATCAGATTGGGAATTAAGCGATCGGTTTCCAATACTTCCTTGATTTCCTTGATTTCCTTTGTTCCTTCTTTTTTCTGACACTCAATCTGTTTTACGGGAAGAGGGTCCACAATGGTTTTTTCCGGGGTAACTTGTTCTGGATAGGCTTTGGCAAATTCGGGATTGGCGCCGAGAAAGTGGGGACCTATGCCTTGCAGGGTGGTGAAAATCAGCATGACGAATCCAATGATCAGGGAGGAGGCTATCACTTGTTGATGGGCAAAGGCTTTGGGGTGTTGGTTAGAAAAGGCCCACATGGTGAAAGCCGGTGAGGTTTGAATGCCCATCAGAGCCAGCATAAAAGTGAGCAACATCATACCGGTCCACCCGTCATTTTGGGTATCACACTTGAAATCCCAAACGTTCGATTGTATACTGCCAGGAACTGCAAAATAATGGCTGTAGTTTTCTGTGTGCGGGGCTCGCTGATAGTCAAAATCAGTCAGGTAAGTCATGCCCGTTTTCAGCTGTTCCCAGCCACCCACCTGAACCAGTACAATGATGCCCAAACCTATCATGCCGGTCAGCAGTAGCAAAAATTGCAGTTGGTCAATATAGGCGACGCGTCGGATTCCTTTGGGCAGGACATAGCCCAGCAGAAACATCGCCAAGATCACCATGATCAGTTTTTCAGCATTTTCTTCAGAAAATCCAGTCAGCTCAGAAAATCCAGTCAGCTTCCCTATTAGGTAACCGGAGGCCCGCAATTGCACTGCCACATACAGCAGGGAAAACAGCAGGGCCACCACACTGATCAGGATTTTTAATCCATCAAATCGGGGAATTGGTTTTCCCTCTCTTAGGTATTCTGCCGATTGATAATAGGTCGAGAACATATCGCCGGGGGTGACAAATTGATAACGTTGTCCCAACAGCCATTGTCGTTTTAAGAATAAGACGCCACTGAAAGCGATGGTGATGGCATAGAATGAGATCAGAGAGGCTTGGAAACCGTCAGAGAAAATGAGCCCTGGATGACTGATAAAGGTCCAGCCAGAAAAGGAAGTGGCGGTGGCAGCAAGTATATACCATTGGGGAGGTATGCCGCGATTGGCAATGAAATAGTCGACAGCGGTGGTGGGACGGGGAGTTTGTTTTTGGCCAGAAAATATACAATACATCCAATACAAGCCTACGGCTATGAGGATGTAAACCACAGGTGCATTCATGATGGGCTCCATTGTGAGTGAGTTAAGCGGAGAATAGACATGTTCAAACAAATTGGGCTGTTATGGATTGTTGCAATGGTTGGGTCAACTGGCGGACAAGCCGCAGGGCCCTCCACTCATTTTATGCTTAAAGAGGACGCTTATTTTCATACCGAAATTCCTTTGACAAAAGAGTATGACAAAGAGTATGCCAAGGACGAACAACCGTTTACTAGGGACTTCCTTCTTCCCAAGGGAGAGAAGGTTCAGGAAATGCCCAAAGATAAGCACGGTGCTTATTCCCATTTTGCCTGCAAACGGGAAGGCAAGTTTGGTTTTCAAGTGAATTATGACTGGTCTTGGGTCAGAAGTTGGGCCTGCGTGGACAGAATTTCAAAACCCACTGCGTTTACTCCTCCTGTTTCAGAGGATAATTCTCCCTTAATTTTTTACACCCAAGACTTTCCCCCCTACAGTTTTTTGGAGGGTCAGGCAGCGGTAGGTCCTGGAGTTGCGCTGGTCAAATGGGGGTGCCAACAGGCCAAGTTGAGCAATTGTAAGATTACATTGGCCCAGGACCAGACGGAGATTGAAGCAGCAGTGAACAAGGGCCAGGCGCATGGACTGTTTTTTGTCAGCAAGGATGAGAATCTACCCGGATTCGCACTGTCTCAACCCTTGATAGAAGGAGAATCTGGGTTCTTTGTGCACAAGGATCCGCAGTCACCACGATTCCACAATCCTAAGGATCTGGGGGGGAAAAAGATGGGGGTTTACGGTCCCTCAGCCACACAGACTGCGGCTGAACAATTGATCACAGCATTGGGCAAGGCTGGAATTTGGCTGACGCTCTGCCCTTTTTCAGAAAAAGAAAACGCTTTTATATGTAAGCTGGACAACAAGTCAGACACTTCGCAAGCTTTTACAACCTTATGTAAACCGGACAATAAGCCAGAGGACAATTGTGTGGACTTTGTTTACTCTAACAAGGCAGTAGGCGAGCGCATAGCTGACCAATTTGCGGCAAAATATGTGGGTCAACACAGGGGCTTTGGTTACCACATTGCTCTTAAAGAGGATTATCCCCCGGCTCAACTCTTCCTGCAAGCAATACGCCATATCCAAAATGAGGAGTTAAAGGCAATCCTGAGCAACTACGAGCAGGAAAAATTGCCTCTCGGCCAATACCGGGAGGTTGGGTGGGTGTACAGGCCTATGCTCAATTCTGATCCTTGAATTCACAGGGCACCCGCTCTCCCTGTCCTTGAGTAGGATTTTCAATCAGCAATTCCCAGCCGGGTTGCAACGTCGTTGTCCAATTCCCAGGGGAGACCAGTTGTTTCTTGCGCCTGTCATACACCCCCTCCCCTCCTCTGCCATCGTTGCGGAGACTGTCCTGTTGGATGGAGTCGAGTACTTGTCGACTGCTAGACCCATAAAATCGTTGGGCTATTGTCGACAACCCTCCCTTATCTTTTTTATCCACCACGTAGCAACGTGGCTCCACAGCAGCTTGATCTGCCTTCTTATTTTCTTCAGGAGAGTTCTGCGGCAACTCCTTAACAATACTTCGTTCCTGCAGCAATAGCCAGGCGGGATTGTCTCTGGGTCTCACTTCCGCCTGTTTCCAGTCCTCTGCCAACTTTTCAAGCCCATCAAGCTCAGACTGGTTTTTAATAATTGCCTCGACCTTCTGCAGACGCTCTTCATACTGTTCCAATCCCGATTGTTGAAGGACTATGATGAGGCCAACGAGGGTCCCCAATGCCATCAGCGAGCCCAGGCGCATGGGATCAAGATCAATCACAGCGGACAGCAGAGTACTCAAAGAAGCGAGCCAAGGGGGATCATGGGCAACAACTGGAGACTCCTGTTGGGTACTGTGGATGGCAGCACGGGTGGTCACACAGACTGTCAACCCGATGTTTTCATAAAATTGGGCAGATTTGGCATCCCAATGCTCCAAAATCTCCTCTTTTAAGGGTTTGGATTCAATCCGTATACTTTCCCAATTCACATCGGGATAGTTATCCGTCAGTCTTTTAAGAACGGACTGTTCCCAGGCTGCAGGCATAAAATAAATCTGCTCCTCATCTGGGCTGAGCGGCAGGGTCAATGGAGTTGAGCCGAACTCCACTTTTGGAGAAAAAATCTGGGCCCGACTGTCCCCCGCTATCCACCACGAGGGCTCAGTGTCATTGGGAAGTGAGGGACCGGTTTGATAGAAATAAATACGCATCTTGATCACCTGAGCAAGGTTGACAAGTTATGATAAATTTTCAGTTTTCTTAAACGACTCACCGGATCCACCCGTTGCTTATCCGTATAACTGCGCAGGCTGCTTTGATAAACTGAAATCGGAATGATGTTTTTGGGGCGATGCCCTAAAGTGGCCAAGGCGGTCCTGATCACCTCGGGAAACAATTCGGCAGGCTCTAGATTTCTATCCGCTATTCTAGGGATGATATAAGTGGCATGCAGGGCTTGTAGCCAAGCGTCAAACGACAAACCCGCCTGCTCCGGAAACTGCTCCGGATTCTCCAATGCCTGAAATTCGGGCACCACATAATCCCCCCGATTGCCAGCCGACCGTAACCAACGATTCAATAGGCCCTCATCAGGAGCCGGGCTTGTCATCACGGGGCTGAACACATGCAAGAAGGGGCTACTGCCCGGACAATAGGATCCCTTTATTGGCACATTTTCCAAAGTCCCTGCAGTCTCACGAATGATGGCGGCCTCAGTGGTGTTGCTCAGCAGTTTTTCCAACTGGCGATACACCCACAAAAACCAAATATTGATCTGCTCCTGCCCCAGCTTTCCAGAATCTCGATAAGCCGCATAAACTGGAGACTCAGACCCCTGCGCAAAGAGATTGCAAAAATGATAATTGCTGTCAATGATCACGGTCCTCAAAGGCGCAGACAATCGCAGTCCCTGCTCAATATCACTGACTCGAGTGGTTAAGGTGCACAGCAGATCAGCAAACAGCCGAGGATTCATCAGGCTAAAAGGATCCTGAGTCCAACCCACTGCATATTGACAGGCTTCCTCCCCTTCGCCGGTGCTGACGGTTTGGAACCGGAGACTGTGCTCAGCCCTGCGAAAATAGGGCTCTGTGGTTTCTATGTTTAAGGGGTATTCGCGTTGAAACTGTTGCCTATAAAGCAACAAAGCAGCAGAATCGGTGTTCATGCCATTCAGATCCAAAATCAGAGTGCTGCCCCGCTGTTTTTTGGGCGCAGCCGTATTATTTGCCAACAACAACAGTGACAACAAGGTTTTACCCACCCCTCCCCTGCTACCAGTGACAATATGCCATTCCATTTTCAACTCCTGTCGTTGAAATATATTTAATCAAGAATAAATGACAACCAACAGTCCAGCCAACATCACCCCGCTGATCAAAACTGCCAATGCCGCATCCAACACCACCACCCCCAGCAAGCCAGGCTGTAGGTCTCGCATTGAACTTAAATCAATGGGGTATAAACCCAAAAAACAGCCCATTCCAAACAGACTGAGTGCATAGCCCACGCTGAACAGCCAAAATGGTGTCATGAAATAGGGATTCACTTCCTTTGCCCAATTTAAAAAGCTCAGCTCCACCGTCGCCACCAGCACCATCAGCACCCAAATTGGGTAGTGAGTCAATAACTGCCATGACAACCGTCGATACTCCCTCATTGCCACCATGGTCTCACGCAGAAATAACAGTCCGAAGAAATTCAATGGCAGCATCAGCCCCACTGCAAGCAGTCCCGTCCGCCAATCCCACCCTCCGGACAATCCGCCCATCAGAGCAGCGGTTATGCCCACCAACAGCCCATACATCAACAATTGAGTGCGCATAGTTGGGATAATCACCGGGGGCAGTGATGCCCGTTGAGGAATTGCCCATTGAGGAATCTCTTGCTGAGAATCGTGTTGTTGAGAGAGATGTTGGAACAGACGATTGCGCATCCCTCCCAGTCCCCAGCTGAGCAGCAGCAAAGCACCGGCCATCCACGCAAACTCAATAACGTTCATCTCTTTCTACACTCCTTAAACCTTGTATCATGAGAACCAAGATTATTTCCAGTCCCCAAATCAGCAGCGCCCAGCCCAACCAAGGCAGATTTCTAAACACCTGAAGAAAACCTGCCCCTTTGATCTCACAGGGCACCGCTGCTTTTTGCTCGCTTAAAGCAGTACAATTAAATTGTGGGACAGATTCACTCGGTTGTGACAATTCCAACTGCCACTCAAATTTGAACTCATGGGTCTTGTCTGGATACGCAAAAGAAGGCTGATCGGGCCAGGCCCGTTGCAACAAATCCTTGGTAAAGGTAAAACTTGAAGGGGACATTGTACTCAGCGTCAATTTGCGATCATCGTAGTGCAACTCTACGCTTTTCAGTAGGGAGGGCAGCAATTCCAGCTTCACTTCGTCTAAATGCAGCGAGGGAGTGGAGGAAGGTATGGACTTTAAGATATAGCGTGTTTCTGTCTCTTTCGCAAATTCAAATACCATATTTTCTGGAAACGCTGATCGGTCCAAACCATAGGCAAGGACCAAGGCAATCAGGGCCATTATTCCAAGGGAAAGTGGCCAAAAAAACTGTTGCCAGAAATGGTTGAGCTGCCACTCCCAATGACGTTCGGCACGTTGTTTGTTCAACTGTTGTTTGCCCGCGTGAGCCTGCGCATTTTGAGGATCCAACTGCAACACCCGCTCATACAAAGCCCGCTGCTCAGCCTCTTGTTTGGAACGTTGGGAATATTGGCGAGAACCTTGAGGAGGAGGATGATCTCGCATAACCTGGGCTTGAGCCAGCAATACTCTTATCAAGTCGTCCTGGACGTTTAAAATGCCTTCCTGATGCAATTCTTCCAACTTCTGCCGAGCCTTGGCCAGTTGCCGTTGTTCTTCCCACACTCTGGCCAACAAACGCCGGGCTGCAAAATGGTGAGGACTGAGGATCAACACCTGCTCCAGCAATTGTTCTGCAACCTTGGCATAAACAGTAGGCTGCAGCTTTTCCGCCACCTCATAGATGGTTTGGGCCGCTGGCACCAATTTGTCCAATCCAGTTTGATAATCGGCACCGTGGTTCTCTACTATCCAGCAGCGGATAATCTCTACTCGAAACTGATAGGAGGGAGCAGGGGCAACCAGCTGCCAACGGATGAGGGAATCGCGGGCTCTTTCCAGCTCATGGACAACCGGCAGTGTCCGCGGTGCAACTTTATCCCATGTTTTCCCTTGAGCCAACCCCACAGCCACCACTTGTTCAGCAGTTGACAGTGAGTCCCAAAATGCCAATAAAATGCTGTCGGCGCTTCTCAAACTGTGTTTAAAAGACTGCTCGACGTCTGAAGGACGAATATCTACTGCAGGACTTGCCTGACTGTGCTGCCAAATGTCAGAACACAGGGACTGCGTAAAATAGGGATGACCCGCCGTTTTTTGCCAAAGCCGTTGTTTTCCCTCTTCTGACCACTGCACAGGTTTGGAAAGCTCAATCAGCGCAGTGATGTCTTCTTGTTCCAAGTAACCGACCCGACGGCTTTCCATGTGCCCAAAAAATGCTCTGGACTCCTTGGGCAGCGAGTCAAGGTGACAGCCAATGGCAAATACCCACTTTATACGCGCCGGATTGGTGGGCAATAACTGCATTAAACATTTCAGGATCTCGCGCTTCTGTGGTGGGTCCCCAGTGGCAATCACCTCAAACTCATCTTCCAAAAACAGCAGGTGAGCAGAGCTTTGCGCCAAGTGCGCTGTCCACCAATCCCAAAATTGGGGCCACACCCCAATTCCCCAATCTGGACTGCTGATCTCCAATTCCAGGCTGATCATGGTGGCTAATTCCTTTAACACCTCATCTAAAGTGAATTCTGCCCTGGATTGCCAATCGAGATCGATGATCAGCCAGTGATTTTCAGCCTGCAATTGGGACTGTAAATGCTGTAGCACCGAACTTTTGCCCATGCGTCGTTGTCCCCACAGCAACAGGGCATGACGTTGCTCATCAGCCAGCATGGACTGAAGGGGTCCCAACAAATCTTGACGACCCACAAAAGAAGGAGTCCCTCCAACAGGTCCCCCAACTCGATAAGGATTAGTGGACATAACAAATTACCCTTGGAAATTGAAAATAAAGAGCCTAATTAGAGTCCTTTCTGATCACATCATTAAGGAGATCCAGATCTGCTTCATTGGATTCTTTTTTAACCGGCATCTGGTCAGTTTTACTGATGGTATAAGTAGAACCAATTTCAGCATCTTGCCTCAGTGTAGAAAGAAAACCAATAGAGACAATAGAAATACCAGCAAAGGCAATATAAATTTCAACTCCAGACATGAATTGTATGAGATCAAGATCATAAGCTGCACACGCTATCAGCGACAGTCCTGTTGGGATTGCGCTGGCGCTCAATGAGCCTATCAACACTTCTATCAATGCTTGGGACTGATACGTTTTAGGGTTTGAGCTTACACTACTACTTTCTAAAGCACGAATCCATCTTATTAACAGAAAAATAAAAGTCACTACCATAAGAACAATGGTAGTTTCACTGGTGTATTTTACCAACACATAAAATATCCTTAACCAGAAATCAGAGTGTTTTTCTTCGCCACCCCTAGATATTGCTTGTTTTACCTCTTCCATAGGAAGTAAATCTGTCGAACAGCATACAATAAATAATTCAATAACCAGGACAATCAATAGGGTTACAGACACAAAGAGGAACAAGCTATTACCGAGAAACAAATATTTTCCAAATTTTGGATTTGAGAACAATTTCATTTCAACTTACCAATGATAGGGAGATTAAACAACATTTTAAATTGAGAAAGTTTCCCAAATTTCTGAGGGAAGTTTATCCCGATATTTCGATTCTAACTGCTTGTCGATCATGAAATACAAGAAAATTTTGGGAGATATCCGCCATCCTCCCACAACCTGGCCATCTTCTGCCACCAAGCCCTGTTGCTTAAGCCCCTCCAACTTGGATCGCTGTTGCAGAATGTCTTGACCCAACTTGTCTATCTCAAAACCCAGTCTGATCAAAACGGCCTTCAACTTTTCCACCTGCATCAAAGCAATGGTTAGTGTGAGTTTTTGAATCTCGAGGGGCCAACTCTGCCATATTCTCTCCAATTGAGCAGTCACCTTGGAATAAAATACCTGCAAAGCCTGTTGTTGTCGCAGCTGCACTGCCAGTCCTCGATCTTCCTGATGGGATTCCCACAAACAATTGCCCAAGGTTTGCACCAAATAAGGATGACCTCCCGCCATGTCAGCAATGCGCTGGATATCTTCTGCGGACAACACCGACCGGGCTGGAGTTAACACATCCTCAAAATCCGAGTGCGACCAGGGCGGTAAAACCTCTTCCGTCATGTAATTAAAGTAGGGAGAACCCGTTTTTGTTGCCTTTCCCACGGTATTACCCAAATGGTTCAAGGTCCAACCGCTGCTCAGTACTACACTCAGCGCACCCTGGCTACGGGTGGCTATACTTCTTATCCCGCCAAAAAACTGCGCGCTTCCCTTCAAAAAGGGAATCCGTAACACCGTTTCAAAATCATCGATCACCAGCACCAAAGGACAATTCTTATCCTTTAACTTTCCAATAAATCTCTCCACCACATAATTGCCAAACCCATTGTCCACACACACTTGATAATACTTCAGCAGCTCAGTCTCTGCCAGCTGCTCTATTCTCTCTCGCAGCGGAATAAATGCCTGCCGCCAAAACTCCTCCCAAGTAAAATCCTGTCCCCAACAAGCCGCCTCCAAGCGACTGAATACCAACTGATTCGCCCGATTACCGTATAAATTCAAATGTTGCGGCGCCAATAAATACTCCAAAAATGAAGTTTTCCCACCTCCCGCTGGACCAATCACAGCCACCGACTGACCGGTGGCAATTCTGTCCACTACTCTTCGTACTTCCTCAGAACGACCCTTAAACTTCTCAACAGGCACTGGACCTGCATGCCAAAATGGATTTCCAGTCGACATGTGCACCTCGCATTAAATTGACATAAAAATTGATATTGACCTAACCTTAAATGGTATAACTCGCTTAGTATAACTGATGGCTTCACTGACGACAAGCCCCTTTCCACTCACTCTTTTTCCCCCTGCACCAACTCTTCCCATAACTTCTGCACCTTAGCCACTGACACTGGACACGCGGTTTTCAACTCCTGTGCAAACAATGACACTCGCAATTCCTCCAACAACCAACGATAAGTCTCTTTCTCTGCACTGGGTCTCAAAGTTGCCTGTTTCTGCCAATAATCCTCCCACAATGGCTGCAACTGACTGGCCTTTTTAACATCTTTGTGAGGCGCATATTCCCAACGTTCCAAACGAATTCTCACTGCCTTCAAATATCGAGGAAACTGCTTTAACTGTACCAACGAAACCTCTTTCACAAATCCCTCATACACCAATCGCTGCAAATGTTGCCGAATTTCAACCAACACAGCCTGCTTAGCATTCCCCAAAGCCAATTTTTGAGTCAACGCATGATATTCCTCCAAAATCGGCACCAAATGCTCCACATACTCATAAGCCATAGGCAATAAACGCTGCTGACCTGTCGCCAACCGCTGCTCAAATTCCTGTTGGCGAACTGGTAACGGTGCTGCCAAAAAAATACCTTCTATCAAAGTATTCAACATATCCACCTTCAACTGTTCACAATCTCCAATCTTCAAATATTGCAAACACAGGCGCGGCGAAAATGGCAACTGTTTCAACCACTTCTTAATCGGCAAACTCAACCAAAACAAACGACTCAACCCCAATCGATATTCCTGCTGAGCCAACTTGGGATTGTCAAAAATCTTCAAACTGACATGATCTCCCCGATCCAACAAAGTCGGAAACCCCTGCACCTTAACCCCATTGATCACCAAACTGACCTGCTCAGGCAAATCCCCAAAATTCCAAGTAGTTAAATGTTCCCTTTCATAACTGGACACTGGCAACGCTCGATTCTCAACCCGTTGTGTATACACGGTCTCCATCGCCAATTGACATTGCTCACTGGCATATGCACCCCATTTTTTCTGCAATTCCTCAAAATTTCGACTGTTCCCCAAATAATGCCCCTCATTGTCCACCAATTGAAAATTCATCAACAAATGCGGGGGCAAACTCTCCACCTGCCAACTTTTCTCTGACAACACCTGACCCAATCGCCGCTGACACACTTTGGCCAACACTGTGTACAAAGACTCGGCACTGGCTTCCAAAAAACTGCCCCCTTCTCGAAAACTGACCTTGGGCTGTGGCAACCCTTCCATAATTTCCTTAGCCACATCTGGCACGGGCACAAACGCTTTGCGAATATTTTTCGGCAAACTGCGCAACAACGCAATAACTTTTTCCTCCAACAATCCGGGCACCCCCCATTCAAATGGCTCCGGGTGTAACTGATTCAACAAAGGCAAGGGAATAGTAACCGTCACCCCATCCTGCTCATGACCGGGCTCAAATCGATAAGCCAACGCCAAATCCACTTCTGCATTGACCAAAAAATGATCTGGAAAAGCCTGAGCAGTAATACTGTCCCCGGCATGTTTCATCAAATCTTCTCGTTTCAAAAATAACAATTGTGGATCAGACAGTTGCTTTAACCACTGCTCAAAAGTTTTGCCACTGTACACCCCCTCTGGAATCCGTTGATCATAAAAATTAAAAATCTGCAGATCGTCCACCAAAATATCTTGACGCCGCGATTTATGCTCCAAAGCCTCAATTTCATTGATCAATTCTTGATTATGGGTGAAAAAAGCAAATTTACAATGATATTCTCGATTCACCAAAGCCTCTTGAATAAAAATTGTGCGAGCCAATTTGGGATCCAGCGGCCCATAATTTACCTTGCGTTTGGGCACAATCGTCAACCCATACAAAGTAACCTTTTCATAAGCGCCGACTTGAGTACTGGTCTTTTCCCAATGCGGTTCAAAATAATGATGTTGACACAAATGCCCAGCCAATTGCTCCACCCATTCGGGGGCAATTTTAGCCGCACAACGGGCATACAAACGGGCAGTCTCCACCAACTCGGCAGCCATCACCCATTTGGGAGATTTTTTAAATAAACCTGATCCTGGAAACAGGTAAAATTTAAGATTACGCGCCCCCAAATACTGTTCAGATTCCGTTTTAAAACCAATATTGCCCAATAAACCACTTAACAACGCCCGATGAATTTGTTCAAAAGTAGCGGGCTCTTCATTCAAACGCCAACCCAATTCTTTCAATTGAATGGTCAGTTGATGATGAATATCTTGCCATTCTCGTATTCTCAAATAGGACAAAAAGTGCTCATGACATTTTTGACGAAATTTGTTATTAGAGAGGTGTTTAGCCTGCTCTTGGAGAAAATTCCATAATTTTACATAACTCAAAAAATCAGATTGCTCATCTAAAAAAATTTGTTGAGCAAGATCAGCGGCCTGTTGAGCCTCCAACGGTCGTTCCCTGGGGTCTTGAATGCTGAGCGCACTGGCAATGACCAGCACTTCTTGTAAGCAGCCTTCTTGTTGGGCAGCGATGATCATGCGGCCCAATTTGGGATCGATGGGTAATCTTGCCAATTGTCTACCAAGTTCAGTGAGTTGGCGCCGAGAATCCACTGCACCCAGTTCCAATAACAGGGCAAAACCATCGTTGATCAATTTGGGACTGGGCGCGTCGAGGAAAGGGAATTGATAGATGTCGCCAAGCCGCAACGCCAGCATTTGCAGGATAACGGTGGCCAATGAAGTGCGCAAAATTTCTGGATCGGTAAATTCTGGTCTCAAACTGTAATCTTCACCTGAATAAAGACGAATACACAGTCCCGGGGCCACGCGGCCACATCGCCCCTTACGTTGATCAGCACTGGAACGGGCAATGGGCTCAATTGGCAAGCGTTGAATTTTGTGACGCAGGCTATAACGACTGATTCTGGCCAGTCCCGGATCAATCACGGCCTTGATTTTAGGGACAGTTAAGGAGGTTTCGGCCACATTGGTCGCCAAAATAATTCTCCGATAGGGACTGTCCATAAATACTCGATTTTGTTCTGTTGTGGAGAGTCGAGAATAGAGGGGCAAAATTTCAGTGTGAGGCAAGCGGTGTTTGTGCAAGGCTTCGGTGGTGTCCCGAATATCACGTTCTCCAGGCAGAAAAATCAGGGTGTCAGCCTGTCGATCGTGGGCAGTGATTTCGTCAACAGCGTCTAAAATGCCTTGAATTAGGTTGCGATCCTGTTCATCTTGTTCGCTTACCAAAGGGCGATAGCGAACTTCCACGGGGTAGGTTCTGCCGGAAATTTGGAGGACCGGCGCTTGATTAAAATGTTGGGAAAAACGTTGGGTATCAATGGTGGCTGAGGTGATGATGAGTTTTAAGTCGGGTCGCTTGGGCAACAGTTGTTTGAGATAGCCGATTAAAAAATCAATGTTGAGACTGCGTTCATGGGCTTCATCGATGATCAAGGTGTCATAAGCTTCTAAAAAACGGTCACTTTGGGTTTCCGCAAGCAAAATGCCATCGGTCATGAATTTGATATAGGTGTCGGGACTGAGACGATCGCTGAAACGCACTTTGTAGCCAACAATATGACCCAAGGGACTGGTGAGTTCGTTGGCAACTCGTTGAGCCACGGTGCGCGCGGCAATGCGTCTGGGCTGGGTGCAGCCAATGAGACCAGAGATGCCGCGTCCCAAAGTCAGGCAGATTTTGGGAATTTGGGTGGTTTTTCCTGATCCGGTCTCTCCAGCCACAATAACAACGGGATGTTGGGCGATCAGGGCAGCCAAATCGGCTCGTTTTTCACTGACCGGCAGGTCTTCTGGAAAGAAGGGTTGAGGCAGGTTGATTGCACGTTGCTGGCGTTTTTTGAGGGACTGTTCCAGGTCCAACATCCACTGTTGAATGGTTGTGGGATCGGCAGTGTTGCCGGCTTTCAACAGGACGCGGAGACGTTTTTGGAGTGAATATTGGTCACAACGCATGGCATCTTGGCAGAGATTTGCGCATTTCTTGAGTTCTTTAAGGTCTGGAGTGGTCATGAGAATTGAGCCATTTTAAATGGTTAAGGAGGAGACAGACAGATGCGCTTTGCAAACAATGCTCAGCACATACCTACACAGGATGCACGGAATATCCAGAATTTACAAAATGGTCTGCATCAGGATTGTTGGGATGTTTGGGATTTACAGAATGGGGCAGGGGGTCTGAATCAGGATCAAAATGTTCAGAATGGGACAGATGGATGGAGTGGGCAACTTGTTTGCGTTGCCCACCATTGTTAGGAAAAATTGGACAAGGTCACAATTTTAAGTTATTGACCTTGAGGCAGGTAGATTTGGTCAAATAGTCCCCCATCGTTAAAATGGATTTGTTGGGCTTGTTCCCAACTTCCAAACAGTTCAGAGATACTGAATAGGTGTAAGGTGGGGAATTGGTCGGCAAATTTTTTGGCCACCGATTCCCAACGAGGACGATAGTAGTTTTTGGCCGCAATGGTTTGGCCAATTTCTGAGTAAAGGTGATCTAAATAGGCTTTGGCCAAGTCAAGGTTGCCGTGTTTTTCTGCCATTTTGGTGACAATGGCCACTGAGGGTTCGGCTAAAATGCTGATCGAGGGGGTTACAATTTCAAATTGCCCTTTGCCGATTTTGTTGACGACTAAAAAGGCTTCGTTTTCCCAGGAAATGAAGACGTCACCAATGCCACGTTGTACAAAAGTGGTGGTGGCCGCCCGGGCTCCAGAATCTAATACGGGAACATTTTTGAAGATTTGGGTGACCAGCTCCTTGGCTTTTTCGGGAGTTCCTCCTGGTTGACGAAGTGCATAGCCCCAGGCGGCCAGGTAATTCCAGCGAGCGCCCCCGGAAGTTTTGGGATTGGGGGTGATGACTGAAATGCCCGGTTTTGCCAAGTCATTCCAGTCTCTAATTTGTTTGGGATTGCCTTTGCGTACTAGAAATACAATGGTTGAGGTGTAAGGCGTACTGTTATAGGGTAAGGAATTTTGCCAATCAGCCGGCAGTAAATCGGCTTTTTGGCGAATTGCGTCAATATCATACGCCAAAGCTAAGGTGACAATATCGGCCTGTAATCCGTCAATAACAGCTCTGGCTTGTTTACCCGATCCGCCATGAGATTGTTGAATTTGCACCGTTTCGCCTGTTTTTTGTTGCCAGTGCTGGATAAAGGAGTGGTTAAATTCTTGGTACAGTTCTCGAGTCGGATCATAGGAGACGTTGAGTAGTATTCTTTCTGCCTGGGCTGGAGTAATCAAGCTTGTAAAAAGCAGGAGTCCCCAAACAGTGCGCAAAAATGGGTGGGTCCATGTTGAGTTCAAATGAATATCCTCTTAAAGTAAAAACAGGGTAATTATCCCTTTAATGAAGTTGAATTATTGGGGTTCTAACAGGTGAGAAGTATTCAGATACCCCAAAAAAGAATAAAGATTTCACTGCTCAAAGTCAAGTCTATTAGGAAAAAATCAGCAATTGGGCTAAAATTAAACAAGTATTAGAAGAAAATCATTCTCCTCTCTCCTTTTTTATAAAAAAGGGGAGGTATACTGGTCTCTCATTAACTTAAGAAACAGTTAAAAAGTTGGCATGAAATCAGCTAGGGAAATGCACAATGCCATTCATTCATCGATTATTACGTCATATTTAAGGAAATTTTATGAAAAAACCATTGATTTTACTCACTACTGCCACTTTAATTTTAGTTTCCGCGTGTGCCACCCCGACTTCTAAGCAGACCGGCGGAGCCGTGATCGGTGGCTTAGCAGGAGGAGTATTGGGTTCGCAAGTTGGTAAAGGCAAGGGTCGAGATGCGGCCATGGTGGTCGGTACTTTATTGGGTGCAGCGTTGGGCGGAGCAATTGGTCGCACTATGGATGAGACCGATGTTTGGCAAACGCAACGCACGCTTGAGAATACTCAAACTGGACAAAGAGTATCATGGACCAACCCAGACACTCAAGTCAATTATGAGGTTACCCCCACCAAAACTTATGACACTCCAACTGGTCCCTGCCGAGAATATGAAACGGTGGCTATTATCGATGGCAAAAGAGAAGTATTATACGGTGAGGCTTGCAGACAGCCTGATGGGACTTGGAAATCCTCCCGATAAGCTGTTCCCAATATTCCCCCCTTCTCTTTTTGGCAAGGAGGAGGTGGGGCAGGTTTTTTGTCAATTCCCATCTACACCCACCTGACAATGGCATCCCGATTGGTGTAAGAGGTGGCCAATAAAATGGCCCGTTCCTTGGGCAACCATTGGTAATTAAGGTGCTCATGCCCATTCAATTGAATGGGCACTGCCTGAGACAGACGCAGAGTAAACACATGTTCCACATTGTGAGTTACCTCTGGAGCATAACGAGCTCGCCAAGGGGGAACAATGGCGAACCGATTCTGTTGCCAACAATCATAAGGTGCACAGTCAACCAAACCGGTCTCCTCAAAAACTTCCCGAATTGCAGCTTCTAAAGGCGTTTCGGTCTCTCGCAAACTGCCAGTCACCGACTGCCAAAAATCGGTCACATCTCGACGCTGCAATAACAGTACCTGAGCAGAAACAGTCGCAATAATCACCAACACTGATTCCGGACGTTTGTAAATCATAACATTAAATTCTCAATTGGATACAAGAGATTGATTTGCATCGATTTGATACACTACCATACGTTTATCTGCCAATGGGACTGCCAACCAGCAGATCTTTTGAGTTGACACACAACTCCAAGCCAATTCTCCAGTCAAAGGAGATTTGTCCGGTTGTGGCAAACGTAAGGAAAACAGTATTTCTCCCCGCACCATATCCCAAAATTTCAATTCTCCAGTTTGTTCTAAAATGATGACTTGTTGATTGTCAGGGGAAAAAACAGTCTTCAACACCCTTTGATCAAGTTCCAAAGAAAACTGTCTCTTGCCATCTTGACGACTGTAAACGCCAATAAAAGGCTGCTCTTTCCGCAACAAAATACTTTCCCAATCGACCTCTCTCTTGGCAGTGGGTAGCCAAGACATATTGGGAGAAAAAGGCTTGAGATTCTCATTCGACTCACTTAAAATACCTTGCTGTCCAAATAAAGCCAATTGTTGGCCTTCTTGAGTCCATGCAATTCCCTGCACAATTTCCCGAGGATTCATCGTAAACTCTTGCTCTAAACGAGGGGGAGTGCTGGTCAAGTCCCAAAGTTTAATTGGTCCCTTATTTCCAGCACTCGCCAAACTGAGACCTGCACGATCAAATTGCAAGGCAGTAATTTTGCCCAAATGAGCCTGAAAAACCTGACTGTTTCCCTTCTCATACAAGTAAACTTGGCCCCCCTCATCTCCAATTGCAAAAAACTGTGCTTCAGGAGACAAAGCAACTGTTGTGGTATCAGCACCCAAATCATTTAAAGTTTGCAAATGCCGCAACCGACCCGGTTCAACTGACCACAATTGTCCCACATGATCAGCCCCCAAAGAAGCCAACCAAGTCCCGGTGGTGTCCAAAGTCAACTGTTGAATGGCCGCCTGATGCGCCTGTTTTACTTCTCCTTTTAACTCCAAATTGGGCAATTGATACAGTGCCAAATCCCCTTGTGCAAACCCCACCACCATCTGTTGCCCCTCTGGATCAATAGCCATGGCTGTGGCCAAATTGGGCAAAGTGAGCAATTGTTGCCCTGGCAATTGGAGTGACCAACGCAGGATTTCAGCTCGTGAACTGACACTGAATATCTGTTCTCCCTGCACTGTCAGATTAGAAATTCCAACCCGATGCCCCTGCAAAATCCGCAAAGTTACTCCACTTTCGCAGTCCCAAATACGTAAGTCCTTGTCAGAACTGCCAGAAACCAAATAATTTGTGTTGGGAATAAAACGCAGTCCCCACACCTTATCTCGGTGACCTTTTAACACCTGCCACAATTGACCAGTTTCCACTTCCCACAATCGAATGTGATTGTCCACATGACTGGTGGCCACATGACGACCGTCTGGACTGAAAGTAATTCCCAACAATTTACCTGAGGAAGGATCAGCCTGCAGGATTGTGTGAAGTTCTCCAGTATCCACTTGCCAAATACGAGCCGTCTGATCATAAGCCGCACTGGCCAACCATTCTCCAGAGGGACTAAAGGCCAAACCATCGGTGGAAATCGCCCCAGTATGTCCCTTTAATATCCGAACATTGGGACGCTCTAAATTCCCCAACTCCCATAAACTGATGTCATGCGTGCTGCCTGCTCCTGCCAACAATTCCCCTTGCGGATTGATAGCCAATGCATTGATTTTACCTTCAGTTTTCCAAACTTTCAACTGACGCCCACTGGGCAATTCCCAAAAAATAATTCGCTGATCATCGCCACCACTGATCAACCAACGTCCCTGAGGATCGAAGATCAAAGCTTGCACATGAGGATGTTCTAAAACCTGTGACAATTCCCCTGACCCCATCTTAAACAGTAAAATAGATTGCTTGCTAGATCCATTGCTCCCAACTGCCAACCACTGTCCATCGGGACTGCTGGCTACAGTTGATAAACTGATTTTGTGAGCATGCTTGATTGGTATAGGCTCATGATCAGTCATTAAGCGATTAAACCAATCCAACCAATCGCGACTGCTTTTTTGAAATGGAGTTATTTCAGCATCCAAGGCATGGCTGTTCTCAAGTTCCGTTCGAGCCAACGCATAATCTTCCATTCGAGTGCGCTCAATCGCATTCCCCACATGAAAGTCAAACAATTTTTCAGCCCGTTGCTGAGCAGAAATCGCCACCTGTTGCAACTGTTCAACCTGCTGCTTGGCTTGCAACGCCTGTTGTTCCAACTTTTGAGCCCGTCTTCCTTCCTCCTCAGCCCGTTTTTGAGCAGCAATTGCATCTTGCTTAGCCAATTCCGCCTGTTGCTTGCCATCCAAGGCTTGTTGCGCTGAAATCTTAGCTTGTCGTGCCGAAACCTCAGCTTGTTGCTGAGCCACCACAGCATCCTGCTTGGCCAGCAAGGCTCGGTGACGTTCCCAATATCCCCATACAGCCAAGCCAGAAGCCATCAATAATCCAAAAACAGCCCACAATACCTGTTTACGAACCCTTTCCAATTCCCGAAGCCGTTCCCGCTTCGCTCGTTGCTGTTCAAGTCGTTGAGCCTCCTCACTGGCAGTTAAAAATTGCACTGTCAACTCGAAATGTTGACCATAACGACGTGCCCATGCTGAAGTCGGATGTGCCCGCGATCGCCAAGCCAATGCCAGTTCCAATTCCGGAGTTCTCCACAGGGCTGCCTTGCCTTCTTTCCACAAACGGGCACTGTGTTCCAAACGCTGATAAAATTCAGCAAATTCAGCCTCTTGCTCACTCCATTTTTTCAAACGTTGCCATTGTCGAATCAAACTTTCATGACTGATATCAAGCATGGTGTCAGCAGACAGAACACGCTGAATGGGTGGCATTAAAAAGCTGCGGTCTTCTCTCCGAAAGGCATTAACTACGCTGGCAACCGCTTGCCAAGGCACTTGAGCCAATTCAGCCACTTCTCCCAAACGCACAGGTCGACGCGTGTCCAAATGGTTGGGGGCTCGTTGGGTCAAATTACGAAATAGAATTTTGGCAATGTTTTGTTGTTCGGGAGACAATTCCCGATAAGCCTCATCGGCATGTTGAGACAGGGCTTGGCTAAAACCACCAATTTCCCGGTAATGTGCCAAGGTTAGAGTAATTTGGGGAGTAGGATGTGTATTAGCCAGCAACCACAATCGCATGAGCACATGTTGTAAAACCGGCAGTTGATCAGGATCATTCCCAACATCATTTAACAAGGTATTAACCAAGGCGGGCTCTATGTGCCCACTCACCACTTTGATAGGATTCTCAATTGCAGATTGTAATTGGGCACGAGTGAGACGAGGGGTTAAAAACAAGCCTTGACTGATGGCTTCGGGCAACTGGTGGAACAGGGCACATTCTCCCAAAAAATCGGAACGCAGGGTCAATACGATGTCGATATTGGGCAGTTGGCGACTGGTCAATAACCAATCCACAAAGGCCGCGCTTTCATCCAAAGCTTGGGAATGTTGAGAATAGTAACGAAATAATTCTTCAAATTGGTCGACCACTAAAAGTAAACGAGTTTGAGCAGGCAGGGGATAGAGTTTAAGGAGTTCGGATAGGCTTAAGGGACCGCGTCGCAATGCAGCGGCTAAAAAATTTATGGCTTCTAAGGGGGTGGAAAATTGGGCCGCATAGTCTGGACCTAAGACTTGAGCCGCCAAGCAGGCTTCTGCCAAGCGTTCAAAAGGGGCATTGCCGGGTCGCAACTCTGCGATTCTCCAGTCTATGCCGGGTTGACCAGAAAAACCGGCTTCTAAACCGGCCAAGAGACCGGTTTTAACCAGGGAGGATTTGCCACAACCGGAGGGACCAACGACGGCTATGAAATGGGTGTGAGTCAAATAGTTAAGTAATTGATCGGTATGCTCTTCACGCCCAAAAAAAATGTCAGTTTCATGGCGTTCAAAAGGGCGTAATCCTGGGTAAGGGAAAGCAGTCATACAGTTGGGGAATGCAAAAGGTTAAGGAGTAATTCGGGTTGTAATTCGGCACTTTCTAGCAGGCGTAAATTGGGTAAGTTCATATTCAAGGGCAATTTGGAAGGGGAAGAGAGTTGATTGTAGACGAGAATGAGTTTGAGGGGTACCGAGCGTTGCCCTTGCATTCTTCGACAATAACGCAATTGTTCTCGCACCCAAACTACAGAGGTTTGTCCATAGAGAATAATGACTGCATCACAATAAAGTAAATTCTCTTCTAAATCTTGACGCAATTCAGTGGGGGTGGTGTTTGTGGAAGGAATGAGGGGTAAACTGTAGGCAATTTCTTGATTTTCAAGGACATTCTCAATTTGTTGGGACAGTTCCTTGTCTAAGGGCGAAGCGTTGAGAAATACCCAGGTGCCTGTCAATTTAGGAGGAGAGGGAAGGGAGGGTTGAGGATGTAAATAGTGGGCAATTTGGGTTTGAAATTCGACTAAACTGCTGGCAATTACGGTGGGACTTTCCAATAATTTTCTTTGACTTTCTAGTTCAATGTTGTTAAGATTAAGAGTCAGTTCTCGCCATTGTAAAATGGGAAGTCCCAACGCTTTGGCTCGATCGTATTGGAATTGGGGATAGCCTTGGGCATGTTGTCCACTTAACAGTTGAATAAAAAGGGTGCAGTGTTGTAAATCTTCATCCAATTCAGCTTGTAAGTTGGTTGGGGAATATCTTCGATTGGGTAAAATGGGAATATTGTGTTGATCCAGATAACGTTTCAGTTGGTAACGGCGTTCATCAAGATCAGTGCTGACTTCGGCAAGGAAAATAGTGGGGAACGTGGTTGATTGAAGAGGGATAGAAATTGAAGGAGAATCGGTTTGTTTCAGGTGTTGTAACTTGCCAGCCAATTCCCTGGCTAAATCATCGACGCGCCGATAATATTCGGGTTCATTGGGTTGGGGACAAGGCACGGCCAAGGTGCGCGGATTTTCACGCTCATCCAAGGTCCAAAATGGATAGCCAAGCAGATCGCCAAGTTCTGGGGGACGTTCCAAGCGATTTTTTTCGATCATGAACACTCGTCCGGAATTTTTACCCGCTTTGGTGAGAAAGGTGGTGAGTTCATAACGGCACCAGCGGGAAGCTAAATAGCCCGGGGACAGGATGAGCAGCAACAAGGCAGAGTTGTGCAGTTGTTCATCAATGTCGGGGGTTACTGATTCGTTCCCACGCAGTTTGTAATCCATCCACAGAGTGAAGGCGTCTGCCCTTCCAAGTTGTTGTTTCAGGAGAATTTTAATTTGACTGATCAAGGTGGTTACCCATCCTTTATCTGTTCCCACCCAAGGTTCATTGTCCACGTGGGCATAGCTTACGAAAATGTCATTTTTATAGTTTGGCACATAAACTGGCATAGTTTTATAGCGGTTAGGTGTAGGAAAATTACAGGGCTGAGTAACAGTCTCCTAAAATCAATGGTCCTGTTTTCAGGGATTTTTTGGAAAACAAACTGGTGGAATGACTTGACAAGTCAATGCCTAAGTTTGCATAATAGTCTATCAAATTATACTAAAGATGTCTTGATTATGCAAACTATTACTGTTCAAGTGGATGAAGAGGTATTGCAACTTGTTGAATTATATGCTATTCAACACAGTACTACTGTGTCTAAATTGCTGCAACATTATTTGGAAGATTTAAGTCAAACGGTAGAGCCGTGGAGTGCAAGGGATGAAGTGAGTAGTCCAACACACTCGGTTGAGTCAGCAGTTGATACGGCAGCAACTTTCAGAATTTTAGAGACTGACCAGAGTTTTCAGTCCAAACAGTCAAAAGAGTCTATGAATCAGTCTACAGAGATGCCCTTGTTTGAGCCGGAGTTGTCGGCAGATAAGGTCAGTGAAAAAATGGCTGAGTTGTTTAACTTGATATTAAATAAGGATAAAAGTTGAGGATGGTTGGGGTTGAGATTAACTTTTGGACTGAGAAAATCTCCCTCTAAAAGGAGGTAGGAAATGAATTGGAGAGTCAAGGTCATCTCCGCGATAGCGGGAATAACTTTTGTGGGCGTGATCCAGTATGAAGTGTGGTTTATGCTTCATAAACGCATTAATGGAGTTGAGCAGCAATTGCTGCCTTTGTCATCAAATTTAACCAATTTGACCACACAATTGCAACAATTGTCTTCTCAAACTGCCCAGTTGTCTGAACAGGTGACCCAGTTACAGGGGGTTGTTTGGCCCAGTCAGGCTGTGAGCGTGGAAGAAGTGAATGCAATTTATGAGGAGTTGAGAGCAACGTTGTCGGTGTCCAATCAATTGCGAGTGGAGCAGGAAGAGTTTTTGGCAGAGCAGATTGCCAATGCTCATGATTATATTAATGAAATCAATCGCAATGTCAAGGAACAAGTGGCTGATGTATTGCAGGTTCATACGAATCGTTATCAGCAGGTTTACACGCAAACTCAAAGCACCCAGCAGTCTATTCAGACCTTGTTGGAGACTCTCAAACAGGCTCAATCAACCAAACATTGGGTGGCCGGTACGGTATTGTCTTTTGCGGGACCAGTGACCTTGGAGGTGCAGCAACAGTTGGAGACTGCGGGATGGTTGATTTGTGATGGACGAGAGGTGGCTATTGAAAGTTATCCTGCCCTTTACCAAGTTATTCGGGAAATTTATGGAACTGGATCAACTGGAAATTTTAAGCTGCCTGATTTCAGAGGCGTGTTTTTACGTGGTTTGGATGCAGGTAAGCAATTGGATATTGAACGAATTTTGGGCAGTTATCAGGCAGACTCCTATCAGGCCCATATTCATGGGACTGAAATGGAAGAGGCTGGAGACCATACTCATCAGTCCTCTTTGGGACTGGCTGGCAAGCATGATCATCGGTTGGAAGCGAAGGGATATTGGTTTACGTCTAAGCAACGCAATGAGCGCCCGGCCATGACCAATGCAGTTGATGACAATCAGGATTATCGCACGACCCAAACAGGTGAGCACACTCATTCTGTTGAAATTGCCGCCGCTGGAAAACATCAGCATCTGTTGCACATGTCAGAAAGTGGAGGAGCAGAGACGCGTCCCAAAAATTATCCAGTCACTTATATCATCCGATTTTGACTATAAGTCTCAAAGAGACTGAAAATTCGGAATAGATACAATTATCGATTTTATCATTTCACTTTAATCACTTAAGAGAGGTAAACGCTATGGGTTTATTTGACATGTTCAAGGGAGACAGCCAGGAAATGACGCCTCATTTGGCTTTCGCTATTTCATTGGTCTATATGATAAGTTCGGATGGAAATATTGCCAATGAAGAAGTGGGCCAATTGTTGGCTGTGTTGGGCGGAGAAGAAAAAGATGGGGTAATTGGAGTGGGTGCTAATAATCGTCAACTGCTTGATCGGGCAGTTAAATACACTCGCAATCATTCTCCCACCCAGTTTTTGGAAGAAGCTGCCCCAATTTTGACTGATGCTCAAAAAATTTGTATCTTGACCAATATGCTAGATTCCTCTTTGGCAGACGGTCAAGCCGCAGGTTCGGAACAAGCGCTTTTCAATCAGTTCCTGACCGCATTTGGTATTTCAGAGACCCGCTTCAAACCTTATTTTGAAGTGTTGGTCTTGAAAAGTGATCATTCTGTATTCACCAATGCCAATCATCCCAAAAATCAGGTGGAAAAAGTGCAACTGATTTTGTAAGATAGGGCATGCAATTTATCCCTGGCAACGATTGCAGGTTGAGCATGATTCCCGATTCCTAAAATATTTGGAAGCAATTGCTCAGCCCAATCGTTGCTTGGGCTATGAAGGACAAAATATGCCAGTTAAAATGTTGTTAGATAAGGGTAATGTTCCTATTAAAATTTACACAGAGGAAATTGAATCCAGTGCCCTTGACCAGTTAAAACAAATTGCCCAATTGCCATTTATTCACAGCCATATCGCCGCCATGCCAGACGTTCATACTGGAATTGGAGCTACGGTGGGCTCTGTCATTCCCACCAAGGGAGCAATTATTCCCTCGGCAGTGGGAGTGGATATTGGATGTGGCATGAATGCGTTACGTTTATCGCTGTCTGCTTCCCAATTGCCTGACAATTTGAAAGCCGTCCGCTTGGCAATTGAAGAAGTGGTCCCCGTGGGTTTTGATATGCACCGTGCTCCTCAGGCTCAACGGTCCACTGTGCAAAGTTTAAATCAGGGGTTGGAAAAGATTTTGGAAAAGCACCCTGCAATTGTCAAGATGATCAAACGCATATATGAAACTTGGACTCAGCAATTGGGAACTTTGGGAGGCGGGAATCATTTTATCGAAGTGTGTTTGGATGAGCAACAGGCCGTTTGGATCATGTTGCATTCTGGCAGCCGAGGAATAGGGAATGTGATGGGACGTTACTTTATTGACTTGGCAAAACAGGAGGCAGAGCAACAAGGAATCGTGTTACCCAATCGAGATTTGGCTTATTTTAGAGAGGGGGCTCAACATTTTGAAGATTATGTGGAGGCAGTGCAGTGGGCTCAAGATTATGCTTTGTCCAATCGTCGAGAAATGATGAGACTGATTTTGGCTGCTTTGCGCAAGGTATTCCCACATTTTGAAGTGACTAAAGAGGCCATCAATTGTCATCACAATTACGTGGCCATCGAGCAGCACTTTGGGGAACAGGTGTATTTAACGCGCAAAGGAGCTATCAGTGCTCGTGAAGGGGAATTGGGAATTATTCCTGGCAGCATGGGAGCAAAATCCTATATTGTGCGAGGCAAAGGGAATGCAGAGTCCTTTTGTTCTTGCAGTCATGGGGCAGGTAGACGTATGAGCCGCACTCAGGCTAAAAAGCAATTTAATCAAGAAGATATGCTGCTACAGACTCAGGGAGTTGAGTGTCGCAAAGACAGTGGAGTTATCGATGAGATTCCACAAGCCTACAAGGATATTGATGAGGTCATGGCCAATCAGGTGGATTTGGTGGAAGTGGTGCATACTTTAAAGCAAGTGATTTGTGTGAAGGGTTAACTGGGAATTGACCCTGTCCTGGCTTTGATTCAAATCAGAATTTACAATTGTGTAAGGTGGGTAAAACGTTTTTGTGTTGCCCACCATTTACCCTAATTTGCAGTGGAATCATTTTCTTTCAACCTTAACAATCAACATTATCATGAAATCTTATACCCAAGCAATAACTATTCAAGTTTCCCCCAATAAATTGTACCATTTTTTATCCAATCCAGCCAATTTACCGCAATGGGCAGTTTTTTGCCATGGCATTTCTTTGCAAGGTGCTGATTGGATTACTCAAACTGATTTTGGTCCCGCCAAAATTAGATTTGATACCCATGAAAATTTAGGTATTGTCGATTTTTACTTGTCAGTCACCCCGGGCCTTGAAATGCCTTCTTATTCTCGCATTTTACCAAATGAGAATGGTGCAGAATATTTATTTACTCACTTGCAACCCACTGATATTTCTGATGAAGATTATGCCAAAATTGTGGCTACCATCGATCAGGAATTGCTCCAACTTAAACAACTCATGGAGCAGAATTGATATGTCCACGGTGGATGCTCAATGGTATAAACGGATTTGGACTTTGGCGATGAAGGATGAGACTTGGGTTGAACAAACGGAAGCCGAAATTAGTTTTATTGCCAATGTTCTTCAATTGACTGGTCAGGAACGCATTTTGGATTTGGCTTGTGGCTTTGGGCGACATGCTTTGGCTTTGGCGCAACGAGGACATTCCGTGGTGGGTGTGGATATTATGCCGATTTATGTGGAAGAAGGTCGGCGACTGGCGATGGAAAAACAGCAGTCGGTGGAATTTGTATGTGCCGATATTCGTGAGTTGTCATTTGCCGGGGAATTTGATGTGGTTCTCAATTTAGGTGACGGGGCTATCGGTTATTTGGAAAATGATGCCGAGAATTTGAAAATTTTTGAGCGCATTGCCCAAGCCCTTAAGCCAGGGGGAAAACATTTGATGAGTGTGCCCAGTGCGGCTTATGCTCGGAAACATTTTCCACGTCGGTTTTGGGATATGGGCAGTCATTCTATTTTATTGGCAGAGTTTGATTGGGATGAGAGTTCCCGGCGCAATTTGTACACGGGTTATACTTTCAAATTTGGGGAAGTGCTTGCCAAACCGGCATCGGTAAATCCTATTTCTTCCACGCGTTTGTATACCATTGATGAATTGAAAGAAATTCTAAAAATTCAGCATCTTGAAGTTCAGAAAGTTTATGGTGGATATGCCGATATTCCACCTTCGGAACATCAGTTTACCCAAGTGATTTATTCCCAAAAGCAATAGAGGTGGTCCGCTTCCCTTTGACAAAAAAGAGTTGAGGGGAATTGGAAAATCAGGGAACGATTGAGTTTTGAAGTTTGCGGGTCAGTCCATAAATCAATCCGGTGTAAATCAGTGCCCAAGTGCCAAACAGCAAGGGTAGCTGGGAAGGGAACAGTGAGGTGATCACTACGGCAGAGAGGCTGCACAGGGCCATCAGAGTGTATTCCCACAATACTGTTTTTTTATGTCCCCAACCACTTTGTACCAGACGTTGGTAGTAGTGAGATTTGTGTGCCAACCAAATTTTTTCTCTTCTGAACAGGCGATAGAATAGGGTTAAGGTGGCGTCGAGAATGAAAGGGGAGAAGATGAGCAGGGCAATTTCTAAGGGGAAAATGCCCAGTTGGTTGCCCCATAAACTGAGGGTGGCGGCTAGAAATCCCAAGGTTGAGGCGCCGGTGTCTCCCATGAAAATTTTTGCCGGGGGAAAGTTGAACAGTAAGAATCCAGTGGTGGCACTGGCAATGATCAAGTTGATGAGTGTGTAGGTCAATTCGCCTGTCACACTGCCCAAGATGGCGAGGCTGCCAAATCCAAATAGGGCCATGCCGGCTGCAAATCCATCCATACCGTCCATAAAATTGTAAAGGTTGATCATCCAAACGATAAACAGGAGGGTTAAGCTGAAGGACAGGGGTTGGGAATGATTTAATTCAATGGGTAGAAGGGAGAAATTTACCGTTAAATCCGTGTTATTAAGTAAAATGAAACTGGCGATGAAATGGGCAAGGAGCCGGTATCCAGCTGACAGTGTTCGCCAGTCGTCCAGAAAGGAGATGGCAGCAATCAAGGAGGCTGTGATATAGGTCCAGAGTAATATTTCTGGACAGGGAATTAGAATGTGGGTGAGGGAAAGGGTGATGAGACCACTGCCAAACAGTGCCAAGCCTCCGGTAACTGGGGTGGGGTGAGTGTGTAGGGAGCGTGCATTGGGATGGTCCACAATGCGCAAAAAATGGTGAAATTTGGCCAGATAATAGGTTAGGACAGCAGCAATGCTCAGCGCCAAACTGGCAGTAATAATCAGTAAACTGGTCATATCGGGTCAATTCATATCAGGAAGGGAATAAGGTGAAGGATCGAGGATTGTATCCAAAATCTTGGGAGGCGGGACTGTGATCAAATTGCAGGTCTTGTTCCATGCGAGCCAGCATGCTGGGGGTGATGGCAGAGAAGTAGGGTAGCCAACGCAAAGTCAGTAGTATTCCCGTGAGAATGGAGAGGGGAATGGGAAGGAAATGGGGTTTTTTGTCCAGGCGTTGAAAGATGGTGGTGACCATTTCTCGGTAAGTTAAAGTTTGCCCTCCGCTGAGTTGATAAATTTGTTGGTAAGTGGCTTCACAGTTGTAACTTTGTAAACAGGCCAGAGCCAGGTCTTGGGCATGGACAGGTTGTCGCAACCCTTGACCTTTTCCAACTAAGGGGAAGAAGCCAAAACGTTCGATAAATTGGCTGATGAGGGTGATGTTGCGGTCTCGTCCCGCACCATAGATGAGAGTGGG
Source organism: Thiomargarita sp. (assembly GCA_020721005.1). Taxonomy (GTDB): domain Bacteria; phylum Pseudomonadota; class Gammaproteobacteria; order Beggiatoales; family Beggiatoaceae; genus DYNP01. The sequence continues at coordinate 281,839 of DYNP01000001.1, forward strand.
TCGAAACAAGGTGTATTGACAGTGGCGAAGTTGACTGTATTGGATCAGTTTTTGTTCAGCTTGTGAGAGTTGTTGAGCCAGTTCCCGCTCTTTGGGATCTTGGGAATGTCGTTTGGTCAGGCAACTGGTGGAGCTGAAGGCGATAATCCGATTGAGACTGGCCGGTAGGTAAGGTAATAAGTTGGACAGTAAGGGTAAAGGGGCAAGGTGAAAGAGAATGCGGTGGGAAGTCAGTTCCGGCCAGGCAATGGAAGTGGGTTGGTTAAGGTCCACGGTTTGCCAAGTGAGACCTTCTGTATTGGGATGGGACTGGCGACTGAAGGCAGTAATGGCAAATTGTTGTGCTCGCAGCAATGGGAGCAGATACAGGCCAATTTGATTACTTGCTCCAGTGACCAGTATTTGAGTAGATGGAGAGTAAGCCTCAGCAGGTAATTGGGTCATAGGGTAATTTAAGGTAAGGTGAATGAGGGTGATACACTTTTTAAGTGGAGTTTACAATCAATGGGGAATAGGGCATGTCAGCGTTTTTAATTGCAGCCGCTCGTAAATCATCTGGGAAAACCACGGTCAGCCTGGGTCTCTGTGCCGCTTTAACTGCTATGGGCTTACGGGTGCAGCCTTTTAAAAAGGGACCGGATTATATTGATCCTCTGTGGTTAAGCCAAGCGGCAGGTCGCCCTTGTCACAATTTGGATTTTTACACGATGAGCCCAGATGAAATTGTGCGCAGCGTGGCCACTCATGCCCACGGAGTTGATGTAACAGTCATTGAAGGTAATAAGGGACTGTTTGATGGTTTGGATGTGCAAGGCACTCAGAGCAATGCGGCGCTTGCCCAGCTACTCAATTGTCCGGTGGTATTGGTATTGGACACGCAAGGTATGACTCGCGGAATAGCCCCACTTATTTTGGGCTATCAAGCGTTTGAGCCCCATCTGTCCATCATTGGCGTGATTTTAAATCAGGTGGGTGGGAGTCGCCATGAAGGTAAATTGCGCGCTGCTATTGACTATTATACCAATTTACCGGTGTTAGGTGCCGTACAAAAAGATCGCCAACTGTCGATCACTGAACGACATTTGGGGTTGATGCCCAGTAATGAACTGGCACAGGCTCAACTTAAAATTCAACACATTGCGGAAAAAATAGCTGCCCAAGTAGACCTGCCGCAACTTTTGAATATTCTGTCTCAATATCCTCCCCTGTCCTTACCTCCCCCTACCCCCCCTATCATTTCTAAAACACCTGATATAAAATTGGGCATTCTTCGAGACGCGGCTTTTGGCTTCTATTACCCAGGCGACCTGTGGGCGTTGGAAACTGCTGGAGCGGAATTGGTGTTCATTGACGCTTTGCAGGATCAACAGTTACCAGAAATAGACGGACTGTTCATTGGAGGCGGTTTTCCAGAAACCCAAGCGGCTGCGCTGATGGCCAATCAGTCCCTGCGTTATGCAATTCGACACCGCATTGAGCAAGGTTTGCCCGTATATGCAGAATGTGGTGGGCTCATGTACCTGTCTCAAAAATTAGTTTGGCAAGCCTCCAGTTGGGAAATGGTGGGTGCCTTGCCTTGCACTGCGATCATGGAAGATCATCCCCAAGGGCGAGGTTATGTGCACCTGCGAGAAACTGGGCAAGGATTATGGCCCCTGCCCAGTGAGAATGGTACAGCCGCTGAATTTCGAGCCCATGAATTTCATTACTCGAGAATTATTGATTTGCCAACTGACAGCGTATTTGCCTACCAAGTGTTGCGGGGTACTGGAATCACGGGTGAACAAGACGGTCTCGTATACAAACGGGTGCTGGCCAGTTACACTCATTTAAGAAGCGTGCAAAGTAATCCCTGGCCCCAACGTTTTCTGGAATTCATTCGTCGTTGCAAACTCAATTCATTGTAGGGACCACCACTCCTAAATAAATTTCCTTTCAGAATACCCATCTGATTTTTAGAGGACACTCATGTTTAAAATCACCGAAGCTGCGGCCCAACAAATTCTCAAAGCTGCTCAACAAAATGAAATGACCCACTGGTCCCTACGATTGGCTGCCCAACGCACTCCTGATGGCAGCATCGACTATGGCATGGGCTTTGATGAGAAACACGAGGAAGACATTGCGATCATATCCAGAGAAGTGGAAATTATTTTTCACCCCAACTATCAAGAATTATTGCAAGGTGCCATGATGGACTTTGTAGAATTGACTGAAGGGGACTATCGCTTTATCTTCCTCAATCCCAACGACCCCCATTATATTCCCCCCAACTCTGGTGGAGAATCTGCTTAACTCTCCCCTGCCCAAACTCCACCAACATGAGTCACCATTCCCACTCACTCGACACTGACCCCATGACTTTAATTGCTTATCTATTGCTCATGATCGGGTTACTGAGTGCCTGTGCCCCCCAACCCCCAATATCTTCACCAGGGCATATTCAACACACGGAAAAATCTGCCTCCAAAGAAGACATTCCTCCCATTGCCCAACACACCCCCTATCTCCCCGTTCCCAAACCCACAGTTCCCTTAGAAACTTATACCGTGGTAGTCAGTGGGGTGCCGGTGGACAAACTGCTATTTGCTCTGGGACGAGATGCGGGACTGAATATCGACATTCATCCCGGTATCAAAGGCAATTTAACTCTCAATGCAGTCAATCAAACCCTGCCACAACTGCTCGAAAGAATTGCCCAACAAATTGAATTGCGCTATCGGCTAGAAGGCAATCACGTTATCATCACCCCAGATTTGCCTTACACTCAAATTTACAAAATCAGCTATCTCAATCTGAGTCGAGACAGTCGCAGTGAAATGAGTATTTCCACACAAATCATCAGCGACACCAGCCAAATTGGAGGAGGCAGTGGAGGAAAAAGTGGAGGAGAAAATAACTCTACCACCACTATCAGCACAATATCTAATCACCAATTCTGGGCAAACCTAGAAAAAAATATCCTTGCCATTCTCGCCAATCACAGCCAAATAGCCCTGTCTGCTCAATCCGTTATTGTCAACCCGGAAACAGGAATTCTCACCATTCATGCCACTGAAAAACAACATAAAGCCGTTCAACACTTTATCGATCAAGTTCTCAGCATTGCCCAACAGCAGGTACTGATTGAAGCCACCATTGTCGAAGTCAGTCTCAGCGACCGTTATCAAGCTGGAATCGATTGGCAACGCCTACATGGTGATTTTTCCTACATCCAAGCCCTCAGCGGTGGCAACTTGGGCAGTGCCCCTTTTTACTCATTTGAGTACAATAATCCCAACAGCAAATTGGGCGATGTATCTGCCACGGTGCGATTTCTCGAAGAATTTGGGAACATCAAAGTGCTTTCCAGTCCCAAGATTATAGCCCTGAACAATCAGACCGCTATTCTGAAAGTCGTTGATAACATTGTCTATTTCACCACTCAAGTCGATGTCAATGAAACTGAAACTCGCACTCGAGAAACTTACACCACTGAAATCAATACAGTACCGGTGGGACTGGTCATCACTATCATTCCCCAAATTAATGAAAACGGGAATGTGAACTTAAACATTCGGCCCACAGTCTCGCGAATTATACGATACAAAACCGATCCCAATCCAGCACTTGCTCAAGCTGGGACTCTTAACCAAATCCCAGAAATCCAAATTCGCGAAATGGAAACTTTGCTCAGAATTAATGACGGTGAAATTGCGGTAATTGGTGGTCTGATGCAAGATATTACTGAACAAGACAAAACTGGCATTCCCGTCCTGTCTCAACTGCCTATTTTAGGTGATCTATTCAGCTATCGTGATGATCACTATGAAAAAACTGAACTGGTCATATTTTTACGGCCCAGAATTCTCAAAGGCAGTCATGTGGAGGGCAACCCAGTTTATCAGCACTATCTGTCACCTCAAAATCAATAGATGATTATAAAAATAAAGTCAGAATTCCCGTGTAGCCATACAGACGTTGATGATAAATCTCCCCATTGGCAAAAAAACCCACCAAGGGGAAATCTCCCAAAGTGTTTTGAATGATCTTTAACTCTTGGGAATCATTTCCAAACAAATTCTTACCTCGTCCCAGACAAGAATAATAAATGCCCCCTTTGGGCGGTTTGTGAATGCGAGACCTTAAATGGTTAAGCATTCTCACCAAATCCTCACTGGCACTTTCAATATCGCGACGCGTGAATAAAATGGACATCCCTGGCTGCACATTGTCCCCAATAGCCAACAACTTATGTTGAGGATCAATTCCAATCAAAGTGCGAACCAAATAATCTCCCAAATCCGAACCTGCAACGGGTAAAGCCGCAAAAATATACCCTCCTACCTTACCCAAATCACTCGCCAATTCTTCCCCAATATCCTGATTGAACACATCTAAAGCAGGCAAATTATCCAAGCGAATGATGATATTATGACTACAATCGGTGATTTGATGTCGGGGACCAATGGCAGTGCATCCCTGACTTAATTGAGTGACCACCTGCACCTCTTTTGAGAATAACACCCCGGATAAGCCACCTTCGGTAATTTTATTGGCAATTTGCAAATAATTATCCCGGGAACTGGTCAATCCCCCCACCAAAAAACATTCGTTCAACTGTTCACTTAATCGTTGAATCATCTCAATAATTCTTATATTGCGTGGATCCCCATGCACCACCGCAAACATGGGTTGCTGATCATCATACCAATCCTCATCCAACAAAGAAACTAACTCCTTATCTGAGGCACTGAATACCTTAAACGATTGAGGAGGAAACTGAGCCACCATCACTGCCATGGCTGGTTTGTCAAAATATTCAATTCCCGAACTGCAAATACCAATACCTGTCGTGCCCACCCAATCTTGAATACCGGTGGTCTCCTTAAAAAAAGCCACAATATCAATTAAATCCTTGAGAAATAAATCAGTCAGGTATAAAAATCCCAAGTTAGCTCCAGCCACCTGGCCCAACTGTTCCAAACACTCTTTGGCTGCAATCTCCCACTGTTCCGCCGTGGCATGTCCCACCTTAAACTGTTGCATACTATTGGCTTGAAAAGACCCTGCCAACTTATTGTCATACATGATACTTCTCCCAAAAATTTCATAAATTAATGCGGCTAATAATGTTGGGTTACGCTCCGCTAACCCAACCTACTTTTCTAGTTCTAAATCAATGAGTTACTTAACCTCAAAACTTTTTTGAATCAAAGTTTGAGAAGGTAATAAGGAATTGCGAAAGGGCAAATCTTCAGTGGGACTGTGCAACAGAAAAACTTTATACTGACCCTTTTTAAGTATTTCTTTACCCACTGCCCCTTCAAACACTAATTCCCCAGCAGATGGCGGCCACAGAGGAAAATTATACGGATCATCAGTTATTGCAAAGGGTGAAAATTGATTCAGTCCCTTGGCTGCAAACAGTTTTTTATCGGGCAACATTATCACCACTGCTTGGGACCAATCTTCATCAACCAACTGGGGAACTCGAATTTTCACCGTTTCTCCCTCTGAATAGCTGGGCTGGGATATCTCCGGCTCATTCCCCAACAAAGGTTCCTCCACAGTTGCTATAACCATGCCCGAACCAATGTAGTAGTCTTTATAAGGTTCCACAGATTTATCAGATAAAACCAATTGTTCCTCAGTACCCCAAAAGAAAAGAGGCAGTTGTTCTGAGGGTATGTCCAGGTCCAGGTATTCATTCTGCGACTTTATTTTTAAGAGTGCTTCCGAAACCTGGCCTCCCCAATTCATGAGATTGCCCCACAATACCCAAGAAAGTGAAGTTTTTTTGTCAGGACTGAAAGGGCTGCCTATGAAAATCCGCAATCTCCCCTCAGGTATTTTCAAGGATTGTAAAGCTGAATACAATTCATTGGAAGAAGGTCGATCGTCGATGATCAACATATTTCCCAAACTGTTGCTTTCAGCTTGTTTTATCCAATTAAGAACGGATTTAGTAGAAAAGGGACCGCGTTCATCGCCCACCCAATAGATCAGCCAGTCTTGGGTCTTTTCTTGTCCCCATTCAGTAAATGCAAAATCAAGATTCTTGCGGTTGAGTGAAGCAGTTACTCCTTGACTTGGATGATTGCTCAAGTAATAAATATCTTCACTTTGATAACCTAAAGAGCGGAGAACCTGATAAGCTTTATCAGCCATCGGCACAGCATTTTTGGATTTGGAAGTGACCACCAATACAGCCCGATCTCGATAAGGATGGTTAATTTGTACAGACACAGTTTTCGGTCGCGCAATATTCCTCGATTGATCTTGAGCATAAATTACCAAGGAATAAGTGCCCGCTTCTTTAAAGGGAATGGAGCTGGTGTAGCGTTGCTCTTCCCCCCTCTCTCTTTCGCCAGTGGGAAGCAACTCAAAACTGGGCATTTTTACCAAAGTCCCACTTGGAGAATAAGGAGATACTCCTGATTCTGGACGAATTTCTGCCCACACTTTGGCCACCGGCGAGTCTGAGATTTTGACATTGACTTCCATATCAACTTGTAAAGCATCTGTATCGATTTTCTCTGGAGAAACTGAAATGATTTCAGGGAGTTGATGATCAGTGGGGGTGTTGAGATTGCCAATCCAATAATTTTGAGCCAGTTGATGATCAGTTTCGGAATTCCCCTCGTGATCCCCAGTTGTTTCTAATTGGGGAGTTTGCTCAGACTTGCCGGCAAGGACATGATCATAAGCCAAGGTAAATGCTTCTCCAATATTTGCGCCATATAGGATTGAATTCCAAAAGAAATACGAAAATGAAATTCCCGTATTGTGTATTTTGGCAGTTTCTTCCTTGTCAGCACTGGTAACTATGAGGCGCTTGGGTTTGGCCAAGGGCTTTATAAAACTGCCGGAGTAGCAGGCTTCGTAAATCAATTTGACAGTGCCATTCCCAGTTGCTTGAAATTCATCCAACCACTGGCTTAAATCAGTCACCTGCAACCTTTCACTGTCACTGTCACTTAAAACAAAGGCACCCTCTATTCCATGATCAACCAAATATAAGGTCAAATGACCTTGGGGATTGTCGGCCTTGGCCCATTCTGTAATTGCTTTTCTTATATTTTCCTGGGTGGGAGGACCATCTATGTCATCTGCTTTACCATTGCCATCCACGTCAGAACTCTCTTTCTTTACATTGTCATCTTGTTTATTATTGTTATCCGACTGATCAGAATTCTCTGCGGCCTTTTCATCCATCAAATAATGGATGTTTTGTTTGGTAAAACCTTGATAAATCAAGGTAAAATAAGCAAAATTACTAAGAAGTTGGGAGGCTTCCCAAAGTTTATCGCTTTCACCTTTTCTTCCCACCACGATAATGGCTTTTCCATCTTCAAATTGTTTGGGGGTGAATAGTTGAATTCGATTGTGACCTGGGTCGGTTACATAGGCGATCCCTTGTGGGTCCACTGCAATTCCAATGGGTTGGTTAAATTGACCTGGGAATACTCCAAATTCTCCCCATTTGCTAACGAATTCAAAGGATTCTGAAAATTTTAGGATACGGGCATTGTTGGAATCGACCACATACAAGTTATTGTGTTGGTCAGCAAAAATACCAGCCAAGCGACTGAATTGGGTATTACACTCTTCTTTGGGATTGTAGGAATCCAAACACTCTACCGGGATTTAATTTCTTATATTGTCCATATTTTTCAATCAGTTTCCCCGTAAGATCAAATTTGACAATGTGGGGACCAACCAGTTTTTCTTCTGAGTTTACGTGAATATAGGTGTCGGTTACGTAAACGGCTTGGTCAGTGACTGCAATCCCAAAGGGAGCATTTAATTCTTCTCGACCCCCAAACTGATTTTGTAAATTGCCATTGGAATCATAGTGATAGATTCGTTTGCCCAGGCCGTCAACCACATAGATCTGGTCATTGCGATCTGCGGTAATATTGATGGGCACAATCAAATTGTTCAGCAATTCATTAACCGCTGAAATCAGTCCCCCATCGCCTAGAAATAAGAAAGGAGAGGTAAACGAGGAGGAAGGGGAGGATAAAGAGTTGAGAACATCACCGAAATTGTGCCAAGAGACCATTTCTTGTTGACATTCTTCATCCAATCGGTAAATTTGTAAATTTAAAGCATCTACCACGTAGACTCGTCCCTGACTGTCTACAGTTACGCTGATGGGTAATAAAAATTGTGCCTGTCCACAGGTGCTGTTTTGCCACTCAAGATCCAATTCCCAATCAGGTTTAAATTTCATGATTCGATGACGAAGTGCATCAGCCACATAAATAGCATTGGTGCGTGGACTGACAGCAATTCCCAAAGGTGCTGCTATTTTTTTGTTTTGACTTTGCTGATTTGACCAACGGGATCCAGGTTGTCCATTGGGAAAATAGTGTTGGATAGCGGATTCTGGGAATAGATAAGTTACATACAGATTGCCTTTATTGTCTTTACCCAGTCCACTGGGCACTGAAAATTTAACATTTCGTTCTTTAAAATCATTGATCAGACTCAAAATGGCAGTCAATCCGTCTTCTACGTTGATTGAGCGCTCATGATTGGCAAATATTTTGAGAATTTCATTGCCAGTGACTTTCATTTCTGAAGGGACGACAGGGGTGGCCGCTATTTGTTGTTGAATGAATTGAACTAATACTGAATTGAACCAGGCTTTGGGATCTCGCATTTTTTTCAGTATTATTTCCAATGAAATTCCCTGGGCATCTCCCCATTCATCAACCAATTTTCCGTCTAGAGTAAATTTTTGGAGGCGGCTATTGCCTCGGTCAGCCACATACAGATAATCGCCTATAACTTCAATATCTGCGGGGAATTTTAATTGTCCAGGCTCGCTGCCAAATTTGCCCCATTGAGTCAATAATTTGCCCTGAGCATCGTATTTCCCAATGCAATGTTTATTTTCTTCAGAAATATAGAAATTTCCATAATCATCAAGAGCGAGGTGTAAGGTGTTAAAATGAGAGGCTTCTTCCTTCTCTGATTCCGAGTCTTGACAAACTTCTGAAATCAACCAACGTTGTATCAATTTGCCATTGGGATCAAATTTAGACAGGCTGCGTTGTTGGGCCAGATTGTTGGCTGCCACATACAAATTATCTTCCCGATCAATAACTAAGCTGTCTGCACCGTCTAGGCCATTGGTTTGTATATTTGCCACGGTTTGCTTTTTTTCCAGTTGCCATTCTTTAACATGTTGGCCTGCGGGCGTGAATTTTTGCACCACGATACCATCGATGATCCCAAATTCTGGGGGTCTCTCCTCTGTATAGGGATCATAATCGGCTTCGGATTGGGTAAATCGATACAATACAAAGATAGATCCTTCACTGTCTACGGCCAATTTTCTGGGCACTATTTTCTTGTTCTCATGCCATTTCCAAGAGTCAATCAGGTGACCAGTAGAGGTGAGTTTTCGAATGAGAATATTGTCAGAATCGGTAACGTAGAAATTGCCTTGTTGATCTTCCACAATGTCCAAAGGTTGGGTAAAATACCAAGGTTGGGATAATAATGGCCAAAATTGCTTAAATTGATAGGTTTCTGTGGCAGCCAGGGGAAAATGGAATAAATAGAGGAGCAGAGTTAGGAAAACAAGGGGTATTTTCATAATTGGTCCTTTATGAAACGGTGAGGAGAATAATATTGTGGGTGAATAATACAGAAACCTGCACCACAGTTCAACGGAAGTGTGATTGTTGAAGTTTATACTATTTAAATATGTGATTGGCTCATCGTCGTTATCGTTTAAAAGTACTATTATACACAAATTTCAGGTCATGCCAAATGGATTGGTGGGATTTTAGGGTTATGGGAAGCCCATTGACATAATTGTACTTGTTTATGAGGTACTGGTGAGGAAAATCAGGGCCAAAAAAAAGGAGGGAGTTTGACTCCCTCCTAAAAGTGCCTAGTTACTTAGCAACTGGTTAGTTGGTGGGGGTAGGTAAGATGGTCACATCGATGGGGTCGACGCTCATCACTACTTTGCCCGTGCTCTGTACTCGATAACCAAACCAAATCTTTAACGGACCTGGGTAGACAAAGTTGCCTGAATACATGTAGACCGTGTAGTAAGCGGGCAGACTGTCGACGGTTTCTAAGGCCGCAGCTTCAGTTAAGTTAGGCGCTTCGGTCGCAGGATCGAAGGGCAGAATCCCAATGGTCCATCCTAAGGGACTTTGTGGATAGGCCATCATCATGTACCAAGCCATACCTTCTGGATACATATCCCAATCGTGCCGACCGATGACCAGAATATCAGCAGCTTGACCGATGTCAGCTGTGTCTACTCGGATAGCGCCAGCGGTTTTGATCGGATCGATCAGGGTGACTGTATCTTGTTGCTTGTACACACCGTTGAATTTAGAGATACCCATCCGCATGGCTGCAGTGCCTGGGTTGCCAGTGCTGCTTTCAGCGGTGCTGAGTGTTGCCGCTTCGCATTTATCACCGCCCATCAAGACACCTAAGCCTTGTTCAAAGCAATCGCCTTCGATGGAAGGAATGTTTTTGAAGACTGCTTGGCAACTGAGGGGTGTGGTGCTGACGGTAAGGGTGGCTGGATTGCCTTGACCTGCGCAATCTCCTGTCCAACTGTCAAATTGAGCGGATGCTGAGTTGGCAGTTAAGGTGAGGGTTTCGCCCACTGTATAGCTGGCTGAGCACAGGTTGCCGCAATCAATTTTACCATCGGCAGTGCTGAGAGTCCCATTGTCAGGTTTGGTGACGCTGACAGCCACACTTTCAGGCGCTGTGGAGGCGAAAGTGGCTGCGCATTCCAGAGTTTCAGTTAAAGTCAAGTTGATGGGGTTGGTGGCGCCATGACCGCTGCAATCTCCACTCCAAGCTGAGAATGTATAGCCATCAGCAGCAGTGGCAGTGACAGTGACCCGATCGCCTGAGGCAAACGTGGCCGTGCAAGCGCTGCCGCAATCGATGCCGCCCACATCAGTGATGACTGTACCATTTTGGGGGGCAGTGAAGGTTAAGTTCACTTGTTGCACGGGCACAAAGAAGGTGGCTGTGCAAGTTTTTGCCGCGTCAACAGTGACGATCACTGGATTTTCAGTCCCAGTGCATCCACCGGTCCAATCTTTAAATTCACTGCCAGCATCTGGAGTGGCAGTTAAAGTGACTGCGGTCCCAAGAGTGTAAGTGTATTCGCATTGGGCTGCATTTGTTCCGCAACTGAGTTGTCCATCGGCGCTTTCCACAAGGCCATTGCCATTCCGAGAAATGGTGAGGGCTGCCACGTCAACTGGAGGATCAACCACTGGATTCCCCACTTTACCGGTCAATGGGAAGTCATAAGGAGTTTCGTCCACATCGCTGTTGAACAATTCCAGACTGCCTTCATACACGCCATCAGTGGTGCCATTGAGAATCACATCAAAGCTGACTTGTTGTTGAGGCGCCACGGTGGATAAAGTGACTCCTTTTTGCAGTTCATAACCCACTGGCAATCTTAAGCTGTACAAAGTCAGGACTTCGCTGCCCAAGTTTTTCACTGTGAAAGTTTGGATGCTGGGCGTGCCCACTGGAGTGGTCCCAAAATCAACTTTATTGGTGTCGCCATCGGGAATTTGAATGGCAGTGCCGGCAGTGATGTCAGCGGGGGAACCATCCCACACTTCAATTTCTTCAGTGGTGGGCGGTGTGCTGTCCACAGTCCCTGACACTGGGAAGGTGTATGGATTCTCATCTTTGTCATCGTTGCCAAAAGTCACCGTGCCTGTGTAAGTGCCGGCAGTGCTGGCATTTAAAGTTACAGTGAAGGAAGTGAAGCCGCCTTTGGCCACGGGACCTGGGTTAAAGGAATTGATGGTAAAGCCCGTGCCGCCCTCTTTGAAACTGGCTGGGGTGGTCAGATTCAGATCAGCTTCGCCAATGTTTTTAATGGTGAAAATTTTGGACACCGAGTTGCCAATTCCAGTGGGACCGAAGGTCACGGGAACTGCAGTGCCATTGGCCACAGAGATAGTACCGTCTAAGACATCGATTTCTGGGGCAGGCACATCCACGCTGGCACCAATTGGGAAGCTGAACGGGTTTTCATCTACGTCCGTGCTGTAGAATTCCAAAGTACCACCGTAGTTAGCCACGGCGCTGGTATCCAGTTTGATTTGAAAATCCACGGTTTGACCGGGCAGCACTTTGGTTGGGAACACACCCACCAGACTGAAGCCTTTGGGCAGAGGAGATAGAGCAGTCAGATCCAGGGCCACACCGCCAATATTTTTGACTTTGAAGGTTTTGGTGACTGGAGTGTTGATCGCAGCGCTGAAATCCACAATATCGGTTTGCTCATCAAAGATTTCATCTAAACTGGCATCGTCCAAAACTTCCCACACCGTTACTTCAGGAGTAGTCAGACTGCTGAGAATTGTACCAGTCACGACAAAAGTAAATGGATTTTCATCCGTGTCATCGTTGGCAATAGAGACTGTGCCCGTAAATTCGCCAGCAGTGGCCGCTTCTAAGGTCACGGTAAACTCGACCTTGTCTTTAGCACCGCCAGCAGCATCCAAAGTGGTCGCAGCCAAACTGCTCAGTTTTAGACCAGTCCCACCCGTGCTGAATTGCAGACTGTCAATTTTCAGAGCAGTGCCGCCAATGTTTTGAATGGTAAAAGTCTTGGTGATAGGCGTGCCGACAACGCCACCAGGTGCAGTGGTGAGGTTAATCGTCGTGCCTTTCGCAATGTTCACCGTCCCATCAAATACTTCGATTTCCTTGGTGGCAGACATGGCAGTGCCGCTTAAGAGAATATCAAAGGGATTTTCATTGTTGAGAATGGAGTTGTTAAAGATTTGCAGATAAGCATTGTAACCGCCAACAGCCGGTGGGGTGAAAGTGACTTTGAAAGTGGCTGTGGCACTGGGGGCCAGAAAGTCTGGGAATGGAGAAGTGACTGGCGCCCAACTGAAGTTGGAAGCATTGAGTCCGCCAATACTCAGCGCATTCAGATCCAAATCTGCAGTACCAATATTGGTGATCACAAAGTTACGAGAGACTGGAGTACCGGCAAAAGTCATAGGGAATGGCGTCGTGGGTGCTACACCGTCAAAAACTTCAATAGTCCCAAGGGTTTCTTCCCAAACTTGAATGTCGGCAGCAGGACCAACCCCTGTTACAGTGATTGAGACAGGGAAATTAAAGGGGTTTTCAATACCTTCTTGGAAAGCGGAGTCTGTACTGTCAATAACAACTTCAGTATCATATACTCCAGGTTGAGCACTGGCTGGATCAAAACGAATTGTAAAGGTTGCGCTTCCTCCAGCAGGAACCATACTAGGATAAGGGTCAACTCTCATAAAGTACGGAGAAGCTGGGGAAAATGTCAAACTGGTTACTGATAAATCACCTGTGCCCGGGTTTTGAATGGTGAAGATTTTTTCCACCATAGTTCCTCCAGCTGTTGCATCAGGTAGAATTATTGCAGTAGCGGTATTGTCTACCAATTCCGTTGTTCCATCAAGCACATCAATTTCAGCTTGACCTGCTGGAGGAGCAGCTAAAACAATTCCTCTCACCGCAAAATCAAAAGAAACTGGCGGAGCTCCTAAAATATTGGTAGCACTGCTGGTAATATTCAGTACACAATCGTAGTTACCTGCTGGTGTACCTACTGGAGGTAGAAATTGAACTTGAAAGTCAGAGCTTCCATTGGCTGGTATTGTGAATGCCGCTGATGTGAAGTCTGGAGCAGCAGTCAAGTCAGGATCAACTATGGTAAATTTAGGTTCAACTGCTCCCCCCACTGTGCAACTAATTGCAGTGGTTGCAGGGGCAAGTGGTGTAAATACCAACGGAGAACTGCCAGTATTCTTGACCGTAAGAGTTTTTAAAACTGCAGTACCCGCAACAGTTTCGCCAATTAATTTGGGTTGAGTTTCGCCGTCGTTGATCAAAGTCCCTGCATCAGACACTTCAATAGACCCACTGCTCGCTGTGGCAAGACCCCCAGAGACAAGGGCAGTAAATGTTGCTGTATTTGAGGGAATGGCATTGGCAGTGACTATGAAAGTTTCGGCTGCTACAGAACCAACAAGAGTGTCAACAGCCAGCACATGGCCTGTTCCAGCCACTGTTGTTGCAAAAGGGGCAGCAGGAGCTGTGTAAGAAGTGCCAGATACTGCTGTTCCAGTCAATGTGTAAGTGATTGTATCTCCGATCACAGAAGGAGTGTTCAACTCGAAAATGACTTGTATTCCCCCTGCCGTTGCTGTAGCTGCAAGAGGGGTTGACGGCATAACACTGACCTTAGTCACGTTTGCTGTCACATCAGCCGCCCACGATACCGCGGGTCCTGTCAATAAAGCCAGCCCCATTCCTGCGGCTAGCCACCAGCGCGAACGCCGGTAATGTTGATTAAAATAACGGTCTTTCATAATGAGTAAACCTCTTAAAAGTAAAATGATTAAAAAGCAACCTACAAAACTCATGCCATCTTCCTAAAATGGTGATGCCAGCCCCTGTTTACAAGCCATTCAGTGGGCCTCCTCAAAATTGAATGTCCAAAAACTGACTCCTGAGTTTACGGTTACACTCATTAATTTTAACATACACTAACCCAAAATAGCCACAATCTGAGTTATTTTGCAGTGTTAGAAAATCAACAGGGGGGTGTTGTAAAAACAACAATCCCATTTTGACTGACTGTCCCTCAATCCTCGAAAGCGATATAATAAAACTTCCTCTGCTCTTTTTTCAACACGTAAGGCATAATACACCTCAAATGGAGTGCAAACCTTGGTTTGCACATTCTCATTCAAATGCAAATCAAGATTTGCACTCCAGAACATTCAAATGCAAATCAAGATTTGCACTCCAAAACATTCAAATGGTTTGCACATTAAATGGAGTGCAAACCTTGGTTTGCACAAATGAACGTTCACGGGGCGTTGCCGCAGATTCCACCGGTATCTTTATAATGTTTCAACACGTAAGGCATAATACACCTCTTGCAAAAGTAAATGATGCAATAAGGATAAAATATGAAAAAATAAAGGGGAAATCCCCGTTAGAGTGGAGGCTTTAGCCGGCCATTGGAATGGAGGCTTTAGCCGGCCGGCGGTAAACCCTTGAAATTTGTGATTCCTACCACTGACCGGCTAAAGCCTCAACTCCAATTAAGAGCGCCGGCTAAAGCCTCGACTCCAAAAACCCTTGGAATGGAGGCTTTAGCCGGCCGGCGGTAAACCCTTGGAATTTGTGATTCCTACCACTGACCGGCTAAAGCCTCTACTCCAAGTAAGAAGACCGGCTAAAGCCTCTACTCCAAGTAAGAAGACCGGCTAAAGTCTAATATAGGGCGCAATACGCTAAAGCTATTGCGCCGACTTATTAACGAGTCACTTTCAAATGCTTGGGCACTGATTTTCCATACACTTCAGGCTCATACATCTCTTCAACATGAGTGGGCATAACTTTAAACTGACCTGGGGCTATGACCTGAGCCGTGTAGCTTAAATGATAATTCCCAGCCGGTAGATAATCGGCAAAGAAGCGCGCAGCTTGGTGACGCAATTCCCGATGATAAAAATAATCATTCCCCAACTCGGCATCTTGCCAACCGGCTTGACTGAGCAGAATGGATTCTGAAGCATAATCCCCATCCTTTGCATCAAAGCCCAATTTCGCACTGGTTGCCAAATCTCGATTTACAGGCTCTATTCCCCCCGGCACTGGATCATCCACAACTACAAAATATCGTGGAGCTGGAGTGCTGACATACAAATCCACGCGCACCAATTCCCCAGTCTTCACCTGCCAAGGCGCTTGCAATAATACCCATTTTTCCTGCCGCTTCACATGATATTCCCGTTGCACTTCAAAACCAGCATCCACTGCTTCTGCCTGTTCATCAGTGGGACTGTAAGATAAACGCACGCTGTAATACAAACGCCCTTGACCCTCTCGAGTCAATTTAACAGTGGCGGCTCGCCCAGGATCCTTGGCAGTTAAAGCCCGTTCAAACAACACGGGCGCCTCACTCAAAGTCTTAAACTGACTGTTCCCTAAAACCTCTTCATCCAACCAGCCAGCCACTGACAAATTGGGTGCCTGATTCTCATACACTTTAGCATACTTTGCCAAAGCCTGCAAACAAAACAGATTCTCCTGAGTATTACCCCAGTGTTCACCACGCCGCGCTTGGGCAATGTGACGCGCTAAATGTAAGGGCAAATCCCCAGTTATCCCTTTCTTATCCTTAGCTTGATAGCCCACTAAGCTGCTGAGAATGGCACATTGAGTGCGCAATGGAGAAGACAACAAATGTTTATGCTCAGTGTCCAGAGTTTCCTGAAATACAACCTTCCCAGCCGTTTGTTGAGCCCGAGACAGTAAACGTTTCACCACATCTTTTTGGATATCAGCGGTCTTTTCCACCTGCAAAGCAGCCTCCAAAAACAAGGCTTTACTGAACAAATCCATATTGTCTAAATGAGTGCGATAACGCTTGATATCATTGTAACTGATCTTGGCATGAGGGGCTAAAGCAGCCAAAGCTACGGCGCGCACGCTGGAAGCCATTTCCCGGGAATAGGCTTGTGGCAAGGTGTTATTACGACGCAACAAGGTAAGCAAATAATCATGCAAAGCGGTCTCCACTGTAGCCGGTGGAGCATATCCATCTGCCCGTAACCAATTGAATGCCAAGGCTGTGTAAGCACTTAAATAGGGACTGACATAATCATCTTGAGGCAGCCAAAACGTCATGCCCCCATTAGGTGCTTGATAATTGGCAGTTTCCGCCAAGGTCTCGGTGATCAAAGTTTCCGCCTGTTCCCAGCTAAAACTGTCAGGTAAATAGGCGCTGAGAGTTCGAGAATGTGCCGCCATCATGCCCTTGGTCAACTTTTGTTCCCAACATTGATAGGGATAGTCCCGAATGTAACGGAAAGCACCTTCCAAATCACTGAGAATGGTGGATGAAGTCACCACGGTCACTCCCCCCACTTCTGGTTGCATGGCAGTTGGGAATTGCAATTCTTCAGTAACTACTTCTTTCAGGGTACTACCATGCGTGGCTACGGTCTCCAGAGCACGAGGAGGCTGCACTTCCAAACGGCTGGCCAAGGCATCGTGCTCTTGCGCATCCTGAGCGGTGGCCTTGAACTCAATCGTGCCCAATCCGGTAGTTTTTAACGGCAACCACAAGGTGTAACGTTTAAACGGGGCCACCTTAATTTGCCGTTGCAATTGTTCAGTGGCAATTTCCGCAATGGGACCTTTGACTTCCAATTCCACACTCAGATCGCGCTCCTGATCTGTTCGATTCAACACGCTGAATCCAGCTTGAAATTCATCCCCTTGTATAATTTGATTGGGTAAAATGGCTCTAATTTCAACAGGTTGATTGACTTTAAACGTAATATCTCCCAATCCCAATTTGTCTTCTGGAGTGACCGCCAAAGCCAGCACGCGCCAAGCTGTCAAATTGTCGGGAACTGTAAATTGGATCCGCGCATTCCCTTGCTTATCGGTGGGTAAATCTGGATTCCAATAGCTGACATATTTAAATAGGGAACGCATGTCCAAGCCCGCCAATCCTCCATCTCCTCCAGGGGTAGCCCCTTTCTTTTCAAACTTTTGGCGCCCAACCAAACGCATCAAGAGACTGTAATTGCTGACATCCAAACTGTCCAAGGTGTAAAAACCGGCATAGGGATCAAAATAAGCTCGCCCCTGAGTGAGCAGATCAAACACGGCTTCATCCAATACCGTGACAGTTAACTCAATAGGAGGAGATTTTTTCATCTGTTCCCCAGTGGATTTTTCGGAGAGAACAGTTGCTGATTTTGCGAGTTTTACCGGTGGTGCAGGGGGGGTCAGGAGGGCCACCATAGGATCATCACTTAACAATTCGGCAAGGATCGTAGGAACTGATTCGGGAACGGTTACTGATTTGGAAATGGCAGAATCAGTTTTGGGAATTGTGGGTAAAGGCCGCGGCACAACCTGCAGATTTAAGGTGACTTTTTCTCCTGGTTTGTAGCTGGGTTTGTCCGTTTGAATACTCACCTGTAACTCTTTGTAAGGATCTTTAACCCTGGTTTTGACATAACCCATCCGAAATGCAGGTTTACCCAAGTCGACACTGTCAGCCCCCACCGGTTTTTCCACTCGCGGTGAGACCACGGTAACCGAGATAAAAAAGCCAGGCAGATGATCGGGCTCAATGGGAATTTCAACAATTTCTAAACTGTGGTTAAAAGTTTCCACCCGACTCTCCAGCATTCCAAAACGTTCCACTGTGATCAATGCTTGACTGTTAGGGAATGGATTTTTAACGAGATAACGAGCAGTCTCCCCAATTGCATATTGTTCTTGTTCAGGCTTGATTTCCAAGGCATTTCCTGGAGTAGTTTCCCAGACCACTTGGTCTTTACCCAAAGCCCATTGATAGAGTTGTGTGGAATGGGCACGACCTTGACTGTCCTGAATGCTGGCAGTAACTTGATAATCTCCCGATTTGGGCGGCACAAATTCGCAAGGTGTGCCTTCCAAAGAGGAGGTTATTTGACATTGGGCAACTGTTTGCCATTCGTGCTGATATTGGGTCAAATAGGCGTTGCCAGCTCCTTTGACTTGAGCCGCTTTGGTCACTTTATGAGCAATTTTGACTTGAATGGGAATGTCCTTGAGGGGTTGACCGTTGGCATCGACTACCATGGTGAGAATCTTGGCATTTTGTTGAGCGGTGAGCAACCAACTGGTTTCTTTAAGTCCCACAAAACGATCTCTTCCCACATAGTTGGCTGTGACCCGGTTGGCCACATCTTTGCCGCGTTCGTCTCGCACTGTGCTTTCTACAATTAGTTGACCATACAAGACTTTAGATTTGGCAGGCAAGGTAAATTCTGTCAATAATTTGCCTTGATCATCATTGTTTTTTTCGGTGGAATGAACAGTCTCATCATTGGCTTTTTCCACAAAAACGTCAAAACTAAATCCTTTAGCCTTGGCAGGTTGCAAAGGATATTGTTGCAAAACAGCCTGTACCTTGTTGTGTGCATCTGTGTAGGGACCACCAGCATGTAAGGTGGCTAGGGTTTCCACTTTGACGGTTTGACCTTGATGAAAGAGAGTGCCATTGAGTTGAGTTTGCACCTTAAAAGGAGAAGGGGTGAAATCACTGATCAGCACTTGCATGGGCTGCCAAGTTTCTTCTGTAAAATCAGCAGATAACTGAAATTGATACCAGCCCACTGCAGCGGTTTTGGGCAAGGTAAATTCACCAGAGAGACCACCAAATTCCGAGAGGGTCAGGTTGGCTTTTTGATGAACCACTTGGTCTTTGGGATCAATGATTTTTAGGGTGTAAGATTTGCGAGGAGCGGAAATAAAGTGACGATGACCTTGGTCCCGAACCCAGAGTTTGTATTGCAAGGTGTCGCCGACTTTATAGAGGCCTTGAGCG
The DNA here is from genome assembly GCA_020721005.1 of Thiomargarita sp. GTDB lineage: Bacteria > Pseudomonadota > Gammaproteobacteria > Beggiatoales > Beggiatoaceae > DYNP01. Next base: position 301,250 of record DYNP01000001.1, read on the forward strand.
GTCGTTCCCCAAGTGTGTATATGTCCATATTGGGAACGAGTATAAGGGTAAAGTTCGTAGTCTCCCTGGACAATGTCACTCATATTGACTTGGAAGTTATAGTCTAAAGGCAATAGCACAACAGCGTCTTCTTTTTGACAACGGATAGAAAAATGAGGTTTATCTTTGTCGTAGGATTCAAGGACTTCCAGTTTGGGATCAAATTGCTGAGTGCCGGGCAAATAGGCTAGACCTTGTGCATCGGTAGTGACAGTCTCTAAAACTTTAGGAGTGTATTTTTTGGTTTGATAGCTATTTTTTTGGAGAGTACATTGAGCATTGGGAACGGGTTGACCTTGGGCTAAATCGGTGAGCCAAAGCAGGGTGTTGTGATGACCGACTTTGGCTTGTATTTGAAAGGGTGTCACTTGAGCCCAAAACCAATTTTGTTCGGGAGCTTCGGCATTGTTAAGGTTGGGTTGGGTGGTAAAATAGCCTTGGATCACGCCATTTTTGGTGGGTAGCAGTTCTCGGATTCTCAAGGGCATGCGGAAAGTAATATCTTGTACTTTGGGAATTTTGAGGGTTTTGCGTTTTGCGGCAGACCAGTTTTGAGGGCCGAGCAGATGATAATTTAGGGTAAGTTCAGTAAGGTTGGTAATATAAATCGGCAATTCGCTGTCCACGCCTTGTTCCAAAATGGAGAATTCGTGTTCAAATTGGTGACGAGGGGCTCTGTGATCGGTGGCAAATTGAAAGTTGATGGGTTGAGTGAGGGAACGCCCAAATTGGTCTTGAAAAGCGGTTAGGTTATCAGCTTGCAGTTGGTAGATTTGATAGGCTTTTAAGACTTCAGGTAACCAAATCCGATAATTTTCTTCTTTGTCGTAGTAACGGTCCAGATAGTTGTGACGAGTATATCCTTCCCAGGGGTCATAGTCATGGCGCCCCCCGGCTAAATCAGGGGTGATACGCAGGTGTTGTTTGATCATGTCTAAAGAGACTGGAGAAGAGAATATCAAATAGACACCTTGTACTGGATCGCAACGATGGGAACTGGTTTTTTGTTGCAAGGAGAATGTAATTTCTTCATCTTTGAGGTTGGTGCAACGTACTCCCAGGAAGGTAAATTCTGGGAATGTATCTAACTTGGTTTCTTCTCGATCTTCAGTGCCCAGCAATTCTCCATAGGGACTTTGTAAACCAGGTTCGACTTTGAGTGTGACAGTGGTATTGAGTGGCAATTCTTGTTGGGGAGAGATCAGCCAAACAGAGGCCAGAGTGGGGTCTTTAGGAGGTGGGGTACCTTCTTCTTGCAGTTGTTCAATTTGCAGTGCCACCCGGTTTCCATCGGGTTGGGTAAAGTAAAGGTGTTTGGCGACCGAATCTTGAAAAATGGGTTGGTTAAAATGCACTTGGAGCACCGGAGTACCTGGAGTGTGCCACACTTGGAACATGCTAAAAGCCAGTTTGGGTCTTTGGGTTTCAAAGTGATGGGTGATGGGTTTGGTGAGTTGTAATTTTTTGGCCGCATTCCAAATATGGGGGGAGATTGTGATTTGGTAACGAGTGGCTAATTTCAGAGCATGCTCATCTCCCAATTGGCAGGCCAAAGTGGTGGTGTTGAGCCAACGCCATTGGCACTTTAGGTTGGGACTAACAGTGATCGGAATGTTTTTAGGGGAACGAGTCATGTTTCCCAAGGGAACTACAGGTTGATTAAAAGTAAAGGTGAGTTGGCGCTCTTCTTCAACATCTTCGCCATCAGGGGTTATTCTTAACAGTTCCAAAGGGGTGGGTGTTTGTAGGGAGGAAGTATCGGTAGGCGAGGAGTTTTCCTCAGCTCTACTGGGGATAATAAGTCCCTGGTAGAGGAGGAAAGTGAGGAGTAGGAAGTATCGCATAAGGTGATTCCTAAGGTATTTATAAGAGGGAAAAGGCAATTTTGAGTGATTGCCAAAGTGGTTGCTCATACTCTTTTAAAAGAGTTTAGCAGGGAAAATGGTCAAAAGATAGGGACAATACCTATTTTGGAACCTATCAGTTTAATTCTTTTGGACAACCAGTTTAGTCCTTTTAGGTAGTAGACAAACCATTTTATTCTGATATTCTTAATAATATACGAAAGGGCAAATTAAGAGATCATTGGTTTTATCTGAAGTCCTTTTGGGGGTTACCCTGCTAGCTTAGGAGTTAGCGGGGTTTTTTTATGGGCGTCATCTACGGATGTCAATGGTAGAAATTATACCAGACTTTCAGCAGACTGCGGGTTGAAATTGTGCATTGTTCAACAATATGGTCGATTCTCTATCTTGAGCAATCATAAAAAATCCTTTGTAAAGGCAGGGGCAAATAAAATGCCAATCATAAATCGGCGGATAAACAACTTTTCTAGTTCCCACGCTCTGCATGGGAATGCGTACAATGACACTCCGCATCATACAACAGGAAAAACTCTCTGTTCAACATTTACCTACTCACATCGCATAGTTATGTCATACGTATTCCCACACAGAATGTGGGAACGAGAGAGAGTCATTCTCAAACCAATTAGTGCGTTAGCTATAAAACCACGTTTTTGGTTCACGGTTTATTTACGGTTGACATTTAGCCTCCACTGTAGCAGATCTGCTCACCGGTTGTTGAAATCGTACTTGTATCAATTCCCAACCTCCCGGGCTCACTTGATTGCTGGGAATGGTAATAGGTAAAATTTGGTTGCGATAAGAAATAGCTTCCTCAAAAGATTCATTCCACGCTTTCACATTCACATCCACCTTTTTTTCTGATTCTGACAAATCCGGTGCTGATAAGGTCAATTGGGAACAAATGGGATCAATTTGCCATTGAAAAAATACCATGGGTTTAGCAAGGGAGGGGTGTACAAAAGTCACATCTTGGAAAACTCCAAATGGCCAATCAATGCTGGTTGGGGTTTGTCCATATAAATGTTTAAACTGATGACTGATCACAGAAGCATTGCCATGCCAAGTAAATTCTCCTTCCATCACTTGCGATTCTCCTCCCCCAACCTGATAAGTGCCAGTTGTTGGGGATTCTTCGGTACATAAGGCTTCTAACCGGGCTTTTCGAGTCAAAGGCTGTAAAAAAGCCACTTTCACGACCATCCAACTTCCATCCAATAGAGAAAACTGAGTATTCTGTTCCCCTAATACAAAAGGCAGAGTCACCTTGCTAAAAGTAATATCAGTTTCTCGCAGATCCCAATTCCCAATTGTAATATCAACTCCCCTTTCTTTAATATCTAAGGCAGGTGCAGTCAATTTCAGTCGAGTGCATCCATTTTTGCCAATTTGCCATTGAAACAGGGCTACCGGTTTTTCAGTGTTCACCGCATGCAATTGCACTGTATCTTGAGTGATCCCAAATGGCCAATCAGTGCCTCGGTTGGCCTCAGTTAGCAGTTGTCCATGATGGCTGAGCACGGAACCATTGCCATGCCATACAAAGGTTTGAATGGAGGTGACTGTCGATAAAGGGGCTAACACTTTGATCGTTTGTTCAGCATAACTTTTCCAAGTTCCCCCTATCAATGCATTGGCCCGCAGTGTGTAATTCCCCGCAGTTCGAATGGTGGCTGTGGCAAATTCAAACCAGTAATTTTGCCCAGGGGCCAAAGTTAAATTATCAACATATTTTGGGGTGCTGGTATTGGCCCAGTTGAGATCTGTTATAAATTCGCCATTCTCATTATAGAGACCAAGGCTCAAACGTTGTATGATAATCGGTTGATTGCCCGCGTTTTTGATCTTAAATTGGGCATCAAAATTGACCTGAGTGCCGGGGGCAGGCACGGCATGGATTGGATCTGCTTTTTTCCAAAAATCATAGACATTCAAACCTTGATCCAAATAATTTAACCATTTTTCCCAAGGCAGGGTACCAGGACAAGTGGTGGTTTTAATTTCATTATGACCCAGGATACCTGGGGCTTTAGAACGCACTTTGGGAATTGAATATTGGGCCATGAAATAACTGGCCATTTTGGCAGAAGCTTCTAACAGCGCCGGTTGCCATGTGGTATTCCAACCGTTGGGATTGCTTAAAGTGACTTCATGTTCAACGCCAATAGAGCGTTGATTATAGCTCCACACTCCGGCATGCCAGGCGATGTGTTTGACTGGGACCACTTGGGTAATTTCCCCAGTGGCAGAAACGATGAAGTGAGCACTGGCTTTGGCTTGGCAGTTTTGAAACCAAGAAATGGCGCCGGCATAGGTGCCTTGACCGATCCAGTGATTGACCCAGGTGTCAATATTGCGATTGGCTTCGGTGGTATAATTACAAGAGGTTAAACGACTGGCTGCCGGGGAATAATCGGCACTTCGAATTGCTCGAGACCCGGAACGTTGGTGTTCCAAGTTTACCTTAGGGTAACTGGGTAATAGAAGGGTTTCTTCCCATAAAGTTGATGATTTTGCCCCAGTTTGCAAAATTTGATAATAACGTTGAGTTTGTAGGTCTCGTAAGGAGGCGCTGATCAGGCCAGTCAGATGGGCAACGGCTGGCCACCAGTCGATCAAATCAGAGGGAATATAGTCAAGTTGAGCGGCTTGGTGGGCTAACAGAGCCGCTGCCCCTCTAATATTGGCTTGAGGGTGGTTTTTTAAAATTTCTGGTTGTAATTTCAACAGGTTAGCCGCTTCAGTCAGGGTGTCAGCATAGTTGTTGTGGACCAGGTGCATGATGCCCCAACCTTGGTCAATGGAGGGACCAATTTGGGTCCAGTTGGTCTCTACAAAGGCAATGGCTTTGAGCAGCTCTGAAGGGACTTGAAATTCTTGGGCAGCTTGGTCAAAATAACGGTTGAGGGTGGCCACCGTGGGATGGGGACTTCGGAGATGTTGCCGCCAGTTTTGATAGTGTTCCCCATGACCGTGATGGTCATCATCAGTGTGTTGCGTAATGAAATCAATAATGGGATCTAGGTTGCGTTGTCGATAGTTTTCACCGTCTATGGTTAAGGATGTGACTCCCATAATTTCATCAATTTTTTCAATGTCTAAGAGTAAAAATTGTTCCGCATCAGGGGGTGAAGATTCTGTTCCCAATGGGTTAGCGAGGAGGGTTATGGGCAGCAGTAGGAATACGGACATGAGATAGGCCAAAATGGGTGCATACATGGTATAGACTCCTGGTTGAGAAGGGTGGCAGAAATTGAATTGGTGGGGAATGAGGTTTAGAGAGGATAGAACGTTATTTAAAGGGGAAATAAGATTTTTTGTCCAATTCCCCACCAAAAAGCAATGCCCAGTTGGGCAATGACCGCAACTCCAATGGCAAATTGTCCAAGAATGGCAGCGGCGATACCAAATTGGTTGATACTGAGCACCCCGATGCCAAATTGGGCAATGTTGATGAATCCCATTCCAAATTGAGCAATGGCAACGAAGCCTTTGGCATATTGACCAATGGCGAGAATGCCTTTGGCAATTCTTTGTTTTTGTTGTTTATCTTGCCCAAAGGCAATGTGAATGAGGGGCATTCCAAAGAGTTGGCGGGAGGATTTGTATTCATAGCCCCAACCGTTCCAGTTAGGATTGGCGGGTGCCGGGACTCCACAATGGGGACAGGTGGGTGCTTCTTGACTGACAGAGTGTTGACAGTGTCGACAGGGGATGAGGGAGGGCATGGAGTGGTTTGACATGAGCACATTCCTTATCATTTGGATTTAAGATTCCGATCCAATCGGGAACTGAGGATTTTGTAGGGATCAGCAGTCTCTTTTAAATCGGATTCTTTTTATTTTCAAGGATAATTTAACTGGAGCGTTTGATTTCTCCTAGGGAATCTTTGGTGAGATGATCAAGTTGTTCCCCTTGGGCATTGATCAATTCCACAGATAAGGGCATTTTTCCCAGGGCGTGAGTGGCGCAAGATAGGCAGGGGTCATAGGCGCGCACGGCGACTTCCAGGTGGTTGAGAAGACCTTCAGTTAAAGTTTGTCCTTCTAGATATTCGGCAGCGACTTGGCGAATGGCTTCATTCATGGCTTGGTTGTTATTGGTGGTGGAAACGATGAGATTGGCACGTTTGATTTTGTCGTCTTCGTCAATTTCATAGTGGTGGAATAGGGTGCCACGGGGGGCTTCGATGACACCAATACCTTCATTTCTGCGTTCCCGAGGAGCAACCAGGTCAGTGCCCAATGTGACTTGATCCAGGAGCAATTCTTTAATTCCTTCTGCAGAGTGTAGCAATTCGATCATGCGAGCCCAGTGGTAGGCGAGGCTGCTGTGGACAAAGCCACCTTCGGCTTGTTGCATGAATTCTTGACGTTCTTTTTCTGCCAATGGGGTTGGGATAAAGTCGCATAGGTTGATGCGGGCTAAAGGTCCCACTCGGTACCAGCCTTCTTCTTTGCCTTTGGAGACGATGAAGGGGAATTTCATATAGGACCAGGATTTGATTTCTTCGTGGAGGTAATCGCTGTATTGACAGTAATTGACATGGTCAAAAATAGTTTGGCCTTGAGCATCTTTGGCTCGCAGCCCGCCATGGTATAGGTCGAGAGCGCCATCGGGACGAATGAGACTAAGCAGGTTGGAGCGAATGAAGCCAAATCGGTGGTGATAGTCAGCATTGGCTAGATAGACTTTTTTGATCAGATCAACTGCTCCTTGACTCCAAATGAGAATTTGATCAATCTCTTTGAGCAGAAATTCTCGATCTTGGGTTGTTAACGCTTTGTTGACTCCACCGGGAATGGCACAACTGCCATGGACTCGTTTACCTGAGACCACTCGGATCACTTCCTGTCCGTATTTCCGTAATTTGACTCCTTGCACGCCAATTTCAGGGTAATCTGCCAATACGCCCACGATGTTGCGATGGGCCACGTCATCGTCAAAGCCAAACAGTAGATCGGGGGAGCAGAGGTGGAAAAAGTGCAGAGCGTGAGACTGTAACATTTGTCCCAAATGTAATAAACGACGGATGTTATCTGCAGTAGGGGGAAGATGTTCTGGAGTGACGCCAACCAGCATATCTACGGCTTTGGCTGCGGCCAGGTGATGACTGACTGGACAAATCCCACACAGACGTTGTACCATGACTGGAATTTCCCAGTAGGGTCGTCCTTGAATGAATTTTTCAAAGCCGCGAAATTCCACAATATGCAAACGGGCTTGGTGAATGTGATGGTCCTCGTCCATTAACAGGGTGATTTTACCATGTCCTTCAACCCGACTAATGGGTTCAATAACTACTCTTTTTAAGTTTTCTGGATGGGCAGCAGTTTCCAGTGAATTCATAATGGGGCACCTCTTAAGAAAAAAAATGAATCAGTTCATTGATTTTTTACTACATTCCTTAGTTTAGCTGACTCCATTCTTCAAAAAAAGGGAGAAAGTGTGATAAATTGATATCTTGTTGATCTTGAAGTGACCTAAAAAAAGGAAGTATAGTTAAAATTTCACGAATGTGAGTATATATAGCTAACGCACCATAAAAGGAGTCTTCATAATCCTGTGTAACGCGTAAGTTAATATAGGGCGCAATGGCTTTAGCGTATTGCGCCGCATGTTGGACTCAAATTTACAGTCACTCTCTTCATCTTGTTCACCCATAACAAAATCAAGGATTCGAGGGATTGCCTGGTCTATCGTGTTTTCATACGGCGCAATACGCTAACGTTATTGCGCCCTATATTACTAAAAAAGGAAGTATAGTTAAAATTTTACAAACATGAGTATACATCATGGGCATTACCCCTCAAAACTCTTCTATTTTATTCGATTCTATCCGACCCTTAAAGGAAATGTGAGTATGGATGTTAACCGACCTCAGCCTACCCCAAATCGTTTGGTCTTCATTGTTGCCCTACTGCTATGTGGAAGTATTGGTATATGGGGAATTTTTGCCCCCGATCACATGGCTGGTGCCGCCTTAGACATGACGGGATTTGCCCTAAAAACCTTCGACTGGTTTTTCCTGATCTTATGTACCGGATTTTTAGTCCTATGTATCTACCTGATTTTTGGACCTTATCATGCCATTCGACTGGGACAAGACGACGATCGTCCTGAATTTTCAACCCCTTCTTGGCTAGCCATGCTATTTGCTGGAGGTATGGGCGCCGGATTAATCTTCTGGGGCGCAGCCGAACCTATTTTTCACTACCTCTCTCCACCCGGCATGAAGGGTAGTACACCCGAAGCTGCCGAATTGGCCATGATCATCACCAACTTACATTGGGGACTGCATGCCTGGTCAATCTACGGAGTCTGCGCCCTGGTCATTGCCTATTTCGTATTTCGCAAAGGCACCTCTTCCCTCATTTCCAGCCCTATCCAAAAAGAATTCGGCTGTCCTCACAAGGGTCTATGGTGTCACACTGCAGATATCATAGGTGTATTGGCGGTAGTATTTGGATTAGCCGGCTCCCTGGCTATGGGCGTATTACAAGTGCGTGCCGGTTTGGAAGAAATATTTGCTATTCCAGGTACTGACCTGATCAGCTTAATCATTTTAGCCCTCATGACTTTCCTCTTTGTCACCTCAGCTGCCACCGGTCTCAATAGAGGGATAAAAATCCTCAGTAATATCAATATGGTTGCCGCAATATTACTATTATCTTTCATCTTATTCACAGGTCCCACCCAATTCTTACTCGAAGTGGCAGTCACTTCTTTAGGAGATTATTTCAGCCATCTCATCACCATGTCCTTCAAATTATATCCTTACAAAGAACTCACCGCCTGGACCTCAGGCTGGACCTTGACCTACTTTATTTGGTGGCTGGCATGGGGTCCCTTCGTTGGTATTTTCATTGCGAGAATCAGTCGAGGACGCACGATTCGAGAATTCATCTTGGGCGTTGTATTCATTCCCACCCTCTTCTCCATTCTCTGGTTTGCCGTCTTGGGAGGCAGTGGTCTCTACATAGAAATGTTTGGCGGTGGGGGCCTCGCCGAACTTGTCCGAGAAGATGTCACCAAAGCCCTATTTGCCCTGTTCAGCTGGTTCCCACTCTCTGAACTGGTCAGCATTTTAGCCCTGTTTCTCATCTTTGTTTTCCTAGTCACCAGTGCAGATTCCGGCACCTTTGTGGTCAGCATGATGACTGACAATGGCAACCTCAACCCCTCGATCCGTTTCAAAATAATTTGGGGATTCATTATTGCCCTGATCACTGCCGGGACCCTATTCACTGGCTCGGTAACCGTAGCCAAAGCCATGGCCATTGCTGGCGCCATTCCCTTCAGCCTCATTCTCATCATCCAAATCATTGCATTCCTAAGAAACATTCGCCGGGAATCCATCTAATACCAAAGAGAATTGCCTCATGAAAAAATTCCTTATTTACTCAGGACTCCTCCTCCTCTTAATAAGCTGTAGCAAAACCAAGCCCCTCCACATTGGCGCCAAGGATTTTACCGAACAATTGATCCTAGCCGAAATCATCGCCCAACTCGCTGAATATCAAAAAATACCAGTCAAACGCTCCATTCCCTATGGAGACACTTTTTCCAATTTTGAAGCAGTTAAAAATGGTGACCTTGACCTCTATGTTGAATACAATGGCACCGGTCTCACTATGTTAGGACAACCTCCCATTAACAATGGCGACAAATCTTTAATAGAAGTCAGGAGGCTTTTTCAACCTCTCAACCTAGAATGGCTAAATCGGCTGGGCTTTGCCAACAATTACGTATTACTCATGCGCAAAGATCGAGCATTAAACTTAAAAATTGATAAAATCAGTGATCTCATCAAAATACAACCCACATTACGCATGGCCATGGAACCCGAATTTTTAGAACGACCCTTAGATGGACTTCCAGCTTTGCAAAGACGTTACGGTCTGAACAACATCATAGCCACAGTCATTGACAACGACAAATCCACCATCTACCAAGCCCTATTGGATGACAAAGTCGATGTAGCCGAAGGTTTTTCCACAGAAGGGCGCATTGAAGACTTTGGACTGACCATTTTAGAAGACGATCTCAACTTCTTTCCGGTCTATGAACCTTCCCCATTGGTGCGCAATGACACTTTGGAACGCTTTCCTGAACTGCGCGGCACTTTAGAAAAATTAACCGGTCTCATTGACACTAAAACTATGCGCCAAATGAATAGAGAAGTAGAATTAGAAGGACAAGACTATCAAATCGTAGCCCAAAACTTCCTCATGCAAAACGACCTCATTCACAAAAAAGGTAAACTCTTGCAAAAAGAAGAATTAGTCATTGCGGCGGGACTGTTGGATGAACGCAGCAAAAGCATCAGCATTGCCTTACGCGCGGTGCGAAAAGTTTTCCCTGGACGCAGCGTGAAAGTTATCCAAATGCCCAACCCGGAACAAGCTATTTTAGAAGGTAAAGCCCGTTTAGCCATCTTAGGGGCCGAATCCTTTTTTACCCTGACCAATGACTTTTTACCAGAAACTCAACCGTTTATCGAAGCAGTTGGAGTCATAGGTACCAAAATGGTCCACCTGATCACCTTACAAAACAACACCCATATCACCTCTCTAAAAGACATGAAAAATTTGGGAGTTGGTGCCGAAAAGGGAGCTTCTGATCAAACTGCTGGGATGATTCTCAATGCCATTTCCCTGCAAAATACTTTGCAACTCCATTATGATTCCCATCTGGAAAATCAGATCGCTGCTCTAAAAAAAGGACAATTGGATGGACTGCTGCTCATTGCCTCCTTACACCATGAGCAAATCACAGCGGCCATGAATGAAGGGTTGTTCAAACTCATTTCCCTGAAAGAATGGCAGGAAGGCAACCACCTTATTCGTTTCCCCTTCTTCCGACTGGCACGTATACCTTCCAATACCTATGAAGGACAAACCGAAATCATAGAAACAGTCAGCACCCAAGACATCTTGGCCGGCAGCAAACCCATTACCAATATCGTTGGAGACCGCGGTCCCGCCACCGTTATTGCCACCCATGCTCCTCCTCTATCCGATCCAATTATTCTCAAGTTAAATAAAGAACTCAAAATCACTGAAAAACTAGACCCCACCTTGCCTTCTGCCGAAGTGCTAAAGCCCCGTACCCATTCCATGACCAGTCCCCTCAATCCCTCTTTGGTAGATTCCATAGCCAACTTATTAATGATATTACTGATGGGGTTTTTTGCATACTTATTCCTAAAACCCGATCCTTCCTAACCCCCTTTTCCCCTTCTCAAAAAGAAGGGGAAAAATTTTTAAGACTATGAATTTATTAAAAATTAACTGGCTGACCATTTTAGAATGGCTACTGGCCACCACCTTGCTCATCTATGCCTTTCATCTCAACAGTCCTTTTTTACTCAAAATTAGAGAAATCAGTTTTTTATCCATTTTGTTATTCTGCCTGATATTGGGTGGGACCACCCTCTCCCAACTCTATCAACAATGGAAAAGACGCCCTCTACACTCCGAAAGACTGCTATTTTTACTGTTAATTCTCATCATCGTGACTGTCACTGCCGTCACCAAAATCACCTTTCTGCTCAAACGCCAAACCGTGTTGGAAGCCCCCCTCACAGATTTGCAAACCTTTGGGCAACACCTGATTATTGGTTACACAGACCCAGACGATATTTTACCTCTTGTGCAACGCGGCGCCATTGGGGGAATTTTTGTCACTCGCCGAAATGTTCAACAAAAATCGCTTCCGGAAATTCAAACCGAATTGCGAGAATTACAAGCCATTCAAGCCTCCTTGGGCTTAGCCCCTCTGTTTATTGTAACCGATCAAGAAGGAGGACTGGTCTCTCGACTTTCGCCACCATTGACTGAATTGCCCTCCCTATCTTCCCTGATCAATTCTCAAAACGACTGGCCAACAGTTGAACAACAAATCAAACAATATGGACACATTCATGGCAAAGAATTATCACAATTGGGAATCAATGTAAACCTTGCCCCAATCGTCGACTTGAAACATGCTGCTTCCAAAAATAAACTGGACTTTCACACCCTTATTCAAGAAAGAGCCATCTCTCAAGACAAATCAGTTGTGGCCAAAATTGCCCTGTTGTACAGCCAAGGTTTACAAAACTATAAAGTATTCCCCACATTAAAACACTTTCCAGGCATTGGTCGAGTTCAGGAAGATACCCACTATTATGAAGCAGAATTGGACTTGCCCATTGAAGAATTGGAACGTGAAGAATGGCTGCCTTTTCGATATGTACTCAGCCAAGTCCCAGCGCTGATGATGCTCAGCCATGTCAAACTGACTGCAGTTGATCCTATTAACCCAGTCTCATATTCCTATCGGGTCATTCAAGGAATCATTCGAGAACAATGGCAATATCAGGGACTTTTAATCACCGACGATTTCAACATGTGGCCCATCTATTACGGTGCTGAAGGCATTGGCAGCGCCACTTTGGCAGCACTGAATGCCGGTGTCGACTTGATTCTACTTTCATACGATGGGGAACAATATTATGAAGTCATGTATGAAATCTTGACCAATCGCAAAAATCTAGATCGGGCTCAATTAATGGACAGTCAAAAACGACTGGCCCTTGTAAAAAGTTCCCTGTAGACACTGAAAAATTTATATTTAAAATCAAAACTCTGTTAGGAATTAACGCATGTCTGTACATTTGAAAGACAAAATTATTATCACTGGAGCTGCGGGTTTAGTCGGACAAAATTTAATTGTGCAACTGCGAGAAAAAGGCTATCGTCATTTGGTTGCAATTGACAAACATGCCTATAATTTGGGAATACTCCAAAAATTGCATCCAGAAGTGACCACAGTCCTGGCTGACTTGGCTGAGCCTGGGGCATGGCAACATTGTCTAAAAGATGCTGCTTGCTTATTCATGTTGCAAGCTCAAATCACAGGCAAAGAATCTGCACTGTTTATTCGCAATAATGTGATCTCAACTGAGCAAGTCCTAGCCGCCATGCACACTCATCATGTACCTTATCTTGTTCACATCAGTTCCTCAGTGGTCAATTCTATAGCCAATGACGATTACACCCGCACCAAAAAACAACAAGAAACTTTGGTCATTCACAGTCAACTGTCCCATTGCATATTGCGTCCAACCCTCATGTTTGGCTGGTTTGATCCCAAACACTTGGGCTGGCTGTCCCGATTTATGGAAAAAGTGCCCATTTTCCCCATTCCCGGGCATGGTCGATATCCACGCCAACCCTTGTATAACAAAGACTTTTGTAAAATACTCATTCATTGCATGGAACAACAACCTGCCGGGGCAATTTATGACATTGTCGGCAACACTGCTATCGATTATATTGACATCATTCGCACCATCAAACAGGTTAAAAACTCCAAAACTTGGATACTGTCTATTCCTTATGGCTTATTTTACGCTTTACTCAAAATATATGCCCTATTCAGTCGCCAACCTCCATTCACCGCTGACCAACTGGTAGCCCTGACTGCTGGGGATTTTTTTGAAGGTGTGGACACTGAGCAGGTATTTGGAATTCGGCAAACTCCGTTTGTGGAAGCTATTCAAGAAACTTTTTGTGATCCGGTTTATGGAAAAATCATATTGAAACGTTAAAATTCCCTATAAGCCCATGTTCAATCAGCTATTATTAAATTGGGAATAAAATCTATCCATATGATGAATGCACAACAATGCCAGTTACTATTTACCCGTTTACAAGCTCAAAATCCAAAACCAACCACAGAATTGAACTATTTGAGTCCTTTTGAACTGTTAATTGCGGTGATTTTATCGGCTCAAGCCACAGACAAAAGTGTCAACCAAGCCACGGCCCGCTTATTTGCAGTGGCCAACACTCCGCAAGCTATTTTGGAACTGGGAGAATCGGATTTAAAATCCTTTATCAAAAGTATTGGACTGTTTAACAATAAAGCCCGTTATATTTTAGAAACCTGTCGAATTCTCTTGACTGATTATCAGGGAGAAGTGCCCAATCGTCGAGAAGATTTGGAAAAATTGCCAGGAGTGGGTCGAAAAACAGCCAATGTGATTTTAAACACGGCTTTTCATCAACCCACTATTGCAGTGGACACTCATATATTCCGGGTAGCTAACCGCACTGGTTTAGCTCCTGGTAAAACGGTGCTGGAAGTGGAAAAACAGTTGTTGACAGTAGTCCCTTCTCGTTATCAACAACATGCTCATCATTGGCTAATTTTGCATGGACGATATGTGTGTGTGGCTCGCAAGCCCCACTGTACAACTTGTTGTATTGCAGATTTGTGTGAATATTCAAGGACTCAAGAGGGTGATTGAATCGTTGTTTGTTTTGCCAATATGCTGTAAGCTACGGGAATGATAAACAAGGTCAATACCGTTCCCAATACTAAGCCCCCCACAATGACCCAACCAATAGGCTGACGACTTTCCGCCCCGGCACCGGTGGCTAAAGCCAAGGGAATCGCACCCAGGACCATGGCACCGGTGGTCATGAGAATGGGTCGTAAACGCAAAACTGCGGCTTCCACAATAGCCTCTTTTAGTGACAAACCTCGGTGTTGTAATTGGTTGGCAAATTCTACAATTAAAATGCCATGTTTGGTGATGAGACCGACCAGCATTACCAGTCCAATCTGACTGTAGACATTTAGAGTGTTTCCAGTTAGATACAGCGCCAATAGGGCGCCAGTCATTGCCAAGGGAACGGTCAGCATAATAATTAAGGGACTGATGAAACTTTCAAATTGAGCTGCCAGTACCAGGTAAATGAATAATAGAGCTAAAATGAAGGTAAAGACTAAAGTTTCTCCAGATTCTCGAAATTCTCGAGATTGTCCATCCAAGGCGGTTTGTGCCGTTTCCCCTAACACTTGTTTAACCGTGGCTTCTAAAACAGTTAGACCTTGGCCTAGGGTGTAACCAGGGGCAATGTTGGCGCTGAGGGTAACGGATCGTAATTTGTTGAAACGATTCAATTCTTTGGGAGCAACCGCTTCTTTTAGGGTGATCAAGTTGGAGAGTTGAATCAGTTGTCCCTGGTTGCCTCGCACAAAGATATTGGTTAGGTCGGCTGGTTTGCTTCGATCTTGGTCTTTTAGTTTGATGATAACATCATATTGTTTTCCCTCTTGTTTAAAACGGGTCACTTGTTTGCCGCCCAATAGGGTTTCTAAGGTGCGACCAATGTCTTGTACTTGAACTCCCACATTGGCGACTTTGTCCCGATCCAGTTGCACAGTCAATTGGGGTTTGTTCAACTTTAAATCGGAGTCCAGATTCACCAGACCAGGATAGGCTCTCATTTTTTCCATGACTTTGTCGACCATGATTTGTAGTTCCGCATATGTATTGCCTTGTAATACGAATTGAATGGGGGTGTTGCGGAAACTTTGGCCCAAGGAGGGAGGATTGATGGGGAATGCTAAGACTCCAGATAGGCTCATTAATTTGGGGAGCAATTCTCCTGCAATTGCCTGTTGGGAACGTTGGCGTTGTTCCCAGGGTTTTAAACTGACAAAGGATAGGGCAGAGTTGACTGGATTGGGTCTTTCCAGTCCAGGAGCGACCACCATGAAATAGTTTTGCACTTCGGGAATGGCAGCATAGAATTGTTCAATTTGTCGAGCATAGCGGTCGGTATAAGTTAGGGTGGCCCCTTCGGGAGCGACAATAATGCCGACGATGATGCCTCGATCTTCCAGAGGCGCCAATTCAGAGCGCAATAGGGGAATGGTGATTGGTTGGCCGATGAGAGTGGTGCCCCAGTTGTTTAATCGTTGTTCCCAATGGGCTGGAAGTTGTCCCGCGGGCAAGATAAAGTAGATGGCAGTCAAGGCAGTGCCTATAAAAAGTAGTCCAATTAACCAACGGATTTTTAAAGTTATTTTCAGTAACCAACGGTAGATTTGATTGAGTAGGACAAAGCCTTTTTCTGTGATGCGATAGAGAATGCCATGGCGCTCATGAGTTTTGAGAATTTTGGAGCACATCATGGGAGTTAGGGTGAGGGCAACGAATCCAGAGACGATGACTGCTGCGGAAACGGTGATCGCGAATTCGGTGAATAGGCGGCCGGTGTTGCCAGTCATAAAGGTGAGGGGAACAAAGACTGCAGCCAAAGTGATGGTCATGGCGATGACTGCAAAGGCAATTTCTTGGCTGCCTTTGAAGGCGGCTTCTAAGGGGGAAGCGCCTTCTTCTAAGTGGCGGTGGATGTTTTCGAGCATGACAATGGCATCGTCAACGACTAATCCGATGGCTAATACCAGTCCCAATAAGGTAAGTATGTTGATGGAGAATCCCAGTGCATAGAGGAAGATGAAGGCTCCGATCAGGGAGACTGGGATGGTTACGAAGGGTATAAAGGTGACGCGAATCGAGCGTAAAAAGAGGAAGATCACCAATACGACCAGTGCAAAGGCTTCGAGCATGGTGTGGTAAACGGCTTCAATGGATTTTTCTACGAAGATGGAAGTGTCAAATACCACTTGTAGAGACATGCCAGTGGGCAGGGAGATGTAGGGAATTTGTTGGCGCACGGCTTGGGCTACAGAGAGGGTGTTGGCGGTGGATTGTTTGACGATGCCCAGTCCCACTGAGGGTTGGCCATTGGCGCGCACGGTATTTCTTTCATCTTCGGGACCGATGGTGGCTTCCCCAATGTCTCTTAAACGGATGGGGTAGTTGTTGATTTGTTTGATGATGATGTTTTCAAATTCGGCAGGGGTCCGTAAGTCAGTTTCAGTTAAAACGGTGAATTCTCGTTCGAGACTTTCAATGCGTCCCGAAGGGATTTCTACGTTTTGTTGTCGCAGGGCGGACTCTACTTCTTGGGGGGTGAGTTGGTAGGCGGCCAGGCGGTCTCTGTCCAGCCAGATGCGCATGGCATAACGACGCTGGCCGCCAATGATGATGCTGGCCACGCCGGGTAATACTTGCAATCTGGGAATGATGTAACGATCGGCATAGTCAGTGAGTTGGAGGGCGTCATGGCGTTCACTGGAGAATCGTAGCCATAGGATGGCTTGCGCGTCGGCTTCAATTTTGGCAACCACGGGGTCATCTGCTTCTTCAGGTAGGCGAGATCGCACTCTGGCTACTCGGTCTCTAACGTCATTGGCGGCACTGTCAGCATCCCTTTGAAGTATGAATTCAACGGTGATTTGGCTGACTTGTTCCCGACTGGTGGATTTGAGGGTTTTGATGCCTTCTACCCCAGACAAGGCGTCTTCCAGGGGTTGGGTGATTTGGCTTTCAATGATTTCTGGGCTGGCACCGGTGTAAACAGTGCGTACTGAAACTACTGGGGTGTCGATGTTCGGGTATTCTCGAACAGAGAGGCGTTGAAAGGACATGAGACCGATGAGTATGATCATGAGACTCATGACGGTGGCTAAGACTGGGCGCCGAATGGAGAGGTCAGAAAGTACCATGGTGTTTCCTAGTCAGTGGGTGGGCACAGTGGTCAAAATGGGTGTTGGGTTATGGGGATTGGGTGGGCTGGAGCATGACTTCAGCACCTTCCCGTAATTTGAGTTGGCCATTGATGACTATTTTGTCACCTAAATTTAGTCCGTGGGTGATTTCAACGTCCCCAGTGCGTCTTTGGCCAAGGGTGACTTGAATGAGGTGGGCTTTGTTGTTGAGGATTTTGAATACAAAACTGTCTTTGCCTTTGGGAACAATGGCTTGTTCGGGAATGATGATGGCTTGGGAACGTCGGTCCAATTCCAAATTGATGCGGGCAAACATGCCAGGATATAACAGTCCTTTGGGATTGGGAATTTTGGCTCGCAGCAAGAGGGTGCGGGTGCTGCCATCAACAATGGGGTCTAGGGTGTAGAGTTCTCCAACAAATGAGTGGTCAGGGTAGGCATCTACTTGGAGATTGATTGTTTGGCCAATGCGGATTTTGGCTAGAAATTTTTCTGGAATTTTGAAGTCGAGTTTGAGGGTATCGGTGTTGACTAGGGTGATGAGGTCTTGTCCGGCTTGGATGTAGGCACCTGCACTAAAATTACGCAAGCCCACGGTGCCGGAAAATGGGGCATAGAGGGTGGTTTTGGCCAGTTGCACTTCATAGAGTTGTTGCCGGGCAAGAGCGACTTCCAATTGGGCTTTGGCTTCGTCAAAGGCTTGTTGACTGGTTAAACTTTTTTTCACCAGATCTTGGGTGCGTGCGTAACTGATTTTGTTGAGGTTGACGGTGGATTGACTTTCGGCCAAACGGGCTCGATATTCTGCTTCATCCAAGTTGATCAAAGGATCGCCTTGAGTGACTTTTTGTCCTTCGGAAAAAGTGATTTTGGTGATGCGCCCGGGAATTTCAGAACGAAGAATGACTTGTTCGTCTGCCAACAATTCTCCAACTGCATTAACGTTGTCGATGACAGTATCGAATTTGACGGGCTGAGCTTCAACTGGAACGGCTTTTGGGGGCTGGGCTAATACCAAGCTGGGGAATAATCCAATGAGGAATAGGTAAATTAAAGTATAGTAAAACATGACTGGACCTTGCTTGAGAGATGAAGGAGAAGAGTTGAGAAATGCCTTATGTGCAACACCTATTTATTTGAGTCTGTGAGTCAACCAAAGCGTCGGAGTGGGGGCTTTCGCCGGTGGGTGTTAGCACCCCAGCGTTGGAGTGGAGTAGTAGCCGCACTGCCATTAAGTTAAAGTACGTTGGAGTGGAGGCTTTAGCCGGCCAGCGGTAGGAATTCCGCAATTTGAGTGTGTGGAGTAACGCCTACCGCCAACCGGCTAAAGCCTCCACTCCGAAGAGGATTTTCCTTCCAAAGGGGGATTTCCCTCACTTAATAGCATGACAGTGAAAACTTCCACTCCAACCTTTAACCACACCAAAATAAGTGTTGTACACAAGGTAGAAACGAGTATTGATGATGAATACTACCTGCATATTGAGGGTTTTTGTGCACTTCATCCCTTTTAACTTTTCATCATTCACTGTACAATTGCGGATTTGAATGGAGGATCTTGAATTCCTCCAGGTTTATCCTTCCTTAAAAAGGATGGAGAAATCAGTCCCTCAGTTTATATTTATTATTTGGGAATTTTCTTGTATGTCAATGACTTTAGATTTGGCAATCGATCTCATCAGTCGACCTTCTATCACCCCCGATGATCAGGGATGTCAAGAAGTGATTGCCCGGCGTTTACAAACTTTGGGTTTTGAAATACAGCACTTGCGTTTTGGACAAGTGGATAATTTGTGGGCCCGTTGTGGTCACACTGCTCCCTTACTGGTATTGGCAGGACATACGGATGTAGTACCGGTGGGACCCGTAGAAGCTTGGCAATTTCCGCCCTTCACTCCCACTCTTCATCAAGGAAATTTGTATGGTCGGGGAATTGCTGATATGAAGGGAGGACTGGCAGCGATGGTGACTGCTTGTGAACGTTTTCTGCAGGCTAATACTCAACATAAGGGATCTCTGGCGTTTTTGATCACCAGTGATGAGGAGGGATTGGCTGTAGACGGTACAGCCAAAGTAGTCGATTATCTGCAACAGCAGGGACAAAGTATTGAGTGGTGTCTATTGGGGGAACCCGCCAGTGTCGATAAACTGGGGGATCAGATCAAAAATGGTCGGCGGGGTTCGCTGACCGGAATATTGACGATCCTAGGTCGGCAGGGCCATGCAGCATATCCTCATTTAGCTGACAACCCTATTCATCGATTTGCTCCTCTGCTGCAAGAACTTTGTCAACACACCTGGGATCAGGGCAATGCGTTTTTCCCACCGACAACCTTTCAAGTGGTGAATGTGCAAGCGGGAACTGGAGCGGACAATGTAATTCCAGGACAATTGGAAGTGATTTTTAATTTTCGCTACAACACCGAGTTCACCGTTGCTGATTTACAGCAAGCGGTTATCCAACGTTTAAAAGCGCATCACCTTCAGTATGAGTTGAGTTGGCGCCATTCTGGACACCCTTTTCTCACAGCGCAGGGGCAATTGTTGGAAGCTGTACGTTTGGTGATTAAGGAAGTGTGTGGGTATGAGACAGCGCTGTCCACTGGAGGAGGAACGTCAGATGGGCGATTTATTGCGCCCACAGGGGCTCAAGTGATCGAGTTAGGACTCCTCAATCGCACGATTCATCAAGTCAACGAATGCGTCAATATTGAGGATTTGGACAAATTATCAGTGTTGTACGAGAGGATTTTAGAACGCTTGCTACTGGAATAGATGACTGGTGCCGGTGAGACGACTTGAACGTCCGACCTAACGATTACGAATCGTTTGCTCTACCAGCTGAGCTACACCGGCTATTTTCAGGTTAAGCAGTTTACCTTAAAGTGAGTTAAAACGCAAATTTTTTAGCATGAATCGTAAATAATCCAGGGGGCGAATTGTTTTTATGCACAGTTATCAACGGGATTTTATCCAGTTTGCCATTCAACAGAAAATACTTCAATTTGGAGAATTCACGCTTAAATCAGGACGACGAAGTCCGTATTTTTTCAATACCGGCCAGTTCAACACCGGCAAAGCGCTTGCTAAGGTGGGATATTTCTACGCGAAAGCCATACAAAATTCCGGAATTGCCTTCGACCTTGTGTTTGGACCCGCCTATAAAGGAATTCCCTTGGTCACTGCCACTGCTATTGCCTTAGCCTCTTTGGAAGTTGGAGAAATTCCGTATTGTTTTAATCGCAAGGAAGCAAAGGATCATGGGGAAGGTGGCAACTTAATTGGCAGTCCCTTGAATGGAAGAGTATTGATCATTGATGATGTGATCACTGCAGGTACTGCAATTAGAGAATCCATTGCCCTCATTCAATCCTCGCCAGCTCAGGTAGTGGGCACCGTGATCGCCCTCGATCGACAGGAGTCTGGCCAATCCTCTTTATCCGCTATTGAGGAAATTCAACAGCATTATGCTATACCAATAATCAGTATCATCAGTTTGGATAACGTCTTGACCTACTTAGCGGATCAACCTGACAAGCAAACGGAATGGCAGGCTATTGTCAATTATCGTCAGTTGGCGCTTTAACATCAGTCAATATTTTAACAACAAACAGTCCCTATAATTTGGTAAGTTCAAACAACCCTTCAACAAAAGGAAATGATTATGAATCAACTGCTTAACCCATTATTATGCCTTCTATTCCTCTTAGCTGCTTTGACCAGTTGGGCTGCTGAGGAATCTGGAAAACAGGCAAGTTTACCCACTTTGTCAGAAGAAACGGTTTCTCCCGAAGAAGAGCCTGATGATTTGCAAGGCTTCACTTTTCAACATTTCATTGCCAATCAAGCACTTGATAAAGTTGAGATTCCCCTAGATCCTATGATGCTGTTAAACAAGTTTAAACAAAGTTTACAGTCCCTATTGTCTCAACATCAGAGTGATCTTAAAGTTAAAACTGAAGTTCAATTGCGCCTTTCTCAACAGGCGGCTGCTCAACTGTCTGTTCCCTTACCGACACTTTATATTGACAGTCAATTGTCTTCTCAAGGAGATGGGAGCAGTAAACTCACGCTTTCTCCCTTAAAAATCGACAATTTGCCGGGTGGGAATGTGGATTGGCAGGGGTTAACTGGGGAATTGACTTTTACTGAGCGCATGGATACCGTGATGGCTGATTTACAAATTGCCCAAGTGACGTTTAAAGAAAGCAAGGGGTTTACTTCTACTTTAGCTCCCTCGTTACTCAAAATGACTTTTGATGCGGATCTGATTCCCGTTCAAGGTAAATTTGCCAGTCCCAGTATCCTGTTAAAGGAAAGCCAAGGCAGTTTCGATCTGAAAAATCTGTCTGCGGAATTTGAGACCGTTCAACACAGCAGTGGGGTTGAATTGAATCAAGGGGAATTTAAATTGGGACAGTTGCAAGCTTATGATACTGAAAGTCTTGAGAAAGTGCAGTTGGAGAATCTAACTCTTCAAGGTCATGGAAATGTTGAAAAGGATCTCTTCAGTTATGTTATACGCAACCAAATAGGGCGTTTTCAAACTCAGGGCACAGATGCAAAGGACAATCTTGATCTGAAATCCAGTGGCCAGATCAAACTCCAAAATTTAGATACTAAAGCGGTTGCTTCTTTCCAAGTTACCTTGCGAGAATTGCAAAAGCAGGCTCAACAGGGATTGATCAATGAACAAATGTTGGGATTGGCTATTTTAGGGAAGTTGATGGAGGTCACTCCTTTGTTACTGACTCGTTCCCCAACTCTCAGTTTCTCTGAACTTCAGATGACTTCTCCAGAGGGCGGTTTGGTTGGAGAGTTGACTTTGGGCATTGAAGGTGCTAAAGTTACTCAACTCAATGATTTCAATCTGTTATTTAATGCCACTTGGGGAAAGTCTGAGTTTAAAATCAGCAAACCTTTGCTGAAGAAATTGTTGGTAGTCAGTTTGTCAAAGGAACGGTCTCAAGCAGACCGACAACTTGAAGCAGATAAGAGAATTGAGTCTTACTTGCAAGAAAAGTGGTTGGTTGAAACAAAGGATAGTTATGTGCTTTCAGCCAATCTTAACAGTGGAAAATTGTATATCAACGGCAAATTATTTCCATTGCCTTTTGGGAAGAGTGAAAAGTTGACGAAGGAAGAATGAGAGCAAGTCTTCTCGTTCCCATGCAAAGCGCAAAGCATGGGAACTTGAATAGGCAACTGCTCACCGTTTAAACAGGTTCATGATAGAACGTTTTCTTGTGACACCGGTGTCTTTAGGTTCTTCTTCAGTATAGTCTCTAAAGGTCTCCATAACAGAATTGATGGTGTAGCTATCGAGCAAATAGGGATTGAATTCCTTCATTCCAGAGTTACGTAGAATTTTAGCAATGACTTGGGTGGAACCTAAATACTTCATTGTCCAGTCGTCAAAAAAACGACTGCCCACTTCTTTCAGTTCCAAAAGTTGGACATTGGTGTGTCGTTCATCATAAACCAATTTTTGATAGAGAATGTTGACATTTTCTCTGGGACCTTCAAGGCATTGTAAAAAGTAACGATTCCCTAGAAATAACATGCCAGTGATGTCCAACTGAGGATTGTTGCGGCGACAAGCTTTTAAAATGTTACCAATTTCCATAGGGGAATACTTGTCAGTGGCAGTGCTGGCGTAATACAGGCGAGTGAGAAATTTTTCTGACATGACGGCCTTCCTAAATTCGGCGGTTCTAATTGGTCAATGGTCTATTGTGGGTAAAGTGGATCATAATACGGAAGGTTAAGAAAAGTGCCTTTTTTCGGTGATCAAAAGGCAGAAGTTAAGGGGTTAGTAACGGTAACGGTTATCATATTGGGGGGTGTATCTGGGCTCTTTGGAAGAGGAGGAGTCTGGGTTTTGGTCCAGTTTGCGGTCAATGGCATCTAAGTTATTGATCATACTGTCCATGGACTGTTCCAAGTGACTGAGGGAGTTTTTCAAGTCGTGTAGAGAATTGTCCGGAATGGGAGGAGGAATTTCACCCCCCAATTGAGCAATTTGAGTTTTAACATCTCCTAAGGTTTGTTTCAGAGTGCCAATTTCAGTGGTGACGAGAGTTGAGTTATCACGGAGGGTGGTCATTTGAGTTGATATGAGGTCTAAATTTCTGCCGAGCATGAAGATTAGAAAGAGTAAGACGGCAAGGATGAGTAAAAAAGCAGATCCCCCCAGAAGTATCCAGAGGTTGATTTTTTCATGAGCACGTTTGACCACTTCTTCCCGTCGTTTCATAGCGCCATTAAATTCGTACATGCCAATTCGATAGTCTCTGAAAACCTTATTTAAGGTGTCTATCAATTCGGCCAGTTCGGCCTGAGTTACGGGTTGATCTTCACTGAATTCGGGAATCACCTGTATTTGTTCTTCAGTCAGCATGATGGCTTGTCCTTTTGGGTTTATGAGAGAGGTTGTCGCTGGAGTTAACAAAAGTTCATGGTTTTTCAGTAGTTGGAAAATTAAAACTGAGCGTTTCGTATCGACTTGAAAACAGAGCTATTATTGTGTAGTCTATATCTCAAAGGGTATTTAAGTTGGCAATGAGTCTTGGGTAAAAGGAATGTTCAAAAAGTGGTGTTTTGGAGTGAAAGATGTTATAATGGGGGTTATTTTTTGGACTTTAATGATTTAAGCTTGATTTAAACATTAGGAGTTTACGATGAGCAATTCATTCCTATTACGACTTATTTTAACAATTGTGGTCAGTGGGTTGGGATTATCGGGATGTACCATTGGTTTTCAGCCCGCATCAAAACCAGCCCCTAAACAACCTACTTTTCAAGATATTCAAAAGTTAAGTGAAGGGGAACATATTCGGGTAAAATATCATGTGCCTCCAGGAATGGCACCTTCGCAGCCAGTGTATGTCAGTCCACCGACCTATTATTCAGCAACTTCAGTGCATAATGCCCAAAGCAGGTATTCTCCTGCACTTGTTTATCCAACTGTACCTCAAATACCTCCTCAACTCAAAATAGTTCCCAATGTGAGTTATGCTCCTCCTCCTTATCCGGCTTATAATTCCCCCCCCATTTCGGACTATTCCAAATACAGTCCTCCGGTATACAGTTCCTCGGTCTCCCCCACTTATTCCCCAGTTGAGAAGCCACTGCCGATGATGGCAGCCCCTGTTCCCTTGGTGGAAAAAAATCCGTCTTTAATCCAATCTTCAGTGGTTCCGCAGCCTAACTTTCATGTGGTTGAAGAAAGTGATGATTTATACAGTATAGCCTTATTGTACAATCGCAGTCCAGCAGAATTGGCCAGTTGGAATGGTTTAGAACCTCCTTATACCTTAAAGCAGGGTCAACGTTTGCAAGTCAGTCATTAAATTTGAGGGGGAGTGAAGTCGTTTTTTATTCTCCAACAGTTTGGAAAGGGTCTATTTTTTGATACAGTTGACCTATTCCCAAAGGTAGATTGTCGAATGGGAAAGCCGATTGGCAATCTAAATCGCTTCAATCGGTTTGACAACCAAAAGGATCTCAATTCTATGTTTTTTAAATCTTCTTGTCAATTCAAAAGTTTACTTATCATTGCATTATGCAGTGGATGCACCGTTTATCTTCCCCCCACCAATTCTGGGAAGAGAACTCCTCCATCTCCCCAAAACTCTGGCACCTCAACTATTCTAAGCTACCCCGTTCAGCCTGAAAATCACTTGAGAGAATATATTGTTAAAAAGGGAGATACCTTATATGGAATTGCTCAACAGTTTGGATGTACTTATTTACAGTTGGCCCAGTGGAATCAGTTGTCTCCCGCCAACTCAAGTGGAACTGAACCTCATTACAATTTATTCCCGGGTCAACATTTGCAAATCAGAGACTGCCGCTAATCATTGACACGGGAAGATAGGGTACGAAAAAAACAGTTATCCACCTTACGCAGACTAATCATTCATCATTCACAATCATGCACCTTTTTAAGGCAGTTAGATGACGGTGCGAAAAAAGGCGGATACAGTGATAGGCTTCCTGTTGTCAACCCATCCTGCGTATGCTTTTTAGGGCACTTAACTGTCTTGTTCAATGGACAAATCTTCAGGCAGTCTATCAGACATTAAAGGACGAATGGCACTGAGTAAGTTTCTAAACAATTGAGGATGCTGAGCTTCCTCTGTTGCCAACCAAGCCTTAATATGAGCTCGTTGAGTGGGTTGGGCAAAACAGGCAGGACAACTGTCGGTAATAACTGGCAATTGAGCCTGTTTGGCAAAGTCAGCTGTTTGTCGTTCCCTAACTAAGGCTAAAGGGCGAATGACCCGAACATCCCCTGCATCATTAACATAATGCACTTTCATAGTTTTCAATGCCCCACTGTACAAAGCAGACATGAAAAAACTTTCCGCCAAATCGTCTAAATGTTGTGCTAAAGCGAGTACATTGTAACCATATTCTCGGGCTGTTGCATACATAATACCCCTCTTCATACGAGCACAATAGGCACAAAATGATTGTCCACGCATATAGCGTTGAGCTTCACTGACAATGGGTTGAGCACGATAATAATAAGGAATTTTCAATTGACTCAAGTAATCCTTCAATCTTGAAGGATCAAAGCCATCAACTTGCGGATCAATGGTCAGGGCCGCAATTTCAAAATCAATGGGCGCACTTCTCTGTAAATGCGCTAAAATATGCAACAAAGACAAAGAATCTTTACCTCCTGAGAGGGCAATCAATATCCTATCTTGAGCCTTGATCAAGTGGTAATTTGCAATGGCACGTCCAACTCGACGTAATAGTGATTTGGGAGGCTTGATTAATTCACACATCAAAGTTATCTGTAAACTGGTTTTTAGACCCCCTCTAACCCTTAACTTGATCAGGAGGGAACTTATAACCCTCTCTCTTTTTTCTAAGGAGGGAAAGTGCGACTCCCCAACTTCGCTTTGAAGAAGGGAGGATAAATACTATTTGGGCGAATAAACTCCGCCCCTACTAAACTTAGGAACCTTACCATGATAATAACTTTTACGAGTTTTGTATACATCTTACTGGGCTTGGCGGTTGTACTTATTTGGATGGGAGTTCAAGCAATCCCCCAAGGTAAACAATATACCGTAGAACGCTTTGGCAAATACCGCACTACTCTAAAACCAGGATTGAACATTATCTATCCTTTTATAGACACTGTAGGTAAAAAAATCAGCATGATGGAAGAAGTCATGGACATTCCCGCCCAAGAAGTCATCACCAAAGACAATGCCATGATTCGAGTTGATGGCGTCGTATTCTCTCAAGTTATCGACGCAGCTCGTGCCGCCTATCAAGTGAAAGACTTGCAACTTGCAATTTTAAACTTGACCACCACTAACGTACGCAGCGTCATGGGCTCAATGGATTTGGATGAAGTACTTTCTAAACGAGAAGACATCAACTATCAATTACTTAAAGTGGTCGACAATGCCACCGATCCCTGGGGAGTTAAAATCATCCGCATTGAAATCAAAGACATTTCCCCTCCCAAAGACTTGGTCGAAGCCATGGGCCGTCAAATGAAGGCGGAGCGGGAAAAACGAGCCAGTATTTTAGAAGCGGAAGGCAAACGGCAAGCTGCCATTTTGCAGGCAGAAGGAGAAAAACAAGCCGCCATTTTGGAAGCTGAAGGCAAAAAAGAAGCCGCTTATCGAGAAGCCGAAGCTCGGGAACGATTGGCTGCCGCTGAAGCCAAAGCCACTGAATTCTTATCGGATGCCCTTGCCAAAGGAGATACCCAAGCAGTTAATTACTTCATCGCCCAAAAATATATCAGCGCCCTGGAAAAAATTGGCACTGCTGAGAACCAAAAAATTGTCTTTATGCCCCTAGATTCCTCCGGAGTCATCGGCGCTTTGGGAGGAATTGGAGAATTGACCAAGGAAGTTTTACAAGGAAGTATTTTGAAAAAAAAATAAATTAACCATTCCCTCTTGGCAAACAAGAGGGGAATGATTTGCTCCCACAACATCAAAAAAGGGAGCACCTCATTTAAAATACCCCTAACACTTTAGAAGCTTCCCATGATTCTGATCAATTCTCTATTAAAGGGACTACACGCTCTATTTACCCTCTTTTTCCCCCTTTATTTTCTCACTCATCTCCTCTTTAACCTACTTGGCATCACCAATCCTTGGCTCTTCCTGCCTCTCTCCCTGATTCTCTTTCTCAAATTACTGCCCACCTTTCACGACCTCTATGAAGACCTGGATATTTCCCCTTTTTCCGCCATTGTCCTCACTTTAGCTGTTCTCATTCTCATCCTCATCAACTTTAAAATTGGCCTAGATGACTCCACAGACACCCATCTTTACCACCTTAACACTGCCTTCCCCATTCTCCTCTATCACGATCTGCTCACCCCCCAATTCTACGATCTAATTGGCTATTCTCAAGGCTACCCAAAATTTGGAGAATTCATACAAGCCAACTTTATCCAACTGACCCATCACTTTGCTGGCTATGGACTGGCCAGCATTCTCGTTATTCCCGCCAGTTATACCACCACTTACTTACTGGCCAAAACCCTGGGTTTTGACCGACGATTGGCTGACCCGGTGGCACTGATCTATGCCTTCAATCCCATTCACATTGCCCAAGCCACCACTGGCTACCTAGACAGCCTACAATCCCTTTATATACTCATCACCCTGTTGTTAGCCCTCAAAACCACCACCCTCAATCGTCTGCCTCTATTCCTACTCAGCACCATAGCCCTACTCAATATCAAATTCACCGGCGGTCTCCTCAGCCTCTCACTTCTCCTACTTCACCTGATCTGGAACGGAGTCCACTTTCGTCACCATAAACAACATTATCTACTTCTAACCGGCGCCTTTTGGACCCTTGGCAGCAGCCATTATCTTAACAACTTACTTCATTTTGGTACTCTCATTTACCCGTTTATCGACCTCAAACTGGCTTATTTCACTTTAAACCAGTATGTTGGGACTGATACCTTGTTAACCCAATTAGCCAAACTATTTTGGAGTCCCCCTTCCTCCCTACCTACACTTTCCCTATATGACGTTCGACAAGGCGCCTTCAGTTACCTCTGGTATCCCTTTCCCTTCCTCATTCTCATCACCCTTTTTAAAGCCAGTATTCAACGAGCTTATCTCATTCTCACTGTCCAAGCCATATTGCTCCTTTTCCTCCTCCTCGATCCCGGCTTACCTTGGGGTAGATATGTGACCTACTATCAGGTAGCCGGTTTCATCGCCCTTATTTTCCTATTCCCCAAACCTTGGCTAGCCTACCTATTCTCCACCGCCTATTTGGGACTGGCCCTGTACAGTCTCACCAATCCAGAATTGGGACTGATAAAACGCAGAATCGACTTCTATCAAGCCAATCACATCCTATTGGACAGCATCAAAAGTACCCGACGACTGTCCTTTAACTACTATTACGACTTCAATTCCTATTGCTCCGGTTTCTATTGGCTGCTTCGTCACCACCAATTACCCGTCCATCCCATCACTGATCCCAGCCTGCTCCATGGACAAACCAATTATTTTTACCTACATCGCAATGCCCAAAACCAATGCCATTTCACTCTACAACACAACTTGCAAACCTCCATTCAAGCTCATACACTTCCCCCTCAAACCTATATCGACATCACCGTTACCAATACCTCAGCTCTCAACTACTGCCAACAATGCGTTTCCGACTACGGCTGTTGGTACGTTCCCTATTACGTGGGCAAACACACCTTAGACCCTTCTCAACAATTTCAATTTGAAACTCCGGGCCTAAAAGAATTAAAATGGCGCTGTCAAACCATAGAAGGCAAAATACTTGAAAAAAGTATTCCTTTCCAAGCCACCCCCCATCAACCCTAAATCCACCAGTTGCTTATTAAAACCCATCCAATTTTCCTATCACCTCAGAAAATCAGCATGCGTGCTCACCTCGTTCGCTACTTGCTCCACCTACTAGCCCAATTTTCCCTACCCACTATTCACCGATTGGCCACTTTACTGGGAAAATTTTTAGCCCAACATCCCAAATTCCGTATCACTCAAATCACTCAACGCAACCTTCAACACTGTTATCCTCACTACTCTTTGACTCAACAACATCAATTGCTACAAGACAGCTTGATTGAAACTTGTAAAACTTTCATGGAGTTAGGCGCCTTATGGCTATGGCCGGTCCCAAAAACTCTGAATCTCATTCAACAAATCAGCGGAGAAATTCACCTACAACACGCCTATCAACAACAAAAGGGAGTTATCCTGCTCACTCCGCATTTGGGTGCTTGGGAACTCGCTGGACTTTATACCTCTCAACATTACCCATTGACTGCACTTTACCGTCCCCCTAAACTATGGACATTACAAAAATTTATTCATCAAGCCCGCTCTAGAGCAGGAGGACGCTACGTTCCTACAGACAAAACTGGCATTCGAGCCCTCTATCATACCTTGCAACAGAATAAAATTGTAGGTATTCTACCCGACCAAGTACCTGGACAACTTGGAAATGGCGTATTCGCCCCCTTTTTTAAACAACCGGCTTATACCATGACTCTAGTTCCGCGCCTAGCCAAAAAAATGAACACTCCAGTCATCCTAACTTATGCACAACGATTACCCCAAGGCCAAGGTTTTCACCTCCATTTTTTACCTATGCCTCCAAATATCGCCTCTGCGGACCTACTTGAAGCAGTAACCACTCTCAACCAACTCATTCAATCCTGTATTGAGACCTGTCCTGCTCAATACCAATGGAGTTACAAACGCTTCAAAATACAACCTCCAGAAACCACGGACCTATACTGACTTCCTCAAAATAACCCTTTTTGCTTTTCATGCCAAAAATCACTGAGTTAACTGTTTCAATTCCCAATGACGACCCGACTTATTGGTCCACTCTTTTATATTGCCTCACCAAAAGTCACATAGAAGTGCACTGCCAAAACCAAGTCATGGCTCTAAACACTCAGGGAATAACCGTTACCCAAGTTAATGACACCATTTTCCAAATCATTGCCACCTTACAAGACATTACCCAACTTAAACAAACTGAGCAACTCCTTTACACCCAACAACAACAACACATACAAATTTTAGAAGAACGTTTACAACATCTGGCTAACAATACTCCCGGGGTACTTTATCAATGGTATCAACGTCATGACCAACAATGTGGTTTCCATTACCTCAGTCCTCGCTGCAAAGACTACTTTGAAGTCACCGCCACAGACTGGCAACGCAACTGGCAACTGCTCAGATTACACCCCGAAGATCAACAACGCTGGTCTCACTCGATCCAACAAGCCATTGCCCAACAAACTGACTGGACCTTTGAAGGTCGTTTTATTTTACCTTCCGGAACGATTAAATGGTGGAAAGGATTTGCCAAACCCGTGATTAAAAAAGAAGAAATTGTTTTCGACGGTATCATTTTAGATATTACTCAACAAAAAAAACTAGAAAATATCCTATACGAAAAAGAAAAAATATTAGCCGATGCTCAACGCATGGCCTTGGTAGGCAGTTGGGTATGGGATATTAAAACGGGGACTGTCTACCGTTCGGAACAAGACTGTCGCAATTACGCTTTATCTCCGGATAACTACATTCCCAGCTATGAAGCTTTTGTTGCCCCAGTTCACCCTGACGATAAACATCTCATTGATACCATGGTAGAAACCTGCATTATTGAAGGCAAAACCACTGAACTGGAATTTCGAGTCATTTGGCCGGATGGACAAATTCGCACTTTACGTTCTCAAACAGAACTGGAACTCGATGACAGCGGCACTCCAATTCGCCTAAAAGGATTCAGTCAAGACATTACAGACCGAAAACAAGTTGAAAATATTCTACAAAAGCGTACAAACGAACTGGAAGTAATCAATCAAGTCATTCAAATTTTTAACTCCACTCTACAATTGGATCAAGTATTAGAAGAAGCCCTCAAAAAAATTCAGAATATACTAGAAATAACTGGAATTTCTTTCTGGGTCAAACTGCCAGAAACTGGAGAATTGATTTGTCAATATGCCAGGGGACCGGCCAGTCACACTGTAATTGGCTACCGATTGGCACCTGGCCAAGGCTTAACCGGACAATCTGCACAAATGGGAAAAAGGATTTTAGTTTCTGACACTCGTTTAGACCCCAGACATCATAAAGGAGTAGACAAAAGTACAGGTATTGAGTTACGCTCTGTTTTAAGTATTCCCCTGCTGTCTAAAGGAGAAGTGATGGGAGTCTTAAATGTAGTAGATGAACAACCCAATCGCTTTAAAGACAATGAATTACGTCTACTAGAACCCATAGCTATTACCGCTGCCAATGCAATTGAGAATGCACGATTATATCAACTCACTCAACAAGAACTATTGGAACGAAAACGGGCTGAACAACGTTTAGAACAACAAAACTTAGAATTACTCTCTAAAAATCAACAATTGGAAAATTTAACTCAAAAACTAGCCGAAGCGCAAAAAGAAAAACTATTCCAACTGAATAAAGCCTATGAACGATTTGTACCTCGCCAATTTCTCAGTTTATTGGACAAGGAAAGTGTGATTGAAGTAGAATTGGGAGATCAAGTTGAAAAAGAAATTACTGTATTATTTGCAGATATTAGAGGATTTACCGCTTTATCCGAGAACATGCAACCTCAAGATATTTTTGATTTTATTAACAATTACATGGGGCAAATGGAACCCGTTATCATGGCTTATCAAGGCATTATTGACAAATATATTGGAGATGCAATCATGGCTCTATTCCCCAATAATGCCGATGATGCTGTACAATGTTCGATCCGGATGCTGCATGTATTAAAAAGGTATAATATCATTCTCAGCTATGCCCAGTTACCCTTAATCAACATTGGGATTGGACTTAATTCCGGCCCCCTAATTTTGGGAACAGTGGGAGGAGTCAATCGAATGGATGGGACCGTTATTGCTGACGCAGTTAACCTAGCCTCGCGAGTACAAGATTTGACTAAAGTTTACAATACCCCCTTAGTTATTACAGAAAAAACTTATTTAAAGTTAATTAATCCTTCAAATTACTGTATTAGAGTATTGGATATTGTCAAAGTCAAAGGTAAATCAGAAGCAATTACTGTTTATGAAGTATATGATGCTGATTCTCCAGAAATTATTGCCGGTAAAAAGCAAACTCAAGAAGAATTTGAATTGGGATTTGTATTATATCATTCCGGAGAAGTGCAGGATGCTTACAATTATTTTCAAGAAATACTTATCCTTAACCCAAAAGACAAAGTCAACGCCCTCTATTTGGAACGCTGTAAACTGTTATTGGGCATCTTAGTTCCAGAAAACTTCACCCTATTAATTGTAGATGATGATCTCCAAGCCACTGATAAATTAGTTGAATTCTTAAGCGAACAAGGGTTTAAGGTACTGATTGCTGAAAATGGGGCTAAAGCTTTAGAAATTGTCAAATATCAATCTTTAGACTTGATCTTGTTGGCAATGTTTATGCCTGGTTTAAATGGATTTGAGATCTGTGAAAAAATGAAATTACTTCAACAAATTGAAAATGTTCCAGTGATCTTTAGCGCAGAAAATTCCACTGCCATCGATCGAATTCGCGGGTTTGAACTGGGGGCCATCGATTATATTAACAAACCCTTTCATTGCGAAGAAGTGTTATCTCACATCAAAATTCACTTGAGAAACATCTCCTTACAACAACGCTCAGCAAAAATTTGAAGATCTAGGGAATGATAAATTTAGGAAATAATAAGGGGCAACAATAATTCCCCTCCCTGAAAGGAGGGGTCTGAAGAAGGTTATCCTTAAATGCCTTCATTAAGGAAGAGAGAACAACCGACAAATCCCAAAAAAATTACAATTCCTTAACGTGTTGAGACAAGTAGGAAGCCACTCCATCAGGGGTATCTTTCATGCCAGAAGAACCTTTTTGCCAACCGGCTGGACATACTTCACCGTGTTGTTCAGTGAATTGTAAGGCATCGATCATACGCAGCATTTCGTCGACATTACGTCCCAATGGTAAATCATTAACCACTTGATGACGAACAACCCCAGCCTTGTCCACCAAAAAAGAGCCCCGGTAAGCCACTGCTCCATCCGGAGTTTCTACGTCATAAGCCTTGGCAATAGCATGGCTCAAATCAGCAACCAAGGTATATTTGACAGGACCAATTCCACCTTTATCTACTGGAGTATTACGCCAAGCATTGTGAGTATAATGTGAATCAATCGAAATTCCCACCACCTCGACATTGCGTTGTTTAAATGCTTCCAGACGCTTGTCAAAGGCAATAAGTTCGGTAGGACAAACGAAAGTAAAGTCTAAGGGGTAAAAAAACAATACGGCATATTTACCCTTGGTAGCTTCTGCCAAGCAGTATTTATCCACGATTTCTCCAGAACCTAATACCGCAGGTGCGCAAAAATTAGGGGCTGGCCGTCCAACTAATACACCCATTTTTAATCTCCTTTATCAGTCAATATAGTAAAAATCTAAGGTAAAAAATCAACTTTCGCATTCACTATATAGGTATTCTTAGTTTAAATACAATATCCGGTTGAAATAATTTCCCAATCCGTATAATATTAACTCAATTAATCCAACCAAAATCAGGATTGATGAAAATGCCGTAATAATTTTTCCAATTGTATCGGAGAATAAAATGATAAAAATATCAATCCTCCCCCATTCAATTCTGAAAAAATCAAAAAGAGCCTCATTATGAATATTCCGGGAGCACGACCAAATTTATTTAATCGTTGGTTTCCCAAGAAAAAATCGCAAAATTCTCATTCTTTACAAGTGAGCCAAATTGTACAATCTTTGTTAAATGCTGCCCCTTTGGAAACCAAGGGAGAACATTTTAAACCTGTTACTGAAGCAGTCATTGCCCTTTTATATGCCCATCATCAAGGATTTGCCTTACAACAGCAGGCAGTAGAGGAGATCAAACTGGGACGCCTCAATTTAGCCAAGCATTATTTTACCGAACAAATGAAGCAAGGAATTGCTGCCAAAAACTATTCAGAAGCCGCTAAATTTGCTCGTCATTGGGGTGCATTATCGTCCCTTAATAGCGTTACGGAAGCATTCAATGCCTACCGACAAGCGGTTAAATTTGATCCCGGTCATCCTGATGGTTGGATTCAACTCGGTCATGTGTTGAAACATTTAGGGGAATTTGAAAAAGCTCAAGAATCCTATTCTAAAGTGTTGGAATGGGCCAAACTTCAACAAAATCAAGAATATCTTGCCATTGCCTGCAATCATCTGGGAATTTTATATTGGACTCAAGATGATTTGGTCAGAGCCGAAGAGATGTTTTTGGAAAGTCTAAAGATTAGTACCCAATTGGACAGAAAAAAAGGCATGGCCAAACAATACAGCAATTTGGGTATTTTATATCGAAATCGGGAAGAATGGAAATCAGCAGAAGAAATGTTTTTTAAAACCTTGGAAATCGATCAATTGTTGGATCGACAAGATGATATTGCTCGACAATATGGTAACTTGGGCAATCTGTATGCAACCATGGGCGATTGGCAAAAAGCAGAAAAAATGTTCCTAAAAAGTTTAGAAATTGACAAGTCTTTGGAAGGCAAACAGGAAGCCAGAAATGATTTACAACGCACGGAGCAAATGTATCTTAAAAGTTTGGAAATCAGTCAGTTATTGCGTTGTAAAACTTGCATGGCTACTGACTACAGCCCCGTTGAACACAATGATTCTGTCCTTGGAATCAGTCTACAATCTAACCTAATTCCCTTGAAAGGCTTGGAATTGGAAACTCAGTTGCAGGGAGAAAGTGGGAACAGTGAACAATACCGACATATTGGCCTGCTCCATTGCCTAAGAGGAGAATTTACAACCACGGAACAAATGTTTCTAAAAAGTTTAGACATAGAAAAAAAATTAGGTCACCAAGAAGAAATTGCCAATTGTTACAGTGATTTGGGTATTATTTATACACATGCTGGAGAATGGAAACAAGCAGAATCTATGTTCCTACAAAGTTTGGAATTAAATGTGAATTTAGGACGTCAAGACTCAGTAGCCAATAATTATGCCAATTTGGGCACAGTTTACCGCAAACAAAATAATTGGGAACAAGCTCAAGAAATGTATTTTAAAAGTTATGAACTATATCAACGTTTAGGACATGATAATGCCCAGTTATTGCACCATTGGCTGGAAAATTTGCCTAAACAAATCACGCCCACTGATCCAATCTAATAGCACGTCTAATCTAACTTGCTGGATTGAGAATAACTTGATTAAAATAGAAATGAGCCAGCATATGTAAGAGAGATATCCTATAGTTAGCCTATCCTACATGTGTCTACTAACCCACCCATAAAATAGACTTACTATATCCTCGAAATGACACTTTATTCCGCATGATAGGGTAATTGTAATTCCCCACCCACTTAACCCAAAAATTATCCACAACTAACCCAAAGATTACCTAGCCAAAATTGAAAGGAATTCTTGTTTTCACCCCTAAAAAGGAGCTATTGTGCCAACCCCGACCACTTTTCAAGACCTTATTTTAACCTTGCAAACTTATTGGGCTCAACAAGGCTGCGTTCTCCAACAACCTTATGACATGGAAGTCGGTGCCGGGACCTTTCATCCCGCCACCTTTTTAAGAGCCATTGGACCGGAACCTTGGAGCGCTGCCTATGTTCAACCTTCTCGACGACCTACTGATGGTAGGTATGGAGAAAATCCTAACCGTTTACAACATTATTACCAATACCAAGTCGTGATCAAACCTTCTCCACTCAACATTCAACAACTTTACTTAGGCTCTTTAGAAGTATTAGGAATTAACCCTCTCATCCACGACATCCGCTTTGTGGAAGACAACTGGGAATCGCCTACTTTGGGAGCTTGGGGACTGGGTTGGGAAATCTGGCTCAATGGCATGGAAGTTACCCAATTCACCTATTTTCAACAAGTTGGAGGATTAGAATGTCGACCCGTTACCGGGGAAATCACTTATGGATTGGAACGCATTGCCATGTATTTACAAGGAGTTGAAAGTGTATTTGACCTCGTTTGGACTGACGGTCCTTTAGGGCGCATCACTTATGGAGACGTTTTTCACCAAAACGAAGTTGAAATGTCCACCTACAATTTTGAACACGCCCCCATCAAAGATTTGTTCCAACTGTTTGAACTGTATGAACGGGAAAGCAACCATCTCATCCAAATTGGTTTACCGCTGCCAGCCTATGAAATGATGCTCAAAACATCTCATACTTTCAACCTGTTAGATGCGCGTCATGCCATATCTGTGACCGAACGCCAAGGCTATATTTTACGAGTAAGAACTTTAGCCAGAGCAGTTGCCCAAGCCTACTATGACCGCCGCCAAGCCCTCAACTTTCCCATGTGCACCAAGGACGCCTAAACATGACCGAAACCCGTTCCCTTTTGATTGAAATTGGCACCGAAGAATTGCCTCCCAAAGCCCTTGCTAACCTTTCAGAAGCTTTCTCTTCAGGCATTTGTAGTGGGCTCACCCAACAACAAATTACCTACCAAACTGCCCAATCTTATGCCACTCCCCGACGCCTAGCCATTCTCCTGACTGGAGTGGCCACTTTGCAACCCGATCGGGTCTTAGAAAAACGGGGACCTGCTCTCAAAACTGCCTTTGATGCCCAAGGACAGCCTACCAAGGCCACTCAAGGGTTTGCGCGTTCCTGTGGAATTGAAGTCAGTGACCTGACCACTCAAGAAACTGATAAGGGCAGTTGGTTAATCTATCGGTCCCAACAACTTGGCCAGCCTACCACTCAATTGGTAGCAGCTATCATTGAACACACTTTGGGCACACTACCCATTCCCAAGAGAATGCGTTGGAGTGATCTGCCTTTTGAATTTATACGTCCTGTGCATTGGATAGTGATTCTCTTTGGGGAAGAAGTGATTCAGACCAATCTATTGGGAATTGACAGTGGTCGCCAAACTCGTGGGCATCGCTTTCACCATCCTGCCCCCATCACTTTACAACATGCTGACCATTATGCTGAACAATTGGAATTACAGGGTTATGTGATTCCCAATTTCCAACAACGTCGTGAAAAAATTCGCCAACTGGTTGAAAACATTGCCTTAGAAGTTCAAGGTTTGGCAGTGATCAATGACAATCTTCTCAACGAAGTTACCAGCCTTGTGGAATGGCCGGTCCCGGTACTCGGTAGCTTTGCGGACAACTTCCTGGAAGTTCCCGCCGAAGCTCTCATTGCCACCATGCAGGGTAATCAAAAATGCTTCCACTTGACCGATCAGACGGGAAAACTATTGCCTCGTTTTATTGCCATTAGCAATCTCCAAAGCCAACAACCCGAATTGGTGCGTGCTGGCAATGAACGAGTCATTCGCCCTCGTTTAAGCGATGCCGCCTTCTTTTGGAAACAAGATCGAGCCCACAGTTTAGAAAGTCAGTTGGAACGACTTAAGACTGTGATTTTCCAAAATAAATTGGGCAGTCTCTACGATAAATCCAAACGGGTGGCTAAACTCACAGGTAACATTGCTAAACAATTGGGAACTGAAGAATTACAAGGCATTCGAGCCGCTCAACTTTCCAAATGCGATCTAATGACCAATATGGTCAATGAATTTCCAGAATTGCAAGGCATTATGGGCGAATATTATGCGCGTCATGATAAGGAAACTCCTGAAGTGGCTGTTGCCATTCGGGAACAATATTTACCTCGGTTTTGGGGAGACCAATTGCCCAACACTCCCTTGGGCCAAGCGCTTTCCCTGGCCGACAAATTAGACACCCTGGTCGGCATTTTTGGCATCAATCAGCCCCCCACTGGAGAAAGAGACCCGTTTGGGTTGAGACGAGCAGCCATTGGCATCTTACGCATTCTCATTGAATGTCAACTGCCCTTGGACTTGCAACAACTGCTCAATTATGCCCAAACTACCTACCCACCCCAAATGATCAAGGAAGATACACACCAGCAAGTCCTTGAATTTATAATGGAAAGAATCAAGGGTTATTACCAAGACCAACACATCAGTTACGATGTCATCGAAGCGGTATTGGCTTGTCAACCAACCAATCCCTTAGACATTCATCACCGGATTCAAGGTATAAACACCTTCCGTCACCATCCAGATTTTATCAGCCTTGCCGGCGCCAACAAACGCATTCATAACATTCTCAAAAAGGCTGAAGACACCTATTCCAATCAACCCGATCCCACTTACTTCACCCATGCTGCGGAAAGACAACTTTATGACAAAACTCAAACTCTCAACCAGAACATAGCTCCCCTGTTGAGCACCCAAAATTACCCGGCAGTTTTACGAGAATTGGCAACTTTACGCCCAGAAGTTGACAACTTCTTCGACCATGTCATGGTCATGGATGAGAATCCGGCTGTTCGCAAAAATCGATTGGCTTTTTTAAACATGCTCAGAACCTTGTTCCTCCAAATTGCTGATATTTCACAATTACAGATTATTGACAAAACCTAAGTTACCTCCTATGAAATTAGTCATTCTCGACAGAGACGGTGTTATCAATTACGACTCTGAAAATTACATCAAATCGGTGGATGAATGGCAACCTATTCCTGGCAGCCTGGAAGCCATTGCTCGCCTAAACCAAGCGGGTTATCGGATCGTGGTTGTCACCAACCAATCAGGTATTGCCCGGGGACTGTTTACCTTGGACGACCTCCATAAAATTCACAACAAATTGCTCAGACAATTGGCGGAAATTGGGGGCAGCATCGAAGCTTTCTTTTTCTGCCCTCATGACGACAAGGGCAACTGCCGTTGTCGTAAACCACATCCTGGCCTCTTTCAAGAATTGGCAAATCGACTCAGCATTCCCCTTAATAACGTTCCTTCTATAGGGGATTCATTACGGGATTTACAAGCCAGTATTGCAGCTGGAGCTCGGCCCATTTTAGTGCTGACCGGCAAAGGAAAACAAACTCGCCAAAATTTAGAAGGATTTGATGATGTTCCTATTTACAACGATTTAGCCAACTTTGTGGATCACTTTCTGCAAACTGGCTCTTCTTAACGGGAGAGAATGGCTGATTTTTTCATCCCACAATTCACTGATTGGGATAACTCGATCTTTTCTGATCTCTTAGCCCTGTTTGAAAAACCAGCCACGCTAATTCCCTATAACAATTGGATAAACTTTGAATTTACTCCAAAATCACCTCTTTTTATCAAAAATCGATGCCCAATGAAATATTTCATTCTTTTACTCACTGTACTCATTTCCCTCAACTCTTTTGCTCAAAAAACATCTAAATCCACCACTGAACCTCCAGCAGTAACTTCCCCACCTTCCGAGGAAATTTCGGTGGAAGAAGTGCCAGAAACCCCAGTTGAAGTCGTTGAGGAACCCTTGACAGAAGAAGACTTTAATCTCAATTTGGAATTAGAGGATGACTCGGCTCCCTCTATGGTTGACTTGTCTGAGGAAACTCCCTTACTCCCCACTTTATTTGACGAAGAAACCAAACAATATCATCGAGAATTGACTCGTCTAAAATACCAAAATGCTCTTGAATTGGAAAAAATTCGTCATCAACTGGAAAAATTGCGTTTAGAAAATGAGCAGCTTGAGTTGGATAACACTCTTTTTGAACAACAGCAACAAAAATTATTGGCTAAAATGACTGCCGATAAAAATCGAATTTCCTTGGAAAATGATTTAAGAGAACAGTTAGTCAGACGAGAAGAATTGAAAGATTCTCTCAAAAATTTCCAAAGAACCAGCTACTTAGAAGAACCTTTGGTCAATGATAAACTCATTATTAGCGATCGCAGAATTGTTTTGGATGAAGTCATTTCATCAACCACCGCCGATTTTGTTACCCAAAGTATTCATTTCTACAATAATGAAAATTCTCAATATCCCATTTTCCTCATCATAGAAAAATGTGCCGGAGGCTCTGTGGTAGAAGGCGCAAGAATTCTCCAAGCTATGAAACATAGTACTGCTCCAGTATATGTGGTTGTCAAGTCCTTAGCTGCCAGTATGGCCGCCGTCATTACTGCCCACGCCAAACGTTCCTTTGCCCATCCAAATGCCTTGATTATTCATCATCAAATGGCCAACATGTTTTTTGGCAATGTCACAGAAGTTGATCAATCTCTACAATTTGTTAGGGAATGGACAAATCGTTTATTGACTCCGGTGGCCAAAAAAATGAATCTCACTTTGGAACAATTCATCGAAGAAATTTATAAACACAATATCGAGGGAGAATGGGTAGAATTTGCTGATGAAGCCCAAAAATTAGGCTGGGTTGAAACTATAGTAGAGGGTATTCAGGAAAGTGCTCATATCCGCTTGCCCTCTCTTGAGTCAACCGAAGTAGAGGAGGAAGAACAAAGTAGTGAAGAGGAAAAATCCACTACTTTTTTACAGTTAAGGAAAAACAATTTTGCTCACAACAAATTTTCTTCTCAAGCCACTGAGCAGAAAAAAATGACTACAGTTCAATCTCAGTTACCTCCTTTAGTAGCTGGAGATTTTTACTACCTATCTGACCTCAGTCGATTGCCACAAACTGGAAATCCTTGACTTATAGCAAAGTGAAATTCCCATTATCAATCCGGACCAAGTTGTAATCGGTCCGGTTTTTTGCCTATTATGGCAAATAAACTTTGTATTTCAGAAGCAAGCAATGAAACAGGTTTAACAACAAAATTGTAATTTGAAGTTTAAAAGGAGAATTTGTGAGTATTCGCGCAGTTATTGCAGAAATCCTAAACCAACGACACAACCGGGTTTATGCATTGGAAAAAGTCAAAAAAGGATTGGCTGACTTAGAAATTCATGTTGAGAATCTACAGTATTTGGCTAACCAAATTGTTGAGCAATCTGAGGTGCCCTTAGAGTTTGTGGAAGTAATTACCCGCATTGGACAAAAAACTGCTCAATTGCCCCAAGAAATCACTGAGCTAAATCTTGCGGTTTCTAACTTGGTTAAACGTTTTAGCAAACCCACTATCAATATTGGGGTGGCAGGTAAAGCCCGACAAGGTAAAAGCACCCTTTTACAAAAAATTTCGGGTTTGTCTAACATTGAAATTCCCACTTCAGATGAGCTGCCGTGCACCGGAGCCAAAAGTAAAATTTACCATTCTGATCAGGAAGCTTATGCCAGAATTGATTTTTATACCAAGGAAGAATTTTTAAAGGAAATTTTGTACACTTATTTTGAGAAACTCAATTTACCCAAACCTGTTTCCTTAGAAGATTTTCAGCATCCTCTGCCCATTTTGGACAATGTTAATACTGCAGATCGTAATTTGGACAAGGCTATTTACGAAAAACTCAGATTTATCCATGCCCAATTTCCCTCGTTTAGTGAATTACTTTCTAAATCTTCAGAAACGGTAGATTTGACCGATATTTCCGAATATGTAACCCAAATGGCAGAAAGAGCTAAATATTTGGCAGTCAAAATGGCCAACATCTACACGCGTTTCCCCAATCATGATGTCACCGGGCTATGCTTGGTGGATCTGCCGGGTTTGGAAGCTGCTCAAGGCCATGAAAAGAAATTAGTATCTTCTCTGGAATATGAAGTGGATGCGATTATTCTGGTCAAATTGCCTAGCGCTCAAGGCACCCAATATGATGTGGATGATTATAAAGTTATTGATTTAATTAACCATGCAGTCAAAGAGGTTGACTTAGAGAATTGGTTGTTTATCGTGTTAAATAAATTGGATGATGGCACCAATGACAAACAGGTACAACTGCTGAAATACCATCCTCCACAAACCTACAGTCAACCTCATATTCTCATTGCCAATTGCAAAGATGAGACTGAAGTAGAAAATAAGGTATTTTCAGCGGTGCTTAAACATATTGAGCAACATTTGGAACGTATCGACACTCAGTATCTAAATGCCTTGACTCAACGCATGGAAAACATTTTTGAGACTCTAAATCAGGCATTGTTACCCCAACGTCAATTCTTCAGTTTTGAACGGGCTGAATTAAGTATGGAGACTGAGTATTCCGATTTGTTTACCCAGTTTTTGGAAGAATTAACCATTGGTTTAGAAGATCTGGTTTCGGATGGACAACATGAATTGAATGCCTTTGATGAAGAATTCAAGCAGAATGTGGAAGAAGTGTGTGAATTGGCTAAGAAAGTTCCACCAATTCCTGCCAGTTCAGAATTGGAAAAACAGTTTAAAATCCGAGGAGGGTGGCCAGAAGCTATTCAACCTCAACTTAACCATCTGCGAGCTCATTTGACTCAACATTTGGCAACCCATTTGGATGTTTTTTTACAAACCAAGATCAATGGGGTGTTAGAAGAATTATTGAAGCGTATTTTTCCCGCTTCGCTGTTAAAAATTCTTCCAAAAGGCAAATTGAATCGAGAAGATCCTCGCTCAATTGTTCGAGATTTACAAAAATTCTTGGATAAACAAGAACATATAAAATTGTATGACAGTTTTGACTACATTCTGAAATTCAATTTTTCCTATCACAGTCACTTTCATTATCGAGTGCGTAAAGAGATGCTTTCTCTAGATACCTACAGAAGTACTTCTACCAATGAAATCATTCCAGCAGATGCCACTCGTGAGAATGTCAAGGAGAAGGCAGAAGAAATTGCCAAGGGATTGGAAGCGCTTTATCAGCAAAGCATTTACCGGGTCAAGAAAAAGTTGACTGAGGAAATGCAAGCAGATCCAGCCAATGCCATTTTTGCTTTGATTGAGGAAATCAAAGACCGGCTGATCAGAACTAAGGGAATAGAACGGGAATGGCGTAAATTTTTGTATCCTATTCGTAATCAAGTGTGGTCAGAGACCTTCAATCGTTTTGACAAAGAGATGGCATTGCGTAAACGTTGGTTAAATATCATTGAAGACACTTTAAAGTGTGCTCAAGTTGTGAAAACGGAGTTTTCTCTTTGAGCAATTGTTGATGAAGTTACGTGAGTTTTTGCCAGAGCATGCGAATAAGAAGTTGTATGGGATATTGGCAGGAGTGCATATTCCAGAGCAGTTAAAGCAAAAGGTGTATCAGGAAGGTCTCTATCTGGCTTGCATTCATGAAGATAATTTCAGTTTGCAAGTCCCACAGGGATTTGAGGGTAGGGCTTTTTAATTATTGCAGAGGCAATTGAATTATAAAAGGGAACATGAGATGACTGATGAAGAATTGAAGTTTTTGGTGGCTGGTTTGGCAGTCGCACAGCAGGAAACAACCCTGAAAATGCAGGAAACAACTCTGAAAATGCAGGAAACAAATTTGAGAATGGGTGAATTATTCCAAAAATCAGATGAGTTGTTCC
>DYNP01000001.1:344993-454268 GCA_020721005.1 Thiomargarita sp.
AAGGTCTCTATCTGGCTTGCATTCATGAAGATAATTTCAGTTTGCAAGTCCCACAGGGATTTGAGG
The DNA here is from genome assembly GCA_020721005.1 of Thiomargarita sp. Classification (GTDB taxonomy): domain Bacteria; phylum Pseudomonadota; class Gammaproteobacteria; order Beggiatoales; family Beggiatoaceae; genus DYNP01. The sequence goes on from DYNP01000001.1 coordinate 345,060, forward strand.
GTAGGGCTTTTTAGTTGTTCAGGGTAAGCAAATTGTTAAATATAAACCGTATTAAGTGATTGAATTTGAAATGGGTGAATAGATTAAAACGTGAAAATATCCTGCTTAGTAAAACTATTTTTGGGTCTGACAATGGCTATTGCCCATTTTGTCAAAGCAGAAGTGGTGATTGACAGTAGTTTTGGCGATCAGGAGATTTTTTTGGAGGGTCCAAACTTCCGTATTGAACCTGGTTATGGACAACAGGTAGGGGGTAATTTGTTCCACAGTTTCAGGAATTTTGATTTGAATAAGGGTCAGTCTGCTGTTTTTTTGGGTCCCAATTCTGTTGAAAATATTGTTGGGCGTATAACTGGAAGTCAACGATCAGTGATTAATGGGGGGATTCGCTCTGACATTCCCCAAGCCAATCTTTACCTAATAAATCCCCATGGTTTTTTACTCGGTCCCAAGGCTAGGTTGGATATTGGGGGCGCCTTTTATTTGAGCACTGCTGATCAACTTCGTTTGGGAACATCGGGTCATTTCAATGCTTCTCAGCCTGAAAACAGCGTGTTGATCAGTGCTCCTCCAACTGCTTTTGGTTTTTTGGACAATACTTCTGCCAAAATTCAAATCGTTGAAAGTGATTTGGGAACTACTCAAAATAGGCGTTTTTCTATTGTGGGGGGCGAAATTCAGGTGGAGGGAGGAAAATTGCGGGCAGTGTCTGGACAAATCAATTTGATTGGAATTACCTCAAATGGGGAAGTTAAAATCAGTTCCACCGGGTTATTGGTAGATAGCAAAATTTCCTTGGGAAATGTTTCATTAGAAAGGCAAACTACGATTGATACCGGTAAGGATGGGGCGGGACATATTTTTATTCGGGGACGAGACTTGATTTTGAATAAGGGAAGTTCCATTATTGCCAATAACAGTGCCAATCCTAACACCGGGCTAATTGCTTTGGAAGTGGATAAATTGGATTTGTCTGGAGGAGCTAATATAGACAGTCGCACTTTTGGTCCCGGACAAGGGGGGCAGATTCAGATTAGGGTTAAGGGGGAGGCAAAATTGAGTGATGAAAGTACGATTCAATCCAGCACTGATACCAGTGTCAGTGAGGCTGGGAATGCCGGAAATATTGTATTGGAAGCTGGCTCCTTATTGTTGGAGAACAGCATAATTTCTAGCACCACTGAAAGTTCGGGGCAAGGAGGAGATATTACTTTAAGCCTTCAGAGTGGGATAATTTTAACAGAATCGGTGATACAAGCCAGTTCCATTCCCAAGGGAGATTCTGTTTCCAAGGCTGGGAATGCTGGGAGAATTCATATCAGTGCTCAGGATATTCGTTTGACAATGGGCAGTAGAATTGATAACAGTACATTTGGGACTGGTTCGGGAGGAAATATCTTTTTAAGTGCCAACCATGAATTACAACAACAGGATGCATTTATTTCTGCTGACAGTCAAGGGATTGGTGAAGCAGGTGGCATTGTGATTGAAGCCTTGGCAGTGAATATGTGGAACAGTTATATTTCGACCGCGGCTAATCAGGCTGATGGAGGCAATATTGTCATGAAGGTGCAGCAACAATTGGCCTTGGAAAACAGTGAAATCAGTGCCACAGTTCAAGGGGGATCTGGGAATGGGGGGAATTTGTTGATTAGTAATCCGTTGCAAGTAAATTTGACGCGAAGTCAAATCGTGGCAAATGCCAATCGAGGTAAGGGGGGACTGGTGTTGATTGTAACCCCTAAATCACCTCGTCTTCTTGAAAATAGTCTTATTGAAGCTTCTTCGGATAAGGGCTTGGATGGGGATGTTAAAATAGATGATCTTGATAATATGGACATTGTCACTTTACCCACTGTGTTTTTGGATGCCAGTCATTGGATAAGAGAACACTGTGCTGTTCGTAATGATGCTGATTTAAGTGAATTTATCATTGTAGGAAGATATGGCCTACCCAATGCTCCAGAGGATTTACAAAGTTATGTGCCTTCTTTACGAGACCAATAACTTTTTATGGGGGGTTTCCTATCATTTTGATTAGTAAACCATTTTTAACGTTGTTTTTTACAGAGAATAAGTTATGTCCACACGATCATATTTAAAAAACGTTTTTCAAAAGACCAGGAGACTGCTTACCATATTGCTTTTATTGAGCAATCCATTGCTGGCCAATTTCGCATTGGCCAATTGTGATGCCAATCAATGTGTTTATTCCAACATTCCATTTACCAAAGCTGGTTTTTATGTGGCACAAGTCCGTTTAGAGCCCGGTCGCCAAGAGGGTTTTTGGGGACTGTCAGTCAATACTTCTGGCGGTATAAATACCGGTGGTTTTAATGCAGGGACCGTGTTGAAGGAAAATGGGCAAGAGCCTGGATTTATGGGATTTTACCTCAATGGTTATGAAAGCGTCAGTTTAACTGCTTATGAGTATTCTGGTCAAATTCCTGAAATGACAGTGATGATAGAACGACAAGATTTGGATACCGGAGTACGTTCCATCGTTTATGGTCCCACTTTGATGGGCAATGGTGGGAATGATGTCACTGATTTATTAGTACCTGGATTTTATGTAGCTTCAGCGGTGAGTCAAGAAGGAAGTGCACGGGGTCGTTTTGGCATTTCTTTATTGGGAGAAAATTTCACCGGGGGAGTCAATATAGGAGGCTGGATTGATGAATTTACGGGTGATACTGGAGAGGGATTTGGGGCTTTTTATGTAGCCTCTCCTCAAACGGTCAATCTCACTTTACTGTTTGGGAACAGCTATGGAGATAAAGGTTCAGGTTTGTTGAATGTTACCGTATTTTACTTAAATCCAGTGACTGAGGAACGAGAATTTTACTGGGACAGTAATACTTCGATTTCCCTAAATTCTGCACCTACGGCTCATCCGATCACTTCTTCAGCCAGTGCCGGGGAAACTTTGCAAATTAACCTATCGGGCAGCGATCCTGATGGAGACACCTTAGCTTATGAACTTCTGTCCCCAACTGCCAGCGATGCTTATGATTCTGCCTATATTCAAGGCAATATTTTGTATCTACAAATCTCAGCTACTTTCGAGTCCCTTGGCAATACCACTTTAGAATATCGGGTCACTGATGGTCAACAATTCAGCGCTCCAGCCCCGATCGTTTTACAAACCAGTTCTCTTGAAGAGCAACCAGGATTGGGTTTAGATTTGACCGATTTACGAACCTATTCTGAAGTTCCACGCAGCTTCTTAAGTGGCCGATTGTTTGGATCTTCTGGGCTGGCACCAACCTTACCCCCTCGAGTTGACTTAAGTGACAGTTTCCCAATTGCCGGTGATCAAGGCAACCAAGGCAGTTGTGTTGGCTGGGCCACTGCCTATGCTCTGAAAAGTTATCAGGAACGCATGGAAGAAAATTGGTCCCTACAGACTGCTGATGGTCAACCAGACTATCAACATATTTTCAGTCCCGCTTTTATTTACAATCAAATCAATGGGGGTCAAGATGGAGGCTCTGATCCTTATGAAGCCTTACAACTGATTGTGGAGAAAGGGGCTGCCACTTGGACCTCCATGCCCTATAATGACCAGGACTATTGGAGTCAGCCCACTGCTACAGCCTCGGCTGAAGCCACTCAATTCAAAGGAGCTGCAGTTGAAGTGGCTGATGGGACCGTGGCAATCAAAAATGCTTTGGCCAGCCGCTTACCCGTGGTGGCAGGCATTTTCATTTACGATTCCTTCAACTATTTAACTGGTCAGGATGCAGTGTATAACGATGGCACAACAGTGTGCGAGGAATATCCTGCTTGTGGACATGCAGTCACCATTGTTGGCTATGACGATGACAAATTTGGGGGAGCGTTCAAAGTCATCAACTCTTGGGGAAAACATTGGGGAGACAATGGCTACTTTTGGTTACCCTATGAATTTGCCAAACGTCCAGCCCCTTGGGGAGATCAGCAATCCGGTGCAGTTCTCGCCATGTCTTTTCTGCTCAGAGATCAGGACAACACTGGCAGTCCCAACCAAAATCCTATTCCCACTCCCAATCCAACTGATGGAGACTTGCCCAATTTGCAGGTAGAAACCTGGTCAGCCTCCTATGATGAACGTCTAGGGGGATCGGGAAGTTTGGAATACAGCATCATCAATACTGGCATGGGAACGGTTCCTGCAAATGCAGTGGATGTGAATTTGATGCTGTCCACTGATGCCGATCTGTCAAGCAATGACATTTATGTGGTTTATGAAACTATTCCCCTTGATATTGGTCCTGGAGAATCAGTTTATCGAGACCAAGAAAATAACATTCCTTTCTATTTTCCAGACAACATTCCGACCGGTATTTATTACATGGGAGTCTGGGTCGACGATTTAAATCGGGTGCCCGAATCCAATGAGTATGACAATATCTCTTTTGGAGAACAAATGGTCAATATCCAAGGTGATTTGCCTGATCTGGTGGTCAACAGTTGGTATACTGAATGGGATGATTCTGGGACAGGCTCACTGGAATATGAAATTTCTAATCAAGGACTTAGAGCCACTACAGTTACAGATTGGGATATCAACTTGGTCCTCAGTGAAGACGACATTATCGGTAATGGGAATGAGAAATTCATATTTTACGAATCCAGCGATTATATTTTACAACCTGAAGAATCCGTATATCGCGACACTCAATCTGCAGCTACCTTTCAAGTATATCAAGATGTTTCTGGAGACCCAATTCCAGAAGGTATTTACTACATGGCTTTATGGGTCGATGATTTAAATCGAGAACAAGAGTCAAATGAGTATAACAACTATTCTTTAGGCGCGGAATTGGTCGTAGTGGGAGAAGATCCCTTTGCCTCCTTTTTCCGCTCTTCCGAAAAGCATGAGAATTACAATGGCAAGCCTCTACCCAACAAGGTAAAATTGCAAAAAGTTGAACTCTCAACGGGCTCAAATGGTCAACGTCGAGTTCGATTCTTAGCCGCAGATGAAAAAGCTGGGAATATGACCTTTGATAAACAACAAAGTTCGGTTAATCAAGTCATTTTCCCAACGGCCCGACGTCTTGCCCTGCCCAAAAAGGTACAGTATGGGACTGATAAGTAAAAGCATCGGTGGGCTGGCTCTGCTATTGTCCATATCGTGCGTGGCCACTCAACCCCCATTACCTACGGAAGAGACCCCACAACTAACCCCCTCCAAAAAGGTCAATTTGGGCAATCCAGCCACCCAATATTGTTTGGAACAAGGTTACCATTCTGAACCCATTTTGTCCACCTCAGGGATGCCGACAGGTCACCTGTGCATACACCCTGAAACAGGACAAAAATGTGAAGAATGGGCTTATTTTCGTGGAGAATGTCAACTGGAAAAACTAACAGTTCCTCAACCCTAAAATGGCCAGATGGGCAATAAACCAAAGTTGCCCATCCTGCCAATACAGAGCATTTTGTCTAGGGCGTGTCATCAAATCAGCAATTGTAGCTAACGAACTGTGTAGGATGTGCTGAGCGTTTTTTGCGAAGCGCATCAATCGACTTATACAATTGAAATTATCCAGCTACAATAGGTTAGGGAGGGTGGTTAAAATAATGGGAACTTTATCCACCCTCTTAACTGATTAATCCCAATCACACTTGGTTGTTACCAGTTTGCAGTCTGAACCGCAAGCAGCCATTGCCTTATTGCCGGCTTCACTGCTGCTTTGTCCCTTGGCGGTAACAATAAAAGCATAGTTATCTGTCTTTCTAGCAATCGACCCACATTGATTTCTGAAGGTCAGTTCTACTATGCAGTCACTTTTACCGCAACTAGATACTGCGTAATCAGGGGCGGCCGAGCTGCAGCTGTAAGATTCTGTACCAGCGCCATAATATCCAGTTGTTCTGGAATAGGCAATGCTTGTGCAGGCGTTAGCTATACCCCAAGATAACAGGGTCAAAATGAGGCTGGGAATAACTATTTTGTAGTATTTCATAACTTCTCCCTTGATTTGGTTAAATACATGGACATACAATATTCTGAAAGACAGCGAATTTAAAATGTCGTGCCAAATTTCAGACTGGGATAGGATAAAAGGTGGAGATAAATTTGTCCACCGATAGCGTTGGTATTTCACCTATAGGAGCATTATTTATGCGAGTGTTTGAAAAAATTAAATTAATGCGTCAACTCAAAGGGTGGTCACAGGAAGAAGTAGCGCATCGATTGGGCATGTCTAACAGTGGCTACGGTAGCATTGAGCGGGGTGAAACTGATGTTAATTTGTCCAGATTAGAAGAAATTGCGAAGATATTTGGGGTGGATTTGGCGGAATTATTTAGCTTGGTTGAACAAAACATCTTTAATTTTGGCGGAAATCACAGTAACCATTGTCAAAATTGGCATACCCATTCTCCTCCTAATCAGTCATCTTTAGGGCCTGATTTAGAAAAGATGCAGTCTACCAATGAGCAACAAGCTAAGGAAATTGAATACCTTAAACAACAAAATGCAGATTTAAGGGAAGTTAATGCCAACCTAAAAGACATGATAAATTTGCTAAAAAAAACCAACTAAAAAAATCATGGCTCAATTGCTATTGGTAAATTACAATTAAATCTATCCAGCCTGAGGAATAAAAGATAACTATTTTTTTCATCATCAGCCTCCTGCTTATGGGACTATTTGGGGGAATTTTTTACCTTAAGCCAACCCTCAAACTATGGATAATCACAAATTGTAAAAAGTGGATTTTGCAGCCCTTAAGCCGAAAAAATAATCTGCGACCCCAGAAGGGGCGGTTTACTCCCGATTTGCCCAATGTCCAACGTTACGGGGGAATCTCCCCAACTGTATTGACTACACAGTATCCAGAAATTCGTCAACCTGATCCAGATCCATTTGGTAAATCATTGCCTTATACGGCCACAACTCATTATTTTTCACCGTTAGAGACTGCACTGTTTCATGCTTTGGAACGTGCCTTACATCAACAACCTTATCGAATTTTTGGCAAAGTTCCTTTGACCCATTTGCTCACCACTTTGCCCAATTTAGACAGTCACACTCAACAATCGGCTTACGAGCGATTGCAACAAAAACAATTGGATTTTGTGATTTGTCATGCCGACACTTTGGAGGTTAAAGGGGTAGTGCTTGTAGAATCCCGACCTCATTCCCCTGCAGGAGATTTACAAAAACGTTTTTTGGAGGCCGCCTTAGCCACCGCTCATATTCCCCTATTAAAAGTTCCCCCTCGTCAAGATTATCCTTTGATTCCTCTGCAAAAATTGTTAAAACAAGTGTTGGGCATTCATCTCAAATTAACCAGTGTCCAAGTGTGTCCCCGGTGTGGAGCTCCCTTGAAATCGGCCACTGTTTCCAAAGGTGCTGCCCAAGGCCAACGAGTTTGGGTCTGTTCTCATTACCCACAATGTAAAACTGTCCAGGCAATGTTGGGATCAGAAGAATCTTGAAATTAATTAAAGAGACCACAATAAATTATTTTTCCAAAATTGACACTGTTTGTAGATAAATTCATGCATCGCCGCCAATTCTTAAATTTACTGGCTTTTTCAACTTTTGGAGGATTGTTAGGGTATGGTACAGATCGCCTTTTGCATTCCAGATATTGGCCAGATGGACATCAGTTTTTAAACGCTTGTCATTCTTCCTTATCCTTGGAATTGTTCAACCATGAGGTGGTACTTTCTGCCTTGGAAGGTGTTGATTTGAAACAACTTTGGGATGGGCATGTGCATCTGTTGGGAATGGGCGATACAGACAGTGGTTGTTGGGTAAATCCCAATTTTCAACATGCCAGTGATATTCGGCAGCGTCTGCAGTTTATGTTTTATCTCAATGCGGCTTGTCTTACCCCAGAGCTTTCTCAAGATGAGGGTTATGTAACTCGATTGCAACAATCTGCTTGGAAAAATCGGCTGTTGTTGTTGGCTTTTGATTTTGCTTATAATAAAAAGGGGGAACGTCTTTTAGAGCGCAGTGCTTTTTACACTCCCAATCATTACGCAGCCCATTTGCATCAGCAATTCCCAAAACAGTTTGAGTGGGTAGCCTCTATTCATCCTTATCGGTCCGACGCTCTTGAGACTTTGGAATGGGCTTTTCGGCAAGGTGCTCGAGGAATCAAGTGGTTGCCAGCTGCCATGGGTATTGATTTGGCAGATCGACAGTGCGAGCCATTTTATCAGGCTTTGGCTCGTTTAGAAATTCCTTTGTTATGTCATGTGGGTGATGAGCAGGCTGTACAGGGAACAGCTCAGAAGGAATATGGAAATCCGTTGTTGCTGCGTCATGTTCTCGATCGAGGAGTCAAGGTGGTGGCAGCACATTGCGCCTCATTGGGAAACAGTGTGGACTTGGATAAGGGAACACAAGGTCCCTTAGTTGAGAATTTTGGATTGTTTCAACGCTTGATGAAAGAGCAACGTTATGAGGGTTTGTTGTTTGGTGATATTTCGACAATGACTCACATTAAACGAGTTGAGACCGGGCTGGCTACTGTGTTAAGAGAAGAGGGCTGGCAAGCCCGTTTGCTTTATGGTTCAGATTATCCTCTATCTGGAATTATCCCTCTGATTTCATTGAAATTTTTGGTGCATTTGGGTTGTCTAAATCAGGAGCAGGCACGGGTTTTGGAACAGTTAAGACATGTTAACAGTTTGTTGTTTGATTTTGTGCTTAATCGACATGTGCAGGTGGATGGGCATCGATTTGCTCCAGAGGTTTTTCATACCCGCTCTTTTTGGACTGGGGGGCGTTTTTTTAAGATTATCACTCAGGAATGGTTTTGAGAGTGGTGATGGTTTGATATGGCAAGGTCTGTATAAAATGGTTAAACAGGGTAGGTTGCAGGGATGACATTCTTTCAAGGGATGTTAGACGCAATTTATCGGGAAGGCGTTTTAATTCTCTTTAAGCAATTGGGAAAAGAATAGGTCTTACTGAATATATAGGATAGGTTTTGTATAGGTAGGTATTTTTTATAGGTGAGAAATTGATAATTTATGTCTAGACAGTGTCGTCATAAGATGATATAAATGGCAAATTAAGGGTGTTATAGAATCAAAAAGGGGTTAATGAAGGATGAAAGAGCATAGAAGATACGATATGTCAGATAGAACGTGGGGGCTATTGGAACCGCATTTACTGGGGAAAAGGGGGAAATGGGGAAGGGTAGCAAAGGATAATCGATTGTTTATAAACGCGATATTTTGGATATTGCGTACCGGAGCTCCTTGGCGAAATTTACCCCCAGATTATGGGGATTGGAAAAACAGCCATCGCCGTTTTTGCCGATGGAGAGATAAAGGTATTTGGGAGGAGTTGTTAAGTAAATTGATAGATGACCCAGATTATGAGTGGTTGTTGATAGATGCTAATCATGTCAAAGTACATCCTCATGCGGTCGGTGCATTAGGAGGCATTCAGGAGGTTATCTACAAAAAAGGGGGCTCAACATCAAATTCTATCTGTCCGTGGATGCGCATGGTATGCCGCTCGAAGTTATTATGATAATAGGGACCGCTGCAGATTGTTGTAACTTCTTGTGATGATATTGTCTAAATATTGATGGGCTTCCTATCGTCAGTCCATTGTACTGGGGTTCTCCCAATGATGCTTTTTTTTCAGCCTTTTTGATGACAAGGACTGACTGTCCTTACGCAAATTCACTATTACCTCTCATTCTGATGATTCACTATGACCCTAAAAAACCTTTCGCATTTTCAAACTGAGCGGGCTCATCTCAACGATCTTGTCATGGACTATGCGGGATTGAGCATGAAGCGATTTTATAACTTAGATTCCCAAGTCTATCAAGCCGGTGCTCTCTCTAAAAAAACTAAGGAGTTGCTGGGACTGACTGCTTCTCTTGTGCTGCGTTGTGATGATTGTGTCCGTTACCACCTTATTCAATGTCAACAGGAAAAAGTCTCTGATCAAGAGCTTGAAGAGGCTTTGTCTATTGGTCTCATTGTTGGTGGCTCTATTACGATTCCCCATCTACGACGAGCCTTTGAAGCATGGCAAGAATTAACTCAATCCCCTGCCCCCTCTAATTCATCTCAAACTTGAATTAATGGCGCAAAATAAGTGATTTCAAATTATCGCTTAACCATTTCAATCATTCTCGCGATTGGGATATGGTTAAATTGGGGAATGTTTGTAATAAAGTTACTGATGGAACAGATGCAACTATATGTTGATAGTGGAGTTTCATTTTTAAGAGTGACTGATTTAACTGAAAGCAATAATGGAAGCAGGTAGGGTGGCAAGTTTTTTTGCTGACTGGGACTGTTAATTATGATTGATATCTTTTGTTAGCAGAAATGGAATATGATTATGGCAAATATAACAAGAAGGGATTTTTTAAATGGTGTTGCTTTGCTTGGTGCAGGCGCTACAATGGGGTGGCCGTTAAAGATTTTGGCCGCAGGTGATTTAAGTTGGTATTATCCTCCTGCTCTAACCGGCATGCGGGGAAATCATGTCGGTTCATTTGAAACTGCACATGCGCTGGCTTGGGCTGGACAGCGGGAGTTTGGCCCGATACAGGGCGATGTTGAATATTATGATCTTGTTGTAATTGGTGCCGGAATCAGTGGTTTGTCTGCGGCTTGGTTTTATCAGCAAGAAAAGCCCAATGCTGGTATTCTCATCCTTGATAATCATGATGATTTTGGTGGTCATGCCAAACGCAATGAGTTTGAGGTTGATGGCCATTTTCTGTTGTCTTACGGTGGCACACAGAGTTTTGATTCTCCATCATCATTCAGCGATGAATCTTTACAGTTATTAAAGGCACTCGGTATTGATTTTGGTAAGTTGGCAGATTTTTATGACAGAGATTTTTTTGGAAAACATAAGTTATCGCTTGGAATTTTTTATGATGAAAAAACCTTCGGTCAAACACAATTGATCAAAAGCGGATTGCCTACTGCTCGTCTTCAGGCTGATTATTCAAAATACTTCATTCCTGGTATTGGAATTGGCCCGGATTTTTTATCAACACTTGAAAGTATACCCTTAAATTCACAACAACGGAAAAAGATAGGGGAGGTATTTTCGATTTTACCCAAAGCAAAGAGTTATTTTAAAGGTGATACTGGCGAAGAGCGTTTTTTTTCGAAAAATTATGTTCAGTTTTTGTTTGAAGTCTATGGCATTGAAGATCCTGCATTGATTGCGTTATTAAGCATGTCGTTGGTGGAAGATACCGCCTTAGGAGGAGCTAATGTCAGTCTGCCCGATGCGGTAGCGGGAGGATTGCCAGGATTGCCGTCGAAAGAATTTTTTGCCGGTTTTTTAGATGAGGAAGACAATAATGAAGGCGAAAACGAGGGGGATGAATATGTACATCATTTTCCCGATGGTAACGCTACGCTTGTCCGTATTCTGGTACAGCGGCTGATTCCAGCAGTGGCCCAATTTTCGTCTCCTGAGCAGTGCCTGACGGCTAAGTTTGATTATCAGGCACTGGATAGAGCTTATAACCCTGTGCGGGTTCGTTTAAACAGTCTGGCGGTGTCTGCTGAAAATAAAAGTGGGGAGACAGAAGTTACCTATTTGAAAGATGGCAAACTGTACAGTGCCCGCGCACCCCATACCATCATGGCAGGTTGGCACATGATGGCAGCACACATTATTAAAGGGCTACCAGTTCAGCAAAAGCGGGCCATGCAGGACAATGTTAAGATACCCCTGGTTTATGCCCAAGTCGCTTTGCGACAATGGAAAGCCATCCAAAGCAGCGGTGTAGGTGCTGCCTATTGCCCTGGTTCGTGGTTTCAGTATGTCCAGCCCGATTTTCCGGTGGCTATGGGTGATTACAAGCCCAATAGAAGTCCTGACCATCCGACAGTGCTAACCATGATCCGCATGCCTTGTCCGATGCTGGGTTCAGGTACTCCCGCAGATTTATTCCGCCAAGGGCGATACGAATTGCTGGCGACAACGTTTGAAACTTTTGAAAAAAATATTCGGGAGCAGTTGCAGGCAATGTATGGCCCATTCGGCTTTGCGCACCAAAGAGATATTGCTGCAATTACCGTTAACAGGTGGTCGCACGGGTTTGTCTACGATGGTGCGGAGTATAAAGGCAAGCCAGCCCATATTACAGCTAGCCAGCGTGTGGGTAACATCCTGATCGCCAACGCTGACACTTCAGGCAGAGCCTACACTGATGCAGCCATCGATATGGCATGGCAAGCCATTAAGTTAATCAAGGCTCCAGATAAATTATGATTTGTATATAATAAAGGTTAACAAAGCACGGCGTTAAACTTTTGAGGAGCAGAACTTGATGAGCACACGGCGCACCGTCATCAAATCACTTAGCCTTTAACAAAACTAATTTATAAATGCAAACTATATTTTATAAAAAAGTCTGCGTTAATCCTTGCTTAATATCCATTACGCTCATATTATTAAGATTACATTGTCTTATGGTAATAGGGTACACTTCTACGACCCATCTTTGTTAGACCCCTTGCATAAACAAGTAGGGGCAAATTGCATCCGCCCACAATTAGATTGGATTAAAATGCACGAAGCTCAACATGACTTTGCCATGCGCAATATTGGCGGAATATGCCGCATTAGCTGGTTCTGTTTACCAAGTAAAACTCACGTAAAAACGTACTGACAAACTTGAGGAAATGGCACAATAGCGAAATCGATTGCATATTTTGCTAAGACAACGTGAATTCGACGTAAATTTACAGAAGAATCAGAATGTTGTTTTAAATCAGCAAACGGAATTAGATTTTTTCAGACGATGAAACAATGGTTTTAGCTGCCTATGCTATTCAAGTACTTAGAAACACTGCTACAAAACCACAAATAATTCATCAAGTTATCATTTTACTTACATCGAACTCACGTTAAGACATGTCATCAAAGCCCCAGTAGAGTGGACGAGCGTCCTTTAAAAGGAGGGGAATTAAAATTTTTAAGGTGGGTAAAAAACGCTTGCCCACTCTACCTGGATAATGGACGGACTTATTCATAATTCACCGTTCACTTACCAATTCAGCAACTTCTACTTTTGAAAAAAAGTAACTCATCCGCAGCGCCTAAACCATTTCAATCCCCACAACTGAGATCCCCAATTTTAACTTGCTTAAACAAGGATCCTATTCACCACACCCAATTAAACACACCCATTAAAGAGGCCTATTTTCGTGAATGATATGGCAAAAAACCTGCTACTCTGGATAGTCATTGCCTTTGTGCTAATGATGGTATTTAACAACTTTGGACCCCGAGGTGTTCCAGCCCAAGCCATTGATTACTCCAAATTTATCCTAGACGTACAACAGGGACAAGTGCAAAAAGTTGAAATTGAAGGACGCTCTATCCGAGGCAAAACCCTCAGCGGACAACACTTTATAACCTACAATCCCGGCGACCCCGGTCTCATTGGTGATCTACTGAAGCACAAAGTCATCATTGAATCCCGTCCTCCTGAAGAACAATCCGTTCTCATGCAAATCTTCATCTCCTGGTTCCCCATGCTACTCCTGTTCGGAGTATTGATTTTCTTCATGCGCCAAATGCAAGGTGGAGGAGGTCGTGGTGCCCTGTCCTTCGGAAAAAGTAGAGCCCGCATGATCGAAGAAGACCAAGTCAAAATCACTTTTGCCGACGTAGCTGGCGTTGACGAAGCCAAAGAAGAAGTCACTGAACTCGTCGAATTCCTACGAGACCCAGCCAAATTCCAAAATCTCGGCGGCAAAATTCCCCGAGGTGTCCTCATGGTCGGCTCACCTGGGACCGGTAAAACCCTCCTTGCCAAAGCCATCGCCGGTGAAGCCAAAGTTCCCTTCTTCACCATCTCCGGCTCTGACTTCGTCGAAATGTTTGTTGGAGTTGGCGCCTCAAGAGTCCGAGACATGTTTGAACAAGCCAAAAAACACTCCCCTTGCATCATCTTCATCGACGAAATCGACGCAGTGGGGCGACACCGAGGCGCCGGTCTCGGCGGCGGTCATGACGAACGCGAACAAACCCTCAACCAACTGCTCGTAGAAATGGACGGCTTTGAAGGCAATGAAGGCGTCATCGTCATCGCTGCCACCAACCGCCCAGACGTATTAGACCCAGCCCTATTGAGACCGGGACGCTTTGATCGACAAGTAGTAGTGCCTCTGCCTGACATTCGTGGTCGAGAACAAATTCTCAAAGTCCACATGCGCAAAGTCCCAATTGCCGACGACGTTAAACCTACAGTCATTGCTCGAGGCACCCCTGGATTCTCCGGTGCTGACCTGGCCAACCTGGTCAACGAAGCTGCCCTCTTTGCCGCCCGTGGTAATAAACGCCTGGTTAATATGGAAGAATTTGAAAAAGCCAAGGACAAAATTATGATGGGCACTGAACGTCGATCCATGGTCATGAGCGAAGAAGAAAAACGCCTCACCGCCTATCATGAAGCTGGACATGCCATCGTCGGACGCCTCCTGCCCAAACACGATCCAGTCTACAAAGTCAGCATCATTCCCCGTGGCCGTGCCTTGGGCGTCACCATGTTTTTACCCGAAGCCGATCGCCTCAGCTACAGCAAAGAATTCTTGGAATGCCGAATTGCCTCCATATTTGGGGGACGCATTGCCGAAGAACTGATCTTTGGCTCAGAAGCCGTGACCACCGGAGCCAGTAATGACATTCAACGCGCCACTGAAATTGCCAGAAACATGGTTACCAAATGGGGACTCTCCGAAAAACTCGGTCCCTTAACCTATGGAGAAGACGATGGAGAAGTCTTTTTAGGTCATACAGTTACCCAACACAAACTGGTCTCTGACGAAACTGCTCACATCATTGACGAAGAAACCCGCGCCTTCATAGACCGCAGCTATTCCCGAGCCAAACAACTGCTCAAAGACCACTTGGAAATCTTGCATCTGATGGCAGAAGCCTTGATCAAATATGAGACCATAGACGCTGAACAAATCGACGACCTCATGGAAGGTAAAGCCCCTCGTCCTCCCAAAGATTGGATAGATCCTGAAGAGAACAACGGCTCCACTCACAAAACAAATGGAGTAGAAGTCGGTGAACTCAAAACCAAAAAAAATGGGAAAATTGGAGGACCTGCCAGCACTCATTAATTAAACTCTGACACCAATCAGATCACCAAAACCACTCAGATATGCCCCTTTCTCATGCTGCAAAGTCAGCTATATAGAATGGGGCAAAACATCCTTCCCACCCATGGCAAAATACTGAGCAACCCAACAAAAGTTGCTCACCCCACCTGGCTTGGCTTGCCGCATCCATGCCCATTATCAAACTAACCAACGCCAAAATTTATGATCCCATTCAGGGTAAAAATGGAATCCTCGAAGACCTATTTATCCAACACGGTCGACTCATTCCCCCCCAAACCCCAATCCACTTAGAATATGATTTACAAGGAAAAGTGGTCATGGCTGGAGGCATTGATCTACATACTCACATTGGCAGCGCCCAAGTCAATTTAGCCCGAATTCTCCTTCCAAGCTATTCCGGTCCCCCCTTAATTCCCCCAGTTCGAGACATCGGTTATCGGTATGCTGAAATGGGATACACCCACGTTGTGGAACCTGCCCTATTCCCATGCAATGCCCGTCAAACCTATGCTGCATTACAGAGTATTCCCATTCTTGACAAAAGCACCTTTGTCTTGGTCGGCCAAGATGAATTCTTACTCAATCTCCTTAGAAATCAAGCCCCTCAAACCCAACTCAACGATTACATTGCCTGGCTAGTCAACTCCACCGCTGCCATTGGCGTAAAAATCGTCAATCCCGGCAATGTACCTGCCTTTCAATTTCACCAACGCCCCCTTGAATTGGACGAAATCAATCCCCACTGCGGTATTACACCTCGCCAAATCCTCACTCGCATCGCCCAAACAGTAGCCGAATTACAACTGCCTCACCCCTTACACCTTCACGCCTGTAATCTGGGAATGCCTGGCAATATCACCACCACCTTAAACACTCTGGCTGCCCTAGAAGGCTGGCCCGTCCACCTAACCCATATCCAATTCCACAGCTATGGTCAAGAAGGTCCCCAGGGGTTTTCCTCAGGAGCACTTCAATTAGTTACCCAACTGCACCAACACCCAGAAATCACCGTGGACGTTGGGCAACTCCTATTTGGGCAAACCATCACCTTATCTGCTGACACTCAAGCCCAATTTCAACACCGTTCCCAAAGCTATCCCCGGCACCATTGGGCACACTGGAACTTTGAAGGTCAAGGCGGTTGTGGCATCCTACCTTTTCGCTACCGCAACCAAAATTTTATCAACGCTTTACAATGGGTTATCGGTTTAGAAATCTTCCTCCTATTAGAAAACCCATGGCAAGTGGTGCTGACCACTGATTCCCCCAATGGCGCCCCATTTACCAGCTACCCCCATCTCATCCGCTTACTGATGGATGCCCCTTTTCGGGCCGAGAAATTAGCCGAGCTGCCTCCTTTAGTAGTAGAAAATAGCCTATTGAAAGAACTCAAACGAGAATATTCCCTTTACGAAATTGCCATTCTCACCCGATCTGCTCCCGCCCGATTACTGAATTGTAAGGACAAAGGTCATTTGGGAATTGGAGCAATTGCCGACTTGGTTGTCTATACGGAACAAACCGACAAAGAAGCCATGTTTTCCCAACCCGATTATGTGTTCAAGCGAGGAGAATGTGTGGTCAAACGAGGACAAATTATCCAAACAGTGGCAGGCAGCGTGTGGATGGCAGAGCCCAATTTTGATCCCCATATCGAACGACAATTGGCTGCTCATTTTTCTCAACACCATTCTCTGCGTTTGGACAATTTCAAACTCAGTTCAAATGAGCGAGCCCGCTTATCGCATCCAAAGCCAGATCATTACTAAACCTCTTGCAAAAGTAAATGATGTGATAAAGATGAGATAGGAAAAAATAAAAGGGAAATCCCCGTTGGGGTGGAGGCTTTAGCCGAAGTGGAGGTTCTAGAAAGTACCTTGGAGTGGAGGCTTTAGCCGGTCAGCGGTTGGCCTTTGCAATTTGTGTATGTAGGGGGATGCCTACGGCTGACCGGCTAAAGCCTCCACTCCAACGCCTCTTAACCAATGGACAACTCTCATTTTTTCATGATTGCATACTTTTTCCTTCCTCATCAGCAGCAGTATCAGCAACAATCAGTCCTCGAATAGCCGCGATACCTTGTCCCCCATGAGCCCAAGCCTGTGGCAGATCTGACAAAGTCATGCCGCCCAAGGCAAAAATTGGGCACTTGGCAAACTCGGTCAATTGGAAAAATTGCCGCCATCCCAAAGATTTAGCTTCTGGATGGGAATGAGTAAATTTAACTGGACTTAACACTCCAAAATCCAAATTGAGGCGATTGGCCTGTAAAATATCAGTTAAAGTGTGACAGGAAGCCGCTACCAATTGGGATTTGTCTAAAGGACGTTGGGAATATTGAAATAAGCGTTGACTGTTCAAATGCACCCCATGAGCCCCAATAGCTGGCACCCATATTGGATCCGCATTGATCAACAAACGGGCTTGATACTGTGTACATAAAGTCAGCACTTTTTGGGCACAATAGCAAAATTCTGAATGTGAAGGCAGTTTAGCCCGGAATTGCACCAAACTAATGATTCGTTCCGCCAATGTTTTTTCCAACTGATAAAAAAAATTAAGATCTTGCAAAGATGTTGGAGAAGGAGTGACGAAATACAGGCTGGGTAATTGTAACGCCTTGATAATTGGATAATTGGCAGCAGGGAATGGATTATGTGCCAATTCAGAAAGCAGAGACCATTTTAAGTCCTGAGACTCCTTTCCCCACACTTGCCCAGACCATCGTTCCACTTCCCAAACATCCAATAAAATGGTTTTTTGGGGATAAGCATGAGTGATTCGGATCAACGGCCGTGCCTGTTGTACTTGCACATTCACCTCTTCAAACAATTCTCGTTGCAAAGTTTGGAAAGGACTTTCTTGGGCTTCCTGTTTTCCACCAGGAAATTCCCAAAGATTGCCTTGGTCTACATGAGAAGGACGCCGTCCCAACAAAATTTTGCCAGCATGGTCTCTTATGACTCCGGCGACTACATTTACAATGGAAGAATGAGTAAGATTGGGCATGATGGTCATCAAGGGCAGGTGAATTGATCAGATTGCGGGGAAGTGGCTTGTCGAAGAAGAGTGCATTGTGCTAAAATCGGCGTTAAAGTCGGGGCGAGTTTTTTGCGCATTAGGCTGCCAATGGCGGAACTTTGCGAGAAAACTGGTTGTACGATAGAGTAATTGAGCCCAGACAATACCGCGGCAGCTTGAAGCGTGGTGTGCAGTTGGGGCATTGTGATTAATATTTGGCGTTTTTCCACAGAATAAGCGTCTAAACAGGTGGGGCAGATATGAGTGGCTTGTTCCAATAAACTGATGATATTCATTTGGTTATGATAGGTGGGAGGACGACATGGGGCAAAGTAATGGGCCATGATTTCAAATAGGCGATTGACCACATCTTGATTGGCAGGTTTATTCAACACTTTTTCACAGGTCTCAACAAAGGTTTGACCGCTGGCTGAGGTCAATTTGATCAGCAGTTGCGCCAAACGATTGTTCTGTTCAGCTAAAAAGTTAAGTTGTTGATAAATAAGTGGAAAATCCGCTCTGGGAAGTGAGGGGAATGGTAAATTTTCCGGCAAAGTGGCAAGAAAGCCAACGAGATAAGTGGCTTTGGTTCGACCTTTGTGCCATAATTGTAGACGGGTTTCCTCATTCAATAATTGACCTTGTAACACCAGCCGCACGGATTCAATAATCGCTGCCGGTTCCTCCTCAAAAGGCAGGTAATCAATGAGATAGTGAGCCAATTCCCGACCCAATTCATTGTGCACAATGCTGGATTGACGCAATAGACTGCGGGCCGTTGCCGCTTCAGGTAAACACCACCAAGCGCGTTTGGCCAATTCCGGGTTTAAATTGGCAGCATTGACCACAGCCAAAGCAGCGGCAGGTTCGCCTAACATCAACAAGCGTTCCAAATTGTCTTCCTTGGCTTGGCCCATTTGATTCCAACGTCTGAGGTAAGTTGGATATCCTCCTGGAGTGGATAAAATGCGTTCTGCAATCATTTCTCGGATTTTGCGCAGGTAATATTCATCGCGGCTGGTGGGATGGAGTTGAATTTTGGCTATTCCCTGTTCAGACAGGGCATAAACAGTCATTTTGGATTCATCAATGCGCAGGGCTTGAATGGGGTTGGCTAATAATACATTCAAACGCAAATTGTCTTCTGGGGTCAGTTCGATGGACATGGTTTGGTTTTCACATAAGGTAAGTGTTTGATATATGAGTGCTTTTGAGTATGTAGCTTTGGATAGTCAGGGGAATACCAAAAAAGGAGTTTTAGAAGGTGATACTCCACGACAAATTCGACAACAGTTGCGGGAACAAGGATTGACTCCTTTAAATTTGGAAGAAGTGACGCGACCACATCGCAAATCACATTCCACTCGAATCAGTTCCACAGAATTGACCTTATTCACTCGACAATTGGCCACCTTGAGTCATTCCGGGTTGACACTGGAAGAAGCTTTGCGGGCCGTGGCTGATCAAAGTGATAAGTCCCGTTTGAAAAGTATGGTATTGGCAGTGCGTTCCAAAGTATCTGAAGGTCACAGTTTAGCGGAAGGTTTGCGGCAATTTCCCAGCGTGTTTTCCGAATTGTATTGTGCCACAGTGGCTGCCGGCGAGCAAACTGGGCATTTGGAAGTGGTTTTAGAACGTTTGGCAAATTATACCGAAAATCGACATTATTTGCGTCAAAAAATCGGCTTAGCCTTATTTTACCCCTTGCTGTTGACCTTGGTTGCCTTGTTGATTGTTATCGGATTATTGACTTACGTAGTGCCCCAAGTTATCGAAGTGTTTGTGCGCTTGCATCAAGAATTGCCTTGGTTGACCCGGGCTTTGATCAAGATCAGCGATTTTTTACAAACTCAAGGGGGACTGTTGATCATATTGATTGTCCTGTCGATATTCACGGTTCGACACGCCATGAAACGCCCCCCTTTTTTGTTATTTTGGCACGGTTTGCTTTTAAAGTTGCCGCTGATTGCTCGTTTGGAAAAAAGCAGTCAAGTGGCTCAAATGACTCGGACTTTGAGCATTCTGGTGGCCAGTGGAGTGCCGCTGTTGGATGCTTTACACATGACTTCTCAAGTGATTTCTAATCGCGTGTTGCGCCGAGCTTTGGTGACTGCCACAGAAAGAGTGCGAGAAGGCAGTGGCTTAAAAAATGCGCTCAGCCATAGTGGTCTCTTTCCAGCCATGACTTTGCATCTGATTGCAAATGGGGAAAGCACCGGGCAATTGGAAGGGATGTTGGAGCGAGCAGCCATTTTACAGGAACGAGAGTTAGAGACGCTCATTCAGTTATTGCTCAGCCTATTTGAGCCATTATTGATTTTGGTTATGGGGGGAGTTGTGTTGCTAATTGTATTGGCAATTCTCTTGCCCATTTTTGAGATTAACCAATTGATTCGATGATCAATTTTTTGTTTAAACTTTATAGGAGTTAAGTACATGCTGTCTTGTCCACGCGAAGTGATTACCTCGTTTCGTCCAATTCCCTTGGAAGTTCCAGAGGGAATGGCAGCCAATGAATTTTTTAACAGTGCCGAGAATTTAAATGATTTGGTGCACAACAATGGGTTATTGGTCAATCCAGAGAATTTATTGCTTTATCGTAAAGCATTGGGACACAGTAATGAGTTTGACACTTCAATCATTTATAACACCTCTCAGACGATTTTAAATCCCTTGGGGAGACCGGTGCGCCGCACTCAAGTGCCTGATCAGGTCAAATCAATTTGGAATCGTATGAATCAGATTCTCATTGAGTACATGGTTGAGCAGTATCCTGATCCCAATGAAGCTTTACTGTTGGCAGGGGAGGCCAGTTTAGATGCCACGTGGCCATTGACATCAGCCGGCGTGCCCAGCATTCGTATGTTGCATAACCACTTCATGGTATTCAAGAAATCTGTGTTATCTCAAGCTCAAGTGGCTGATGAGAACAATCCCAATCTTACTGATGGTGGACAACACAGTTTGTTTCAGGCTTATATGCGAGAAGTGTATCGAGAATTTTTTGATCAGGCTTTGAGTTTGAGAGTTCTTAAGCCAATTCGAGATGAAGAATCGCGGTTGGAATTGACTGGCTATCCACAAGGTTTGCCCTGTTGGGAAATTCAGGGGGGAATTAAGGCTTTACGGGACATTCGATTTTGGCGCGAGTATGATGATATTCTCAAAGGTTTTTTGGATTTTTATCGCACTTTTTTCCAGCAGGTATCGACTCGCAATGCGCCCATGTTACCTGATGTGTATTTTTCTTGGGCAGTGGAACACATTCTGTTATTTAACCATGATTTTTTGAGAACAGCGAAAAAAGTTAGGGATCGGTGTATTCAGGATGCCAAATATGCCAATGCCATTCGTTGGCAACCGGCTTTTAAACAATTGATTTATCGACATGATTCTGGAAAGTGGTTAGTTACAATCAGTCAAAATTCGATTGGGAATGCCATCACAGAGTTGTTAGGAGTGGTGGTGAAACGAGTGCCCGATACAGCCAGTTATGAACAGTTTGAACCCCGTTTATTGGAACATTTGTTTGAAGTGCGTCGGCGTCTGATAGAAGCAGATTTGGGTTCCGGATTGGCAACTCCTTATTGGGGAGTTGAGTAGGTGGTATTTTGGAAGGATGGATGGTAAAATAAATTGTCGGTTTTTGTTGCCGATTCAACTTAATTTAAGGAGAATTTTTAGGATGCATTTGATATTAAAACGGTTTTTTATCCAGTTATCGCCCTGTTTTTTGGGAATCTTAAGTGTTTTTTTGATCAGCATGAGTGCTTGTGATAAACCATCTCCTTCAACGGTTTCCTCCTCTTCTGTAAAGGAGCAAGTGGTAGAGGGTGAAGAATCTACCGCAACCTCCAAAGAAGTGTCATGGGACAGTCTCAAAGACAAAGCAGGTAGTGGACTTACTGAAGCGGGTGCATTGTGGGACAGTGTTAAAGATAAGACGGGGAATGGTCTCACGGAAATTAAAGAGTGGTCAACGGGTCAATTGGATAAGAGTTTGGGAGAATTTGCGAAAGTGATCCCCGTGATCAAGGAGGCAGGTTTTGAGACTTCAGAGATTGCGGTGACCATGGGTTTGATCCCCAAATTAAGTTTGGAGTTTAAACGGGTTAAGGTGCTCAGTGCAGAAGAGCAAGCGAAGCTTTTGAAGTTGCATGAGAACGAGAAGATGTTGTCTTATCTTTTGGGGTCATTATTCAAGGTGCACAGCTTGCAGTTTGGTAAGTATCAGGTGACCGCTGCAGAAATTGCATTGACTGTGCCTCCGACTACAACTGTGAAGTTGGTGCCGGAGGATTCTCTCTAGTCAGTGAATTGCCGACAGTGCTGTTTAGATCAACACCAGGTTGTCCCGGTGTATCAGTTCGGGTTCGTCAATATAGCCGAGAATGGCTTGAATTTTGTCGGTGGGACAACGTAGAATTTTGCGGGTTTCTTCGGCATTGTAATTGATCAGTCCCCGGGCAATTTCTTGTCCATCCGGTCCCAAACAGACAACCATTTCCCCACGTCCAAATTGTCCTTCTACATCTACAACTCCAATGGGAAGTAAGCTTCTGCCTGAATAACGTAACACTTTAACTGCTCCTTCGTCCAATTGGAGTTGGCCGCGCATTTTCAGGTGCGAGGCTAGCCATTGTTTACGGGCTGCCATTGGGTGTTCATTTGGAAGTAATAGGGTGCCGAGTCGTTCTCCTTGGGCAATTTTTAAGAGTCCCTCGGGAATTCTGCCCGATACGATAAGGGTAGCAGTACCAGAGCGGGCGGCGCGTCCGGCAGCCCGAATTTTAGTGATCATACCTCCTCTTCCCAAAGCGCCTCCGGTATCACCTGCCATAGCAGCTAATTTGGGATCGTTGGCATATCCTTCTTCCACCAAATTGGCTTGGGGATCTAGACGCGGGTCACGTTCAAATAATCCTTGTTGGTCGGTTAAAATGATGAATAAATCGGCTTCAATCAGGTTGGCAATTAAGCCTGCAAGGGTGTCATTGTCGCCAAATCGAATTTCTTCTGTGGCCACGGTGTCATTTTCGTTGATAACGGGAATGACTTTAAGTTCAATCAGAGTACGCAGAGTGCTGCGGGCATTTAGGTAGCGTTGTCGATTGGCTAAGTCTTCATGAGTTAGAAGAATTTGAGCGGTAGCCAGTTGATGTTGTTGAAAAAAAGTTTCATAGGCTTGTACCATGCCCATTTGTCCAACGGCTGCAGCCGCTTGAAGCTTGTATAATTCAGAGGGACGTTTATTCCAACTCAGACGTTTCATGCCTTCTGCGACTGCTCCTGAAGAGACCAAAACGATTTCTTTTCCTTGTTGAGACAACTTTGCCATTTGAGCGACCCAGCTTTCAATAGCTACTTTATCCAATCCTCGTCCTTCATTGGTAAGCAGAGCACTTCCAATTTTAATAACCCAACGTTTTGTTTGTCCAAGTGGTTGACGTGTATTCATATCATTAATGAGTGGTTGTGAATTGACAAGAGAGCTTCCGCAGTCAACAATAATCGGGATGCTCTTTATAATCCCGCAATCATTGTGTAATTGATATTGATTTTCATCGCGGATTTACCTTAAGCAACCACAAGAAAAGGGTTTTCGCTCTTGTGGTTGCGTAAAATAAATGGTTTATTCAAGAGAGAATTGACGATGATTTGCCGGGTCAATGTTATTCCCCCCCCAATTTTTGTTTTTTCTAGGACTCTTTCAGATAAAATGAATAACTTTCATAACAATATGTCTCTTGAGCAACAAGAGTATGAGCATTTTCGGCAAGAATTAAAACGCAAGCAAGCGGTTTTAAATTCCATCAGTGAAGCTCTCTCTCAATTTATTACTGATGTGGACCCTCGTATCCTATTTGACAAATTATTGACCGATATTCTTGCCATTTTGCACAGCGAATATGGATTTATCGGAGAAGTATTTCATACTCTAAAAGGAGAACCATTTTTAAAAACTCATGCCATTACCAATATTGCTTGGGATGAGGAAACTCGAACTTTTTATGAGACAAACAAGTTAACGGGTTTGGAATTTTATAATCTCAAATCTCTGTTTGGAGAAGTATTGGTTACCGGGCAAGCAGTCATCGCCAACCATCCTGCCACTGATCCAAGACGAATTGGTATTCCCTTCGGACATCCCCCTTTAAATGCCTTTTTGGGACTGCCGTTTTATAAGGAACAACGGTTAATTGGTATGGTGGGCGTGGCCAATCGACCCGGGGGATATGATGAGCACATTGTACAAGAAATGCAACCGATTTTACTGACTTGTGCCAACATTATTTCGGCCTACCAACAACGCAAGCAGTCAGCCAAAGAGTTACATGACAATCATTCCCTAAACGCAGAATTGGAACGCCGGGTTACTTTGAGAACTGAAGAATTATTACAGGCCAATCAAGAAATTTCACGTCTCAATGTTCAATTGACTGCTGAAAATTCCCGCATGAGCACAGAGTTAGAAGTGGCCAGACGGTTGCAAGAAATGGTACTTCCCAATCGGGAAGAATTGGATAAAATCACATTTTTGGATATTGCCACTTTTGTGGAACCAGCGGCTGAGGTAGGTGGGGACTATTATGACATTTTACAAGAGGGACCCCGGGTTAAAATTGCCATCGGGGATGTGACCGGACATGGTTTAGACAGTGGAGTGTTGATGTTGATGGTACAAACCGCAGTTCGCACTTTGTTGACCAATGGTACCTCAAATCCACAAACTTTTTTAACTTCACTCAATCAGGTCGTTTACGGAAATTTGCGTCGCTTCAATATGGATAAAAATCTCACATTTTGCCTATTGGATTACCTGAGAGGAGAATTGCGCATCAGTGGGCAACATGAGGACATTCTCGTCCTCCGAAATAATCACGAAATTCAACGGATAGACACGCTTAACTTGGGATTTATGATCGGTTTGCGCCCAGATATCAGTGCCTTTTTGGGCCAAGAAACTTGTTATTTAGAAGTTGGAGAAGGAATTGTTTTATACACCGATGGGATTACCGAGGCCCAAGATGAACAAGAAGAAGTGTATGGCGTTGAAAGGTTGGTCGAAGTCATTAGGCAACATCATTCCCAAAATGCCATCATTCTCCAACAAGCTATAATTGAGGATGTCAAACGTCATATTGGCCAACAAAAAGTATTGGATGACATTACCCTGTTGGTAGTTAAACGTCTTGAATAAGTTACCAGTAACCGTTTGCCCATAAAATGATTGCTGACAACCAACCGTCTATTCTCTTCTCTAAAGAGGAGAATGAGACGATTTTTTACGCTCAATTGGCCAAAGTAACTTCATTCTCAATCAAAAAAGTGGCTGCCACTGCCTTCTTGGTGGGACAAGGTTGATGAGTTAAAATAGCCAACAGGGAGATAATTTTTTCCCGCATTTCCCGACGATCAACAATCAAATCCACTACGCCATGTTTTAACAAAAACTCACTGCGTTGAAAACCTTCGGGTAAGGTTTCACGCACAGTTTGTTCAATCACTCGGGGACCGGCAAAACCAATCAAAGCGTTGGGCTCTGCTATGTTGATGTCGCCTAACATGGCCAAACTGGCAGAAACACCTCCCATAGTAGGATCGGTCAATACTGAAATAAATGGTAAACCGTGTTGAGTCAATCGGTTCAAAGCGGCACTGGTTTTAGCCATTTGCATGAGTGAGAACAAAGCTTCTTGCATGCGTGCTCCACCACTGGCAGAAAAGCAGACAAAGGGAATATGTTCTTCAATAGCAACATTAATTCCTCGCATAAAACGTTCCCCGACCACTCCTCCCATTGACCCCCCCATAAATTCAAATTCAAAGGCGGCAACCACCAATGGAAAACCCAACACTTGCCCATGCATTACCAATAAGGCATCTTTTTCTCCAGTCGCTTTTTGGGCTTGCAGCAAACGGTCTTTATACTTTTTACTGTCTCTAAACTTAAGTCGATCAAAGGGCAACAATTCGGTGCCAATCTCCTGAAAAGGATCGGGGTCTAAAAAGCCATTTAATCTCTGACGCGCACTGATACGAAGATGATGATTACATTTGGGACACACATTTAAATTACGATCCAATTCTACTCGATATAAAACAGCTTCACAAATTGGACACTTGCTCCAAACTCCTTCTGGAACTGTATGCTTACTTTTTTTCCCATCTGTACGAATTCGGGAAGGTAACAATTTTTCAAACCAACTGCTCATATTTTTTATTTTCCAAGGAAGTTAGTTAATCTTGTGTCTGAATCAAAATGTTCCCTTTGTCTGAATCAGAATTTTCAGAATTATGAAATTTTCAAAATGTCTCATGGGTAAAATTATGCACGGATTATTCTGAAAATTCTATAATAGATCTCTTGCAAAAGTGTGCGATAATGAAAAGATGAGTAAGGTGGGCTACAGCACTACAGCACTTTAACCGGAGTGGAGGCTTTAGCCGGTCAATGGTCGGCATCTTGCAAGGACCGACCGCTTACCGGCTAAAGCCTCCACTCCAAGGACGCTTGCTGACCGGCTAAAGCCTCCACTCCAAAGACGTTTTACACCCTACAGAGCTCTATATGACTTTTGCAAGAGGTCTAATCCTGTAAATTCTGATGCAGACAAAGGGAATATTCCGATTTAGAATTGATCCATAGCTTGACGAAGTCCTTTTAGGAAATTGCCCACTTCTTGAAGCAAATTTTCGGGGGGAGTTGATTCAATTAGACTTACCAAGGCACTGCCCACCACCACTCCATCGCTGAAGCGCGCAACTTGAGCTGCAGTTTGGGCATTTTTTATACCAAATCCCACCCCTATTGGAAGGTTTGTACATTGCCGAATGAGGTTGAGTTTATCTGCCACAGCCTGAATGTCTAAATCTGCACTTCCAGTAACCCCCTTAAGAGAGATGTAATATAAATATCCTCTGGCTTGGGCAGCGATACATTTGATACGTTCTATAGTGGTAGTTGGGGACAGTAAGAAAATGGGATCGATGGCATGTTTTTTCAACGATTCAAGCATTTCATGGGCTTCTTCTGGAGGTAAATCCACCGTTAAGAGACCATCAACTCCAACTTGAGCTGCAGCGGTCAAAAAAGTTTCATAACCCATGATTTCTATTGGATTAAGGTAACCCATGAGAACCACTGGAGTGGTGGAATTCTGTTGCCGAAATAGGGCAATGTTTTCCAAAATAATGGGTAAATGAGTGCCTGCCGCCAAGGCTCTTTCGTTGGCTCTTTGAATAATGGGACCATCTGCCATAGGATCAGAAAAAGGGACCCCAAGTTCAATAATGTCAGCACCAAAGTTTACCAAAGTGTGCATTAAAGGTACGATCAGGTTAGGACTGGGGTCTCCTGCAGTTATAAAGGGAATAAGGGCCACACGTTTTTGGGAACGTAATTTTTCAAAGCAGCGGGTCAGGCGTGTCATGTTTTTGGCCTATTGGGTGAAAAAGTGGGGCAAGTTTGGTTGGGTCTTAGTCTTTATCAGTGGGCATGTTAAGTTTATGTTGCGTGCCCAAATTTTATTGTTAAGTTATTTGGGAGTACTTTCTCCCAGTGTCACGGTGATCAAGTGGTTTAAATTCAAGTGTTTCTGAAAGGCGGTTTGGATATCTTTCAAAGTCAGCGCTTCAATTTTTTGAGAATAGGTTTGTAAGTAATCTAAGGGCAATTCATAGAAGCCA
This sequence comes from Thiomargarita sp., assembly GCA_020721005.1. Lineage (GTDB taxonomy): Bacteria > Pseudomonadota > Gammaproteobacteria > Beggiatoales > Beggiatoaceae > DYNP01. The sequence goes on from DYNP01000001.1 coordinate 372,861, forward strand.
ATGGTGGACAGGTAAGAGAGAATTTTACCGTTGCTGGCGATTCGAGCTGGAAATTGACCGGTAATGGATTGTTTGGCTTTTTGCAATTCTTCTGCAGAAGGCCCTTTTTCGACGAATTTGCGCAATTTTTCTGTCATCAATTGTAAAGCCAGTGGAGTTTGATCGGTGCGGGTTTGTAGATTGGCTAAAAATACCCCGGTTTCTTTTTGAGGGTAGAAGTAACTGTATACGCTGTAAGCAAGGCCACGTTGTTCTCGAATTTCTTCTGCAAGTTGAGAAACGAGACCGTTGCCTCCCAAAATGTAGTTGCCCAGGTAGAGAGCAAAATAGTCCGGGTCGGATCGAGGAACCCCCAAATGACCCAGTATCAGGTGAGTTTGGGTGCTGGGATGATCCAGATGCAGGGTTTGTGGCTCAGTCAGTGGAGGTACTTTGGGAATGGGAGGCAATGGTTCTCCAGTGGGTAAAGCACTGGCCAGTTGATGGGCTATTTTCTCAGCGGTTTCTCGATCCAAAGCGCCCACCATGGCGATCAGGGCATTGTTGGCAGTGTAATGGCGTTGATAGAAGCGTTTTAGATCGGCTGGAGTCAGTGCAGCAATGCTTTCCGGAGTGCCGCCGACGGGACTGGCATAGGGATGTTGTCCATAAACAGTTTGGTAAAAGGCTTTTTCTATTTTGGAATCAGGTTGTTGGTCTTGCCATTTCAGTCGTGTCAATTGTTGTTGTTGAACCCGAGCAAATGGGGTTTGTGCAAATTCTGCCTGACTGAGCATTAGGCGTAAAGTGTTCAGGGCGATGGACAGGGGTTCGGCATCGTTAAGGCTGCGTAAACTGATTGAAGCACTGTCGCGATCGCTTGACAGACTGAGTTGGGCACCCACATCGTCCAATTTTTCGGCCAGTTGTTCAGCTGACAGTCCCCCGGCACCTTCATTAAGCAGTTGATTGGTCAGATAGGCTAATCCGGGCTGTCCTTGGTCTCGAACGCTGCCTGCTCCAAAGGTGCATTCAAGGTCAATCATGGGCAGTTCCGGGGCGGCTACAAAGTAAACTCGTGTTCCATTGTCTGTGGTCCAATGTTGAATTTCGGGAATTGCCGGGCTGGCGGTGGCCAATAGGTAACTTAATGGGATCAAAAGGTGTTTGAGAAGTGAATTCATGAATGAGTTTCTCCAGCAGCCGCTTTTGGCTTAGAAGGGGGTGATTTTGATTCGGTAGTTAAGGGTAAGGGTTCTAAAATACCTACGGTCAGGAAATCGTCTATCAGGTATTTTTGAGCCACAGTTTGAATTTGTTCCGCAGTGACTTCAGCAATGCGGGCTAAGTATTGTTCTGACAGGGACCAGCTGAGTCCACTGGTTTCCAGGAGACCAATCTTCATGCCTTGATAGAAAAGGGAATCTCGCTCATAGACTTCTGAAGCCCGCAACAAAGTTTTTACGCGTGCCAATTCTTCGGGTTTAACGGGTTGGGTTTGCAAGAGTGCAATTTGTTCTCGTAGGCTTTTTTCTACCTGTTCAATGGTTTTACCTTCTGCAGGCGTGGCAGAGAATGTGAACAGAGAGGGAAGACGTTCTCCAGAATCATAACCGGCGGAAATAAAGCTGGCGACTTGTTGGTCTCGAACGAGATAACGATTTAAACGGGCAGAGTCCCCTCCATCTAAAAGATAGGACAATACTTCCAAGGCATAAACTTCCCATTCCTGTCCGCTGGGAATATGAGGCAAGGCGGGAACTTTGTAACCCATGAGTAGACTGGGCAGTTTAGCTGGACGTTTGACGGTGATTCTTTTGATGCCTTGTTGCTCAGGTTCTGGTCTATGTACTGGAGGGGTAAGCTGGCTGGGTTTGAGGGGGCCAAAGTGTTGTGTGGCCAATTCGAGCACAGCTTGGGGGTCAACGTCACCTACAACCACGACAATGGCATTGTTAGGGGCATACCATTGTTCATACCATTGTTGTAAATCACTGAGTTTCATGTTCTCAATATCACTCATCCAGCCAATAATGGGATTTCGATAGGGACTAACTTGATAGGCAGTGGCTGAGAATTGTTCATAAAAAAAACTGCTGGGATTGTCTTCTGTACGAGTTCGACGTTCTTCAGCCACCACTGCGCGTTCTTTGACAAATTCGGTTTCAGTCAGTACTAAATTGCGCATGCGGTCAGCTTCCAGTTCAAAACTGATGGGCAGGCGAGTTTTTTCCAGGGTTTGAAAGTAGGCAGTGTAGTCGGATCCGGTAAAGGCATTTTCTGTGGCACCTTGTACGTCCATAATGCGAGAAAATTCCCCTGCCGGGTATTTTTGGGTGCCCTTGAACATCATGTGTTCAAGGAGGTGAGAGAGTCCAGTTTTTCCTTCGTTTTCATAGCTGTTCCCAATTTTATACCAAACTTGGCTGACTACGATGGGAGCTCGATGATCTTCTTTAACGATGAGTTTTAGACCATTTTCCAATTTAAATTCATGAACTTGATAGGTTGAAGCCAATAGGGGAGGTATCCAACTGCAGAATACCAATCCTACAATGACTAGGTAACGTGGCATTATTTTAGTCCTCTTGATTAGGGTAAAACTTCAGGTAAAGTTACTTTAGGGGAGTTAATTTGTAATTAAGTAGTAACAAGTGAAAGAATGGCCAACTGGGTCAGGGACTTCCATGAATAAGGCTCTGGAAGTCGCTTTTTCTTACCTGTTACTTCTTAAGGAGAATTTAAGAATTGAATTGTCGTTCAATTATAGCATTGATTGCATCAGTTTGGGAAGGGTATGATCTGAGAATAATTGGAATCAATTTGGAACGCGGTCAAATTTGAGGATGCTGTCGATTTTGCGTTTGATTTGGCAATACTTGTTTGCAGTTTTTTCCCAGCCAGATTCTTGGTGAATGAATTGGTAAGCAGACTCAAGTTGAGTGCGATATTCATACAGTACCACTGGCTCTAATTCCGCCATTATAAAAGCGGCGTAATAGATTCCTAAGCGATTGGATTTGTTCATTTCCTTGAGATAGAGTTCCAGTAAGTCCCGTTGAGTTTGTTCGGTGGTGTACTCCACGTTATTCATTAATATAGAAAATCCTTCAAATCTGTCCGTGGAATTACGAGAAAGAGTTTTATGCAAGGCAGATCGTAAAAACCTGTCTTCCAAGGGTTTTTCTGAAGTTTTACATTCATTTTCTTCTTCCAAAGATAGAAATGACAAAGCGGATTGTTCTGATTTTTGTAAAAAATTGGGCTGAGTTAATTGTCCAGACAATTTTTTGATTTTTTGTTGACCTTCCTCAACTTGAATTGACAATCGAGCATTTTCACGTTCCAATAATAGACGTCTTTCACTTTCTTCTTGGAATTGTAGTTGTAATGTGTTGATTTCTTTGAGTAAAGGTTTGTGTCGTGTTTCCAATTGAATTAAAAAATAGGAATACACGGTGTAAATAAATGCCAACATTACAATGGTTGTACACACTGAATTGACGATTTTAGGTAGATAGTCAGTGGGTTGAATTTTTAGAGGTTCTGAAACGTTCATTGAGTCACCTGGTTAGTCCTTCTTAATGTCAGTACTTAGGTAACATACAACAATTATGCCAATTTTAACGGTTTGTTTATCTTCACTTTTTACCATTTTTTTCAGTACGTTGTTCAGCAGGTGAAGATATCAGGCTTTAATGTTATATTAATCGTTTCTGGCTAAAAAAGTCAACTTGTAACGTTAAAAAACAATAATGGGGGTTCACTGAAGGAATATTCACCGCGTTATCCTCGGAATAACGCGGAATTTTGAGTCGGGAATTAGGAGTGGGATTTATTGGTAAGTCAGTGTCGAGTCACTGAGTTAAGTTAATCATCTTGTGCACAGAATTGATCGAAATAGCTTTGTAATTCTGAAATTTTAGTTTGACGCTCTTCTTCCCCCAAGGGAATGTATTTTTCAGGATTTTCAGGATCAGGGACCAAGAGGTCGGTTTTGGTGGTCAAATCAGTTAGGCTGGCTTGTACCTTTTCACATTTCGAGGGGGGAGTGGGTGCGGTTTCGGAGAGTGCAGAATTTTCAGGAGTCTCGTTGGTCTCAGTGCCCTGATCTTTTAAGGTGTCTTGACAATTGGCCTGTAGATAGGTTTCTGCCGCCATCATTTTCTGTTCCCGAGTTTCCTTGCTCATGGGTATAAATTTTCCAGGCTCTTCTGGATCTGGGAACATCATGTTGGAAGCACTTTTAAGATTTTGCAGTTCTTGTTGGGCTTTTTGACAACTGTCCAACAACAGTTGTTGTTGAGGAGTCAATTTGGGAGGATCGACTTCTCCGCTGGAAATGGAATTGAGACGGGGTTGTACCGGTTGAGCTTCAACTCCAGGAGGAGGTGTTTGGGTGTATTGTAGATTACCGTCTTCGTCCACCCATTGATACAGGGTGGCTAAAGCATTAGAGTTAAATAATAGGAGGAGAATGGATGAGAGGAGAAATGATTTCATTAAGTGGTTACTCATTGAGGTTAAAGGGATGTACAAAGAGGGTTAGAGTTACTGAGGGGCAGCAATGAAGCCGGTTAGCAAACTTAAAGGTTGGGCGGTTTTGGGTTGATCGGAGACGGTTAATTCTAAACGTTTCAATTCTGGATCTACAGTTGTTTTTACTTGTAAGTGCCAATACCAGGTTCGATTGGCCATTTCGGTACTGCCTTCTTGATGACCCAATGTTGGCCATTGACGTTTGACCTGTATTTCAGTTAAAATATTCATGGCTACCCAATGAGCCAAAGTTTTGTCCCGTAAATATCGACTGTTGTCAACTGTAACACTGGCTGTTTTCAAAGCTGCAGCCAGGCTGAGAGCCAGTATAATCAACGCAATTAAAACTTCTAACAGTGTGAAGCCTTGCATTCTATTTTAATTCCCAGGTGGGATGGAGAATTTTTTGTCGTTGCCCACTTTGTTGTTTAAAATTGAGGTATTATAACCCCGCTTAGATCCACTGACTTCCTGGTCAAGGAGGGGTTGACGGAGATTGCACGTCCTCATTATAATTACTTGCAAGAAGGAAGGAGGCTGTTGTTTACCTTAACGAGAATCACGATTGATGAGTTTCTCGTTGGTCAGCCTTTCTTATCAGTACTTCTCTCCTTAAGAAGTAGAACAGGAAGTGGTTCTAAGCGATTTCAGCCCTTCCTACTTGTACCTATTAATCTACCCATGAAATAGGTTTACTATAAGTCTAAGTTGATTGGGTGTACGGTTAATTGTCCAACTAAGTCGCCCGTGATCTGATAAGCGATTGTTTTTTGAATATGCAGCACAATGTTAAAAGGAGTCCATTCTCCACTGGATAATATCAACAGTTGGGGCTGACAAAGGGTACATTGGGGTTCTAAATTGACCTGGTTGCCTTCTATGCTCAATTGCAATTGCATGCCCATTGGTAACGAATGAAAAAATCCGGTATTTTCAGACGCCAGGGGGTGCCAATTTGAGGAAGACAACGATCGGAAACCAGATTGAAAATTAAAAGTTGGGGGCTGCCACTGATAGAATCGATAATTATTCTGGGTGAACGCAACCCCCAATTCTTGAACTTGCCCGATGGCTTGTTGACTGGCCAATTCTAATAAGGCGGCTAACCGCCGGGCTTCCTGTCGCAACTGTCCGGCTTGTCCCCCATCGCCAATTGACAGGGTGGCAAAAGTTAAAATGACCGCTATAATAGCCAGCACAATTAAGACTTCTATAAGCGTAAAGCCCAGTTTGGACACTAAAATGACCTCAAGGACTGATCACTAACCTTCATTATCCCTACCTAAATTTGAGGACCTTGTTATATGCCTATTGCCCCGATACTTATCTTAATCATAGGGTTGTTCCCTGTTTTAACTTTACAAGCTCAGGATCAAGATGATCCAGTTATCAATGCTCAGCATAAATCTATTGTGGGTATTGTGTCAACGACTGGCTCTCCACTCAGAGTTCGAAAAAGCCAAAATACTCAAGCCGAAGTTATTGCTAAGTTGGAAAATGGAGCGCCAGTAAGAGTACTTAGTGTGGACAATACCTGGTACACCGTCCAATTAGAGGATGGACGTAAAGGGTATGCCTTTGGAAAATATATCAAAATGGAGGATGAGTATGGAATTGTTGCCACCACAGAGAATACTTCTTTAAATGTCAAAGAGAGCGACCATAAAGGGAGTTCCACCATTGCTACGTTAGAAAATGGTGCCCAAGTCCAAATTCTAGCAGAAACTTCCAATGGTTGGTATCAGATCAGATCGAAGGATGGCACCGAGGGCTATGTTGATCGCAAACACATTAAAAAGCAAGCAACTCCAGACTCCTCTAAAAGACCATTATCTACTGAAACTCGAGAAATATCAACCACTCGGTCAGCTAGAGTAGTCACTAATGGAGGTGCTCTACAAATCCGCACCGAGCCCAATGGAAAGATCATTACCAGTGTTGAGAACCAGTCTATAGTTGAAGTTATAAAGTCTCAAGGAGACTGGTATTATGTACGTTTGCCGGATGAAACTACCGGATTTGCCTATTCTCAATACTTGGTATTGTTAGAAGACGCGTTAGAAGACGCCGAAAACAACATTGGTTATGCCACGGTGGTTACTAAAAGTCAGCCTCTCAACGTTCGAGAAAGCCCCCAAATCGGGGCTAAAGTTGTAAGTGCCGTGGCCAAAGGACAGAAGGTGGAAGTTTTAGAAATCATGGGGAATTGGTACAAAATTCGAACTGCCGATGACATTGAAGGTTATGCCAGTGCCCACTATTTAAGTTATGTTCCCAATTGATAATAAGGAAGATCAACTTTGGAAGTCATTTACCTACTCATTCCCGTTTCCTTGGCCTTGGTTGCTGCCATCATAGGGACCCTTGTTTGGGCAATTCGTTCCGGTCAATTTGACGACTTGGAAGGTCCTGCCCATGCCATACTGATGGATGACGACTCCTCTGAACTAAAAACCAAAGTTTCGGAACTCAAGAGTTAAAACTTGTTCTATCCATTAGACCTCTTGCAAAAGCATGCGATCATGAAAAAATGAGAGTTGCCCCTCCGTTAAGAAACGTTGGAGTGGAGGCTTTAGCTGGTAAGCTGGAGTGGAGGCTTTAGCCGGTAGGCTGGAGTAGAGGCTTTAGCCGGTAGGCTGGAGTAGAGGCTTTAGCCGGTGGGCTGGAGTGAAGGCTTTAGCCGGTAGGCTGGAGTGGAGGCTTTAGCCGGTAAGTCCTTGGGCTGAAGGCTTTAGCCGGTAAGCGGTAGGTCCTTGCAATTTGTGTATGTGGAGTGATGCCTACGGCTGACCGGCTAAAGCCTCCACTCCAAGGACTTACCGGCTAAAGCCTCCAGTCCAAGGACCTATCGGCTAAAGCCTCCAGCCCAAGGACTTACCGGCTAAAACCTCCAGCCCAAGGACTTACCAGCTAAAGCCTCCAGTCCAAGGACTTACCGGCTAAAGCCTCCACTCCAAGGACTTACCGGCTAAAGCCTCCAGTCCAAGGACCTATCGGCTAAAGCCTCCAGTCCAAGGACTTACCGGCTAAAGCCTCTACTCCAAGGACCTATCGGCTAAAGCCTCCACTCCAAGGACTTACCGGCTAAAGCCTCCAGTCCAAGGACCTACCGCTTACCGGCTAAAGCTTCCACTCTAACGGGGATTTCCCTTTTATCCTTTCGTATCTCATCTTTATCGCATCATTTACTTTTGCAAGAGGTCTATTAACTATAGGAGTGCAAGTTCTGCCACAACCTGCACCCCAGAATGTTCAATTACTCCGCGGAAAATCACTATGTCCAATCTCACTCGAAAGGATGTCCACGTCATCATTTACCTCATTGATACCACCATCTTAAAGGGCACGGTGGTCGTTGATCGCAACTTGCGATTGTCCGATATGCTGAACAATCACAATAAAACCTTTATCGTGCTCACTGATTATCAAAGCACCCATCACATTCTCAATAAACGTCATATAGTCAAAGTCATTGAAGTTGACAGTTTGGAACTTGAAGAATAATCTGCCCAATGCTTTATTTTTTAAAACAATTGATTTGGGGAATTTCTCTGCTCCTTATTCCCTTGAGTTTACTGCTCCCCGCTCTTCAAGCTGAATCCCTGCAAGTTGATCTCATATTTCAAGATATCACCAATAATCAATCAATTAAAGAATTGCGTGAGAATGCCCTTAGTTATCTCAGCCTTGAACAACAAAAACATCACCCCCACTTATCTGCCAAACGCATTGAACGCCTTCATCAGCAAGCCCCTGCTGAAATTCAACAAGCTTTACAACCTTTTGGTTATTACCAGTCCACAGTGCAAGCTCAGCTGATCCCACCTTCTTCAACTCAGGATAAATGGCGTGCTGTTTATACTGTCATTCCTGGTCCTCCTTTGATCTTAAATAAAATCAATATTCAACTGCTCGGCGATGCCCAACAAGACCCGGCTTTTGAAACCTTGTTGGCTCATTTACCTATCAAAACTGGCAAAATTCTTCATCATTCTGACTATGAAAAAGCCAAGCAACAATTGCGATCCTTGGCTCAAGAAAGAGGCTATTTTGATGCTGAATTCACCCAGCAACAAATTCTCATTGAAAAATCGACTTTCACTGCACATGTACAAATTACTTTGGACAGTCAACATCGTTATCGATTTGGAGAAGTGACTTTTAACCAATCTTGGTTGAATGACAATGTGTTGCAACGTCATTTGACCTTTAAACCCGGAGATTTTTATACCGTTAATCAAATGCTTGCCCTAAAAAATAACTTGATTGGCAGCGATTATTTTGAACAAGTGGATGTGGAACGGGTATTAGAAGCAGTCACTGAAGACTATCGCATTCCTATTCAAATTACTTTGACTCCCAAAAAACGCAGCTCTTATCCCTTCCGCATTGGTTACGGTACAGATACTGGGATACGCGGAAGTTTGGGATGGGAACGACGTTACGTTAATCGACGCGGTCATCGTCTAAAATCCAAAATTGAATGGTCAGAAATTCGGCAAGGTGCTGTGGCTAACTATCTAATCCCATTGGGTGAATTCCAGGAAGACAACTTGACGCTGAGTTTGAGTTATCGAGGTGAAAATACAGACACCAGTGACAGTCAATTGTTTAAAATTGGTCCCAGCCTATATCAGGCACGCTCTATTTGGGGATTTGATCTTCGGGAGATTTTGGGCATAGAATATCGCAATGAAATTTATACAATTGGTACCAACGAGATTGGTCATTCCAAATTGCTAATGCCCCATGCCAGTTGGTCTTATTTGGAAGCCGATGACCGTATTAACCCCCAAAATGGTTATAAAATACAATTTGATCTGCGAGGAGCAATGAATGGTCTGGGTTCAAACACTTCTTTTCTACAAGGACGCGCCAGTCTCACTGTCATTCGACAACTTATTGAACAAGGACGCTTGATCACTCGAGGTGAATTTGGCTACAGTTTTATTAGCTTACTCAACGGTGAATTCCATGATCTGCCACCTTCAATCCGCTTCTTTGCGGGAGGAGATCGCAGTGTGCGAGGTTATGACTACCAAGCTCTTGGTCCCAAAAATCCTCGTGGAGAAGTCATTGGCGGCAAACATCTGCTGGTTGGCAGTGTAGAATATGAGCACCGCATTTTCAAAAATTGGAGTGTAGCCGCCTTTTATGACCTGGGCAATGCTTTCAATGAACCCTCTGAACCTCTGAAACAAGGCCCCGGTCTTGGACTACGCTGGCACTCACCAGTGGGGCCAATTCGCATAGATATTGCAAGTGCCATTAATGAAAGGGAAACCCCTTGGCGCCTCCATATCAGCGTGGGTCCCGACCTATAAATAGGTCCCCCTTTGGAAGAAATTCCAACTCACAACCTCATTTCACACCCCAATGGTTTCTCAACTATGACTCAGGATTCCCCTCGCAGTTTTGCCCAACGTCCCCCTAAAAATCAAGATTTTACCCAAGAATCTTGGAAAATTTTCCGCATCATGGCCGAATTTGTCGAAGGTTTTGAACAACTGGCCAACATTGTACCTTCAGTAACTCTATTTGGATCCTCTCGATTTGCTCCTGACCATCCTTATTCAATTTTGGCGGAACAAATTGCCTATGACCTTTCAGAAGCCGGGTTTTCCGTAGTTACTGGAGGGGGACCTGGGATTATGGAAGCAGCCAATAAGGGTGCTTTTCGCGGACATTCCCCCAGCATCGGTTTAAATGTCCAACTTCCTCATGAGCAACGGGCCAACACTTACCAAGATATCAGCCTGCATTTTCGTTACTTTTTTGTACGAAAAGTCATGTTGGTTAAACAGGCTTCTGCTTACATCATTTTACCAGGAGGATTTGGCACCCTGGACGAACTTTTTGAAGTCATCACCCTGACTCAAACCAATAAAACTCGGCGCCGGCCCATTATCTTGGTTGGGGAAACCTTTTGGCAAGGGTTAATCACCTGGATGCGAGAATCTCTCCTCAGCCACCAAACAATCAGTTCAGAAGATATCAACCTGCTCACCGTCACCGATGATCCTAAAAAGATCTTGGAAATTCTTTTCAGCTACTCGGAAGGTCATGACTTGACTCAGCAACCTGGTTTATTTTACCTTTAACTTTAGACTCCCCACACCCCATTTATGTCCGTTTATACACCTATTGAACGCACCCAATTAGAAGAATTTTTACACCAGTATCGAGTAGGAAAACTCACTCACTTTCAAGGAATTACTGCGGGCATTGAAAATACCAACTACTTTGTCAGCACCACTTTGGGAGAATATGTTCTCACTTTATTTGAACAATACACGGCCCCAGAATTACCCTTCTTTTTAGAATTTATGGCTTATGTGGCAGAATATGAAATTCCCAGTGCCCATCCAATTGCTGATAATACGGGGAATTATCTCAGTATCTTGAATGGCAAACCGGCTGCATTGGTAAAACGTCTAAAAGGACAAGCAGTTATCCATCCCAATCCTCAACAATGTCAAAACATTGGTTGTATATTGGGTTACATGCATACCATCAGTCCCCATTTTCCCCAACGCCGTAAAAACGACCGTGGTCCCCATTGGTGGAAAGCCACTGCGGATCGAGTGTTTCCTCACCTGGAAAAATCAGATGCTCAGTTATTACAAACGGAATTGGATTTTCAAGCCACTCATCGTTATCTAGATTTGCCCCGGGGAATTATTCACGCGGACTTATTTCGAGACAATGCTTTATTTGAAGGCAATAAATTATCGGGAGTGATTGATTTTTATTATGCCTGCCACGATGTTTTACTATATGATGTGGCGGTAACAGTCAACGATTGGTGCAGTTTGGAGAATGGCCATTTGGATTCAGTGCGCTTGCAGGCAATGTTAGATGGGTATTATAGTCAACGAGATTTTACTCAACTGGAACATCAGGTGTGGCCGATTTTACTGAGAGCAGCTGCTCTGCGATTTTGGTTATCTCGTCTACAAGACTGGCATTTTCCACGACCTGGAGAAATTACTCATCGTAAAGATCCTCATGAATTTCGGAATATTTTGCAAGCCAGAATTCATTCTCTTCCTTAATCTTCCCTACCCCCCTTTGGAAAAGAGGGGGGGGGATATTTTGTCTGAATCAACGCGATTGATGGGCTTCCCGTTGGTAAGCGTATCCTATGTGTGCCTTACCAAGGAGGGGTTATTCAGTTCTCCTCCTTACCAAGGAGGGATTAGGAGGGTCTAAGCGTGGGTAGGTCTCAAAATTTGGTTTGGGATTTTGGAAGGGAAAGCAGGACTCTCCTCCCCCTTAATAAGGGAGGGCAGGTAGTGTAGAGTTGGATTCTATCGATCCCTTTGGAGAGGTAAATGAATGCTATCTTTGGTTCAAAGCATGATCCGCTTGCACTTGCAACAGAGTCATCATACAATGATGCAAATCTTCATATTCATATATGCCAGTACCGTATTGCTCTACTGAATTATAGAAAAACTGACAACGGTAGCGCTGAGCCGCAGTTTTGAAAATTACGAAGTGAACTGTGTCGGCTCGCCAATATACAGTGGGACAAAAGGTCAGTCGCGGAGCGGTGGGTTCCAGTCTCAATTCACTGTCCGCCAGTTCAATTTCAATGTCTGAGTGGTACCGTTTTTTAAGTATTTGTCTGACCAGGATGAGTTCTTGATCGTCAAAGTCTGGAATAGAGTCCATAGATTGTTTTCCTTTTGGTTTAATGGAGGGTAAGCACAGTTTGTTCAGTTAAGATCCTTCCTCATAAGAAGAATTAAGTTTTAACAGATACAACATTCATAAATTATACTTTTCCTTCCACAAATAAATAAATTATTTTTATAGTGAGTTTTAAAAATTAACTTGGCATTTAATCCAATTATCCATTAAGATAGGCACATCGCTGGTCTTAAATAGTCTACCACTTTTGTCATTATCTTTTGCAAATTGATGAGTAAGGAAAAGAGAGTATTGAGACGGCGTTATGCTTCATATTAGAATTGGGAATTGAAAAAGTTTTTTTCGATAAAGTTCACTCTGCTATCTACTGCAATAGTATGAGTTGCTTGAACTAACTTGCAGTTAATATCCGAAGGAGGAAACCCATAATGCCTACGTATGTACGTACTGAGAAGTGCGATGGTTGCAAAGGTCAAGATAAAACCGCTTGCATGTACATTTGCCCCCATGACTTGATGAAATTGGACAAAGACGGATCTGAAACTGGCCATGCGATGAAGTCATTCAACCAAGAACCTGAGCAATGCTGGGAATGCTACTCTTGCGTTAAGATTTGTCCTCAAAATGCTATTGAAGTTCGTCACTATGCTGATATCGTCCCCTTGGGAGCATCTGTACAGCCATTACGTGGTAGTGATTCCATCATGTGGACCATCAAATTCCGCAATGGTGTCATGAAGCGCTTCAAATTCCCCATTCGTACTACCCCTGAAGGGTCTATTGAACCTTACGCCGGCAAGCCAAAACCTGTCTTAAGCGATCTGGATAAGCCCGGACTTTTCACCATGAGCAGTAATCTGAGAGGCGATAAGAGTCAACTTATTCGTCTTTAAAGGACGATTTCAGGGTCATCTTACTGAAAAGTATGATGAAAAGACAATTTCACACATATCAAATTTAGGTAATGAACATGGCAGAAGGAACATTTGGTAATCCGCAAATCATTGAAGAAGAAGTCGATCTATTACTCATCGGTGGCGGTATGGCTGCTTGCGGTTGTGCTTATGAGTTAATGCGTTGGATCGAAGGTACTAATCTCAAAGTCAAGCTTATTGACAAAGCCGCCATGGATCGCTCTGGCGCTGTTGCTCAAGGGCTTTCCGCAATTAACACCTATTTGGGCGATCAAGATCCTGCCGACTATGCTAGAATGGTTGCCAACGACTTGATGGGAATTACTCGTGACGATTTGGCTTATGACTTGGGACGTCACGTTGATGATTCCGTCCATTTATTTGAAGAATGGGGACTGCCCATTTGGAAACAGCCTGGTGATGAGGGCAAGCCTTTAAAAGATGGGGGTAAGCCCGTCCGTTCTGGTAAATGGCAAATCATGATCAACGGTGAATCCTACAAGTGGATTGTTGCTGAAGCTGCCAAGAAAGCCTTAGGCACTGACAACATTCAAGAGCGGGTTTTCATTGTCAAACTCATCAACGATAAGAACGATCCCAGCCGCGCTTCAGGCGCCATTGGCTTCTCCGTACGTGAACATAAATTGTATGTCTACAAATTCAAAGCCTGTTTACTGGCTGCTGGCGGTTGCGTCAATATCTTCCGTCCACGCTCCGTAGGTGAAGGTACTGGTCGCGCTTGGTATCCCGTATGGAATGCCGGCTCTACCTATGCAATGGCTGCTGAAGCCGGTGCAGAACTCACCATGATGGAAAATCGTTTCGTCCCTGCTCGTTTCAAAGACGGTTACGGTCCAGTCGGCGCCTGGTTCCTCCTCTTTAAAGCCAAAGCCACCAATGCTTTGGGGGAAGATTATCTCACTAAGAACAAGTCCTTACTCGATCAATACCCTCCTTATGGACAAGCTGCAGTGCCTGCCAGCTGCTTACGTAATCACGTCATGATGCACGAAATGAAAGCAGGACGTGGACCCATCTATATGGACACTCCAACTGCTTTGGCTAAGTTGGCTGAAACCATGACTCCCAAAGAAATCAAACACTTGGAAGCGGAAGCCTGGGAAGACTTCTTAGACATGTGTATTGGTCAAGCCGGCGTGTGGGCAGGTGAAAACATCGAACCCGAAAAGAAAGCTTCTGAATTGATGCCCACCGAACCTTATCTGCTCGGCTCTCACTCTGGATGCTGCGGAATTTGGGTCTCTGGTCCTACCGATGTGGGTGCTCCTTCCGAATGGTCTTGGGGCTACCGTTCCATGACTACCGTCAAAGGACTATTTACTGCCGGTGACGGTGTGGGCGCTTCTGGTCACAAATTCTCTTCTGGTTCTCATGCTGAAGGACGCTTGGCTGCCAAAGGCATGTTGAAGTTCGTACTGGATAATAAGGATTGGAAGCCGGAATTGGATACTTCAGTACAAGAATTGGTCGACGAAATCTATCGCCCCGTCCGTAACTTCTTGGAATTCAAAGATTACAGCACTGCGATCGACGTCAACCCCAACTATATCACCCCAAGAATGTTACAATTCCGTCTCCAAAAGATCATGGATGAGTATTGTGCAGGAGTTGCCACTTGGTATCAAACCAACGCGCACATGTTACAAGTCTGCGAAGACAAACTGGAAATGCTCAAGGAAGATTCCTTGAAAATGCGGGCTAAAGACCTCCACGAGTTGCTCCGGGCTTGGGAAAACTACCACCGGATCATTACCGCGGAAGCTCACATGAAGCACATTCAATTCCGCGAAGAAAGCCGTTATCCTGGCTTCTACTATCGTATGGATTTCAACAAAGTTGATGAAGAAAACTGGAAATGCTTTGTTAATTCCACCTACGACAGAAAAGCCAAGAAGTGGAGTCTCAAGAAAGTTCCTCATGTTGATCTTGTCAGCAAACCCACTGCTAAGTAAAGTTTAATACTCAAGTTAAAGGGGTGATTCCGGCATTTTAGGAGTGTCGGATTGCCCCCTTTTTTTAAGTTCAGGTTCTGCTGATTCCCTCAATAAATTTTCCTTATCTACAGTTTTGCAGCTCAAACTGTTCGTAATTCAAGGGGGTAACCTTGACTCATTGGCAGGCATCACCCTCTCAAGTCCCACTACAACAATATCCCATAAGGTATAATTATGCTGGTAAAAGACATTATGACCCGCGCTGTTAAAACCATCACTCCCGACACTCGCTTACAAGAAGTCGCTTCCATCATGTGCCTCAATCGCTTCAGTGGCCTGCCCGTGGTCAATGAAGAAGGAGAATTGCTGGGCATTTTAGCGGAACGCGATGTATTGCGTTACCTATTCCCAGATCTGCGGGAATTGATGGAAGGCACTGCCAGCATTGACTTTGAAAGCATGGAAAATGAATATAAAAAAATCCTGCCCCTGAAAACTGAAGAATTAATGAGTCACAGCGTTATCGCCGTTTCCCCAGAGATTCCTATTCTAAAAGCCGTCTCCATCATGGCCAAAAACAATTTCCGGCGCATTCCGGTGGCCGAAGGGAAAAAATTGGTGGGCATGATCAGTCTGGGCGACATTCATCGGGCAATATTCATGAAGGGATTCACAGGAAATTGAAGGCCTCCCTCACGCCGCTCTTTCCAATCCCCTTTTTCATTCCTATTGTTTTCCACCGCACACACACTTCTCAAAATTCTTCCTATAAAACAAGGGGTAGCAACCCCTTGTCTTTGTATACTTTATATCGCGTATTTACTGCTGTAGGTGCTAAATTACCGATTGCCATTCGCTCACTTCTCTCTAAAATCATATAACGCTCCACAAATCCCACTAGCCGATTTTAAACTGACGAGATTTGGCTGCTTGTTTTCAATAGATATCCAGCAAAAGAATGGGATAATGAAAAAGAGTTGCCCACCCTACCATTATCCTCCACCTAGTTAAAGTACATTGGAGTGGAGGCTTTAGCCGGTCAACGGTAGGCGCCTGCAATTTGTATGTGTGGGGTGATGCCTACTGCTGGCCGGCTAAAGCCTCCACTCCAATTTATCGCATCATTATACTTTTACAAGAGGTCTGATGAGAATCAGTGAAGTTTTGAGGAATAATACCCCCTTAAGGGTTATTATTTCTATGTTACGGTAAAAGGGTTATTCCCCTCTTTGAAAAAAGTGGGAGATTGATGGGCTTTCCTATTGTCAATCCATCTTAGGTAATTCAAAAGCTTGGCCAGTGATTCCTCGGCTGTCTGGTCCAATAAGGTATAAGTACAAAGTTCGTAAAACTTCTGGAGTAGGCAGGGTCATAGGATCTTCACCAGGATAGGCAATGGCTCGTAAAGCAGTGCGTATGGCGCCTGGGTTGATACTGTTGACCCGTATCGAGGAATTTTCAAGTTCATCGGCCAGCACCTGCATTAATCCTTCAAGACCCCATTTAGAGACAGCATAACCTCCCCAATAAGCCTTGCCTTGTTTAGCCACATTGGATGAAGTGAAGAGAATACTGGCATCTGCCGAGTGGGAAAGTAAGGGGAGGCAGGCCTTGGTCAACAAGAAGGGAGCGTGTAAATTGACCTGCATGATGCGATACCATAATTCTACTGAATGATGTTGAATGGGGCTGAGGGTGCCCAATAAAGCCGCATTGTGCAGCAGTCCATCCAATCGCCCAAATTCATTAATCAAAGTGGTCGTGAGAACATCATAATCCTGCAAGGTAGCACTCTCCAAATTCATTGGATAAATGGCAGGTTGAGGTCCATTCTGCTGTTCAATTTCATCGTAAAGGGTTTCTAATTTCCGCAAGGACCTTCCCAATAGGATAACTGTTGCTCCCAGTTTTGCAAATTCCAAAGCCATATAGCGGCCAATGCCACTGCCAGCGCCGGTGATCAAAATAATTCGCCCTGTCAACAAGTTATCTGTGGGCTGATAATCGTGCATAATCATAAAGTAATGTTTCCAAAAAGTGGGACTTGATTTTGGTCAGGGATATTGATTTGATTTTTCAATCGTTCCCTTATCAATCCATTTTTATCCGATCGTAAAAACGCATGCGATATAACAAACGTTTCTGTTGAGGATTGAGGCTGTCGGTAAAACCACTGCGATTGTGTAAGATGTTGTTACAAATAATCCCCTCGTTAGCTGATAGACAATAGCGAAAAACCATATCTTGAGTTAAAATAGACATCAAAGTTTGAATGGCAGCAGTCACTTTAGGATGGGATTTCCACTGTATATGACGGGTTCTGGCAGTATAACGCATGTGCAAATGCCCTTGGGGAGCAATTGAAAACACCGGCCCTGTTTGAGCGGCTCGAATCAACAAAGTTCCCTCTTGATTGGCAGGAATGGTCATCACATCAGGTAACATCAAAGCGTCTACATACTCCGGATTTATATCCCGCAATTTTATGTAGGCCAACTCGTGATCATACAACTGATTTTCTCCTCCTTTCAATGCCGGATGCACACAATGAATCAAAAACGCATGCACCTGGCACTCTGGAGAATTATAATACCCATCAGTATGCCAATTTAGCGGATGATTGGTATAAGGAATATACTCTTGAGTTCCTAAAGCGGGGGATACCTGTAATGCAGTAACTCCGTCTTCATCAGCGCCCAGATTGTGATCCAAGTGATGCAAACCCAACTGAGCAGTTAAAGCCTGTAAAACAAACTTATCCACTTGGATTTTTGGACTGAGAAAGCGATAAATTGCGAAATTAGTTTTGCGACAGTGACTTAATAACTGCTGTTTTTCCAATTCTGACAACTGATAAGGATCAACAATAGGCACAATTAAGCCATTAATATCAATTGGATAATCAGCCAATTTGGAAGAGCGCCACAATTTATATTCCAAAGTATTATCCACATGGAATGGACTGGCTGAAGTGGCATGAGCTGTTGAAGGAGTATGTTCCATAATTTTAAGATAACGAATGTTGTGAATAAACCACGAAAGTGGTGAATAAGCGACTTGTATTGTTGATCAAACTGCTATACCATTAAATCCTAATCCCTTTCCCACTTTCAGTAGAGAAGACTCCGTAGAAAAGCGTCTGCCCTCCTCATCTGAGGAAAAAACAGGGAAAGTCAGTCAATAAAAACAATTCATTCTCCCGTTTTCTTACCTATAGACGTAATTTAATCCCTGATCAGAACCTAGGAAGAAAAAATAACTTGACGAAATTTTTCTAAATCACTATTTTAGTAGATAGTGATGAACAAGAAATGCTGCAACGCAAAAAAAAGCGCCCCACAACAGACCCCATTATACGTAATTATTCTGGACAGCGGAAGACCACCCCCCAGCTTAACCCAAGGGAGAATAAGGGAAGCGTATCCTGCTTTCTGCTATTCTCTACAAAACAAGCAACAGCTGGAGGTTCATTTCCTTCAAAATGGGGAAGGGCAACAGGACACAAAATAACACAACCCTGAATAAAAACTCGCACCATCCTACCCCATAAACAACCCAAGTGATTGTCAATCTCTGGCCAGTTGACAATCACCTGTCTAAACCAAAGGAGAGTTAACTCATGAGCAAACCCCTGCATAATACCCCGATGCTTGATCAATTGGAAGGCGGCCCTTGGCCCAGTTTCATCACCGGCATCAAACGGCTAGCCACCGATGAAGGTAAATCCTACCAACCCATGATGATCGACCTCTTGGGACAACTCGAACACTCCTATCAAACTCGTAAAGGATATTGGAAGGGCGGCACCATCGGCGTCATTGGCTATGGCGGTGGCGTTATTCCTCGTTTCTCAGAAGTTGCCAGTCAATTCCCCGCCTCCAAAGAATTTCATACCTTACGCATTCAACCCCCTGCAGGAATGCACTACAACACCGCCCTCATTCGTCAACTCTGCGACGTTTGGGAAAAACACGGCTCTGGACTCATTGCCTTCCACGGTCAAAGTGGTGACATCATGTTCCAAGGCACCACCAGTGACAACGTTCAGTCTGCCTTTGACGAACTCAATGAAATGGGTTTTGACCTGGGCGGCGCGGGTCCAGCAGTACGCACTGGCATGTCTTGTGTTGGAGCAGCCCGCTGTGAGCAATCCTGCGCTAATGAACAAAAAGTTCTGCGCACCCTCGTCAACAACTTCCTAGACGACATGCACCGTCCTGCTTTGCCATATAAATTCAAATTCAAAGTCTCTGGCTGTCCCAATGACTGCATGAACTCTATTGAGCGGGCAGATATGGCCATCATCGGCACCTGGCGGGATGACATGAAAGTTGACCAAGCCGAAGTCAAAACCTTTGTGAGCAAGAAAAGTCGCAAGTATGTCATCGACAATGTTATCAGTCGTTGCCCAACTCACGCCCTATCACTGAATGACGACGATAGCTTGGCCGTTGACAATCGCAACTGCGTGCGTTGTATGCACTGCATTAACGTCATGACCAAAGCCCTTTCCGTCGGCGATGACAAGGGAATCACCGTTTTAATGGGTGGCAAGCGCACCCTCAAAATTGGCGACCTGATGGGCACCGTCATCATACCCTTCATGAAACTCGAAACTCAAGCTGACTACGATCGGCTACGTGGTATTGCCGAAGCCACCATTGAATTCTTTGCAGAAAACGCCCTCGAGCATGAACGCACCGGAGAAATGATAGAACGTATTGGACTCGTCAATTTCCTCGAAGGAATTGGAGTCGACGTTGATCCCAACATGATCTCCGAACCTCGCCAATGCTCTTACGTCAGAACTGACACCTGGGACGAAGAAGCTGAAAAATGGTTTACCCGTAAAGCTGAACAACAAGCCGCCGCCACCTGAGAGAATAACCCTTGAGAGGCAAGGATTAACCACCCCTAACCCCTCCTTTATCCGGAGTGGAGGCTTTAGCCGGAAAGGAAGGGAAATTCAACGGCCCCCTTTTTTTTCCAAAGGGGGGGGTTGGGGGGGTATGAGGAAATACTATTAAGATAGGCTGACCACAGAAAGCCTATCAATCGCGGATTTATCAAAACTTCAACGGGCCTGACTGCCTGCTTCAGATCAGACCCCGCCGTTAATAACATAAACAACTATCTATCAACCACTTTGGAGGAAACACTATGCCACCCCGCATGCCCATAGAAAGCGGAGTACCCGATCCCTTCCAGTATATGCACCCCATCATGGTCAGAAACTACGGTGCTTGGAAACATCATGAACGTCCTCGTCCTGGGGTACTTTGTCACACCTCAAAAAATGGCGAACAAATTTGGACCATTCGGGCTGGAACTCAACGCCAAATGGACGTTTATACCATCCGTAAACTCTGCGACATTGCCGACCAATACGCTGAAGGTTACGTGCGATTTACCATTCGCAGCAACATTGAATTCATGGTCAGTCAAGAAAGCAAAGTGGCCCCCCTCATTGATAAACTTACTCAAGAAGGATTTCCTGTCGGTGGAACCGGACCCTCAGTCAGCATGATTGCCCACACCCAAGGCTGGTTACACTGCGACATTCCCGGCACTGACGCTTCTGGTGTGGTCAAAGCCCTTATGGATGAACTCTATGAAGAATTCATTCGGGAAGACATGCCCAACCGCGTTCATATCACCACTTCCTGCTGTCAAATCAACTGTGGCGGTCAGGGGGATATCGCCATCAACATTCAACACACCAAACCCCCCAAGATCAACCATGACCTCGTCGCCAACGTTTGCGAACGCCCTTCAGTCGTCGCCCGTTGTCCCGTTGCCGCTATTCGTCCCGCTTTAGTCAACGGCAAACCCTCGTTAGAGGTTGATGAGAAAAAATGTATCTGCTGTGGCGCCTGCTATCCTCCCTGTCCTCCCATGCAAATCAACGATCCCGAACACTCCAAACTGGCCATTTGGGTCGGCGGTAACCATTCCAATGCCCGCAGCAAACCCAGTTTTCAAAAGCTCGTCGCTGCCGGTATACCCAATAATCCCCCTCGGTGGCCAGAAGCCGCTGCCATCGTCAAGAAGATCCTGCGGGTTTATAAAGAGGATGCTCGGGATTGGGAACGACTTTCTGACTGGGTCGCCCGCATTGGATGGCCTCGGTTCTTTGAACTCACCGAATTGCCCTTCACCAAATTCCACATAGACAACTGGCGTGGAGCAAGACGCAGTCTCAATGCCTCCACGCATATACGCTTCTAACCTTAACAACCGATCTTCCCCACCCTTTTCAAAACTAAAGATCAGCTCAACTTGATCGGGGAAGAATTCCACAATCAGGAGGAATATCCTCCTGAGAATAGAGACATTGGAATCAACAAGGAATAACTATGAAATTTGGTATCTTAGTTAACGAAGGACCTTATCAACACCAAGCCTCAGACTCCGCCTATCACTTTACTAAAGCGGCCTTGGAAAAGGGACATGAAATATTTCGCGTCTTTTTCTACCATGATGGAGTCAATAATGGTACTCGGCTCACTGTGCCTCCTCAAGACGACCGCAATGTCATCAACCGCTGGTCAGAACTCGCTAAGCAGTATAATTTGGATCTGGTCGTCTGCATTGCAGCCGCGCAAAGACGGGGTATTCTCGACGAAAATGAAGCCAAACGTCAGGGTAAGGACGCTTACAATTTAGCTGACGGATTTAGAATATCCGGTTTGGGACAACTGATTGAAGCCGGCATTCAGTCTGATCGGTTAATCGTATTTGGTGATTAAACATTAAGGAAGGATACACAAAAGAGGAATAAAACCAATGGAAGAATCAGGCGCCATCAAAAAATTTATGTACCTCAATCGCAAAGCTCCTTATGGGACCATTTATGCTTTGGAATCCCTGGAAGTCGTGCTTATTGGGGCTGCATTTGATCAAGAAGTCAGTCTTGCGTTTGTCGATGATGGGGTATACCAACTCAAGAAAGACCAAAAAACTACCGTCAATTCAGGTATTGGAATGAAGGATTTTTCCAAAACTTATCGGGCTCTTGAAGACTATGACATCGATAAGCTTTACGTCGAAAAACGGTCCATGGAAGCTAGGGGATTACGGGAAGAAGACTTTATCGTCCCAGTTCAAATCATCGACTCCGCCCAACTCTCTGCGCTCATGGCTCAACAAGACGTAATACTTAGCTTCTGAACAAGGAACTCGTCATGCTACACATCGTTAACAAATCCCCCTTTGACAGGAACTCTTTACAAAGTTGTCTCCGTCTCGCCCAACCCAATGACGCCATCCTCATGTATGAAGATGGTATCTATGCTGCATTTAAGGGCACAGTGATTGAGAATGACATTCAGACTACACTATCAAAGTGTAAGATGTATGTACTAAAACCCGACTTTGAAGCTCGGGGGATGAATGAAGGAAATGTAATCCCCGGAATTCAGTCGGTCAGTTATAGTGAGTTCGTTGACCTCACAGTACAATACTCTCCAGTACAAGCTTGGCTGTAAAAAAAACCTGACTCAGTTTCCCAAGTCAGATCTTTTAGAAGGGGGTCAATAGTCCATATTTGGCGGATTGATAGGATCTGCCTATTTATAAGGTTTGACCTCGTCCTTTCTATGATCGTATTCACTCAACTCAACAAAGAAGGTAAAGAAAAATGGCAATAGAAGTCAATGGAAAAACCGTAGAACTTGATGAAGAAGGTTATTTGGTTAACCTCTCTGACTGGAGTAAAGAAGCTGCTCAAATGTTGGCGGATCAAGACAATTTAAAGCTGACCGACAGTCATTGGGAAGTGATCACGTTTTTGCGGGATTACTATGATGAGTACCAAATTGCTCCAGCGGTACGGGTATTGACCAAAGCCATCAGTAAGAAACTGGGTCCAGACAAGGGCAGCAGTAAGTATCTTTACGAACTCTTCCCTTATGGACCAGCCAAGCAAGCCTGTCGCTTTGCTGGACTTCCAAAACCAACTGGTTGCGTCTAAAAAGTGCATTTCATACGAATAAAAAGCGAATCAATTCAAGAAATTGAATCGATTCGCTTGCTTAACCTAACTGGAACGAACCGGGCGAAACTAAGCCTTAATTTGCGCTTTTTTACCTAGCCATTCAGACTGACTTACCTTGTCCCAAAGTGTAACCCCAACTTGTGCACTTTGGGACAATATCAATAATGAGAACACGTTATGGGATTCCTAACCAGCTTCTTTGCAGTTTGGTTTTATATTGCAACACTGATTCTAATCGGAGGAGTGGCCTACAAAATTTACACTTATGCTACTACTCCGTCTCCACTTAAAATACCCACCATGCCAGCCCCCCTCAACAGCACTGGGGTTGCACTTCGTTTAGGTACAGAAGTGGGATTGTTCGCCAGCCTATTCCGATCCAACAAATGGATTTGGCTATTTGGAATCATCTTCCATGTCGCCCTGTTACTCGTAATCCTGCGTCATATACGTTATTTTATAGACCCCGTATGGACTTGGGTAGTGTTAATTCAACCTTTCGGCAAGTATGCCGGATTTGCCATGGTCGTGGGACTGTTGGGACTGCTAGCTAGACGCATCATAGTAGAAAGAATACGTTATATCAGTCAGCCCTCTGACTACCTCATCCTTATTCTCCTCCTGATCATAGGGGCCAGCGGACTGATGACCACCTTTTTAGCGCATACTGATGTTGTACAATTCAAAGCCTTCACCCTGGGGCTGCTCACCTTTAACTGGCAACCCCTGCCTATTGACAGAACCCTACTTGTTCACCTGACTGCCGTTAACCTACTCATGATGATCTTTCCCTTCAGCAAGTTAATACATGCCATTGGCATCTTCTTCAGTCCTACGCGTAATCAGGTTGACAACTCCCGAGAAAAACGACATCTTGCCCCCTGGGCCAAGGCTCAATTTGAATCCACGCACCCCAGCCCTTCTCCCCAAACCACCAATTAAGGGAATATTATGGCCAGTAACGTAGAATTTAAAATTCCCGCCCTTCGTCCCTATCCAGAAATTCCCGCCTTACAACCCGATGCCATGCAGAGCAAAGGTCCCTTTGTGGCCAAGCCAGTCATGCAAACCCCTTTGGGCTTTCCTGGAGAATTGGTAGAAAACTGGCAGGAAAAAGCCATCGAAAAAATGGGCGAACTCCTCAAAAAATACCGCAGTCTACAAGTCTACTTAGACAGCTGTGTAAAATGCGGAGCCTGTACTGACAAGTGCCACTACTTTATTGGCACTCAAGACCCCAAAAACATGCCGGTTGCCCGTCAAGATTTACTCCGCCAAGTCTACAGACGCTACATGACCCTCTCCGGAAAAGTAGTGCCGAAATGGGTCGGTGCCAAAGACCTTACAAGAGAAGTGTTAGACGACTGGTACAACTACTACCATCAATGCTCCCAATGCCGTCGCTGCTCAGTATTTTGCCCCTACGGAATTGACACCGCCGAAATCTCCATGGCCGCTCGAGAAATCATGGACTGCATTGGACTCGGTCAAAAATACTGTAACGAAATCATTGGCAAAGTTTACAAAATTGGCAATAATTTGGGATTGCCGGAACCTGCTTTGGCTGATACCTTAAATGGACTCGAAGAAGACGTAAAACTCGATACGGGGGTCGATGTAAAATTTCCCTTGGATCAAGAAGGAGTCGAAGTCCTGCTGGTTACACCTTCCGCTGACTTTTTTGCGGAACCCCATATTGACGGATTAATCGGCTATGCCAAGGTATTCCACCAAGCCGGTATCTCCTGGACCCTCAGTTCTTATGCCTCAGAAGCCGGTAACTTTGGCATGTTCATTGGCAGCTACGACAATATGCGACGCATCTCCCAACGCATACGCAAAGCTGCCTTGGACCTCAAAGTAAAACGTATAGTATTTGGCGAATGTGGCCATGCTTGGCGGGTAGCCTACAGCTTTCTCAACACCTTAGCCGGACCCTTTGACTTCCTAGACCCCAAATACCCTGTTCCCCAACACATCTGTGAGTTTACCTACGACCTTATACAACGCAAAGCCTTGCGTCTGGACAAAACAGCCAATGACCAACGTCGGGTCACCTTCCATGACTCCTGTAACGTAGCCAGAGCCTCTCGTATGGGTACCATACCAGGTGGACAATTCATCATACCCCGTGCCGTCATCAAAGCCAGCTGCAACCACTATTACGACATGCCCGCAGACACCATTCACGACCAAACCTTCTGCTGTGGTGGAGGAGGCGGACTCTTGACCGATGACCTCATAGAACTCCGGATCAAAGGAGCGCTGCCCCGCATGGAAGCCCTTAAGTACGTTATTGACCACCATGGAGTCACCCATATGGCAGCCATCTGTGCCATCTGCAAGAGCCAGTTCACTAAAGTACTTCCCTACTATGGATTTGAAATGGACAAAATAGTCAGCGTTCACCAACTGGTGAGTAACGCCATAGTACTATAACCCCTAAACGGATGTTATAATCTACTGAATAATAACCTCCTCTCATCATATTCATTATCACAACCCTATAATCACAAAACAACCTGACAAAATCCTAATTCTTAAAGAACACCACAGGAGAAAATATGTCTACCCCAGCCCACAAACAAACAGCACCGACTGAAAACCTGACATTTCGACGCTTTAAAGAAGGAGACACCCGTCCGGAAGTGTGGAGAGAACAAATCTTCCAAGCGAGCTGGAGTCACAAATGCCCAACCTACGTCCACAGAACCCCGCCCTGTCAAGGAAGCTGTCCATCTGGAGAAGACATTCGCGGCTGGCTGGGTATTGCCCGAGGCATGGAAAAACCTCCCGTCGGAACTGATTGGCAGGAATACGCTTTCCAACGATCCACCCATGCCAACCCGTTTCCCTCCGTAATGGGCAGAGTCTGCCCGGCACCCTGTCAAACCGGCTGCAATCGCAACGTAGTTGAAGACTACGTAGGTATCAATGCCGTAGAACAATTCATCGGCGACACCGCCCTTCAAAAAAACTACAAACTCGCCGCCCCTGGACCTGACAGCGGCAAACGGATTGCCATCATTGGCGGCGGTCCGGCGGGTCTCTCAGCGGCCTATCAACTGCGTCGTCGTGGACATGCCTGTACAGTTTTCGATGATCACCCCCAATTGGGAGGCATGATGATGTACGGTATCCCTGGCTATCGCGTACCTCGTGACGTGCTACAGGGAGAGATTCAACGCATTTTAGATCTGGGAGTCGAAGTACGATTCAATACTCGAGTCGGCAAAGACATCAGCATTGCGGACTTGGAACAACAATTTGACGCCATACTGTGGGCCATTGGCTGCAAATCCGGTCGACGTCTACCAGTCCCCAACTCTGACGCCCCTAACTGTGTGTCCGGAGTTGACTTCTTAGAAGAATTTAATTCCCAACAAAAACATGCAGTTCCCAAAAAAGTAGTAGTAGTTGGAGGAGGAGATACCTCAATTGACGTGGCTTCAGTTGCCCGTCGTCTGGGCTATAACTATGTGGCTGCCGATCAAGTAAAAGACACCGGTCATGACAACGTCTCAGAAGGTTCGGAAATTGGCTACGTTGCTCACGATGCTGCCCTTTTAGGTATCCGCGAAGGGGCTGACGTCACTCTCACCTCCTTGTTTCCAATTCAAAACATGACTGCCGCCGAACATGAAGTCCAGGATTCCCTGCGTGAAGGAGTTAAAATTCATGACAGCGTTGTACCCTTAGAGGTTATAATCGATGCCGAAGGTCGGGCCACCGGGTTGAAGATGGCGAAATGTACGCTAGATAAAAAGGGAATTCCCACTGCCATTGCTGGTACTGAATATGTTATTGACGCTGATCTGATTGTATCTGCCATTGGTCAATACGGGGATTTGGGGATGGGTTTGGAGGAATTAAATAATGGTCGTGGCTTCATTGAGGCAGACCCATTTTACCAAGTCAAAGGACGCAAGGGCCACTTTGTTGCCGGCGACATTATTAAGCCTCATTTGCTCACGACTGCCATTGGTCACGGCGCTATCGTAGCTGACACCATCGATCGTTACTTCCAACAAACAGAACAGGTCAAACGTCCCAAGGTTGACGTGCGTCACTTTAATTTGTTGGCTAAGTTGCATGAAGCGGATTTAGCGCCGGAAGAATTTGTTGCCGAGGCCTTGGAAGATCTGCGGGGTACTGCCTCTGCTAAGTTTGCAGTTCACAATTACGAGGATCGCTCGAGTATGGAGGTAGTGGCGCCCACGGCTTTATTCTTGGGGCATTTTGGATTCACACCTCGCAATCTCCGCACTGATATTCCAGTTTCTGCAGAAGAGGTTATCGGACATTTCAAGGAACGTATGCAAGGTTTGGATGAGCGCCAAGCGGTTCAGGAAGCGAAACGTTGCATGAGTTGCGGACTTTGCTTTGAATGCGACAATTGTGTGATTTTCTGCCCGCAAGAAGCAGTGAAAAAAACGCCGAAGAAGGAAGCGACGACCGGACGTTACGTCTATACAGACTACTCCCGTTGTATCGGTTGCCACATCTGCGCCGACGTTTGCCCCACGGGGTATATCAATATGGGTTTAGGCGAATAACTCCTTACTTTGCCCCCCCTTTTTCAGGGGGGAAATCAGCCACCAGGAGAATCAATTTTGAACCACAAACTTTTCCTACTACTTGCCCTGGTTTACTTCAGCTTGGGTGTTCTCACTGTCGGGCATGCAGAAGATTCTTTTATTGCTCTGCCCACTCCTCCCAAAGCCAGGGGTCCTTATTCTCCAACTCAAGCCTGCGTAGCCCCCATTCCAGAAATTCGTCGTTTTCACGGACAGTACTTAAAGCATCAACGGAATGATACTATGCACCGAGGTATTCGTACTTCACAACACAGTTTGGTGGCGTGTATCAATTGCCACGTTGTTCCGGATGAGCAAGGACAATTCCCAAATGTCCAAAATACCGACCACTTTTGTCAAAGTTGTCATTCCTACGCTGCAGTCAATCTCGATTGTTTTCAATGCCATGCCAGTCAGCCAGACTTTCCAGTTGCGGATTTGAGTGAGTTGAAACCAGAAGTTCTTTATACTCCAACTACTACAAGATAGTTTAAACGGGATTCTTTTGTGCAATCTGAGGAATAACATTCCTTAAAAGTATGTTATCCCTACATTACAGCAGATGTAGGACGGACTGCCGAGAGGCCTATTGTTGGAGCTATCCATTAGTAACTTGAAAAGTATTGCTGGGCTTTTCAGTTGAAATACCTTGGAGTGGAGGCTTTAGCCGGTCAGCCGTAGGCATCACCCCGCACACACAAGTTGCAAAGCGCCTACCGCTGGCCGGCTAAAGCCTCCACTCCAGTGGGAATTCCTCTCTCTAAATAATATGTTGCAAGAGTATAGGATAATGAAAAGATGAAAGTTACCCACCCTACCATTATCCCTCCATAAGTTGAAATACCTTGGAGTGGAGGCTTTAGCCGGCCGGCGATAGGCGATTTGCAACTTGTGTGTACGGGGTGATGTCTACGGCTGACTGGCTAAAGCCTCCACTCCAGTGGGAATTTCCCTCTCTAAATAATATGTTGCAAGAGTATAGGATAATGAAAAGATGAAAGTTGCCCACCCTACCATTATCCCTCCATAAATTGAAATACCTTGGAGTGGAGGCTTTAGCCGGCCGGCGGTAGGCGCTTTGCAATTTGTGTGTGCGGGTTGATGCCTACGGCTGACTGGCTAAAGCCTCCACTCCAGTGGGAATTTCCTTCTCTGAATAATATGGCTGGATTTGGGTGGGTAACGGTAAAGCGGTTGCCCCCTCTACCATTAGACTTTTAGCAATTTTATTTTTTCGTATCTCATCTTTATCGCATCATTTTCTTTTGCAAGAGGTTTATTATTGGGCTTTCTGTGGGTGAGCCCCTCCTACATATGCTGCAGTCAGTAATTTCGCTGTTGTATTATTTTTAGAGCAGCAAGTCATTTAATCAATTGGAGAGATGTGTGATGAAAGAGTACCCTCCGAATCAATCGCTTCAGCGTCGTGATTTTTTAAAAACAACTGCCGTGATCGCCGGCATTACTTTGGCTCCAGGAATTTTATTGCACCGTTTTTCCCAAGCCAAAGCCCTCGATCAAGCGGTCACTGCTGAGCAACGATGGGGAATGTTGGTGGATACCCACCGTTGTCGCAGTGATTGTGAAGAGTGTGTAAAGGCATGTAAAACTGAGCATGGGATCACTGAACAGGTGCGTCCAGAAATCGCTTCGCAGTGGATACGTAAAGTAGAAGTTCGCAATCGACAAACTGGTAAGGAGTATTCTTTGCCAGTGTTTTGTCAGCATTGTGAGCATCCCCCTTGTGCTGATGTCTGTCCCACTGGAGCTTCATTTAAAAGGGCGGATGGTATTGTGTTGGTGGATAAGCATATTTGCATTGGTTGTCGTTACTGTATGATGGCTTGTCCTTATAAGGCGCGTTCCTTGGTGCATGAAACTTTAGAGCAGCAAAAATCTTACTCCCCAAGGGGTAAGGGTACTGTGGAGGCCTGCACTTTGTGCGTACATAGGGTAGATCGCGGTGAACCGCCGGCTTGTGTTGAAGCCTGTCAACGGTCCGGACATCAGGCGTTGTTATTTGGAGACCTTAATGATCCGAGCAGTGAGATTAGCCGAAAATTGGCGGATATACACAGTTCAGTTTTGCGCCCCGATTTGGATTTAAATCCGGGTGTGCGTTATCAGGGAATTTAGATCACTTTTAGTAAGTAAAGGTGTGGCTGCGTAGAATTACCCCTACTCCCTGCCTTAGCAAGGATGAGAGTTGTGTCCGTCCTGTCTTTATGAGCAGGGGCAAAAGGTGAGCTGTCACAAAAAGTTAAGGGTCTTGGATTTTATCACTCACTCATGATTGTTGGATGTGTAACGCTATGAAAAATATCACTTATCAGACCTTGGAGGGTAAAAGTCCAGGGTTTTATGGACTGTTAGCAGGAGCTGGATTTTTTATTTTGTTGGGTTTGTTTGCGGCTTATAATATGGAACATCATGGCCATAGCATCACAGGGATGAATAACCAGATTGTATGGGGTTTGCCGCATGTCTTTGCGATTTTCCTGATTTTGGCAGCTTCTGGAGTATTAAACGTCGCCTCCATCAGTTCAGTGTTCAAAAAAACTTTTTATCATCCCCTTTCTCGTTTATCCGCCTTACTGGCAATTACTTTACTGATTGGGGGGTTATCCGTGTTGGTATTAGATTTGGGACGTCCCGACCGTCTAATTGTGGCTATGACCACTTATAATTTCAAATCTATTTTCGCGTGGAATATTTTCCTCTACAATGGGTTTTTGGTTGTAGTTGGGGTTTATCTTTGGTTCATGATGGAAAGGCGGATGGAATGTTATTATCCTAAAGCAGGATTGGTTGCCTTCCTGTGGCGCCTGATTTTAACCACTGGTACAGGCTCCATTTTTGGCTTTCTGGTCGCTCGAGAGGCTTACAATGCTGCCCTGCTCGCACCCCTGTTTATTTCTCTCTCTTTGGGATTGGGACTTGCAGTATTTCTTGTGGTATTGGTGATTGATTGTTGGGAAACTCATTGTCCGATAGGCGAGGGGACTTTGCACCGGCCCAAAACTTTGTTGGGAGTCTTCATCGGCAGCACATTTTACTTCGTAATGATATACCACCTCACTAATTTGTACATCACTCAACAACATGGGGTTGAGTCCTTTATCCTCTGGAGTGGGGGAATTTATACCTTCCTATTCTGGGTAGGGTATTTGGCAGTTGGCACTATTTTGCCCCTGATTTTACTCTATCACCCTCGCTTCAATACAACCCGTAACAGTATCCTCATAGCCTCTCTGCTGGTTATCCTCGGTGGCTTCTCACTGCTCTACGTATTTATCATTGGTGGACAAGCCTATCCGCTGCAAATATTTCCCGGGATGGAAGTACTCAGCTCCGGTTTCTTCGATCAAGCGGCAGTGCATTCCTATCTCCCCAGTCATTGGGAAATTATGTTGGGATTCACTGGCGTAGGTATTGCCATACTGACTACTGTATTGGCTTTGAGAATCTTGCCCTTTTTACCGCGCAGTTTAGCAGATACAGAAGTTGATCCCATGTTTCAGGACTGAGTCGCTCAATTCATTGGTTGTACCACTTCATGTGCAACACCTATTGTAACGTGAATTCGATATAAGCACAGTTCTGTGTAGGATGTGCTGAGTGTTTTTTGCGAAGCGCATCCATCGACTGCACATCCCACAGAGGCTCTTTTTTGGCGCATTGGGGCGTGTCATCAATTCACGATACACCCTAAAAAATCAAGTCAATGGGAAGCAAGATGCAACAGGCACATTCAGTAGTCACAGGATTCTCGCTACACTTGCCATCTGGCGGTTTGCAGGCGAACGGCGATAACTTCTTTGAATTTTGTCAGATTAACCGTGATTATCGCATCGAACGCAGTGCTGAAGGAGAAATTTTAATTATGTCCCCAACAGGCGGAGAAACCGGTTATCGTAACACCAATTTAGTAATAGATTTGGGTATTTGGGCACGACGCGACCAAACCGGCATCGTGTTCGATTCCTCTACTGGTTTTATTCTACCTAATGGTGCGATCCGTTCTCCTGATGTCGCTTGGGTGAAGCGTGATCGTTTGGCCCAACTGCTCCCGCAACAAAAAAAACGCTTTTTACCCCTGGCCCCAGATTTTTTGATTGAATTGGCTTCCCCAAGTGACAGTATCAGCGCATTACAAGATAAAATGCACGAATATCTGGCAAATGCTGTCTCCTTAGCCTGGTTGTTAGTGCCCGAAGAACGCCGCGCCTTTGTTTATCAAGCGCAAACCGCGCCGCTGTGTTTGGATAGTCCCAACCAACTAGACGGCGCGCCGCTGTTGTCCGGTTTTGTGTTAGATTTACAGCGAATATGGAACGTGGAATTTTGAGATAAGCCTGTCTTGCACAGCGTTGCCAACTGCGCAAAAATCGTCCCTCAAATATTTGCCATTTTGACCACGCAGCTTACCGCGCAGCGGTTTACTACTTTGTTCCGTTCAACGTCATTAAATTCATGCAGCATTCTTGACAAGTTGCTTGAAAACCTATAAAATTCACCGCTTTACTAAATGGAGTAGAAGGGAGTGAAAACGTTTACCGCCACCCCACAAACTGTCAAACGAGAATGGTTTGTGGTGGATGCTGAAAATCAAGTGCTGGGCCGCTTGGCCAGTGAAGTCGCCAAACGGCTGCGTGGCAAGCATAAGCCAGAATATACCCCACACGTCGATACTGGGGATTATATTATTATCATCAACGCTGATAAGGTACATGTGACTGGCCGCAAGGAGACTGCCAAGATGTATTATCATCACAGCGGTTATCCTGGAGGTCTGAAATCCAAGCGTTTGGACAAGATGCGTCAAGAAACTCCGGAACGTATACTTGAAATTGCGATAAAAGGTATGTTACCCAAAGGACCGTTGGGGCGTGATATGTTTCGCAAACTCAAAGTTTATCGCGGCGTTGAACATAAACATGTTGCTCAACAACCCACTGTTTTAAAACTCACTGGAAAATAACGAGTTAACTCATGATAGAAACCCAATATTATGGAACTGGTCGACGCAAAAGCTCAACTGCCAGGGTATTTTTGAAACGGGGCGAGGGTAAAATCACCGTCAATCAGTTGGACTTAGATAAGTATTTTGGGCGTGAAACCGCTCGTATGGTTGTCCGGCAACCCTTACAAGTTGTTGACATGCTCTCCACATTTGACATCTATGTTACTGTAGAAGGTGGTGGCAATACGGGACAGGCCGGGGCTATTCGACATGGTTTGGCGAGGGCACTGATCAACTACGATGAATCTCTGCGCTCTCCTCTGCGCAAGGCCGGTTTTGTGACTAGAGACGCTAGAGAAGTGGAACGGAAAAAGATTGGCTTACACAAAGCCCGTAAACGTCCACAATACTCGAAACGTTAACGCCGAGCCCTACTTGATTGCTTCGTAACCCGATGGGAAACCACTTTATCCCCTTATAACCTGACACTGTAAGGGGTTTTACACTGGGGGATCGTCTAGCGGTAGGACAGTGGACTCTGACTCCATCAACCCAGGTTCGAATCCTGGTCCCCCAGCAAACCGCTTTCCCACTGAAATCTGATAACCAACCCATGACAACCAGTGGCCAATTTCAACACCCACCTCATCCTATCCACTACCCTCAGCACCGCTCTGGCAGCGGGTCTCCTGTCTGGGCAACTCATCACCTTCCCCGCCACTCCCTTACTTATCCTGTTGGGCACCCTGGCTGGAATACTACCAGACCTTGACCTTCCCCATTCTGTACCGAACCGCCTCTTCTTTGCTCTACTGTCTTTGCTGGCTACTTTATCGATCGTTCTCTATCCTCCTTATCCCCTACCCATTTGGCTATTGCTTCTACTCAGTATTCCCACTTATCTTCTGATTGAGTATATCAGCAGTCACCTATTCGACAAATTCACTGTACATCGGGGCAATTTCCATTCCCTACTGGCTGCTGCCTGCTGCGCCTTGGGCACCACGGCCCTACTATTTCACGCCTTCTCTCTATCGGCAAGCACCGCTTGGTTAGCTGGGGGTATTACACTTTCAACTTACCTTGCCCACTGTTTAACTGACGAATTTTCCAGCATCAACTTTCGACAATGGCGACTCAAATCCTCATTTGGGACTGCTTGTAAACTTTTCAGTCTTCGTTACAAAATATCTACCCTACTCCTCATGCTAATGACCGGAATTGCCTTTTATGCCACTCCTCCCTTCTCTGAGATTAGTACCTTGATGAAGTCATTATAACGTAGGAATGCGTCCCATGCATCACTCTGTAACTTTAGTATATCGTAGGATGGGCTGACTAACGGGAAGCCCATCACTCGCCTGTAGCCCCCCTTACCCCACTTGATAAGGAGAGAAGAACTCAACAGTACCCCCCCTTTTTTCAAGGGAGGGTTAAAGAGAACATGGTAAGATGGGCTTCCCGTTGGTCAACCTATCCTACCTGTATTCATCATAATAAAGAGGACTGTTCAATATCCCCCATCGTCTGTCTTAACTCCACAACCCCCCTTGGAAGAAATCACCATGCAACAGCATATTGTTATACTCGGTGCCGGCTTTGCTGGACTGACCGCCCTCAAAACTCTACGCAAACGGGGCTATCGCGACCTCATCACCCTCGTTTCTCCCCATCCCACTTTATTCTATTATCCCAGCCTCATTTGGGTACCGATGGGACTGAAAACCGAACAAGATCTGACCGTCCCTTTAGATAAATTTTTCAAACGTTATCAAGTTACCTACCATCAAGGGCAAGTGGAAGAAATTAATCCCCATGCCCATACCCTCCAAACCAGTTCAGGATCGCTCACTTTTGATGGCTTGATCATTGCCACCGGCAGTCGTTTTATCAAAAAACTGCCCGGCATTGAACACATCTTCATTCCCTGTGAAGGCTATGCCCCAGTCCAAGCCTACACTGAAAAACTGCGCCAGCTCACTCAAGGCACCCTCGCATTTGGCTTTGCCGCCAACCCATTTGAACCGGCTGCCATGCGGGGCGGTCCCATTTTTGAATTCATGTTGGGTCTCGACACCTGGTTGCGTCAACAAAACCGTCGCAACCAATTCAAATTCCTCTTCTTTAGCCCAGCCAAAACTCCCGGGCAACGTTTGGGGGAAGACGCAGTCACTGCCATTTTGGGAGAAATGCACAATCTCAACATTGAAACTTATCTGGGGCACAAACTCACCGGATTTGACGCTCACACCATTCACACGGAAGGCGGAGACATTCACAGTGACCTCACCTTATTCATGCCCGGACTTACAGCCCCAGAATGGGTGGCTAAAAGCTCATTCTCCCTATCAGAAGGTGGTTTTATCAAAGCGAATGAATACTGCCAAGTCCTGGGTTTTAAAAATATTTATGTGGCGGGTGACACTGGCAGTTTCCCTGGTCCCGACTGGTTGCCCAAACAGGCCCATGTTGCCGATTTGCAAGCTGCTGCTGCGGCTACCAATCTACTTAATGAATTCAAAAAACGACCGGTGGATCAAAAATTCAGCGCCGAACTGATCTGCATCATTGACACTTATAACAGCGGTTTACTGGTCTATCGCGATCCCAAACGGGCGCTGCTCAGTCCCAAATCCAAACTATTTCATCAGGCCAAACGCTTCTTTGAATGGTATTACTTACGAGCCTATCGGTAATCACAACCGCCCATGACAACTGCCCTCACTTTAGCTGCCATTCAAATGGCCTGCAGTTGGGACCTTACAGCTAACCTTGATCAAGCCGAAGCTGCCGTTGTTCAAGCCGCTCAACAAGGCGCCCAACTGATTTTGCTGCCAGAACTCTTTGAAACTCCTTACTTTTGTAAGGAACAAAATTCCAGTTATTTCGAGTTGGCAAAACCAGCCACTGATCATCCCACTTTAACACGCTTCAGTCGATTGGCAGCCCAATTGAAAGTGGTGTTGCCACTCAGTTTTTTCGAGCAATCTCAGCAAGTTTATTACAACTCAGTCATGATTATAGACGCCGATGGGAAACAACTGGGAATTTATCGAAAGACTCATATTCCCGATGGTCCCGGTTATCAAGAAAAATTTTATTTTTCCCCAGGAGATACCGGTTTTAAAGTGTGGAATACGTGTTATGCCAAAATTGGAGTTGGGATTTGTTGGGACCAATGGTTTCCCGAAAGTGCCAGGATCATGGCTCTGCAAGGCGCTGAGCTGCTTTGTTACCCCACTGCCATTGGTTCTGAGCCCACAGAGCCTGATCTGGATTCTGCCAGTCATTGGCAACGAGTTATGCAAGGACATGCTGCAGCCAATCTGATGCCGCTTGTGGCAGCAAATCGAGTGGGCACAGAGAACGCTGATCCGCATACTCTCACCTTTTACGGGAGCTCATTTATTGCCGACGCCACCGGTTCTTTAGTGACACAAGCCGATCGCCAAACGGAAATGACAATTCAGGCAACCTTCAACCTTGCTGAGTTACGAGCCCAACGGATCAATTGGGGCGTGTTTCGGGATCGGCGTCCCAGTCAATATCGCCCATTGCTGAGTTTGGAAGGTCATGTTCCGGATTAACCCACCTTATGTAATAGTCTATTGCAGTATTACGAGTGGGGGTGCGCTATTTGTGCTACAAAACGGTATCATAGGCATTCCCAACGAGAAGATTAAATTCTCATCATAAGTTCAATCATTCTCCATAGATCTAGCGAATGAGAATTGTCTAATGTCAAATAAATTTTACTCATCGTTCAAAAAAAAATTGGCTACTTTGCGTTATTGGCCAGTTCATCCCCAATGGTTGATCTATCGTCGGGAACGATCTTATCGACGCCAACTGGCTCAACAGGTTTCCGGTCACTTGTTAGATATTGGCTGTGCTGATCAGGCGATTCGTCAAGGATTGCCAGATACTTGTCATTATATCGGTCTCGATTACTATCAAACCGCCACTCAATGGTATTCCACCCGTCCTGATGTTTATGGAGATGCCCAACAATTGCCTTTCCGAGATCAGAGTTTAGATACCGTATTATTGTTGGATGTATTGGAACACTTGCCTAATCCGGAACGGTGTTTTCAAGAAATTGCCCGCGTCTTAAAACCCCAAGGCCAATTGTTTTTGAAAGTGCCTTGTTTATATCCCTTACATGACCGACCGCTTGATTTTCAACGTTGGACCAGTCATGGATTGCTGGAGTTGGCGCGTCGGCATGGACTGGTTATAACAGAAATGGACTGTTGGGGGAGTCCCATGGAAACCGCTATTTTGTTAACCAATTTGGCGTTGAGCAAATTGGTAATCAATGGGCTGCAACATCGTCACCCAGCCTTATTGCTAGCCCTGCCAGTGCCAATTATTATACTTACTCTCAATTTATGGGGTTGGTTATTTAACCTTATCCCCACTTCGGATGATTTCATGCCTTACAGTTATGTGGGGAGACTGATTAAATTATAGTGGAATTTAACACTTGTATATTGAATATCACTGAATAAAACAACTTTAAAATCTACCTTGTCTTTCCTGTCTCTAAATAACCAGTTTCCTCTTCAAATGGTTTCGGTTATAATATTAGGGAAATTTATGTCCTTCTACAAAGTAAAATCAAAATTTTAAAGACGGGTGATTATGTTTGTCTACGACCCTTTGCAGCATCCCTTTGAATTACCCATTCAAAAGATGCGCGCTCACTGCATAACTGAACGTCCTTTGTTATTTCAACAGCGCCAAGGTAGTACTCCTGGGACCACCTTAGCGGGGGCGTTTGGGACTGCCCTTTGGCCAGTAGTTTGTGCCTATAAGGAAACCACAGAGGGACTTTGTAACAGTTTACCCACCGATGAGCCTCATTGTCATCATCAAGAGGAATGTATTTTACCTTGGTTGTATAAACCCTACTCCATAGTTCATCGTCGCAATTTTGCTCGTCCAGTCTTACTCCGTGCAGCGGAATTGGAAGGAGAAGTGGCAGTTGAGACTTTTAATTTGGAAGTTACTTTGTGGGGAAGACATGCCATTGCTGCCCGCTCAGCCATTAAGAAAACTTTACAGCAGATGGGACAATTGGGACTCAATAATGAGGGACAGCAAGTTCATTTCACTATTTCTGAATTTCGAGAAAGTGAATGCCTGACTTTAAAACAGCACTTGGAACGAGTGGGTCATATTCAATCATTATTGCTCGAGTTTCAAACCCCTTTTTTACATCAAGAGCGTACTTTAGAAGGCAAGCGACAATTTCATACTGAACGGGTATTGCCAATTGTGGGAATTTTGGGCAATGTGGCTTATAACCTGGTCGCTTGGGACATTGAAGATCGAGAATTAGGGGAAGAAGTAGAAGGTAAAACGCGTCACAATTTGGCCAGATTGGCCCGAGATGAAGCTTGGAATGCAGCGGAAAAGCTAGTGGTTATACGTACTCACTTATCAGCCATTGAGATGGGGGAACGTTATTCTCGGGGCAATAAAAAACTAATTCCTCTGCAGGGATTTATTGGATTGGCAGAAGTAGGGGGAGACCTGGAATTGGCTTTACCATGGCTAGTGACGCTGGCATTGGCAGGGGGGGGACAAAAACGAGCCATGGGCTTCGGATCAGTGAGAATGTGGACCGATTCAATTCTATTTTAGAGCAAGTAGGCAATCAATAGACCTCTTTCAAAAGTGTGGGATAATGAAAAGATGAAAGTTGCCCACTCTACCATTATCTGCCATTCAATTAAAGTACCCTGGAGTGGAGGCTTTAGCCGGACAGTTAAGATACCCTGGAATGGAGGCTTTAGCCGGACAGTTAAGTTACCCTGGAGTGGAGGCTTTAGCCAGACAGTTAAGGTACCCTGGAGTAGAGGCTTCAGCCGGACAGTTAAGATACCCTGGAGTGGAGGCTTTAGCCGGACAGTTAAGATACCCTGGAGTGGAGGCTTTAGCCGGACAGTTAAGTTACCCTGGATTGGAGGCTTTAGCCGGTCAGTTAAGATACCCTGGAGTAGAGGCTTTAGCCGGACAGTTAAGTTACCCTGGAGTAGAGGCTTTAGCCGGACAGTTAAGATACCCTGGAGCAGAGGCTTTAGCCGGCCAGCCGTAGGCATTGCCCCCCCACATAAATTGCAAAGCACTTACGGATGGCCGGCTAAAGCCTCTACTCCAACGGGAATTTCCCTAGCTCTAATAGAAGTTGTCCATCCCACTTGACTACTCTAACCTTTTTGGCGGAATGAACAATTTTTCTTCCCTCCTTAAAAAGGAAGGATAAGGAATTTGAGTCGTTTAACTTGAGAATTGAATCTATTCCGAAGTCTTTGGTTTAACTACTCCCACCTCTTTGAGAATAGTGCGTAAACTGTCGTAATCGGTATCCTGCACTTTGACAAAACCAGTCAAGTCATGGCTGATAGCAGGCAGTATGGTGTCTTTTGCCGCTTTCCCCTTTAAACCATACAAAGCTGCTCTCAACTTCTCAATTAATGCCGGAGATAAAGTTTGACGAGTCACCAATAAGTGAGTGGAGACCGGAGGAGACACAGCCACACTGCGAATACCTTTTTGGCGATATTCTTCAAATACCTCAAGAGCAGATGAGCCGGCAGCATAATCTCCCAACAGAACCCCAAATACTACATTCTGTTGATTTTTTAAAAACTCATAACCTGCCAACTCAGACAATTCAATTCCAACCTGCTTTAACATGTAGATGGGTACCAAAGTGGTTAACGTCGAATCCATTGCCCCAAAGGCAAATCGTTTTCCAGCCAAATCACTCAAATTTTGGAGAGGACTTTTATCCGCCACAAAAATTACGCCGTGAAAACTAGGCTCATTGCGAATTTCATAACGGGCCAGCAATGGCTTTTGACCATACCGCCCAACCATTTTAACATAAGGCGCTCCTCCTAAAAATGCAATATCCAATTGATCTTTACCAATTCTTTCAATATGCTCCTCATAGGTTTTGGCCACCTTGATCACAATAGAATGACCCACTTCGGCACTCAGATAGTCCACAAGTGGAGTGTACTTATTAAATAACTCACTGGGAGCGAGATAAGGTAAAAATCCGAATGTCAAACCTTCTTCTGAAGACGCATGACCTCCAAAACTTAGGATAATACCCCCGATAATTACAAGATAACGTCCATACTTTAACATAAATTCCCTCTTTTAGAGACACTTTTGAGTTGACGATTGTTGATTGTCGATTTAAAATCGAAATCAGCCCTGATTGAAGATGAATTCTAAAGATACCTCATTTGTTAAAAATTGTCCACCAGAAATTGAAAAATACTTATACACTGGAACTCTATGATTTTTAAACCTAAATGGCAACATCGTAATCCAGAAGTTCGTAAACAAGCCATTGATAACTTAGACGATCCCGCTATCCTGAACAAATTGGCTCAACAGGATGAGGATCCCTCAGTTAGAGGGGCTGCCGTGGAAAAGCTGGAAGATATTACGCTGTTAGATCACATTGCTCACCACGACCCAGATGAAACTGTCCGCAATTTGGCATTTCAACACTTCAAACAAATTTTTTTCAACCTCCCTAACTTAACCGAACAATTGCACCGGTTAGCTAATCTTACGAGAACTGACTTTCTCGCCCAAATAGCCTTAGAGGCCAATACCTTTGAGCTGCGCTTAGCTGCAGTGCAAAAAATTCAACAAGAAGACGTACTTGAAACCATTGCCATCCAAGATGCCAGCAGCGAAATTCGTTGGGCTGCCGCGGAAAAAATCACCCAAAAAGAAGTGCTGGAACGTCTCTCTAAAACCGCACGCAACCGGGACAAACGAGTTCATCGTTTAGTACGCGAAAAATTGGAAGCCCTGTTGACTGCCTCCGAGCAACCCAAACGCATACAAGCAGAATGTGAGACCGTATGCAATCGCCTCTCCCTCTTGGGTCGCTCCCAACTGTGGGAACAGGATTACGCAGAATATACCGTTTTACAAAAACGATGGCAGGCAGTCTCTTCAGAAGCCGCAGCAGCAGAATGGAGAGATCGTTACCAACAAGCCAGTACCGCCTTTTTGGCAACTTATCAACAATATCAACAAACTCGAGAGTTGCTACGACAACAATTAGAAACTTCTCGTACAGTTCGGGAACACATTTGTCAGGCAGGGGAACAACTTTTATCTGAAGTAAGCAATGCCCCGCGCGCCAGTCCTGAACAACTTCATCACTTTCAAACGCAACTGTCTCAATTTGGGACTCAGTGGCAACAATCTCTGTCTGTCATTGATAGAGAAGAGGAACAACACTGGCAAACTCGTTTTACTGCCCTCATGCGAAACCTCCAATTTCAACACGCCGCTTTACGCGATTTTGAAAAAGGCATCACTCAATTGGAAGAAATTGACAGCCGATTGAAAACTTTGCAGAATTCCTCAGAGCCGTTAAAACCTCAACAACTTAAGGATCTCGAAGCTCAATGGCAACAAATAAAATTTTCCCCTCCAGTTATTTCGATTACCGAACCTGCAACAGGTCACATTGAGAATGTCAGAGGAGATTGGGGTAAATTATTACGTCAAAAGATTCAAAGCAACCTGGATAATTTGCAACAAAGACTCAAAGTTCAAAGGGAACAGCGGGATGATACCCTAAACAAATTCAAGCAGAAACTTGTTGAATTAGAAGCCGATTTGGAAAAGGGGGAATTGAAAAAAGCCAGCCCAACTGAGAGAAGTGCCCGCAAGTTATTAGAACATTTGGAAAAAGAACTTCCCGTCCATCGCTATAAGGAACTAGAAGCCCGCTTGCAAAAAAGTATCTCTAAAATTAACGAGTTACGTAAATGGCAACGTTGGGGTAATGAAGTTGAACGAGAAAACTTATGTCAACGCATAGAAGGTTTTTTAGCCCGTTCTCCTCAAATTACCAGAGAATTGTTTCAAGTCCTGAAAGGATTCCAGGATGAGTGGCAAAAATTGGGCAATATAAGACACGATGAAGATGAAAAGAGTAAGAAACTCAAACAATGTTTCCAAGAAGCTTATAAGGAAGGTA
The DNA here is from genome assembly GCA_020721005.1 of Thiomargarita sp. Classification (GTDB taxonomy): domain Bacteria; phylum Pseudomonadota; class Gammaproteobacteria; order Beggiatoales; family Beggiatoaceae; genus DYNP01. Next base: position 414,471 of record DYNP01000001.1, read on the forward strand.
ACCAACGTTACCGCATATTCCTATGTGAGCAAATGGAAACTTTAATTGAACAACCGGAAACAACTCATTTTGAAAGCAGAGCGGCTGCAATCAAAGAAGCTCAATCCACTTGGAAAGAATTGGGATCAGCAGGACACACTCAGGAATTGTGGGAACGTTTTAATCAAGCTTGCCATGGCGCCTATGCCCCCTGCCAAATTTATTTCAATCAACAAGCCCAAGCTCGTCAAGATCATTTTTTTCAAAAACAGGCCCTTTGTGAACAATTGGAAAGCTATCCTGTGGATTGGGAACACCTCGACGATCAAACTTGGAAAAAACTTCATCAATTCATCAGGGAACATCAAAGGCAGTGGCGCAGCACCGGTCCCATTGACAGAAAGGTGAAAAAAGACATTGATGTGCGTTATAGCGAAGCCCTGCAAAACTTCCAAACTCGTTTGAATGGGGAACGACAAGCCAATCTTGAGTTTCGTCAAGGTTTGATTGCCGACGTGATCAGCATCGTTGGCTCAAACAATACTGTTTTAAATACTGCAATTCAGCAATTACGCAAAAAAACCATTCCGGAACCTGTTGAAGAATTGGAGGATCTGGACAGTTTGGCAGAGCCTGAGGAAATCCCTGAAGACTCAAACACAATCCAACCGGAACCGGTTAAGGAACTTGAAGATCTGGACGGTGTGGCAGAGCCCGAGGAAACCCCTGAAGACCCAAACACAGTCCAAAAAGAGAGTGTGCAAGGAGAGGTTGAGACTAAGGGAAAGAAAATTGTACAACGGGCTGAGATTGTCAGCAACTTGGAGAAAGAAGTAGAAAAGTTAAATGATTCCGAAGTTGGTCAGGCAATTACCCAAGTGAGAAAATTGCAGAAATTGTGGAAAGTCACCGTCACCAACAGCCGTAAAAAGGAAGGGGAATTATGGAAACTGTTTCGTGAAGTGTGCGATGTTTATTTCGAACACCGCAAAAAGCAGCAAGATGCGATTAGGAAGGACCAGCAAGACAATTTGCAGCAGAAAGAAGCATTGTGTCAACAAATGGAAAGTTTGGCCCAAGCCATTGGAGATGAGATCAAAACTGCTCCAGACAAAATACATGCTTTACGAAAAAGTTGGGGGCAAGTGGGAGAAGTCCCAGAAGGGAAAGAGGGGGGATTGGAAAAGCGTTTTGAACGGGCAATTCGGCAAGTTGATCGGCAAATTGAGGTGCAGAGACACAGTCAAGTTGAACTTGAAAAACGGCGCCAATTGGATTTACTGGGCAGTAAGGCGGTGATTTATCACCGTTTGGAACAAGGCAATGTTGACGAAAATCTAAGAATCAGTTTGGAAAATCAGTGGACCAGTTTACCCATCCTAGAAGATGCTGCATTGGAAAACTTGGCTGCTCAACGTTTTCAACGAGCAATGGCGCTAAGTATGAGCGATCAATCTGCCACGCCTATGGAAGCCATAGATACCCGGAAAACTTTATGTATCCGCATGGAAATCTTGGCCGGTATCGAATCTCCCCGCGAGGAATTGGAAGCCCGCATGGCATACCAAGTGGCTCGACTTTCAGAAGTCATGAGCGGTGAGAAAATAAAAGACAAATTCATTGAAGGGCAGGAATTGGAACGATCCTGGTATCTTAGCAATGCTGTGCCTTTGGAATGGACTGATGCCTTGGAACAACGATTTAAACGGGCCAAAGAAGCCCTGTATAAAAATCGTCAGTCCCAAAAATAAATGCGGCCATTCTGAAGCGTCAATGTAAGTTTATGCTTCAGGCATTGAGTTTTGTTTATGTGAATTGTAGGATGTGCTGAGCGTTTTTTGCGAAGCGCATCTGTCGCGTTGCCCATATATATCCCCAATTTGCCGAATAAATGTTCTGTGCCACAAAGCTATGGAAACTCAAACATTGCTTCCTCGATTGATGCGCTTCGCAAAAAACGCTCAGCACATCCTACATTGTCTTCTCTTTATTGATGCGCTTCGCAAAAAATGCTCAGCACATCCTACACAAGGCATATAATTCCCTTTTATAGTTCGTCAGCTATGCCTAGCTCCAATAAATCAATAGGGGTCGTTTTTACCAAACTCCATTCAATCATACTTTAAAATCACCTTTTCACTCACTTTTTTTTAGAACATCTTGGATTTGACCAAAAATACTATGAGACCAAAATTTTCCCCTAAAGCACGCACTGCTGCTAGGGAACGTCTACTGCAAGCCTTGTATCAATGGCAGCTCACCAATCAACCCACTTCGGAAATTGAATTGCAATTCATGAGCGAGAATCACTTAGCTAAGGCGGATGTTGCCTATTTTCAAGAATTGTTGCAAAACATTCCGCAGAAAGTAGAAAAACTCGATCACACTTTTGAACCGTTTCTGGATCGGCATCTTTCTCAAATTGATCAGGTAGAACTGGCCATTTTACGCATAGGTTGTTATGAACTGACTCAATGTGAAGATATTCCATTTCGAGTGGCAATCAACGAAGCAGTAGAATTGGCCAAAAAATTTGGTGCTGAAAAAAGTCATCGATACATCAACGGAATTTTGGATAAAGTAGCCAAACAATTGTGATTTATTGTATAATTGGCTAAATTTCCCTAAATTATGCTCATTGCCTAAATTCAATGAGAACAGAATGGGATTAGGACTGCAACTTGGATGATGACTAACTGATTCACGGTGACTATGCTAAATATTGTGTTAGACAATGAAGTTATTTTAGAGTTATTGGCAATTAATACCAATGATGTACAACATTGCTACAACCGTCTGCTCAAATCTCCAATACGTTTTTGGATTCCAGTGGCTGCCCTGTCCCTGTTGGAAACTCAAATTTTTCCAGCTCGTCATCGTCCACTGGCCACTTTGTTGGAAAATCCCAATGTACAATGCCTCTCTTCTCTAGGCAGTCATTGGCAGCAAATTCCTGCCAAACAATCCAAGAAAGCTCAAGCTTTGGTCAGTTTGGACGCGGCCAAATTGCCCGGGGAAACTTTGATTTGGACAAATGATCCCAACTTTGTTAATCTAGCCCCTTACATCGAATTTGGTGATCATGAGACCATCTATGCCCTGTTGGCCCAGTATGAAGATGAGCCGGAATTTTCCAATTTGGCCCATCAACAGCTTAATTTGCGAAATCCATTGGAAAATCGAATTTTCCAGGTTTTAAAGCATGGACACTATATGTCCGGTCCAGAAGTTAAATTACTGGAAAAACAACTGGCTGACTATCTCAAAGTCAAATATTGTGTCACCATGGCCAGTGGCTATGATGCCCTCTTACTGTCACTTGTGGCAGTGGGTGTTGAAGCGCAAGATGAGGTTATTTTATCTGCTTTTGCGCCACTCAGTACCGCTTACTGTATTGGTTTATTAGGGGCAAAACCAGTATTTGTGGATATTGAGTCTCACAGTTACACCTTGGACCCCACTTTGCTCGCCGCCGCCATCACGTCTCGCACTAAAGCCATTGTTGTCACCAACTGTTATGGGCAATGTGCCGATTTTACCACTCTCAACCCCATCGCAGCGGCACATCAACTGCCAATCATAGAAGATGCGCGTTCCAGTTTTGGCGCCACTCATCAACAACAACGCTCAGGTCGCTTGGCAACGCTCAGTTGCTGCAGTTTTGCGCCTGACAAACCTTTAGGTGCTTACAGCAAAGCTGGTGCCTGTTTCACTGACGAGGAAAAATTGGCCAATCGTTTACAAGCCTTGTGCTGCCATGGCCAACTCGATTCTGGCAGTCATCATGCTCTAAAAGGTAAAAACAGTCAGTTGGATTCCCTACAGGCTGGCATTCTGTTGGCAAAATTGTCCTTGTTCCCTAAGGAAGTCAACTTACGAATGAAAATTGGGGAATTATACACTCAACTCCTACAAGGAAAGGTGACCACTCCTCAAATTGCAACTCAAAATACTCATGTTTTTCACCGTTATACAGTGGAAGTGGAGAACCGAACACAAGTTCGAGAGAAACTACATAAATTAGGAATTACCACTCACGTTGACTACCCGGTGCCTTTACCCTTACAACCCATTTTTCAATCTTTAGGTGCTCAATGGGGTCAATTCCCAGTCGCGGAAGCTGCCAGCCAACGGGTCTTAAATCTGCCCATGCACCCAGCTTTGACCAAGCCCTTGATTCAACAAGTGGCTCGCAAACTGTTGTTAGCCATGAAAAATTAAACCCAAATTGAGTTGTAGTTTGTACTCCAAAATCCGCTGTATTGTTGCTGAATACTCACTGGATCTCAAATTGAATGATGAAAAATGCCATTGTTATTGACCCTCCAAAGCCGGCCACAGCTTGTATAATTTGGTTACATGGTTTGGGCGCTAACGGCCATGATTTTGAACCTATTGTGCCCCAATTTTCCTCCACTATCACTCGTCAAACTCGCTTTATTTTCCCTCATGCTCCTCAACGTTCCATCACCATCAATGGTGGCATGGTCATGCCGGCTTGGTACAACATCAGTCATCCTAATTTGACTCACCAACAAGATGCGCAAGGCATTCAAGAATCAGAAAAAATTATCGGGAATTACATTGTAGACCAGATCGAGACTGGTATTGACAACCAAAAAATTATCTTGGCAGGATTCTCTCAAGGTGGTGCCTGCGTTTTACATACGGGAATACGTTATCCATTAAAACTGGGAGGAATCATTGCTCTGTCCACTTATTTACCTTTGGCTGACACAGTGGCCAGCCAACGACATCCAGCCAATCATCGCTTGCCTATTTTTATGGGACATGGACAACAAGACCCGGTCATTAACTCAGCTCAAGGCATGGCCAGTCGAGATCTGTTGCAAAAATTGAATTATTCCATAGAATGGCACGAGTATCCCATTGAACACAGTGTGAATTTTACAGAGATACAAGACATCAATGAATGGTTAGGTATTTGTTTGAAGTCATGAAAGATCTGCTTGGCTGACAAAACTTTCGATTCGTCAGAATAGAATCGGAGGAGGGGGCATTAATATTTGATGATAGCATCCAAGAAAAACCATGGATGGACGAAAATGAATTGTTGCTTGGCATTATGACCATAACAAGATGACGGCACGAAAAGAGGCAGTTATCCATTCTACGTGGACCACTATTGAGGATATACCCTAATTTTCTATTATGAAATCGCAGCGTTTACATTCTATTCCCTCCATTCGTCAACTGCCATTGCAGGTAGCGAATCAAATTGCCGCTGGAGAAGTGGTGGAACGACCGGCTTCCATTGTCAAGGAGTTATTGGAGAACAGTTTGGATGCCGGGGCTGATGATATTGAAATTCAAGTTGAGCAAGGGGGAATTGCTTTGATCAGGGTACGAGACAATGGTCATGGCATTCGTCAGGCAGAATTGAGATTGGCGTTGAGTCGACATGCCACCAACAAAATTGAATGTTTAGAAGATCTGTATCATCTGCACAGTTTGGGTTTTCGGGGAGAAGCATTGGCAAGTATTGCTTCTATTGCCCGTTTGACTTTAAATTCAAGGTTTTATCAGGCAGAAACAGGGTATGGAATTCAGGTGCCGAGTGTGGAAAGTGAGCCCTTTCCAATTGCTCATCCCATCGGTACCACGGTAGAAGTTCGAGATTTATTTTATAACACTCCAGCTCGCCGCAAATTTTTGCGTACGGAAAAAACTGAGTTGATACATGTGCAAGAAGTGGTCAAACGAATCGCTTTGGGACATTTTGCGATTGGTTTAAAATTGTCTCATCAACGTCGCACTTTGTTGGCTCTAAAGCCAGCAATTACTGAGGAGGAACAGGGGCAGAGAATTGCGGTGGTCAGTGGGCAAAATTGGGTGGCTGAGGGGTTGAAGGTAGAGAAGGTTACGGAACAGTTGCAATTGTCGGGCTGGTTGGCCCAACCGACTCATTCTCGCAGTCAGGCTGATGTGCAATATTGTTTTGTGAATGGACGGGCAGTGCGCGATAAGTTGTTGAGTCATGCGATTCGTCAAGCTTATGAGGATGTATTGCCAATAGGTCGGCATCCAGTTTATGTGCTCTATTTACAGGTCAATTCTCAAGAGGTGGATGTGAATGTGCATCCCACTAAAAGTGAGGTGCGATTTGCGCAAAGTGGGTTGGTTTATCAATTTTTAACGCAGACGTTGCGCCAACAGTTGGCAGAGCATTATCCAGCCACTCCACGCAAAGTGTTGAGGCCCAGTTTAGGGTCTAGGACTGCGGGGGTTCAAGAGACTTTGGGAGTGTATCAGGTGTTAACAAATTTTGAGCAGATGAGTTCATCATCTGTTCAAATGTCTGCTCAAACCGGACCAGCAGTTGGGCAGCTGGGTTTTCATTCTACAATTTGCAATTCCAGTCCCTCACAGTCTGGTCCCTTGGAGGACTGCCAGTCCGGGGAGCAATTGACAGGGATTGTTTCTGTGGGACGTGAAATTGTGCTTAAGCCCTCGGTCCCTGGCTTAATATCAAGTCCTGGGGAATTTTCGGTTTCTAAAACTAAGGGGGGGGTTAATCATTTGCTTGCCCCTAATGTTAATTCTCAAACGGTGTTAAAAATTCCTCCTTTAGGATATGCTTTGGCTCAATTGCGAGGCATTTATATTGTGGCTGAGAATGCTGAGGGTTTGGTTTTGGTGGATATTCATGCTTGTCATGAGCGGATTATCTATGAGCGTTTGAAAGTGGCTTGGCAGAATAATCAGGTGGCCAGTCAAGGGTTGTTGATGCCAGTGACGGTGAAGTTGACGAGTTTGGAAGTGGATAGCGTAGAGCAGTATAAATCCGTGTTTGAGCAGACTGGTTTTCGATTAAAACGCACTGGGACTGATACTATTCAAGTGGATCAGGTGCCTCATTTGTTGTCTTCTGCTGGAGAATGGATTGGATTAATACAAGATGTGGCAGCTGATTTAAGGAATTGGGAGGAGAGTTCCCGAATTGAGGAGCATATTCATCATGTGTTGGCAACTTTGGCTTGCCATGTTTCGATGCGGGCCAATCGGGTGTTGACGATGTCTGAGATGAATGGGTTGTTGCGGGAAATTGAGAAGACTCCTCGCAATGCTCAGTGTAATCATGGGCGGCCGGCTTGGGTGCAGATCAGTTTGCAGGAATTGGATAATTTGTTTTTGCGGGGCCGGTAGCGTCAATTCAGACCTCTTTCGGAGGATTCTTTCAGCAATAGGTAGAGGAAAAAGGGGGCGCCAATCAGGGCGGTGAGAATGCCTAACCGAATTTCTTCCGGTCGGTGCAGTGTGCGAGCCAACAGGTCCATGGTGACTAAAAAGGTGGATCCTAATAAGGCGCTGCCAGGAATGAGGTAGCGGTGCCCGGGTCCAATGAGAAGTCTGACAATGTGAGGGACAATGAGTCCAACAAAGCCGATGATTCCACTGATTGCCACTGCCATGCCGGTGAGCAAGGCGGCATTGGTGAAGATGATGCGTTGCACAGTGGGCACTGATACGCCTAAGGACAGTGCAGTTTCTGTTCCCAAAGACAGTAGGTCGAGTTCTCGAGTGTAAATGAGGGCAATGGTCAGTCCGATTAAAAAGCCAGGGAGTATGATGCTTACATGGGACCAAGTGCGGCTGTCGAGTCCGCCCATCAGCCAGAATAATACTTCTCGGGTGATTTCATGGTCATGCCAGATCACGGTGATGAGAAGGGAGGTGATGGCGCCAATGAAGGCATTGATGGCAATGCCTGCCAGTAATAAGGTGGTGATGAAATGGCGGTTTTGATGGTGGGACAGGGTGAATACTATGAACAGCGTGATCAGGGCACCGAGGAAGGCAAAAAATGGGGTGAAGTATAGGGAATAGGCCGCCAAGCCACTGGCTATACTGAATACTGCGCCCAAGGCAGCTCCAGCGCTGGTTCCGATGATGTCCGGGGCTGCTAGAGGGTTTTGAAACAGTCCTTGTATCTGGGCTCCTGCTATTCCCAAAGCGGCGCCAATGAGGAGGGCTGCCAAGATTCTGGGGGTGCGAACCAGCCATATGATGACATGGTGAGGGTCATGGGGTGCGGGCAATTCTATCCAATTGGCGGGTAGTAAATGGGCAGCCATGACGCGAAGAGTGAGTGTGAGGGGTAAATCAGTACTTCCTATGGCAATACCCAGCAGGCTCATGAGAAGTAGGAAGAGGGTGGTGAGGAAAAAAAAGCGGGGAATCACGATTGTTTCAATAGACTTTTTGCAAAAGTAAATGATGCGATAAAGATGAGATACGAAAAAATAAAAGGGAAGTCTCCGTTGGGGTGGAGACTTTAGTCGGAGTAGAGGCTCTAGAAAGTAGGTTGGAGTGGAGGCTTTAGCCGGTCAGCCGTAGGCATCACTCCACATACACAAATTGCAAGGACCTACCGTTGACCGGCTAAAGCCTCTACTCCAATGACCTAACGCAGGCCGGCTAAAGCCTCTACTCCAATGACCTAACGCAGGCCGGCTAAAGCCTCTACTCCAAAGACCTACCGTTGACCGGCTAAAGCTTTTACTCCAAGGTATCTTAACTGAGGGGCAACTCTCATTTTTTCATGATCGCATGCTTTTGCAAGAGGTCTAATGAGGTGCCTAGGTTGTTTCTTAAAGTGCGTGAGGTAAGAGTGTGCGTTGAATTACGCATTTTCAATTGAGTTCATGATTACTGAGAGGTTCCTGCTGCAGGGGCTGTTTGTTCTCCGGTTTCGACCGCTTCTGGAGTTGTGCTAGCTTCAGTCGTTGGCGCAGAATTTGTTTCAGAACTGGGGTCTGGAGTGGTTGCGGCTGGATTTTCTGTTGGAGTTGACTCTATTGGAGTAGATACAGCAGCAGGAGTTGAGGGTTGGCTGGCGGCTTCCACCATGTACTCAATTGCCTTTTTGATCTCATCATCGGTGACTGAAAGAGGAGCTGTACCTCTTGGAGGCATGGCATTTATGCCGTTGAGGGCATTGGTGAGGAGAGTGTCTATGCCTTTGGCAATTCTATCCGCCCAAATAGTTGAATCTCCGAATAAAGGAGCTCCTGCAGCTCCTGTGGCATGACAGGTGGTGCAAATGGTTTCATAAATTTCTTTACCCGACTTTGGAGCGGCAGGAGCTTCTGCAATTGTGGGTTGAGCTGCTGGGGTCCCGGACACATTGACTTGTCCGATGGGTTTCATGCGTTCGTAAATGGCTTGTCTTTCCAATTCGCTAAAGGTGTCTTCTTGGGTTAGCCAGCCCAGTTTATACCCCAATAAACCGAGTATAATCAGGAGGATCAGAATTCCCCCAAAAAGGTAAATCAAGATGGTCCAATTTCTAGCCGCGATAGTTTGTTTTTGACTCACTTCAGGTTCCTCTCGTTATGAAAAGTGGTATTTAGAGATGGAGGGGTTATTGTATAGCAATTGGTTTGTTGCTGTACTTATAGGCATAATTTATCAAAGTCCACGATACAATTTTAACTCAACAAAGTATTTTCAAATTTAACTTGACAACTGATTTTTTTGTACGACGACTGTATCGTAGTGGTAAAGAGCAAGATCATGTACCTTATGGCGATAACCAAGCCGGCAATTGTTCTCATTTTAAAGATTACTTAAGATTGGTCATGGGCGCGTAATGTTTTGTTAGGCACTTTGGTAAATTCACCCGATCCCGTTCGGGTCGCAGTTACCCAAACTTGCTGGTAGCAGGTTTGGGTAAGAACTGGAGAATGAAAAATCGGAAGCCCAATTTGTTCTTCTTTAAAAAGGAGGAGGGAGTATTTCACCTATCCCCAGTTATCGTTGGATAAGTGAAAGGGGAGAGGTGATGAGTCCTCCCTTTTTAGGAGGGAATGGGGAGGCTTTGCTAAAAAAATTGGACAACATTGAACTTATCGATTACACTGTCAGTTAACAGTGGTCTTTTAATGAACGGAATTTAATTCGCAGGTGGACTTCTGTTAAAAACATCCCCTTATGCGCCCGTAGCTCAGCCTGGATAGAGCGTTGGCCTCCGGAGCCAAAGGCCACAGGTTCAAATCCTGTCGGGCGCGCCAATCCTTCCCCACTTCCCTTCAGCTCCTTCATGCCAGTTCGGCTATTCAATCATCCTAATTGAACAATTGTGTTTCCTAAATACCAAGTCACTATTTAGATGTTACTATTTAGGGATAAAAATCCCTAAATAGAAGTATTCTACTTGTTAGCGGGAGGAGCTTCGTTCTCGTTATCCTCAACCACTGGAGGTTGGTTTTTCTCGGCTTGCTCATCTGGAGCAGTAGTGGGTTCTGGGGCTACAGCAGGTGTTGCCCCAGGAGTTCCGGCTGAGTCTGGAGCGGGTGGGGTAACTGGCTCAGCGGGAGGAGTTGGTGTTGCAGGTTGAGCAGCAGTAGAGGAAGGACTTTCAGTACCCCCACTGGTGGGAGCTGGTTTGTCACATCCGGCCAAACCCAGGGCTAGGAGTAGACTGGTTAGTAACACAATTTTAGATGACATTGTTAATTTCTCCTTAAACAAGTTCGGTTTAAATTTCTTGGGTTAAAATACTTCCTCTTTTTTGGTTCATATGTCGAGGTAAGATTAAGTTATTAGTTTAAAATAAAAAGCTAATGGAAAAAAGTACTTTTATTTATTTATTTGATTGACAACAATAAATATTTTCAGTATACCCTTTGTTAGGTTATTCAGTTGAGACGATTTGTTGTTTTGTGGTCTGTATTGTTAAGTTTAAGTAGTGAAGCTGCCTTACTCCATGAGGGTTTGTCCGATAACTTTTGGAAACAGTACACTTGGTATATTTATCCTTCAATCTCGATCATGCGTTACCGTTGGGGAACGCAGGATCAGCCCAGTCCATTTTATGCTTATTGGGAGCAACACAGCGTGGGTTTCATGGTGAATTATTGGAGGGGAGAGGTTATAGGCTGGTACGGTAGCCAAATGGAAAAATTTCAGGGGACACTTGACCAATACCATGTTTCCAAGTCCGGACAGTTAGGACAAGCTCGTCTACAGATACTTCCCAACGGTGAATTTTTTATGTGGGGACAGTATGATTCGCAAATACTTTCCAGTGATCATAAGCCAGTCGAAGAGAAGTATTTTAAGGGAAGAGAAAGGTTAAATTGGAGTATGAGCGTTTTTCCCAATGCCACTTGGGTATTTGGGCGCCAACATGGTTTACAAGCTTGGGGTCTCCAAAAAACTCTTCAGGATCAACGAGAGTTACAGGGATCAGAACAGTTAAGTCTCCATTGGTATTTTCCAGTATTCACCCCTCCTCACTGGACTGAAGAGTACAGTATTCAATTTCAAGGGCACATTACCCCTCCTTAAAATTAAAGCTGAGCTTTCTTAAAACAATCCGTTGAAATTAGGGTGGATACCCCTTATATTCCGACCATCATCAAACAATAGTATCAGGCAAATGGAGTTATGTTATGACAGTTGAAGCACATCAAGAGACCTTGGGATTTCAGACAGAAATTAAGCAATTGCTGGACTTGATGATACATTCCTTATACAGCAATAAGGAGATCTTTTTGCGCGAATTGGTGTCTAATGCCTCAGATGCTGCGGACAAACTCCGCTTTCAAGCATTATCAGATGAGGGATTGTACGAGGGAGATGCCAACCTGAAGATTTGGATAGAGGTGAATAAGGAAAATCGCACCTTGACGATCAGGGACAATGGGTTAGGCATGACCCGAGAAGAGGTAATCGCAAATATTGGGACTATTGCCAAATCTGGGACCCGAGAGTTTTTTAAGTCGTTGACTGGGGATCAGGCCCGTGATACCCAGTTGATCGGTCAATTTGGGGTGGGATTTTATTCCTCATTCATCGTGGCTGATCAAGTTACGTTGATCACTCGAAAAGCAGGATTTGGTGCAGAGCATGGGGTAAAATGGACTTCATCTGGTGAAGGTAATTATACCATTGAGAATGTTACTCAAAATCAACGAGGAACGGAAGTGATCTTGCATTTGCGTCCTGAAGAGGATGAATTTTTGCAGGATTATCAGTTGCGCAGTGTTGTAAAAAAATATTCTGATCATATCATGTTGCCGATAGTGATGCCCAAGATCACCACGGACCAGGAAAAGAATGAGACCACCATTGAGGAAGAAGTGGTCAACAGTGCCACTGCCTTATGGACTCGAGGCAAACAGGAAATCACGGAAGAGGAGTATAAAGAATTTTACAAGCATGTGGCCCATGACTTTGATGCTCCGTTATTGTGGTTGCACAATAAGGTGGAAGGAACTCATGAGTACACTTTGTTATTTTACATTCCCTCTCGAGCTCCCTTTGACCTTTGGGACCGTAATAATCGGCGGGGAGTGAAATTGTATGTGCGACGGGTCTTTATCATGGATGACAATGATCAACTGTTGCCGCCCTATTTGCGATTCATGCGTGGTATTATCGACAGCAATGATTTGCCTCTCAACATTTCCCGGGAGATTTTGCAACACAATAAACAGATTGAAAGCATTCGTTCGGGATCTGTCAAGAAGATTCTCAGTGCCTTGGAGAATTTGGCCAGTAATGAGCCGGAAAAATACGCCTCCTTTTGGAAGGAATTTGGTCGGGTATTCAAAGAAGGTATTATTGACGATTTTGGCAATCGGGAACGAGTGGCTAAATTGCTGCGGTTTTGCAGTACTCACGATGACAATGCGGTGCCGGCAATTACTTTAGACGGTTATGTCGAACGTATGAAAGAGGGGCAGGAGAAGATTTACTATATCACTGCGGAAACTTTTGCCGCTGCCAAAAACAGTCCCCACTTGGAAATTTTCCGCAAAAAGGGCTTGGAAGTCTTGTTATTACATGAACAAGTGGATGAATGGGTAGTCACTCATCTTACTGAATTCCAAGGTAAAAAATTGCATTCAGTGACCAAAGGGGAGCTGGATCTGGGGCAATTACAAGATGAGATTGAAAAACAAGCTACTGAGAAAGCTGCTCAGGAATTTAAACCTTTGGTGGAAAAAATCAAGGCGGTGTTGGGAGAGAAGGTTAAAGAAGTGCGAATTACTCATCGTCTGACTCATTCTCCCGCTTGTTTAGTGGCGGATGAGCATGCGATGGATGCCAGCTTGGAACGGTTGTTGAAGGCTGCCGGTCAAACTATTCCCAACAGCAGTCCCATTTTTGAAATCAATCCTGAACACCCAATTATTGCCAGTATTCAACAGGAGAATGATGGGGAACGGTTTAAGGAATGGGCTTTAATTCTGTTCGATCAAGCCTTACTAAGTGAAGGTGGACAACTTGATGACCCGGCAGCTTTTGTCAGTCGTTTAAATCAAATGTGGATGACGATCACTCAACCTGCCTCTCGCCTCATTCTACCTGGTTAGATAATTTTTGCAGGATTTGAGGGATAACTTTTCTTTAGGAGAAGTTATCCCTTGTTTAACAATCTGACAATTAATCTAATACCTCAATCTTTGGCAGCTTCTTCATACCAATACTGAGATTTTTCCAAATCTTTTTCCACCCCCCGCCCCTCTTTATAAAGATCACCCAACATCATTTGGGCGCCAGCTAAATCTTGTTGAGCGGCAAGTTGAAACCAATGAGCGGCTGCCTGATCATTTTGTTGAACGCATTCCCCCTGCAAGTACATGAACCCTAGGCCATGTTGCGCCACATCCAATCCCTGATCTGCTGCAGCCTTCATCCAACGAAACGCTTCGGGTTCATTTTTTACCATACCTAACCCATTTTGGAGCATGATGGCCAATCTGTACTGGGATTCTGGATGGTGAGCTTGAGCAAGTGGACGTAGAAGATCATAGGCGCGGACAAATTGTTTGGTTTCAAAAGCAGCAATACCACTTTGGAAACTCATGATATCTTCCGCCCTCATCGAATCTTTGTAAAAGGAGTCTGACATGACAGTAACCTTTATTAGGGGATTAATCGAATAATGAGAACCGTTTTTTTACATTATGGGGGATGTCCCTTGAAAATACAACCATCCTTTTAAGGGAAGTGGTGAAAATAAGCCCCTTATTTTTACCCTATTTTTACGACCCAATGCTGCATTTTATACTTAAAAGCAGTTGAAATTTTCCTATTGAGATAAAATCGCTTGCTAAAGTGACTCCTATAATCACATAATCAATTATAATTTTGCCTCTTAGCCGCTAAGAACTGTGCGGAGTAAACAGGCCCTGCCTCCAAAACAGGTATGCTTCTTTCACGTTGATAAAGATCAGGGTCTGGACACTGAGGACTCAGTGACTCATTAATGAATCATTGAGGAGTTAAAAACACATGAGTATATCGAAAACATTAAGGACGAGTAAATTATGGCAAAACAACTGAACTGGTATGCCGGTGCAATTGTCGTATTGACAACCAGCAGTGCTGGATTACAGGCCGTTGAACCCCTGGAACAGGGATTTTATGTTGCACCCTCTTTAGGGTATTATTTCTTCGATCAAGACAATGATAACCGCTCAGATGACGCCTTATTTTATGGCATCACTTTGGGTGCCCAGATTCATAAGTACTTCTCAATAGAGGCAGGTTATTATCGCTTAGAAAGTGAAGTCACTGTCAAAGATGAGGATTTTGGTGGAGCTCTGGCTGATGATGGACAGTATTATCTTGAAGGACAAGATGTCGAAGCCGATATGTATCGGCTCAGTGGTCTTTTTTACTTTGGCAATCAAACCCTCACGCCTTATGCTTTAGTGGGATATTCACGGTTGGAGCAAGATCCCTTGTTTGGGGGAGATGACGACATGATGGATGTTGGTTTGGGTATTCGTTATGCCCTCACCCCCAATCTTTCTGTTAAGGGAGAAGTGCGAGCCTCCCACAGTTGGGGCAATGAAGATACTGATTATACCACAGGATTGGGAGTGGCTTATACCTTTGGAAAGGCAGCAGCGCCCACTCCTAAACCTGCTGAACCCGGCCCAGCTCAACCTGGAGATGCGGATGGTGACGGTGTGTTAGACGATGCGGATCTCTGCCCTGATACTCCAACAGGAGTAGAAGTGGACACTCAAGGATGTCCATTAGACTCTGACCAAGATGGAGTACCTGATTATCGAGATCAATGTCCTGGCACTCCTGCTGGCACCAAAGTCGACAACACCGGTTGTCCTTCTATAGGTGAAACGCCAGTGACCATTGAACTTGAAGTTTTATTTGACAATAACAAAGCGGATGTGAAGCCACAATACTACGATAACATTCAAAAAGTCGCCGATTTCATGCGTCAATATACCAATACTACCGCAGTTGTGGAAGGTCATACGGATGGACGTGGTAGCAATACTCACAACCAACGCTTATCCCAGAGACGGGCTGATGCTGTACGCAATACGTTGATCTCCCAATTTGGAGTTGATCCCAATCGATTAACTGCAATAGGATATGGAGAAGAACGACCCATTGCAGACAACAATACAGATGCAGGCAGACAAGCTAACCGTCGAGTAGTTGCTGTGGTCAGTACCGTAGTGGCTCAACCCCAACAGTAACCATCTTAAGGTTAAATTATAATCACTTTGACCATCCTGCCCTTACAGGATGCCACTCTATAACCAAGCCAATCTGGGGTAAGGGTGGGCAACTTCTGTTCGTTGCTCACCGACACAAAATGGTGGGCAAAATGAAAAGATGAAAGTTGCCCACCCTACCATTATCTACCATTCAGTTAAGATACCTTGGAGTAGAGGCTTTAGCCGGTCAGCCGTAGGCATCACCCCACGCACACACAAATTGCCTACCGCTGGCCGGCTAAAGCCTCCACTCCAACGGGGAAATCTTCCACTCCAACAGAAATTTCCCTTCCAACGGGAATTTCCCCCACTCCTACCATTCAGTTAAGATATCTTGGAGTAGAGGCTTTAGCCGGTCAGCCGTAGGCATCACCCCACGCACACAAATTGCCTACCGCTGGCCGGCTAAAGCCTCCACTCCAACGGGGAAAGCCTCCACTCCAACGGGGAAAGGCTTCCACTCCAACAGAAATTTCCCTTTCAACGGGAATTTCCCCCACTGAATAGCGTGACTGGAATTGGAAGGCAACGATAAAGCGATTGCCCACTCTAGCATTAGACTATTAGCAATTTTATTTTTTCGCATTGCATCATTTTCTTTTGCAAGCGGTCTATTTAAAACCTTCGGATGCCGGTTACCCACATCTGCTTACTTTTCCCACTTTTCCCCTCCTCGTTCGTCTGAACATTTTTCCTTAACTCCCCTCATTCCAACTAAACAAAGTAGATGAAATGCAGTAACCTTTCCTTTGTTTTGCTAAGGAATTTTACTTTCCATTAACTCATTTAATTCATTTTCCCCCATTTTTTCATTTTTACCTCAATTCAGCCATTGAACTCCAACAACTTCTCTCAATAGTTAATTATATTCTAATATAGTTATAAGCTAATTTTCAAAATAAATTATCTTTAAAAATCAAAAAATTATCCTAATCATTCGTCCTATTTAGGCAGGTTGAATTTTAAAATCTATGCAGATGAGAAAATTTTACAAAAAACCAATAGACAAATTTAAGACAATCGGTTAGTATTCACAAAGGGGTTGTTGTATAGTAATTTGGTCTGTTACCATACAAATTTATTATCATAACTCTAAGTATGAATTGTCAAAATCGACGATACAATTCCAACACAACAAAGTATTATAAGCCTGCGATTATTCCCATTTAAAGATTGCATGATGTGTACGCAGTATTTATTAGGCGCTTTAATAGATTTACCCGACCTGTTTCTGGTCGCAATTACCAAAATTTGCCGATGGCAGATTGTGGTAAATAAAAAGAATCGATAATCACAGTCTAAAGGATCCTTCTCCTTTTTTGGAAAGAGAAACTTACCACCCTTAACTTTTCCTCACTAAAGAGGGAGGCGAGTTCCTTCTCTTGTCTTGGAAAGAAGGACTGACCCCCCTAACCCCTTTTCAAGGATTGCTTTCCTTATTTTTGCGCAGGGAGGGGCAACGGGAGAACTCCTCTCATTCCTGATTTAAATTAAAAAGAGGATTGCGAGAGGGATGCCTTAACAGATGACCTACTTTGTCGATATTGACTTAAATTAAACCACCAAAATGATGTAGAAGGAGACGCTTATGGCTTGGACTTTTCCTAAGCTATCTCGACGCACTTTTCTAAAAACCACAGGATACAGTGCGGCCGGGCTCAGTTTACTCAAAGTAACTCCTGCAATCAGTAAAGATCCTCAAAAATTACAACATGTGGACAAAGAAGAGAAGGCTTACACCATCTGTAACTTCTGTTCCTCCCTGTGTAATGTCGAGGTTACTGTGCGTACCTCCAATGGAGTGAAACGAGTCGAAAAACTCGATGGAAATCCTCACTCGACCCTGAATCGGGGCAAGATATGCGCCCGCGGTCAGGCCGGGTTGCGGCAAACCTATGACCCAGATCGTTTTAAGACACCTCTGATCCGAGTAGAGGGTTCTAAAAGAGGAGAATGGAAATTCAAGGAAGCAACTTGGGAAGAAGCTTGGGCTTACATTGACAAGAAAGTCAAAGGCACCAACATCCAACCTTGGGAATGGACCCTGATTGGCGGGTGGACCTCCTGTATTTTCTACATGAATTGGTCCGTACCCTTTGCCATGGCCAATGCCATCCCCAATATTGTCGCCTCCCCCATGCAACACTGCGTAACTACTGGTCACTTAGGAACGGATGCAGTCACCGGAACATTCAATGTTCATGACGAAATACTCCCTGACTACGATAACGCTAAGTACATTATCTACGTTGGCAACAACTCCTCCATTGCTGCAGTGTCGACTTGTCGAGCGGTGCGTTTTGCACAAGGGAAAAAGAACGGCGCCAAAGTTGTAGTCCTAGACCCTCGTCTCTCAGAAATGGCCGCTAAAGCAGATCAATGGGTACCTATCCGGCCTGGCACCGATCTCGACTTCTGCCTTGCCATGTTGCGGGAAATGTTGGATAAGCAGTACTATGATGCAGAATTTTTGCGAGTACACAGCAATATGCCTTTCCTCGTCTACAAAGATGAACAAGGTCAATGGCAACTCGTTAAAGACGCAGAAGGTCGTCCTATGATCGTGTGGGATGGCAGCTCCAGTATTCACGTATTACCTGCCTTCACCAACAACAATCGTATAGACATCAATGGATTAGTCTTCTGCCCCACCCTCTATGCTCCAGAAGGACTGTTGGTACCTGAAAACGCTGCAGCCGGAGTGGGTAAACCTGCGATCACTGTATTGCAGGCCCAAATGGAAGAAATCAAGGCTTGTACACCAGAATGGGCAGAGAAAACCACGGGCATACCAGCTGACACCATACGGGAAATCACGCGGGAATTTGGCACCAGTCGTCCTGCTTTAATCGATCCAGGTTGGCACGGTGCGCGATTCCAAAACATGATGATGGCCCGTCGAGTCCAAGCCATGATCCAAATGCTCAATGGTGGTATAGATAAAGAAGGCGGATGGATTCTCAGCGGAGAATTTCACCACAAACTCGCCGAACAGATCAAGAGCAAAGCAGGTGGTATTCAACAATCTGCGCCAATGGCCACCAAAGCCGGAATGGACTTCGCCTTATTTGTCGTAGGCGCCTTCTCCGACGGTAAAAATTTCCCTCACGGTCATCCGGGCTGGGCCTGGGCCTATGCGCAACAGCAGAAAGCAGCCGGGCAACCCTGGGTGGCATTACCAGTACTCGCTGATGAAGGAATGAAAGAATCTGCGGAAGGCAAGGTCATGTGGCAAGGCAAGCCCTATTTAACTCGGGCTTTATTTGTTAATGCAGCAAATCCAGTACGCCATTACTATCCAGATACTTATTGGAAAGACATGATGGCCAGTGGCAACATCGAAATCGTTATCGCTTTGGACGTGTTACCCTCGGATACCACACCTTACGCCGATGTAATCCTACCTCACAGTACCTATCTAGAACGCTCCGAACCCAGTTTTTATGGGAATGGAGTCAACCAAGACCTGGGAATTACAACCCGTTACGCTGCCATTGATCCCCTCTACGAGTCTCGTGAAATTCCTGATGTGCTGCTCAAACTCACTGAAATCATCAGCGGTCCCGAACAGGCTTTTGATAAATTGACTGGGACAATGGAAGCATTGGCAGGCCTGCCCGCTGCACCTACTAAGGCTAAATGGGAAGAATTTAAGACCCAAGGCAGTAAAAATCCGTTTACGGAAGCATGTCGGGCGGTGGGACTGGAAATCACCGCCAAAAAGCTACATGTTTCTACTGAAGAACTGGATACTCAATTACGTGAGAAAGGCGTCTTCTACGAAGAACAATGGCGGGATATCATTGAAAAGCAGGGGGTGCCCCGTAAATTGCCCACCACCACTGCCAGTGGACGCATTGAATTCTTCAGCAGCTTGTTTGACATGCTTCGCAGTCAGGGTGGAACGACTTCTCACTTCAACGTCTTAGCAGGTTATGTACCTGCGGAGTGTCGTGCAGGGAAAACCATGGACGAACCTTTGGAAGACAATGAGTTCTACTTTGCTTACGGCAAGGTACCCACCGTCTCCTATGGGTCTACAAACAGCAATAACGCCGTGTTGGCAGCCATTAATACCTTGAAAAAAGAAATTTATCTCGGTGTTTGGGTGCACCCTGACAAAGCCAAAAAACTGGGCATTGCCAATGGAGATAAGATACTGTTGACGAATACCCTTTCCAATCAACAGGCCGAAGGATTTGCTTATATAACCCGTAAAGTCAGAGCGGATACTTTATTTTTACACTCTTCTTTCGGAGTGGAGAACGCCCAACTGACTCGCAGTTATGCTATGGGTGGTACGGCAACTAATAAACTGATTCCCCATACTGTTGAGCCGGTTGTGGCGGGATTTCGTTCCCAAGAGTTTACCATTCGGGTTACTAAAGTTTGACCGTAAACTTTTCCTTACCCCTTCTTATCAGGGAGGGAAATTGTGCTTGTTATTCCCAATTGACATTTAAAATTACGAAAACAAAGGCACTTCTTCCCGACTTGATTTTTAAGAGGGGTCTACCAGGGCTGTGTTCCCTGATGCGTTGAGTATCTTGTTTTTATGAGGAGATGAGTTTTTATGGCTGCACATTATGCAATGGTCATTGACCTAAATACTTGCGTGGGCTGTAATGCGTGTATGGCTGCCTGTGCAATGGAGAATCAAACCCCCGTGTGGGCCAACCGTTGGCGCACTTATGTTCACGATTTGGAAGTAACCTCTGGTTTTTTAGAAGATCAAATCCGCCGGCGCTTCTTCCCACGGCTATGCAATCACTGCGACAATCCCCCTTGTATGAGTGTTTGCCCCACCGGCGCCACTCACAAATTGGAAAACGGAATCGTCATGGTCGACGATGACCTGTGTATGGGTTGCCGGGCATGTGCCATGGCATGCCCCTATGATGCCCGTTTTGATGTCACCTATGATGATTTGAAAGAAGGGGAAACCTTCTATGGTTCCTTACACTTCCGAACCAGTCCCAGTGTTGACAAATGTTCTTTTTGTTCCCATCGAGTCATGCGGGGTTTAAAACCCGCTTGCGTCGAAACCTGCGTCGGCTACTCACGTATGTTTGGAGACCTCAATGATCCCGCGGATCCGGTCGCCAAAATTGTGGCCAGTGGCGTCGCTAAACCGTTAATGAGTCACCTTGGGACTCGACCCAACGTCTTTTACATCAGTGATTTAGAGAGGGCAACTTAATGGAAGGCATGTTTTATTCAACTCAAGAAGTCTGGACCTGGTGGATTGCCATTTACCTCTTTTTAGGAGGATTGGGGGGTGCTGCGGTAGTCATCAGCATCATGACCAATATGTACTATAGAACTCACAAAGAATTAATATTGTGGGCCAACATATCCTCATTCATCATGCTTTCCGTAGGATCGCTACTACTATTTTTACACCTATTGCATCACATTGCCGTCATCAATGTACTCAATCCCATGGTCTTGATAAATAAACCGGATGCCTGGATCAGCTGGGGCACCCAATTTATAGTATGGATGATGGTTTGGAGCATGGTCTATACCTTCCCTTACCTGCTAGAATCTCCATTTTGGAGCCGCATGCCAATCGTGGGATCCATTTTGAAACTATTTGGATGGGCCGGTCAACTCTCCTTGAAATTTCATAAAATAATCGGTTGGTTAGCCATCATCAATGCAGTAGGTACAGTGCTGTATACCGGTTTACTGCTTCAATCTTTCCCTGCAGTAGCCCTGTGGCACAATCCAGGCGTGCCTTTGCTCTTCATTGTATCCGCGTTCTCAACCGCCTTTGCCTTCTTACTATTGGTCCTCTACCTGTTCATTGACCGAGAAGAGGATCACGTGATCAAGGTATTTTATGAACGAACTGACGTCATCTTGATTTCAGTCGAACTCCTGATCATCTTCGTATTCTTCCACTTCACCACCTATGGGTTGGAATCCGCTCGTCACACAGCCTCCCTCCTTTGGGAAAATATGGGTTGGATCATTGGTTTCATTGGCTTTGGTCTACTGGTCCCCTTCTTTATCGAACTCAAAGGCGTGACAACTGGCTGGAAGAGTCCGGCGCCCATTGTCTTGGCTGCCGTATTGGTATTGGTCGGTGGCTACCTGTTACGTCACTATTTCATGTACGCAGGTGTTTACGAACGTCCTTACCCTGCCCAACATGAATTTGCGCCCGGTGGACATGTAGAACTCGACAAACTGCAGACACAAAAACCTGTATCAGGTTAGGTAAACTCTAAGTTTCGCAAAAAGACGCACAGCCCATCCTACTCTAACTATATCAC
Organism: Thiomargarita sp.; assembly: GCA_020721005.1. Classification (GTDB taxonomy): domain Bacteria; phylum Pseudomonadota; class Gammaproteobacteria; order Beggiatoales; family Beggiatoaceae; genus DYNP01. The sequence continues at coordinate 436,240 of DYNP01000001.1, forward strand.
TGGCTTAAACCGGTCAGATTTTAAAGACCTGACAAAATAGCTAAGTCCAATCAAGTAGTTAGACAGAATGGGCTTTTTCTTGTCCACCAAAATCCAAGAGCGTAGATTGGCAACCATAAACCCATTGCCTACCCCTGACCATAAACTACACCCCCGCGTCGGTTCAATTCTGGCACCCTGTCGACCTGCCAACTTTAGAAGAAAACCTGGCAGGTCCATTTTTTTAGCCGTGTTGTTAAAAAGAGGGAAAATTGGGGGGAGTCAAGGTAGCCAAGGCCAGACAGATTCGTTGATATTCTCTTTTTATTTTGTTCAAGTGTTCATTCATTTCCAAAGGAGTGAGATGACTGGCTTGGCGTTCCAGTTGTCCAACCAGTTCCGCCAATTCATAGGCACCTAAGTTGGCATTACTGGATTTTAAAGTATGGGCTATGTATTTGATTTTAGCAATATTGTTTTCTAAAATCTCTATTTCAAGTTCGGATATTAATTGATCATTGCTGGTGCGATAGGTTTGAATAATTTCTTGAATGAATTCTATTTCGTCGCCAATAAAACTGATAAGGGTGTTTTGAATGCGATCAGCGAGGAATCGAATATCTTCTTCAGTGTTGAGAGGGTGGGAATCCTCAATGGTAGAAGTTGGATCTGATATTTGGGTATCTACTTCAAGAGACAATTGTTGTAATGCAGTTAATACTTGTTGGTATTCCAGTTGAATATGTTGGAAAGTGACTGAGCTGTCAGATAGATCGTTGATTTTAGCTTGATCTTCCAGTTTTTTAAACAGTAGGCTCAGTTGGTTGGCGCCCAAATTGGCACTGCTGGATTTGAGGGGATGGGCTATTTTGGCGATGTCTGAAGTGTTTGAATTAAGTAAAGCTTGCTGCAGGAAGAGGAGGGAAGCGGCAGTGTCGGTGCGATAGGTTTGAATGAGGTCTTGAAATAATTCGATATTTTCTTCACCGGTGAGTTCAAATAGAGTGTTTTTAATTTGTTGGAGTAAAGTTTTAGTGTCACTTAAATCTTTGAAAGGAAACGAGGTTGTCTGATCATGATTCGGAGAAAGATGAAAGTGCTCAAGAGAGTTTTGTATTTGGGACAGGGCAGCGGAAGCTTGGGAGAATTCAACAATCACCTGCTCAACCAAGCGTTCAGTACCTGCAAGAACATCTTCTCGACCTTGGGTTTCCAATACACTGCACAGCTCTGCCAAACGGGAAATTCCCAAGTTGGCGCTGCTGGATTTTAGGCTGTGAGCGGCATGAAATAGCTGGGTGCTGTCTTGCTGGGATATCGCCATTTTGAGATCAGCCACCAGTCCATTGCTGCTCGTGATGTAGCCTTGGGCCAATTCTTTGAGAAGTGCGGTGTCTTCATTGCCAACCAATGAGTGTAGGGTTTCTCGTATAGTGTCTGCTAAAAGAGTAATCTGTTCTTGAGATGATTGGGAATCTGAATAGGGAACAAGATCTCTGTTTGGCGGAACTTGGGTTATAAGTTGAGGATCGTCTGGGAGAATAGGATCTGACGCTGGAGTTGTTGTCACTGTTGAAGGTAGAGAATCTTTTAAGGCTGGACATCTCATCAGCGCAGCTGCCAACTCTTCCGGGCGAATGGGTTTACTGACATAATCATCCATGCCGGCACTGAGGCATTTTTCTCGGTAACCTTGAATGGCATGGGCAGTCATGGCGATGATGTAAGGACGTGACTCAGACCATCGAGAACGTATGCGTTGAGTCGCCTCCATGCCGTCCATTTCTGGCATTTGGATGTCCATGAGAATAACATCATATTCTTGTCGTTGAATGGCTTGCACTGCTTCCATACCATTAGAGGCTATATCCGCAGTGTAGCCCATCCGTTTCAGTAGAAGTAAAGCGACTTTTTGATTCGTGAGGTTATCTTCCGTGAGGAGAATGCGTAAAGGGTGTTGGAGGGCCAATTGGGTTTTGACTTGTACTTTTTTATGATTGATGACTAGGGGTTTGGAGATTTGTTTCGTGAATAGATTGATCAAGGAATTAAGGAGTAAAGAAGATTTGATCGGTTTGATTAGGTAGACTTCAAAAAGTTGCGCAAGTTCCTTATCATTTTGTTGTCTACCCAATGAAGTCAGCATGATCAGCGGGAGAGTCTGTCGATGGGACAGGTTGCGGATCTGTTTGGCGAGAGTTAAACCGTCCATTACCGGCATTTGCATATCTAAAATGGCCAAGTCAAAAGGGATATCAGTGATTAACAAGTCGAGGGCTTGGGGACCGGATTCCACGGCTTGGGTCTCAATTCCCCAATTTTGCAACTGTAATTTGAGTATATGACGATTGGTTGAATTGTCATCGACGATGAGCATCCGTTTTCCCTGCAGTTGGCCCTGATTATCTCTCAAATGAGGTTGTTCAGGAAGAATATCTGCAGTGATAGTGAAGTGGAAGGTGGAGCCTTGCTCAAGATTGCTTTCAACCCATATTCTGCCTCCCATGAGTTCGCAGAGGTGTTTGCTGATGGCAAGTCCCAATCCAGTGCCTCCGAATTGGCGGGTCATAGAAGTGTCCACTTGACTAAAAGAATCAAATAGTTTTCCGATACGATTGGCGGGAATGCCCATGCCAGTGTCTTTGATAGCAAAGTACATTTCTATTTGATTTTCCTCCAAACAGTGTCCAGAAACCAGAATCACCACTTCTCCAACCTTCGTGAATTTGATCGCATTACTGAGTAAATTGACCAAGATTTGTCTGAGTCGAGTAACATCTCCAGATAAGTAGGTGGGGACTTGTTTGTCGAAGAAATAAATGAGTTCCAGTCCCTTCTCCGCAGCTTTGGGCGCTAACAGGTCTAAGGCGGTTTCTACGCATTCTCTAATATTAAATGCTTGTTTTTCAGGTTCTAATTGACCTGCTCCAATTCTGGAGAAGTCTAAAATATCATTGATCAGAGACAGTAAAGTGTCTCCACTGATGCGAATAGTGTCAACAAAATCGCGTTGTTCCGGGGTCAATTCAGTATCAGAAAGCAGCCCGGTCATGCCAATGATCGCATTCATTGGAGTACGAATTTCATGGCTGATATTGGCTAAGAATTCAATTTTGATCTGGTTGGCAGCTTCAACTCCCTCTTTGGCTTTTTGGAGTTCCTTAATGGTTTGTTCGAGGTCAGTATTGATTTTAGAAAGTTCTTTGGTTCTCAATTTAACTTGCTCTTCCAAATGATCGCGTTGTCGAGCCAATCGATCGTCTCGATTTTGAATTTGTTCCAACATTTTATTGAAAGTATTGACTAATATCCCAATTTCATCATTGCCCTGTGGTTTGGCTCGAATTTGGTAATTATTAGTTTGAGTAACCGATTTAGTAACGTCTACAAGGTATAAAATGGGAGCTGAAATGAGAGTTTGTAAACGAGTGGACAGCCCCAGAGCCAAAAGTAAGGATATGATCAGAATGAGAGTCAGCACTATGGCATATTGTTTTTGTAATTGATGAATTTCTTTTAAATCGGCTCGGATATAAACGGTTACAATTTTTTGGTTATTCTGAAATATATTTTCAAAAAGTTCCAAATGATATTTTGAAAATTGGTGTCCTTGAGGTTTAATAGGGGGAGGAGACAAATCCAGATAAGCTGGATGTTGGTAGTCTACGAGGACTTTGCCAGTGGGATCATAAACTACGGCCATAACAACATGAGGTAAAACCCTGAGAGTTTCTAAGCTGTTGAGGGTAGAAGAGGCAGAGGATATATTCAAGGGATCTTGAGCTTGGACACCGATGACTTGAGCCAGTAGAGAGTAATTATTCAGCATGGTATTGCGAAGGGATTTCATTTCATTGGCAATAAAAAAGACACTGGATACCAGTAACACAATCATGTTGGTCAGCATGATGATAAAAATCAGTTTATGTTTGATGGGCAAGTCGGCAAACATTCTCATAAAAAAACTATTCCTGATGGGTCGGGATGGACTTTAGTCATTTTGGTTATAGGGAGTTGCTTTTAGTTTAACACTTTTTTAGAATGGGCGGAGGTTAGTTTTAGGGAACTTTGAATCCTTTGAATCCTTCCTTTGAATTGATGCACTCCTGTCATCAGCACGTCCTACAATATTACATAGGATGCGCTAAAGCATGAGGCACACTGTGTTTTTGCACTGTTTGAGGAAGAAAGCGGAAGTTCATCTCCTGTCCTTTCTTAATAAAAAAGAAGGACGAAGCAGTCTTTCCTTCCTCAATAAGGAGAACTCGTTACAAGGATGATGACTTGAAATTTAACTTATTATTACCCATTATTCACTTGAAGCAGATACCATGTTAAGCATTTTAGTTCTCTATTACAGTCGGTATGGGCATGTAGCCCAGATGGCGCAAAAAGTGGCACAAGGAGTTGAGGAAAGGGGCAATTGTACCGCGTTGTTACGTACAGTTCCCAGCGTATCTACACTCTGTGAATCGACCGCTCCAGAAATTCCCAATTCCGGTCCTCCTTATGTCAGTTTAGGAGACTTGCAAAATTGCGCCGGTTTAGCCTTAGGAAGTCCCACTCGTTTTGGAAATATAGCCACTCCATTAGGTTACTTTTTACAACAAACCACTCCCTTATGGTTAAAAGGATCCTTGGTGGGTAAGCCTGCAGCCGTATTTACTGCCAGCAGCAGTTTACATGGTGGGCAAGAAAGTACCTTATTATCCATGATGATCCCTTTGTTCCACCATGGCATGTTAATCGTAGGATTACCTTATACCGAAACCGATCTGTTGACCACTCAAACCGGAGGTTGTCCCTATGGGGCCACCCACGTTGCCGGCATAGACAACCAAAACACTTTATCCCTGGAAGAACAAAGGTTATGTCGAGCTTTGGGCAAACGTCTGGCCCAAATTGCAACCCAATTAAACTCCTAAAACAAAAAATAATTGAGCGTTCCTAACCTTTTCTCGTAGGAAAAGCCAACACTCTTGTACCACTCCTTTTCGTAGGATAACGAAGAGAATTGGGCAACCTTAAAAACTTTATCATCAACATTTCCACGCAAAGTGGGAAAACCACCCCCCCCCTTCTCCTGAAAAAGGAGAAGTCACCAATCCAAGAAAGGCAGCCGGCATCCCAATTATGACAGACTACTTATTTATTTTCATCAGCACAGTGTTAGTCAACAATTTCGTCCTGGTTAAATTCCTGGGACTGTGCCCATTTATGAGCGTATCTAACAAACTGGAAACTGCAATGGGAATGGGACTGGCCACCACCTTCGTCATCACTTTATCCGCCATGAGCAGCTATTTGGTCAACCAATACCTGCTAATTCCCCTCAACTTAGCATTTTTACGCATCATTACTCTGATTCTCATCATCGCTGTTGTCGTACAATTCACTGAAATGGTCGTGCACAAAACCAGCCCCCTATTGTACCAGGCATTGGGCATTTTTCTACCGTTGATCACCACCAACTGCGCAGTTTTGGGAGTAGCCCTGCTCAACATACAAGAACAACATCAACTGTTAGAATCCACCTTTTACGGCTTCGGAGCTGCAGTAGGATTCTCACTCGTTCTCATCTTATTCTCCGCCATGCGAGAAAGATTGTCGACAGCTGACGTGCCTTTACCCTTTAAAGGAGCTCCGATCGTCCTAGTCACCGCGGGACTCATGTCCATTGCGTTTATGGGATTTGCCGGACTAATCCAATGACCCTGCTCACCACCCTCGAACTCTTGGGCACCCTCTCCCTACTGTTGGGCCTACTCTTGGGCTATGCCTCAGTCCGTTTCAAAGTCGAAGGCAATCCCGTCGTCGATCAAGTTAACGCCATTCTTCCCCAAAGTCAATGTGGAAAATGCGGTTACCCTGGATGCCGTCCCTATGCAGAAGCCGTCGTTTCTGGAGAAGCAGAAATCAACTTATGCTCCCCAGGAGGAGAGTCGACCCTCTTGGCCCTCTCTTCCTTACTCGGTCGTCCGATCCCAAAATCTCAACTTTCCTCTCCTATTGAAGATAACCCGCCCAAGGTTGCCCTAATTGACGAATCAAACTGCGTAGGATGCACCCTGTGCATCCAAGTTTGTCCCGTCGATGCCATTGTCGGTGCCCCAAAATGGCTACACACCGTAATCACTCAAGAATGTACAGGCTGTGAGCTCTGTCCCCCAGTTTGTCCAGTCACCTGTATTCACATGGTCAACCTTCCCCCATCCCTGTCCACTTGGAAATGGCCCTTCCCTTCTATCAAGTATAACATATGAAACAATTCCTTTGGCGATTTCACGGCGGACTCCATTTAGAGGGACGCAAAGAACTGTCCAATCAAGTCCCCATTCGACCGGCTCCCCTGCCTAACTACCTCATTTTGCCATTGCTACAACACATTGGCGAACCCACTGAACCTGTAGTTCAAATCGGAGATCGAGTTCTCAAAGGACAAATCATTGCCCACTGTCACAGCAACCATGACTGCAGTTTACTCATGAGCTCCCCCATTCATGCCTCCAGCTCTGGCACAGTAACTGCCATTGAACCGCGCCCAGTTCCTCATGCCTCCGGCTATTCCGCCACCTGCATAATTATTGAAACAGATGGCACTGACACCTGGATGCCCCTACAACCCTTACCTCACTATTCCCAAATGTCCCCGGAAACTGTCAGAAGACACGTAGCCATGGCTGGTATAGTGGGACTGGGGGGCGCCGGTTTTCCAGCCCACCTCAAACTCAAATCTACGGGTATCGAAACCCTGATCATCAACGGTGCAGAATGCGAACCCTATATCACCTGTGACGATCGATTGATGCAAGAATTCCCACAGCAAATTATCGAAGGCGCCCTCATTTTAAGTCATGCCTTAGGCGGAGCAAAACGATGCATCATCGCCTTAGAAGACAACAAACCCCACGCCTTTCACGCCTTAACCCAAGTGCCCCAAACTCAAGTCGAAATCATCAAAGTGCCCACCCTCTATCCAACTGGAGGAGAACGACAACTCATCAAAGTCCTGACTGACAAAGAATTGGGTCGTTCTCGTATCCCTTCAGATTTGGGAATTGTAGTCCAAAATGTAGAAACCACCCGTGCTGTCTATCGGGCAGTCCTAAAAGGACGTCCTTTAGTTTCCCGCGTAGTCACTGTGACCGGGAATGGAATAGAACGACCCCAAAACTTTGAAGTCCTACTGGGCACGCCAATTTCACTGTTACTCGACGCCTGTGGACGCAAAACAGGTCTCGATCAACTAATCATGGGAGGTCCCATGATGGGTCTCAGTTTACCCACTGATGAACTTCCAGTGATCAAAACCAGCAACTGCTTCATTGCCTCAAACACTGGAGAACTCGTCAACAACTCACTGCCAACCATGCCCTGCATCCGCTGTGGATCCTGTGCCGAAGCCTGTCCAATCAACCTATTACCACAACAACTCTACTGGTTTAGCAAAGGTAAAGACTTTACAAAACTCAAACAATATCATCTATTTGACTGCATTGAATGCGGATGCTGTGCTTACGTTTGTCCCAGCCATATTCCACTGGTCAACTACTATAGATATGCCAAAGCACACATTCGCACTCAGGAACGAGAACGTAAAAAAGCCGATCAAGCCCTGCAACGACATGAATTTAAACTATTTCGTTTGGCCAGAGAAAAAACCGAAAGACGACTTCGACACCAAGCCGCTGCCCAAAAAAATCCCCCCGAAGGAAACTAACCTTTTCTCATCCTGTGAGGGCTTAAAAAATTAAGGGATAACACCCTTTAAAGGAGTGCTATCCCTGTGTTTAAACCTTGCCCACCCATTCCCACGATAATTTTTGAGCGACAACACCTCCCACCTCAAAGAGGTGCTATTTCTATTGTACTTAAGTTATCCCTGTGCTTGAAGGAGAGAGAGCAAACAAATGATTCATCCATTATAGAGAATCAATCGATCAACGAGGGGAAAAGTGGCGGCGAGCATACAGGGAGAGACTCAAAAAAACCAACAACAGCCCACCCAATAATCCAACAGCCCACAACAGAGACTGGCTGGGATGTTGAGAAAAAGTCGCCAATTGATAAAACAAAGTCGCTGACCAATAAGCGGTGCCAGTAGTCCAGATCACCACCCACAGAGTCCACCGTGTTCCACTTTCCCGATAAATTGCAGCCACAGCTGCCGCACAAGGGGCATACAAGAGAATAAACAACAAGTAAGCAAAAGCCCCAGCCTGACCTTCAAAACTATTAGCCATGGCTTGAAAAGTCACATTCCCGACCGCAGCTTGCTCTTCATTCGCAGCGGCCAGTCCCAATGGATCGAGGAAACTATCCTTAATTGCAGAAAGATTGTCGGGGACACTCTGCCAAGCCTCCGATATCCCTTCCCAGAAACTGAATTCCCCTTTTTCATCAACAACTCCTTCCTCAGCAGCATTGCCCATTTGAGTGTACAAAGCATCCAAGGTCCCAACCACGGCCTCTTTGGCCAAAATCCCCGTGAAAATGCCCACTGTGGCTGGCCAATTATCTTCAGTCAATCCCATGGGTTGAAAAATGGGAGTTAAAGTCCGGCCAATCTGACTTAGCACCGACTCCTTGCTCTCCCCATGACCCAAACTGCCATCAGCATTCCAAGAATTGAGCAAGGTCAACACCATGACCATGGGCACAATCACTTGTCCAGCCGTGAAAACAAAAGCTTTTAACCGGTCCCAAGTGTGCAGCAATACATTTTGCAAACGAGGCAAATGATAAGGGGGCAATTCCATTAAAAAAGGCAACGCTTCCCCTTGTAACAAAGTCTTTTTCATGATTAACCCTGTGACAATTGCCAACGCAATGCCTATCAAATAGAGACCAAAGACCACATTTTGCCCACCCACTGGGAAAAAAGCAACGGCAAACAGAGCATACACTGGCAATCTGGCACCACAGGACATAAAGGGCGTCATCAGTATGGTCAATAGACGGTCCCGAGGATTTTCCAAAATACGGCTGGCCATAATTGCGGGCACATTGCAGCCAAAACCCACGACCAAGGGTACAAAAGACTTGCCAGGCAATCCCACAAAGCGCATAGAGCGGTCCATGATAAAAGCTGCGCGGGCCATATAACCTGAATCTTCTAAAAAGGAGAGAAAGAGGAACAAGAAACCAATGATGGGAATAAATGTGGCAACGACCTGAATACCGCCTCCCACTCCATCAGCCAACACAATGATCAACAGTTCAGGGATGCCTGCCATCGCCAAATAATATCCCAAACCACTGACCAGCAACGTGCCAAATAGACCATCGAAAAAATCAATGAAAGCACCACCCACGTTAATAGTGAACATAAACATGAGATACATGACCATCAAAAAAATAGGTATTCCCAAGAAACGATTCAACACCACCTTGTCAATTTTATCCGAAAACCGTTGAGTTACCTTGCCCGGTTTCTTAAGACTGTGCTGAGTAATTTCGGCAATAAAGCCATAGCGACTGTCAGCCACAACAATATCAATATCTTCATCCAATTCTCTCCCAATCTTTTCCTGTAAACTTATCAACTTATTTTTAAAAGAGTGATCGAAAAGTTCCGGATCCAATATGGACAACTCATTTTCCAACAATTTTAGGGCCACCCAACGACTGTAAGGCTGCTCTTGCTCGGGCAATTTCTGTTGCAAATCAGGCAATAACTGACGAATTGCATTCTCAATGGGATCTGGGTAATTGAAAGAGATCACTGGAAAACGAGGCCGATGGACCGCTTGGCAAATGACAGTTTTTAATTCTTCAATACCTTCCTTCTTAGCGGCACTGATGGGGATAACTTTTACACCCAATTGTCTCGCCAACATATCCAAATTAATTTCAATCTGTTGCTGTCGAGCCCGATCCATCATGTTCACCACCACAATCAATGGCACTCCCATTTCTAACAATTGAGTGGTCAGATAAAGATTGCGCTCCAAATTGGACGCATCAACAATATTGATGATCAATTGAGGAGATGCTTGAGTCAACAAATAATGTTGCGCAATCTGCTCATCCAATGAAGCATTTTCTTGAATAACATCTAAAGAATAAATGCCTGGCAAATCCACCAGTTCAATTTCACAATCCTGGTGAGTGTAATACCCAAATTTTCGATCAACAGTCACCCCCGGCCAATTGCCCACTCGTTGTCTGGTGCCAGTCAACACATTGAATAATGTCGTTTTTCCGCAATTGGGATTGCCCACCACACCAACCGTAAAACGCTGCATAACTTACCCCACTTGGTCAGAAAGGGGAACTACCATGATATGGCGGGCCATCTCTGTACCAATCGCCAAACGGGCCTCTCCACAAATCACCACCAAACCATTTCCCCTTTGAGACTGTATCACTTTTAACTGAGTATCTTCCATCATCCCTAAAGTAATCAAGCGTTTAATTTGACGTTTATTGCCAGTGATTCCCACAATGCTGACCCAATTGTCCACTGGAACTTGATTCAATGGAAATGCCTCAATCATAGATTTAGTTCTCATCAACATTGTCTTACAACTCCTTTGTATTTCATTAGAGGATACCGAATTTAATTTAACCCGAGCTGAGGTTATATCCAAATGATAATAGTTTTCATTTAAGAAGTCAAGTTGATCAGACACTGTTTTTTATGGCTACAACTGCCCCCTAATTCTCCTTTTTTAAAGTAAAATACCCATTAAATAGAGTATTCCTCAATTTTGCCTCACCCTCAATCGGCATCCTGCAAATATTTTTCATAGGGACTGCCCTGCAAAAAATCCTTAAATTCAGCATAATTCTCCACCAAATCCGGTAAAGTTTGCGGCAAAATTTTCTTATGCTGACTTTTGATGGGAATAGGCTCAACTCCCAAAAACTCAAAAACCTGCCGATTATGATCCAAAATTGCCTGCTCACTGCTGAAATAATCTTCATAACGAATCGGTAGAATCCGATGTTTAGTCAATAATGTCAAAATATGCTGCTCATCTGCGATCTCCTGCTCCATCACCTTCAAAGACTCGCTCATTTGCGCCATATCAATCACCACTTTTTGCACCGCCACAGTCTTCTCACTGGCCGCAATTTGTGTTTTTCTTAAAAAAATCATGGACAAATAACGTCGAAGTAAATTGCCACGATGCAGATAAATCACCGCAATTTCAGGTCGAGAAGTATAATAATCAACCACCTGTTTGTTTTTAACATTCAAGAAAAAATCTTTAGTCCCCACACTGACCACAGTGCGATATTTTTTGAAATTAACCGGTTTACCTGCTTTGCGATGGGCATAAGCAGAATAAAGTTGTCCAGTGTAAAAAAAGAATTTGCCTTGATAAAAAGCATTCAGATACTGTTCCTTGCTCCAAGGGCACAATTTGCAGCGAGCATACAACTTATAGGGGACGATCATCGACGCCAACACTTCCCCATAATTGACCAATTGAGGATGTAAATTGAGCACATTGGTCAAATAGTTACTGCCACTACGACCACTGGTTAGGATAATATGATTGTGCATAAGTAAAGTCATGTAAGTGAAGAAAATGGGAAATAGTGAGGATTGCATGGGACTGACAATCCTCAGTAAATTATCAATGTTTACGCAGTTACAAACAAGTAATTACTCTTCGATCAAAACTTCAATCGGACTAGAATTGGTCACCCAAAGATCGGACAAACCATATCCAAAATAAATTTCCAAACGACCGGGAATTAAAAATTGCCCCTCATACAAATCAAACTCATAAATTGCCGGCAATTGAACTGAGGACTGAAAACTGGCCAATTCGTTCAACACCTCATTCCAAGGTTGAATTTGCCCCTTTTCATCCACCATGACAACGATTGGCAGAGTATCTCCCACCGGGTAAACCAAGGCGTAAACAAATATTTCAGCCAATTCCCCAACCTGTTGATTATCAACCGTAATTCTGCCACGAATGTTTACAGAATCAGTCAATTTAACCTTAATTGGAGTTTGGAAATCTTCGGTCTCAGTCAAGGTAAGTCCCCCCCCGGCAAAATGAGTTTGCGTGAGCAAAGTTTGATTTTTGGCATCCATAGCCACGCCCAAACCCAGATCGGGGAATGTCAAAAGTGCCTGAGGAACTTGACAAAAGTCAAGTTCCCAAATTCCCCCTATTGCTTGACAAGCCGGGGCACTTTCACAAACTTCCCACTGCTCAGGCTCGCAAATCTTAGGGGAAACACAATGGTCATGCTCAAATGTTCCCCCCGCAGCCTGACAAGTTTCAATCTCGGTACAATTTTCAAGACTGTTGGGACTGCAACTGTTGGGTAAAGGTCCTGTTAAATCAGGAGGATATAAGCAACTGACCACAATTTGATCAGTGTCGACAGTGAGACTCTGTTGCGCATCCACCTGTCCCCCCAAGGTTTGACACTGAGCGGCTTCCATATAGACCCCGGCGCCAAAAGTGAGTGGAAGATTCAAGGTCACCGCTTGTCCCAAAATAACATGACTTAATTGGCTGTTGGCGGTGATTTTTAAATTCTCTAACAAAGCCGGTCCTTGGGAACTGCCTTGAATGTATCCGGCTACACGTCCACCGATCAGATGAGCCTGCTCTGCCAATTCGATGTTGGCAAAATGCCCTCCAACTTGACTGGTATTGAGAACAGTTCCTGCCAGTTTTCCACCTTCTAAAATTGCCCCTTTAAATTCAAAATCTTGCATCAGGCCATGATTTTCAATATATCCACTGAGAATGCCACCTTCGACCATTCCAGTACTGGTGATAACTGCATTGGCCAGCCAGCCTTGGTTTTTTAAGTGACCACTGATGACTACATTAGTGGCAGAAGCTTGTTTGTCAACGACAATTTCATTGTATAAGGTGATACCATTTCCGTTATAGGGACCGGTAATCAATCCCGTTAGGGAATCATAATTACCAGTTGGCCAAACGATAGGGGGGACTGGAGGGGGTTGTTGGGGCTCAGGTTCAGCGGGTGGCTCTTCTACAGGAAGAGGTTCGGGGGGAACGAGAATTGTACCTTCCAAATCGGTAAATTTTTGAATGCGATGATTTTGAGTATCGGCTATATAGATTTGTCCCTGTGGGTCAAGGGCAATGCCCACAGGGTATGAGAATTGACCCTCATCTTGACCTTGAGAACCGAACTGGCTTATAAAATTACCTTCTTGATCAAAAATTTGCACGCGATGATTGTGAGTGTCTAACACATACACCCTGTTTTGAGCATCGATGGCCAGTGCAATGGGATAGTCAAATTGGCCCGCTTGTTGTCCATAAGTTCCCCAACTGGCCAGCAGAAAAGTGCCGGTAGGGTCAAATTTTTGAATGCGATTGGACAGGGCAGTGGTGGCATAGATATGATTTTGAGTGTCTACGGCCAGGCCATCTGTGAATTGAAATTGTCCAATTGCATTGCCAAACTCTCCCCATTGAGTTATAAATTCTCCTTTTGCAGTCCATTTTTGAATGCGATGGTTGAATTTATCAGCAACGTAAAGATTGCCAAATTGATCAAGGGCCAGGTGGGCGGGATTGTGCAGTTGACCGGGACCTTGTCCATAGCTGCCAAATTGGGTTAAAAATTGCCCTTGATCGTCCCATTTTTGAATGCGATGGTTGAATTTGTCGGCGATGTAAAGGTGTTGATTTTTATCAATTACAATGCCATAAGGTTGTTGCAGTTGACCGGCGGCACTGCCTTCTGTTCCCCATTGGTTTAGGAATTGTCCTTGGGAGTCAAATTTTTGTACCCGGTGATTGAGTTTGTCAGTGATATACAGGGTATTGGAGTTGTCGATTGTTATGGCATAAGGTTGCCTAAATTGACCGGGCTCGCTGCCTTCTGTTCCCCATTGTAACAGGAAAGTTGGAGAGGCGGCCAAATGTGCACTTGAGAGGAAACAGATGCCCAAGAGTCCAAGTTGTAAACTCAGTGGGAAGGTGATTTGTTCGATGGCATAGGTCAGTGATTGATTTTTGGAGAACGACATTTTTGTATGACTCCTGACATTGATTTAGCAGGTTTTTTAAGCATTTTCCACCACTACCTGATAGGGGTAATTAGCGAAAGTGTATAAGGGTCATCCCACATTAGACTTCTTGCAAAAGAATGCGATCATGAAAAGATGAAAGTTGCCCAGCCTACCATTATCTGCCATTCAGTTAAGGTACGTTGGAGTGGAGGCTTTAGCCGGTCAGCCGTAGGTATCACCCCACACACACAAATTGCCTACTGCTGACCGGCTAAAGCCTCCACTCCAATGGGACTTCCACTCCAGCTAAAACCTCCACTTCAATGGGGACTTTCCTCTCTGAATAGCATGGCAGGAATTGGTGGGCAACGATAAAACGGTTGCCCACTCTACCATTAGAGTTTTAGCAATTTTATTTTTTCGTATCTCATCTTTATTGCATCATTTTCTTTTGCAAGAAGTCTATTATGGGTTTACATAAATGTGGAGTATGTCCTACGCACCGTTGCCCAACTTAGGAACATATTGGGAAAGGTGCGTAAGACGCACCTTACTGTATCATGGACTCGTAGGACGTGCTTACATGTGACAAGAGAACGGGTAATTTCTCCCTAAAAGTTTAGTTTAGGGTATGGGAATGACTCTAGTGGTAGGGAAGATAATTTGTTCTCTTGCTCGATCGTGTTTTGCAAAGTTTTGAGTGTTTGCTCGACGGTCTCCAACCCGAACGCCTATAGCTGCTTTGGAAACGAGGGATTTATAAGCGTTAAATTCCTCAACCAATTCTTTTCCATTGTAAGCATATTCTATGTTTTCTCGATCTCCAGTGCGCAGTCCAATTCTCGAAGAATGTTCCGAGGTTCTCAAGATAGCTGTTGGCTTGATAGCAGTTACCAAAACTGGCTGGGTGCTGTCCGTAACAACCGGTTGCGTGCTGCTTGTAAGAACTGGTTGCGTGCTGTCCGTAAGAACTGGTTGCGTGCTGCTTGTAACAACCGGTTGCGTGCTGTCCGTAATAACCGGTTGCGTGCTGCTTGTAACAACCGGTTGCGTGCTGCTCGTAATAACCGGCTGCGTGCTGTCTGTAGGAGCGGGCTGCGTGCTGTCTGTAGGAGCAGGTTGCGTGCTGTCTGTAGGAGCAGGTTGTGTGCTGTCTGTAGGAGCGGGCTGCATGCTGTCTGTAGGAGCGGGCTGCGTGCCATCCGTAGGAGGAGGTTGACTGCCATCGCCAGAAGGTGGTTTACTGGATTCCTGATAGCTGGCATTGGGATCAAAATTTTGATCGCGGGGAGGTAATTTGGAGGCTGAGGAAGGAGGCAATAGGTCATTTCTGATGGACAATATTTGCCCACTGTAGGCGCTGTTATTGTCATAAGTGACTTGAGGCACAACATATTCTGGATCGACCATCAGTCCCAATTCGTATTCTCCTCTGGGAATTTGATTGCCATGGATATCCCGCCCCAGGTGAACTTTAATGGGATTTTTCCAATCAACTGCAAAGGGACTGGGTTGAGTACTTGGGTCTGCTGGAGAAGGAGGAAATTCTTCAGTGACAGTTCGGCTCCACACTGTGTGAATGGACTGTGAAATGCTTTCATCATGCAAACTGACTCCTCTTGGGAATAGGATAAGTTCAATTTTCCAATTGGAATTGGCAGGCACCGTAACTGAGGTTTCATTAAGTAGCACATAGTCCAGTTTGGCTTCCAGGGAGCCTCGGTCCCATTCCACATAAAAGGATTTAATTCCTATGTCTGCCCATTCATTGATCAAGGAGATTGAGTTTTGGGAAGAGGAAATATTGTCATTCTCATTGGATTCTAACAAACTGTTGTAAGGATCGACTATGACATGCAAATAGTAGGTCCCAGAGGGTAGGTAGGGGAAAGTAAAACTTTTGGGATTGCTTTCACTGCGGGTTAAAGATTCTCCAGAGTCCAATTGATAAGCAACTTCCTCATATTCAACGATATAATAGTCATCATATAGGGAATCTAAAGTGGACTTTTTGGATAAAACTAACGCAATATCAACCGTTTGAGCCGTTACATTGCCATCATTTAGGATTTGGTACTGGACAATTCCAGAGCCTCCGGGCACTGGATTATAGGAAGTTTGCCAATCGGCCACCGTTAAATTGGGTAAAGCCACAGAGGCTGTCACTAAATTGGTCTCAGTCTGCAAAGAGGCAGTATTTTTGTCATCCAAGAGAATGTACACCCCATTTAACAAAGTCCCAGCAACTTCATCGCCAATGACCACTTCGGTGGATAAGAAACTATAGGGCAACCAAAAATAACCATTTTCTCCCCAAGAAGTGCCCCAAGAATTGATTACTTTAAAGGCACCACCTCCAGGATAATCATCATTATAACCCACCAACACCACGGCATGATCAGCTTTATAAGTGTCTTGAGTGTTATAAGTGGCACCTTTGCCTTGCAGGGTGTAAAAGGAATGGTACACCGCCATACTGGTGATTACGGGAATGTTTTTGGACAAAGCAGTTTTTACCTCAGCAGTGCTTTTGAGCATGGACCAGCTGCGTGCTTTATAATTGCTCGCCACGGCCAGCATTTCTGCACTGGGCTGACTGGTAAAATCAGTTTCTGTATAAGGCATGTTTACCAGTGGGACTGCTCCCTTGTCAACCAACAATTGCAAGGCATCGGGAATCTTGATCCCAGAATTAATACCTTCATTCAATTGGTTAAAAATGAAACTGGGACTGAATAATAAGGTATCTGGGGAATTTTCATTTAGAAACCAACCGCCCTCCACTGCTTCCTGATAACTTTTGATCGCATATCCCAAACTCCACCCCACACAACTTTCCTGGCTGCCTTGATTGCCGGGAATTGGGAATTGCAAACTCAAATCCACAGATCGGGGCAAAGTTTCTTCAGTAGCACTGCTGCCAGGTGCGGAACGACTGGTGGAAGTTAAAAAGGAAGGGGGGGTGGGGGCACTGGCCACTTCCCGGGCAGTCACTCGGGCACTACCCAGTCCTAAATTCAAGATAGAAGTTGCATCGCCCACATTCAAGCGAACGGTGGCAGGATCACTGAAAGCCTTGCCATCAGTGGCTCGATAGGACAATTCAACTGTCCCATTAAAAGCCGCGTCGAGTTTGACATACAGTTGTTGTAAGGTGGAATCGATGTAGGCAAATTGATAGCCAACTCCTTGATCACTCGAAAGTAATTCATAGACTAAAGTGTCGCCATCTGCATCAGTCCCAGTTAATGATACCGTTTGATAAGGTTGAGTCAAATCAGCTTGTAGAGACAAGGGACCTACAGTGGGAGCACTGTTGATCTGAGCTGGTAAGGGTTTGGCAGAGGCAATAGTGAGTAAACCCTCCGCATTTTCCACCAATTCCACTCGGTAAGGTAAAACAACGCCTGGAGCAGTTTCGACATCGATGATGGGAATATAAAAGCGGCGAGTATTTGCATTGAAAATGGCGCTTACACCCTCTGGGGTAATAGTCAAAGGAGTTTGAGTATTCCATTTGAATAGGAAAGTTTCGGTATTCTCAACTGACAAATCCACTTGTAACAATTGTGGGGTATCGCCAATCCATTCCACACAAGGCAAATGTAAATTGGCACTGCCTAAAGTGTAAATGGGTCGACAACTGTCTGCCATTGCTGAGAAAATGGTGAAGGGGGTGAATAGAACGATAAGTAGGGAAATAATTCCACTTCGTCCGCTAAGTTTCATAAACATCTCCTTAGGGATTGAGGTTTTTTGATGATTTTAACAAGGGTGGGAGGTCACTTAACTGGGTCTCGAATCGTTACCCATAAAGTAGTACGACTAATTTCACTCCTTTAAAGTAGTAAAAATCACTGAGATTGAGCAATAAGAGTTTTACCAATTATTGGAAATGAATGGTCAGTTGTCAAGGCAGATGGGTAAAATTTATCAATAAACCTCTTGCAAAAATAAATGATGCGGTAAAAATGAGATACGAAAAAATAAAAGGGAAATCCCCGTTGGAGTGGAGGCTTTAGCCGGAGTGGGGCTCTAAAAGGCACGTTGGAGTGGAGGCTTTAGCCGGAGTGGGGCTCTA
>DYNP01000131.1 GCA_020721005.1 Thiomargarita sp.
CTTATTCATTGTTACATACATTTAAATATATGTAAAGCAATCTAGTTAAGCTCTATCTCTTGATCGTATAATTTTGCTAAAACGTTTCGTGCAGCGTTTAGGTCAGCTTGCAACACCTCCCCATTTTCACAGTAAAATTTATCCCCGCATCGAATCCCTGAAAGAGTCCCGTTACGCGAATCCATTTGTGAGGTGTATGCCGCATTAACGTAAACGACCGTAGAACCTCTACGGCGAGATACGTTTTCAATTTACTTATTCACTATTACATACATTTAAATATATGTAAAGCAATCTAGTTAAGCTCAATTACTACTTGCCAACCATGAGTGTTACTTGAATTAATCGTTTCTGCACGAATATCCAATCGTTTAGCTGATTCAATTTGGTTGCGCATTAAAGCAAGTAGTGGTGAAATAATAATCGTTAGTCCTAAGCCTCTATCTCGAAAGATTTTGGCACTGATAAAATAAACCAGACTTTTACCCCAACCTGTTCGTTGTACGACTAATAGCTTTTGTTTTTGATTCACTAAAGCATCAATGGCTTCCCATTGACCATCATGAAAATCAGCATTTTGTCTATCCAAAGCAATTTTTAGTAATTTTTTTGCATTTTCTTTTTCTTTGTTCATTTTGCATTTACAGAGATATTTTGTAGATGGGGCTGTTGGGGATAGAGTTTAAATTGAAAATTGCTATCCTAATTTATACAAAATCGCTTTTCTATTATGTCATAAATTGTTATGATGCATTGCACAAGACGATGTATAAGGGGCAATGTGATGGCTACACCAATTGAACGTTATCATGCTGATTTAAAAAAAATAAATTTTACTTTCGACACTGCTCAAGAAGTTGCAGTGCAACATACTCAGCAATTATACGACGCTTTACTACAATCCTTTAATAAACACAAGGGATATTTTCAAGTATTGCGTGATAAATTACTGCTCAATCGATCGCACAAAAAAGAGCTTAACTAGATTGCTTTACATATATTTAAATGTATGTAACAATGAATAA
>DYNP01000132.1 GCA_020721005.1 Thiomargarita sp.
TTATATCAATTTTTATGAATCCTCCGAAATGTAACGAATATGATTATATTGACTTTCTGATGGCATCTCCGAAATCTTTCAGTTGTACCGAAGCTGAAAAAGTACAACCGGATCAGGAATACGGACCGTCGCATGACCCGATCAATCGTATGCTGTACAGACTTTCATCTGACACGGAAGCTTTGCGGCATGAAGCTGCCCGTTTCACGGGGCTGAGTCACGGATTTCCGATTTCGGACGACTCTGCCTCGGATAAACCGTATGCAGAAAAAATACAGATGGTTACTTATCATCGGTCCGGCAGACATCACAGTGTTGTGAAAGGTATCAATCCGGTTACCCTGTTGCGGACAGACGGAGACGCCCATATTCCCTGTGATTATCGGATATACCGCAAAGAAGCCGACGGCAGAACAGAAAACGGACATTTTACCGGGATGCTTCATAAAGCCGGAGAACGCGGGGTTTGTCCCGGATATGTTCTGTCTGACAGTCGGTATGCAAGCCTTGAGAATCCCAGACTGATTCGGAAGCCCGGCCGGCAATGGCTGACGCGACTGAAAGCCGATCGTTCTGTGAATCCTGACGGAAAGGGAAATGCGGCATTATCCGGAGCCGGGATTTCCGGGTTCGGCACTGCAGTTCATCTCAGAGGATACGGTTTTATCAGAGTATTCGGAATAGCTGCCGAAGACGGAAGCACCGGATACCGGGCAACATCTGATCCTGATACGGACGCAGCTCAGACGTCTTCAGTTATCAGATTTTTCATGGAAAATTGAGGAGTACCATCGCGGGCTTAAGCAGTTCTGCGGGGTTGGGCGATCTTTTGTAAGACTTGCCGAAGCGCAGAGAAATCATATCGGGCTTGCTATCCGTGCTTTTCTGAGGTTCGAAGTTTTCAGTCTGAAAACAGGTTACAGCCGGTTTGAAGCAGAAATGCGGATTATCAGAGATGCGGTAAGGGCTTATCTTGCAAATCCGGTTTATGCTTTGCAGGCAACTGCGTAACTCGTA
>DYNP01000133.1 GCA_020721005.1 Thiomargarita sp.
AGGATTTAAGAATAAATAATATGAACATTCAGAATATCGGAGAAGGAATTATTTTATAGTTCCAATCACCATGAAACTGATCTTTTTCAACCGAAATCAATTCAAATTCTTTATCGCTTATTTTTCTACCTTTTTCATAATTATTCAGATCTGTTCCTGCTTTTATTTCCAACCCTGTTTTTGTTTTTGTGTTGCTGATAAGATTTACCACAACTTCACGACTTATCAGCGGCTGCCCACGCCAATTCTTGGAAATATAACTGAACATTCTGTGTCCGATTTTATTCCACTTGCTTGTACCGGGAGGAAAATGGCATATATGAAATTTCATATTCAGTTCATCAGCCAATCTCTGTAGTTCGGACTTCCAAAGCCTGACTCTGTAGCCATTGCTCCCTCCGCAGTCTGCCGTAACGAGAATTTCCTTTGCTCCTTTATGGTCGGTCTGACCCATTTCATACCACCATCGCCTGATCGAAGCCACAGCAAATTCAGCCGTATCATGGTCAATGCCTGCACCCACCCATCCTTTATCCGATGTAATATCATATACTCCGTAAGGTATTACTTTTCCCAATTTTTTATCCATAAAATCATGTCCGTTCACTTCGGTCGGACAGCCCTTCGGTCGCCATTCACGCCCGTTGTTCTTATATTCACCGATCAGTTCCTTCTTTTTCGTGTCAACCGATATAACAGGCAGCCTTTCCTCCTGAAAGCCTCTGACTTTTTCAGCTATATAAAAAAACTGAGCATCCCTGTCAGGATTGTCGCTTCCCTCTTTTGTCTTTTTATTCGCCTGCAAACTGTATCCGAGATCGGATAAAATCTCCCATACTTTGTGCTGGCTTATGCGGAATCCCATCTTCCGAAGTTCTTCTGCAAGTTTTCCGGTACTTTTGCATGTCCATCTCAGGGGAGATTCGGGGTCTCCCCGTGTCAGAGGTTCTACCAAAGATTCAAGGGCTTGAATAATTCCCGGCATTTTTTCTGTCAGCTTTTTACGCCCCCCCCC
>DYNP01000029.1 GCA_020721005.1 Thiomargarita sp.
GAGGAATTTAAGAAAGGAGTTAAAGTGGGAGAACAACTTGGATTAGAAAAAGGAAAACAGGAAATTGCTCAAAAACTCCAGGCTCAGGGAATGTCGGTTGAATTGATCGAACAAATTACAGGACTTTCTCGGGACCAGTGGCGGTAAGCAGGTGGATATGTAGATTGGGTCATTTGACTCCAAAATTTAATGTGTTACCTTGTGTGCAACACTCATTTGAGTTTGTGAGTCAACTAAATCGTCGGAGTGGGGGCTTTTGCCGGTGGGTGTTGCACCGCCTTTGGGGTGGTATCAATAGCCGTACTGCCCTTAAGTTAAGGGACGGTAGAGTGGAAGTTTTAGCGGGTCGGCATCATTCCATATACTCAAATTGCGTGGTGATTACTGCTGTCCGGCTAAAGCCTCTACTCCAAGTTTTAACTACACCAAAATAGGTGTTGCAGACAAGGTTGTGCTGAATAATGTTGGGTTACGTTGTGTTAACCCAACTTACTTTTCTTTCTGAGCCGTGAACCCCCCTGCCATCCCTTTTTTAAGGAGGGCAGGATTAATGGGCTTTCTGTCAGCAACCCTTCTTAGTTTTTTTACCGCTCACCTCTTGGCTTTTCAATCAACCCGTGATATGCTTAACAAACCTTATCGCACACTTAAAAACACTCAATTTTGGTATTTTAACTTGAAATTGACGGAGAATTACCCTATGAAAATGTTGTATAAACTGAGTTTAGCCGGTTTGTTTGCTCTGAATATGGGAAATGCGCTAGCCAGCGAAAGTCTTGTAGACAAGGCAATCGAATACCGGAAAGGCGCGTTCGCGGTCATGGCTTGGAATTTCGGTACTTTGGCGGCTATGGTCAAGGGCGAACAAGCGTTTGATGCCCAAGCCTTTGCTGAAAAAGCCGGACGAGTTGCTTTGATAGCCAATTTGCCCATTGTGGAGGGCTTTGAGGTTGAAGGCTCTGATAAGGGTAAAACTGAGGCTAAACCAGAAATTTGGAAGGATTTTGATAAATTCAAGTCCGGCCTTGGGAAATTGCAAGAAGAGGCCGATAAGTTGGCTGAGGTTGCCAAAACTGCCAAAACGGTGGATGAGGTTAAGGATCAATTTGCCGCCACTGGCAAGGTGTGCAAGGGTTGCCATGAAGAGTTTAAAGAAGATTAATTATTCTTAAACTGATTCATTTTTTGTCCACTGGGGAACTGAAACTTTTGTCAGTTCCCTTTTTTAGGGCCCTTATTTACCGAATCTGAGATAAAATATCAGGAATGGATAGGATCAAATAAACCGCCACAGCAGAGATGCCCAGTAAAAAACCAGCTCGCCATAGACTGGCAGGTTTGTATTCTACAGTTTGCTCAATGGGTTGTTGTTTGTAACCGGTGATCATGGGCAGCAGTAAATTCTCTTTTTTTACGAACCGATAAAATAGGATGGCGCTGACATGTACCACAATCAATCCCAACAGGACAATATAAAAGTTGAACTTATGCACTTTGGTTAAAAGATCACTCCAGTCTTTGGGAATGAGTCCATACAAAGGACCTTCGGTGAACAGGTCATCGTTGGCAAATAATCCGGTCCCAGATTGAATCAGAAGGGCGGTCAACAGCAGCAGCACTGACCAGGCGCCCAATGGGTTATGTCCAATGTAAAGGGAAGCATTGGGTTTAAATAGATGTTGTATATAGCCAATTACTTTTTTGGGACCACAAACGAATTCTTTAAAACAGGCATAATGACTGCCCCATATTCCCCAGGTGATTCTGAATAAAATCAAGGTCAACAGTCCATAACCAAAATAGGCATGCCAGGTCATGTCATAGCATAAATTCGATTGACTGGTTAGCCATAAACCAATGACCAGTCCCAGCACTGTCCAGTGAAATAAACGAACAGGTAGGTCCCAAACGGGTATCCGAATTAATTGAGAATTCATTGTTAAATTCCTTAACAGGTTGATTTTAAAGTTAATATAGCACAGGTGGAATGGGCTTACCTGCGGGAAGCCAATTTAATGGCGAATCATTCATAACTCATAATTCACCATTAAATGGGAGGATTATGTCTGCAAAAAGCAGCGCTACAATATTCAAAGCCCACCGATTTTAGGGCACTTCATAAGAAAATTCTTTAATCACTTGTCGAGCTGTGTCCCCCTTTAAAAAGGTTAGAAAATCCAAAGCCGCCTTGTTATCGGTCCCTTGTTTTAACAGAACTACGCTGTTCTCTAAAGGAGTGTATAAACTTTGTGGTACAATCCACAATGAGCCCTGATCTTCAGCCGTCAATTGGGAACGAGCAATAAATCCCAATTGTGTTTCTCCCTCAGCAACCAGGCGATAAGTATGGGGTAAATCAATGCCTTGGGTGATTCGCGGCCATAAAGTTTCCCACAGTCCCATTTTTTCCAAAGTCTGCTTTGCAGCCTTACCATAAGGGGCTTTGTCTACAGGTGCGATGGCCAAACGTTGAAATTGATCGGTTCGTAAAATTTCCCCTTGTTGATCCACAAAATCCGGTTGGTTACTCCACAGTACCAGTTGACCAATGGCATACACAAAATGGGTATTGGGTACAGTATGACCTTGTTGAGCGAGTAATTGAGGATGTTGAGTGTCCGCGGCTAAAAATATGTCAAACCGTTCCCCATTTTGAATTTGCTTATACAGCTGACCGGTCGCACCATAATCCGCAAATACTTTATGGCGGGTCTCGTCTTGAAATAATGTAATTAATTTCTTCATCGGCGCAGTAAAATTGGCGGCTACCGCAACACGTGTTTCTCCAATTTGATTGGGGATAATCACCAAAAAATAATAACCCCCTGCCAAACCGATTAAAAATAACAGGAATGAAATCAAGAAGTTGCGTTTCAATTGTGTTTGTATGGTCTGCATGTTATCTCCCTTTGGCTGTTTAATAACTTGATTATAAATAAATCTTTGAATAAGATAAAGATATCTGCCGATTTTAAATTGGACAGATAACCTACCCAATTCATGCCTTTAAGAAAAAATAACTTAACTGTTTCTAAAAATCCTTATGATCTCACTTCGCTTTGTACTCATCACCGCATTTATTGTTTTGATTATCAGCACCGTCAGTTTAACAGGTTGGTTGTCGTTCCAAAATAGCCAACAAGCAGTCAATGATGCCATTCACCAATTGCGGAATGAACTTACCGCCCGGGTCCAACAAAAATTGGAAGATTACCTTAAAATACCTGTCTTACTTAATCAACTCAACGCTGAGGCAGCAGCTAAAAATCGATTACCCATTGGAGATTTTGAACAGTTAAAACTCCATTTTATCAAACAGTTACAAGCTGTTCCGTCCATAAATCGACAGTATTTTTCTAATCCCCAAGGCGGACAAATAGTGGTGGTGCGAGAGGGATCGGAAGAATTTACTCTTCTTCACACGGAAAATTTTACGAAGGGTACTCTTTATACTCACAAAATGAATAAGGAGGGCAAATTGTTGGAATTGTTAGGCAGCAAACCAGATTATGATGTGCGCACCCGTCCATTTCATGAAGATGCGGTGCGAGCCGGTCGACCAAGTTGGAGTTCCATATTTCCCATGTTTACCACGGGCCAACTGCTGATTGCTGCCACACACCCAATTTATGACTCTCATCAGGAATTGCTGGGAATATTTGGGGTGACTTTTCTGTTATCCTATATCGACGAATTTTTGCGTACTCTTAAAACCGGTCCCAATGGAAAAGTCTTCATCATGGAACGCACGGGCAAAATGGTGGCGGCTTCCACTCAACAGACTATTTTGACGCAACAACAGTCTCACGTCCATGAAGTTGCACATCCCCTCATCCGTTCCACTGCCCGTTATTTGTCCGATCGGTTTGGTGATTTTACCCAAATTCAGCAATTGGAACAATTGGAATTTGAATTGGCTGGAAATCGACATTTTTTACAAGTAACCCCCATAGCCGATGGACTGGGAATTGACTGGCTTATTGTAGTGGTCATTCCAGAAGCTGATTTTATGGGAAAAATTAACGAAAATGCCCGTTTAACCATATTATTATGTTTAGTAGCCCTGTTAGCCGCCATTCTGATCAGCTTACTGATCATTCGTTGGATGGTCAATCCGATTATCCGTTTAAATGCAGTGGCTAAAGGGTTGGCCCAAGGAGATTGGGAACAGAAAATTCACTTAGAAGAAATTCGTCGTAAAGATGAAGTGGGTCAGTTGGCCATTTCATTCGCGAAAATGGCTCAACAACTCCAAGTTGCCTTTACCAGTCTTGAGGAAAAAGTAGCCCAACGTACCCGGGAATTGCATGAAAAAAATGAGGCTCTCATTAAACTCAATCAGGAAAAAAATGAATTTTTAGGCATTGCTGCTCACGATCTTAAAAATCCTCTGTCTGTGATCAAAGGATTGTCTGAAGAAGTTACCGAATATTTTGATGAAATGTCTAAGGAAGAAATTATTGACTTCATGCTCAAGATCCAAAAAAGTGCCCACCAAATGATGGAATTGATTTCTAATTTATTGGATGTTAATGCCATTGAGTCGGGACGCACGGATTTATCTTTAGAAATCATTGATATATTGTCCGTAGTCCATTCTCTAATCGCTCATTATGCCCAAAAAGCCAAGACCAAAGGCATTGTCATCGAATTATTTTCTGAGGAAAAAGCCGATTATCGCATCTTGGCTGGTCGAAATCCCACTCATCAAATTTTAGATAATTTGATTTCCAATGCTATTAAATATTCTCCCATGGGCAAAAGTATTTATTTGCGATTGAGCACTCAGGATAACATGATTTGTTGTGAAATTCGAGATGAAGGACCTGGTTTAAGTGCTGAAGATCAAAAGAAATTATTCCGAAAGTTCACCCGATTGACGCCACGCCCGACTGCCGGGGAACATTCTACCGGTTTGGGTTTGTTCATTGTCAAAAAATTGGTGGATGCTATGCACGGCAAAATAGGCTGTCACAGTGAATTGGGAAAGGGCACGGCTTTTATTGTAGAATTGCCAGGTATTTATGCAGACTGAGTAAATTTTCAAATCGTCTGAATCAGAATTTACCAGGTATTTGAATCAGAATTT
Source organism: Thiomargarita sp. (assembly GCA_020721005.1). Classification (GTDB taxonomy): domain Bacteria; phylum Pseudomonadota; class Gammaproteobacteria; order Beggiatoales; family Beggiatoaceae; genus DYNP01. The sequence continues at coordinate 5,090 of DYNP01000029.1, forward strand.
ACGGAATTTTAGAATTTTCAGAATGGGATCGGGAACTTTGCGTGCAACACCTATTTGAATCTATGAATCAACTAAAGCGTCGGAGTGGGGGTTTTCGGTGATGGGTGTGAGCGCCGGTGTTGGAGTGGAGGCTTTAGCCGGCCGGCGGTAGGCATTACCCCATACACTCAAATTACGGGATGCCTACCGCCGGCCGGCTAAAGCCTCCACTCCAAAGGAACTGCTCCAGTCCAATTTTTAATCATACTAAAATAGATGTTTCACACAACAAGGTATCGGAATAATTTTGTAGGTATTGTTAAAAAGACTTGCAAGTTGTCTGAATCAGAATTTACGGAATTTTAGAATTTTCAAAATGGGATCGGGAACTTTGCGTGCAACACCTATTTGAATCTATGAATCAACTAAAGCGTCGGAGTGGGGGTTTTCGGTGATGGGTGTGAGCGCCGGTGTTGGAGTGGAGGCTTTAGCCGGCCGGCGGTAGGCATTACCCCATACACTCAAATTACGGGATGCCTACCGCCGGCCGGCTAAAGCCTCCACTCCAAAGGAACTGCTCCAGTCCAATTTTTAATCATACTAAAATAGATGTTTCACACAACAAGGTATCGGAATAATTTTGTAGGTATTGTTAAAAAGACTTGCAAGTTGTCTGAATCAGAATTTACGGAATTTTAGAATTTTCAAAATGAGATCGGGGTAATTATGTAGACCTGCCAGGTTTTTGAAACCTGGCAGGTCTGTAAGTTGTAAAAAATTGCAGCATCGCCTCTTCTCACTTATGTAGAAGAGGGATGAACTTTATACCAACAATAAAATTTTAATTATCCCAAGTTTGTTCGGTATAACGCAGTTTTTCCGCAGCTTGTTGTTCTTCTTCTGTTAATTCTTTCCAATTCTTGTTCTCAGAAGCCGGTTTTTTAGCAGTGTCATTTTCCCAATCGTGAGCATTCCAACCTAAGACTTCCCACAATTGTTGTTCCGTGGAATTCATGTCTGCCCAACTGATGTCGTCCCAAACTTTTCCTGGGTTGCCTTCAATTTTCCGAACTTCTGGAATTTCTAAAGAGTCAGTGTTTGCAGCAAAAGCTGGATTGTCTCCGTCCTGGATTGGTTCCGGGTTGCTTTCAATTTTCCGAACTTCCGGAATTTCTGAAGAATCAGTGTCTGCAGCAAAAGTTGGTGTCAGGAAACTGAGTAATAAGGCGCTCAACAAGTAGGTTAACCCACGGTATAACTTCATAGATATTACTCCAATTAAGGTAATTTAACAACAGTGATAAGCAAGATGAAGTGCTGCCTGCTTTTTTCTTTCATTCCCACACAAAGCATGGGAAGCAAAATCTTTTTTCTTTCACCCCTGCCCTCTCCTAAAAGGAGAAGATGAGGGTTCGTTCTCAAAAGGAGAACGGCAAAAAGAGGGGGTTTTTATACAGTCTCAAAGTGTGGAAATAGTGATCTTGTTTCAAATTAAAAACAAGGGTTGAGTGGTTAACCAGCAGCAGTTTGTCGGGAAATGGTGTCCTTGGATTCTTCTTTTTGCTGATGGGCTTGATTTTTTCCAGAAGGGTTAGTGAATCGATTGTTGAGATTTTGTACATAGTGATTGATATTGGCCAGTATCGATTGCAAGTGGTTGTGAGTGGAGGATTTCCAACCCACAGGTTCGTGGATCAGCCAAATGAACAGGGAGCGCCAAAAATGGGTATTTTTCTCAAAGGCTCTTAAAATGCAATTTTGTAGGTATTCATCGGGGATTTCTTTGCGTTTTTTGACTTGTCTCATCAGGGAATTTGCTGACCAACGGGTGATTTTTCTGTGGATGAAAATGGCTAAAATCAAAAGGATACCCAGACCGATTTGTAAAGTAAGTGTGTTCAAGCCAGTGATATAGGTGGTTACAGTTTGCCAAGATTGTGTGGCAAACAAGGCGGCAATTAGAAGCATAATCGAGCTGAGCAATAAGCTAGATTCAGCCCATAAAGTGCGAGTTTTCCAGCGTTGAATAAGTTCTCGAAGTTTGGGTAACACTTTGTCTTCAATTTCTCGGGTGGTGGTTTCTAACATGCCCGTGATTCGATAGGCCCGCTCTATGCTCACTTGTTCCATACGATTTTGAATGTCTGTCATGTCAACGCCACATTTGCGTTCAAAACGTTCCCGAATTTTAGGGTCATCAATGGGCATGGCGACATTGGGGTTGTAGATACGGTAAAAGCGACCGGTGGTTAAGCCAGCATGAGCCAGGGAGCGTTGCCAAGCCGCGGTCACTTCTTCTGGATTGTCTTCTTTGGCAGTGACGTCAATTTGGTTGAGAATGTATAGGAATTTATTGGCATCTGGACGTTCCAAAGTGGAGGTGACCAGGTAAGATAGAGTGTCGCGCATGGCGCCAGGTTCCGCGTGGCGGGCGTCAAAAAATACCAGTACCAGGTCGGAAAGGTCGATCATGTATTGGGTGACTTTACGCAATACGTCTGTACGTTGTTCATCGGCGTCAAATCCTGGGGAGTCGATGAGAATTTTGCCGCGTAATTTTTCGCTGGCGCAGGTTTTCATTTGCAAATAGCTGTCTACCCGATGGGGTTGACCGGTGGTATGAGCGATGTCATGACTGATTTCATAGAAGGGGAAGCGGTCATCAGCGTCTAAAGCTGTGCCTGGCAGAGTGGTTTGTTCAGTTTGTTCTCCACCAAAACAAATGACGGTAAATTTGTCATCGACGGCTTGATTGCCCGTACGTTGTAAGTCTTTTCCCAAGTAATAGTTGATGAAGGTGGACTTACCTGCAGAGAATGTGCCAAGTATGGAAACTACTGGCCACCAGGCAATGCGGGTGATATAGGAGTGTTCGTCGGGTTTCAGCAGTCCCAATCTGTAGGCAACTTTGTCCAGTTCCCGGAAAGTGGGGATGATTTCGGCGAGAAAGTCATTTTCTCCCTTGAGGTGAGTTTCTAGTTTTTTAATGCGTTTCTCAATGCTGGTTTCTTCTAACATGTTTAATTCCTTGTTGGGAACGGATGGTTTTAGAGTTTTATCATAAGGTTAGGAGGGATTTGGCAAGGTGGACATCTTGTTGTATTTGGTGTTGCAGGGCGTAAAGTGAGGGAAAGTGTTGTTCGTCCCGAATTTTTTGGAGGAAGGTGACTTGGATGGGTTGGTGATAAATGGAGGTGTGAAAGTCAAATAGGTGAACTTCTAGCAGGGGTTGTTTTCCCCCAATTGTGGGGCGAATTCCCAAATTGGCTATGCCAGGCAGGGCGGTTTTGGTCAGGTTGGGCAGGTGGACTTGGACTGCAAATACGCCCGAAAGTGGTGAAGAGGGACGGTGTAGGGGAACGTTAGCGGTGGGAAAGCCCAGAGTCCTTCCGCGTTGTTGGCCGGGACTGACTCTGCCCCAGAGGTGATAGGCTCGGCCCAGCAGACGGTGGGCAGTGGTCAGGTCGCCCAGGGCTAAAGCGTGTCGTAAACGGGTGCTGCTGACCCGTTCTCCATCGATTAAAATGGTGTCACTCACTTCTGTGGTGAAATTGAAGTGTTGGCCAGCGGTTTGTAAGGTGTTGAAATTGCCTTGTTGGGCTTGTCCGAAACGAAAGTCGGGACCAATGGTGAGGTGTTGAATATTCAGACGTTGGATGAGAATGTCTTGAATAAATTGGGAGGCTGTGAGTTGAGAAAATTCAGTATTAAAGCGGATGCAAAGGGTGCGGTCTATTTTAAGTTCGGCAATCAGGGGGAGTTTTTCGCGGAGCCGAGTGAGTCGTACTGGCGCTGTGGTGGGGTTGAAAAATTCTTGGGGTTGAGGTTCAAAAAGTAGGACTGTGGCGGGAAGGTGGGCAGTTTGAGCCCGGGTTATGAGTTGCCGAAGGAGGGCTTGATGGCCAATGTGCACACCGTCAAAGTTGCCAATGGTGGCAACGCAGCCTCGGTGTTGGGGGCGTAGTTTGATTAAACTGCGAATGAATTCCATTGGTAATAGTTAGGTTTTAAGTTGGGCTTGTGACAGCCGAAAGCCGGTGGTAAATAGTAGGATGAGGTAGCTGATGAGTCCCAATAGGATGGTGAGGATCAGGGTGTAGGCGCGTTCCCAGTTGCTCATGGACAACCAGTCCGCCAAGGTTCCTTGGCTTAGGTAGAGAATGAAACTCATGCCAAGGCTGGCTATGGTGATTCTCAGCAGCAGTTTGCTCCAGCCAGTTTGGGGTTGAAAAACTTGTTGTTTGCGCAGAAAGTAGTAAAGGAGACCGGCATTCAACAGGGCAGAGAGTGAGGTGGCCAGGGCCAGTCCCGCATGTTTTAGGAATAGGATGAGGGAGAGGTTGAGTATCATATTGCTGATCATGGCGATCACTGCAATTTTAACCGGGGTACGGGTGTCTTGTCGGGAATAGAAGCCAGAGGCCAATACTTTGATGAGAATGAAACCCGGCAGTCCCACGCTATAGGCAATGAGACTGTAGCTGGTCATTAAAACGTCATGTTGATTGAATTGTCCGTTGTGGAATAGGGTGGTTAAAATGGGGGCTGCCAGGAAGATCAGGCCACAGGTTGCTGGGAGGGCGATCAGGAATACCCATCGTAAAGCCCAGTCTAAGGTGTAAGAATAGCGGGTCATGTCTCCTTTGGCAATGTTTTTAGAGAGGGAAGGTAAGGTGACCGTGGCCAAAGCCAGTCCAAATACGCCTACTGGAAATTCCATGAGTCGATCTGAGTAGTATAACCAGGAGACGCTGCCGGTGACGAGGAAGGAAGCCATGAGGGTGTCAATCAGCAGGTTAATTTGGGTGACTGATACTCCAAAAAGGGCAGGAATCATCAGTTGATAGATGCGTTTGACGCCGGGGTCTTGGCGATTAAGACGGGGACGAGGAAGTAGTCCCAGGTGGTGAAGTGCCGGAAGTTGAAAGAGGAGTTGTAGGATGCCCGCGATAAAAACTCCCCAGGCTAAGGCTATAATAGGTTGTTCAAAGTAGGGAGCAGCCCACAGGGTGGCGCTGATCATACATAAGTTGAGAATGACTGGTGTGAAGGATGGCACTGCAAATTTGCCGTAAGTGTTGAGTAGACTGCCGGCAAAAGCAGTCAGTGCGATAAATAGGAGGTAGGGAAAGGTGATTTTGAGGAGTTCTACGGTGAGCGCAAATTTTTCAGCATCATGCAGAAAGCCGGGTGCAAAAATGAGTACCAGTAGGGGGGCGGCAAATACTCCAATAAGAGTAACGATAAGGAGGAGTCCGCCTAAACTGCCTGCCACGTGTTCGGTCAATGCTTTAATTTCAGCCGGAGTTTTGTGGGTTTTGTATTCAGTTAATACGGGAATAAAGGCTTGAGAGAAGGCGCCTTCTCCAAATAAGCGGCGCATAAAATTGGGGATTTTAAAGGCAACTAGAAAGGCGTCAGTATTTGCGGATGCTCCAAAAGAGTGAGCAATTACGATGTCGCGCACAAATCCCAATATTCGGGATACCAGAGTGAGTGCACTGACCACCAGGGTGGATTTGATGAGGTGTTGACTCAGAAAGTAACTCCATTGAGAGGTAAATGGGGGAGGTTGGGTTATTTTTGCAGAGAGTGGTGAGAATAGAACTGAGTCAGAATTCACAGCATTTCCAGGGCCAGGTTGCAGAGTTTCTCGTTCCCAGTCTCCAGCTTGGAAGTACTTACTTGGTTACTTCAAAAGCGAGTTTAAAAAGGGATCCGAGGGGGGACTCTATTCGAGTTTTAATCGACCCTAAAAGGTTATAATTTTCAAATCAGGTAGGTCAAGATCAATCATACTCCACTTTAAACAGTAGCCCTTGCCAGAATAACTTATTATAATAGCAGATGATGACAACTGGTGACAAATGCAATGAGCGTAGGGATTCTCTTAGTGACTCATGATGAAATTGGCGCAAGTTTGATAGACAGTTTGCAGCAGATGTTAGGTAATTTACCCCTACGTATAGACGCATTACCTGTTTACCATGACAGCGACCTGGATCAGCTTCGTGAGCACCTCAAACAACTGTACTTTAATTTGAATACTGGTTTTGGGGTATTAATATTGACGGATTTATACGGAGCAACTCCACATAGATTAGCTAACGACGTGTTATCAGATCATTCAGTACGGATAGTCAGTGGGCTCAATTTTCCGATGTTGGTCAAATTAATGAATTACCCCACCACCGATTTAGACACTTTGGCTGGTAAGGCTTTATTGGGGGGCTCTCAAGGCATTTTTGACGTCAACAGTCTACTCAATTTCACGTAAGTAACTTCATAATCACCATTTTTGTAGGAATTCCCTTACCATGACTGAACATTTTGATGAAGTATTAACTCGAATCGCTGACTACGTGCTTGATGATCAGGCATTGAGTGAAGAAGCTTACAATACCGCCCGTTATTGCCTGATGGATGCAGTGGGATGTGGACTATTGGCCCTCAACTATCCTGCCTGTACTCGGATACTCGGACCTTTGGTACCGGAAGCGGGATTGCCCGGAGGGGCCAGGGTTTGGGGGACAAATTATGAGTTAGATCCAGTTCAAGCGGCCTTCAATTTGGGAACTTTAATTCGATGGTTGGACTACAATGACACCTGGCTGGCTGCGGAATGGGGGCATCCCTCCGATAACTTAGGGGGCATTTTGGCCGTGGCTGACTACCTCAGTCGTCAAGCCAGTGCGCAAGGACAGAATCCCTTGACGTTGAAAACAATATTGACTGCTCTGATTAAGGCATATGAGATTCAAGGTATCTTAGCCTTGGAAAACAGCTTTAATCGCGTGGGACTTGACCATGTACTGTTGGTACGGGTAGCCTCCACAGCAGTTGTTACACATCTGCTCGGAGGCACTCGTCAACACATCCTTAATGCCCTGTCTCATGCCTGGGTAGATGGTGGAGCCTTACGGACCTACCGCCATGCTCCTAATACCGGTTCTCGAAAAAGTTGGGCTGCCGGGGATGCGACCAGTCGTGCAGTGCGATTGGCTTACCTGGCCTTGCGGGGAGAAATGGGCTACCCTTCTGCTCTAAGTGCCAACACCTGGGGATTTTGTGATGCGTTGATGAGAGGACAGCCTATACGTTTAGGAAGAAAACTGGGAAGTTATGTGATGGAAAATATCTTGTTTAAAATCGCTTTTCCAGCCGAATTTCACGCTCAAACTGCTTGTGAAGCAGCCATTCAATTACATCCTTTCGTCAATAATCGTTGGGACCAGATTGAAAAAATTATCATTGAAACTCAAGAATCTGCCCTTCGCATCATCGACAAACAAGGACCTCTCCACAATCCAGCAGATCGGGACCACTGTATTCAATACATTGTAGCTGTGGGCTTGCTGAAAGGACAATTGACCGCTGAAGATTATGAAGACCAATTTGCCAAACATCCTCTATTAGACCAACTGCGGGATAAAATGAAAGTAGTGGAAAATCCAGAATTTACTCGAGACTACTTGGACCCCAACAAACGTTCCATAGGCAATTCTGTACAAATTTTTTTCCACACCGGAGAATCCAGTCCCAAAATCACCTTGGACTATCCAATTGGACATCGTCGCCGTCGACCAGAAGGCATTCCCTTACTGTGGGACAAATTCAAGCACAATGCAGAAACTCGTTTGCCAACCCAAACCGTAGAAACCCTACTGAAATGGGGAACTCAACAGCGCGAATTGGAACAATTATCGGTAACACAATTCATGACTTTATTGTGTGCCCAATGAGAATGATATACTCCGATCCTTACCTATTTAACAACGGATAGGAGAATATTCTTTTTCAGTTTTAAGGGAAAATTAATTTTCAAATCAATGCCTTAAAAAAACAATAAAATAATGCCATCCTTCCTTCTTCTTAGGAAGTGGCAACACTTTTGCCTTGTCGAAAGGGGAGGTGGGGAAGTAAAAACTGCGCGCCAATTCCCCAATTTGGGCAATGGCAATTGCTTACTGGCACAGATGCTGCTAAACTAAAAGTAATAAACTGAAACTAACTGAAATTTTTTAGGAGATGACCATGAACATTCTAGGACGCGAATTTATAACTGAAAAAACCCCAGAAGGTTGGATGATTTGTGAGAGGTGGCTAGATGGGGTACTTACAGTCATCGACGACTGCATTGGTGACCGGAGGCAGGCTTATTGCAAACTGCAGATACTAAATAAACGGGTAGTCGAGGAGTGGCAACACTCCAAAGTTACGCCTGAACAGTACTGGCAAACCCGAACCCCCTATACCTTGCGACAATTCATTGTCGACTAGATACTCAATCTGCAAAATTCAAGCGGGTGATGGGAATCGAACCCACGCTATCAGCTTGGGAAGCTGAAGTTCTACC
>DYNP01000134.1 GCA_020721005.1 Thiomargarita sp.
ATTACACGGCAACCCGGGAGGCCCTGTGTTTCTTTCGAGTCATCGAGAGTATGCCGGACAACTGAAGAGGGAGGAAGGCAAATGAAACACAGGGAGTCGGATAGCCTCGTAGTACCAATGAAGGCGGGTAATGCTGCTGGAGGAAAGGAGGCTACACATGGTAGCGCGGTGTGAGGAGACACTGGCCGTTCACAGAAGCGGGGAGCCAGTGGCAACGAAATTGCATTGCATAGCAGAGAAGGCCCGTAAAGAGCCGACGTTTAAGTTCACCAGTGTATACCATCTGATGAACGAGGAACTGTTGCGGGGATGCTTTCATCAGCTGCGCAAGGATGCGGCAGCGGGCATCGACAAAATGACCAAGGAGCTGTATGCCGTGAATCTTGAGTCCAATCTGGGTGATTTAGTAGATCGGCTGGAGCGGATGGCGTACATTCCTCAAGCTGTTAGGCGGAAGTATATACCGAAGCCTGGCAGTGCCAAAGGACGTCCTTTGGGGATACCGTGTTTTGAAGACAAGCTTGTCCAGGCAGGGCTTGTCCGTATACTTGAATCGATATATGAGCAGGATTTCATAGAAGATTCATACGGATTTCGTCCAGCCCGAAGCTGTCATGATGCACTCAGAGCCTTGAGTGAGACGGTGGAGAATAGTCCGGTAAACCATATAGTCGAGGCGGATATTAAAGGCTTTTTCGATAATGTGGATCAGGAATGGCTAATAAAGTTTCTGGCACATCGGATTGGTGACAAACGAATTCAGCGCATGGTAAAGCGTATTCTCAAGGCTGGGGTGGCAGAGGATGGGAGCGTGACAGTAAGTGATAGTGGCACCCCGCAAGGTGGTGTTATCTCTCCGCTGCTGGCAAACATCTACCTGCATTATGCCCTTGACCTCTGGTTTGAAAGGATATACCGCAGGAGTTGCACCGGTTATGCCCGGCTCATCCGTTATGCCGATGATTTTGTTGTCTGCTTCCAGTACAAGGCAGACGCAGAGCGGTTTC
>DYNP01000020.1 GCA_020721005.1 Thiomargarita sp.
AAAGCTGTTGCATGAGCCCTTTTTTATGTTTTTTCAGCGCGTTGAGTTTCTGGCTATGCGCGGTGATTAATTCATCTAATGAAGAAAGGCAGGCGGCGATTTTTTGTTGTTCTGGAAGGGTTGGAAACTGTAATGTTAATTTTTCAATGGACGAAGCATATAAGTGATAAACAGTTGTACCTGTTACAAGCTGTAAAACTTTTCTCTCAAGATGACGTATATAACGCGCAAGAAATTCACCACTGATATTTTTTGCATTTGTTCTAATTATTAAAATATCCCCTCCTAAAACAATACCACTTAAATTAATACAACATGCTTTAGCTAAACCATTCGGTGTAACATCTGAAGTTGGCATTAATACATCATTTTCTTTTGATAGGACAACACTACTTTCCAAATTTGTCCGATTTTTAATAATATTAATTACTTCTGCATAGTCTGTAAAAAGTTCACCATAGTGTATGCACTGATTAATTCCATTAGGATTTAATTCATTTTTAGGCAATCCTTTACCCTTTGCAAATTCAGCAATCTCTCCCAACATTTTCTCCACCCACTCCCCCGCCTCCCGAAACTCAGGAAAGCGCAGCGTGGACACAAGGGACGAGGATTTTTTATTGCTCATGGGATTTCTTCCAGTGGGTTATGAAGGGTCAAACCGTCTATCCATACAAAATCTTTTTTATTCGCAGTTGCCAATGGTAATTGATGCTCAAGACAGGTTGCTGCAATCAAGACATCTCCCAGCGACATCTTTCGTTGTTGACGAAGAGCAATAGCAATTTCCAGTGTAGGCTTGTTAAGCATTAGCATATTCAAATTATCCAAAATCCCGCTTATCGCCTGCTTTTCAACATTATCTAAACGATGATAACCCAATGTTTCCAAACGGCTAATAACTGAATAGTGGGTGATATGTGCCATCAACCAAGTGCGTAATAAATGATACTGTGGTTGCGTAGCATAGATGATCAAATTGCTATCAATCAGCATCATCTCTCCCCAACAAAGTGCGGTCTTGACGCTGTTCACGCTGCCATGCCACAGGGTCTGCAATATCGCCAAATGGATTAAGTGTTGCTGCATATTCTAAGGCTTCGGCAAAACGTTTGCGCCGCTGTTCTTCCGTTGCAGCGGGGGCAATGTGACGCGCTTTTTGCTCCAAATAAATCGCATAATTGAGTAATTCAGCCTGCAAAGCCAAAGGCAATGATGCGGCATGTTGTTGAACTTGTTGTAAAATAGTATTCATGTGATTATTTTCAGTTGCGAACTGGATGGTATAAAAATTAAAAAACTCTGTCAATTCTGATTTAGACAAAAAACAGTTTACACCTCACATCCTCTAGGAAAATTACCATTGAAAAAGGAGCAATCTCCTCTAACTTTCTCTCCACTCACTCCCCCGCCTCCCAAAATTCAGGAAAGCGCAAACTAGGCACAAAGGACGAGGATTTTTTATGGCTCATGGGATTTCCTCCAATCCCGAAATCTTTCGTCCTTGAGTGATTTTGTGGAATAAGGGAATTAAATCTTGCATTAAGGCTTGCTCTGCTTTGCTTTTTTGTTTCCAACCTAAGTTCAATGGAGTAAATAAGTCACTGAATAACTCAGTGTCTAAAATTAGGCGTGTTTTGGTATTGTCCACAAAGGCTTGTAGTGCGCTGGGCTCTAGTCCATGTTGCTCAGCTATTTTGACCAATTCACGGGCATCATAATCCTCTTTAAATCGGGCAAACCCGGCAACAATTTCTTGCTGAGTTAAACCCTCACCCACTTTTAAACTGTTAATATAATCAATAATTTCTTCGCCGCTGTCAATAAACTTGGGTTCGGAACGAATTAAGCCAATGAGTTGTTCGCGGGTCATTTCTGCACTGCCGCTTGAATAACGACTGGTTAAAGCCATAATATAGTCATAATCCACAATGGTCGAGGCAAATAAAACCAATTCAAAATCAAGTTGCTGAACCTCTGATGAAACGTCTTGATTTGTTTGCAGTTTTCTCAAAGATTTTGCAGTTTCTAAATAAACGCCCTTAAATCCCTGTAATTGCTCTTGGGGCAAAAGTTTTTCAATTGTGGTTTTATCTACATCGGTCAAATCGGTGTATTGATCGAGTTGGGTTTTTATGCGTTGTATCTGTTTGAATAAGCGGACAAATTGGGCGCGGGCACTGTCACCTTGTAAATTAGGCACTTCCTCGGGTGCATAGTCTAAATTTTGTAAGTGCATGAAATTGCGCAATTCAACAATTGCCGCGTCTAATTTTTCAATCATCACCGGTGCAGACTCAGTCAACCAGATTGTCCTGGCGTCTTCTATATTTTTCCCTGAAAAAAGCGCAACGGCCTCATCCACTGCTGTTTGTTGTTGCCGAAAATCGATAATATTGCCGTCGGGTTTGGTGTCATTTAACACGCGATTGGTGCGAGAAAAGGCTTGAATTAAGCCGTGATATTTCAAATTTTTATCAACATAAAGTGTATTTAAATATTTGGAATCAAAGCCTGTCAATAACATATCCACGACGATCACCAGGTCAATTTTTTCGGCATGGGGAACCTCGGCATTGGAATATTGTTGATCTTTGATGCGTTTTTGCACATCTTGATAGTATAAATCAAATTCGTTTATGCTGTAATTTGTGTGATAAAACTCATTGTAATTATTGATAATAGTTTCTAAAGCCGCTCGTTTTTGTTCGGGGTCTTTTTGGTTGTCGGCTTTTTCTTGGGGCAAATCCTCTTGAATTTGCTTTACATCCTTACTACCGTCATAACTACTGTCAGCGGGCGGGGAAAAAATGCACGCAATATTTAAAGGGCGAAAGTGGGAATTTTCTCTGCGTTTTTCCTCTTGTTTTATTTTGAATAATTGATAATATTCAATGGCATCGTTAATGGATGCGGTGGCAAAAATGGCGTTAAATTTACGTTGATTGGTTGCGGCATCGTGTTTGGTCAAAATCGCTTCAATCACGGCCTGTTTGAGTATTTTATCTGGTGTTACGCCGTCTTTTGTTTCCAAACGATAATAGTCAATGTGAAAGGGCAGCACATTTTTGTCTTCAATCGCATGGGTAATAGTGTAGCTATGCAGTTGTTTTTGAAAAATAGTTTCTGTGGTGAGATAAGCCGCTTGTTGACCTTCAATATGTTGAGAAGTGGCATTGTCTTCAAAAATAGGCGTTCCCGTAAAGCCAAATAGTTGCGCATTGGGAAAGAATGTTTTAATGGCTTCGTGATTTTCACCAAATTGGGAACGATGACATTCGTCAAATATAAAAACGATGTTTCTGTTGCGTAAAGGTTTTAAACGTTGTTTGTGTTTGTTTTTTTCACTGAGTGCCAAGCCTAATTTTTGGATGGTGGTGACAATAATTTTGTTCGCATAATCCTCTGATAATAAACGTGTGACTAAAGTTTCGGTATTGGTATTTTCTTCAACACATTTTTCTTGAAATTTGTTAAATTCGTGGCGAGTTTGTTGATCGAGATCTTTGCGATCCACTACAAATAAACATTTGTAAATATTGGGATTGTCTTTAAGCAGGGTGGCGGCTTTAAATGAGGTGAGTGTTTTGCCGCTGCCGGTGGTGTGCCAAATATAACCATTCCCACGATGTTCTTTGATACACTCAACAATCGCTTCGACGGCATAAATTTGGTAAGGACGCATAATGAGCAGTTTTCGTTCCCCTGCCAATAACACCATGTAACGCGCGATCATTTTGCTGAGTGTGCATTTATTTAAAAACGCATCGGCAAAAGCATGGAGTGCGGTAATTTTTTTGTTATTTCGGTCGGCAAATTGATAAATGGGTAAGAAACGCTCTTCGGCATTAAAGCTAAAATGTTCCGGGTTGTTATTGGTAAAATAATAGGTGTCGTTATGATTGCTGACCATAAATAATTGTATAAAACACAGCAGTGTTTTTGTATAGCCATTGTCAGGATCATTTTTGTAATCAATAATTTGTTGCATGGCGCGGCGCGGACTGATGGGTAAACTTTTGAGTTCAATTTGTACCACGGGCAGACCATTAATTAATAAAATGACATCATAACGATGATGGCTGTCACGGGTATTCATGCGCAATTGGTTGACGACTTCAAAGGTGTTTTTACACCAGTCTTTAAGATTAATTAAGGTGTAAAATAAGGGCGTGCCGTCGTCGCGTTCGATGCTTTGGTCTTCGCGCATCCGGCGAGCATTGGTAAATACATCTGGGTGAATGATTTGATTGAATAAGCGTGTAAATTCGCCATCGGTCAATTGTACTTGGTTTAAGGTTTGGAAATGCTGGCGAAAATTGTGTTCTAATGTGGCACGATCGCGGATATCTGTACGGTAGATATATTTAAGATCGCATAATTTCTCGATAAAAATGTGTTCAATTTGTTGTTCATCCATTACAGTATTCTACTCAGAGAAAAATTACAGTTATTATAGCTTGTGTAAGTTGGAGTGTGGCACATTTTTTTGTTCCAATACTAACACATTAGGCAAATGTCTTGTCAAGTCAAGTGGCTAATTCGAGTATTTGCTTTTTTGGGCGCTCTGGCCTAGAATAGTGAGTTTAGTCATTTATCCCTAATAGGGGATTATCAGTCAATGGAGATGTTAAGATGGTGTATGCTGTCATTAAAACGGGTGGTAAGCAGTATAAAGTACGAGAAGGTGATACGCTGAAGATTGAAAAAATAGCCGCCAATGCTGGAGAGGTGGTTGAGTTTAATGAGGTATTGTTATTGGTACAGGGGGAATCCATCCAGGTGGGTAAACCTCGAGTAGAGAGCAGTAAGGTGGTGGCCACGGTCCAAGATCAGGGACGTGGGGATAAGGTGAAGGTGATTAAATTTAAACGCCGTAAACATTATCGTAAGCAGATGGGACATCGGCAGTACTATACTGAAGTGAAAATTACGGGACTTTTCTTAAATAATGAGCAACTTCAACAAGTTGCAGTATGAGGTAGAGGAAGATGGCACATAAAAAGGCAGGTGGCAGTAGTCGTAATGGTCGTGATTCAGAGTCAAAGCGACTGGGTATTAAGCGATATGCCGGAGAGATAGTGTTGGCGGGTCATATTTTAGTTCGTCAAAGAGGAACAAAATTTCATCCTGGACTGAATGTGGGTAAGGGTTCTGATGACACTTTGTACGCTAGAGCCAATGGAGTGGTGAAGTTTGAGGTGAAAGGTCCCAAACAGCGTAGATATGTAAATGTCATTCTGTCGGCTTCGCCTACTACTTAATTAAGTGTTTCAAGTGTCAATTATACTATTTATGAGTATAATTGACGCTTGGGATGATTTTCCCTTTTTCAACAAGGTGATGATATATGCAATCAACCCGAAGACTTGAACTTGGAGTGGGATTATTCGCAGTACTGGGATTGGGCGCATTGTTAATGTTGTCCATGAAAGTCAGTAACTTAAGTCATATATTTGCAGAAACAGGTTATTTGGTCACGGCCCGATTTCAAAATATTGGGGGATTGAAAGTTAAATCTCCGGTTAAAATGGCGGGAGTGAGAATTGGTCGAGTGGTGGCTATTCAGTTGGATGAGCAGGCTTATCAAGCTTTAGTAACTTTGGAAATTGAGGCAAACTATACAAAAATTCCAATCGATACCAAAGCCAGTATTTTCACTGCAGGTTTATTGGGGGAACAGTATATCGGTTTGAAGGAAGGGTATGAAGAGAGTTATCTGACTGAAAATGGTGAAATTTTCATTACTCAACCGGCTTTGGTGTTGGAACAGTTGATCGGACAATTTTTATTGAGTTTTGCTTCGCCTGGGCAGGAAGCCAAACCCTAGTTCTGTGCTATAATCTTCATTATCATTTGTAATATCAACCAAGAGGAACGTCAAAATGATGAAATCCATGATCGTGAAGTTATTCGCCGGTTCGATTCTATTGTGCACCCTTATGCCGTTGAGTTGGGCAATCAGTCCCGCTGAAACGGTGATTCATGACACAATTGATCAGGTATTAAGTAATCCCAGCCAACTCAGTAACCGCAATTGGGTTGACCAATTGGTCAACAATGTGTTTGATTTTGATCGCATGTCGCGCTATGTGTTGGCTCAAAATTGGCGTGTAGCCTCTGAGGAAGAGAGAACAGCATTTGTCAGTGCCTTTCGGACTTTGTTGGTAAGCACTTATGCCACTTCCCTGCGTAAAGCAATTGCTGACGGTGTTAAGTTCGATGTCACTTACTTATCCAGCGCAGGCAGTGCTCAATATCCCAAAGTGAGAACCTTGGTCAAACAAACTGGAAAACCACCAATTGCAGTAGATTATGATCTCTTTTCCAATCAGGGAACATGGCGAGTTTTCAATGTCACTGTTGAGGGAGTGAGTTTGGTGACCAATTATCAAAATGAATTTGAGAACCAAATTAAAACCCAAGGTATGAAAGGGTTAATCCGTTATGTTCAACAACAGGCTGGCGGTTAAAGTGCCTCAAAAAGTGCTTCAATCCATCCGCATTGAACCGCCAGTGGCTTACCTGGTGGGGGAATTGACTTTTTCCACCGTGCAGGCAGTGTTGTCAGAATGGACTCAAGAAGTTGCTCATTCCCCCTTATCCATTGTCGATTTGGAAAAAGTGACTCATACGGACAGTGCGGGAGTTGCCTTATTGGTGGAATTAAAAAGACAAACTCGGGATCGATCCTTGACTTTTCGTCACCTTCCCGCCCAGATGCTGAGCATTGCCACCATTTGCGGTCTGGAAGAAGCATTTTTTTCCGTGTTGCCCAGTTCCAATGAACAACGGATAATCAGAATTTCTCCTTCTTAAAAATTCTGAGGGATAACGTCCCTTCAAAGGATGTTATCCCCAATATTTGCGTAATCGCCAATCATTATAATTCGTCTATCAAGTTATAACATTTTAACCATTGTGGCTTTTGAGACCCATTTTGTGAGATTGATAACAAATTGTCCTCCTCACACCTTATTAAGCAAGTCATTTCACAACCCAATCACAGCACCGAAAAACCAATCTATTTGTTTATCATTGCAAAATTAAGATTGGAACAATTCATGCGCAAGTGGCATGAGGCCTCAGCGCTCTCTTCCGAGACCAAGGAGAGTTTTCTGTTTGTGGTAGGTCAACCTTAACCCCCCCAAATTCCTATCCAAGTTGTTGAAAATTTCGACAAAAGGCTATTTTTGGGCATTCAAGCAATCATTTTTAATTTCTAAAGGAGTAGTCCACGATATGGCTGGCGAAAACATATTGAATATGCTTAAAGAGCATAATGTGAAATTTGTGGATTTTCGGTTTACTGATACCCGAGGCAAGGAACAGCATGTTACCGTACCTGCAAGTACCATTGACGAAGACCTGTTTGTTGACGGTAAAATGTTTGATGGTTCCTCAATTGCAGGATGGAAAGGCATCAATGAATCTGACATGATCCTAATGCCGGACTCAAACACCGCTGTTATCGATCCTTTTTTCGAGGAAGTCACCCTCAATTTACGTTGTGATGTCATTGAACCTTCTACCATGCAAGGTTATGAACGTGATCCTCGCTCATTGGCAAAACGGGCAGAAAACTACTTAAAATCGACGGGTATCGCCGACACCGCTTATTTTGGGCCAGAAAATGAATTTTTCATATTCGACGACGTGCGCTGGGGTGCTGACATCAGTGGCTCCTTTTGCAAGATCGATTCTCATGAAGCCGGTTGGAATTCGGAACGAGTGTATACCGATGGTAACTTGGGACACCGCCCTTCTATAAAAGGCGGTTACTTCCCTGTCCCTCCAGTCGATTCTCTACACGATTTACGGGCTGCCATGTGTTTAACTTTAGAAGACATGGGACTCAAAGTTGAAGTGCATCATCATGAAGTTGCCACTGCCGGGCAATGCGAAATTGGCGTCGGTTTTGACACCCTGGTTAAAAAAGCAGATGAGGTGCAAATTTTAAAATACACCATCATGCAAGTGGCTTACAGTTACGGTAAAACTGCCACCTTTATGCCCAAACCCTTGGTTGGCGACAATGGCAGTGGTATGCACGTTCACCAATCCTTATCTAAGGATGGACAAAACCTATTCAGCGGTGACAAATACGGCGGATTGTCACAAACTGCCCTTTATTATATCGGCGGTATCATTAAACACGCTCGAGCCTTGAACGCCTTCACCAATGCCACCACCAACAGCTACAAACGCCTTGTACCTGGTTTTGAAGCGCCCACCTTACTGGCTTACTCTGCCCGTAATCGCTCTGCCTCAATTCGGATTCCCTATGTGGCCAGTCCCAAAGCACGTCGTATAGAAGTGCGTTTCCCAGATTCAGCTTGCAACCCCTATTTTGCCTTTGCCGCCATGATGATGGCTGGTTTAGACGGCATTCAAAACAAAATTGATCCTGGCGAAGCCATGGACAAAGACCTATACGATCTGCCCCCTGAAGAGGAGAAGAATATTCCCACCGTCTGCTCCTCCTTGGATATGGCTTTGAGCGCTCTGGAAAATGACAAGGACTTTTTATTGGTAGGTGGAGTTTTCACCAACGACCTGATCAATGCTTATATTCGACTCAAAATGCAAGAAGTAACTCGTTTCCGTATGACAACCCATCCTGTTGAATTTGACATGTATTACAGTTTGTAAGTAATTAATTCCTCTCTTTTTGCTGGGCAACAATAAACCTGTTGCCCACTCTACACAGACTCAACCCACAATAACAATTACACCATTTTCGCCTCACCATAATTGACCAAGTTTTGCTAAAAACTTGGTTTCTTTTTTTATGCTGAGATCCCGAAAAAAAGATAAGCTACCACCGATGGAACAAGGAAAATGTCCGCACAAATATTTAACCTTGAGGTAACTCCTCTCCTACCTCCAACCCTCAATCGTCTTGAAGAAATTGCCAACAATTTATGGTACAGTTGGAACCCCAGTGCTCGTTCCCTATTTGAACACCTAGATCGAGACCTCTGGATCCAAGTGGGACACAATCCCAAATTGTTCCTACGTAATATTGATCAATACATCCTTCAGAAAGCAGAGAAGGATCCCCAATTTTTGAAAAACTACCAAAATGTATTGGCTCAGTATGATCATTATCACCAAGATCAGAAACCTAAAAATGGAGGAGGAGACTTGGCCACAAATGACCTCATTGCTTACTTTTGTGCAGAATATGGCTTCCACGAAAGCCTACCTGTCTACTCAGGTGGATTAGGAATTTTAGCCGGAGACCATTGTAAAACAGCCAGTGACCTTCGCCTTCCTTTCATTGCAGTGGGACTTTTTTATCACCAAGGCTATTTTACCCAACAAATCGATCCCGAAGGGCATCAACACGCAGCCTATAATCTCAATGAACCTCAACACCTGCCCATGTTCCCAGTCCTGGACAAAAATGGAGTAGATGCTCAAGTCAGCGTGGATATTGTTGACAAAACAGTCTACATCAAAGCCTGGAAACTGCAAGTTGGGCACATCACCCTTTATCTTTTAGACACCGATGTGCCCCCCAATTCCCCAGAAACACGTGCCATTACCCATCAACTGTATGGTGGGGACCAACACATGCGCATCAAACAAGAAATTGTATTGGGTATTGGGGGAGTTAGACTGCTTAGAAAACTCGGCATCTCTCCCACAGTTTGGCATATCAACGAGGGACATGCCGCCTTCCTGATCCTAGAAAGATTGCGAGAATATCTTGACAAGGGACATTCCCTAGAAAAATCCATGGAAGTCGTGGCTTCCAATACCGTTTTCACCACCCACACCCCGGTCCCTGCCGGCCATGATCACTTTCCCCAAGACCTGATCATGCACTACCTGGGTGCTTACTGTCATCATCAACTGCATCTTCCTCGGGAACATTTTTTGGGACTGGGTTGCCTTCCCAACGATTCCCCCGATTTCAACATGACCACTTTGGCAGTCAAAGGCGCCCGCCATGTCAATGGAGTCAGCCGCATTCATGGAGAAGTTTCCTCTGAAATTTGCAAAAAATTCTGGCCCGAAATCAATCCTATAGAAAATCCAGTTACTTACGTAACCAATGGTGCCCACGTTCCCTCCCTATTGGCTAGAGACTGGGTTGAATTATTCGATCAATTTTTGGGCAAAGAATGGATCAACCGTTTATGCGATGAAGAATTTTGGCAAGGCATTCACACCAAAATTCCCGACGAACTCTTTTGGAAAGTCAAACAACAAGTCAAATCCCGCATGTTGGTTGTTGTACGAGCCGCTTTGAAAACGCAACATTTGCGCAACCAAGTCAGCGAGTCCCATTTGGAACGCATTCTCCGGTTTCTTGACCCTCAAAATCCAGACGTTCTCACTATCGGCTTTGCACGCCGTTTTGCTACCTACAAACGAGCCACCTTAATACTTAATAATTTTCAACGGCTTAAGTCCATACTGGCTGATTCTGAAAAACCAGTCGTCTTCATCTTTGCAGGCAAAGCCCACCCTGCCGATGAACCGGGTAAAAGCCTGCTCAAAACCCTTTACCAGTTGAGCATGCAACCCGAATTTGTCGGCAAATTACTTGTGGTACAAGGCTATGACTTGGGTCTTTCCCGGCGCTTGGTTTCTGGAGTCGATGTGTGGCTGAATAACCCGGTTTACCCTTTAGAAGCCAGTGGCACCTCGGGCATGAAAGTGGCTTTTAACGGCGGCATCAATCTCAGCGTGTTGGACGGTTGGTGGGGGGAAAGTTATGATGGGCGTAATGGCTGGGCAATTAAACCTTCCCCCCATGAGAGTAACCCAGAACTGCGAGATCATGAAGATGCTCGTACTTTATACGAGTTATTGCAAGATGAAGTGATTCCCCTGTATTATAGCCGGGGCAAATATAGCTATTCAGAAGGTTGGGTCAAAAAATCCAAACAATCTATGGCCACCATCTTGCCCCATTTTAATACCGTGCGCATGTTAAATGACTACCTGCGTCGCATTTACCTGCCAGCCAGTCATCATGGACAACGTCTACATGCCAATCAACTTGAAAAAGCTCAGGAACTTGCCAATTGGAAACAACATGTTCGTTCCCATTGGGGAGGTGTGCATATTCGACAAATTGAATTGCCCCAAAAACAAATTGATTATGGCGAAAATATCACGGTCAAAGTGGCAGTGCGGCTCAACAATTTGCAACCTCAAGATATTGCTGTGGAATTGTTGCTGTTCCGAAAAGTTTATCATCCAGAAGTATTGGTGACACGTTCCACAAACACAGGGGAATCGCTCTCCAATGCCTTAACAGTGGCTTATAAATTTGAGCCTGAAAAACCTCTGCCAGACACTGGAGAATATCTCTATAATCTCACATTTAAACCCGATCTGTGTGGGGGTCTCAGTTATCAAGTTCGAGTATTCCCATTCCATGAACTGTTGACTGATCCTCATGAAATGGGTATGATGCGCTGGGTATAAAATTTGTGGGGAGCGAACCTCTCTTGCTCCCCATAACTTGGTTCATTTCCCCAGCGAAATTCAAAAAATTCTTGCTGTTTAAAGTAGTTACCTTATTTTCATCACAGGAGAATTGTTATGATGAAAACGTTCATTCCCTTACTACTGTGTCTATATTTACCCATTACCTATGCTCAGGATTTTAATCTGTTTGATCCGGAACGCGGGCGTCCACCTCCAGCCCCTCCCAAGTCTCAAACTCCTCCTTCCAACCCCTTTGCCCCCAAAATACCTCCCAAACCAGTAACTCCTCCACCTCCTCCCCAAAAACAGTTGCAACCTCAAAAAGATTTTGTTTTACGGGGTACCAGTATTATTGGGGAGAAACGCATCGCCATTTTGCAAGCTCCCGATGGTAAACAAATCATACAATATTTTGAGGGTAATAAAAAAACTCCCATTGTAGACCATACCAATTATTTTCTGATTGGGTTAGAGGCCAGGGAAGTGGTGATTGAATATCCGGAAGATGCACCTTGTCGTCAGTCTCGAGCAGAGCAATTGCAATGCAGTCCAGATCAGAAAAGTGCAGTGCTTAAACTGGTGGCTTTGGATGCCATTGCTCCACCCACTCCACCGATTGCTCCCATTCCGGCCCCGATACCCCCTCCTCAAGTGGGAAATCCACCTGATGGACAACCTGTTACATTATCTCCTTTCGGGCAGCCGCGGGAATTGACTCCTGAAGAGCAGCAAAAGCGGGAAGAAGAGCGTCAAAAACGGGCAGAGTTATACAAGAATTTTCAGAAACGGGTGATTAATCCAGAAGATGTGCCTCCAGGAATGCGTTTGGTCAGAACTCCATTTGGAGATCGCTTAGTGCCTGAAAAATAAGGTTTTTTAGGAGAGTTGATTGAAAAAGTAGCTGGGGTAAGCACGCCTTAATTCATGCCCAGACCGTGTAGGATGTGCTGAGCGTTGTTTGTGAAGCGCATCAATTGAGGAAGGCAATATTGAGTTTCGATAATTTTGTCACTGTGTTTATTCGGTAGATCGGGGAAATACTTAACGCGACAGATGCGCTTCGCAAAAAACGCTCAGCACATCTTACACGGTTTTTTTTATGGTTCGTTAGCGATATGTTAATGCCGTGATAACAGGACCTAATTCATGCCTAATTTTTTTTCTAGATAGTGAATATTGAGACCGCCGGCTTGAAAACTGGCGTCCATAAGCAGGGATTGGTGCAAAGGGATATTGGTTTTAATGCCATCAATGATCATTTCCTCCAGAGCCATTCTCATACGAGCCATGGCAGATTCCCGAGTATCACTGAAGGTGATGAGTTTGCCAATGAGGGAATCATAGTAAGGGGGCACTTGGTAACCACTGTACAAGTGGGTATCCACTCTCACTCCAGGCCCCCCTGGAGCATGGTAGCGGGTAACGGTGCCAGGTGAGGGAAGAAAGGTGTCGGGATCTTCGGCATTGATACGGCATTCCATGGCATGCCCACGTATTTTGATATCTTCTTGTCGGTATTGTAACAGTTCTCCCGCTGCAATTCTCAACTGTTCTCGCACAATGTCTATGCCCGTGATAAATTCGGTGACTGGATGTTCCACCTGCAATCGAGTGTTCATTTCGATGAAATAAAATTGTCCTTCTTCATATAGGAATTCAAAGGTCCCAGCGCCTCGATAGCCAATGTCTCGGCAGGCTTGGGCACATCGTTCGCCAATGGTGCGTCGTTGTTCTTCTGTCAAGTGAGGGGCTGGGGCTTCTTCGATAATTTTTTGATGACGACGTTGTAGAGAACAATCACGTTCTCCAAGATAAATGGCGTTTCCATGGGCATCGGCTAATACTTGTATTTCTATATGTCGCGGATTTTCTAGGTATTTTTCCATATACACTTGGTCATTCCCAAAGGCAGCTGCCGCTTCACTTCGGGTCAGAGAAATGGCATTATGGAGGGCGGCTTCACTTCTGACTACTCTCATACCTCGTCCGCCTCCTCCTCCAGCAGCTTTAATAATGACCGGGTAACCAATATCCCTAGCCAGTCGAGTGTTCTTTTTGATATCCTCCCCTAAAGCACTATTAGAGCCAGGAACGCAGGGTACTCCGGCTTTTTTCATGGTGGCAATGGCAGAGACTTTGTCTCCCATCAAACGAATGGTTTCCGGGCGGGGACCAATGAAGATGAAGCCGCTTTTTTCAACTTGTTCTGCAAAATCAGCATTTTCTGAGAGAAAACCATAACCTGGGTGAATGGCGACTGCATCTGTGACTTCTGCTGCACTGATGACGGCAGGAATGTTGAGATAGCTGCTGATGGAAGGGGGGGGACCAATGCAAACTGATTCATCGGCCAGTCGCACATGTTTAAGATCTCGATCTGCCGAGGAGTGAATGGCGACGACTCGGATTCCCAATTCCCGGCAGGCTCGCAAGATCCGCAGGGCAATTTCTCCTCGATTGGCAATTACTACTTTGGACAACATGTTGTTTTTCCTATAATTGGTGGGCAATAATGCAGTTGAGTTGAGATTTTTGGAGGTGAAGCTTTTGGGAAAGGTGAGCAAAACGGGGTTTTACTCACCTAGGGAGATGCCGGTTATATTTCCGGATTATTCAATGACAAAGAGAGGTTCTCCATACTCAACCGGGGCGCCATTTTCAACCAGGATTTTGCTAACCGTTCCGGTTTTATCAGAGGTGATTTGGTTGAGAATCTTCATGGCTTCGATGACACATAAGGTGTCTCCCTCATTCACGGTATTACCCACTTCGACAAAGGGTTTATTGGCGGGAGAGGAAGCACGATAGAAGGTGCCAACTATAGGAGAAGTGATCACATGCCCTTTAGGGGCAGCAGCTGGCACGGTTTCCGAAGATGCCATTTGATTGGTAATTGACATAGGAGGAGGGGGCATAGCAATCGCCATTTGGGAGAATGGAGTCATTTGGGCAGTCGTTGGGTAACGGCTGATCCGTACAGATTCCTCTCCTTCATGAATTTCGATTTCAGCCACTCCTGAAGTTTCGATGAGTTCAATGAGTTTTTTTACTTTTCGAATGTCCATATCACTATCTCGAATTGGATAAGATACTTAATACAGCTTGTAGTGCCAAGGAATAGACTCGTGGCCCAAGCCCGCTGATTACGCCAGATGCAATATCTGAGAAGTAGGAGTGTTGACGAAAAGGTTCTCGAGCACTCACATTGGTCAGGTGAACTTCGATAAAACGAATATTGACCGCCAATATTGCATCTCGCAGGGCTATGCTAGTGTGGCTAAAAGCGGCAGGATTGATGATCATAAAATCAATAGATTCCTTTCGAGCTGCGTGTATTCTCTCAATTAATTCCGATTCAGAATTGCTTTGAAAGTGAAGAATTTGATGGTCCCCGGCAATAGAATTTAATTGCTGGTTGATGGCTTCTAAAGTCATTTTGCCGTAATGTTCTGGTTCTCGTTCACCCAATAAATTTAAATTCGGTCCATTTAACACAAGTATTTTAAACATGTCAGTGTTTACTCAGGAGTTGGTGTCATTTGAATTTCTACAATTGAGTCTTCATGTTAAAATAAATCATGTTGACCCAGTTTGGTTGTCAGTGGTTATTATCAAACCCGTCTATTAACCTTAATTAGGATTGCCCCGCTATTTTTCCATGTCCTCTGATCTAGTAATATCTGACCTTTGTATTCGCTGCTTCCAGAATAAAGGCCACGCTGGACCTATTTGTCCGTCCTGTCATTTCAATGAACAGCACTACAAAGGGCATCCGTTATTTTTGAAACCCCGCTCTGCTTTAAAAGGATACTATTGGATTGGTAACCCCCTAGGACAAGGGGGGTTTGGTATTACCTATCTTGGGTTGGATCGTTGGTTACAGAAAAAAGTGGCTATCAAGGAATACCTACCTTCTGCTCTGGCCACCCGAGATTTTTTAACCGCAATGGTCATCCCGATGAAGCCTCAAGAAACCGCGTTTTATCAGGGTCTACAATTGTTTATTGACGAAGCTAGAAATCTAGCCAAATTTGATCATCTGCATATTGTACGGGTTACCCACTTCTTTGAGGAAAATCAAACGGCTTACATGGTCATGGATTATTTAGAAGGCAATAATGCAGAAGCTATTGTAAACCAAGCCGACCAACTTATGGCAGTAGAATCGGCGTTAGCAATTGTCCTACCAATTTTAGAAGCATTGCACACTATTCATCAGCAGCATTTGTACCACCGAGACATTTCACTGCAAAATATTCGTATTTTAACGGATGGTACTCCTGTACTCATTGATTTTGGAGCAGCTCGCCACATTGTGGGCACGCAAAGCCACAGTTTAGACCTGGTATTGAAACAAGGATATTCTCCGCTAGAGCAATATTCCGGCAAAGGAAAAATTGGCCCTTGGACCGATATCTACGCTTGTTCTGCCGTACTTTATACCTTACTTACCGGACAACTTCCCCCCCCTTCTCCGGATCGATTTTGTGGAGACAGTTTAATTCCTTTAAGTACACTTCGTCCTGAAATACCCGAAAATATTCAAAAAGCAGTTATGCAAGCACTCTCTATTCAACCGGAAGAACGCTTTCAAACGGTAACTGCCTTTATAGACGCATTAACTTCCGATTCCTCATCCCCTATCACTGACCTAACCCTGACTTCAATTCCCAACCCTAAAACCATTCCCCTCCCCTCAAATCTGTACTTTATCCCCCTCCTATTGGGTCTCCTGACCACTGCCCTCTACAGCCCTCCCTTATCCTTGTTCCCCCTCACTCAACTGTTAGCCCAAGCCCACAATGCCCGAAACAATGCCCATTATGAACAAGCTTATCAAACCTATCACTACATTCTCCAACATTGGCCCTTGGAACCCACTGCCCAACGAGAATTAAATCAACTGCTTGACGACATTTACCAACGAGCTCAACAAACCTATCAAACTCAACAATGGACCTCCAGTTTAGAATGGACACAATTGGGACTAAAAATCAAACCGGAAGACGCTCGTCTAAACGCACTGCAAACCCATAACAATGCCCAATTGGCCCAACAGGCCCACACTCAACAACTCCAAAAAGCGGCTCACCACAGCCAAATTGGACAACTTGAAGAAGCCTACAACCTCTATCAACAAGTACTTCAAGATAATCCTCAACATTCCACTGCTCAACAAGGTTTAGCACAACTGGCCCAACAATATCAACAACGGGCAGAAACCGATCCCACTTGGCTTTCCACCGCTCTCCACAGATTCCCAACTCATGCAGGGTTGCGCAACTTACATAAACAACAACAAACTCAACACTGGATAACCCAGCAATTTAAGAAAGCCCAACAACAACTCCTGGCCCTGCGACTCACAGAGCCTTCGGGGGACAATGCTTATCAAACCTACCAAACTATTTTAAACACACTGCCCAACCACCCAGAAGCCCAACAGGGCCTCTTCAAAATTGCCGAAGAATACTTAAAATTAGCCCAAATTAAACGAGATGACATCCAAAAAAACCTGGAACTAATTGACAAAGGTTTGCGTATTGTTCCCACTCATTCTGGATTGCACGCATTACGCAACCAACTGTTGGCTGAGTCTCAACTTATTCCCAAATCATCTCCCCCCATCACCACAATTCAACCCCTACTTTCTCCCCCAATCCCAACTAAAGTACCGGTCCCAAATCAAACCAGCGCGGACCCTAAAATCACAATCCCCCCCAATCCACCCACGACTCCTGCTATTTCTACTACCCCTTCGCCAAAACCAACAGCGACCCTCAAGGATGATCCCATTTCCAAACTATTGGCTACCGCCGATTACTTTCTACAAACTGGGCAATTTGACAAGGCCACTCAAGCTTACCATAATATTCTCCTCATTGTCCCAGCTCATTCCCCAGCCCAACAACAATTACAATACATTGCCAATTACTATCGACAATTGGCCCAACAATACTATCAACAACAACAGTTTACTGACGGTTTATCTACCATTCAAAAAGGCCTGCTAGCCAATCCCAACAATCAGGACCTATTGACATTGCGAGAACAATTGCAACAAGCTCAACATCAAGCCACACTTCAAAATAACCCTCCACCCAAAAAAGAGGAATCCGAAAAAAATCCCAACAACCCTCTTTTTACCCCTTCCTTCTAACTCCAGTTTTCAAAATGATTAGTGGACACCCGGTTCGGTCCTCTTCCAACTCAAACTAAGGTATTGATAATGAACACTTTGACTGTTATCTTTCTACTGTTTTTAATCACCAGTATCGGTGTACAATTTTGGCTGCTCACTCGGCAAAAAAAATTTGTACAAACTCACCAACAAACCGTACCAATAGCCTTTGTCGAAAAAATAACTTTACATGACCATCAAACTGCAGCTGCTTATACCTTATCCAAGACCAATTTTGCCCAAAAAACGTTGATTATTGAAGCACTTATCTTACTCATCTGGACTTTAGGGGGATTGTTAGATACCCTGAATCAATTTTGGCAAGCCCAACCCTGGCCACCCTTGTGGATTGAAGTTGCCACTTTACTCAGCGTCATCCTACTTTCTTCCCTATTTGACCTTCCGGCTAACCTATACAGCACCTTCCGCATTGAAGCCCAATTTGGTTTTAATCGCACCACCTTCCCCCTTTTTCTCACCGATTTATTTAAATCATTCGCCCTGTTACTGTTAATTGGGACTCCCTTAATTACTCTAATCCTATGGCTCATTGGTCCCCTCACCGAACTGCCCCCATTTTGGTGGTTACAGGTATGGGGAATATGGATAGGATTTAGCCTACTTATGATGTGGATCTATCCCAATTTCATCGCCCCCTTATTCAACCAATTCAAACCTTTAGAAAACGAAAATTTGAAAAATCGCATTGATAATTTATTACAACGCAATGGCTTCTCAAATCAAGGCATTTTTGTCATGGACGGCTCCAAACGTTCTGGACATGGCAATGCTTATTTCACCGGCTTAGGCAATCACAAACGCATTGTATTTTTTGACACCTTATTAGACACTTTAACCCCCGAGGAAATTGAAGCAGTGTTGGCCCATGAAGTGGGGCATTTCAAACACCAACACATCAAAAAACGTCTTGTATTGGCAGGACTTATCACATTACTGGGACTGGCTTTGCTGGGATGGCTGATCGAACAATCTTGGTTTTATACCGGATTGGGAATTACCCAACCTTCCACTGCCACAGCTCTGATTCTATTCATGCTCATCGCTCCCACTTTTACTTTTTTTCTTTCTCCTGTCATGGCTTGGCTATCTCGAACTCATGAATTTGAGGCTGATACATTTGCCGCCCAACAAACCGATGGCAAGGCTCTGATTCAGGCACTGGTCAAATTGTATAAGGAAAATGCCAATACTTTAACTCCTGACCCGTTGTATTCTGCCTTTTATGATTCTCATCCTCCAGCCCCCGTCAGAATTGCTCATCTGTCCAATATAAGCGGACTTAGTGAAACAACGTAACCTTTGAGGTTTAATCCCAATAGGATGATTCCTGTCGCCAACTTTCTTAAAGTAATATGGGGCGCAATACGCTCACGCTATTGCGCCCTATATTAACTATATTAACTACAATATGCTTACCTTCTACAACAGCGTCATTTTATTTAAGACGGACTGTTGAAACTCAACACCCCCCTGTTGAAATTCAACAGTCCGTTAGATTTCGACATTCTGAGCCATGATTAAGGAAAATCCTGATTATTTCTTTTTTCATATTGTTATTTAGAATAACATATTTTTTACCTGGAATTGCCTATTTTACTAGACAATTGCTCAATTAGTTAATATTGGTATAATTCTGGCGTCAAACAGCCATAGCCCCTTTTAATGATTTGAGGAAATTGAAGAGATAATGTCCTTTGAAAAATTCATCCCCAAACTTTGGATGGGTAAAGGCCATTCAATTTTCTTCCCCTCACCCAAACAGTGGCAAAGAATTTGGCCTTGAAAATTTATTATTATTTCAAGCAATCAGTTTGCTCTCAATTAACAACTACAGGAGGTTGTTTATGAAACATGCTCCCCAAAAACAGGTATTGCGTATAGCCATGTTAACAGTCTTGGGCGGGGCTTCTTTACTGGCTGATGCTGCTCCGGCTCCCAATGATACTTTGATTTTAGAAGGTATTATTCGCGATTTTTCAGGTTATACCACCGCCACCAAACATATTGATTTTGAAGCCTCGGTCAAATCTGGAAAAGGCTGTGTAGCCAACACCTTGGGACCCGATGGTAAACCCGTAGCCACCGATAAAGCATTGTCAGTGTGTGCCATTAATCGCCTACAAGATTGGCATGTCGGCAGTGATTCCGATCGGACTTTAGTCCATGCCATTGAATTGAAAAAAGGCAGTGATGGTCTATACACCTTTGACAGTGGCAGCAAAGGTTTTTTTCCCATTGATGGGAAATTATTGGGCAATCAAGGCAAAACTCATAATTATCACTTCACTTATGAAATTCATACCCGGTTCATACACAAGAAAGACCTCACTTTCACCTTTACCGGTGATGATGATGTGTGGGTATTTGTCGATGGCAAATTAGCCATTGATCTTGGCGGCATTCATACCAAGCAATCGGGCACTATTAAGTTGGACGATTGGAAACTGACTGTAGGTCAAGAATATACTTTAGATATCTTCTTTGCGGAAAGACACACCACTGAGTCCAATTTCAAAATGCAAACTAATTTGCCTTTGACAGTGGTTGAGGAAACTGTGGGACCCGATGTTTGGGCAAAAGATCCAGCACCTGATCAAGGTGCAGAGCCCAACAGTGTCAGCAAAACATTGTGGGTCAGTCCTGATGTTTGGGTACGCAATCAATCCGATGCCCTTGAAAAACATCAGAATGTGCAAGCAGGTCAAGACAATTATGTCTATGTCAATGTTAGAAATCGCGGTGCCTTACCTGCCAAAAATACTACGGTTGAAGTTTACCGAATGAATAAGGGAGCCGGACTGGGTAACGCTTGGCCCAAGGGTTGGGACTTGGTTGGCAGCACGGAAATTTCTGAATTGCCTGCCGGAGCCACTCAAAAAACTGTGGTAAAATGGCCTAAAGAAAGCATTCCCAAACCAGGTCACTATTGCTTCTATGTGCGTTTGATCAATGCCGAAGATCCTATTCCAGCCAACGCCAATACCAGCAATGCCTTGCAAAATACTCGTAACAGCAATAACATTGTGTGGCGCAACTTTGACGTGGTCAATTTGTTGACTCAAGCCAGCACCAAATTTGAAGTGGGAGTCCAAAATCCCAAACCCACGCCTGCCAATGTCAATATTATTCTCACTGAGCCTGAGCAAATGTTGCCCAATGATGGCGCCAGAGTGATTGTTGATTTAGGACCCTTGTATACAGTTTGGTTGGCCAATGGCGGTCAAGGTCAAAATATTAAGCCGTTGACTGGCACGGAAGTGGAAATTTTAACTTCAGATGCCAAGATCATTGGTATTCCCATGGGACCAGAGGAAGAGGTGCAAGTCAGCGTTCGTGTAGAAGCCACAGAGCCCATGCCTGTTGCGGGCACTTCTAAAGAATATCATTTCAGTATGCAGGAAGAAGTGGATGGGGAATTGATTGGCGGTGTGGATTTCCTGGTACAAGCTCGGGCTTTGGATACGGATACTGATGGCGATGGAATTCCGGATGTTGAGGATGAGGATGATGATGGAGATGATATTCCCGATGCTTGGGAAGTTGAGAACGGTCTCAATCCTTTAGATTCTCAAGATGCTGAGTTGGATCCCGATAAAGATGGGACCAGTAACCTGGATGAGCATCGCAATCAAACCAATCCTCAAGATGCCCAAAGTGTGCCCAAGGTCGATGTGTGGGTGTCCGATCCTGCTCCAGATAAGGGGGTTGAGCCCAATACTGTCAGCAGTAATATTTGGACCAGTCCCGATGTGTGGATTCGCAATCAAGATGACAAAGCTTTGCAACATCAAAATGTTAAGCAGGGACAAGATAATTTTGTCAATGTGCGGGTTCGTAACCGGGGTAATTTGATCGCCAAAGATACCAAAGTTGAAATTTATTATATCAAGGCCAGTTTGGGTCGCGCTTGGCCTAAGGATTGGACTCCAGTGGGCAGTGTCATGCTGGACAGTTTGGAGCCAGGTAAGCAGAGTATTGTTACGATCCCATGGAATAAGGGTAAGGTCCCAGGACCAGGTCATTATTGCTTTTATGTGAAATTGGTTAATGCCCAAGATCCTTTGTTTGCTACAGAGACTGCCAATGCTCAAACTAACACGTTTAAGAATAACAATATTGCCTGGCGGAATTTTGATATTGTCGGTCTCACTACTAAAGTGGTTGATAAATTCGAAGTAACCGCACAAAATCCCAATCCCACTCCAAGCAAGATCGATCTGGTGTTTGAAGAGCCGGAACACATGTTGGACAATGCGGGTACCAAGGCTATTGTGGATTTGGGAGAGTTGTTTGAAGGTTGGCAGGCCAATGGGGCTCAAGGGGAAAATATCCAACCCATTGCTGGCACTACACAGGTTGAATTGTTGTCCACTCCCGCCAAAATCATTGGCATTCCCATGGAGGGAGATCAGGAGGCGCCTTTGGAATTGATTTTACAGGCAACTCAACCGATGCCGGTCCCTGGGACTGTTCAAGAATATCATTTTAGTATTCAAGAATATGTGGATGGGGAATTGGTGGGAGGTGTAGATTCTATCATCGAGACTCGGGCTTTGGACACTGACAGCGATGGGGATGGCGTCAAAGATGTTGACGATGATGATAATGACAACGATGAGATTCCTGACGTTTGGGAAATTGAGAATGGTATTAATCCATTGGATGCCAATGATGCCAATGAGGATGCGGGCAATGGCAGTACCTATTTGGAGAATTACGAGACTACCTTGAATTCTGGAACCACGGATGGGACCGTAGTGGATCAGGAGAATGGAGAGGATGAAGATGGGTCTGATTTAGGTGATGGTACTACAGGTGGAGATGTTGTAACAGCTCTCAGTTTTACTGCAGTGCCCAACAAGAATGCTGCTGAATCTATTTGTACCATTGAATATCTGCAAGGCATGCCGATCAATTGGGGCACTCACCCACAATGGATCAACTTGACTAAATCACTGACTTTCTATCAAGACATGGTTGGGAACTTGCCTGCCGCCAATCAAACTGTCCAGGTAAACATTACTTCCTTTGTGGCTCATCCTAAATTGCCCGATGAGGCTGCCTTACTGGGTGAAGAATCCGTATCATGCCCAGACAGTCGTCCCAATTGTGCAGAAGGTCAAGAGGCTGCTACTACTGATTTGAAAGAGTATACCACTGATGAAAATGGTGCTATTCAACTGGAATTCCAAGTGTGGTGGCCAGGTATTACCGCTGGCTATAAAGATGCCGCAGATTTGAAGGTCAATGAGAATGGTCATTTAATTCCAGATTTTGCCGGTCGGGGCCAATATGTCGTGCAATCGACATATATTCTCAGCGCTTCCAATGCTCAAGGTCAGCCTTTACGAGAAGTGACCAGTGGCCAAACCAGCTTGACTGGAGATCTTTATTGGACAGCTGTGATGGGTCATTGTGGAGGTCCCACTTTGGTACGTACCCCCTTGTTAGGAACTGGGGAAACATTATGGCAGTGCATTGAGGGCTGCCCAGTGGGTACTTATGCCATTGTACCATCCCCTGAAGTTTTAGATCTGGGTCAATCAGGAATTAAATTGCTCCCATAGGCACTTGGATCCAATAGATATTTGGGGTGAACTGATGATTATGAGACTGACCCCATTTTGAGCTAACCTCACCTTGTTTCATGATTACAATTTTAACACTGGAATTAATGGAACAAGTTTAAGCCATCCTGTTTAAGCGGGATGGCTTTTTTTTGGGTTCTCCATATTGTCTGCCAATCACACATTGAAATGAACGTCCCTCCTGATTTTGGCAATCCACAACCAACTAAATTGGGTACTCACTCTTGAAATTTAAACGGAAGATTATATAATTGCCACTGACAACTATTTTATCACCCAAGGAGATACCCTCATGAGCTTTGCCATCGCAGAAACTGTCCCTTCCCCACTGGTTTTCACCAACAGTGCGGCTCAAAAGGTTCAACAACTGATTCAAGAGGAAGACAACGCTGCTCTGATGTTAAGAGTGTTTGTGCAGGGCGGAGGATGCTCCGGCTTTCAATATGGCTTCACCTTTGATGACAACATTCAAGACGGAGATACTGTTGTCGAGAACCAAGGCGTTAAATTGCTGATTGATCCCATGAGCTTTCAATACCTTGCTGGGGCAGAAATTGATTATACTGAAGGTTTGGAAGGTGCTCATTTTGTCATCCGCAATCCCAACGCAGTGACCACATGCGGTTGCGGTTCTTCATTCTCTCCTGCCTGATCTCAATTTCCCACCCAATTTTCACGAGTAGTGAGCAGTCAACATAAAATAGGGGATTAACCCCCCCTGCCTCACAAGTCATTCACGATTGATGGGCTTCCTGTCGTCAGCCCATCCTACATGTGCTCTTCCCTCTTTACCAAGGAGAATAATCCTTTTCCCCTCCTTGCTAAGGAGAATAATCCTTCTCCCCTCTTTGGCAAGGAGGGGTAGGGGGAGGTCAGTCAATGTCAATCGACTGAAAATTCCCAATCACTTCAAAGATATCTCCTTTGCATCAAAGAAAAAATCAGCCATCTTATTTTTCCTCACAAATTGCTCCAAATACTCCTTCTTAACCTGCTCTGCCCTCAAAATGCTCAGGGGAACAATGAACACTTCTTGAGGATCATCTGGATTTCCTCCCAACCCAATCACAATAAAGACCGGCACTTGCTTTTCTTGAGCAAATTCTGAATAACGTTGCAATTGCCCTTGTTTAGCCCATTCCAAATTGCCATTGTGATAATTTTGGCGCCATTTACACTCCACCGCAAAGGTTTTAGTCACCTTTTTCAGTTTGAATTCAAACAGCAAATCAGGGTATTTATTGCTCTCCGGATAGACACCGTCCACCTGTTTATCACTCCGCCATTCTTGCAGAGTAAAGTAACGTCGGTCGAATCTTTTTACCACCCATTGCTCAAACAAATCCCCTTTCTCCTTGTTTGACAAAACAGAATCCGTTGCCTCAGGTAGTGGAGACTTTCCAAACAACGCGGATATTATCTTTTGCAGTAATCCCATTCCATTTTCTCCTTAAATATCAAATAATTACCAATTGATCAACGAATTTTAAGCGTGGCCAATCCGATCAGCACCAATACCACAGTGATGATCCAAAATCGCACGATGACCCGGGGCTCTGGCCAACCATTCAACTCAAAATGATGATGTAATGGGGCCATACGAAAAATTCGTCTACCGGTTAGTTTAAAAGAAGAGACCTGTAAAATAACTGAAATTGCTTCCATAACAAATACTCCACCCATGATCAATAACACCAACTCTTGTCTAACCATCACGGCAACAATTCCCAACGCAGCTCCCAAAGCCAAAGCGCCCACATCGCCCATGAAAACTTGGGCTGGATAAGTGTTGAACCATAAAAATCCTAACCCAGCTCCCACAATAGCCCCAGAAAAAATGGTCAGTTCCCCGACTCCAGCGATATAGGGAATAGCCAAGTAATTGGCAAAATTAATGTGCCCAGTCAAGTAAGCAAAAAATCCCAACGCCCCAGCCACAAGCACGGTGGGCATAATGGCCAAACCATCCAGACCATCTGTGAGGTTGACCGCATTACTGGTCCCCACGATTACAAAATAAGTCAAGATAACAAATAGCCAAGCCGGCAAAATCCACATAACATTTTTAAAAAACGGCACCACCAATTGAGTTTCCGTGGGAGATTGGGCCAACATAACCAACGTGATGGCTGCCCCCAATCCCACCAAAGATTGCCAAAAATATTTTTCTTTTGCCGGCATGCCCTTAGGATTGCGTAGCGCTACTTTTCGGTAATCGTCAATCCACCCAATGAGACCAAATAACAGGGTAACTATGAGGGCTATCCAAACAAAACGATTGGATAAATTACCCCATAGTAAAGTACTCACAGTGATGGCAATGAGAATCATAGAGCCGCCCATGGTTGGGGTCCCAGCCTTGGTTAAATGAGTTTTGGGACCATCTTCTCGAATACTTTGGCCAATTTGGTTAATGCTTAAACTTTTGATCATATAGGGACCTACGATAAGAGAAAGCAGCAGGGCGGTTAAAGTGCCGAGAATGGCTCTCAAAGTAAGATATTGAAACACATTAAAACCGGTATAAAATTGAGTCAGATACTCGCTGAGCCATAGTAACATAATAAATTCATTGTTCCTTTTTATAAATGGTTGTCGACCCGTAATGCAGCCACTATTTTTTCCATCCGCATACCTCTTGAACCCTTGACTAAAATCGTGGTCCCAGCGACCAAGGCGGCTTGCAAGTGGGAAAGTAACTCTTCATGATTTTCAAAGTGATAAGCCCCTTCCCCAAAACTCTCCACTGCAGGATAAGTTTTAGTTCCCATAGCCCAAAGTTGAGTAATGCCTTGTGCCCGAGCCTGTTGTCCCGCCAGTTTGTGAAAATGATCGCTGTGGGGACCTAGCTCATTCATATCACCAAGGACCAGATAACGAGGAGTGGGTATACTTCCCAATACTTTCAATGCTGCTTGCAAAGATCCGGGATTGGCATTGTAAGTATCATCGATCAAGTAAGTTTGATGGAGACCAGGATAAGGTTGTAAACGGCCCTTGACTGGCCGCATGTCCTGCAGTCCCTGTTGAATTGTAGGGAGTGGAATCTGACAGGCTAAGGCACAAGCTGCAGCGGCCAAGGCATTCATGACATTGTGGCGACCCAATAAGGGCAAAGTGACAGGGAGAGTGCCCACCGGAGTGTTCAATTCAAATTGGCTGTGCTCAGCAGTCAATTGGACAGCTTGGGCCCAAACATCCAAAGGTGATTGACAGTCAATTCCAAAATTGCAGAGATTCAACGCCAAAGTTTGAGATAAATTTGACAATTCCTGGTCCCAAACTGCAGCAAATTCATCGTCCCGATTAATGACAGCGGTGCCTTTGGCCAACAATCCCGTAAAAATTTCACCCTTGGCTTTAGCCACCCCCATCACGTCTTTAAAACCTTCTAAATGGGCAGGGGCACACTGAGTAATCACGGCCACTGTGGGCTGAGTAAGGTGAGACAAGGAAGCAATTTCCCCCGAATGATTGGCACCCATTTCAATCACAGCAAACTGATGTTGGGCATTCAATTCAAATAGGGTTAAAGGTACTCCAATTTCGTTGTTGAAATTGCCATGATTGGCTAATACTGGTCCTTGTAGAGCAAAAATAGTGCGCAGCATTTCTTTGGTAGAGGTTTTACCATTACTGCCAGTAACGGCCACAATGGGCAGTTTAAACCGTTGGCGCCAGAAATGTGCCAACATGCTCAAAGCATGCCGAGTGTCAGCCACTTGGAGCATGGGAAAATCGGTGGCCACCGGTCGTTCAACCACCGCAGCCACTGCCCCTCGTTGTCGAGCTATCTCGACAAATTCATGCCCATCAAACCGCTGACCTTGCAGGGCAATAAACAAGTTACCGGGGGCTGTAGTTCGACTGTCAATGCTGCACCCGGTAAAGGTCAAGTCTCTACCAATCAGGCTGGCATTCAATACTTCGGTAAGATCTTTTAAGGATAATTCTATCATAAGAATTGAGTAAAATGTGAGGGTCAATAAGAAACCAACGGTCCTGGGTAAAAAAAGTGGCATCCTGCCAAAATTATTCACTCAATAGGGTGAATTTGAAGCGACAAATTGAGACAGCAAATCTTTAACAAATTGACTGTCGCTGAAAGGAATTTTTTGATCTCCTATCTGTTGGTAATTCTCATGGCCCTTGCCAGCAATGAGAATCAGGTCATTTGGATTTTCTTGTTTCTCGTTTTCTTGTTCCCAAGTGCTACTTGGGAATGCAGTCTTGACCGCGTCGCGGTCAATTATTCATCAGTGCACTCTCTACACAAACAGGAATTAACCCCTGTTATTGTATAAACAAAGGCGGCCAATTAATGACGGCATAGGTTGAAAAATGGGAGGCTTGGTTTTCATGGATTTGGTAATGACTGTGTCCCATTGTTCCTATTCCTATTATTTGTACGAACCGCGACGCGGTCAAGACTGCATTCCCAAGTTACACTTGGGAACGAGAAAAAACCAACGGTCGTGGAAAAAGTAGCATCCTGCCAAAATTATTCACTCAATAGAATCATTCAGTTTGAGGCGACAAATTGAGATAGCAAATCTTTAACAAATTGACTGTCGCTGAAAGGAATTTTTTGATCTCCTATCTGTTGGTAGTTCTCATGCCCCTTGCCAGCAATAAGAATCAGGTCATTTGGATTTTCTCGTTTCTCGTTTTTCTCGTTCCCAAGTGCCACTTGGGAATGCAGTCTTGACCGCGTCGCGGTCAATTATTCATCAGTGCACTCTCTACACAAACAGGAATTAACCCCTGTTATTGTATAAACAAAGGCGGCCAATTAATGACGGCATAGGTTGAAAAATGGGAGGCTTGGTTTTCATGGATTTGGTAATGACTGTGTCCCATTGTTCCTATTCCTATTATTTGTACGAACCGCGACGCGGTCAAGACTGCATTCCCAAGTTACACTTGGGAACGAGAAAAAACCAACGGTCGTGGAAAAAGTAGCATCCTGCCAAAATTATTCACTCAATAGAATCATTCAGTTTGAGGCGACAAATTGAGATAGCAAATCTTTAACAAATTGACTGTCGCTGAAAGGAATTTTTTGATCTCCTATCTGTTGGTAATTCTCATGGCCCTTGCCAGCAATGAGAATCAGGTCATTTGGATTGGCCTGTTGAATGGCATAACGAATGGCTTGAGCCCGTTCCGGAATGATGGCGGTGGGATGGAGACAACCCTTGCGAATTTCATCAATAATAGTTTGGGAATGCTCATGACGCGGATTGTCATCGGTCAAAATCACCTTATCAGCCTGTTGCTGAGCAATTTGCCCCATCAGCGGGCGCTTACCTCGGTCTCGTTCTCCACCACAACCAAAGATGCACCACAATTGGCCCGTACAATGTTGACGCAAGGCAGACAAAGTTTTTTGCAAGGCATCTGGAGTGTGAGCATAATCCACTACTATAGTTGGGTAAGGTGGATAAATAATACGTTCCATCCGACCTTGAACAGCTTGTAATTGGCTTAGATGAGCCAGCACTTGTTTAAAAGGATAGCCCAACTTTAACAGAGTAGTTAAACTGCCTAACACATTGCTGACATTGAATTTTCCCAACAAGGGCAAATGACATTCTCCTTCTCCCCATAAACTGTGAATTTTGAGATGATAACCCTCTTGGTCCCGTTTTAAGACACGAGCATATACACTGCTTTGGGAATGTTCCTGGCTGTAAGTCAAGGGTACAACATGGGTAGGCAAATTTCCCAATAAATGCTGTCCGAAGGGATCATCTTGATTGATAATAGCTGTTTTTAGAGTAGGTTGCATAAACAACCGTTGCTTAGCTTTCCCATATTCCAGCATATTGCCATGGTAATCTAAATGATCCCGGCTCAAGTTGGTAAATATCGCTGTGCTAAATGTTACCCCATTTGTTCGCCCTTGGTCAAGTGCATGCGAGGAAACCTCCATAGCGACGTGAGAAATAGAACGAGAATGAAAGTGAGCCAACTGCTGTTGCAATTGAATTGGGTTGGGTGTAGTATG
The DNA here is from genome assembly GCA_020721005.1 of Thiomargarita sp. Taxonomy (GTDB): domain Bacteria; phylum Pseudomonadota; class Gammaproteobacteria; order Beggiatoales; family Beggiatoaceae; genus DYNP01. Next base: position 29,252 of record DYNP01000020.1, read on the forward strand.
AGTGGCAGTTTGCAGTTGCCCATACAATCCATAGCCCAATGTACCGATCAAACCACAAACAACCTCTTGTTTTTGCAATAATTGACTGATGAAATGGGTCGTAGAAGTTTTACCATTAGTGCCTGTAACCCCCATGATGGTCAAATGTTGAGCTGGGAACTTGTAAAAACGAGCTGCAATTTCCCCCACTCTCTGATTTAAATTGGGAATCTTAACACAAGGCGTTTCCTGAGCCAACCATTCCGTGGTGGGGTTAGGATCAGAATCCGGTGACACTTCTTGCACTATAGCGACTGCGCCTTTTTGCAGGGCGATTTCAATATAAGCAGCGCCATGAGTGTGCTGCCCGGCCAATGCAAAAAATAAATCCCCACAATTAACACTGCGACTGTCCAAACTCAGGCCAGTGATGGGTCGGTGATACGGGATGGGTAACGAAATCAATTCACTCAGTTGCATGATCGGTTCTCAATTGAAAGAGCAAGTTCTCATCAGGTTAATTGGAAGTTGAAGCATTATGGGGTTGTTGAATATGAACTAGGGAATCTAATAACTGTCCAGATTTCCAGTCAAATGGGGAACGAGGCACCCCGGCCAATGGTATATAGATGAAACTGCTATTGTCTTCAAGATTAGCCTGTCGAGTAGCCTCGCAGGATTTCTTAAGTAATTCATCGATATCCATCAAGTTACCCGGTAAAATAATCAAACTGCCACTGACAGTCTCATCAGGTGATTCAATGATGACTTCGCCATCAATTCCCAATTTTGAAGAAGCATCCACCAAGCTGCCTTCGGACTTCAAATAATTGTTGGAACTGATACGAATTTGTCCCCCTTGTCCTTCATAAGCTTGGGCGATCAGGCGACTGTCATTTAAAACCACAAATACAGGATTCGAGACCGTAACATTTCCACCGCCTCCTTCTCCCCCTTTCACACTGGTGGTTACTTCTCCCTGGAGCAGGTAAAATAGAGAAGGGACCTGGATATGAATATTGCCACCTGCAGCCTCTTTAGCCTCAGTGGAAATCTTGGCATTCTCCACTTGTAAACGATCAGTCAGGGCAATTTGAATATTGCCTGCATTGCCCATGCCGGTGCTTTCAGAAGTGACAGTTGCTTGTTGATTCAAGGTGAATTGACCCAAAGTCAGCTCAATGTTCCCAGCCTCAGCGTCAATGGCTGAAGTGCTGATTTCACTGCCCTCAGTTAAGCGTAAAATAGGTGCTCGAATCAGAATTTGACCAGCATTCCCAGTACTGCCTTCTAAACTGGCGGAAGAAATGGTGGAATGTTTTTGATGCGGTTCCCCATTGATTTGGACCGAGACTGTGTCTGCCACGGTTACCGATTCGCTGGCTTGAATGGAAATGCGGCCGCCTTGACCACTGCCGAAAGCAGTCGTACTGCCAATTGTGCTGCCCGCTCGCAATGACAAGTGTTTGGCCATAATATCGATGGTCCCTGCATCTCCAGTCCCATAGTAGGTGTCAGCCGTGATGCCCCCAGGATAATAGTCTTCCCCCTCGCCTGCATCGGCGATGAAATGGCCTTGGATGGCAAATTTGTCAGCCACTTGGATATGCACTCTTCCCCCTCGTCCACTGCCAAAAGTGGCAGTATTGATTGTAGAATCAGTCAGTTGCAATTGTTGAGCCCGAATGACAATTTCTCCTGCATTGCCTTGTCCATATCCGCTTAAAGTATTGATAGCAGCCGTATTCAACACCGCCAATACTCCCATCACTTCCAATTGGATGGTGCCCCCTTCTCCATCCCCTAAAGTAGTACTATTTAATTGGGCCCCGTCTTGGAGAGTTAAATTTTGGGACCGGATGAACAGATGGCCAGCCGCTCCCTGATCAGCCGTTTCGGAACTGGACAGGAGACCAGTGCCAATTCCAGAAACTGTAACAGAGTCCCGAGCGTTGATTTGAATTTCTCCCCCCCGGGCTGGACCAAAGGTGCTGCTGCCAATTTGGGCACCGTTATCCAATTGCAGTCGTCCAGTGGTAATGACAATCGTTCCCGCCTGTCCTGCATTTTCCAAATCACTTTCGGCATTGGCAAATATCCCGCTGCTTCGTCCATCTTGAGCAATACCAGTGATATGCAAAGTTTCATCGATTTGAATATCCAAAGTGCCCCCCATGCCTGGTCCAAATGAACTGTTGACAATTTGCATACCGTCTGACAAAGTTAGATTTTTGGCTTGAATGTGAATGGTCCCGGCTTGTCCCGCTTGTGAATGTTGACTTAAGGTATTGGAAAAAATGCCGGCTAGCACCAAACCATTGTCATTAGGGGGACCTCCTTCTGTTAAAATGGCAGTTTCTTGAACAGTTAGGTTGATATCTCCTGCTTGGCCTATGCCTTGTGTGGAACTGGAAATTCTTGAGCCTTCAGTAAAAGTGAAATTATGGGCTGAAAGGTCAATTTTTCCACCAGTCTGTTGTTGAGTTTGGGCCAGAATTTGAGTATTTTGAATAGTCAGATCATGTCCTTGCAAATAAATGCTGCCCGCCTGTTGGCCACTGACCTGCAATTGACTGTCAGTGATGTGCAAACGTCCTTGTTGACTCAGAGCCGTTGTCAATGGGTTGGCGATGGAGACCGTTTGGGGAGGGGCAGAAACACTGATCAAATGCAATTGACCTTCCACGGCTTGCAATTGGGACTGTTGACTGAGTTGCAAATCCCCGGCAATAAGCGCCAAAGTTTGTCCTGATTTTACCGACAGTTGACTGCCCTCTAATTCAATAGCGGCAGGGGTGGTGGTTAAAAATCCAAAAGTTTGAGGAGCCGCAACGGTCAGCAAATCAGCTTGGGTGAGGTGGGCAGAGAATGACCCCGTTTCTCCCAATTGCAATTGATCGGCGGTGCTGAAATAAAAAGCGCCACTAATATCCAAATGGGCATGGGGACCCAACCAAATACCAGTCGGGTTGAGCAGGTAAAAATTGGCTTGAGGCAAATTTGAGCGGATTGTACCATCAATAACAGAAAGAGTGCCTCCAGTGATACGACTGATCACGTGATGCACTTGCTCAGGTCCCGAAAAGAATGCAGTTTCGGCACTGTTTAGGTTAAATGTTTGAAAACTATGGAATAAATTTTCTCCCCGTTGTTCTCCCAGTGTTGCAGGAATTTCAAATAGGGGACCATTGAGTACGGTGATTTGGTCCTGTTGGCCCAAACTGCCGTCGATAATTACTTCAGCAGATGAATGATAGGACAGTAAGCATCCTAAGATGATAAGGTGGACATGGCGCATGATCAATTCCTTGAGGCAAATTGGCAATACAAGTGTGATTGCTTGTTTGCCTTGATGACAAGTTTGCCCGTTGCAATGGCAGGGGCTCAAGGGTTTTATAAAAATTATAATTGAGAGGTAATTCAAGGAAACGGGTCAGTTAGTTACGATAAACGCGGTTTAATTTAGATCGTTTGCAGTTGAAAGATGCTAAAATTGTCACAAAATGGCTCAATTGTCAAGTTGTCTGCTAGAATAGGTTAGAATTACTACGTTAACGTTGGATTTTCTTTGATCGGATTCAATAAACCCAAATTTGAATTCTCTATTACACTTATTTAAGGATTAATAATTGTCCTGAGAGGTAATGATGGACAAGGGAATCTATTTTGCGTAAACTGGGAAAATTGTTTAAGAAATGAAACTCGCTTAGCCGTAGTTTGTTCTAAGCTGGGGGAGTTTTCAACCCCATAACAATTCATCTACCCAAGCATTGGGAAAGGACCCGGGCCGAAATTGGGCTGATGTACAATGGTTGAACTTAACCTACTTTGAAAAGGAGTAAATGATGTGTGGTATTATTGGTGCAGTGGCTGAGCGAGATGTGGTTCCCATTTTATTGGAAGGTCTCAAGCGATTGGAATATCGAGGATATGATTCGGCTGGATTGGCGGTGATCGATTATCAGGTGCACAGTTTAGAGCGTCAAAGGGTGGTCGGTAAAGTGCAACTGTTGGAAGAAAGTATTCGCAATTTATCCTTGTGTTCCCCCACGGGAATTGCTCATACCCGTTGGGCTACCCACGGTAAACCCAGTTTGGACAATGCTCATCCCCATGTTTCTAGGGACACTGTAGGGGTGGTGCACAATGGTATTATTGAGAATTATCTGCAGCTGCGTTTGGATTTGGAGAGACGAGGGTATGAATTCCTATCTGAGACCGATACGGAAGTTATTGCTCATCAGATTCATTATTTTTTTCAACAGGTTAAAGATATTGGAGTGGCGGTGCAAAAGACCCTGCAGTGTTTGAGAGGCAGTTATGCGATTGCGGTGATCACCACTTCTGATCCGGGACGTTTATTGGCAGCTAAAAAGGGTAGTCCTTTAGTGATTGGTTTGGGCATTGGGGAAAATTTTGTTGCCTCGGATGTGGCTGCCTTGGTCCCAGTAACTCAAAGAATTATTTTTTTGGAAGAGGGCGATATGGTTGATTTACAAAGGGATAAGTTGCAGGTCACCGATGCTTTAGGACGAATTGTGCAGCGGGCTGAGCACACCAGTCAATTGCAATTGGATGCTGTGGAACGGGGTGAGCATCGGCATTACATGCACAAGGAAATTTTTGAACAGCCCAGAGTGATCAGGCGCACTTTGGAGAATCGAATTTATGAAGAGCAGGTGTTAGAGGCTTCTTTAGGTCCCAATGCCATGGAGTTGTTGGAAAAAGTGCAGTCTGTGCAGATTATTGCTTGCGGCACCAGTTATCATGCCGGTTTGGTGGCTCGTTATTGGTTGGAAGGTTTGGCGAAAATTCCCTGTAATGTTGAGGTGGCCAGTGAATTTCGTTATCGTCAACCTTTGGCTGATCCCAATACTTTGGTGGTGGCTTTATCTCAATCTGGAGAGACTGCTGATACTTTGGCGGCTTTACAGGAGGCTAAGCGTTTGGGATTCGGGACCAGTTTGGGCATTTGTAATGTTCCAGAAAGTTCGTTGGTCCGGGCGGCCGATCTGGTATTGATGACTCATGCGGGACCTGAGATTGGAGTGGCATCTACTAAGGCATTTTCTACTCAGCTTGTGGTATTGTTATTGTTGACTGTTATTTTGGGACGCAAAAATTGGCCGCCAGAAACAGAGAAGAGAATTGTTGCCAGTTTGTTGTCCCTTGCAGAGAATATGGACAGGGTATTGGCATTGAATGCGTCTATTCAACATTGGGCAGAGCAGTTTGCCAATAAACAACATGCTTTGTTTTTGGGACGAGGGATTCATTACCCCATTGCTATGGAGGGGGCTTTGAAATTAAAGGAGATTTCCTATATTCATGCCGAGGCTTATCCCGCTGGGGAATTAAAACACGGTCCCTTGGCCTTGGTGGATGCAGATATGCCCGTGATTGCTGTGGCACCCAATGATGCTTTGCAGGAAAAATTAAAGTCCAATTTGCAAGAGGTGTATGCTCGGGGGGGTCAATTGTTTGTTGTTGCCAATCATCGGGCTATTTTGCATTCATCGGATCATATTCAGGTGATAGAATTGGGAGAAATTGATGAGTTTATTTCGCCGATTGTGTATGCGATTCCCTTGCAATTGTTGGCTTATCATGTGGCGGTGATTAAAGGGACCGATGTGGATCAGCCTCGCAATTTGGCTAAGTCTGTTACTGTAGAATAGAGGTTGTATAGTCTGAATTGGATTGTCTGAATGAGAGTTTTCAGCATGGGATTGGGGATGTTTTTTATCCCGCGTATCCTGTGTAGGATGTGCTGAGCGTTTTTTGCGAAGCGCATCAATTTTTAATTGTGAATTACAAATTATGAATGGTTAGTGTGTAGGATGTACTTAGTGTCAATGGAGGAAGGCAATATTCGAGTCTCCATAATTTTGTGGCGCGGGGTGTTTATTCGGCAGATTAACGCGACAGATGCGCTTCGCAAAAAAATGCTCAGCGCATCCTACGCGGTCTATGAGCTCTTTTTATGGTGCGTTAGCTATATCAAGTAATTTAATGGGTTGCAAATGATTATAGTGAAATTTTAATGATGACTTTCCAAGTTGGCTCAAATAGTGCGTTCACTATTTTCAAGTCAAAATAGACAGAATTCCAAGGTTTAAGTTGATGGTTATGCACCGAGGATTTTTCCCATCTATAACGGGCATTTTTCTCATCGCAAAATTGGAATAACTGGTCTATGCTTAAACACAATAGCGATGAACAAATTTTTGAGGAGATCAGTATGAACAAGAAGTTATTAGCCATTGCCATCAGTGTAACTTTGATGGGTATGAGCGGTTATGCTTATGCGCAAGAAGAAACTGTACCTGTTGAAGGAGATGTACTTGAGGAAACTGTAATTGGGGAAAATGCTCCAGTTGGAGAGGAAGCGGTGGCCGAAGAAGTCACTCCAGTTGAAGAAGTGGTGGCCGAAGAAGTCACTCCAGTTGAAGAAGTGGTGACCGAAGAAGTTTCTCCAGTTGAAGAAGTGGTGACCGAAGAAGTTTCTCCAGTTGAGGAAGTGGTGACCGAAGAAGTTGCTCCAGTTGAAGAAGTGGTAGCCGAAGAGGCTGCTCCAGTTGAAGAAGTGGTGGTTGTGGAAGTCACTGTGGCGGTTGAGGAGACTAAAGGGGAAGTTGAAGTCGGAGGCAATCCTCATGAATATCCAGCTCAATGTGTAAATCCTGCAACAGGCGAATTGAAGCCCAATGCTGCCCAACATAAAGAATGCGCAGAAGCCGTTCAAGATTTGGGAGGTGATGCTGGCGAAGTTGTCATTATTGAAGGTGAAGAAGTTGTTGCCGAAGGTGAAGAGGCTGTTGCTGAAGGTGAAGCAGTCGTTGCTGAAGGTGAAGCAATCGTTGCTGAAGGTGAAGAGGTCGTTGCTGAAGGTGAAGAGGTCGTTGCTGAAGAAGCAGTGGTTGAGCCCAGCCTTGGTGAAGCAAGTGCCGAGGACATTGCGGCATTGGGAGCAGCAGAATTGGCAGCTTTACTCCCCGAAGAGCTTGCTCAATTGAGCGCAGTCCAAATTACGGCATTAAGTTTAGAAGCCATGGCAGGTTTGATGAGTGAACAAGTTCCCCATTTAACTGTGGAGGCTGTGGCAGGTTTCAGCGTAGCTCAACTGGATATGTTGTCAGATGCAGTGAAGTCTGCATTTACTGATGAACAACGTCTTAACATGGTCGAATACATATTCCCACCTGTTTACCCAGCAGTTGAAGAAGTTGCTGAGGTCCCAGTGGAGAATGTGGAAGTGCCAGCAGTTGAAGAAGAAATTGCTCCTGTGGTTGTGGAGGAAGGGGCAGAAACCATTGTAGAAGAGCCCGCTGCAGTGGAAGAAGTTGAGGAGATAGAAGTCGTTGAAGAAACAGAGCCAGTGGCAGAGGAATTGCCAGCATTAGGCGCAGTGGCTATCGGTCCCGAAGGTGAAGAATTAGCTACCTCCTCTGAAATAGAAGGTGGACTCATTGTAGAGGGAGAATTGGCTGATACGGTGGCCTTGAGTGAAGAAGTGGAAGTCAGTGGCAGTATTGCAGTGGACCCAGAGCATGTTGAGAATTTAAGTGATGTGGTGGTTTACGCAGCTTACATGCCTTTGGATGGCAGCTTGCCAGAGCCCATTTACTATATGTTGGATGAAAGTGGGGGCATTTCTTTATGGGACGGTGCTCCTGCCAGTTTAGTACCTTATATCCGCTTAGATGAGCCCAATGCCCAACTGAACGTGCTTATGTACAAGGGACACTTTGTTTTACCTGGCATTTTGAATATTTCCTTCGGTTATCGTTTGATGGATGGCAGCTTAGTTATCAATGGCCAAACCATTGATGTCACGATTGAGGAAGACAGCGTGACTGAAGAACCCACTCCAGAAGAGCCTGCTCCAATTGATGAGGCTGCTTAAATGCCTCAGGTGAATGAAAATGTTGTTTAACTAATCCACCTTTAAGTAAATCCCCATGAACCTGACAGTTTTTAAAATGCTGTCAGGTTTTTTAATGCTTACTTTGCGTACAATACCTATTTTGGTATGGTTAGAAGTTGGAGTAGAGGCTTTAGCCGGACAGCGGTAAGTTCTCCGTAATTTGAGTGTGTGGAGTAATACCTACCGCCGGCCGGCTAAAGCCTCCACTCCAATGTACCTTAAGTCAATGGCGGTGCGGCCATCGCCTCCATTCCAACGCCGATGCCAATAGGATGGACTGATTAATCCGCCCATCCTACCGTACTATTCTGAAAATTCTTTACTTTATGAAATTTTAATGCGGAACAAAGAGTTATTTGAGATTTATGCGACAGAGTTGGCCATTATGCAACAGTCGATTGAGGATTTTCCTGAATAGCAATTAGGATTTTCCCACTGGATAATCCACAAGGGTTTAGCTATAATAAAAGGCATGAGTACAAAAACCGTACAAAAACTTTTTTGAGGAGATCAGTATGAACAAGAATTTATTATCCGTAGCCATCGGCGCTGCATTGGCCGGTTATATCGGTACTTCCAGCTTAGTATTCGCTCAAGAAGCAGAATCATCCTTGCCTGCAGATACTTCTATTGAAGGAACAGTGACCGGAGAGGCTGGGGACGTGGGTGAATCCGTAAGCACTGAAGAAGTTGCCGTCGAAGAGATTGCCGTTACTACTTCTGAAGAACCTGCTGTGGAAGTTGAAGTTGAAACTGAGGAAGCCACCACTGGCAATCCTCCTAAAGGCAATCCCCATGAGTATCCACCTCAATGCGTGCATCCAGTGAGCGGAGAGTTACAACCTAATGCCGCACAACATGCCGTTTGCGCAGATGCTATTGCCGAACTCGGCGCAGAAGAGCCTGCAGCTGAAGGCGAAGTAATTCCTGTAGAAGGCGAAGTTGTGGCTGAAGGCGAAGCCGTCGTAGAAGAAGTGGTTGCCGAAGGCGAAGCCGTCGTAGAAGAAGTGATTGCCGAAGGCGAAGCCGTTGTAGAAGAAGTGGTTGCTGAAGGCGAAGCCGTTGTAGAAGAAGTGGTTGCCGAAGGCGAAGCCGTTGTAGAAGAGATCGCTATCGAAGGTGAAGCTGTCGCAGAAGAAGTAGTTGCTGAAGGGGAAGCCGTTGTAGAAGAAGTGGTTGCTGAAGATGAACCCGTTGCAGAAGAAGTGACTGCTGAAGTTGTTGTAGAAGAAGTGACTGTTGAAGAAGTGGTGGCAGAAGAACCAGTAGTTGAGGAACCTGCCCCTGAGCCTGTTCCCGTCAGTGAGCTCAGCTTGGAAACCATCGCTGCCATGACCCTTGCTGAAGTTTCTGCATTGACGCCTGAAGAATTGTCTCAATTGACTGCCGCACAGATGGGAGCATTAGCCGCCGAAGCTTTGGCTGGATTGTCTCCTGAACAGGTATCCAATTTAAGTGTGGAAGCAGTGGCCGGATTGACTGCTTCTCAATTGAGCGCTTTGCCAGAGGAATTGAAGGCTGCGTTCACTGATGAACAACGTCTGAGTATGGTGGAATTTATTTTTGCCCCAGTTTATCCAGCAGAAGCTGTGGTTGAAGAAGTTGCAGTCACTGAAGAAGCCGTTGCCGAAGAAGCAGCTCCTGAAGAAGAGACCGTAGCCGAAGAAGCAGCTCCTGAAGAAGAGACCGTAGCCGAAGAAGCAGCTCCTGAAGAAGAAGCCGTAGCCGAAGAAGAAGTAGCTCCTGAAGAAGAAACCGTAGCCGAAGAAGAAGCAGCTCCTGAAGAAGAAACCGTAGCCGAAGAAGCAGCTCCTGAAGAGGAAGCCGTAGCCGAAGAAATTTCTGATATTGCAGTTGAAATTGAAGTAGAATTGGCCAGCTTGGGATCCACTGCAGTCACCCCGGAAGGTGAAGAAGTGTCCACCGAAGCCGAAGTCGAAGCCGGCATGGTTGTGGGAGATGAAGTAGATGCTGCTGCCAACCTCGAAGAAGAAGTCGAAGTATTGGCGGGAGTAACCGTAGACCCAGCCCATGAAGAACAAGTGGTCGATGTGGTAGTGTATGCAGCTTACCTACCCCCCGGTTTGAGCGGCGCCATGATCTCCTACATGTTGAATGAGGATGGCGGCATTGAGTTGTGGAATGATCAACCAGATAGCCTGGTTTCGTTCAAGAATTTAAAGGGCAAAGGTAAGGGCAAAAACAAACGTTTGCAAATGTCCTTATACAAAGGTAAGTTCATATTGCCTGGCTTCTTACGAATCTTTGTCGGCTATCGTTTGGAAAATGGCATGATCGTCACCAACAGCCAACCTTTGGAAATCACAGTTGAAGAACCAGCAGTTGAAGAAGTTGTAGCTGACGAAGCTCCCGCTGAAGAAACTGCAGCCGAAGAAATCGTAGCTGACGAAGCTCCCGCTGAAGAAACTGCAACCGAAGAAGTGGTTGCTGACGAAGCTCCCGCTGAAGAAACTGCAGCCGAAGAAATCGTAGCTGACGAAGCCCCCGCTGAAGAAACTGCAACTGAAGAAGATGCCGCTTTAGCAGAAGCTGCTTAAAGACACTGTGCACTGACTCTGACAACCTAAAAAAGTTGTCAGATGCACATCATTAAATGAATCAGGGACTGGGTCTATTGACCTGGTCCCTTTCTTATGGTCCTCAATTTAAAGAAAAACGTAGGGTGTGTTAGGCGCGTCTTTTGCGCCGTAACGCACCTGTACCAATTTTGACCATTTGATCGAGTATTTTTATTGAGTTGGGGCGCAAAAAAACACGCCCCACCCCAACCTACGCGGGCTCCCATATTACGCCTTATGCGTTGAAAATTTTGAGCCAAACTTACAACCGTTTGATTTCCTCAACACTCAATCCCGTCTTCAACGCTATCGTTTCCACCTCCAAAACATCTAACAGACTGCGGGCAATTGCTTCTTTTGCCGATTTTTCACCCTCATGACGACCTTTTTCTAAGCCAATTTGCTCGCCTTTGACAAATCCATCGTCGTGAGCAGTGTCGACTACACCTTTGATTTCCCAATACGTTAATAAACTTTTTCGGTATTGTTCCAATTGTTCCCTGCTTAAATTCGCTTCTTCCAAAGTTGAAAATGCCTTCTCAAAAATCGGCTCTTTTAAAATCGTGGGGATATGATCAAAATTCTCCAAATTCTTTAGAAAATAGAGCCATTTATCGGAGCGGGTTTCTAATTCATCGGCCTGTTTGTTGAATAACGGCATTTGGAGGAAACTAAAATGCAGTTTCTCATAAAACAAGTCACCATCTTGGTCTTTAAGCGTGACCTCTCTCAACAATTTTTGTCTTTCTTCATTTTCGTCGTATTTGAAATCCAAAATTGCAACGTAGTAAATTGCATTGAGTTTAAAATCCCATTCTCCTTTTTTGGCTTGATCGCGAATTGGAAAGGTTGAATAAAACAGGGCGCGATCTTTGAAGAAATGCAGTTTGGCCTTTTGCATTTCCACAATAAAATCTTCGCCCGTCACACTTTTGCAGTAAATATCAAAGATCGCTTTTCTTTCTACAGGCAAATCCGGTAAATTTTCGGGATTTTTGAATTGCAAATCCGCAATTTGGTGTTTGGGCGGCAGCAGTTGGTTGAGGAAATCGGTTAATAAATCTTTATTCCCTTCTTCACCAAATAATTTTTTGAAACCAAAATCTGTGTAGGGATTCAAATAACGTGACATACTTTTGTCCTATAAATGAGGGTTAAAAATACGCGTTGAAAATTTTGAGCCAAACTTACAATCGTTTGATTTCCTCAACACTCAATCCCGTCTTCAACGCTATCGTTTCCACTTCCAAAACGTCTAATAGACTGCGGGCAATTACTTCTTTTGCTGATTTTTCACCCTCATGACGACCTTTTTCTAAGCCAATTTGCTCGCCTTCATGACAACCTTTTTCTAAGCCAATTTGCTCGCCTTTGACAAATCCATCGTCGTGGGCAGTGTCGACTACGCCTTTGATTTCCCAGTATGTTAATAAACTTTTTCGGTATTGTTCCAATTGTTCCCTGCTTAAATTTGCTTCTTCCAAAGTTGAAAATGCCTTCTCAAAAATCGGCTCTTTTAAAATCGCGGGGATATGATCAAAATTCTCCAAATTCTTTAGAAAATAGAGCCACTTATCAGAGCGGGTTTCTAATTCATTGGCCTGTTTGTTGAATAACGGCATTTGGAGGAAACTAAAATGCAGTTTTTCATAAAACAAATCACCATCTTGATCTTTAAGCGTGACCTCTCTTAGCAGTTTCTGTCTTTCTTCATTTTCGTCGTATTTAAAATCCAAAATTGCAACGTAGTAAATTGCATTGAGTTTAAAATCCCATTCTCCTTTTTTGGCTTGATCGCGAATTGGAAAGGTTGAATAAAACAGGGCGCGATCTTTGAAGAAATGCAGTTTGGCCTTTTGCATTTCCACAATAAAATCTTCGCCCGTCACACTTTTGCAGTAAATATCAAAGATCGCTTTTCTTTCTACAGGCAAATCCGGTAAATTTTCGGGATTTTTGAATTGCAAATCCGCAATTTGGTGTTTGGGCGGCAGCAGTTGGTTGAGGAAATCGGTTAATAAATCTTTATTCCCTTCTTCACCAAATAATTTTTTGAAACCAAAATCTGTGTAGGGATTCAAATAACGTGACATACTTTTGTCCTATAAATGTGAGTTAAAAATACGCGTTGAAAATTTTGAGCCAAACTTACAACCGTTTGATTTCCTCAACACTCAATCCCGTCTTCAACGCGATCGTTTCCACTTCCAAAACGTCTAATAGACTGCGGGCAATCGCTTCTTTTGCTGATTTTTCACCCTCATGACGACCTTTTTCTAAGCCAATTTGCTCGCCTTTTTCTAAACCAATTTGTTCGCCTTTTTCTAAGCCAATTTGCTCGCCTTTGACAAATCCATCGTCGTGAGCAGTGTCGACTACACCTTTGATTTCCCAATACGTTAATAAACTTTTTCGGTATTGTTCCAATTGTTCCCTGCTTAAATTCGCTTCTTCCAAAGTTGAAAATGCCTTTTCAAAAATCGGCTCTTTTAAAATCGCGGGGATGTGGTCAAAATTCTCTAAATTTTTTAGAAAATAGAGCCATTTGTCGGAGC
>DYNP01000040.1 GCA_020721005.1 Thiomargarita sp.
AAAAAACAGGTTAATTCGAGCTTCACTTTTGTTATTATTTGGAGGTATTTATGCAATTTGTAAAAGCAGCTCGGTTGTTGGCTGCACCGTTGATTGTGGTTTTGGCTTCGCTCTCGTGGAGTTCGGTAAGTTGGGCAGATTGTTATGGGGATGGTTATGGGGATGGTTATAGTGCCGGTCTAAATTCTTGTCCAGCAGCTCCAATTTGTCAAACATGTCCAGCGGCTACAATTTGTCCAGCAGCTCCAATTTGTGAAACATGTCAAACATGTCCAGCGGCTACAATTTGTCCAGCAGCTCCAATTTGTGAAACATGTCAAACATGTCCAGCGGCTACAATTTGTCCAACCGCTCCAATTTGTGAAACATGCCCAGCATGTCCAGCTGCTCCAACATGTCCAGTTGCTACTAAAACCCTCACTGTGCTGTCCAGTGACCCGGCTTTAGGTACAGTAACATTAGCAGGAGGTAGCCCGATATGTGATCATACTAAAAGTGTCTGCACTGCCCCAATTACAGCTACAGTTCCACAAACGTTTACATTGACTGCCGCACAGGCTACTGATGCAAAAGTCGCTTGGGGAGGAAAAGGTTGTACGCTAGAGCAAGGTAGTCACACATTGACATTAAAGGATGCTGCTCAAACTCAAGACGACATTGTATGTGTTGCAACATTTACTACTACTCCTGCTTTCAATGCATCTAGTGATCAATATGTGGAGCCAGCAGCAGGAACAGTATGTAATGGAAAATCAATAGCTTGTGTTAATTTCGATAAAGAACAGACTGATAGTGGTAAGAGGTATGATTTTATCTATCTACCGTCGGTGGATGTTGAGGGTCAAATTTACGCTGTTGGAATGAAGAGAATTTCTAATCCTAGCACTAGAACGTTTATGTTTCATGTTGATCAAGCCCAACAGTTGCGTAAATTAATTATCACTGGAAATACGGGGGGTGGAACAGTATCTGTGACTGATGCAGCAGGAAAGGAAGGCAAGAACTGCGGTAGAGATTATTATCCAGATGGCACAAAAAACGTTAGAGATTGTTATGCTTTTCCAGATGGCACAAATGTGACCGTTACGGCTAAGTCTTTTTCGGGTAACATCGACTCCTCAGTAGATTGTGATGGAACTAGAACTGGAACTGTTGCACTTACTAAGAATGAAACATCATGCAGCGTGACCTTCACGAATAAGGATATTGCTCCCGCGATAACTACAACTACGACTAAGGTTACTCTTGATAATCAGGCTATTGATGTAGCAAAGGTAGAAAGTAGTGCTTCTGGGGATTGCACAAAAGCAGCAGACACTTTTACCAGTACGACAGGAAAATGTGATGTTAAAGTCACAGTCACAGTTAAGCCGATTACATCGGAACCTACGACACCTGTGTATAAGTTGATTGTACTTTCCAATGACACGACCATAGGAAAAGTAATGGTTGATGGGAAGGAGTGTAAACCTAGTTGTATTGAATCTACAACAAAGGATAAAAAGTCATTCGTACTGACCCCCGCCCCCGTTGATCCCAAAGTAAAACCCACATGGGAGGGTTGTACCCCAGCGGCGGATGGTAAGTTGGATGTCACTCAAGATACAGTGTGTATTGCAAAATTCACTAAGGCAAATATGGCTTACCACACAGTGACATTGAAAGTGACGGGACCTGGCACCGTCTCAATTCTTAGTACACCAGCAGAAAAAACAAATAGCTTGTCTTGCACTTCTGTTTCTGGAAAGACGTGTGACGCTATTGCAACCTTGCCTGAGGGTACAGAGTTTTCTCTGGCGGGTACAGAAGGTAGTAAGAACAATACTTGTACTGGCAAACAAACATTGTCAAAAGACATTCCTTGTGAAGTAACATTCGCGGATGTTCCGGATGCCAATTTGCGCACGGCAACGGTCACAAACCAAGCAGCAGAAGGTAAGAAAGTTGTTATCACGACTACCTATGTGAAAACGTGTGACTCTGTTGTTAAAAATGGGACTTGTGAATCAAATATCTTTTCAATTGATAATAAGGATAGTATTTTCGCTGGGTATGATAACCTTGGAGTCAAGATAGCAGTTTCGCCACCGCCAGCAGACGGGAGTGAGTGCACCTTCAATGGTCAAGGTAAATCAATGGTAACGACATCAGGAACAGCGGTGTCAGAACTGCCTATTGGCAAAATAGATCTGACCAAAGACGTGGCGTGCACCCTCAAGTAAATTGAAACTGTTGCTGTTTTAATTGCACCGACTCTACAACTTAATTCCTGTAGGGTCGGTGGTGTTTGATAACTAACAAGGAGAATCATCTTGAGAATTGCAATTGCTTTCTGTATGTTTGTGCTGCTTTCTAGTCTTACTCCCTTAAGCGCAGAAACAACAAATACCCAGACCAGTACGCAACCCAAAATGAGAACGCAGAGCGATATTCCTGAGACACCGGTAGGTAGCGGTTTTTTCTTTCAACCACGGGTGTGGACGGGAGCGATGAATCTTAAACATGATGCCAGTGATGAGATAACTACGCAGCAAGTTGGCAAACCTAGTCGGACAACCCGCTCTGTTATGAACATTCAGTCCACTATGCCAGTAGCAGGTATAGGTGCTACGCTTGTTTATAAAAAATTCTTTCTTGATGCTTATGTACAAAAGCAGTCTAGTAATGGGGAGGATCAAAGTATAGAACAATATCAATTGTCTAATACGTTATCAGCAACAACAACCATGGATTATCAGGTTGAGAGAGAAGATTATTCTGCGAGTTTGGGGTATAGAGTTACGGATAGGCTACTCATGTTTGCCGGCTATCGTATGGGACAAACCTCATATGGTATTTTAACAAAGACCGCTCTGAACGATGGTAAGACGACACCGGACAGACTAGATTCTTACCAGTTCAAAGCTGAAGGACCGTTTTTGGGTTTGAGTTATTCATATCCACTTTTTGAGCATACACAATTGTCTTTTAATGTAGGATATGCAAAATTAGAGGGCGACTATAGTCGTACAGCAAACGGCGAAAAAACTCAGTTCGGAAAAAATTCGACTAACGGGATAACGTATGGAATCAACTGGAGAGGTAGTCTTTATAAGAAATTAGGTTATAGTTTCTCTGTTGATCAATACGGATATAAACTTGATAAATTATCATTTATCGATTCTGAGTCTGTACCTGGAACAACCTTCGATCATAACTTCAATCTTGAAGAAGAATTGCTCACATTTAAATTTACCTTGAGCTATACTTTTTAGTAATCACAAGACCTCATTAATTAATCAAGATGATGAGGTTTTACCCAAATCTGGAGACCGACCATGAAACAAACAACTTTGA
>DYNP01000041.1 GCA_020721005.1 Thiomargarita sp.
GACCAAAACTGTCATAACGATAGGTTTCGCTATAACCACTGGAGGACGTGAGTTTTGCCAGACTACCAATGCCTTTGGGCGCGGTATCATATTCCCAACTCGTCGTTCCTTCGGGTTCTTGACGTTCGACCAGACGACCCAATACATCATAACGAAAAGTGACCGTATGATTTTTCGCATCCGTTTGTGACAGTAACTCGCCTAGCACGTTGTAAGTGTAGGTGGTGACATGCGTACCAGGGTCATCCAAACGAGTTTTATTGCCGCGTTGGTCATAACTCATCAGCGTCACATTGCCCAACGAATCGCGCATCTCAAGGGGATTGTTGAAACCGTCGTAAATGTAAGTAACAGCTTTGTCTTGACTATCCACACTCCTAACGAGATTGCCTTGTACATCTTTCACTTGGGTCGTGCGTTGTCCCAATGGATTCACGACAATGGTGGTTAAACCATGATATTCTTTAAGCGTAATACTGCCGTCAGGTTCTGTTTGTTTGACAACGCGACTGAGATCATCGTATTCATTGAGAGTCCAGATGGGTGTATCAATGTCAAAATAAGGGTCAGAGACTTTGGTGACTTCCCCACGGGTGTTATACAGGCTGTCCAAGTAAATCGCTTTGCCATCAAAGGCTTGCACAGATTTGCGAATATCCCGATCCAGAAATAGTGTGATAACGACAAATTACTATCGCTTCGTACCCACACCTCTACCAAAATATTGTATACAGCCAAAAGGGGTTTCTCCTAATGGATAGTAATCAACTTTAATTCTGTCATTTTGAATAGTACCACTATATTTCGTTCTAGCACCATCACAACAAGCGTCATCAGTCATGTATTCAATAAACTCAATTTGATCACCATCAATTTCTCCTTCTATCTTTGAAGAACATCTATTACCACCTACTCTTTGACCAGAAATAAAGGTATATGCCGAAAAACTACCCGTAATTTGATTTCCCTTTCTGGTAAGATTTAAGATGGACTTTTCTTCATTACTTATCTCTGCCTCTACCAGATCACCATCTTGGTTTTTGGCCACGGCGCGATGATTGTATTGAGTAAATTCCCACTCTTCACTGGTGGTTCTGTTCTGTTCCAGTTCTCTTATTTCATCTTGCAGTTCCACAAGGCGACTTTGCTCTTCTTGTTGAAGGCGTTTAACCTCGTCCAAACGAGACCGTGCTTCTGCTACTTGTTCCTCCATTTTTTGACGCGATGAGTTCAATTGACGAGTTTGTTTTTCTTGCTGATTCTTGGTTTCAGCCAAACGTAATTGTTCAGTTTGAACGTCTGTCCTTAGCTTCTCCAAACGGTAAATTTCTCGTTCTTTTGCCATGGCCATGGCATTGAGTTCATTCTGCAATTTGGCTAGTACCATTTTTTGTTCCATGAGTTCTTGTTGACTACGTTTGACTTCCTCACGAACTTTCTCAGGAGTTTGTGGTCTTGCTAAATGTGAAGTAACCATGAAAATAATCAAAAGTACCAACATCACATCAATGTAGGGTACTACATTCATTTGAGACATTAGACGACGAGACATAACAAACCTCAAATATGTAAGTGGTTAATGAAGCTAACCTATGCGTTGTAAAAGGTTTGTGAAATCATCTATTAAGGCGTTGTAACGTGTCACTAAGCGATCAATGATAGTGGCAGAACGATTGTAAGCAATAACTGCGGGAATTGCCGCAAATAAACCCATTGCAGTGGCAATCAAGGCTTCCGAAATACCGGGGGCTACCATTGCCAGACTAAGTTCATCTTGTATATTGCTTAACGCATTAAATGAATTCATAATGCCCCAAACTGTACCAAACAGACCAACATAAGGGCTAACTGATCCAATGGTAGCAAGGGCCCACAAATTGCTTTCCAATCTATCAACTTCTTGTTTTAGGGCTGATTGCATAGCTTTCTGAACATTTTCCACGATGGTTTTCTTATCTAACTTACCTTTTGAAGTCAAATATTCTTTGAAACCTGAGTTAAGGACAAACTCGATTCCAAATGGAACTTCATTGAATGATAAGTTAGAAAGAGAACTTAACTGTCGCAATGATTTTGTTTCAAACTGTTCCATCAACCACGAGGACTGTTCTAATTTCTGCAAATTCAGAAGTATCAATATCCATGAGTATAGACATGCCAAAAATAGTAGAAACATGACCACTTGAACTAGCGGACTGGCATCTAAAATCAGCTTAACTACATGGGAACTTGCCATAAAATACTTTAATTCTATGAGGTAGCTATCTTCATAACCAAAATAAATTGGCGAAACGAGTGCAAACACCACAGCCAGTATGATAAGCGCAGAAATAATTCTTATCCACACATTATAGAATGATTCATTTTTTAACGTTACCCATAACCACAAGTTTTTTAGTGTACGCCAGAAATGTCTCACCGAATTGGGATAAGTATGAATCCATGACTTTTTGACTTGGGTACGAGTCACAAATGCAAACGCGAACAGCAACCAAAGAATCATTACTAACGTTTCTATTACAAATAAGGGCAGGCAATAGGCTGTCACTATTGTAGATAAGATAAGAAATATTGGAAAACGAATTAACGGGATAACAAAGTCCATAAGTTTATTCTCTCAGTAAGGGAAACCGCACAACGAAAATGTAAAACATCTTTCAGTAGCTTACCCATTATGCTAAACAAAAACTGTCATGAAATCCACCGCATCAATCAACCCATCTTGGGCTTGTGTCGCCCGACAACGAGTAATGGCCGATAACCCATTCAAAGACCAGCCCACTCCCAGAGGCCCGTTATTCCCTTGACTGTTATACCCCAACGATAATTTCGGGTCCATCCTTGACGTTCCTGCCGGTGCCGTCAACGGCAATTGACACACCGCGCCACCGGATTCACTGACTTCACAATTGACCGGCGTGTAACTGGACATTTTTCCAGTCTCTGCGGGCCCGGCTTCTACTGACGCGGTAGTCAGTGACCAAGGTAAAATTTTCTCACCCAATTGCAAAGCCAAATTAACCGTGTTGCCGGCACCAGTCGCTGATCGAGTGGTCACGGCCAAAGTATCGCCATTGCTAACTGTGGTCGTCGCGGCACCGGTCTCTATTCCATTCTTGACCAAAGTGGCATTCCCTCCCGTCACGGTAGCCGTCACGGTTTCCGTTACGTCACTGACGACAAGAGTGTTAGAAGTATATTCGGTATCTGCCGTGGCCGCCAAAATCGCTGTCAAGTGCTGAGGTAACTCGGTACTCGCTGGAGAAAGCGACGCTGGCCCATGACACTCTAAATGATAAGTCAACTTCGGTTGCTTGGGGTCATTGCTATTCAAG
>DYNP01000012.1:0-3901 GCA_020721005.1 Thiomargarita sp.
AAACTCACGTCCTCCAGTGGTTATAGCGAAACCTATCGTTATGACAGTTTTGGTCGCGCCACCGAAACCTTGACCGCCTTTGGTGGGCAAATTTTCCCGGTGACGACTTGTTATGACCAATACGGTCGCGCTTCGGCACTCACTTATCCGACCAGTTTTGCGGTGCATCACATTTATAACGACTTGGGCTATTTGCAAGCAGTGCATCGTGCCGATACTCAACAATCAGTATGGCAAACTGAGGTGATGAATGCGCGGGGTCAATTGGAGAAACAACGTCTTGGTAATGGCTTAGTGACCCAACGCGCCTATGACCCGTTGACTGGACATCTCCAAACGATTCAAACTGGCCCCGCCGGCAATCTGCAAGGTGTGCAGAACTTGAGTTATCGTTTTGATTCTTTGGGGAATCTGCTAGAACGTCGTCGAGATTCATTATCAGAGACGTTCACTTACGATAGTTTGAATCGGTTGGTAAAATCGAATATCAGTGGCGGTGAATCATTGACCATGAGTTATGACGAACTCGGTAATATCACGTCTAAATCTGATGTGGGCAATTACATTTATGGTCAGGGCGCGGGTCCTCACGCCGTCACTCAGGCTGGCACGGTCAGTTATACCTACGACGCCGTTGGAAATCGCGTCACTGCTTCCAATGGTCAGCAGATTCAATACACTTCGTTCAATAAACCGTCGTGCATTACCCTACAATTCTGATTACTATGTGAACTATTAGGAAGTTACCATGATGGACATAACAATGATTTTTCATGAAGCGAATATCGCCAAGCAATTAGCGGGTTACTTGGGGATTATCGAAACAATGGATGCGAAGCTCGATAGACTAGCAGGTGCTGAGTTTGAAGCGGCTATATGTTCCCTAGAGCAGGCTGCCACGAGTCAAACCGAACGCGATTCTCTATTGAGAGAGGCTCGGTCTAGGTTTAACAAAGCAATCTCCCTTGAGAATAACGAACGCCTCGCGCTGTCCTACATAGGACTGGCACTTTGTCATTTTCAATTGGGAGACGATTACAATGGACGGGAGGCACTACGAGCCATTAGTAATATCGAAATGAAGGCAACATACACATCGCTAACAAAAGGTGCCTTAACCGAATATTCTACCGGCGTTTTTGGACTTGTAACCTCTTTTCATGCCAAAAAAAATATCGAAGATACTATCCTCGATGCGTTGTTTGTTGCTTCGTTCAGTTTAACAATTATTATGGCCAGTCCATTCCTTGTGGCTGGTGGAGCTTATAGCCTTCATGAGGAACGAAAAAGAAAACTCGAAGAGTTCAAAGATTCAGTTCAATACTTTCTTGAAACTAAATCCTGAACATTCCTATTCTCTCGTTGCTATGCACCAATGAGCGTAGGGTGGGCAAAACATTTTTTGGTTTTACTTATCAACTCGTTGGATAATTATTGATTTTGATGTGCCACGATAAACCCGTTGCACACCCTACGCTTGAGTCTCATGAGTCTGATGCTTCTTCTCTAATGGTCTGAATCAGAATTTGCAGAATTTTAGAATTTTCAGAATGGGGGTGGAATTTCATTCGGTTCATTCTATAATTTGGGGAATGTTTCGACTATGCTCAGCACAAGTTTTGATTCAGACAACCAAATCAATGGAAATGGGTCTAAAGGCCACAAAGCAGTGCGTTTAACTAAGGGACTGATTACCCGTTACTTGAAAAATGTGCAATTCATAAACTCAAAGGTAATTTAGCGGGCTTATGGGCTTGTCGTGCTGGATATGATTTAAGAATTATCTTCGAGTTTATCAAAACTGAAGATTCCGCAGAAAAGAGTATTTTATTACTGGAAGTTGGAACACACGAAGAAGTTTACTGAAGTGCGTGTGTTTGCGCCGTAACGCGACTCAATGTCTGAATCAGAATTTTCAGAATGGGGGTGGAAGTTTATTCTGTTCATTCTATCATTCTGAGAATTCTGATTCAGCATCTATGCTCCCAATATCTAAACCACTCACTATAATCTGTAACTGTTGATAGAATAGTTAAAATTGATAGGGTGGTCATAAATTGGTAAATTTTACTTTTAAGCGAGCTGGACATATTTTCAGAAACGCGCCCGGACATGTAAATCCAGAAACCCTCTCGTCACAACAGCGTTATGCTAGATTGTTTGAGAACATCGCTTCAAATCCTAATAATTTGAACCCTACAGTTGTCTCTCCAGGTGGTATTGATGCTGGAGTAACAGGGCATTCACAAATTTTCAGAAACGGTAAACAAGTTTGGATACAACACAGAAATGGAGAAATTATTGATGCCGGCGTTAATATACCACCCAACCTTCGCTGAGCAATTGGCTACCGCCAAATGGTTCGATGCTAAGGACTTACCTATCGAAGCTAGCGAGGCGTATGAAGTTCTGATTACCACCGGTGAAGCCGATATTGTTGATATTTACGTAGACTTAGCAGTGTTGTATTTCGTTTGCACTGACTACGGTTACAGCACTTATCATGCTTTACCGCGCCGATTTATTGAAAAGTCATGGAAACGTGCGCATGAGGTATTGAATGAAGCAACCATTGTTTTCGGTAATGAACCAGAATTTTTATTCTGGCATAAATATTTTGATTTTGTAGTACTTGGTGATTCTCCGTTTGACGATGAATGCCAACAGTGGGTAGCTAGAAGCAATACCTTGGTTCCTTATTTTTATCTTTTTTCAGTCGTGGATACTGATAAATACAAAGAGCAAGCAACAAAGTTATTTGAATTGGTAAAATATGGCCATACTGCAAAAGAACGGTATATTAAATCAATTCTTGAGCCGCGTTTGAAAGTTAAGCGAACATAGTAAGAAGCATTAGGCTCGTGTGTTTGCGCCGTAACGCTACTCAAGGTCTGAATCAGAATTTGCAGAATTTTAGAATTTTCAGAATGGGGGTGGAATTTCATTCGATTCATTCTATAATTCTGGGGATTCTGATTCAGACCAACTTTAAAAGAGGTTTTTCCCATGCGTTCCTTACCACAACTAGAACAGGAAATTTTACAACTGCCTGTAGAACTAAGAATTTCATTAATACAAACGTTGGCAAATAGTCTCGCTCAATCATTTCCCCCTTCGCTTAAAACGGATTTCTCCCAGCAAGAGGATTTTAAAACAGCTTTATTGGCCATGCCTAACGTTGGCGAAGATTCTGATTTTGCAAGAATGAGTGATAATGGACGGGAAATTGAACTATCTGCTTGATACCAATGTGATTTCCGAATTACGCAAGCAAGCCCGGTTTGATGCGAAAGTGAGGCAGTGGTTCTCCTCAATTGCTTCGGAACAACTCTTTATCAGTGTGTTAGTGATAGGTGAACTGCGTAAAGGAGTTGAACTCATTCGTCGACGTGATGCCGTTGCCGCTTCTCATTTGGAAATTTGGCTAAACACCGTCACCTAACAGTTTAGTGAACGGATTTTGATGATTGACGACCTCATCGCCGAAGAGTGGGGCAAAATGAGTGCGGTCCAACCATTATCGGTGATTGATGGTTTGTTAGCAGCCACGGCAAAAGTAAAGGGATTAACTCTAGTCACCCGTAATGTGAAAGATATTCAACATTTGGAAGTGAATTGGTTAAATCCTTTTGAATAAAATGCCATTAACGTTCTCAACGACTATGCAAATCGGCATTTATTCACCTTTAGCAAACGTAACTAGCGTTAGTCGCGTGTGTTTGCGCCGTAACGCTACTCAAGGTCTGAATCAGAATTTGCAGAATTTCAGAATGGGGGTGGAATTTCATTCGGTTCATTCTATAATTTGGGGAATTCTGATTCAGACAATTCATCACGTTATTTATTGATAGTAGAGGTAAATTCTATGGTCACTTTTCAAACGATTTTAGACCTCGTTGAA
>DYNP01000012.1:3990-114317 GCA_020721005.1 Thiomargarita sp.
ACGCATCAGCGAAGCCCGCAACGAATTTGCTAGGGGCGAGGTCAGGGTTGGCACTGTGGAGGACTTGCTAAAAGAGTTATCCGAATGAGAACCTTAATTTGGGGTAAAACCTTTATCAAGGCGTTTAAACGGACCGTCAAACAATCACCAGCCGTGCGTCAATCGTTGGAAGAGACTCTGCGACTTTTAGAAAGTGAACCATTTGCACCCTCCTTAGCTACTCATAAACTCAAAGGTAATTTAGCGGGCTTATGGGCTTGTCGTGCTGGATATGATTTGAGAATTATCTTCGAATTTATCAAAACTGAAGATTCCGCAGAAAAGAGTATTTTATTACTGGAAATTGGAACACACGAAGAAGTTTACTGAAATGAGGTTTGCTTCTCAACAATGTCCTCTTGTTAATTACTGGATTTTATCGGTAAATTCTTTAATTCTGATTCCAACAATTTGTAGCGCGTCTGTTTGCGCCGTAACGCTACTCAATGTCTGAATCAGAATTTTAGAACTTTCAGAATGGAGGTGGAATTTCATTCGGTTCATTCTATCATTTTGGGGAATTTTGATTCAGACGATTAAATGGACAGTGTAGAATAAATAAACTTTTACCTGCGGATTACTCCTTAAACTCAATTAATGACGAGGTATTTTGAATGTTATTCCATGTCACATTGGAAACTGCCGAAGATGGCTGGATTATCGCTGAATGTCCGGCCTTCCCAGGTTGTGTTTCCCAGGGACGAGATGAACAAGAAGCACTGGCAAACATTAAAGAAGCCATTACCGCTTGGTTATGGGCGGAAGATCAAAAAAGTTTGCAACATCTCTCCCCTCAACAACTCAAACAACCACCCATTGTAGTGACAGTATAAACGATGGGACGACTGGCTAATATTTCAGGAAAACAAGCGGTAACAGCTTTTGGGCGGGCAGGTTGGCAATCCATCGGTCAAGTGAGCAGTCATTTAGTCATGGTCAAACCGGGCGTGAATGCTAATTTATCGGTACCTCAACACCGAGAATTGTCCGTGGGAACACTGCGCAGTTTGATTAAATATTCTGGTTTAACAGAGGATGAGTTTTTGAAATTACTTAAAAAAGAGTGTTATGTGTTAGGCACATCTTTTTGCGCCGTAATGCACCTTTATTGGAATTCCCGGTTATTTTTTCGTATCTCACCTTTTCATTATTGCATACTTTTTTGAGTGGGCAACGATAAACCTGCTGCCCACCCTACACGAATTTACCTAAGCAATTTAATTAATTCCCCAACTGATAAAGGACCACGCGCCGCTCTACACTGAGGGGTGCAGCAAGCCAACAGCCTTTCAACTCTGTTTGGGACTGCTGAGATGGGCAACGGAAATCAAAGTCCCATACGCTGTCTTTGGCAGAGCTGGGCAGAGACAAACTGAATAACAAAGTGCGTTGTCTTAGGTCCCAAGCCTTAATCTTATTGTCGCCCCCCACGGTTAACAATTGCTGACCACCGGGGGTAAATAAAGCACGAATTACAGTCTCATCATGTCCTGGCAAATAGTAAGGCTCTGATTCCTGTGGATATATTTTGAGTTTAAAATAATCGCCCACCAAAGCAACCTGCCGATGATCGGGACTCAAAGCACCCCAAAAAGTAGTTTTTCCACTCGAGTATTGACTGATGGCTTGCTGCCAAGAAGGGGATTGCCAGTCTGCCTGATTCCACAACTGAGCACCTGTATCTGTGGTGGTCAAAACCCACTGCCCGCTGTCATCCAAAGTCACCGCATTCATCTCCTGATCAGAATAGAGACGCGTGAAACTGGGCTGTGGAGTGTCCAAAGTGTCCAACAACAACTGCCCCAGTTGCCCATCATAACTGGCAGTCAACACGCGGCGACCATCCGGTGCAAAAGCCACTGCATTAACCCCTTTCCCATGAGTCAATGTGCCAAACAACTGCCACTGTTCCCCGGTCTTTTTCCAAACGGTGGCTCGACCGTCCAAACTGGCTGCAGCCAACCAATGATCTTCGGGACCAAAAGCCACGCGTTGCACATCCCGATCATGGATGTTACCAAAACTGTGCAACAACTTGCCTTCTGGTAGGGAGCGAATCTCCAATAGTCCAGTCTCAAATCCAACTGCCACCTGCATGGACATAATTCTTTCTGCAATGGCATTCCATCACCTTATTTGTACAGACCGCAACGTGGCAAATTATTTCTTAGCGTCTAATGCAGTGAATACCATTGCTTTCTCAAAAATTCGTCTTTTTTTAGGAGTACCTTCGTAAATAGCATAACCCGGAAATACCGTGAAAGTTATTTTTCCTTCTTCGACACAACCCACCAGTACTTCATGTTCTTCCGAGTTAAACTCAACTCCTGGTTCGTACCACAGAAGTTCTCCTGGTGGAGAAGCATGAATAATATCATTAACTAACTTCAGCGATCTTTCAGCAATATTTTTGAGAGTTTGCTCAATTTCTTGTGATTCAGATGGGAATCTAGTTTTAACATCGGAGCAACCACAACTGCTAAAATACATGATGAATTTACCGTTCACCGATTTAATAAGCTTAGTGGTTTCCACCTCTGCGATATTTCCTTTTTTACAGGTATCAACACTGCCCATCAGAACAGCTTCCGCAAGTTTAGAGCGAATTGTTGCTGTTTCCTGTTTACGTTCCATCTTAGCGTCAGGGTTACACTGTGTCCGTAATTTGTAAACTTTGTTGCTGAGTTCTTTGAAAGTTTGATCTTTCAGTTCTTTGAAAGCGGAGTGCAATACCTCAGTTCGCGGAGCATCTTCTCCTCCTGTTTTCAACATGGCAACCTCTTTTATCAATCGAACACATCTGAGCTCAAGCTCAGTATTCTGTTGTTGAATCGAGGAATAGTTTGCTTCAATCTTTTCCAGAGCCAGTATTCTGTCTTGTTTCTGTTGTAATTCAGTTGTAAGTTTCCGAACCTCATGTTTTAAATTTTTTACAACTTTGTCATTCCCTGTCAACCAATCTGTCCAATTTTTTATTTCCTGATTCAAAGTAGATTCAAGGTTGTTAAGCAGCAATATGATGCTGTACGGATATTTCCGAACGAACAACAAGTCATTCTCATTTTCTTCTTGTAAACGCTCATGGTTATCTGGTTTGTAATCAGAGTTATTTACCGTAGATGGTTGCTCTGAATCATGAGTAGATGTTTGCCCTTGAGGGAAACCTGTGAGCGGTGCTGCTGGTGAGTTTTTGGGCAAATTTCCTTCCAAAGGCATTTCTTGCTGGGAATTTTCTATGTCAACTTTACCACTTTGGTTTTGATCGTCACTCATGGATAATTACTCCTCAATTAATTCACGAGAATAAGTTGAAGAAAAACGCAGACTGGTTTTTTCTACCTTCTCGGTTTTGGTATCTTTAGCGGTTACTTGAATTTCAGTACCTCCAAATTTCATAGTTACTTCTACATTCCAATTAAGCCCACTGGAAGTATCTGAGCGAGTTATGGTTAGTGTTCCAAGCTCAGTGACTCCTTGTTCATCTGTATATCTAGGGTGTGGTTTTCTACTAGAATAGAATGTGAGCATCATCTCTTTTTCATTTTTATGCAACGGTGAATATACACGGGTAACTTTTTCATCTGTTCCAATTTCATCACCAACTTCTACAAAAACGAAGAAGCGATGGTTACATTGGTAACGATTGAAATCTTCTGCCCAAAATCTCTTTCCAACAGGGTCTTTGCTAGAATCAAATTCTTCACTACAACCTGCTCCGTAAGTCAATCGACTCACCCTCGAACGAATGGACGGATCAATTCCAAATGCTACTGCTCCTTCAACAATGGCTGCTCCAGGTGCAGGTGGAATCACAATCTTTTTCACCTTGTTATCAAATTCTTGATGAATCCTCTCTTGCAATAGAGGAGAAGTCGAAAAACCGCCTACTAGATACATGATGTCACATTTGATGTTTCCTAATCGCTCAAGCTGCTTATGTACTTCGTGAACAAGACCATCTAAGGTTGATTTGAAAATTTGCTTCATGGTTTCTGGAGAAATATAAATACTTTCATCTTCTCCATCCTGCTCATCAGCAAGTCTTTCTAAAACTTTAGGATAGTCTTTCAGTATCCGATAAAGTTTGGTTGGAATAGGAAAGTGACGTTCCTTACGCGGATCGTGATTACATTTGGCATTTTCCCAGTCTCCCATCATTCGTAAAAAATCTACGGGTTCTTCTTCGTGGTAGCGGGTAATAACCTCGCTAGTTAGCTTATGGACTAAAAAATTTTCTACAAAATATCTATCGACGTAAGTTGAGCCGTACGCACCACCCGTTCCCTGCACAACTTCTTTTAACTTTTTTCCCTTGATCACTTCATGCACAGTGATATCCACAGTTCCGCCACCAGAATCAACCACCATGAAATGTATTCCTTCAGATAATTGGTGTTGATCCTTTTCTTGACAGTACATCGCTGCCGCTTCCGGTTCCAATGCTAAAATCAAGCGTTCTGCTTCCTCTTCAGAACTGCCAATAATCCCTGCTTTTTGAGCTGCCCGACGCATGATTTGCTTATCCACATCACTCCATATTGCAGGCACGGTTAAACACCAACGAATTTCACTTTCTTTCAGGTGACCACTGGTGGCTTTTGTAATATCTGTCCACGCAAATTCTTTAAGAAAATGAAGATAGTCAGCGATAATATCCACGACTAGGAATTTTTCACCAGCACTACTCGTAATGCGTTGACCCTCTGAAGTTCTATCTTCACTTTCCCGCAATGCCATCTTAAAGCGTTCAAAAAAGTGATAGTTCTTTGCTTCATTCGTTTTGCGCTTTTCCGCTAAAACAGCTCTCGCTTCATAACCCCACCATTTTTCCTTACGGTCTGGCGAATAAAGAATCTGCGTTAGTGTTTTAACATAAGGAATATCCTGTCCAAACCACTGAGTTTTTGGAATAATTTTCTTATCATCCAAAAACGCATACGCATAACCAGAACGAGAGGTTCCAAAGTCAATACCAACTACAACCTTGATCGATTTGTCATCAAATGCCATACTCTATTTCCTGTGATTAACCAATTAATCCTGAAAAACTTTATCAAAAATTTGTCTTTTCACTCTAAAATTCGCTTTAACTAACTGTAAATATAATGCTTCTTTTCCACTTGCCAATGTTAAATGAGGCATCTTTAAGATAGCTAATGTGCCTTTCACATTCAATCCCAAATGCAATGCTTCTCTCCGCGCCACGGCATCATCCAGAATCAAATAATCTGTTTGCAATTCTATTCCCAACGCAATCGCTTCGGACTCACCTTGACCCAAATGCTGACTCAAACTATTCACTAAAGAAATCAATTGAGTAGGCTTAACTTGCAGTAGATCAGAACGTATTAGCTGCATTATCTCAATACAAGCCTGATCAGCTTTTGCTTGTATTTCCACTGCAACCGCTTGAGGAAGACAGTGATAATTTTCCTGAGATTGAACAAAATCCTTTAACCAACCCAGTCGCGCCAAAAAAATTAAGGGCGAGGTATTGAAAACAATTGTTTTCATGATTACCATCGCTTTTCTAATTCAACATCTTCCTCTGATAAATAAGAAAATTCTATTCCCATGAGATCAAGTAGCGTGAGTAAAAAATCTGGTTCCAATTTCATCATGTCTGCCGCTTTATGCAAACTGATTAACTTAGCAACCAATGCCCCCAGCACAAATAAAAACTGCTCTTTTTGTTCAATTTCATTAAATATTTGTAGTTGAGCTGCAATAGGTTGAGAGACGGTCTGAGTTATCATCAAATTATTTCCATGAAAATGAATAAAGTAGATTATTTATTACCAAGTGATTTCTTTCATTTTAGCACTTCGCCATTGTTCTAAAACCTTTGCAATGTGTTCCGCTGCATGATTGTTCTCAATGGCAATAAAACATTGATGTAATTGCTTGACATAGTGTTCATCATGCTTCCTATTCCAAAGAGGTTGCATGGTGTTCAATAAATCCATTTTTTTATGTGGCTGCACCTTTCGCAACTTCAACCACGCTCGCATCGAACTGTTTAACATCTCTTCAAGCCAGGCTTTATCCACAACATCCGCTAATCCGGCTACGATATCCAAACCAAGCTCTGGCAAAAAGGGAGAATCGCAGTCTTTAACCAGTTCATAAAACGACTTGTAATAATCAGTGACCACTGCCAACAAAGTCTTTTGTTCATACTTTGGCAAATCAGCAATCAATTCGCTCATTACAGTGGGTAATTGCAATCCAACGTTATAGCGCATGAAATAGTATTCATCGAGTGCCAATCCAACAAAGATACAATGTAACACCCTAAGATGTTTTACTAATTCTTGAACTGCTTTGGGAGTGATTTTATAATTTAACTGTCCCTCATAGCCATCCTTGTGCAAACCCTCTTCATGCTCCAAAATTCCCAAATTGAGTTCATCATCGCCGCCGACTTTCTTTAATTCGTCAAGGCTACGTCCTTTTTGTAACAGTTTAGCTTTCTGTTCTCGCCACTCGTGGGCATGATTTCTAGCAACATCATACAAAAAATCCGCACAATTGAACTCAGACAAAATAGACTTGTACTTGTAAATTTCCTGCCCTATGTCCCAAGAAGCCACTCGAAAATTTAAGAAATCACCTTCTATCTCGCATTCAAAAATTAAGGTAGGCACTGAAGAAAACAGTGAAAACAACAAAGTCACAGCATTTTCACTGTGGCGCGCCTTTGTTTCCCAAATTCCGCCAATGAAATGAGACGGTCTCAAAGAGTCATCAAGTGCATAATTTTTATCCAAAAAAGTCCGAACATCCTCTGCCAACCGTTTCTCAATCTTCGGCAGAAAAGAGGAAGGCGGATTGATAAATCGATCATATTCGAGCGTTGGTGGTGACAGGATGACCAAAGGGGGAACTGGACGACGACGGTCTTGGTATTTGCCATAGATTCCCAAAATTGTTGACGGTGGTAATCCCCAAGGATAACGTTCTAACGTGCGCTTATATTCCTCAGTTTGACGCACTATTTCTCCTTGAATAGCAGACAGTTTTAACTGAAAATTGTGCGCAACTTCACGCATTTCCAAATCCAATTTCTTACGTTCTTCAAACAAAAATAGATCAAACGTCATTTTTTCCTGCATCATGGCATGATCTAGCTTTTTCATATAGATGGAAAGTTCAGCTTGAAATTCCCGATTCAACTGATTCTCGTGTGATTGATGTTCTCGATTGAGTTGATTTTCATGAGATTGGTGGGCTTGTGCTTCCAATTGCATGAAATATTGAATTTTCAACCGAGTCAGTTCAAATTGTTGACGATTTTCTTCTAGCTGCTGTTGAAACCGTTGCGAATTGGCTTGTAAACTATACTGTAAATCAGCAGTAGCTTCTAACTGATATTTCAATTTTTCAGCATCAAATTGCATTCTCTCTCTAGAGAGGCTGTGCTGAAAACTTTGAGAACTTTCCTGCAAACGTTGTTGTAAATCATAATTCGCTGCAATCTGTCGCTCTATGTTTTCGCGTTGAGCATGTGCTGCGTAAACATTGGGAACAAAAATAGCTTTAAATCCACCTGTTATCTTTTGCCATAGACTTTTAGGTTGGTTCGGCGGCGGCAATGCTTTCATAAGTTTCTCCTTAAGCTACATTACCGCCATAAATGGTTAATAAGTAAGCTGCTCCTCCTACAACTCCAGAAGTAGTATCATAAACATGATGACCAGCACTGTCAAATACTTGCCCCTGATTATCAACCCAACCGATTACTTTATCATGTTCATCATACACATTTCCGTCAGTGCCAGCACGTCCTAAATAGTCATTGCGAAGGTTATACACCTTTCCATCATGTACCGTTGCAACCCAATCACCTATTGAATCGTTGCCAACGTATTTGCGGATATCTCCATTACTTTCCACTGTCGTATAAGGATTGGCATCACTTGAGCTGTGAAAAGTACAAATTTCTGAAGAAGCCAAATGCTGCAATTTTCCTTCATGAAATGGATGTGTAAAAAAATCATGAGGAGGATGATAATGGGTGTGTGGAATGGAAGGCGGGGTAAAATTAGACGAATTGTTAGAATTATCATAGTCTACCCGGGAATTAAAGCCTTGAGTCAGACTGGGATCAGGTGGATTATGAAAAATAGAATCTTGCCAATCCGTTGTTGCGATATTCTGGTCGGGTGAGTGAGTTGTTTCGGTCAGCAAAGGACCTTCAAGTCGGTTATCAGGGTGATTCTCATAACCAAAATTTGAATCAGACACAGTAGAGTTGAGGCTGTCTAACGCAGACGGCAATATGCTATTATTTTGTTGTAAACTGTCATCGAACGGATTGTTCATAAATTACCAACTCCAAGGTTTATTGTGGTATTTTATCCTTAATTCTGCCGATGCGTAACTTCCCATGACAATATTAACAACAATCCCTGAAATTATTGACAATATGAAGAGATCAACTATGGTTTCTTTAAAAAATGGTTAATGTTTTAGTTCCCACTTTAAAAATTATGTGAAATTTCAAATTATCTCAATAAAATCAGTAAGTTATTGGAAATGAAGTCCGCGGCAGCCATTTTTTGTCGACCAACTTTTGTAGATCGATCAGTATGGGATTGCCAGCAAAAACGGACATCGGTTGATAAGGGGATAGAAAATCCCGATTGGGAGTGAGCTTCGGTACTCTATGCGAGGGATGAACGGGCAACATCTGCCAGACAGACAGATCAGACTCGCTGAGAAAGTCGACAAATCGTTGCGCATGATGACCCAATGATCCCAGTCCCAGAGTAGAAGGTAGGGAGGTGAGGTGTAATAAAATACCGGCTCGACGTTGATCTAATACGGTGTTGACCATAAATTAAAGATCCTAAATTGAGATGGTAACGTCCTACATCTAAAGATGCGTCGTATGTTAGCAAGTTTTATTTGGGTTGTCAAGCCAAACCATTTCCGTTTTCTGCATTAGTGTTTTAAGATAATGCCGACGACAACTTTGATCGATTTATCATCAAATGCCATACTTTACCTCAAAGTTAATCTCAATAACTCCTTGTGTTCCTGATTCGACAATTTCAACTATTCTTACATAGTTTTGTCGCAATACCTGCTCAATTTCTGATACTCTAGCATTGCCTGTTCTAAGCCAAATAACATGAGGCGGGAAATTTCTTAGGATAGAAATATCGTTAAAATCAGAATCTTGAGTGACAATAGTAAAATTTTCCCGTTGAGCGAATTCCCAAATTTCAATATCCTGTGCTCGTTCCAAAGCAAGTGCATTGATATGTTGGGAATTTGGAAATAGATCACTCACACGCTGACAAATTTTATGTGAAATATTCTCATCAAATAGCAACTTTACTGTCATAAATCACCGCTATCTTACGTTCTTTATCAGCAACATACGCCAAACAAGCTAAAACATCGGCTGAGGTTAATTCAGGAAAATCATCAACAATTTCCACAGTGGTCATGCCATTAGCCAACATATTAAGTACGTCATAGACAGTGATTCTTAAGCCACGAATACAGGGTTGCGCAGAACGCTTCCCAACTTCTAAAGTGATATATTTTTGGTAATTTACCATAAAATTTTTCCTGTTAAAACAAAAATTACCAAGTGATTTCTTTCATTTTAGCACTTCGCCATTGTTCTAAAACTTTGGCAATTTGTTCCGCTGCATGATTGTTCCCAATGGCAACAAAACATTGATGTAATTGCTTGACATACTGTTCATCCTGCTTCCTATTCCAAAGAGGTTGCATGGTGTTCAATAAATCCATTTTTTTATGTGGCTGCACCTTTCGCAACTTCAACACAATTGAATTCAGACAAAATAGACTTGTACTTGTAAATTTCTTGCCCTATGTCCCAAGAAGCCACTCGAAAATTTAAGAAGTCACCTTCTATCTCGCATTCAAAAATTAAGGTAGGCACTGAAGAAAACAGTGAAAACAACAAAGTCACAGCATTTTCACTGTGGCGCGCCTTTGTTTCCCAAATTCCGCCAATGAAATGAGAAGGCCTCAAAGGGTCATCAATAGAAAATCCCGATGGGGAGTGCGCTTCGGTACTCTATGCAAAGGATGAATGGGCAACATTTGCCAGACAGACAGATCAGACTCGCTGAGAAAGTCGACAAATCGTTGCGCATGACGACCCAATGATCCCAGCCCCAGAGTAGAATGTAGGGAGGTGAGGTGTAATAAAATACCGGCTCGACGTTGATCTAATACGGTGTTGACCATAAATTAAAGATCCTAAATTGAGATGGTAACGTCCTACATCTAAAGATGCGTCGTATGTTAGCAAGTTTTATTTGGGTTGTCAAGCCAATTTAAGTCATTGTCCAGTCTATCATTGTTTGGTATTTTAGGGCATAGTGTCTGAATTGGCATTTGCGGAATGATGGAATTTTCAGAATAAACGCGACAGATGCGCTTCGCAAATCAATGCTCGCGCATCCTACGTGAATTGCCTTGAGCAGGGAATTAACGGGCCAGATAAATTTTAAAGTCTTCCTCTTGATAAGCCAGTTGGTAAAATTCTCCATTCTCCAGTAAATGACTGTGTGCCCAAATCGGATCAAATTTGTCGATCAATAAGGCTTTAACTTTGAGGGTGTCGTGCATTTTTTGTAGAGAATCTAATGGGGGATGTGCAGAAAAAACTGACTTTACCCATTGATATTGTTGTGTATTGAGTTGTGGATCGTAACGGTAGGCAAATACAGTGGCATATTCTATATTAGCGTAAGCAATGGCTCGATCAGCAAATAGGGAATAGGGTAAAGTGGCTGGCCAGGGGGTAAGATCGGCATAGCCTTCGGGATTGACTTGTACTCGTTCATTGGGGGCTACATAGTCTCTGACTTTTTCCCAAGCCCTATGTTGTCGTAAAAATCCTTGGTGCAGCGCCAGTTTTTCTGGGGGAGGTGGAGCATAGCTGGGGTCGGGTAAGTGCCAGACTCGCAGGGTGCTGAGTCCACCTAGGGTCAGTCCCATAACGGTGATGGGTAATAATGCGGCTCGAAAACGAACCAGTAATGATCGAGGTCGCCAATGTTGTTGTTGTCCAGCCAATAGTTCCGTGAGTGCGACTGCAGCCCAAATGGACAGCAGCATGACAGGTACTAAAACGGCTCGCCATGCAAAGCTGTTGTTCCAAAAGGTGCTTTGGAGAAATTGGGTGATGAGGAAATAGCCAATAACCGCGGTTAGGCTGAAGGCGTGTAAAAAACGGGTTTCCGTGAGGGGTAAATTGTTGCCAAAGGGGAATTGACGAGCGAGCAGGGCAGTCAGGCCGATGAGGTAAACAATGCCCAGGTTTAGGGGTAAAAATTGGAGCCAAAACAGTAGGATATGAGCCAGTTTGCCTTCTAGGCTGTCGCGATCAATGAGTCGAGTGGTGGCCAATAGATTCCAGCCAAAGGGCAGAGCGGATTCTTGTAAGGGGGGACCGGAGGCTTGGGAAATCAGCAGGGGCAGGGAGAATAGGAAGGCGATGCCTAAGGCAAGTCCCAGTGTTTTTAAGGCAGATGAATAATGGCTCACGGGCAGTCGTAAGGCCAGAGCCGCTAATAGGAGGGCTGGCGAGATGAGAACTAAAGCGATGCCACCGACCCAAGTGGAGGCACCAAAGGCAGCGGCTGCAGAGAGGCCGATGATGATGCCCAAACGAGGTTGCCAGGTAGAGTGGAGGGCGCGGCTGATTAGGAATAGAATGATGACGATGCCCAAGGCTGAGAGAACGTGTTGAGGCACCCACATCATTTGTAACCAGAGCAGTTCCAAGCCGTGACCGGGGGGGATGGTGAGCCACTGTTGCCAACGAGGTCCAAATAAATCAGGGAGTAAGTCGATGGGGAGACCCATAAAGGCAAATAAGATAACCCAGATTCCGGCCTGAGTTTTTTGGGTGATGCGCATGGCCAAAGCACTGAGAAAGCTGAGGGTGGCAATTGCGGTGAAGGCATTCATGGCAACTTCAACTTGCCAACCGGTGGCAAAAGTGAGTAATTTGAGTTGAGATGCTAGAAAATGCCAAGTATAATAGTAGATCAGCAGAATGTCTTCGCCATTGGGAGCATAGTAGGGGTTGATGGGCAGTAATCCTTGACGAGCGATGGCGTCAACCAGGGCCACTTTGGCATGGTCAAAAATGGGAGTGTTGACAAACAATCCTTGTTCATATACTGCAGGATAAATGGGTAAGGTGGTCAACAGTGCCCAAAGCAGAGTTCCAAACAGTAACAGGACAGTGCTGGAAACGGTGCTGGGATAAAAGGGTTCTAAGTTGGATGCGGGGGGAGTTTTCCATAACAGGATGATTTGAAATGTGAGCCAGGAGCCAAGCAAGGTGGTGACAGAATATCCTATTAAGGTGGTTATTCCCAATGAGAAGGGACCGAAAGTACAGAGTCCCAAAGCTGGGGCAACTAATAGATTGGGGAATTGTTTAAATCCCAAGTGGCGCAAGATGAGAATGCCGGGCAAAGTGAACCATATTGCGGCTACCAGGGTGGCCAGTAGGCTGTGCCAAAAGAAGTGAGTGCTAAAGTCCATAATTTCGATAAAATAGGAGGTTTGTGAGGAAGGTAAGTTAAATTGGGTTGTGAGACCATAATTGTTGTCTTGTCCAATTATGGGGGAAGAAGTTGATAAACTTTGATTATAATGGGGTTGACACTCCAAAATCAAGAAAATAGAGCAAAATTAAGATTGTGGGGGATTTTATCCTTTAAAGGGATATTACCCCTGTAACAATTATTTAAGGGAAAATTATGCCAACCAAAGTGGAAGACCTGTTAAAAGAACGTATTCTCATTTTAGATGGAGCAATGGGGACCATGATTCAACGTCATCGTCTTCAAGAAGCAGATTATCGGGGGGATCGATTTAAAACTTGGCCAACGGATGTCAAGGGTAACAATGATTTGTTGGTGTTGACTCAACCGCAAATTATTCAAGATATTCATGCTCAATACCTGGCAGCAGGTGCTGACATTCTTGAGACCAATACATTTAATGCGACCAGCATTGCTATGGCTGATTATCAAATGCAGGAATTGGTTTATGAAATCAATGTGACCGCCACACAATTGGCTCGTCGGGTGGCAGATGAAATGACTGCCAAAACTCCAGAGCGGCCGCGTTTTGTGGCTGGGGTATTGGGACCAACCAATCGTACTTGCTCTATTTCCCCAGATGTCAACAATCCCGGACTCCGCAATGTCACCTTTGAAGAATTGGTGACTGCTTACTATGAAGCCACCTCGGGACTGGTGAATGGGGGCGCCGATCTATTATTGGTAGAAACTATTTTTGACACATTGAATGCCAAGGCCGCGGTATTCGCTATTCAGCGTTATTTCGATGAGCACCACTGTCGTTTGCCAATCATGATTTCCGGGACCATCACAGATGCTTCTGGACGGACATTGTCTGGGCAAACTACGGAGGCTTTTTGGAATGCTTTGCGTCACGCTGAACCGATTTCCATTGGTTTAAATTGTGCTTTGGGGGCTCAACAATTAAGACAGTATGTGGCTGAATTGTCAAGAATTGCCGACACTCACGTGTCTGCCCATCCCAATGCTGGTTTGCCCAATGAGTTTGGGGAATATGATGAAAGTCCAGAATTGATGGCTAAAGAAATTGCGGAATGGGCTCAGCGTGGTTTCTTAAATATTATTGGAGGCTGTTGCGGGACCACTCCTGCCCACATTCAAGCCATCAGTCAAGCAGTGGCGAATTGTCCGCCGCGGGTTATTCCTTCCATTCCCAAAGCATGTCGATTGGCTGGCTTGGAACCATTCAACATTTTAGCTGACAGTTTATTTGTGAACGTTGGGGAACGAACCAATGTTACGGGTTCTGCTCGGTTTAAACGTTTGATTCGGGAGCAGAATTATGAGGAGGCGTTGGAAGTTGCTCGACAACAGGTGGACAGTGGGGCTCAGATCATTGATGTGAACATGGATGAGGGATTGTTGGACTCCAAAGTGGAAATGGTCAATTTCTTAAATCTGGTGGCGACAGAGCCCGATATTACTCGGGTTCCCATTATGATTGATTCTTCCAAATGGGAAATTTTGGAGGCGGGACTGCAATGTATTCAGGGGAAACCGATTGTCAATTCCATCAGTCTCAAAGAAGGGGAAGAAAAATTTATTGCGCAAGCGAAATTGGTCAGACGTTATGGTGCTGCGGTCATTGTGATGGCATTTGATGAGCAGGGACAGGCTGACAGTCAGGCTCGCAAGGTGGCTATTTGTGAACGTTGTTATCGAATTCTCACGGAGCAGGTGGGTTTTCCGGCGGAAGATATTATTTTCGATCCGAATATTTTTGCGGTGGCCACTGGGATTGAAGAGCATAACAATTATGCGGTGGATTTTATTGAGGCAACCCGAGAGATCAAACAACGTTTGCCCCATGCCTTGATTTCAGGTGGGGTGTCGAATGTCTCATTCTCATTTCGTGGGAATGAGCCGCTGCGAGAAGCTATTCATTCGGTATTTCTGTATCATGCGATCCAGGCTGGAATGGATATGGGCATTGTGAATGCGGGACAGTTGGCTATTTATGAGGAATTGCCGGCAGAATTGCGAGACCGGGTGGAAGATGTGATTTTGAATCGTCATGCTGAGGCCACTGAGCGTTTATTGGAAGTGGCTGATCGGTATAAAACGGGAGGGGTTTCCCAAGAGGTTCAACAATTGGCATGGCGTGAGGCGCCAGTGGGTAAACGGTTGGAATATGCGTTGGTAAAAGGCATTGCCGATTATATTGAGCAAGACACTGAGGAGGCTCGGCAGCAGTTTGCAAAACCTTTGCAGGTGATTGAGGGACCGTTGATGGATGGGATGAATGTGGTGGGCGATTTGTTTGGGGCAGGAAAATTATTTTTGCCTCAAGTGGTGAAATCGGCTCGGGTCATGAAAAAGGCCGTGGCTTATTTGATGCCTTATATTGAGGAGGAGAAGGCGCAAGGGACTGTTTTGAGCACTCAAGGTAAAATATTATTGGCGACGGTTAAGGGAGATGTGCATGATATTGGTAAGAATATTGTGGGCGTGGTGTTGCAATGTAATAATTTTGAGATTATTGATTTGGGGGTGATGGTGCCCACTGAGAAAATTTTGAAAACTGCGATTGAAAAAAATTGTGATTTGATCGGGTTATCGGGTTTGATCACGCCTTCTTTGGATGAAATGGTGCAGGTGGCGCAAGAGATGCAGCGCTTGCAATTTCAATTGCCGTTGTTGATTGGAGGCGCCACCACTTCTAAAGTGCATACTGCAGTTAAAATTGCGCCCTGTTATGAGCAGCCGGTGGTTTATGTGCCTGATGCTTCGCGGGCTGTGGGGGTGGCACAACGGTTGATTTCTAAAGAGTTGAGACCGGAATATGCTCGGCAGTTGCGTGAGGAATATGCCACGATTCGAGAAAGACGAACTTTGCAGCAGAGTCAACGAGACAGTAAGTTGTCTTTGCGAGAGGCTCGAGCCAATAAGTTTTTGATTCACTGGGGAACTGATTATGTGCCGCCGCGACCTGATTTTTTGGGAATCAAGGTATTTGAGAGTTATCCTTTGTCCGAATTGAGAGATCGTATTGATTGGGGACCATTTTTTAAGGTCTGGGAATTGGCTGGGCGGTTTCCACAGATTTTGCAAGATGAGAAAGTGGGGGAAGAGGCGCGCAAGTTGTTTGCCGATGCGCAGAGATTGTTGGATAAGATTATTGTGGAGAATCAGTTGGTGGCTAAGGCTGTGATTGGATTTTTTCCGGCCAATTCGATTGGGGAAGATGATATTGTGATTTTTGGGGATGAGCGTCGGACAAAGGTGGTAATGAGATTGTCTCATATTCGGCAGCAGATGTCTAAATCTACGGAGCGTCCAAATTTGTGTTTGGCAGATTGGGTGGCACCGGTGGAGACTGGAATTCCCGATTATTTGGGGGCATTTGCGGTGACTGCAGGTTTTGGTTTAGAGGAGCAGGTGGCTATTTTTGAAAGCGATCATGATGATTATCACAGTATTTTAATCAAGGCGTTGGCTGATCGTTTGGCAGAGGCATTGGCTGAGAAAATGCATGAGCGGGTGCGTAAGGAATTTTGGGGATATATTCCCGAGGAAAGTTTGAGTAATGAGGAATTGATTGGGGAGGCTTATCAGGGAATTCGTCCCGCACCGGGTTATCCAGCGTGTCCAGATCATACGGAGAAAGCCAAGTTATGGTCTTTGTTGGCGCCAGATGAACGCATTGGTCTCCAATTGACTGAGAATTTTGCAATGTGGCCGGCAGCGGCAGTTTCTGGTTGGTATTTTGCACATCCCAATGCGCAATATTTTGGGACTGGTAAGATTGAGAAGGATCAGGTGGAAGATTATGCCAAGCGTAAGGGTATGACGGTGGCTGAGGTGGAGAAGTGGTTGGCACCGGTTTTAGCGTATTGAGAATTGGCGCACAGTGAATAGTACGTGTAGGATGGGCTGACCTGCGGGAAGCCCATCATTCGTGTTTTTACAGGAGGGGTTATTGAGATCTATTGCGTGGGAGCGTTTACATAGGCTGGCAGTTTCATGATGAATGTGCTGCCTTGTCCAAATTGGCTTTCTACGGTAATGTCTCCTCCCATGATTTGACAGAATTGTTTGGTGATGGCAAGGCCAAGGCCGCTGCCCCCATAACGGCGAGTGGGTGAGGCATCGATTTGGGTGAAGGCTCGAAATAGTTTTTTGATTTGGTCATTGGTCATGCCAATGCCTTGGTCAGTGACTTTGAAGATTATCCAGTCCAGTCCATCGATGCTTTCTCGGAAAACGATGAGGGAGATGGCGCTTTGTTTGGAGAATTTGTTGGCATTGCTGAGTAAATTGAGGAGGTTTTGGCGCACTTTGGTCAGGTCAGCGGACATGGTGCCCAGGGCGCTGTCACAGTCCAGTTTGAGAATGTTGGATTGTTTTTCCAGTAAGGGGGTAATAGTGGCCACCACGTCTTGAATCATGGGGGTGATGTCAAAGGTTTCAATGTACAGTTCCAGTTGAGAAGATTCGATGCGGGACATGTCAAATAAATTGTTGATCAGGTCCAGCAGGTGGTAACTGGCGCCGTGAATTTTTTGTAGATCGGGAATAAAGTCGTCCTGTCCTCGTTCCTTAGCATCTTCTTGTAAGATTTCAGTGTAGCCAATGATGGCATTCATGGGGGTACGCAGTTCATGACTCATGTTGGCTAGAAATTGGGCTTTGGCTTGATTGGCGGTGGTGGCCTGTATTTTGGAACGTTGGGCTTCGAGTTTGTGTTTTTGAATTTCAACTCGGGCTTTTTGGATTTGCAGGCGGGCCTTTTGGGCATCAGCTCGGAAGTTTTGCAGCTCAGTGTTAAGGCGTTTTAAGTCGGCTTGGGTTTGTTCGACTTGATGATTTTGTTCAATTTGGCTGGTGCGAGAGGTTTGTAGACGTTTAATACATTCGGCTCGTTCAGTGTTCAATTTGATCATTTTGGCCATGAGTTTGCTAAACACTTCAGCCAAATCAGTCAGTTCCACTGTGGTCCTCATGTCTAAGCCTACTTTTTCCCCGGGATGTCCAGAGGCTTTTTTGGCCAGTTTGATGAGTTGGGACAGGGGTAAAATGAGTACTTGATGCCAAACCAGTCCCATGAATCCCAGTAATCCCAAGACAATTCCAGCCAGTAGGAATAGTCCGGTTAGGTTGAAATCATCGGCTTGTTTAAGTTCCGTGTTTTGTTGATAACTGATCAGGGTCCAAGGCAGGGATCGTAATTTTTGAGAGGAAACGGTGTAAACTTGACCTTCGGGGGTTTCAAATTCTTGATAGGGAATGTCTTGGTTAAGTAAGTTTTTCCAATAACCTCTTTCTAAATCATTACTGTATAGGGTAAATGCTTCTCGGCGAGGCGCATTGAGAAATTGGAGTCGATTGTCTTCTTCTCCTATTTTGCTGAGTAGGATTCCAGATTGGTAGTCAGCCAATAGAAGTCCGCCAGTATCGCCGAAACGTTTTTGTTCAATTTCCTCAAAAAAAGCGTCAACCAAGATACTGACTCCAACTACTCCCTTAAAAGCGCGATGTTCATACAATCCCTCACTGATGCTGAATACTGCAACATCAGAATAATCCCCTTCTAAGTAAATTGGGGTAATTTGGGTACCTTGATTTTGTTTACTCAAGTAGTACCAGGATTTACGGGGATCGTTGGCATAAGCCGCTTCATGATTGGTGCGAGAACGCATATATTGGGGTTTATTGTACCTAACTGTATCTCGTTGGGCGATGTCTTTATGTACTACTAATAAATAACCTCTTTGGCCAAAATACTGCCTGGCCTTGGAAGGTTCTAAAGCGAAGTAGTGAGCATAGTGGGAGTTTTCAAATTGTAAATTTTCCATCATCATTTGCTTGAGGAAAGTGGAATTGTCCTCAGTAAATTTGCTGGGGGTATCTAGGATGGAAACATATCCCTTTAAACGTCGTACACTTTGTTTGGCAATTTCAATTTCCCGGTCCAGTCTTTGAGCATACTGTTGTGTAGTTTGTTGAAGTTGAAAAGAGGCCAGTCTGCCTTGCAAAGCATGATGCTGATGTACGTAAAAAAACAGGGTCATGATCAAGACTAAACTGATTATTCCTATGAAAAATAATAGGATATTTCTTATACTCAATGCACTATAACTCATGTGGCATATCCTCTTGAGTATAGTTGATTGTCAAAACGACGTTTTAGAGGGAGGTGATTAGATATCATGATTTCCAAAAATCCTATCATAATAGGAGAGACTTGCCGTATAAAACTGACCATGTAAAAACCAAAATTGATTATTTTATCGTAATTAATAACAATAACAGTATAACTGATTTCACCTGACTAGAGAGGTCACCATGGCGCTAAATCCTGTCCCCTTAAAAAATCCAGTGCTGCTAAAGCTACTGTTAGTGGGTTTATTTACCCTGATCATGCTTATCCCTATCCATAAAGTGGATAACCTCGTTTATGAACGTCAAATGCGTCATGATTCTGTCATTGACGAAATCAGTCAAAAATGGGGACGGGCTCAATCCCTCATTGGTCCAGTATTGACCATCCCCTATTATGTGGATTGGAAAGATGACAAGGGTAAAACCCATCATGAACTGCATAAAGCTTATTTTTTGCCTGATAAATTGACCATTAAAGGTCGTATTCATTCTGAAAAACGTTATCGGGGCATTTTCGAGACCATTGTATATAATTTGGATCTACAAATTGAAGGTCAATTTTCCCATCCGGATCTGGCTTTCTGGAACATTGCCCCAGAAAATAGTGCATTGGGGGAAGCAATTCTGTCAATGGGCGTTTCTGATACGCGAGGTATTCGAGATATCCTCTATTTACAATGGGATCAACAGCCCCTTGAATTTTCAGCCGGTTCTGGAAATAATGGTTTATTTGACAGCGGGTTACACACTCGATTGCCCTTATCCATGCCTTCAGAAATTCGTTCACATACTTTCAGTCTGACGCTTAGCCTGCATGGCAGTCACCAACTTAACTTTGTACCCGTAGCCAAAAGCAATCAAGTTGAATTAGAATCGGATTGGCCAGATCCCAGTTTTATTGGGGAATATTTACCCGTAGTTTACGAAAATCACCCACAAGGTTTCAAGGCCCAATGGGAAGTGTCGCATTTGGGACGCAGTCACCCACAAACTTGGACCACTCAAAATCCACCTCCTCTGAGTTTACAACAATTCTCATTTGGAACGGACTTGCTCCTTATGATTGATTTTTATCATAAAACAGAACGGGCGCTGAAATACGCTATCCTTTTCATCTTCCTCACCTTAACCACTTTCTTTCTAATAGAAATTCTAAATCCCCTGCGCATTCACCCTCTACAATACCTCATGGTAGCCGCCGGGTTGTGCCTATTTTACCTACTGCTCCTCTCATTTTCTGAACACATCCAATTTTACCTAGCCTATTTAATTGCCAGCATCAGTACTATCCTACTGATAGCCACTTATACGGCTAAAATAACTCATGCCCGATCTCGAGGCTTACTCATTGCCGCAGTATTAACCGGTTTGTACAGCTACTTATACGTACTTCTTCATTTGCAAGACTACTCCCTGTTATTCGGCAGTTTAGGATTATTCCTCACTTTAGCCACCATCATGTACGTAACTCGCAACGTGGATTGGTATCAATTGCAACTGGCTAAAGATCCCGTAGTTAAAGAACCTATTGCATAACTTTACACTGATCGGGGGGTATCTTTTGCCCCCGTTCTCCCCCCTTTGATTATACCTCTCGAAAAGGTATGCGATCATGAAAAGATGAGAGTTGCCCACCCTACCATTATCTGCCATTCAGTTAAGGTACGTTGGAGTGGAAATTTTAGGAGTGGAGGCTTTAGCCGGCCAGCGGTAGGCGCCTTGCAATTTGTCTGTGTGGAGTGATGCCTACAACTAACCGGCTAAAGCCTCTATTTCAGTATGGATTTTCCTCACTGATTTGTGTGGGGTGATGCTTACAGCTAACCAGCTAAAGCCTCTATTCCAGTATTGATTTTCCTCACTGATTTGTGTGGGGTGATGCTTACAGCTAACCGGCTAAGCCTCTATTCCAGTATTGATTTTCCTCACTGAATAGTATGGCTGGAATTGAGTGGGCAACGATAAAGCAG
Organism: Thiomargarita sp.; assembly: GCA_020721005.1. Lineage (GTDB taxonomy): Bacteria > Pseudomonadota > Gammaproteobacteria > Beggiatoales > Beggiatoaceae > DYNP01. The sequence continues at coordinate 24,716 of DYNP01000012.1, forward strand.
TTGCCCAACCTATCATTAGATTTTCAGCAATTTTATTTTTTCGTATCGCATCATTTACCTTTACAAGAAGTCTATTAACCTTTTTGGAAAAACTATGTCTTCTCGCAGTGCTCATATTATTCGTCATACTTTAGAAACACAAATCGCGGTCACACTCAATTTGGATGGGCATGCCAACGGCCATTTAGACACCGGCATTCCCTTTTTGGAACACATGTTAGACCAAGTGGTTCGGCATAGCCTGATCGACCTTAATGTGGTAGCCATAGGAGACCTGCACATTGATGCTCATCACACTACAGAAGATATCGGCATCACTCTGGGACAAGCTTTTAAACAGGCGCTGGGAGACAAAAAGGGAATTTATCGTTATGGCCACGCCTATGTTCCTTTGGACGAAGCTCTGTCCCGGGTGGTCATCGATCTTTCCGGTCGCCCTCATTTGACCTTTCAAGTCCAATTCCCCACCGCTCAAATTGGGCAATTTCCAGTTGAACTGTTTAGAGAATTCTTCCAAGGCTTTGTCAACCATGCAGGAATTACATTGCATATCGACAATCTTAGAGGAAGTAACAGTCATCATATTGCCGAAACACTTTTCAAAGCATTTGGCCGCGCCTTATACATGTCGATCAGCTATCATCCCGCTTTACAAGACAAAATTCCTTCCACAAAAGGCTGTTTATAAATTCCCAGTCCAAAACTCATCACTCCGAAGATAAATCGTTGGGTCAGTAACCCAACCTACGCTTACTCTATTTTCCCCTTCTTTCCTCACCTAGACTGAAAATATTTACTCTGAATTATAAAATACAGGACCACAATTCCATGCAACACGTTGACACCCTCATCTATGCGGGTTGGGTGATTCCCGTTGAACCGGACAACCTCATCTATGAACAACATGCCATTGCCATTCAAGAAGGTAAAATTCTTGCCATACTTCCTAATAACGAAGCCGTGGGACGCTTTTCCGCCCGCATCACTCACCGTCTACCCACCCATCTGCTGATTCCCGGTCTCATCAATACTCACACTCATGCAGCCATGGCCTTGCTGAGAGGATTTGCCGATGACCTGTCCTTAGAAGACTGGTTAAATACCCGTATTTGGCCAGCGGAACAAGCATTTGTCAATCCAGAATTTATCATTGATGGCACCAAACTGGCCATTGCTGAAATGTTACGCAGTGGTATCACCTGTTTCAACGACATGTACTTTTTTCCAGATACTCAAGCAGAACTCATTGATCACATTGGAATTCGAGCCACCATTGGACTTATTCTCCTGGATTTCCCCACCGCTTGGGGCAAAGATTCTGAAGATTATCTTGATAAGGCTAAACAAGTGCATCAGCAATTCAAGGATCACCCGCTCATTCGTTTGGCTCTTGCGCCTCATGCTCCTTACACCGTTTCTGACACCTCCTTTTTGCGAGGTAAAGAAGTCGCTGGGGAATTGAATTTGCCGATTCACATTCATGTGCATGAAACATTGACTGAAATAGAAAATGCCCTTAACCAGTCAGGGCAACGTCCACTTGCCCGCTTGGCCAAACTGGGATTGCTGTCCCCCAAACTGATGGCAGTCCATGCCACTCATCTTAACCAGGAAGATATCAATTTATTGGCTGAGACTGGGACTCATATCATCCACTGTCCAGAATCCAATCTTAAATTGGCCAGTGGTTTCTGTCCAGTCACAAAATTACTTAAAGAAGGCATCAATGTGGCATTGGGAACTGATGGAGCAGCCAGCAATGATGATCTGGACTTATTAGGAGAAATGCGCACTGCCGCCCTCATTGCCAAAGGCTTAAGTAAAGACGCTCGCAGTTTACCCACATCCATGGCTTTACGTATGGCCACTCTCAACGGGGCTAAAGCTTTGGGCATTGACCACCTCACAGGCTCCCTGGTCCCCGGCAAATCAGCTGATATCACTGCCATTGAAATGCACGATATTGAAACTCAACCCATTTATAATCCACTGTCTCAACTGGTCTATTCAGTGGGTCGGGACAAAGTGACCGATGTTTGGGTGGCTGGCAAACATTTGTTAAAATCGCGAACTTTGACCACTTTGGATATTCACGAGATTCGAGCCAAAACTTATCTGTGGCGTGATAAAATTGCGGGACTTTTAAAAAATAATTCCTAGAAATACAGCGTCATTCAATCCTTATCATTAACAAGCAAAAAAAAGCCCCGGTTAGCAATATAGGGCGCAATAGCGTTAGCGTATTGCGCCGTACGGAAACACGATAGACCAGGCAATTCCCCCAATCCTCGTTTTGTTATGGGTGAACGAGATTAAGAGAGTGACCGTAAATTTGGGGCCAACATGCGGCGCAATACGCTAACACTATTGCGCCCTATATTAACTATAAAAACGTTTTTTCCAATTATTGCAATCCCTGTAACCAAGTGGGCAACAAAGCCAGATTGTCTAAACAAACTTTGGGGTGACAGTTGGACAATTCAACTTTGGAATGGGCGCCATAAGTGACTGCCACGGCATCTACCCCGGCGGCTTGAGCCATCTGCAAGTCATAAGTGGTGTCTCCTATCATCACTGTCTCAGGGGGTAATGTTGCCAGTTCATCCATGATCTCATGTAACATTTGAGGATGGGGTTTCGCCTGAGTTTCCTCAGCACACCGGGTGCTGTCAAACAAGGTTTGCAATTGGGTTTCTGCCAAATCTCGATTTAACCCAATGCGACTTTTCCCAGTGGCTATTGCCAATTGATAACCTTGTTGATGTAAAGTGTGTAAAGTTTCTGCCACATTGGGGAATAATGTCGTGGCAAAAGGATTTTTGTGCAAAAAATGTTCTCGATAACGATTGGCCAACTCAATTCGTTGTTGTTCAGTGGCTTCGGGATAAAGTTGTTTGATCAAATTGGGTAAACTTAATCCGATCAAATAACTGATATGTTCCTGAGCCCGAGGTTCCAAACCCACTTCAATACTGGCAGCTTGAAAACTGGAAACAATGCGATTTTGGGAATTCATCAGGGTGCCATCCCAATCAAAAATAAGCAGTTTGTAAGTTTTCATACGAGTAAATTATACTCCTTATAACGAATGACCAGGGTGTTGGCTAACTTGTCGTGCCAGCCTTGTTTTTTGGGGTCAAAGGCTACCCAAATAATGCCCAATCCAAATGGGATAACAGAGATGATATAGCCCAAATAGCGAATAACGTATTGACGCATAGTGGGTTTGCCTCCGGTGCTTGCATCTACAATTTTAGCGGAGAATATCATTTTACCGGGAGTTGCAGAATAGTAGACCCAAAAGACGATGATGACAATTGCCATAGTCAAATCAAACAATAGACCGGAAAGACTATTTTCCAGTAAAATCAAGAGGGGAATTTCTCCAGTTTCAGAATCGGCAAAGGGAATGAGCAGCAGTACAATGATGAGTAAAATGAGCAGAGAATCAATAATATTGGCTAAGGCTCTCGTCCAAAAACCCACGTATTCGTAGTCTATTCCCTGTTCTAAAGGAGATGGTCCTAGGGAAGAAGTGGGGGCTTTATAAAAATTAGGTTCAGTCATAGTAGGTTATGGGGTAAAAGTGAAGTTTTTCATGTTTTTATATCCGATTAAAGCGTAGTAAATCGTTTTTAATTCTCATTAGACTTCTTGCAAAAGTATGCGATCATGAAAAAATGAGAGTTGCCCCTCAGTTAAGAAACGTTGGAGTAGAGGCTTTAGCCGGCCAGCGGTAGACCCTTGGAGTGGAGGCTTTAGCCGGCCAGCGGTAGGTCCTTGGAGTGGAGGCTTTAGCCGGCCAGCGGTAGACCCTTGGAGTGGAGGCTTTAGCCGGCCAGCGATAGGTCCTTGGAGTGGAGGCTTTAGCCGGCCAGCGGTAGGTCCTTGGAGTGGAGGCTTTAGCCGGCCAGCAGTAGACCCTTGGAGTGGAGGCTTTAGCCGGCCAGCGATAGGTCCTTGCAATTTGTGTATGTGGGGTGATGCCTACGGCTGACCGGCTAAAGCCTCTACTCCAAGGTACTTTCTAGAGCTTCTACTCCGCTTAAAGCCTCTACTCCGGCTAAAGCCTCCACTCCAAGGTACTTTCTAGAGCTTCTACTCCGCTTAAAGCCTCTACTCCGGCTAAAGCCTCTATTCCAAGGTACTTTTTAGAGCTTCTACTCCGCTTAAAGCCTCTACTCCGGCTAAAGCCTCTATTCCAAGGTACTTTCTAGAGCTTCTACTCCGCTTAAAGCTTCTACTCCGGCTAAAGCCTCTATTCCAAGGTACTTTCTAGAACCTCCACTTTCGTATCTCATCTTTATTGAAGAAATTTGAATATCTTCCTACACAAGTCTGCAGTTAAATTTTTCGCCAAGTGGTCTGTTGCCCACTGTCTTCAAGTACTATTCCTTGGGCTTTTAAGTAGTCTCGAATGCGATCGGCTTCTGCCCAGTTGCGTTGTTGTCTGGCAATATTTCGATCAGTAATCAGTTGCTCAATTTCTTCCACCGCTTGGCCTTGTTGAAAAAATTGTTCGGGGTCAGTTTGTAAGAGTCCCAGAATATGTGCCAAGTGAGATAATTCTTGACCTCTTTGATTGGCTTGGTTGGGATCGGTATTTTTTAGGCGATTGATTTCTTTGGCTAAGTCAAAGAGAACAGCCAGGGCTTCTGGGGTGTTAAAATCATCATCCATCGCGGCCAGAAAACTTTGTTGATAAGGGGACTCCGCCATAGGAAAGAAGCCGGGACCTAAGATGCTCAGTCCTCGCAGGGCTGTGTATAAACGGGTGAGGGCTTGGCGAGCCAATTCTAGGTTTTGTTCTGAGTAATTTAAGGGACTGCGGTAGTGGCTGGTTAAAATAAAGTAACGAATGACTTCTGGAGCATAGCGTTGTAATACTTCCCGAACGGTGAAAAAGTTGCCCAGAGATTTGGACATTTTTTCTTCATTGATGCGCACAAATCCGTTGTGCATCCAGAGGTTGACAAAGGGTTCCCCGGTGGCGCCTTCCGATTGGGCAATTTCATTTTCATGGTGTGGGAATTGTAAGTCCATGCCTCCCCCGTGAATGTCGAAGTGATTCCCTAGGCAGTGGGTGGACATGGCTGAGCATTCAATATGCCAGCCGGGTCGACCCGGTCCCCAGGGGGATTGCCAGTTGGGTTCCCCAGGTTTGGCGGCTTTCCAAAGGACAAAGTCCAAAGGGTCTTGTTTGGTGGTATTGATTTCAACTCGTTCCCCAGCACGCAATTCTTCCAAGTGTTTGCCTGACAGTTTTCCATAGTCTTGAAAGCGATTGACTGCGTAACAGATATCGCCTTGTTCAGTGAGATAGGCGTAATGATTATCCAATAATCGTTGAATCATAGCAAGAATTTGGGGAATAAATTCGGTGGCCCGGGGCTCTAAATCGGGGCGTAATACTCCTAAAGCATCGGTGTCCTGATACATGGCTTGGATAAAGCGTTGGGTCAGTTGGGTGATGTCTTCTCGATTTTCTTGGGCGCGGTGGATGATTTTGTCATCGATGTCAGTAATATTACGCACATAGATTACTTCATAGCCTAAATGGCGTAGGTAACGGACGACGGTGTCAAATACGACCATGACTCGTGCATGTCCGATATGACAATGGTCGTATACAGTCATACCACAGACATAAAGTCGGACTTTACCAGGCTCTATTGGGGTAAAAAGTGTTTTTTGTTTGGTCAAGCTGTTGTAAATCACCAACATATCTTCTATCCTAGTTAAATTAAATGGTGTTAGGTTTGCATGAGTTGTGAATGGAAATGGCATTTAGCCATTGTTTTTATCATGCCGCCTGATGTGGGCAAACAATTGACTTTACACGAGACAATCAGTATGCGAACGCTCATTTTATGCACATTATGCACGGTGACAGTTATACTGTTACAAGGGTGTATGCCCTCCAGTCGTTCTGGGGCAGTTTACGATCGTGATCAAGCTCGACAGGTACAAACCGTTGAAATGGGTACAGTGGAAAGTGTACGCGGTGTTCAAATCGAAGGTGTTCAAAGCGGGGTGGGTTCCGTTGGAGGTGCAGTTATTGGGGCTATTGCCGGCAGTGGAGTCGGTGGGGGTCGCGGATCTGCCATTGCGAGTACTGTCGGAGCAATTGCCGGTGGACTTGTCGGCAGTGCCATTGAGGAAGGCACCACCCGTAAGGATGCACTGGAAATTACCGTCCGTTTGGACAGTGGGCGGATTATTTCCTTGGTACAAGAAGCAGATGTGAGTTTTCAAACTGGTCAAAGAGTGCGAGTTTTAACCAGTCCCACAGCGACCCGAGTCTCTAATTGATTCCCATTATACCTGCCAATTTTGAATTGACCAAAACCGCTGAGACTTTAGCAGCTGACTTTCAACTTCCCCTGTTAGATTGGCAAGCGGTTGACCTTCCTCATTTTATACTTCGATTAAGTTCTGAACGTTTGGAATTGCAAGATACTCAAACGGGTTTAGGTTGTTTGTCCACAGAATTTGTGAATGGACCTTTGGGTTATCGACTTCGGCATGGGGGAGGTTATCAACAACCCTTGGCCAAGGCGGTGGGGGTCAAAGCCAATCGGCATCCTTTTGTATTGGATCTCACTGCCGGCTTAGGGAGAGAAGCCTTTGTGTTGGCAGGGTTGGGATGTCAAGTAGAGATGGTGGAACGTTGTTCCGCAATTGCCGCCTTATTGGGAGAAGGTTTGCAGCGGGCAGCCCAGGATGCAAGGAGTGCTGAAATTGTGAATACTCGATTGCATTTAATTCACGGCGAGGCGCAAACTCAATTGTCTTGGTTGCAGCAGGGGGCAAACTCTGATATTTTGGGACCGGAGGTTATTTATTTAGATCCCATGTATCCTGAGAGGAAGAAGTCCGCGAAGGTAAAAAAGGAGATGCGCATGTTACAAGCCATTGTTGGAATGGATGAAGATGGGGGACAATTATTGGAACAGGCATTGTCCTGTCCGGTGAAAAGAGTGGTGGTTAAACGTCCCCGGTATGCTCCCTGTTTAAACAGAATTCAGCCTGATTTTTCAGTGGGGACTGAAAATACCCGGTATGATGTTTACAGTAATTTTAAGCAGTAGGACGAACCGGCAATAAGAAGCTCATTCTGAAAACCTACCCAGTTTTTGAAAATCGGGCAAGTCTGCTGATACCATAGAAAACCCTCCTTAAAAAGGAGGGCAAGTAACAAAGAATCAACGTCGAGGGGCAGCTTGTAGCATTTTCTTGGTATCTTTTCCAATGGGCAAAACATAATCGTAAGAGCCCAGAATAATATTGTCTTTGGTACGGATGACTTTGGCAGTGACGTAAACTACTTCGGCGGCTTTGGCATAGGTCCCGACAACTACTGCATGTGCATCATACTGTAGACTGATATCCTGTAGTTCTCGGGAAAGCATGAATTCTCCCTCATTTTCATTTTCTGAACCTCTCACGAATAAGCTGTTGGTCCGTAATTTAACTTCAATGATTTTATGTCCGCGTTGAGCAATACGAGAACCCATTTGTTCGGCAATAATGCGTCCAAATGTGGAAGAGACTTGTACATTGTCAATATCCACAAAGCTGGCGACCAGGATTGGTTTTCCAGGGTAAAGATGAACTTCTTTGGCTTTATCGAGTAGAGCGTCGGCAGCCCTATAACTGGAACGGACCAGATTGGAGTCTCTAACTTCTAATAGACTACAAGCCGTGATGAAAATGAGGAGAAAGAGAGGTAAAGCGGTTTTGACCATGAATATGCCTTTTGGGTAAGGACACGGTGCCCGTGCCCCTACTATAAATGATAAGTTGTGTCATGACAGGGAACGCATTGCGAGCCCTGACTGTGATGATATGCCCTGACCATGGCGATGGGCCTTTATGATGAGAATTGAGCGAATTAATAACGGCAGAGATTGTGTTGCGGACAACCCACCACCTGATAAGTTTTTGTTTGATTCTCATAATGATCATCATCCCTGGTATTGATATAGTAAATATTGGTACTGCCAAAGATGGTTTGTTGTCCCATAGTCACTGTGGTTGTGATAATCACCTCACTGTTGGTTTCCCCGGGAAGAAAATGTTCTACTGCTGAGTAGATATCAGCACCTATACCCAAGGGCAATACGGCTAATCCTCGTTCTCCCCAACTGTCAACGCCGTGGGCTACCAGCCAAAATAAACTTCCCATCCCAGTATAAGTTCCGGGAGGTGGATAGAATTTTCGACGATCTTTATGATGGATAACTTGCATATCATAATCTAAAATGAGCACATTGCTATACTCTGCACTATTGACCACCACCAGACCTTTTTCTACCAATCGACTGGTCAGCAGATGAAAGAACGCTTTTCCAAAAGGAATTTTTTCATGCTCTTGCGTGTAACGGAGGAACAAAGCCGGCTTGACAACGGCATTGGGAAAAGTCAGATCCAAAGTTTCTGCCAAACGACCCGCTACATGGTCAGCCAACACCTCCCAATGGTGAGCTGCTTGCATTTTAGGTTGAGTAGTTATGGGGTAAGAAGTGGCTAAGGGGATATTTCTTTGTACACACCCCACTACCGAAAAAAGCAGTAGGGTTATGATCACTAAGTTTCCTTTCATGTTTGAAAAACTCCCAAGCATGGTAAAAGACCCTGTTGATTGAACAGGCTATGATGTTTTTTTAATAGTCAACTTGAACTATGTGCGCTATTTTAATGTTATTGATAAGGTATCGTCTAGTGGCCCCCACTATTTTATCTGTGGGAGTAGGGTGTTTCAATCTGACTCCCGGCAAAATTCACTGGATTGGCTGATCCACTGAATTCAGCGATTACACTGAATTGACTGGTTAGAAGTGTCATCGAATTGTGATTAAACCATGATAAGATCAGAGGTTGCATTATTGGCGGATAAAGTCCCCATTCCCCCATCCGGTTGGTTAGCCCTAAATGGAGGATTTTTGGTTGCCTTGGAACTCTTTCGTTGTCCAGAAACGCCCTGGCTTGCCCATTTTGGGGTAACTCTGATTCATGAAACCGGGCACTGGATCAGTGGCTGGCTATTTGGTTACCCCTCTTTTTTATACTTTGATGACCAATTCACGCAAGGGATGACTGTACATAGCCCGTTTAATGAAAGTATTCTAATGGGCATCTACCTGATTATGGGGGGAAGTATAGGACTACCTCACCACCCACTGCTCACCCGTCTGAAATGGATTTTAGTAATTGTCGTATACAGCCTGATTGTATTCAGTGACCTCTCCAAATCCGTCATTTTAAGCATGGGACATGGCGCAGAATTAGCGCTGGCGGGAGGCCTATTGTATCTAACGGTGACCAATCCTCGTTTTTGGATCTGCCTGATCTGCGCAACTCTGGGCTTTTACCTGATCATGGTTAATCTATCCTTAGCTCATCAACTGCTCTACGATGACTATTATCAAGTACTGTACCTTTATCAAGGCAAACATGATCTGGCCCAACTTGCCTACCGCCATTTTCATGGTCAATTAACGCCGGTAGCCACACTCCTATTCTGGTCCTGTTTTTTACCCCTCAGTACTGTCATTATTAAAATTATGAGTGTAGCACTGGGGAATAAAACTAAACATCGGTAGAGACGCGATTAATTGTCCTGTTGGTAAGAGACGCGATTACCGGTAGATTGGAATGGAGGCTTTAGCCGGATCGCGTCTCTACTCACATCTATTTAAAACAAAAAACTAAAGAACCCTACAATGACAACAGAAACTGAATTAAAATTACGAATTGCCCCTGAGGATGTTAAGAAACTGCTCAAGCATCCTCTGTTGAAAAGTACAACACTCAAAAATTACCCTATTTACAACACTTATTTCGACACCGAAGATCACCGATTGCTACAGGAAGGCATGGGGTTGAGAATCCGCCATATTGGAGATAAACGCGTGCAAACCCTGAAGACTCGAGGACTTGCCATCTCCGGATTACATCACCGTCAAGAATGGGAGGATGAAGTCAATACTGACTTTCCCAACTGTCTCGACTGGACCGTCGACAATCTACCCTCTATTTGCAGAGATCCGGAAATCATCACCCAGCTCAAACCTCTGTTTTCCACAGAGTTTACCCGACTCATTGCTAATCTGGAGTTAGAGGATCATACCCATATTGAACTCGCACTCGATCAAGGCTACATTAAAACCGTCGATAAATCGCTACCTCTTTGCGAAGTTGAGCTCGAATTGAAAGCAGGATCCCCCGATCGACTCTTTCAAACTGCCCTCACCCTCCAGAAAAAAATACCCTTGTGGGTAGAAAATCACACCAAAGCCGCCCGAGGCTATCAACTCTGCCGAGACATACCCCTCAGCTATCACAAGGCCGGTCGTCCCCCGGTTTTTCAACCCGATTGTTCTACCGAGGAAGCCTTCATCAAAATTGTCCAGCATTGCATAGAACATTGGCAAGCCAATGAAGAAATTGTTTTAAAGGATGGCGACGTGGAAGGCATTCATCAAATGCGGGTTGCCTTGCGACGGCTGCGATCTGTTTTATCCGCCTTCAATAACATCATTCCCAACAAAGCCCACACCCGCATTCGTCAGGACTTAAAACACTTGGCTCGACTCTTAGGCACTGTTCGGGATTTGGACGTATTTGAATTATCCCTGTCCACAATCCCACAACGCTTGAACAGTAAACTCCCCTGTGACTTGGAAACCCCACTCAAACAGCAACGCCAAACCAATTTATCTGCCGTTCAACAATTCTTGCAGGACACTCGCTACAGCAGATTATTACTGTTACTCGGCAAATGGTTGACTCGACGCAGTTGGCGTTATCACCTTCAACCCGCCCAACTCTCCCTATTGGAGCAACCAATTAGCGGATTTGCTTATAACTCCTTAACAACTCTTTATAAAAAGGTCATTGCAGAACAGCGGGATCTCCAGCAATTGTCCTACGAGGAGCGGCATGCCTTACGCATCCGCATCAAAAAACTATCCTATGGGCTCCGTTTCTTCGGCAATCTCTACTCCAGGCAACGGATGTCTACCTTTACCCAATCATTGTCCACACTACAAGAAGTATTGGGATCCCTCAATGATATCTGGAATGCCCTTAAAATAATTGAACAATTAGAAATTCAGAACCAGCCACCTGGACCCGGCTTCCTCCAAGGTTGGTACTCTTCTCAAGAAGTTAGTCTTCTGTCCCACCTACAGACCGCTTGGACAGACTGGTTAGCCCAGTCCCCCTTTTGGCAAGAACAAAATCAAGCTGAGGAAGAAGTTTAATGAAAGATTGCTTGATCATCGGCGCGGGAATCTCTGGATTACTTGCCGCCTGGTATCTGCGTCGTGCCGGATTTTCAGTCACACTCATGGACCAAGGACCTGCCGGTCGGGAATCATCATGGGCAGGTGGCGGGATTCTATCTCCACTCTATCCTTGGCGAGCTCCAGAACCCATCACCCAACTCGCTCGCTGGAGTCAAACTCATTATAGGGATGAAGCACTCCATTGGGCACAACTCACCGGACTCGACCCAGAATATACTCAAAGTGGCATGTTGGTCCTCGAAACTGAAGAATATGGACCCGCTCAAGCCTGGGCAACTGAGCATGGGATCGCTTTGGAATCTCTATCCGGCAAGGACTTGAAGAACTGCGAACCTGAATTAGAGGGGTATGATCAAGCCCTTTGGCTTCCCGAAGTGGCTCAGATACGCAATCCACGCTTATTAAAAACCCTTAAAGCAGCTATGTCCAATATTGGGGTGGAGCTGATCGAACACGCAGCAGTGCGCAAACTTGAAGTAACTAGGAATGGGGATAGCGACCTGTTCAAGATATCGGGTGCTCATTGGGGGACTAGAAATTTTATGTCTGCCGAAAAAGTTATACTCACTGCAGGTGCTTGGACCTCTCAAATTTTGGGTACCCTTGAACCAGTTCTACCTGTATGTCCAGTTAAGGGACAAATGATTCTCTACAAAACCCAACCGGGTCTATTCTCCAGAATCGTACTTTCCAATGATCGGTATGTAATTCCACGTATAGATGGACATATACTGGTTGGAAGTACTTTGGAGGACAGCGGATTTGACAAGTCAATAACTGCAGAAGCGCTTGAAGATTTAAAGTATGCGGCTCTAAATCTATTTCCTAAACTTTCTGAATATCCAGTGATTGGGCATTGGGCAGGTTTACGTCCATCTACTCCAGATGGTATTCCCATCATCGGAGAACACCCATTCGTATCGGGACTCTTTTTAAACGCTGGCCACTATCGGAATGGAGTAGTCTTGGGCTTAGCCTCAGCACAACTTTTGACCAATTTAGTCACTGGAACTCCTCCAATATTGGATCCTACCCCTTACAAACTGCTGGTTCAAAGAAGCAATTATTCTACTGCTGAATCCTTAACTGAGCAGGAGGAAAAACCAACAGAAACACCATTTAACATAGAAAGGCAAACTATCCTTCCTCTTTTTACCGAAACAGGAGAGAGATAATGAACCCTTTCATGCATTGGCTGGTATTGACCGGAATACTGTTGGGATTATTTTCCTCCGAAGTCCTTCCTGCTCCAGCGGCAAAAAAGGGAGGAAAAATCAGCTTCCACTTACACAACACTCTGATTGGACCCTCTCACTCAGCAGTATTAAGTGTAGTTTTTAACAAACATGACTCTCGACAACTCATCACTGGCCTGGCCAATGGGACTATTTTAATTTGGGATATAACTTCCAACCAAGTAGTAGTTTCCTTTAAAGCCCATGACAGACCAGTAACCACCCTGGGCATCTCAACTGAAGGTTTATTGATCTCTGGGAGCCGAGAAGAAAAGTATGCCCTCAAACTGTGGAGAATTCCAGAAGGAGTCCCCTTACTCTCCTTAGCTGTCAGTCAAATTTCAAGTTCCTCTCTATCAGAGGAAGGTCATATTGTGGCTGCCGGGAGTTGGAATAACGACGTCACTCTGTATAACCTTCCCGAAGGACAACCCTTTTATACCCTAAAAGGTAAAAGAAAGCAATTTTTTAACCTACTCAAAAGTGGACAAGGACATCACAACTCTGTGCAAGCAGTGGCAATATCCGCTGATGGCACTCAGTTAGCCACAGGAGGCTTTGATCAACAAGTAAGGTTATGGGAACTGAGCAATGGTCAACCATTACTCCCTAACAAAGAGAAACCCTCCTGGGGGAAACATGAAGACTGGGTGCTGGCGGTAGCTTTCAGTCCCCAAGGTCAACTTTTAGCTTCCAGCAGCTATGATAGGACTTTGAAATCATGGAATTTGAAATCGGGTGAAGTAAAATCTGTGCAAGCCCATGCTCAAGCCATTAGCTGTCTAGCCTTTCATCCTACTCTTAACCTTCTAGTCTCTGGCAGCTTTGACAATACCATTGAACTTTGGGAATCTACTCAACTGGGATCATTAGGCTCTCTAACAGGTCACTCCGACTATATAAATGCAGTAGACTTCAATGCCGATGGCAGCCTTTTGGCTTCTGCCAGTGGAGATGGGACGGTCAAACTCTGGAAACAAGATGACCAAGACCGGCCCTAACCCCCATTCGTACTATAGCACAGCCCATCAATTGAAAGGAGGGGAATTTGTTGACTGGCAACAAACGCTGTTCTCATTCCCACGCTTCGTGTGGGAATGCGTGCTGTGACGCCCTGCCTCACAATTTAAGCAAACAACTCAACTCTTCAACAAAACCAGGAGGGGAAAAAGTCCCCCCTCTTTAAAAATAAAAACAAGATAAAAAAATTCTCCTCCCTTTCAAGGAAGAGTTAGGGGTAGTTCCCCGTTCCCACATAAAAATTGAGAACGAAGAACTCACTTTTTTTCCATAACCACTTTTATGAGACCTTCCAAAATGTTATATCCCATATTCTTATTAGTTACTCTACTGAGCCTGATGTGGACTCAACCCTCTCTATCGGCAGACGAAACTGTTAAAAAACTGCCCACTGACCTATTGCAATCTTTAACCGGACATGAACGAGACATTACCGCAATTGCTTTCAGTCCAGACAGTCGGATTCTAGCCTCTGGCAGTGAGGACAAAACCATTCGTCTTTGGGAGGTAGAAACCGGTAAAGAAGTACGAACTTTCAAAGACAATGAATTTTGGATAACCTCAGTTGCCTTCAGTCCCAATGGTAAATTACTTGCTTCAGGAAGTCATGACAAATCCATCAGTTTGTGGGACGTTAACACCGGTATGGAAATTCGACGTTTGGTTGGGCATGAGAATTCAGTCACATCAGTGATCTTTAGTCCCGACGGTCTACAACTGGCCTCTGCCAGTTGGGACCGTTCCATCAGAATTTGGCAAGTCAGTACTGGAAAAGAATTGCATGTTTTGAAAGATCACAAACGCAACGTCCCTTCCTTAGCCTTCAACTACAATGGTTCCCTATTGGCATCAGCCAGTTGGGACAAAACTATTGCCGTATGGGAAGTCAGCAAAGGGGAAAAATTATACACCCTAAAAGGACACCGAGGCTGGTTGAACTCCGTAGTTTTCAGCCCCGATGGCAGCATTCTAGCCTCCGGCAGCTTAGATCGCAGTATTCGACTTTGGGAAGTGACCACCGGTAAAAAACTCCGCACCCTAAAAGGACATAAATCCGCTATCATGTCGGTAGCCTTTAACCCAGAAGGAACAGTCATCGCCTCAGGAAGCCTAGACAAAACCATCAAACTTTGGGAAGCGCAATCGGGCAAACTGCTCGGTACCCTAAAAGAACATTTTGGACATGTGATCTGTGTGACCTTCAGTCCCAATGGTAAATACTTAGCCTCGGCTGGAGAAGATAAAACCATCAAAATTTGGGAATAACCTATCACCTTGATACAACTATGAACACTCATCACTGGGACATTACCCAATCCCGCACTCTGTACAATATAAACCACTGGGGAGACGGTTACTTTGATATCAATTCTCAAGGAGAAGTCACTGTTTCCCCTGCCCCTTCCACTCCCAATCAGATCAATCTTTTTGAACTGGCGCAAAACTTTACCGCCCAAGGTCTTTCCTTACCAGTTTTAGTTCGATTTCCAGACATCTTACATGATCGAGTCCGCCAATTATGTGAAGCCTTTAAACAAGCCATGGAAGAAGAATGCTACCAAGCCAGTTATACCGCTATTTACCCGATCAAAGTCAATCAGCAACACCATGTTATCAAAGAAATTCTCAATTCCGGGCAAAAACAGGTGGGGCTAGAAGCGGGGAGTAAATCAGAATTAATGGCCATCATCGCCTTAGCCCCTCATGATCAAACCATACTTATTTGCAATGGTTACAAAGATCGGGAATATATTCGGCTGGCCCTGATAGCACAACAAATGAATTTGCAACCTTACTTGGTCATAGAAAAATTATCAGAGTTGCAACTGATTGTTGAAGAAAGTCAACGATTTGGAGTCACTCCTCATTTGGGAATTCGAGTGCGATTAGCCTCGGTTGCCAGCGGCAAATGGCAAAATTCTGGAGGGGAAAAGTCTAAATTTGGTCTTTCAGCAGCTCAAGTTTTACAAGCAGTTGAGCACTTACAAAAAACCAATCTACTCAGTGCATTACAACTTATGCACTTTCATATTGGTTCTCAAGTTGCCAATATACGAGATGTTCAAAATGCTTTACGCGAGGCAGCTCGTTACTACATGGAATTGCAACAGTTGAAAGTGCCCATTCAATATGTTGATGTGGGAGGAGGATTGGGCGTGGATTATGAAGGGACTGGTTCTCGCAATCCCTGTTCAATCAATTACAGTATACAAGAATATGCCAATAATATTGTACATGAATTCAGCGTCTTATGTCATGCCCATCAACTTCCCTATCCCAACTTAATGACAGAATCAGGTCGAGCCATGACGGCCCACCATGCGGTCCTTATTACCAATGTGATCGATGTGGAAGCCGCTCCCGGCCATCAAGTTCCAGAGCCAGTGTTGGAAGATGAACCTGCGATCATACGAGATTTGGGTTATGGATTGATTCATCTCGATCAACGCTCTGCCTTGGAAGCTTATCATGACGCGATCTATTGGCTCAGTGAAGCCCATACAATGTTCATACATGGGGTCTTGAATTTGACTGAAAAGGCACGGGCTGAACAACTTTATTATGCCACTCTCCAAAAAGTCTATTCCCTGCTACAATCTCAGTCTCATTCACGCAATTATCGGGAAGTGATTGATGATATTCAACAAAAATTGGCAAACAAGTATTATTGCAATTTTTCTCTATTCCAATCTGCCCCAGATGCTTGGGCGATTGACCAATTGTTCCCGATCATGCCCTTACACCGACTCAATGAAAAGCCGGAATATCGAGCAACTTTGCAAGATCTGACTTGCGATTCAGATGGCCAGTTTGAACACTATGTAGATGGGGAAGGGGTGGGCAGCAGTCTCCCTCTACACAAACCACTTTTAGAGCAACCTTACTTGTTGGGAATATTTTTAGTGGGTGCTTATCAAGAAATCTTGGGCGACATGCACAATTTATTTGGAGATACCTGCTCAGTGAATGTTCATCTTACAAAGGAGGGAGGATATGAATGGATTGAACCCTTGGAAGGTGATACAGTACAAACTATGCTGCATTACGTGAATATTGACACTCGTTTTTTGCGCAATGCTTATCGTAAACGACTCCAGGCCGCTCCTTTAACCTCAGACCAACGTCAAAGCTATCTCCGAGAATTAGAAGCCGGGTTAGTCGGTTATACCTATTTGGAATCTTGAATTCAACGTCATGCCTGCTGAATACCCCCTAATCCTTCCTTATTCTTCAGTGAGGAAGAATTCCCATTGGAGTGGAGGTTTTTTGGAGTGGAGGCTTTAGCCGGTAGATTGGAATAGAGGCTTTAGCCGGTAGATTGGAATGGAGGCTTTAGCCGGCCAGCGGTAGGCCCTTGCAATTTGTGTATGTGGAGTGATGCCTACCGCCGGCCGGCTAAAGCCTCCACTCCAATTGAGTATGTGGAGTGATGCCTACCGCTGGCCGGCTAAAGCCTCCACTCCAATTGGGTATGTGGGGTGATGCCTACGGCTGACCGGCTAAAGCCTCCACTCCAATTGGGTGTGTGGAGTGATGCCTACCGCCGGCCGGCTAAAGCCTCCACTCCAATTGGGTGCGTGGGGTGATGCCTACCGCTGGCCGGCTAAAGCCTCCACTCCAATTGGGTGTGTGGAGTGATGCCTACCGCTGGCCGGCTAAAGCCTCTACTCCAAGGTACTTTCTAGAGCATCCACTCCAATTGGGTGTGTGGGGTGATGCCTACCGCCGGCCGGCTAAAGCCTCCACTCCAGCATACCTTAACTGGATGGCAGATAATAACAGGGTGGGCAATCCCCCTCTTTTCATTACCCCATACTTTTGCAAGAGTTCTACCATTAAATCGGCTTCCATAGGTCAGTCCATCCTACCACTATCGCGGTAAATCTTTCAATCTATTCCCCTATTCAACTGATGAATCTGTTTTGGGATCAATAATGTCTTCCCACAACCCGCAAAATACGTTTTCCGCTTTACAAGAGCGCCTGCTGGATCAAGTGCTGCTATTGGTGGCTCTGGTCTTAACTCCGAGTAGCCTCTTGTTGATAACACGCAGCTCAATGATAGGCTGGTCTCTAAACAGCACTTTACAACTTACCCTATACATTACCTACTTGATTCTACTCTTAAAACGCAGAAAATTCAGTTATTTGGGTCGAACCTATCTATTGCTTACCCTACTTTGGCTTTCTGGAACCTTAAGTCTATTCTTAGTGGGACCTTTGCTGGAAAATAAAAGTTTACTCTTTGTGCTCACTTTATTTTCCATGCTATTTTTACCCACAGTTTTAGCTTGGCTCATGGTCGGATTGGGGTCCTTGCTCGTTATCACCGTTGGCATCCTAGTATTTTGGTATGACTGGCACTTTTTAGAACCTCTAACTTTTTTCCAACATCCCATCACCTGGTTACTGGGTGCCTATCATTACATTGCCTTATCTGCCATTTCTGCCTACATCATTTGGCAAATGGTCAACAATTTACGATCCAACTTAGAACATACCCAACTACAATCCGAATCCTTACATTTTGCCCTGTCCCGACAACAAGCCATTTTCTCCAGCAGCAACGCGGCCATTGCCATCATCAAAGCTCGCCGATTTGTAGAAATCAATACTTACCTTGCCAGTTTATTGGGATATTCTAAAGAAGAATTAATTAACCAACCCACTCGTTTACTCTATCATTCCGATCAAGACTACGAACGATTTGGGCAACAAGTGTATCAACACTTGGCTTCTCATGGCAATTTTACCACTGAATATCCCTTTCGACATAAATCGGGTAAAGAAATATGGACCTATCTCAGCGTCAGCCTGCTCCCTTCGGGAAAAGACACCCTTAGCACTGAAATCGTCTTATTAGCCATCGATATCTCCCATCGTAAACAAGTAGAATCTGCTTTACAAGAAAGTGAGTTACGCTTTCGCCAATTTGCGGATAATACTGACGCTGTATTCTGGATTCGTACCCCGGACAAAATTCTCTATATCAATCAAGCCTATGAAAAACTTTGGGGACGCAGCAGAGAAAGCTTATACCTCTCTCCAAACTCATTTATCGAAACTATACACCCTGATGATCGTCTTCGGATCATACAAGCCAGCCAAATCCAAGCCGAATATTCCTCCTCATTTGATGAAGTTTATCGCATCGTGCGTCCCAATGGAGACATTCGCTGGATCCATGCTCGCGGCTACCCAGTTCCTGGTCCCGAACTTCGCTTTACAGGAATTGCCAATGACATTACACAACGAAAAGTAGCAGAATTACACCTTAAAGCCAGTGAACAACGTTTAAAACGCCTGGGAGATAACCTACCAGAAGGTGCAATTCACCAACTTGTGCATTCTGCCGAAGGCAAAGCCTCTTTCACCTACATAAGTGCCGGTATCGAACGTATATTGGGTATTACCCCGGAACGGGTACTTACTGATCCCATGCACCTGTACAAACTCATTCATCCTGAAGATTTAAACCAAGTATTGGCTGCAGAATTGGAATCCAAACGCCAACTGACCCCATTTGATCAAGTAGTTCGTCATTACACCATAAATGGAGAATTGCGTTGGCTATATATCCGTTCCACTCCCTACCGAAAAGAAGATGGAAGCACCTGGTGGGATGGCTTTGCCATGGACATTACCCGCCAAAAACAAATTGAACGAGAACTGATCCAAGCTCGCGAATCTGCTGAAACAGCCAATCGGGCTAAAAGTGCCTTCATTGCCAACATGAGTCATGAATTGCGCACTCCACTGAATGCAATATTGGGTTTTGCCCAAATTCTCATGCAAGACAGCAATTTAAACGAAATTCAACGCAACCAAGTGCACAGCATTCAACGAGGAGGGGAATATCTCTTAACCCTGATCAGCGACATTCTGGACCTTGCTAAAATCGAAGCGGGCTATTTTGACCTATTCCCAGAGACTTGTGACACCCACAGCCTATTCCATGAACTCAATTACATGTTTGAAATTCGAGCCACCCAAAAAAGCCTCTATTTTCAATATGAAACTGCCACCCCATTACCCTATGCCATATGCTGTGACAACAAGAGACTGCGCCAAATTCTCCTCAACCTATTAAGCAACGCCATAAAATTTACCGAATGTGGCACCGTTACCCTACGTACAGGCTATTCCAAACACCCAATTCTTTCCAATCAGAGCACAGAAACGGAAATAAACCTCCCCACTGACCAACTGTGGATAGAAGTAACAGACAGCGGCATTGGCATCGCTCCCGAAGACATTGACAAAATTTTTCAACCTTTTCAACAAACTGGCAGCACTCGTTATCGAGCCCAAGGCACCGGATTGGGACTTTCCATCACCTACCGCTTGGTAGAAGCCATGGGAGGAAAATTGCAAGTCAACAGCACTCTTGGTAAGGGAAGTACTTTTCGTGTGGAAATTCCCGTATCTGAAGTCATCACTGATCCTCAGTCCCTTCCTTCGCCCACCCAACTCAACATTATAGGCTATCAGTGCCCAACTCGAAACATTCCCCTCTGCATTTTAGAAGTTGATGATGAAACCGACAACCGACTGGTCCTGCGTTACCTATTGGAACCCCTGGGTTTCACCCTTATTGATGCCGAAAATGGACAACGTTGTTTAGAACTCCTACAAGAAGAAAACTGCCAACCGGATATCATTCTCATGGATCTGCGCATGCCCAAATTAGACGGTCTACAAACCACTCGAATCTTACGGTCCCGAGGATTTAATCTTCCCATCATAGTGCTCAGCGCGGCTAACTTTGCGGAAGATCGAGCAGCCAGTTCCGCGGCAGGCAGCAATGCTCACCTTGCCAAACCTGTTCATCTACCGGAACTGCTCAACACCTTACAACAACTGTTGCCCCTAGAATGGGAATATTCTTCCCCCTTGCCCCAAACAGACGCCTCCACCCCAGAAGTGTTAAACCCAGAACAACTCACACAATTTTTATATCTCACCGAGATAGGAGATATGGATGGCTTAGAAATCTTTGCTCAACAACTCAGGATCAGTCACCCCTACTTTTCCAAGAAATTGAGCCTGTTAGCCAATGCATTTGAACTGGGGAAAATTTACGAATTGGCCAGGGAATATGGGAGCACACTTTAATTCACCCCCTAAACCCCCTCATAAAGAAAAGCCAAAGTGGAGTGGACAACTTTTTTTCGTCGCCCACCATCTGATTACTGAAAACAACAATGCAAACAGGGGGGCTCCCCACCATTCTGAGAATTCTGACTCAGACAAAAAAGAACCCTGCCCCCAATGAAGAAAAGCAAGGAAAATTAAGGCGGTTTCTCCCCCCAATTTTTAATGAGGTATGACTTTAACTAACTGAAAACTCAAAGGTTCTCGATCAGGTATCAAATTCAGAAGTACTTCATATAACAAGGGACCGCCTTCCACTAATACCTCAACGCTTGGCAAATACAATAAGCCATTTTCCAAAGCAAAATGAGCACAACTGCCATTGACAGTTCCCTCATCTAACAAAATTGCCTGTTCCAAACTAAAAATCATCTCCTCAGCTGAGGATAAACTTAAGCGGGCTTCAAACAGTCCCAACCCCGGTACTTGCACCGTTGGTAGATACAAACTTCCCGTAGCCATTTCAAATTGCACTTCCTGTTCAACAATTTGGCTCACAAATACATCAAACGCCTGATTATCTTCCCCTTTTACCAATTTGGGATCAAGGGAACTGAAGGCAATGGCACATCCTTGCTCTGCAATCGCCGACCCAGTTGCAAATGGTCCCCAAGTCGTTTCCAAACCTTGCCAATCCAAATTAACCCGTCTTACTTCCTGAGTTTGTTGATCATAACGAAACACATCCACCAGTCCATTCCCATCTTCACTTAGCCAAGGCTGGGCAGATTCAAAATTGAGATAACGACCATTTTGGGAAATGGTAACTTGGGAAGTGGTTTGACCGGTTTCTATCCCTGAATCAGGCGGAATTATCTCAGTACTTTGAACCACTTGCATGTCTCGCATGATAACCCCCGAACTTGGAGGAGATTTTTCATCCAAAGAATCATTCCACAGCGATTCAAATACCACATAACGTCCATCTCCAGAAATTCGTGGCGCAAAGGCCGATCGCTTGGCCACTTGGCCGGTAGAATCTACACTGACTAATTGCGTTTCTCCAGTTGACAAATTATATCGATAAATGTTTGAATAACCGAAGGTATCTTCGGCAGTCAATTGAGCCAAGGATTCGAAAACCGCAAACTGTCCATCAGCCGACATCATGGGTCGTCGGGCTTCCAAATCGTTGGGCTTACCTTGAACAGAGAGACTGATTAATTGGATTGTGCCAGTGAAATTGTCGTGTACAAAAATCCTAGGGACTGCTTGTTTTAAACCAGCGACTAAGTTTGTAGCCGTGGATTCAAAGACGATATAACGTCCATCTCCAGAAATGCTTGGGGCACTGGAATTTCCATTACCTTCTTCTCCTTGGGAACTGAGACTGATTCTAGATAAAGTTTCCGTTGACCATTCATAACGGAAAATGTCAGCAACCTGATTGTTATCCCCAGCCACCAAATTACTCGCAGATGAGCTAAATACCAAATAACGACCTTCAGCTGATAATGTGGGACTGTCACTGTCTCCATTGCCAATAATTGGCAAATAAATAAGATTTTTCAACCAGTTGTCATAGACATAAACATCCAATGACATCGGATTATCTCCGGCCATTAAATTACTGGCAAAACTGTAAAAACTAATATAACGACCATTGGCAGAAATCCCACCGACAAAACTGTCTGCATTGCCCGCCAATCCTTGAGCATTTACACTGATATTTCGGATAAAGCCCAAACTTTGTAAAGGCCAAACGGTGATTAACCAACTACCTAAAATAACAACATTTACTAAAAATTTCATTTCAATACCCTATTCGCTTTTAACCATTCATCCCCATCATAAACAACCTGACAAAATTTGTCCAGATACCTTATGATCTTCTCATTCCCCTTAAAAAGCGGAAATTGGGGCACCTCCTCTCTTTCCGGAGAACAATTTTCCTCTTTTTCTACGCTGAAAATCAATACTTCTTCGCCTATTTTTCCTTTTCAAGGAGGAACAGAGTGCCATTTTCCGCTATTTCTTCTTATTTCAGTCATCAAACAAATATATTCAAACATGCATTAGACCTCTTGCAAAAGTACATGATGCGATAAGGATAAGATACGAAAAAATAAAAGGGAAATCCCCGTTGGAGTGGAGTTGGAATAGAGGCTTTAACCGGAGTGGAGGCTCTAGAAAGTACGTTGGAATAGAGGCTTTAACCGGAGTGGAGGCTCTAGAAAGTACGTTGGAATAGAGGCTTTAGCCGGTCAGCCGTAGGCATCACCCCACGTACGCAAATTGCAAGATCCTACCACTGGCCGGCTAAAGCCTCCACTCCAAGGACCTATCGCTGGCCGGCTAAAGCCTCCACTCCAAGGACCTACCACTGGCCGGCTAAAGCCTCTACTCCAAGAACCTACCACTGGACGGCTAAAGCCTCTACTCCAAGGACCTATCGCTGACCGGCTAAAGCCTCTACTCCAAGGACCTATCGCTGGCCGGCTAAAGCCTCCACTCCAACGTTTCTTAACTGAGCGACAACTCTCATTTTTTCATGATCGCATACTTTTGCAAGAGATCTATTTATTAACAGACAATTTTATCTTATGATAACTCATTGTCTAAACTCAGAGGCCGTTATGAAAAACAACGTTAAGGTACTGCTTTTCAAGGATGACCCCAATTTCAGTCTTGAAGTACAATTGAAGATATCCTTACCAATTATAGAGTTTTTGGAAACTCATTTGGAAGAAGAATTTTTCAATCACTTAGCCCACCAACCCATTGAGTTAATCATTTTAAATACCCACAATCTTCACTTTCTTCAAACCCTACTGGCCACACCTAATCTCTCCTTTCCAAGTATAAGTGTCCATGACGAAATTCGTCAAACAACCACTCCAATTCCCATCTTGGCTCTAAAAGTGACCGGTACTGGTACTGATTTATTCTACCAAGATGCAGGTATTCAATCTTTTGAATTGCCGGCATTGGAAAAACTACTTAAATTATGTCTGCCTATCTTGGAGCACAAACAGCATGCCCAACAAGTTTTACAACAGACCTTAGAGAATAGCAACCTCTCTAAAAGTCAATTTTTAGCCAATATGAGTCATGAACTGCGCACCCCTTTAAATGCTATCATTGGATACAGCGATATGTTAAAAGAAGAGGCTGAAGACACTGGAAATCAGGATTATGTCAGTGATTTACAAAAAATCAGCCTGGCGGGTAAACATTTATTGAATATTATCAATGATATATTGGAATTGGCTAAAATAGAAGGCGGCAAAGTCGATTTGTTCCTAGAAACCCTGTCCTTATCTGACTTGCTCTCTGAAATTATAGATATCGTTCGTCCTCTAATGACGAAGAAAGAAAACAGTTTAGAAATTATTTTTTCAGACACTTTGAGCGCCCCAAAAACTCAAGCAACCGGTCTTGGCGATGAGGATAGACCTACTTTTTTGGACATCAATGCCGCTTGTTCTCAAGCGGTTAAATTGCACACTGATAAGAAGAAATTACAACAAATATTACTGAATTTACTCAGCAATGCCGCAAAATTCACAGAAAGAGGCCACATTTGTTTTGAAATTGATTGTTTTACACGTCAAACCGAAACTTGGATGAAATTTTGTGTGATTGACAATGGCATTGGCATGACTGAGGAACAACAAGACAATTTATTTAAACCCTTTGTACAAGCCGATTCGTCAACTACTCGTCGTTATGGAGGAACTGGATTGGGACTGACCATTACTCAACGATTTGCCAAAATGATGGGGGGTCAACTGCAGGTAAAAAGTGAATTTGGGCAAGGCAGTCATTTTTCCCTATTGCTTCCCACTCATATTAAAACCAAACAAATTTACACCAATGCTGAAGCCCTCCAAAAAGCACAAACTTATTTAAGAGGCGATGGTATTATTCTGGTTGTGACTGACAAGGGGGAAGCGCGCAAACTGTTAAAATCCGAACTGAGTCAACTTGGCTATGCTGTGGCAGTGGCGATTTCAGGTAAAAGTGGAGGCAACTTGGCGAAAAAATTGAGACCGGATGCTATTCTCATTGACGTCAATATGCCCCAAATGGAAGGGTGGCGTCTCATATCTGCTTTAAAAGGAGACTGGTTATTGGCTGATATTCCTGTGATCATGTTTTCCATGGAAGAAGAAGATAAAAAGGGATATGCCATGAATGCCAATGACTATTTGATCAAACCTATTGCGCGGGAACAATTGGTCTCCTTATTGGACAAATATCAAACTCAAGAAAACCAAAACAAATTGGTCATGTTGGTCGATGACGATCTTGGCATTCGATTAAGTATGAGAGCTATTCTGGAATTGGAAGGTTGGGAAGTGATAGAGGCAGAAAATGGTTTGATAGCCCTGGAAAAGTTAAGTCAGCACACTCCCGATTTGATTCTATTGGACTTGAATATGCCAGTCATGAATGGATTTGAATTTATTGCCAGTTTACAAGGCAACCAAAGTTGGCGGGCTCTTCCGGTCGTTGTTTTAACTGCGGAAAATTTGACAGCAGATGACTATGCCTACTTAAACCAATATGTAGAAACCATTTTCAAAAAAGAATCTTTTAATCAGGCAGCCCTGATCTTACATATTCACAAATTAATTTCAGAATCCCCGGGACTTTCAGAAACCAATCCTGCCGGGCCCCTACCTTATTTTATACCCTGATGTTTATCTGTCTGTGGAGAATGATATCGTGAAATTGTTGATTACCCACTCATCCTTTAAACAGATCGTCATTTATTTGTTGATCGGATTGGTCATCTGCACATTAATTGCTATGGATTATTGGCTACAACTATTGCAATATGACATGTTGGAAACTGTGGCGGTAACTCATTCTACTGTAGAACATCTTGTCTTCAAATTTAGACTGTTGACGGGTACAATCACCTGTTTAATTTTGCTTCTCATTGGCATGCAAATTCGAACCATTAGAAGGCAACACCATTCTGAAGAATTGGTATTGAAAAGAAATTTGGAGTGGCAATTGGCTATTTTTAACAACAGCACGGTAGGTATTTTGGTGGTCACTGGTGATCGAATTATTACCGAAGTCAATGACCAATTTCTAGATATGTTTGGCTATAAGCGCGCCGATTTGATAGGTCAGTCAGCTAAAATCTTGCATATTTCTCAAGAAAGTTTTTTAAAATTTGGTCGGGAAATTTACAACAAAACCATTGAACAAACAGTTTATGACTTTGAATTTCCATTAAAACATCAAAATGGGGAAACTTTGTGGTGTCACATCAATGGCAGCTGTTTGGACAAATCAAACATCAAAAAAGGAGTGATTTGGATAATCATGGATGTCACTCGCAAAAAATGGATCGAGAATGAATTGGCTAAGCTGGGTCAAGTCACTGAACAACTGCTAAAAATGCCTCTCATTTTATATCGAGTGAACGTGAAAGGTGGCATCATAGAAGCCAAAGGGGCAGGCCTTCAAGTCATTGGAATTTGTGACCAACAACCTTTTGAGAAGATCAATATATTTGAGTTATTTCCTGATCACAGTTGTTACTTTATGAAAACTTTAGCCACTGGCCAACCGGGTCGATTTACCATTGTTCAAAGTTGTAATAACCGGTTGATAGGACTGGATAATTTAATTATTAAAGATATAAAAAACGAAGAAATTTTGGGTATTGCTTTGGATGTGACCGAACAAATTTTGGCTGACCGAGCTTTGCGAGCAAGTGAACATTATCGACGCATTTTGATCGAAGAAGCCCAGATTGGGTTAGGTCTTTTTAACCTGCGAGGCACAATTGTGGAAGCCAACTCAGCATTTGCCAAATTAATTGGTTATTCTGTGGAAGAAATGATTTATCATTTGAATTATCGAGATTTGACGCCCAAAGCCTATTTGCGATTTGACCGGGAACAACTTAACTTATTGAAACGCAATGGTCGATTTGGACCTTATGAAAAAGAATTAATTCACAAATCAGGTTATTTAACTCCGGTGCGACTTTCTGGAGTTAAAATAGAATACAATCGTTCCCATTTTATATGGGTGAATGTTGAAAATATCAGTTTCCAAAAACAAACGGAACAAGCTTTGCAGCAAGCTAAGGAATTGGCAGAGGCGGCTAATCATGCCAAGACTTTATTTTTGGCCAACATGAGTCATGAATTGAGAACTCCTTTAAATGGCATTTTGGGATATACGCAAATTTTGAAACGGGACAAAAGTTTGACCCGAGAGCAGCAAAAAGGCGTGGCCGTTATTCATCGCAATGGAGAATGTTTGTTAAACTTGGTGAATGATATTTTGGAGTTGTCCAATGTAGAAATTCATCTTGATGAATTACAACCAATTGATTTTAATTTAAATTATTTTCTAAATGAATTGGCAAGGACGGTGCAAACCCGCGCGGAACAAAAAGGGATCAGTTTCTGTTATGAGCCTCTTTCCCATTTGCCAGAATGGGTATGTACTGATCAGCGAAGATTGCGACAAATTTTGTTGAGTTTGTTGGGGAATGCTATTAAATTGACGGAACGAGGCGGAGTTCTTTTTAAAGTGGGACTGCATCACAGTAAAATTCGTTTCCAAATAGAAGATACAGGGACTGGGCTTACTCCGGAAGAAATGGAGCGCTTATTTTTGCCTTTTGAAACTGTTGGGGAAAATTATCAGTCCCAAGGATCAAGGATTGGTTTGTCGATTACCAAGCGTCTACTTGAAATTATGGGAGGAAAATTGCATGTGGAAAGTCGGTTAGGGCAGGGCAGTTTATTTTGGTTTGCTTTATTGCTGCCAGAAGTGGTGGGGAAACCATTACAGAAGTCAGTGGCCAGTGTGGTGGGGTTTGAGGGTCCACAACGTAAGATTTTGATTGTAGACGATTCCCGGGAAAATAGGATTATACTCAAGCATTTGTTAGAACCTTTGGGATTTGTAATGGAGGAAGCTGAGAATGGTTTAGAAGCTTTGCGAAAAGTGCGGGAGTTTTTACCGAATTTGGTGTTGATGGATTTGGTGATGTCAGTATTGGATGGTTTTGAATCCACTCGACAAATTAGAAAGGAATTTACATTTTTGCAGTTGCCTATTGTGGCCACTTCAGCCAGTGTATTTGATTATCATCAGCAGCAAAGTACAGAGGTGGGATGTAATGATTTTATTGCAAAACCTTTTTGTATGGAGATATTGTTGGAGGTTTTACAGAAGCATTTGGAGTTGACATGGATTTATGGGGAAAAAATGCCTTTAAAATCAGTGAATTTTGAACAGTTGCCTCCCGAAAATCTTCCTAGGAATAAAATGAGTCGGAATCGGAAAATGCCTTTTTGGCCGGTATTGCCTTCTGCTGAATATGCCCGGGATATTTATTTGCTTTCCTTAGTTGGCGATATTCAAGGTATTATGGATTATTTGAATAGTTTGGAGGATTCAAATCCAGAACTGATTGAATTTATTCAAGAAGTTCGCCAGTTGGCAGAAGAAATTGAGGATGAGAAGATTCGATTGTTGTTGGAAGATTATTTGAAAAGTAGTGATTGAGGAATAATAAATAGTTGTTGTTGGCAGTCACGGTTGGGTTACAGGTTCCCTAGAGATGCGAATTAGCATTTCCAGGGAAAAATGGGAGTTAAATTAGGTCTAAATGACTGCTGCGCGTTCCTGTTCCAATTCTTGTTGGGTTAGAGTCAGGTAGCGACGACTGGTTTCGTCGATGGTTAGGTTTTGTACGATGCTATATTCTCCTTGAGAATTGATGGTTATCGGGAAGGAATAGATCAGACCTTCTGGAATTCCATAGCTGCCGTCACTGGGAATGCCCATGCTGATCCAGGCGGGGTTGCCTTGTACCCAGTCTCGCATGTGGGCGAGGGCGGCAAAGGCTGCAGAGGCTGCGCTGGATTTGCCGCGCGCTTTGATGATGGCAGCTCCTCGTTGTTGAACGGTGGGCATGAATTCTTTTTCTATCCACTCTTGAGTTACAAGAGATTTGGCCGGTTGGCCGTTGACTGTGGCATAGCTGAGGTCAGGATATTGGGTGGAGGAATGGTTGCCCCAGACTACCATGTTTTGAATGGCGGTTATGGGAACTTTTAGTTTTTGGGCAAGTTGACTTAAGGCACGATTGTGGTCCAGGCGCATCATGGAGGTGAATTGGGTGGGGGGCAAATCTGGAGCAGAGCGCATGGCAATGTAGGCATTGGTGTTGGCAGGGTTGCCGACGACCAGGACTTTGACTCCACGTTGCGCATGTTCATTTAAGGCTCGGCCTTGGATACGAAAAATATCAGCGTTGATTTTGAGCAGGTCGTTTCTTTCCATGCCCGGTCCACGAGGGGTAGCACCCACCAGTAAAGCGTAATTCACTTGGTTGAAGCCCACTGCTATGTTGTCGGTTATAACTATGTCTTGAAGGAGTGGATACGCACAGTCCTCTAATTCCATGGCCACTCCCGATAATGCAGGAAGGGCTGCTGGGATTTCCAGTAAGTGTAGGATCACGGGTTGATCGGTGCCTAACATTTCGCCCGAGGCAATTCTAAAGGCAAGAGAGTACGCAATTTGTCCGGCTGCTCCGGTTATGGCCACTCTGACAGGTTTTTTCATGAGATGAACTCCTTAAGATGGGGTGAATTGAGTTGCTTATTATGACACAGTGCACCAATTCTAGCAGCAGGGGCCAGTCATTTTTCTCTTAACTCTTTGCAGTGCTAACTTTAAATCAGTTAAATCCAAAAGGGTAGAGTGGGGGAAATTTGAAAAAACAGTTATCTTTTGCCGATAGGATTGAGTATAATTTGGGCCATAAACATGAACATTGGAAAAAGAGAATTCGCATGACAGACCATTCTTATTTGTACAATACGGCATTTATCGATCAGCTTTATGAGACTTATTTGCTCAATCCCACGCAATTGAGTGAGGAATGGCGGGATTATTTTGTGCAGTTGCAACAAGAAATGCCGAGTATTCAACCGGAGATTCCACATACTCCTATTAGAGAGCGATTTGCATTTGCCCGGTCTCCAGTTAAGAGCAATGGGGCGGATTTGCACTCTATTACCCTATTTGCAGATAAACAGGTTAAAGTACTGCAATTGATCAATGCGTATCGGTTTCGAGGTCACCAGAAAGCGCACTTAGATCCGTTGGAGTTATATCCTCGACCAGAGGTACCAGAGTTGCATCCAGAGTTTTATGGTCTTACCCAGGCGGATATGCGTACGGTGTTTAATACAGGTTCTCTGTATGGGGTGGAGTCTCTTTCGTTGGCTGATATTCTCAAGCGATTGGAGAAGATTTATTGTGGGACTATCGGTGCTGAATATATGCATATTACGGAGACGAAACAGAAACGTTGGATTCAGCAGCGTTTAGAAGGTACGTTGTCCGCGCCCAATTTTTTGATCAGCACTAAACTTAATATTTTGGAGCGATTGACTGCAGCTCAAGGGATTGAGGAATTGTTACATTCTCAATATGTGGGACAAAAACGCTTTTCTTTGGAAGGGGCGGAAAGTTTAATTCCTTTGTTGGATGAATTGGTTCGCCATTCTGGGGGTCAAGGCATTCAGGAGATTGTATTGGGCATGGCTCATCGGGGTCGTTTGAATGTGCTGATCAATATTTTGGGCAAACGTCCTAAGGATTTGTTTTCTGAGTTTGAAGGTACTCACCAATATCAAGGTTCTGGAGATGTCAAATATCATCAGGGGTTTTCCTGTGATGTCATCAGTAAAAAAGGGCCCATGCACTTGGCTTTGGCTTTCAATCCTTCTCATCTAGAAATTATTTGCCCGGTGGTGGAAGGGGCCGTTCGAGCTCGTCAAGAACGTATTGGTGACAAACAACAAGAACAGGTTTTGCCCGTATTGATCCATGGAGATGCTGCTTTTGCCGGTCAAGGGGTAGTGATGGAGACTTTTAACTTTTCTCAAACCCGAGGTTATACGACTGGGGGCACATTGCACATTGTGATCAACAATCAGATTGGATTTACCACCAGTGATCCTTTGGATTCTCGCTCTGCCTTGTATTGTACAGATGTGGCAAAAATGGTTCAGGCCCCCATTTTTCATGTCAATGGCGATGATCCTGAAGCTGTGTTGTATGTTGCTAAATTGGCTCTTAAATTTCGCATGGAATTTCATAAAGATGTTGTGATTGATATGGTGTGTTATCGTCGCCATGGTCACAATGAATCGGATGATCCCGTGCCTACGCAACCTCTGATGTATCGCAAAATTGCTCAACATCCTAAGGTGCAAACGATCTATTCTCAACGTTTGGTGGAAGAGGAAGTGATTGAACCGGAGGAAAGTGAACTGTTGTTGCAGCAATACAAGGCGGCTTTAAAAACTAAGGATCGAGTGGCGCCCTATGCTTCTAAGGAAGGTCTGTTTAAGCATGGGATCAATTGGAAACCTTATATTGGCACGCATTGGACTGTGGCCACTGATACCCAAATTGAATCAGGAACTTTGCATAGGCTTATGCAAAAATTGGTGACTTTTCCACCCGATTTTACTTTGGCTCGCAGTGTTGAAAAAGTGATTGAAAGTCGGCAAAAAATGATCACCGGGGAATTGCCATTTGATTGGGGAGGTGCTGAAATTTTAGCTTATGCCAGTTTATTAGAGGAAGGTTATCCAGTGCGCCTTTCCGGTCAAGACAGTGGGCGGGGTACTTTTGCGCATCGACATGCGATTCTCCATGATCAATCGACTGGGAAAGTTTATTTACCTTTGCAACATCTCTCAGATAAACAAGCGCCTTTTTTGGTGATTAATTCCACTCTTTCAGAAGAAGCGGTATTGGCTTTTGAATATGGTTACAGTGCTTCTGATCCCGATACTCTGGTCCTATGGGAAGCTCAATTTGGAGACTTTGCAAATGGGGCGCAAGTGGTCATCGATCAATTCATCAGTTCTTCTGAAGCCAAATGGCAACGTTATTGTGGGTTGGTCATGTTGTTACCCCATGGTTATGATGGTCAGGGACCGGAACATTCTTCAGCCCGTTTGGAACGTTATTTACAATTGTGTGCAGAAGACAATATTCAGGTGTGTGTGCCCAGCACCCCGGCTCAATTTTTTCATCTCTTGCGACGCCAAATGCGACGACCTTATCGTAAACCGTTGATTGTGATGACGCCTAAGAGTTTATTGCGTCATAAACGAGCTGTCTCTGAAATTCGGGAATTTACACAAAGTGGGTTTCAAACGGTGATTGATGAGGTTGCAGATATTCCTCGAGAACGGGTCAAACGTTTGCTATTTTGCAGCGGAAAAGTGTATTTTGATTTGGTTGAGGCTCGTGAGAAACAGGGAAGAGAAGATGTGGCCATTATTCGTCTTGAACAATTGTATCCTTATCCTAAAGTTAAAGTGGCGGAAATTTTAGAAAGTTATCCTCATGTGCAACAGAGACTCTGGGTTCAGGAAGAGCCGCGTAATCAGGGGGCTTGGTGGTACATGCGGGCCCACATGGATATCAATTTGAGTCACCAGGAAGGAGGACGTTTGGAATATGCGGGCCGTCCCTCTTCTGCCTCTCCAGCGGCCGGCTCCTATTCTTTACATCGACAGCAGTTAGAAACCTTTCTTGCTGAGGCTTTGGGTAATCTAGTCACGTAAAAGACCTGGCAGGTCTGCTTGCAGATTTTCAGGTATTAAAAAGAACTATTTCATGAATACGGGTGAAGGTTAAGAGGCAGTCATGAAATCTGTAATGAGTTGTCGGTGGTCGGTTAGGCAGGCGGTTAAATATTTGAAGCAAGGTCAGATCATTGCTTATCCCACTGAAGCGGTTTATGGTTTGGGTTGCAATCCTCTCGATGAATTGGCAGTGCGGCAATTGTTGGTGTTGAAGGATCGGCCTTGGCAGAAAGGAGTCATATTGATTGCAGCCGACTTGAGGCAGATGACAGATTACTTACAACCTTTGTCCGATGAATGGTCGGCAAAAATACAAGCTCCTCAACCTCATCCTACCACCTGGTTAGTTCCGGCTCGTCCCAGCGTTCCCTATTGGTTGCGTGGGAATTCCACTTTTTTAGCAGTGCGAATTACTCAGCATGCGTTAGCTGCAGAACTATGTCGTTGCTGGGGCATGCCTGTGGTGTCTACCAGTGCCAACCCCAGTGGACGAACTCCCGCTCGAACCATTCTTAAAGTGCGATCTTATTTTGGTGACCAACTTGCCTATGTGTTGCCAGGCCAGGTGGGAAGTTATACTCAGCCCAGTCAGATCCGTTATCTTTTTACCGATGATCTGGTACGGGCTTAGTTGAGTTTATCCTGAATTCGTTGTTCTCAAAGTTGTGAAAAATGAGTTATCATTGGGAGTCAAGATGGTATTTTCAGCTTTGTCCAATTGATGAGGGTAGTCGAGAATATAATGAAGTCCACGGCTTTCCTTACGAGACAACGCAGAATCGATGATCAACTCCGCGACCATAGCAAGATTGCGTAATTCGATGAGATCCGAAGTGACACGAAAGTGTCCGTAGTATTCTTCTATCTCACCTTGCAAGAGAACAATCCGCCTTTTAGCCCGTTGTAAACGTTTGGTGGTGCGTACAATTCCCACATAATCCCACATAAATCGGCGCAATTCATCCCAATTGTGGGCAACCACAACTTCCTCATCTGAGTCAGTGACGCGACTTTCATCCCAGGGGGGCAGTTCCGGAGGAAGCGGCACTTCATTTAATTGGGGAAGGATATCTAAAGCCGCGCTGTGAGCATAAACTAAACATTCCAATAAAGAATTGCTGGCCATGCGATTTGCCCCGTGTAACCCCGTATGAGCCACTTCTCCAACCGCATAGAGTCCGTCTATATCCGTAGCTCCCTGTTGGTTGGTCATAACTCCGCCACAGGTATAATGGGCAGAAGGTACGACCGGTATAGGTTGAGAAACCATATCGTAACCCAATTGGAGGCAACGCTGGTAGATGGTCGGGAAATGAGAGGTGATAAAACTGCTGGATTGGTGACTGATGTCCAAAAATACGCAATCACAACCCAATCTTTTCATTTCGTGGTCTATGGCGCGGGCTACGATGTCTCGGGGAGCCAACTCTTCTCTGGGATCAAAGCGGTGCATGAACGGGCTACCGTCCGGCAGTCGTAATTTTCCACCTTCTCCTCGTACGGCTTCGCTGATGAGAAAAGATTGATGTTGGCGATCGGGGTAGTAGAGACAGGTGGGATGAAATTGGATGAATTCCAAGTTGGCCACTCGACAACCCGCTCGCCACGCCATGGCAATGCCGTCACCAGTGGCGACTTCTGGATTACTGGAGTATAAATAAACTTTGCCCGCTCCTCCAGTGGCTAGAAGAGTGAATCGGGCTCGAAAAGTTTCTACTTGCCCGGTGTCTTTATTGAGGATATAGGCGCCTAAACAGCGGGTTATGGGTATATTTAGTTTGGCTCCGGTGATGAGATCAACGGCAATACGGCGTTCTAATAACTTAATACGGGGATGTGCCTTGACCTTGGCGGCCAGTGTACTTACAATAGCTCGACCTGTGGCATCTTCTGCATGAATAACACGTCGATGACTATGTCCTCCTTCTCGGGTCAAATGGTACTGTAATTGACCTTTGTTATCCACTTGTTGGGTGAAGGGAACTCCTTGCTCGATCAACCAAGCAATCCGAGAGGGACCTTCAGATACTACAAATTCCACAGTGTCTGGATCTCCCAAACCGGCTCCGGCAATTAGAGTATCATCAATGTGGGAGGCTAGGGAATCTTCATCATCCAAAACAACAGAAATACCTCCTTGAGCATATTGAGTGCTACTGGAATCAAAAGCAGCTTTGGACAATAAGGTGACCGAAGCATGTTCTGCCAGTTCCAAAGCTATACTTAGACCAGCAGCACCACTGCCAATAATAAGTACATCAGTAGAAATTGATAGCGGGGACATAGAATTATCTCTTTTTCGTTTATGGTTGAACCTGAAGTGTAGCGGACAATTCCCCTCCTTGTCAAGAAAGGGTTAGGAACAATCATCCTTATCAATAGAATTTAAGGTGTGTCATCAAATGACGGCATTTTCAGGACTGCCACTCCTTTAAGTCCGCGTAGGATGGATAACGCCCTCCTCAACCAAATATTCTGACCTTATAAAGTTCCTTATCATATTCAAACTGATATTTACGATTCTTTTAAACTGCCAATTTATATCATCTTTTGACGACACTGTCTATGACGATTCAGAAAATAATTGACGTATTTACTGAAATGAGTTGGCTATTCTGTTTGTATAAATCCTGATAAGTACAATCTCTATAAAGTATATCCCTCCCAAATTCACCCCCTAAGTCCTGAGAAAGGCAATTTCTACCCCCTTTCTCAAAAATTCACCTCTCTCAATCCGAAATTATGATCTGTTTTTTGTGGAAAAGATCAGATAAAATCAAAACCTGGACCTTGGCTCACCCCTTAAATAACCTTATGACCAAAATAATATCCCTTATCATCGTATTAGCACTCCTCCCTAGCACTCAAGCTCAGGAGTTACAAAACCAAGCTGACCGCCTCCCCGGTCTAGTTCAACTCTTAAACTCCAAAATGTTCCAACAAGGACTGACCATTTGCTCCACCCATCCTTGGCGGGGAGTAGAATACACGCAAAATTTGCAACTCGAATACCTACAATGGGTGTTAAATACCTCCATGGACAACAATGACGCGGCCTTTCGCAAACAAGTGGCCCAACTGATTATCAAGGCAGGGGAGGATCTGCAACTGATCAGAAAACAATGTTTGGCTCTCGAACAAA
Organism: Thiomargarita sp.; assembly: GCA_020721005.1. Taxonomy (GTDB): domain Bacteria; phylum Pseudomonadota; class Gammaproteobacteria; order Beggiatoales; family Beggiatoaceae; genus DYNP01. The sequence goes on from DYNP01000012.1 coordinate 60,185, forward strand.
CATCTCCCCCCTCAACGAACAAAGAAACCCCTTAATTTCCTCAAACTTGAGAATGAAATTTGTACCTCCTATTTCATTCTCCCCAACTCCCCTGCTGATTAAAATACAGGCAACCTTAAAATACCTCAGGACCTCTGACATGGCCAGACCAAAATATCATCATGACGATCTTCCCACCTCAACTTCATCCGAAGAATTTGAAGAAGTGTCCTCGTTAGAAGAACGACAAACCAATTATGTTGTGTGCCCACATTGCAATTTCATGTTTCATGCAACCCATGTTGGTAATATACAATGTCCCCAATGTACGGAAGAATTCCAAATCAATGAATATGGAGAAATTATCTCCATTTATGAGTATGAAGAAGCAGACACCATGATCCAAGAAACCGGCAAAGATGAATTTGAATATGAAGAAATCGGAGAATTAGAACTGTCGCAAGAATTACTGGAAGACTTTGAATATGAAGAAGAAAATGATGATGATGATGGGGAAGAAGAATTTTTAGACGAAGAATGGGAAGAAGAAGCAGAAGACCTGGAAAGTTGGGAACTTGAGCCGGATGAATATGAAGTAGAAAATGATGAAGAAGAATTGGAATTTGAAGATGACCCAGATTATGAATCTCTTTTGGACGAAAAAAATTCCCCTTAAACCCCATTTATTTTAAATCCCGTTCATTGGAAATCACAATTTCCAGTCCCATGTTCTCTTTATGGCAACTCGCACCATCAAAACGCTTGAGGGCAAACAATATCAGGGAGATTCCCGCAACTTCATTGAACAAGAAGAATATATCGAATACCGTGTTGCTTCTGGATCTTCTGTCAAAATTCCCAATTCCACAATTGCCATTGACTCGCAAACTAAACACCTGACTGATTTTTTCCCCCTCACCTACCTAACTCCTTTTTTGGGACTCGGTGGCTTGATCCTGCTGGGTGGACTCGTTTATTCCCTCAACTTTCCCCTCTCAGACCCCCTTCCTCCCCCCCTAGACACTTGGAAATTCATCACCCCTGCTGACCATCCTTGTCCTCAACTGCCTACCCTATTTGCCCAACCTTACATAGACCCTTTAACCAACTATATTCAAACCCACGCCTCCCAATTTCTGCTCAGCCATTGTGTCGCTCAAGTTGATCAGGAACGCCTTAAACGCTGCCAACATTTGAAACAACGTTATAAACCTTTCTCCACTATTCAACTCCGGAAACTGCAAAAACATTACACTCACTCCTGCCCGGAACTGATCAAAGAATTAACCTCCCCCTGACCGTTATTGATTCTCAGATCATCGATCGTGGCAATCTCCACTTTATGCAACCATTGCGCAGATTGATCAAATTCTTCCCACAATTGGGCACAAGTTTTTCCCAATACCGGATGCACTAAATAAGGGGCAATTTCTGCCAAAGGTAATAAAACAAAGGCATATTTAACAATATCTTCCCGCGGCAATTTCAAAGACTCATCGACTATGGTCCCATACAACAACAAATCCAAATCCAAACTGCGGGCATCAAAACCCTTCCCCTGCCTTTTCCGTCCTCTGCTCACCTCTATAGCATGCAACTGACTGATCAAATGCTTCGGGGGGGCTGTGGTCACAAAACTCACCACCAGATTATAAAAATTCTCCCCTGCAAAACCCACCGCTGCACTTTCATAAACTGAAGAAATATGCAAATGCTCATCCATGCGTTGCAGTTCCCACAAGGCTGCAAGAATATTTTCCACTGGCTCAATATTGCTGCCGAGACTGACATAAACTCGTTCCATATCAACTTCTTCCATATCAACTCCTAACTCCGCGTTCAATGATCACACCCACATCTTGAGCCCCGCGCAATGCACCCTTTTTGTTCAATCTTAAGCGCACCCAAGGTACGGTAAATTCGGTCAAAATAATTTCGGCAATTCTCTCAGCCAAGGTCTCAACCAATTGAAATTCACTGTGACTGACAAACTCGATTAAACGCTTAGTCACCGCTTTATAATCCAAAGTGTGTGCAATATTATCTTCTCTAGCCGCTCGCCTGATATCTGTGCCCATTTCCAAATCCAAGAGGACGATCTGTTTAACTTGGCGTTCCCAAGGAAATATACCGATGACAGTCTCTATTTTCAAATCCCTAACGTAAATAATATCCATGGCAAAAACTCCTTGTGATAACTGAGGTCTATTGATATTTTCACTATTGACGCTGAATTCTGTCGATGCTGAACTTGACCCACTCAATTTTTTCGTTAAACTTTCTCGTTCCCACGCTCTTTGTGGGAACGAATTCTGGCAGCAAGGGTATCGATACATCAATGCTCTTTTACTTCACCAACAATCCTTGTCGACTCATCTCCAACAACACTTGTTCCAACAAAAATTCATCATTGAATGCCTTGTCTTTGGGAGTGGCTTGCATTTTTTTTAATACCTGTTTTAGTAATTTAACCAATTGTTTAAACTCATTTTTTCCATTTAAATGAGGCAACATAGCCACACATATCGGATCCAATTGAATGAATTCACAACGCAAATTGATCAGCGGGTATTGTTGATTTAAAACCTGCCAACGAGCCAAGGGACTGGCCAGGGGACAAGAGTTGATTTTAACAGTTAAAGCACTGGGATATAAATTCCATTCCAGCATTTCTTGATAATGTAACTCCAACAATTTTTCCACCAATTTTTCCTTAGAAATCGATAATTGGGTGAGCAACTGTTCAAAGGCAATTCGTTGGGGATAAATTGGCGCCAACTGCTTTAAAATCTGTTGAGTCAATTCATCTTTGATTTCAACAGTATTTTCCAACTTAGTCCACAGTGCCTGAGTTGAATTATCAGCCGGTTGCCAATCAGTTCCCAAATACCCTAAGGGAATTACTTGCTTTTTTACTGTTTCTGTGTAGTCAGGGACCCTCTTGGACAATAAACTTCTGCGCAGGGTTCGATTGTAGAAAAAGTCCAAATATTGCTCTTGTTTTAAAAAATCCCCCTGAAACAGCTCTTCCAGAACTTCTTGCACTGAAGTGGGAAATTGTTGTAGACAATAATGACGAAATTCAATGTCTGTAACATAGTGCAAACCCTGTTGTTTAAGCCGCTCTACAAATTGGTAAAAATAAACAGGATGATTATCTTCTTCCAAAAAATCATGGTAGAAATAACCTTCTGGAACAGTTTGTAGTTGTTGCCATTTTTCCACAATCAGTTGATCAAAAGCACTTTTTCCTTCCGTTCTCAATTGCGCTAAAAAGCGCAAAATTCCCTTGGCCTGACCTAAGACCACTTCTGCGGATAAATTGGTTGGCAATTGTTGTACATGATAAATCATCATATCTCGCACCACTGTTTCCAAATGCCAGCCGGGATACACATTATAACTTAAGTAGGCGATGCCGTGCTCTGTCAAATAGCCTTGACATAGATCCAATAAACTTTCTTGTAACGAGGGGGTTATCCAAGAATATAAACCGTGAGCAATGATATAATCGAACAATCCAATTGTGGGAGTTATTTTTGTAAAATCAAGCACTGATAACTTGATATTTTTAAGTCCCAAATGTTCAATCAGGTGTTGGCCACGACGGATTTGTTTTTCAGAGGCATCGATGCCTAAAAATTGCACCTTAGGCAAGGTTTGCGCCATGGCAATTAAATTGGTCCCATCTGCACAGCCCAGTTCCAACACTTGACAACCTGTGGACAATGGGGGAGGTTGGAGACCAAACAAGGCTGCTAAACTGGCCAATTGACTGGGGTGAGTGTCGGCATAAACTAGGGAAGGGTAAGGAAGTTGATCATACTGGTTCATAAACTTGAGTTAGGTGCGGTGAGTTTAGGAATAGGGGTCATCGGGACAATAAACAACTTGTTTAAAACAGGAGAATATGTTATTATGCCGGATTGACAGCGGTTGGCTGCTGAGGTTTGTCCAACCAAACTCCGATATTAAAGTAATTGGGTCGGAGAAAAGGTTAGTATAGCATTTTTTGGTGAATATACCAATGATCCCACGCAATTCCAAAAGGTTTAAACACTTGCTCATGAGCCCCCATTATCTTATTCGTCCCAATGAAGTTCCTCCCAATATTTTTTCTTATCGACGTTATTGGGCACATCGTTTTGGGACTGCAGCAGTTTTGCCCATGTCCAGAGCGGAAATGACTGCTTTGGGTTGGGACAGTTGTGATATTATTCTGGTCACTGGGGATGCTTATGTCGATCATCCCAGTTTTGGTATGGCCTTGATTGGGCGTTTGTTGGAAGCCCAAGGGTTTCGAGTGGGAATTATTGCGCAACCTGATTGGCACAGTGTCCAATCGTTTCAGCACCTGGGGCGGCCCAATTTATTCTTTGGCGTCACCGCTGGGAATATGGATTCCATGGTCAATCATTACACTGCGGATAAAAAAATTCGCCACAACGATGCTTATACTCCTGGTGGCGAAGCTGGGAAACGTCCGGACCGGGCAGTATTGGTCTATTCCCAACGTTGTCGAGAAGCTTATAAGGACGTGCCCATTGTGTTAGGGGGTATTGAAGCCAGTTTACGGCGTATTTCTCACTATGATTACTGGTCAGATAAGGTGCGGCGTAGCTTGATTTTAGATGCCAAAGCGGATTTGTTGATCTATGGGAATGCTGAACGGGCAGTGGTGGCCTTAGCTCATCGCCTGGCTAGGGGGGAAACGATTGAACAGATCCATGATTTGCGGGGCACTGCTTTTGTTTGTCAAGTTCCCTTGCCCGATCATGTCGTGTTGGATGCCACTCATTGGCAACATCGCATCTTGAGAACTCGGGATTTGGCAGTGCTCAAATTACCCTCTTTTGAACAAGTCAGTCAAGATCCAGTGTTGTATGCCCATGCTTCACGGTGGCTGCATTTGGAATCCAATCCTTATAATGCCCGGGCTTTGTTGCAAGTCCATGGTCAACAAGCAGTGTGGGTAACGCCGCCGCCATTCCCTTTGAGCACTGAAGAAATGGACGGTGTATATGAATTGCCTTATTCTCGGCGTCCTCATCCCAGTTATGCTCCGCGAATTATTCCCGCTCATGACATGATCAAGCATTCCATCACCATTGTACGCGGCTGCTTTGGTGGCTGCACATTTTGTTCATTGACTGAACATGAGGGGCGCATTATTCAAAATCGTTCCCCCAATTCTGTGTTACAGGAAATGGCCGTGATTCGAGACAACGGTCCCGATTTTACCGGCGTGATTTCTGACCTCGGGGGACCGACTGCCAATATGTATCAACTGCGTTGTGTATCGCCCACGATTCAGGCTGCTTGCCGGCGTCTTTCTTGTTTACATCCAATGATTTGTCACCGTTTGATCACTGATCATCGACCCTTGTTGCAGTTGTATCGACAAGCCCGAGCAGTGCCGGGAGTCAAGAAAGTTTTGATTGCCTCGGGACTGCGTTATGACTTGGCGGTGCGTTATCCAGACTATATTAGGGAACTGGTTTCTGAACATGTGGGAGGATATTTGAAAGTGGCCCCAGAGCATTGTGAAGAAACGGTGTTGGCTACGATGATGAAGCCGGGAATTGCAGTGTATGAACAATTTGAGACCTTATTTTATCGATTTGCTCAACAAGCTAAGAAGGAGTATTATTTGATTCCCTATTTTATTGCGGCCCATCCTGGGACCACTGATGATGATATGTTGAAACTGGCGTTGTGGTTAAAGCAACATCATTTCCGATTGGAACAAGTGCAGACCTTTTTGCCCTCGCCGTTGGCCTTGGCCACCACCATGTATCATACCGGCAAAAATCCATTACATCCGGTTTCTAGGGATAGCGAGACTGTAGCTGTGGCTAAGGGGGCGCGGGTGCGGCGATTGCATAAAGCATTTTTGCGCTATCATGATCCGGAGAATTGGCCACTGTTGCGAGAAGCGTTGCGGAGAATGGGGCGTCCCGATTTGATTGGGAATCGGAAGCATCAGTTAGTGCCGAGTTTTCAGCCTTCGTCAGTTAAAATTAATCAAGTGGGGAATCGTCAACGATGAGTCAATCGGTATTGGTGTTTGGACATCATGCAGTTCGGCAACGGCTAGAAACTGATCCTCAATCGGTGTTGGAAATATGGGTGCAAATCGGTCAGGAAGAAGGGAAATGGCAGGCGGTGGTGGCGTTGGCCGAGCAGCAGGGTTGGGCCGTGCATTGGGTGGAGCGTAAGACCTTGGATAAATTAAGCGGTGGGGGGCATCATCAAGGAGGAATAGTGCGTTGTCGAGAGCGAGAGGGAACGATGAATTTGGAGCAGATATTTGCTCAGTTGAGCAGTCAGGCTTTGTTACTTGTGTTGGATGGAGTGCAGGATCCGCATAATTTGGGAGCCTGTTTGCGTACGGCTGATGCCATGGGAGTGCAGGCGGTGATTATACCTAAGGATCGGGCTTGTACAGTGTCGCCCACGGTGCGGAAGGTGGCCAGTGGGGCGGCAGAGACGGTACCAGTGATTGCGGTGACGAATTTAGTACGGAGTTTGGAATGGTTGCAGCGTCAGGGAGTGTGGGTGGTGGGAGCTGATCAGGAGAGTGAGCGGGCGGTATCTGCCACGTCTTTGCTGGGTCCGATTGCGTTGGTATTGGGGGCAGAAGGGAGTGGATTGCGGCGGTTGACGCGGGAACAATGCGATGAGCGGGTGAGTTTGCGGATGTTGGGGAGGATTGAGAGTTTGAATGTGTCAGTAGCGGCGGGGATTTTGTTGTATGAGATCGTTCAGCAAAGGATGGGCCGGGGGGTATTTGGGGGGACAGTTCTCCATTCTCCTTTATGAAGAAGGGAACAGGACTCAATGTTGTAAGTAGAGACGCGATTAATCGCGTCTCTACCAGGGTCAATCGCGTCTCTACCAGAGGCAAAGCAGGATTATGTTCTCTTGATATCCGGTTGAGGGGTGTGGAGTTGTGAATGATCCGTCTGTAAAAGTTGTCCTATGTCTACGGGTGAGCACCACTTCCTAAAGAAGGATAATAGGCGAAGCCAATAAATACCCAGGCAATGGAGATTAGGGAAAATACTACTAACAGGGTCAGTGTATAAGCGGTTCGGGACTGTTTGTCTTGTTGATGTTTTAGGGGTTGCAGTCCCCAGTAGACAAAAAATCCGGCAAATAGAGCCCAGACCAAGGTGCTGACGCTGGTGAATTCCTGTTGAAACCAACCGTACCCAATGTAGTGGGCCAACGCTCCGGCATAGTATGACGCAAAAAATACTTCCAACCATTCAATTTTGCGCTGCATGGTCACCAATTGTTGCAAGTGTGCTCCATTTTGCTGGGTTGATTGTCGTTGATCAGCCGCAAACCGCCATTGATCGACGTCATGAAGGGCTTGCCGCACCACTGTAAATGATTCTTCTACTCGCGAACCAGTTCTTGCGAGCGTGTAATATTGGTTGATGACTTCTCGACTGCTGATCTCAGTGAAGTAACCATGGAGCATAAAATTCAACATATGCTCGTGTAAATTGCCGACATTTTCATTTTGTTGCCAGCCTTGTTGAGTTTGTTGCAAAATCTGCTGAAAGGTTAAACGTTGACTCAGTGCCAATAGGTAGGGCAAAAAGTATTTGTTGGCCACAATCGGTAGGCGCTGACTGTTAAACGCGATTTCCTGTCCTTGGTCAGCAATAAAATGCACCGCCCCCAAACTGCCAACAGCTGCCCAGTGTCGATTGTTAAGCACTTGATTTTGGATTTGTAAACTGCCGGCATGATTGGGCTCTTCCACATGACCCAAACCCACCAGCAGCGGCAACATCTTTTCCTGCATTTGGGAGTCTCCCAATTCAATTTCATCAAACTGCAACACAGTGTACACTAAGAATTGTTCTTGCAATGCACTTTGCCGTTGCCAATGTCCAGAATTTGAGAAGGGTGACAGGACAAAATCCCTCAATTCTAACATTGTGAAACGTCCTCCCCGTTTGCCAAGTCGTTCTTCAATAGGGGCTTCCAAATCTGGTGCAGGAGGAGCACTGGGATAAGAGCTGAGGGGAAGATATAGTTGAGGACGTTTATTCTCCAGAAATTGGGACAAACGATAGTTAAAGCGCTTGCATTCTGCAATAGCCTGGTTATCCAGATTCAACAGACCACTACTGATCTTAGATTGAGTGTCAATCGGCAATATCAGGGCAATCGATAACACTCCTATTCCTTGCGGCAACAGAAACAATTCAATGCCGATCTGACTGTCGATATTTACCCAAAATGATTCTTTGGCTATTCCTTCTTTGGTCTTGCCAAACTCTACTTGTAAACCATGCCCAAACCATTGGCTGATCAAAGTTGGATTAACTCTACAATGTTGCAATTCGTTATTTCCAAAAATAAAACGTTGGGTGGGCGCCAGCATTTCTTGATGATAGAGTTCTTTTACTTTTTCAACTTGCCACACAGTTCTATCCTGAAAAAGCAGACATTGTAAATCCTGCATTGCCTGGTTTCGACGATCCTGATCGGTGGCAGGAAACTTTGACCCCGGTTGCTGAGCGGTCCAAATTGCTGGGGCTTGGGGGGACAAAAAGAAAGGGTATAAAAACCTTGTCGTTAGAAATCGAAGTTGCATGTCATACTCCTTAAAATAAGAAATCAGTGGGGGCAAAAAAACCATTGCCTTTGCAATTTGTGTATGTGGGGGGATGCCTACGGCTGTCCGGATGAAGTAGAGACGCGATTAATCGCGTCTCTACCAGAATTAATCGCGTCTCTACCAGGGTTAATCGCGTCTCTACCAAGGTTAATCGCGTCTCTACCAAGGTTAATCGTGTCTCTACCGGCTCCGGTCCAGCAAGGTTTGCTATAAGTATCCTCCCTACAAATCCTGTTCAATCACTTCAAGACGCCTCCACACATGGGGCAGTTCATATCCCTCATTGACAAGTTCCCTCAACAAGGTCCGTGCTTCTTGGCAGATGATTTTCTGTTGTTGGGGTTGTAATAAGGTCAGGGCTGCACGCAATGCAGGTTCTTTCTCAGACAATAGGGTAGGAATCAGGTGTTGTTCTTGGAGGATAGGGGAGTTCGGATGCAATAAGTCAGCGACGAGTGAGTGCTCCAAATGTTGCCGCTGCACTCCTTGAATAAACTCTTGTTTGTTCAACTGTTCTATCAGGTAAGTATCGCTAATGGCACTCTTTCTGATAGTTTCTAAAATAATCTGGTTCAGATGCAATAATCCTTCTTTTTCAATCGGATGTTGCCCACCCAACCCGGCACACCGTATATAAAGAATCCGAATGCGTTCTTGAATCTGTAGGGCAATACTTATTTTTTCTTGATTACCTAAATCGGTAACTTCCTGCAAAAGTTGATTAAAGTCGGCTTCAAAGGCGCGTTCTTCTTCCCTATCAAGACTACGGGCAACCTGAATCGCATCTTGAGTCAAGGGTATAGCACAAAATAGAAAGAGGGGATTTTTGTACTGGCGTTGTAAATGGCGTTCCCAGCATCCGGGGTAAACACTGAATTGTAGGTTCATATCAGGTTTTCCGGTGGAAACGTGCAATGAAGCCACTCAAAAAGGTCGACAGCACCAGAAAGATGAAACGTGTCCAGACCGCGGTGAATAGGACGATCCAACTCCACCAGGGGTAGTTAAAAAATTTGCGGTAAAGTCGCAGCATGCCGCGGTGTTTATACCAAAGCACCTTATAGGGCAGCTGACGACTGCAGACGCCTTTGATGTGAACGACTTCAATACTGGGAATAAACAGGATCAGCCAGTTGTCGCGTTGAAAGCGGATAAACCAGTCGAGGTCTTCACAATGTAAAAAGTAGGATTCATCCATGGGCCCCACCTGTTCCAATGCAGATTTACGGACAAACATGCAGGCCCCGGAGATACCTTCTATGGGTAATGGTTGGGTGGGCAACGGTTGACGGGCCAGGAGGAAACTTTGGAATTGGTTGGGGAAGAGTTGGTCCAGGTGTAAGGTTTGAATGAAGGAACGCCAAGGTGTGGGAATGTGACGGCGACAACCGGCTTGTTCAGTGCCGTCCAGGTTTTTAACCAGGCAACCGGCCATGCCGGCTTGAGGATATTGCTCCATGCAGGTGTAGAATTGTTTCAATGTATCTGCAGTTAGGAGACAGTCAGGATTGAGGAATAGGATGTAGGAGCTGGTAATATGGGAAAGCGCTTGGTTGGCTGCCTTGGCAAAGCCAAAGTTGGTTGAATTTTTGATGATGTGCAGGCGGGGTTCAGCCGGATATTTTTCTTGGAGTTGGGTTAGGCTGTGATCGGTGGAGGCGTTGTCCACCACATAGATGAGAACAGGAATCGTAGAAGACAGAACTGAATCTACGCATTGGGTCAATAATTCAGCACTGTTAAAGTTTACGATCACAACTGATACAGGGGAGATAATTTTCCTCATGGGAAATCAATCTAGCGTTTCATCGAATCAAAAAAATCTGGATTATTTTTCGTCAATCTCAGACGCTCAAGAAGGAACTCCATAGCCGCAATTTCTTCCATGGGATGTAATAACTTCCGCAAAATCCAGCACTTTTGCAGCTCATCTGGTGATACCAGCAGTTCTTCCCGACGGGTGCCCGATCGATTTATGTTGATGGCGGGGTAGATGCGTTTTTCGGCAATGCGTCTATCCAGGTGAATTTCGTTGTTGCCAGTGCCCTTGAATTCTTCGTAGATGATGTCGTCCATGCGCGAACCGGTGTCGATAAGTGCCGTTGCCACGATGGTCAAACTGCCGCCTTCTTCAATGTTACGTGCAGCGCCAAAGAAACGTTTGGGACGATGTAAGGCGTTAGCGTCAACCCCCCCCGTTAAGACTTTGCCAGAGGAAGGAACCACGGTGTTATAAGCCCTCGCCAAACGGGTAACAGAATCTAATAGTATGACCACGTCAAGCCGATGTTCAACCAAGCGCTTGGCTTTTTCGATGACCATTTCTGCCACTTGAACGTGACGAGTTGCAGGTTCGTCAAAAGTGCTCGATATGACTTCGGCCTTTACAGAGCGCGTCATTTCTGTCACTTCTTCCGGCCGCTCGTCAATTAACAGTACCATTAGGTAGCATTCGGGATTATTCGCAGATATGGAATGGGCAATACTCTGCAACATCATGGTTTTACCAGACTTTGGGGGGGAAACTATCAGCGCGCGTTGTCCTTTTCCAATAGGAGCGATCAGATCAATTATACGTGGTGTCAAGTCCTCAGTAGTGCCATTACCCACCTCCAAGTTAAAACGAACATTCGCAAATAGGGGGGTAAGGTTTTCAAACAGTACTTTATTTTTAGCCAGTTCAGGGGGTTCAAAGTTAATATCATTTACCTTCAGTAAGGCAAAATAACGTTCGCCTTCTTTAGGAGGTCGAATTTTACCTGAAACAGTATCACCAGTGCGTAAGTTAAAACGGCGGATTTGACTCGGGGAAACGTAAATATCATCCGGACCTGCAAGGTAAGAGCTATCGGCAGAACGCAGGAACCCAAATCCATCCTGAAGGATTTCGAGTACCCCATCGCCAAATATATCCTCGCCTTTTTTAGCATGAGCTTTGAGGAGAGCAAAGATAACGTCTTGTTTACGGGATCGGGCGGTGCCCTCCAAATTAAGGGCTTGGGCAAGTTGAATAAGGTCGGTCGCAGTTTTTTTCTTGAGTTCGGTTAAATTCATAACAAAATTAAGGTGATAGGAAAGGTTGGAAAAGAGGGAGGAACAAGGTTGAACAACAGGCTCTCCTGAACAGGGAGGTGGAAAGGTCAGGTATTTTTTGTTCAACATGGAGGAAGCAGGAACAATAGACTTCCTGCAAAAGTATGCGATCATGATAAGATGAATGTTGCCCACCCTAACCTAAGGTAGGACTCGAGGCTTGGTCCGGCCAGAGGTAGGCGCATTGCAATTTGTGTGTGTGGGGTGATGCCTACGGCGTGCCGGGTAAAGCCTCCACTCCAACGGGGATTTTTTAGGGAAGAATAAAAGGAAGGACTTTTTTTGGGCATAAAACCGTCCCCCAATAAGGTCAATGGGATAATAAGGAGGGGATAGTGTCAATCTGTGAGTGGGGGATGCTTAAAACAAGGGTCGCCTCTCATCGGGCATGGGGTGAAAATGACTCGGGGGAGTCCAGTCACTTAGAGGTTGGAATCGATAAAAGCAGTCAATTGAAACTTAGAAAGTGCACCTACTTTGGAGGCTTCGACTTTGCCGTTTTTGAAGAGAATGAGGGTAGGGATGCCGCGGATACCGTACTTAGGAGGAATAGTAGTATTTTCATCAATATTGAGTTTGGCAACCTTGAGTTTTCCTGAGTAGTCCTGCGCAATTTCTTCCAATACTGGGGCAATCATTTTACAGGGTCCACACCATTCGGCCCAGTAATCAACCAGTACCGGTAACTGGGTTTTGCTGTATCCAACTACTTCCTCTTCAAAAGTTACATCAGTGACGTCAACGATATTTTTGCTCATAAGCAAAGGTTCTCCAGGTATTTTTTAAGGACAGATAGGCGGTGAGCTACTTATTCTTAGGAAGAAATTTTTAAGATTAAGTATTGATAAAGAGTTGTCTGAGAGGTTAATGGGTTAAATTATAACGTTATCTTGTGAGGAGTTCAACACGCCAACAAATTTTCGCTAAAATGGCTTTTTATGTTATGCTTTTTCAACGCTTGCTTCCAAGGTGCTGAAGTCAGAAAACCTGGCTTAGCGTGGTTATAAAACTCCTTTTACAGGGGAATAAAGATGCTGGCTTCCCTTCATGAAGTGCGGTAGGTTGGGTAGAAGTACGCCAGGAGTCCTGATTGTGGTCTAAACTGTGTCCGCGCCGAAACTCATCACAAGGGGGTTTACAATAGACCTCTTGCAAAAGTATGCGATCATGAAAAAATGAAAGTTGCCCCTCAGTTAAGATACATTAGAGTGGAGGCTTTAACCGGTCAGCTGTGGGTTCTGGAGTGGAGGCTTTAGCCGGTCAGCCGTAGGCATCACCCCACATACACAAATTGCAAGAACCTACCGCTGGCCGGCTAAAGCCTCCACTCCAACATACCTTCTAGAGCCTCCATTCCAACATATCTTCTAGAGCCTCCACTTCTGACTAGAGCCTCCACTCTGACTAGAGCCTCCACTCTGGTTAGAGCCTCCACTCTGGTTAGAGCATCTACTCCAAAGGGGATTTCCCCTTTATTTTTTCGTATTTCATCTTTATTGCATCATTTACTTTTGCAAGAGGCTCAACAGCGCATATATAGTATGAAGTCCTTTTTATATAAAGTCAAGGTGCGATAATCACAAGGCTACGGATTTCCAACTTGCAAAGTGAAATGCTTGGCCAGTGGCACCCTCAGTTGGGCAACTGAAAATTGCAGAATCCCGGTTATTTTAAACACTACAGAGTACGGTAATCCTCATGTTTAATCCTACTGAATTGGTAATTGATGGATTTGTAGAACAATTAGAAAAAGCCTATCGACGTAATTATGGATCGTTAGAGGCTTCCAACAGTTCCATTATTGCTTGGGCTGGACGTATGGCGTTGGAACATTTTGCCAACAGTGATGCACTTTATCACAATATGGAACACACCATCATGGTGACTTTGGTGGGGCAAGAAATTTTACGCGGCAAACATATCCGAGATGGTGGAGTATCACATCGAGATTGGCTCAATTTCATCATTTCGTTATTGTGCCATGACATTGGACATATTCGAGGCATTTGCCGGGATGATCGGGAAGGGGCTTATACCACAGGCATCAAAAATGAAGTGGTTTCCCTACCCGAAGGGACTACTGATGCATCCATGTCTCCTTATCACGTAGATCGCGGTAAATTGTTCATTCGGGAACGATTTGGTGGCAATCCAGTCATTGATGCAGAAATTATTGCTGCCAACATTGAATTGACCCGCTTTCCAGTCCCCGAAGATTCTGATCATCAAAGTACCTCATCCTATCCTGGTCTAGTCCGGGCTGCAGATTTGATTGGTCAATTGGCCGATCCTCATTACCTGCGCAAATTACCGGCTTTATTTTATGAATTTCAAGAAACTGGAGTGAATAAAAGGTTGGGTTATTATTCAGCCTTTGATTTGCGGAAAAGTTACCCCACCTTTTATTGGGGAGTGGTCAATCGCTATATTCAGGATGGACTGCGCTACTTAAAAACAACTCAGGACGGACGGCAATGGATAGCCAACTTATATTCCCATGTATTTTCCTCGGAACATAAGGAATTTTATAACTTGTGAATGGGAATCTAGGATTGAGAATTCCATGCGGCATTACTCTGCATCACCGGGCAATCAACTTTTAATTCTTAAATAGGTTTGAGGAAAATGAGTGTCGTTAGCCAATGAGGAACCCATGCTTGAATCTACCCAATCTTTTACAAAAAATTGTGTTTGACCACATTTTGAACAAAACCAAAAGAAATTCCATTTCACTGCTATTGGTCGTCATTATTGGTCTTGCCTTATCTTTCACAGCCTTCTTCTATATCAAACAATGGGAATATCAACAAACCATTGACAGCCAACAGAAGCAGGCCAATAATCATGTCCGCACTTTACGTCAATCGTTGACCAGTTTCGGTTCCACTTTACATTCCATAGGTGCCTTGTATCGAGTTCGCAACCAATTCACTCGTCAAGATTTTTCTCAATTTGTACGTCGTGACTTATTGGCCCAATCGGGAATCCAAGCTTTAGAATGGATTCCCAAAGTTCCCTTTTCCCAAAGAGCCCAGATCGAGACTACAACCCGTCTTGAAGGTATACATGGCTTTGGATTTTGGGATCTATCTCCGGCCGGGGAAAGACGAATTTCACCACCACGCAAGATACATTACCCTATTCTTTTCACGGAACCTTTAAACAGCAATGCCCGGTGGGTCGGGTATGATTTGGCAGCTGATGACACTTTAAAACAGGCTCTGGAAAAAGCCGGCAACTCTGGCCAATTAACCAGCACCGAGGGCTTCTATATGCCAATTGATGCCCAACAAACCTTGGTTTTCCGGGTACTGGTCCCTGTTTATTCTGGAGACAGTGATACTATTTTAACCCTGGAACAACGTCAACAAAATCTGGTGGGTTTTGCAAGTGGAGTGTTCTCATTTGAAAGTTTGGCCCACACTGTGTTGCGACTGCCCAAATTTAAAAACACCGAAGTATTTTTGCGCATCTTAGATCAAACTCCCCAAACCGAAATCAAAAATTTATATGCTCCAATATGGTATGAACCCAGTATGGAAGCAGAGATCGAACAACTGTTGTCTGTACCCTTAGAATTTGGAGGTCGAAACTGGACCATTACCTTTTCCATTACTTCGGATGGACAAATGGACTATCCAATTTATGCCCTGACCGTGTTAAGTTTGGGCATATTGTTCACCCTGCTCCTGTGGCGCTATCTGTTTCTCACCTTAACCCGTGTGCAATGGGCCGAGAATCTCGTCAAATCTCGCACAGAAAGTTTGGAAATTGCCAATGAAGCCTTGAATAAGGAAATTGGGGAACGAGAAAGAATGACTAAGGCCTTGGAAATCAGTCGACAACGCTTTGAAGCCATTTTTAATGAAGCCCCAATTGGAATTGTGCAATCGGATTTGCAAAATCGCATTCTCGACAACAATCGGGCATTACAAACCCTATTTCGTTATCGGGAAGATGAATTGCAAGGCCGGGAATTGAACGAATTAGCTCATCCAGAAGACCGGGCGCTGGATTTGCCCTTGTTAAAACAATTATTGGAAGGTAAGTATGACAGTTACCGCATTGGCAAGCGTTATATTTGTAAAAATGGCTCCGTAATTTGGGCTACACAAAGCTGCTCAATCGTACGAGATCTCAATCAACCCTTTATTATCAGCATGATAGAGGATATTAGTGAACGTAAACTTGCTGAAGAAGGACGCTTGGATGCGGAAAAAAAGTATCGAGATATTTTTGAGAATGCGATAGAAGGCATTTTTCAATGCACCCCGGACAACCAATTTTTAAGTGTCAATCCCGCTTTTGTCCGCATGTTTGGCTATGATTCTGCTGAGCAACTTTACCAAGAAGTGTCTGATATCGGCCAACAATTGTTTGTCAATGCAGGAGTGAGAACTGAATATCTGCGTTTACTGGAAGTCTATTCCGAACTCAAGGGTTTTGAGTATGAGGCCCGTTGTCGAAATGGCTCTATCATTTGGGTCAATGAGACTGCCAGAGTCGTGAAAAATGAACGCGGTCAAATTCGCTATTATGAAGGGATTGTGGAAGATGTGACCCAACGCAAACATGCAGAAGATAAATTGCGTTATGATGCCTCTCATGACCAACTCACCGGCTTATTCAACCGCACAGCTTTTACTTCTCAACTGACCGTAGCAATCCTGCGGGTAAAACATAATACAACGGGGGCACTTTCGGAATTGGGAGAAGAAGAGCGTAAAATTGATTTTGCGGTGTTATTTGTGGACCTGGATCGTTTTAAACTGGTCAATGACAGCATGGGTCATTTGATGGGCGATAGATTGCTCAGAGAAATTGGGCATCGCCTTCACTACCAAAGTTGTTCCCAAGATTTAGTAGCCCGATTTGGGGGAGATGAATTTGCCCTGATGCTGGAAAACCTCTGTAATTTATCCGCTCTTGAACAACGCATTGAAGATATCCAACGCAACTTGAGCGAACCCTATTACTTAGAAAAAGAAGTGTTTAATACCACGGCCAGTATTGGTATTGCTCTATCAACCTTGGGTTATGACAGTGCTGATGAAGTATTGAGAGATGCGGACACCGCCATGTATGAAGCTAAAAAACAGGGACGGGGCAAAGCAGTCATCTTTCAACCAGGAATGCACGCTCATGTAGTAAATACGCTACGTATGGAAACTGATCTTCGCAAAGCTTTGGACAGAAACGAATTTAGCGTATATTACCAGCCCATTGTATCCTTAGATACCTTCTATACGGTAGGACTGGAGGCCCTGGTCCGCTGGCACCATCCGGAACATGGGCTGATTCGACCGGATCTGTTCATCCCTTTGGCGGAGGAAACTGGATTAATTCGAGAACTTGGACTCTGGGTATTAGAAACCGCCTGCTCCCAATTACGCTGTTGGCAAACCCAATTTCTACATCACGCCAGTTTGGGGATGAATATCAACATGTCTCCGGTCCAACTCAAACAACCTTATTTAGTACGAAAAGTTCAGGATATTCTGGAAAAAACCGGTATTCACGGTCCAGACTGTCGTATAGAAATCACTGAAAGCGCTATGATGCAAGATCCAGAAGCGGCTTTAAACGTACTCAATGGACTCAAAGACTTGGAAGTACTGCTTTACATAGATGACTTTGGCACTGGCTACTCATCTTTGAGCTACCTGCAAAAATTCCCCATTGACGCTCTTAAAATTGATAAAAGTTTCATTAAGGATGTTGACAGTTCGCCAAAATCTGCCCAAATCGTACAAGCCATCATTGCTTTGGGCACCGCCTTTGACCTCAGAATCGTGGCGGAAGGAGTAGAAAACAGCCATCAAATGGACCTCTTAAAACAAGCCCATTGCCACCATGTTCAAGGCTACCTATTTTCCAGACCGCAAGACCGTCAAACTACCGAACACTATTTAAGTGCCCAAACTCATAGAATTGTCTGAATTCACTGAATTTTAAAATGCAATTTCCCCTTCTTACCAAGGAGGGACAGGGGGGGTAATTCATGGCTAGGCAATTAACCATCCCTAACTCCTCCTTAAATAAGGAGGGATATTTATCTATCCTCCCTACCAAGTAAGGTAGGATGGGCTGACCATAGAAAGCCCATCAATCGCATCATTTCCTCTTAAACTAAGTTGGCAAGAAAATGGCAAAGGTGAATTCAGCCTCAGTCAATAGACCTCTTGCAATAAGTAAATGATGAGATACGAAAAAATAAAAGGGAAATCCTCGTTGGAGTGGAGGCTTTAGCCGGTAGGTTGGAGTAGAGGCTTTAGCCGGAGTAGATGCCCTAAAAGGTACGTTGGAGTAGAGGCTTTAGCCGGAGTAAGAGGCTCTAAAAGGTGAGTTGGAGTAGAGGCTTTAGCCGGTCAGCGGTAGGCCCTTGCAATTTGTGTATGTGGGGTGATGCCTACGGCTGACCGGCTAAAGCCTCCATTCCAAAACTTCTACTCCAAAGTACCGGCTAAAGCCTCCACTCCAACATATCTTAACTGAGGGGCAACTCTCATTTTTTCATCATCACATACCTTTGCAAGAGGTCTAATAAATAACCTTTTAAGTGAAAACTCGGCAATTTATACTTACCTTTAAGATTGACAATCGAAATTTTGCTAACCCGTAGAACTTAAAATAAGGTAAATTGTGATTAAAGAGGTTGCTTGATTTAAAAGTTCAGGTTAAAGTTCTATAAAAAACATCTAGGGAGTTAACATAATTACCCTAATTGCAGTGCCCATATTGAATCTATCTAAGCAATACCGAAGCCGTTACCCGCTTTCGAAATACTCACAAGGAGAGAAAACCCATGGTTAAGAGCAAACTTTTTTGGTCAGTGATGACCGGTTTTGTTGCACCATTATCTGCTTTTGCGATAGAATTGACCGACTATACTGAACCCGACAGTTTCTATGAACAAGCTTTTGTGAATGGACAACTGAACATGAAATCCGGCAACCAAGACCAAACCAGTTTCGCCGGCACTGCTTTTGGCAACTATGACATCACTTACAGTACGTTGCCTTTCGTATGGAATGCCCGTTTCAAAGGAGATGTTGACTTTGATCGCGGACCTACAGAAGGTTCTTCTACGGAAAAAAGTTATTCTGCCACCTTTCATGCCGATGCCGATAAATATTTACAAGAGGACGGATTGTTTTTGGGGTATGGTGAATTTGACCTAGGATACCGTCGACAAAGAGGTGCCGATGAAGCCGATGATCCCTACGCCAAAATTGGAGGCGGTGTCGGTTATGGACGAGTGATCAATGCCACCCCACTTGCGGAAGTTTTTCGCTTTGTGGAGGAGCTGGACAAATATGAACTGCTCAGCAAATCTTTACCTGACAGTACCTACTTAGAGTTAGCTACCATCGTAGCCAAAGAAGAAGAATTCAAAAGTAAGTATGGGCTTGAAGACTACAAGTTATACTGGATAGACGAACTAGAAAAAATCATGCAGAAATCCGGCGTGCTCAAAAATGGCAGATTGGGCACCGTAGGCATCATCAAAATTCAAGATGTCCTGATCAATGAGAGAATCAGTATCCGAGAACACGGTTGGATAGGCAAAGCTGGAGTCGGTTTTGTGGCCTCCAACTACAATGGCAGTGACAGCGATCCTTCTTTGGATGCTTCCTTCCGTTACGCTTACCCTTTCAGTCACCAACTGCAACTCATCAACTTTGCTCGTTATTCCACAATCTTAGAAGATGACATTACCCACAGTTTGCGAAATACCATATCAGTCACTTACGAAGTATCTGACAAAATTGACTGGGAAAATGTATGGGACATGGATTTAATTATTCCCACTGAAGACAATGCCAAAGACCTGCTGACCAACAATTTCAGCTCCTCCTTTTTCTACCATATTTCCAATGTCATCGACGCCGGAGTCAGTCTAAATCTAAAAGCAGTTGAAGATGACATTGATGATAACGGCAATGACGACCTTGAAAACGCAGTGAATTTCAGCGTCAGATACCGGTTGCGTTAAGCTATTCCCCTCCCCTCCAACCAACCCCTCCTTAGTTTGAAAATGGAGGGGAATGGTTATCTTCCCCTCAATTCCGATTTTCTATTCTCTTGATAAACCACTTTAAAACTGTGCCCAATGCCAACAAAGATTGTGCTACTTGATCTTGATCGAATTCCTTGGGGTGCGCTCCATACCTTCCAAGATCATTGACATAGTACATGCCGGATATTACATATTCTGGGATAGTTTTATCCTTTTTAAACTTATCCAAGATTCCCTGCAAAGGCTCTGTCCCGCGTTCTCGTCCTTTTAATATTTCTGGGCACAACTCGATGACCATCGCTTCCAATACATTTCTGGAATAATTTAACAGATCTTTAGGCAGTCTGTTGGGAACAAAGAAATTTTCAAACTCCCGAGTCAAGTTTTTATTTCCAGACAATGGTTGCTCATATTTCCTTAACGCTGCCAATGCTGTTTCCCAGACACTAAAAACAGTATCTGGATTTCTATTAAGAAACGCTCCGTATTTTTCAGGATCCCTTTCCGCCTCTTGCTTACGCACAAAGCTTTGTCCATCCCATGACCACAGCTCTTCCACCTGATCATGATCATCTTGTTGAATGGCATCCAATTTATTACGCACTTTGTCCAATAAGGTTTGTGGACCATCTCCCGTCACTGTAACTTGCACATACTGTTTGTCTCTCTCAAAAAAACCTTCGATCAGCGCCAGATTGCCTGCCTCATCTTTCAATTGACAACCGTTTTTCCACAACTCAGAACGTGTTCCCCATGTGTGTGTGCGCACTATGAAACTCTGTAGATTGCCATAATGTAAAAACTGATATTGATAACGCACGATCCACTTCTTATCAATCCGTGACCACGTCTCAATCAATGCCGATGGCTTTTGCTCTGGCAATAAGGCCGGGGCAATAAAACGACGTTGGTCAAAGGGTTTGTCCCATTCATGATCCAACTCGAAACAAATGTCACAGGATTTCATAAAACCCAAAAACAATGTTTGCTCTGCTTCGGTAAATTGTTGCCAAACTCCTTTTAAATCTGCAGTGCGAAACTCACCGTTTTGCACCAAGCGCGGAAAAATTTTTTCACGATCAAATAGGGTATACACCGCATCAATCGCCCATTTTTGGTCTATAAGAATTTGATTTTGAAATAGGGTTTTCCGGTAAAATAACCAACCAGTATCGTGCAGATAATCCAACACAGTGGGCACATGCTCCAAGTCCAAACCCACTTGTTCACAGTATCCCTCAAATTCTGCAGTTGAAATTGTTTTTTTAGAACTTTGCCACTGTTGCACTTGCTTTAGCACCTGCCACCAAGATTCGGGCAGGGCAGTGCAGTGGGTATCAAGCTGCTTCTCGACCAAATCGCTCAAATGTTGCTCAAAAATGGGAAAACCATTGCACCTGTCCCGTGAAGACTCCACTGCAATTGAGGCAATAATATTATAGCGCTCCCGAAGTTCTTCTAAGTTCTTAGGCACGGACTCCCCATCCCGATCTCGCTGGGTTTGCACGATTAACACTGGGCTGTTATTCCCCAAATTTTTGGCATAATCCAACCAATAATTTAACGGATAATTTTGATAACGGACTTCCCGGCCATTGCTAGACTCAATTTGTTCAAGCATCCGTTCGGTTTGAACATCCCACACCAACACAAAAATGGCCGCCTTGGTTTTCATAAACAAACGATGCGTGGCATGATAAATATCCTGTCCACCAAAATCCCAAATATGCAATTGAATGCTGTCAAACTGCTTCTCTTGGGTCAATTTCTCAAGCGGATGGGTTCGCAACTGAATGGCATGAGTAGAAGACTCATTAGAATTAAAACTCTGATCTAACCACCGTTTAACCAAGCAGGTTTTACCCACCCGCCCACTGCCAATCAAAATCACCTTAGCCTGATAAACTTGGGACTGTTGTTTTTTAAGGTCTTTGAGAAAATGGCGAACTGAAGGTTGATCCTCAATTCTATCCAGAACAATTCTACCCAGATCATTTTCTTTCCTCATAAAAATTATGTCTTTTGTCCCATCCGCCCTATGAATCGTTACCCTCTCCATTCCCTCCCTAAAAATTTCCTCTGGCAAATCTTCAATGGGATTGCCTCTAAGCGTAAGCCCTTTTAGTTTTGGAAAGTTATCTAAATCGAAGGTAGCTGCTTTTTGGATTTGATTCCCCGATAAATTCAAAAGACACAAGTTAGGCAAACGCAAATGTTGTAACGGGCTTAGATCTTTGATTTGATTCCCTCCTAACCGCAACTCAACCAAGCCAGTCAAACCTTTTAACGGGCTTAGGTCTTGGACTTGATTCCCAGTTAAGTCCAAATAAGTCAACCCAGTCAAACCTTGTAACGGGCTTAGGTCTTGGACTTGATTATACTGTAAGTATAGATATTCCAAACGAGTCAAATCTTTTAACGGGCTTAGATCCTTGATTTGATTGTTTTTATCTGTTGGTGATTCAGATTGAACGTCTTTTGTTTTGCCTGTGAGACTACTTCTCATGCGGCGTAAAAGCACCTTCCTTTCTAGACTTGCACTTAAATCCAATACAGTCAAGTCGCTCAAACCTTTTAATGGGCTTAAGTCTTGGATTTGATTATCTTTTAAATACAGATGCTTCAGAAGAATCAAACCTTTTAACGGGCTCAGGTCTTGGATTTGATTCCTCTCTGACTTCAACCAAATCAACTTAGTCAAGCCTTGTAACGGGCTCAGGTCTTGGATTTGATTGTCCTCTAACCACAAGCGAGTCAAGTGAGTCAAATGTTGTAACGGGCTCAAGTCTTGGACTTGATTACTCCATAAAATCAGCACAGTCAAGTGAGTCAAATGTTGTAACGGGCTCAGGTCTTGGATTTGATTCCCAGTTAAACTCAACCAAGTCAAACCAGTCAAACCTTGTAACGGGCTCAGGTCTTGGATTTGATTCCCTCCTAACTGCAACTTAACCAAGCCAGTCAAACCTTGTAACACGCTTAGGTCTTGGACTTGATTCCCAGTTAAGTCCAAATAAGTCAAACCAGTCAAACCTTTTAGCGGACTTAGGTCTAGGTCTTGATTCCCTAATAAACCCAACCAAGTCAAGCCAGTCAAACCTTGTAACGGGCTTAAGTCTTGGATTTGATTCCCTGATAAATCCAACTCAGTCAAGCCAGTCAAACCTTGTAACGGGCTTAAGTCTTGGATTTGATTATCTTTTAAGTACAACTCAGTCAAGCCACTCAAACCTTGTAACGGGCTTAAATCTTGGATTTGATTCTTCTCTAACCACAAGACAGTCAAGCCAGTCAAATGTTGTAACGGGCTCAAGTTTTGGATTTGATTCCCTGATAAATCCAACTCAGTCAAACCAGTCAAACCTTGTAGCGGGTTTAGGTCTTGGATTTGATTATTGCCTAAATCCAAACCAATCACCTCTCTTTGCTCATTTAAGGCAAAGTATGGACCGAAGTTTTCTCGTATTTCCTCTAAACTAACCTCTTCAAGAACTACGCCTAGTTCCTGTTCCAATCTGACAATCAGTTCGGGTTTTGACACAATAAACCTCCTTAAATTTTACTCTTCACTTTCAACGGCGACTTCAACGGCGACTCAAGACCTGCAACTTCTGATCCCAATCATATCCTATACCGTTCACACCCCCAAAATTAAGATCGATAACCTCAACTCAATCGCGCACACCTTCCCTCCCCCAAAAAATTTACTCCCACTCACCTAAAAAATATCTACTTATCTCAAAAATTGCGTTAAAATAACCCAGCATCATGCCCTATTTTAACCTACAATACTCAGGCTATCCACCGTACAACGGAGAGATTATGCTAGAAAACTACCTACCCATCCTATTTTTCATCTTTTTTGGACTATTAGTAGGTGCTGTCGTATCCATCTTGGGCTTCGTACTGGGCAGCCACCACCCCGACCCTGAAAAAAACTCACCTTATGAATGCGGCTTTGAAGCCTTCGAAGACGCTCGTATGAAAATGGACGTCCGCTATTACCTGGTCGCGATCCTCTTCATCCTCTTCGACCTGGAAATTGCCTTCCTATTTCCCTGGGCCGTCATCCTGCGAGACGCTGGCCTATTTGAATTCACCGCCATGCTCATATTTCTAATCATCCTCACAATCGGCTTTATCTACGAATGGAAAAAGGGAGCCCTCGAATGGGAGTAGAAAACAAATTACCCCCCGGAATTATCACCACCACTGCTGACGCCCTCATCAACTGGGCCAGAACCGGCTCCATGTGGCCAATGACCTTTGGACTTGCCTGTTGCGCCGTAGAAATGATGCAGGCCGGCGCCTCCCGCTACGACCTGGACCGCTTCGGCGTTATGTTTCGTCCCAGCCCTCGTCAATCAGACGTCATGATTGTAGCCGGTACCCTGATCAACAAAATGGCCCCCGCACTCCGTAAAGTCTACGACCAAATGCCCTCCCCACGTTGGGTAATTTCCATGGGTTCCTGTGCCAATGGAGGAGGATATTATCACTATTCCTACTCAGTAGTCAGAGGCTGCGACCGCATTGTCCCCGTCGATATCTACATACCTGGCTGTCCTCCCACGGCAGAAGCCCTACTCTACGGTATCATTCAACTCCAAGAAAAAATCAAACGGACCAACACCATTGCCCGTATCTAGTCAAGGACCCCGCCAATGGCTAACTACCAACCCACCCTGTTAGATCGCCTGCAGCAACGTTTCACCGCCCACCTGTTCAGCCCGGTCAAACTCGCGCACAAAGAAGTCACCCTGGAGGTCAACTCCTCCCAAATACTCTCCGTCTGTCAAGCTCTCAAAAATGAATTCGGCTTTGAACAACTGATCGACCTCTGCGGCATTGATTACTCCGCTTATGGAAGCACTCAATGGGAAACCCAACAAGCCAGCAGCTCTGGATTCAGTCGCGGAGTACCTTCCTCCTCAGACCTCTCTTCCACCCCTGATCACCCTAGATTTGCCGTCGTTTACCACCTGCTTTCCGTACAACACAACCAACGTCTGCGTCTAAGAGCCTACCTAGACAACGAACAACTGCTCATTGATTCCATCATTGAAGTCTGGAACAACGCCAACTGGTATGAACGCGAAGCCTTTGATCTCTACGGCATCCTTTTTGAAGGGCATCCCGATCTAAGACGTATCCTCACTGACTACGGTTTCATTGGACACCCCTTCCGCAAAGACTTCCCCCTCAGTGGCCATATTGAAATGCGCTACGACCCAGACCAAAAGCGCGTTGTCTATCAGCCGGTTACCGTTGAACCCCGAATCCTGGTACCCAAAGTCATACGAGATGACCACCGTTACACGCAATAGCCAGTGGGTCGGGACTCCGCTCCCGATCACTTACAACTGCAGTCATCAGTCAAAAAAGGATTACCGGCCCACCCTATCAGGAATTCACCATGCCAGAAATACGCAATTACACCCTTAATTTTGGCCCCCAACACCCAGCCGCTCACGGCGTCCTGCGACTCATCCTTGAACTGGACGGGGAAGTTGTTGAACGCGCCGATCCACATATCGGACTGCTGCATCGCGGCACAGAAAAATTGGCCGAAACCAAGCCTTTCAATCAAAATGTCCCCTATATGGACAGACTTGACTACGTTTCCATGATGTGTAACGAACACGCTTATGTCATGGCCGTAGAAAAACTCCTCAATATTGAAGTTCCCATCCGCGCCCAATACATCCGCGTCCTGTTTGACGAAATCACCCGCATCCTCAATCACCTTTTGTGGATAGGCGCTCATGCTTTGGACGTCGGCGCCATGACGGTATTTCTCTACGCTTTTAGAGAAAGAGAAGACTTGATGGACTGCTATGAAGCTGCTTCTGGAGCACGACTGCATGCCGCTTACTATCGTCCAGGCGGAGTTTATCGTGATTTGCCTGACCACATGTCCCAGTATAAACCTTCTCAATGGCATAATGCCAAAGAAGTAGAAAAACTGAATGCCAACCGCCAAGGCAGCCTGCTGGATTTTATTGAAGAGTTTACCCGTCGATTTCCAAAGTATATTGACGAATACGAAACCCTGCTGACAGATAATCGTATTTGGAAACAACGCACCATAGGGATTGGCGTCGTCACACCCGAACGCGCCCTTCAACTCGGTTTCACAGGTCCCATGCTGCGAGGCTCCGGCATTGCTTGGGATCTGCGCAAAAAACAACCTTACGAAGTTTATGATCGCCTCGATTTTGCTATTCCCATTGGAAAAGAAGGCGACTCTTACGACCGTTATCTGGTGCGCATGGAAGAAATGCGTCAATCCAACCGCATCATGCAACAATGCGTAGAGTGGTTGCGCAACAACCCCGGTCCCGTCATCCTCCAGGATCATAAAATCGCTCCTCCCAAAAGAGAAACTATGAAGGAAGACATGGAAGCTCTGATCCATCATTTCAAATTGTTCAGTGAGGGATATTGCGTTCCTGAAGGGGAAGTTTATGCGGCAGTGGAACACCCCAAAGGAGAGTTTGGTATCTACCTCGTCTCCGACGGTGCCAACAAACCCTACCGCTTAAAAATTCGCGCCCCTGGCTTTGCTCATCTCTCCGCTTTAGACGAAATGTCTCGTGGACACATGTTGGCTGACGTGGTCGCTATTATTGGTACCCAAGACATTGTATTTGGGGAAATCGATCGCTAACTGATTAACGGGTGGTGATCAATCCTTCCATTGTGTAGGATGTACGAGAGGACAGATGCGCTTTGCAAACAATGCTCAGCACATCCTACATAAGATGTTGTATGAGATATGATGGAACGGTTGATGGGAATTAATTCAGTCGTTAGGCTAGCAGGGTAACCCAACTTCACACGGAGAACATCATGATCATTGGGCTCGGCCTTTTCATCGGCTTGTATGCAGGAATGCGCGTACTTGAAAAACACTCCCTGCACACCCAGTTGTTTAAATTATCCTCTAAAAAAGCAGAATTTGCTCATAACGAGGATGATTCTACGGCATCAATAACTCCTAATCAGACAATTGTTGCAAGGTTATTTCCCCAAGACAACAGTTCCCCGGCCCATCGACATCATTTTAAATCGGCTACCTTAGCCCTTGGGATTGCCACAATGGGGGTCTTGGTGCCTGGCCCTACCTTGAGCCTGCTCAGTTTCGTTTTTATACTCTATGCAGCTTATCCCGTTCTCAAAAAAGCGGAACATGCTCTGCGCAATCGGCACTTGAACAATGATGTTCTCGTTTCCAGTTTTGTTACTTTGGGACTGCTTCTACATTACCGTTTCATCACATCGCTCAGCCTTTGGATTTACAGTTGGGCCACTGTGATCTTGGAAAAAGCCCAACGCCAAACCCAACACAATTTTGCTCAAGTTTTGCAACATATTCCACAGGCGAAAGTGTGGATACTTAAAGAGAATATTGAATTTGAAATTCCTTTTGAACGGGTTGAAATTGGGGATATTCTCATTCTCACCACGGGTCAAACTGTTCCCATGGACGGTATTATCATCAGCGGTATGGCCACAGTGGATCAACACTTGTTGATGGGAGAATCGCGCCCCGTCGAGAAAATGGTGGGCGAAACGGTTTTTGCGGCCACCACGCTGATCACTGGTAAAATTTGGGTCCGGGTTGAGAAAATGGGGGCTCAGACTGCGCTTGCCCAAGTGGCAACTTTGCTCAATCAAACGGTTGATTTTCAAACTCATTTTCAATTGAAAGGTCAACAATGGGCTGATCAAATTGCACCTCCGATCCTCATTTTATCTTCTTTAATTTTTCCATTTTACGGTCCTGCAGCGGCCCTGGTTGCCATCAATACTGGCTTTGGGAATCGCATTCGTTTGTTGGCACCCTTAGCCACGTTAAATTATCTGAACGCTTTGTTTCAACAAGGAATTCTCATCAAAGACGGTCGGGCTCTGGAATTGTTACGAGAAATTGATACCCTGTTATTTGATAAAACTGGCACCCTCACTTACCAACATCCGCAAGTGGGGAGAATTCTCGCTGCTGATCCTTATTCGAGCACCGAAGTGCTGCGTTTTGCTGCCATTGCTGAACATAAAATTAATCATCCTGTTGCCAAAGCCATTCTCGATAGGGCTGAAATGGCGGATTTGGATCTGCCTGTGGCTGACGGCAGTCATTATGAATTTGGTTATGGGATTCAATTTCAACTCGCTCATCAACAGGTGCAAGTGGGCAGTGTGCGTTTGATGGAAAAACAAGGTTTTACGGTTCCCGACTTTTTCCAAGCCGCCATTTTGGATATTCATCAACAGGGCAATTCTGTCATTTTGGTTGCTGTTGAGCAACAAGTGGTAGGCTTGTTGGAAATTCAAACAACAGTTCGCCCAGAAGCGCAGCAACTGATGAAAAATTTGCGGAGTTTGGGTATCCAACAAATTCTCATTGTTTCTGGAGATCATGAGCAGCCCACTCGCAAGTTGGCTCACGATCTTGGAATTGATGGCTATTATCACAGCAAATTGCCAGCGGAAAAGGCAGAATTGGTTTCTCAATTTCAACAACAGGGCCGCACGGTTGGCTTTGTTGGAGACGGGCTCAACGATACTTTGGCGATGAAACAGGCTCATGTTTCTATTTCCCTAACAGGCGCTTCCTCAATTGCCACTGATGTCGCCCAAGTCCTTCTTTTAGAAGGTAATTTAGCGCGTTTGCCCGGATTATTCCAATTATCTGGCGAACTTTATCACAATATACAACGCAGCTTGACTTTGATCATCACTTCCTCTGTGCTTAATTTGGGTGCACTGTTCACAATCCAGATGGGACTGGTAGGCTCGGTGATTTTAAAAGACGGCTTTTTCCTGGTCGCCTTGGGCAATGCTATGTTGCCAGCCCTTCCCAAGTCCCAGCCTGAACTTCAGATTCCCGAATCCCCCTCAAATACATACCCCCGTGGTAGAAACCCTGTCAATTCCCCTGACAATCCACTAAGGAACAATTGCATGTCAAATAGGACTCCCAAACCCGATACCTTACAATTGCTGTCCGCAGATTCTCGGGCCGCCATTGATCAATGGTTGACCAAATATCCCCCCGATCAAAAACAGTCGGCAGTGATGGCAGCGCTTCGCATTGCTCAAACAGCCAATGGGGGGTGGTTGACCACCGAATTGATGGATGCCATTGCTGATTATTTGGATATGCCCAATATTGCCGTGTATGAAGTGGCTACTTTTTATTCCATGTATGAATTAAAACCGGTGGGTAAACACAAAATTTGCGTCTGCACCAATGTTTCCTGTATGCTATGTGGCATTGAAGATATAGTCAAACACTTGGAAAAGAGACTGGGTGTTAAAATCGGTGAGACCACGCCTGATAAACGTTTTACTTTAAAAGAAGTGGAATGTTTAGGCGCCTGTGGTGGCGCTCCCATGATGCAAGTTGGCGATGAATATCATGAATTTTTAACTTTGGAAAAAGTAGACAATATCTTGAATAGCCTGAAATAACTTGAATCTCTTATTTCAACTTCCCAAAGACCTGACTGGTTTTTAAAACCACTCAGGTCTCTGATTGGAATAGGCTGCCCATTGGGGATTTTAAACCCAATGATCCGATGAAAAAACGCACTCTCCCCACTGCATGAGAATACAGTGCCAGAGCATTTTTGACCAGGGACACTCAATCACCTCTTATTCCCTGCTTGCAACCCATCAAGGCAGTGATGCCCCAATGGAAAGGACAGATTACCATGGCCAATGAAGTTTGTTTTAGAAATAATCATTTAGATCAATCATGGACCCTCAAAGTCTATGAGAGCACGGGGGGATACAGTGCTTTGCGCAAAATTCTCCAAGAGCAACCGGCCCCCACTCAAATCATTGATCTGTTGAAACAATCAGCCTTGCGCGGCCGCGGAGGCGCTGGATTCTCAGCCGGATTAAAATGGAGTTTTATGTTGCCGGTGCGAGATAAACCCATTCAAAAATACATTGTTTGCAATTCCGATGAGGGCGAGCCTGGGACCTTCAAAGATCGGGACATTTTGCGCTATAATCCCCATGCTGTGATCGAAGGCATGATCATTGCCGGTTACACCATCGGCGCCACCGTGGGTTATAACTATATCCGAGGCGAATTTGCAGAGCCCATTGCCCGGTTTGAAGCTGCGCTTGAAGAAGCCTATGCCGCCGGTTTACTTGGCAAAAATATTCTCAATTCCGGGCTCAACTTTGATTTATACACCCATTACGGAGCTGGCGCCTACATTTGTGGAGAGGAGACTGCTTTGTTAGAATCCATCGAAGGCAAAAAAGGGCAACCTCGTTACAAACCTCCATTCCCAGCTGCCTACGGTTTATATGGCAAACCCACCACCATCAACAATACCGAAACTTTGGCTTCGGTGCCCAGTATCATCACCGAAGGCGCTGACTGGTTTCTCAACTTGGGCAAACCCAACAATGGGGGCGTTAAGCTGTTCTCAGTGTCTGGTCATGTTCGAAAACCCGGCAATTATGAAGTGCCCATGGGCACTCCCTTTTCGGAATTACTCAATTTGGCTGGAGGCATGCGAGGTGGCGAAAAAATTCCCAAAGCAGTGATTCCCGGAGGCTCTTCAACTCCAGTTTTGAAAGGGGAAGCAATGATGGGTCTCACCATGGATTATGACTCCATTGCCAAAGCAGGCTCCATGTTGGGCTCTGGGGCGGTAATCGTCATGGATCAAACCACTTGCATGGTCAAAGTCTTAGCACGCATTTCTCACTTTTACTATGAAGAATCTTGCGGGCAATGCACTCCCTGCCGAGAAGGGACCGGCTGGCTGTCTCGAGTGGTGCATCGCATTGAACATGGGGCAGGTCGACCCGACGATTTGGAACTGCTCAGCGATGTGGCTAACAAAATCAGTAGCCGCACCATTTGTGCCTTAGGAGATGCCGCTGCCATGCCAGTGGCCAGCTTTGTCAAAGAATTTCGTGAAGAATTTCAATATCATATCGATCATAAAAAATGTATGGTGTGAAATATCAACTTCTCGGTTAACGAAATTATTTCCCAATCCAAAATGCACCCATGAACTCACCTGTAGACTATTCTGGAACCAGTGACAGCCAATCACAATTGCCTTAAGACAGCATGAGACCCAAAGTCAACAGGTTTTACACTCCAATCAGAAACAGCCTGATTTGACCTCGAATCTTATCACGACATGGAACAAAATCAAATGGTCACCATTGAAATAGACGGCACTTCCTATCAAGCGGAAGCAGGCACCTTACTCATTCAATTTGCCGATGCCCATGGCATCAACATTCCCCGCTTCTGCTACCACCAAAAACTGTCCATTGCAGCCAGTTGTCGCATGTGTTTGGTTGAAGTTGAAAAAGCCCCCAAACCCATGCCAGCCTGTGCCACTCCCATCACTGATGGAATGAAAGTGTGGACTCGTTCCCCCAAAGCTTTGGCTGCTCAAAAAGCAGTGATGGAATTTCTCCTGATCAACCATCCCTTGGACTGTCCAATCTGTGATCAAGGTGGAGAATGTGAATTACAAGACTTGGCCGTGGGTTATGGTAAAGACCATTCCCATTACCAAGAAGAAAAACGGGTGGTCTTTGATAAAAATCTAGGTCCTCTGATCGCCACAGAAATGACCCGTTGCATCCATTGTACCCGTTGCGTTCGATTTGGTGAAGAAATTGCGGGAGTGCGAGAAATGGGCGCCACGGGCCGAGGTGAACATACCTTAATTGGGACCTATTTGGAACAAAGCGTCACCTCAGAATTGTCGGGTAATGTCATTGACTTATGTCCAGTGGGTGCCTTGACGGCCAAACCTTCCCGCTTCACCGCCCGAGCTTGGGAACTGCAAGAATATCCCAGTATCGCTCCCCATGATGCCCTCGGCTCTCCAGTCCATGTTCATGTGCGTCGCGGTCAAGTAATGCGCGTGGTCCCAAGACAGGATGAAGCCATCAATGAGGTCTGGTTATCCGATCGGGACCGTTTTGGCTACTTGGGACTCTCCGCTCCAGATCGCTTGACCCAACCCATGATCAAGCAAAATGGACAGTGGCGGAGCACCGACTGGCAAACCGCTTTGACTTTTACAGTCAATGGGTTAAGAGCGGCTGCCAAAAATCCCAGTGTCGAACTGGGCGGAATGATCGCTCCCACTGCCACCTTGGAAGAATTGTATCTGTTTCAGTCTCTGTTAAGGGGCATCGGTTGCCATAACATTGATCACCGTCTCACTCAACTTGACTTTGGCGATGACGCCACTGCACCCCTAGCTCCCCAATTGGGACAATCACTCACCAATTTGGAACACAGTGACAATTTTTTCATCATCGGTGCTCATCTTCGCAAAGAGCAACCCCTGCTCAATCACCGGGTGCGCAAAGCTGCTCTGAAAGGTGCCACAGTCAGTTTCCTCAGTCCCTTAGCCTACACTCATAACTTCCCCATTACCCAACAACAAGTATTGCCCCCGGCGGCTTGGGTCAACGAATTGGCAGGCATTACCAAAGCTGTATTTACCCAGTTGGGAACTCAAGCGCCTGTGGCTCTGCCTGCTGTCTTGGACAAACTGACTGCCACTGCTCAACAAATTGACTGTGCTCAGATTTTGTTACGAGGTCAACAACGCACCTTATTGTTGGGTCAACTGGCGCTCAATCATCCCCAATTTTCCGCCTTGCGTGCCCTTGCCAACTTATTGGCCACCCTCTTGAATGCTCAATTGGGCTATCTGCCCCCTGCAGCCAACAGCGTGGGCGCTTGGTTGGCCGGCGCTATTCCCCATCGTGGTCCCTTAAAACAAACCATTGCAACTCCCGGTCTCCATGCCAAAGCCATGTGGGAACGCAAATTGCCTGCCTATATGTTACTGGGACTGGAACCTGAATTGGACAGTGTCGATGGGCAACTGGCGTTGACTGCATTACAATCTGCTCAATTCGTAGTTTCCTGCACCGCCTATCGCACATCCACTTTGGACAGTTATGCTCATGTCCTGTTGCCCATGGCCTTATTCACTGAAACTTCTGGCACTTATGTCAATTTGGAAGGTCGTTGGCAAAGTTTTACCGGCATCACAGCCCCTCCCGGAGAAGCTCGCCCGGCTTGGAAAATCCTGCGCGTTTTGGGCAATCTGTTTGAATTGGCTGAATTTGATCATTATCACAGTTCCGAACAAATCCGTGATCATCTGGGCAAATTGTTGTCTCAACAAAATTCCAAGGGCTCTCTGAATTCCCAAGGCATGCATGCCGAATTCCCACTTTCCAAACTGCCGCTCCCAAATGTTGAAGCTATTCAACGCATTACAGAAATACCCCCTTATTCCATAGATCCCTTAGTGCGTCGTTCCTTGTCCCTACAAAATACTCCCGAAGCTTTATTTGCTGCAGGTCTGCACCTTGCTCAACAACTGGCTGACCAATATCAACTGAAGGCGGGTGATCGGGTCAAAGTAACCCAAGGTCCAGCCACCGTGCAACTGCCTGTGGTCATTGACGATCGAGTGCCCGCACAAACTGCCTTGATTTATGCTGCTCAGGAAGATTCTCGAGCACTGGGCAGTTGGCAAGGCATCTTGACTCTCGGAAAATAATCTGAAAATGCAATTCTCAATCGTCACTTTGCTATTTACCCTCACTAGAGAACATCTATCATGTTTGACATAGTATACCAGTATCTACCTTACCCCCTGGCTTATAGCCTTATCATTCTCATCAAAATTGTTTTGCTGGTTGTACCCCTCATGGTCGCTGTGGCCTATTACACCTTGGCGGAACGAAAAATCATCGGCTTTATGCAAATCCGCATCGGACCTAACCGGGTCAATCTATCCATCATTCCTGGTCTCAATCTACTTCGAGGGTTCGGACAACCCATTGCAGATGCCTTTAAACTCATGTTTAAAGAAATTATCATTCCCACCAATGCCAATCGCTACTTATTCGTCATTGCCCCCACCCTTTCTATTGCCCCGGCTTTGGCTGCTTGGGCAGTCATTCCCTTTTCAGAAACCCTCTGGGTTGCCAATATCAATGCCGGCTTACTTTACATTCTCGCCATGACTTCCCTAGGCGTTTATGGTATTCTCATTGCCGGTTGGGCTTCCAATTCCAAATATGCCTTTCTCAGCACCATGCGTTTCGCAGCCCAAATTGTCTCCTATGAAATTGCCATGGGATTCTCCTTAGTAGGAGTGCTGATGGCAGCGGGCAGTCTCAACCTCAGTGAAATTGTGGCTGCTCAACAAGGCAGTGTATTCCACTGGTTTTGGATTCCCCTGTTCCCATTGCTGATGATTTACTTTATCTCTGGAGTGGCTGAAACCAACCGTTCCCCTTTCGATGTTGCCGAAGGAGAATCAGAAATTGTCGCTGGTTTCCACGTAGAATATTCTGGCATGCTCTTCGCTGCCTTTTTCCTTGCTGAATATGCCAATATGATTTTGGTCGCTGCTTTAACCACCTTGCTATTTCTGGGCGGCTGGCTTTCCCCCTTTCAAGGCATGGGGGTTTTGGAGCAGTGGACCGCTTGGATACCCGCTCCCTTCTGGATGTTTGCCAAAATGTCCATCTTCATGCTCCTATTCCTCTGGTTCCGCGCCACCTTTCCCCGCTATCGCTATGACCAGATCATGCGTTTGGGTTGGAAAGTCTTCATTCCCATTACTTTAGTTTGGATAGTGGTCGTGGGACTTTTTATTCTCGCCCAATTACCCCCTTGGTTTGATTCCACCCCCATCACCACCGCATTAGCTTCGAGGTAACTGTCATGCAGGCTATTACTGACTATATCAAACGTCTATTTCTCTGGGAACTCTTAAAAGGCATGAGTGTCACTGGGAAATATTTCTTCGCCCCCAAAATCACTATTCAATATCCTGAAGAGAAAACGCCTCTTTCCCCTCGTTTTCGCGGCCACCATGCCCTGAGACGCTATCCTAATGGTGAAGAGCGTTGCATTGCCTGTAAACTCTGCGAAGCAGTATGTCCCGCCTTGGCTATCACCATCGAAGTGGCGCCGAGAGAAGATGGGACTAGACGCACTACACGGTATGAAATCGACATGGTAAAATGTATTTTCTGTGGTTACTGTGAAGAATCCTGTCCTGTGGATTCCATTGTAGAAACCCCGTTTTTTGAATACCATGGCGACAAACGGGGCGACTTACTCATGACCAAGGAAAAATTATTGGCTATGGGAGACCGTTTTGAACAACAAATTGCAGCCGATCGAGAAAAAGATGCACCTTATCGGTAAATTCAAGGATCACAAGTATCTTTAAGGGACACTCTTATAGCCTGCTGTTTTGTTGAGAATTCATCATTTTGGTAGGTAAGGGATTGCCAATTTTCCAAGGTTTGGCATCCCCAATCAACATTTTTTGACCCTCTATTCTCCTGACCTAAATTAAACTGATCCCAGGAGAATAGGTAGGAAATATCAATGTTATGAAGAGGATATCTTATCGAGGAGGTAATACCAACATGCGACTTACCCAACGACTGTCCTTCATCTTACTGGCCCTGTTATCTATCAACATTTATGCTCAAGATCCCAAGCCGCCCAGTTCCGAGCCGGAGGTGAAGAAGGAGTATTATGAGGATGGCAGTCTCAAAGCAGAACGCACTTATTTACAGGATCAACTGCATGGTCTCAGTATGGACTATTATGAAACTGGCGAAGTCAAGAGTAAAAGTATTTATGCCAAAAGTAGGCTTATTTTTCAGAACAATTTTAGACGAAGTGGACAACTTGAATATGAATTGAAATATGATCCAGAAAATGATCTTTCTGGAAGCAAGGTTGAGACTCAAATAGAATATTATCCTACGGGAGAATTACATAATAAGCGCATCTTGGTCAATGGCAAACGGGAAGGTCTGGAAGAAGAATATTACCGAAACGGTCAAAAAAAGGCCCAACGCAATTACAAAGATGGCAAAAAACATGGCAATGCCAAAGGTTATCACAGCAATGGTAACTTACAAGGAGATTGGGAATTTGTAGATGGTGCTCCGGTGGCAGCCACTATTTACTATTGGTCAGGCGAAAAATGGTTAGTTTACAATTTTGTAGACGGCAAACTCAATGGGGTCACCAAAGAATACGATAAATCAGGGGAAATGATTGCCAAACGCATTTATAAGGACGATCAATTGATTGAACGAAAACGGGTGATCAGTTGGTGGTAAATCATTCTGATGGCTTATTGTCATCGTCCATTACAAACTGCTTTGGTTATGTGGTGATTTGAATTTCGGAATCGTAAATGGAGGAGATTAAATCAAGACGCAGACCGAAATGTTTTCGTCAGCCGCAGTAACATTTTTCTCGTTTTTCTCGTTTTTCTCGTTCCCAAGTGCCACTTGGGAATGCAGTCTTGACCGCGTCGCGGTTTGTATGAATAAAAACAGGAATAAGGAAACACAGTCGTTGCCAACTCTACAAAAATCAACCCCCCTATTTTTCAACCTACACTGTCACTAACTGACTGCCCTTGTTTACACACGATAATAGGGGCTGATTCCTGGCTATATAGAAGGGTAGACTGATGAATAACTGACCGCAGCGCGGTCAAGACTGTATTCCCAAGCGGCACTTGGGAACGAGAAAATGGTTTCCCACTAATTGGGCCAACAAAAGGTCGATAATGAAACATAATTTGTCACTCAAGACCGACCACCTTTCATTGGACTTTTTGGTTTTGTTTCGGGTCAAGACGACTTGCAGTCAACCTTTGAAACCTGACTTAAAATTCAAACCGCCCCCTCACTTTTACAAGAGCTATTTTTCAAAAAACCTCATTTACAAACTAGACTGGCATTGAACTAACTTTAATGGAGGACAATTACCCCACACCAGACCTAAAACCTATTTACTCTGTCCACCAAAATTCACCAAACATCATCAAGGGACTCATTCACCATGACCGTCAAACTGATTTTTTATCTTTTTGCAGCCATTCTCATCTTCGCCGCTGTTCGGGTTATCACTGTGCGTAACCCTGTCCATGCTGCACTGTACCTAGTGTTAGCCTTCTTCACCACTTCAGGCATTTGGCTGATCTTACAAGCCGAATTCCTTGCCATTGCCCTGGTCCTCGTCTATGTTGGAGCAGTCATGGTATTGTTCCTCTTCATTCTCATGATGCTGGACATCAATCTGGCTCCCCTGCGTGAAAATTTCACCCGCTACCTGCCTGTCGGTCTCACAGTTAGCATTCTCATCTTTGTAGAAATGACGCTGGTGGTCAAAGTCCTCTCCAAACCCGCTCCGGCAGATTTGCCAGCGGCATCCTCCAATATCCAACTGTTGGGAGAACAACTCTACAGTCTTTACGTCTATCCCTTTGAAATCGCGGCAGTTATTCTGCTGGTGGCTATGATTGCGGCCATTGCTCTCACCCTGCGCCCCAAACGGTGGAGCAAATATCGCAAACCAGAACAACAAGTCAATGTTCGCCGTCAAGATCGACTTCGTCTCATCAACATGCCTGCTGAACCCAAGGACTAAACCCCATGGAACTGTTACTGTCAGATTTTCTCATACTTGCAGCCTTCCTATTCTGTTTGAGCATCACGGGAATTTTCATCAACCGCAAAAATCTCATTCTCCTACTCATGTGCATTGAACTCATGCTCTTGGCAGTCAACCTCAACTTTATTGCCTTTTCCTATTTCAATCAGGATATTGCAGGTCAAATCTTTGTCTTCTTCATCCTCACCGTAGCCGCCGCGGAATCTGCTATTGGGCTAGCCATTCTCATGGTTCTATTCCGCAACCGTGGCACCATCAATGTTGAAGACATCAACACCTTAAAGGGATAAACTTAGGGAACTCATCACATCATGCAAACTATCTTTCTCATCATTGTGTTAGCGCCCCTATTGGGCGCCATTATCGCTGGACTATTTAATGTCAGCCGTTGCATGGCTCATACCGTGACCATTGCCGGCGTGGGACTCTCCTTTTTCCTCTCCCTCTACACCTTCTATCACATCATAATACAAGGACAGGGACCCTATGACATTACCCTCTACACCTGGCTGATCAGCGACGGCATTCGTTTCCAAGTCGGCTTTCTCGTCGACCACCTGACTGCCCTCATGATGCTCGTCGTCACCTTTGTCGCCTGGATGGTCCACATCTACACTATTGGCTACATGCACGAAGACCCGGGCTACCAACGCTTTTTCAGCTACATCTCCCTCTTCACCTTCTCCATGCTCATGCTGGTCATGGCCAACAACTTCATGCAACTGTTTTTCGGTTGGGAAGCTGTGGGACTGGTCTCCTATCTGCTCATCGGCTTCTGGCACACTCGAGAATCGGCTGTATTTGCCAACCTCAAAGCCTTCCTCGTCAATCGGGTCGGTGACTTTGGATTCCTGCTTGGAATTGCAGCTATTCTCATGTATTTCAACACCTTAGACTACCAACCGGTATTTGAACTCGCCGAACAAAAACAAAGCATTCGCCTGGAACTTCTACCTGGTTACTCTGCCTCAATTATCACTGTCATCTGTTTACTCTTATTCATGGGCGCCATGGGCAAATCCGCACAATTTCCCTTACACGTCTGGCTTCCCGACTCCATGGAAGGTCCCACCCCCATTTCTGCCTTGATCCACGCAGCCACCATGGTCACCGCCGGCATCTTCATGGTCGCTCGCATGTCCCCCCTCTACGAACTCAGTCCCACAGCCTTAGGTGTAGTTCTCATCATCGGTGCTATCACTGCCCTCTTCATGGGCTTCTTGGGACTGGTCCAACATGACATCAAACGCGTGGTTGCCTATTCCACCCTCTCCCAACTCGGCTACATGACTGTGGCTCTGGGCGCTTCAGCTTACACCGCCGGCATCTTCCACCTCATGACCCACGCCTTCTTCAAAGCCTTGCTCTTCTTGGCTGCGGGCTCAGTCATCATCGCCATGCACCATGAACAAGACATGCGTAAAATGGGTGGGTTGCGCAAATACATGCCCATCACTTATTGGACCGCCCTCATCGGCTCACTCGCCCTCATCGGCTTCCCAGGATTCTCAGGCTTCTTCTCCAAAGACGCCATCATTGAAGCTGTCCACCATGCC
The DNA here is from genome assembly GCA_020721005.1 of Thiomargarita sp. Taxonomy (GTDB): domain Bacteria; phylum Pseudomonadota; class Gammaproteobacteria; order Beggiatoales; family Beggiatoaceae; genus DYNP01. Next base: position 99,004 of record DYNP01000012.1, read on the forward strand.
TACCAAGCCGAACGTTGGGGCGCCTGTTTTGCCTACTATGCTGTAGTTGGAGGCGTATTCATCACTGCCCTCTACTCATTCCGCATGTTTTTCCTCGTTTTTCACGGTCAAGAACGTATGGACAAACACACTCGAGAACACCTGCACGAAACCCCCTGGGTTGTCACCCTACCCCTTATCCTGCTCGCCATTCCCTCTGTAGTCATTGGTGTAATTGCTCTTGGTCCCCTACTTTATGGTTCCTTCTTTGCCGAAGCCATCTTTGTCAACCCGGCTCATCAACCCTTCCTGGCAGAAGATTATCACGGTGTTTGGGGATTTTTAATTCATGGTCTCACTCAACCCCCCCTCTGGCTTGCCCTGGCTGGTGTCGCCACCGCCTACTTGCTCTACATGGTTAAAACAGATTGGCCGGCACTTATTGCCCAACGATTCCCACTTATCCATCGCATTCTCAGCAACAAATATGGCTTTGACGACTTCTATCAAGCCACATTTGCAGGTGGCAGTCGAGACCTCGGTCACCACTTCTGGAAAACTGGAGACGTCAAACTCATCGATGGCATGCTGGTCAATGGCACTGCCTACACCATTGGATTTTTCTCCAGTATTTTCAGACAATTACAAACTGGATTTCTCTACCATTACGCCTTCACCATGATCATTGGCCTCGTCGTGCTCCTCGGCCTATTCGTGCTCTAACTTACAAGGAACAACAGGATGTTAGCAGACTTACCCCTACTCAGTTTGATCACTTGGTTACCCATTTTTGGGGGACTTTGGGTCCTCTTTGTCAACAATGACGCCCATGCTCGCCCCATTGCTCTACTGGTCTCCTTAGCCACCTTTCTCCTTTCGCTGCCGCTGTATTTCCTATTTGATCCCAGCACGGCTAACATGCAATTTGCAGAAAGATTGCTGTGGATTCCCACCTTTCAAATCCACTACCATCTGGGCATTGATGGCTTCTCTATGCCCTTGATTCTCCTCACCACTTTCACCACCATTCTTGTCATTCTTGCCGGTTGGGAAGTTATTCAATACAAGGCAGCTCAGTACTTTGCTGCCTTCCTGATCATGGAAGGACTCATGGTCGGTGTATTCTCTGCCCTGGACGCCATGCTATTCTATGTATTTTGGGAAGCCATGCTTGTGCCCATGTTCATCATCATCGGTGTTTGGGGCGGTCCCAATCGAGTTTATGCCTCCATAAAATTCTTCCTCTACACCTTTCTGGGCTCAGTATTCATGCTGATCTCCCTGCTCTACCTCTACTTTAAATCTGGCAGCTTTGCCATCCTGGATTTCCACGCCATGCCCATTCCGATGACCGCCCAAATCCTCATCTTCCTAGCCTTCCTGCTCGCATTTGCCGTCAAAGTTCCCATGTGGCCAGTCCACACCTGGTTACCTGACGCCCATGTCGAGGCACCCACTGGAGGCTCTGTGATCCTGGCGGCCATCATGCTCAAAATGGGCGGCTATGGCTTTCTACGATTCAGCCTCCCCATCACCCCAGATGCCAGCAGAGAATTGGACTGGTTGATCATCACCCTCTCCCTCATCGCCATCATCTACATCTCCTTTGTCGCCATTGTCCAACGCGACATGAAAAAACTCATTGCCTACTCCTCCATTTCTCACATGGGATTTGCCACCCTGGGTTTCTTCATCACCTTCATGATCCTCGAAAACACCGGCAGCCTTCACGGCAGCGCCAGTGCCATGGAAGGCGGCATGGTCCAAATGATCTCCCATGGCTTCATCTCTGGCGCCCTCTTCCTCTGTGTGGGAGTACTTTATGACCGACTTCACAGCCGTCAAATCTCCGACTATGGTGGAGTTGCCACCCCTATGCCTCGTTTTGCCCTATTCGCCGTTCTCTTTGCCATGGCCAACTCTGGACTCCCTGGCACCTCTGGCTTTGTCGGCGAATTCCTCGTCATTCTCAGCAGTTTCAAAGCCAATTTCTGGATTGCCTTCCTGGCCGCCACCATTCTCATTCTCGGTGCAGCTTACACCCTTTGGATGGTAAAACGCGTCATCTTTGGCAAAATTGGAAACGAAAAAGTCGCTGCTTTACAAGACCTTAATGCACGAGAAACCCTCATTCTCACCGTATTAGCGATTGCAGTACTATTTTTTGGACTCTATCCAGCCCCCATGCTGGAAATCATGCACGCTTCAGTTGAGAATTTACTCACTCACATTGTCCACTCCAAACTATAACTCTCTTTGCCTCTGCCCCCTTGGAAATGAATCTGAGACCTCCTCCATTCTCTCTATTCACCCAGCAAGGACCAGAGGCAACCCATTCCTCTCCTTAACCAGGAAAAAAGGATGGATTTCCCCTTAAAAAATTACTCAGGTTAAAAATCACTCAGGAAACCAGCATGACTTTCACTTTCACCCACTCAGAATTGACTCTGCTCTTACCGGAAATCACCCTGCTCACCATGGCCTGTCTGATCTTGGTCATTGACGCCTTCCTTTCCGATGAACAACGCGACCTCACCTTCCAACTCACTCAAGGCACCCTGATTGGCACCGCTCTACTGGTCTGGTTCAACGTTCCCTCCGAACCCATCTTTGCCATGAGTGGCTTCTTCATCCACGATGCCATGGCCGCCATGCTCAAATTCTTCACCCTATTGGTAGTCTTCTGGGCCTTTCTCTATTCCCGTCAATACCTAAAGGACCGCCAATTTTTCAAAGGCGAATATTTCGTATTGGGACTGTTTGCCACCTTGGGCATGATGATCATGATCTCCGCTCACAACCTGCTCACCATCTACCTGGGACTTGAACTACTCTCTCTTTCCCTCTACACCATGGTCGCCATGCACCGCAGCTCTCAAACCGCCTCCGAAGCCGCCATGAAATACTTTGTGCTCGGCGCTCTAGCCTCCGGTCTCTTACTCTATGGCATCTCCATCATCTATGGTGTAACCGGCAGCCTAGACCTAAGCCAACTGGCTGTTGCAATTAAAAATTCCCCCGTAGAACACCACACCTTACTCACCTTTGGACTGGTCTTTCTCGTCATCGGTTTAGCCTTCAAACTCGGGGCAGTTCCCTTTCACGTTTGGGTACCTGACGTTTACCAAGGCGCTCCCACCACCGTTACCCTCTTCATCAGCAGCGCCCCCAAACTCGCCGCTTTTGCCATTCTCATGCGCATTTTAGTTGAAGGCATGTCCAGTCTACAAACCGACTGGCAAAACATGCTCATCCTGCTCTCCATTCTCTCCATGGGCACAGGCAATCTCCTGGCCATTGCCCAAACCAACCTCAAACGCATGCTCGCCTATTCCACCATAGCCCACGTGGGCTACCTACTGTTGGGAGTATTGACAGTCACCGAAACTGGTTACGCTGCCTCCATGTTCTACGTAGTAGTCTATGCCCTGATGAGCCTGGGCGGCTTTGGCATGATCATCTTACTCAGTCGAGCCGGATTTGAAGCCGAAAACATCACTGATTTCAAAGGCTTAAATCAACGCAACAGCTGGTATGCTTTCATCATGATGATCCTCATGCTCTCCATGGCAGGCGTGCCCCCCATGCTTGGCTTCTGGGCCAAACTCTCTGTGCTCAGCCAAGTCATCCAAACAGGCCACGTCTGGTTAGCTGTAATTGCCGTCATTTTTGCCATCATCGGTGCCTTCTATTACCTGCGCATCATCTGGATGATGTACTTTGAAAAAGCCGAAGAAACTCAACCCATTCAAGCTGAACCCTTGATGCAAATCGCCATCAGTGCCAACGGCCTTGTAATTCTAGGATTGGGAATTGCCCCCCACATTCTGATGAGTCTCTGCCTGACCACCTTTGGACTCTCCAGTTACTAACTTCTTCTACCGGGTGGACTTTCGTTCACCCCCGTTTTGGACTTAACTCCTGACAAATCCAAACATGAACTTTATTCCTTAGCCGGAGTCGAGGCTTTAGCCGGTCAGCGGTCGGTCCTTGCCATAGTCGGAGTGGAGGCTTTAGCCGGTTCAGTGGTCGGGCCTTGCCATAGCCGGAGTGGAGGCTTTAGCCGGTCAGTGGTCGGGCCTTGCCATAGCCGGAGTGGAGGCTTTAGCCGGTCAGTGGTCGGGCCTTGCCATAACCGGAGTGGAGGCTTTAGCCGGTCAGTGGTCGGGCCTTGCCATTTGTGTATGTGTGGTGATGCCTACGGCTGACCGGCTAAAGCCTCGACTCCAACCTACCGGCTAAAGCCTCCACTCCAATCTACCTTTTTCTCGTTTCTCGTTTTCTCGTTCCCAAGTGACACTTGGGAATGCAGTCTTGACCGCGCCGCGGTCACTTATTCATCAGTTTACCTTTTTGTCAACGACAACATTTCCACCAAACTTGTCGATAAAGAGTCTCCAATTAGCGAGTAAATTCCACCCCATTCCCTAATATATCCATACGAGACCGTAATCCAGCTCGCAACGCCTGCAAACCCTGCCCATCTTGGGCCAAATTCACCACAATTTCCACATAATCCTCCGCACAATAGGCAATCAATTCTGGCAGTCCCAAAGTTGCCAAAATACTCAATCCCATTCTTGATGCCGACGTTTTTCCCACCAAAGTGACCACCGGCACTCCCATCCACAAGGCTTCACAAGTGGTAGTTGCTCCATTGTAAGGATAAGTGTCTAAGGCAATATCAATGGTTTGATATTTTCTCGTTCCCAAGTGACACTTGGGAATGCAGTCTTGACCGCGCCGCGGTCACTTATTCATCAGTTTACCTTTTTGTCAACGACAACATTTCCACCAAACTTGTCGATAAAGAGTCTCCAATTAGCGAGTAAATTCCACCCCATTCCCTAATATATCCATACGAGACCGTAATCCAGCTCGCAACGCCTGCAAACCCTGCCCATCTTGGGCCAAATTCACCACAATTTCCACATAATCCTCCGCACAATAGGCAATCAATTCTGGCAGTCCCAAAGTTGCCAAAATACTCAATCCCATTCTTGATGCCGACGTTTTTCCCACCAAAGTGACCACCGGCACTCCCATCCACAAGGCTTCACAAGTGGTAGTTGCTCCATTGTAAGGATAAGTGTCTAAGGCAATATCAATGGTTTGATATTCTGCCAGATGTTCCTCAATTGAAGATGAAAAGTCCTTTAAAATCAATCTATTCCTGTCTAACCCCAATCGTTCAAAATAATTCTCAAAATGTTGTTTAATGGCTGGATCATGCAACAATTGGCGAGTGTTGGATTTGATAACCAACTGTGCTTGTGGCAATTTCAATAGGATCTGTGCCCAAATGTTCAATATTGTGGGACTCAACTTGGTGTAATAATTAAATGATCCCAAGGTGACTATGCCCTTTTGCAAAATTGGAGCATCCACTGGATCAGGACTGTGCTCATAGGGCTCATAACAAAAATAGCTGCGAGGCATTCTCAATAATTGTTCAGTATTCAATTCATCCGCTTGACCCATGGGATCGGCATAATGATCAGTTAAACGGTAATCCATAGTCGATAAGCCAGTGGTATTGGGATAACCCAGATAGGTAATTTGCACTGGAGCCGGTTTTTGAGCAAAAACCAATAATCGATTGTGACCCGTATGTCCCATCAAATCGATGAGAATGTCCACCTGAAAATTTCTAATATGTTCAAGCAGTTGAGTATCAGTCCAGTCTCTACAGCGTATCCAATGATCAGCATATTGGCTGAAACGCTGCGTCACTTCATCCGGCTGGGAACAGTCATCATAACATATCACTTCAAAGTCGTCGTGATTGTGATGTGCCAAAATGGGAGCTATAAAATAACCCACAGAATGACGCCGCAGATCGCTGGAAATATAAGCGATTCTCAAACGTCGCCGAGGCCGTTTGTCTGCAATCAAAATCATTTGGGAACTAGCATACTGCCGATCAAATTCTTGATACAAATCTTTGGGAAATGGTTCATCCAAATAATTAAGTAAAAACAATAGATTGCTGTAGATTTGTGCCAAAGGTTGCAACTTTAAAGCCTGCTGATGACAAGCCACAGCTTCATTTAACATGCCTTTGTCCCGATAAACATTTCCCAAATTACTGTAAGCAATGGCCAAATTGGGATCTAAACGCACAGCTTGTTCATAATTGGCAATTGCTTCGCTGAATCGATATTGTTTGCGCAATACATTGCCTAAGTTATTGTAAGCCTTAGCATAATTTGGTTTTAAAGCCAAAGCTCGTTGACAAGCATCCAGAGCCACCGTTAAATTTCCTTGCTCACACCAAATTCCTCCCAAATTGTTATGTGCCTCAGCATAATTGGGACTCAGTTGCACAGCCCGCTGATAACAATCGATGGCCATTGCCCAATGTCGTTGTTCCTTCAACACATTCCCCAATCCATTATGAGCCTGAGCATAACCAGGATTGAGTTGTATTGCCCGTTCATAACAAGATTGAGCTAACTGCCAATTCTCTTGTTCACTGTACACATTGCCCAAACCATTGAGAGCATCCACATAATTGGATTGTCGTTGCAAAGCCTGCTGATAAGCAGCGATTGCCTGCTCAAACTGCCTCTGATACCAGTAAATATTGCCCAGACTATTGTAGAAAATAGGAAATTCAGGATGACAGATCAAGGCTCGTTGCATACAATCCAGAGCTTGCTCATAGTCTCCCTTGTCAGTGGCTAAGATAGCCAACCCATGCCAGGCATCGGCATGTTGAGGCTCTGTTTCAAGTATCTGATAACACAAGGTTTCTGCCTGGGACTTTTGTCCAGTCTGATAAGCTTGAATCGCCAATGTCAACATTTCTTGTGAAGTCATATTTCAACACCTTTTCAATAGGAATGGGAAGCATTTATTTTACTCCAATCTTTCCATTCCTCCAAATTTAAACTCCACCAAAAATAATTATTTGTTATACGCCTAATTTCTATTGCATTTTCTCAGGGGTGTATTAAACTAGGCACAGAGGAGTGGACGTCCGGTCGTTAAATCTCCCCTTTCAAGTATGTTCTTTGACCATTTGAATTTAAAAAGAAGGAATTTTTATGAAGACTTTGATTATACGTGGACTGTATCCCACAGTTTGCGTACTGGCTCTCAGTTCTCCCCTGGCCATCGCTGCCAGCCTTTCCGTGTCTAAAGCGGGTAGTGGGAATGGAACTGTCACAGCCTCTCCAGGCAGCATCAATTGTGGAAGTGTCTGTGTGGACGATAATTATGCTTCTGGGACCACAGTTTATTTGAGCGCCATTTCAGATGCCAATTCCAGTTTTGGTTATTGGAGTGGAGATTGTACCAACTTAGGTTCAAGTGGCAGTGCAGCCTCCGCCCAAGTTTTTTTGGACACCCAAACTAAAACTTGCACTGCCAATTTTGACAGCATGAGTTTGACTGTCAACAAATTGGGTACTGGTACAGGGACCATCAGCAGCTACGATGGTAAAATCAATTGCGGTACCACTTGCTCTGGAAATTATGGCTCCGGAGCTATGGTGACGTTGATTGCCCAATCGGATGTCAATTCTCAATTCACCGGTTGGAGTGGCTCTTGCAGCGGCACCAGCACTGCAGCCACTTTGACCATGGGTACCACGGCCTTAAGTTGTAGCGCCAATTTCAATTCCCTGGCTTCCAACAGTTTGACTGTCAACAAAACAGGCACTGGTACCGGGACCATCAGCAGCGGCGATGGCAAAATCAATTGCGGTACCACTTGCTCTGGGAATTATGGTTCAGGGACCATGGTAATCTTGACTGCTCAACCGGGCGTCAATTCTCAATTCACTGGTTGGAGCGGCTCTTGCAGCGGCACCAGTACTGCGGCCACTTTAACTATAAGTACCGCGGCTTTAAGTTGCAGCGCCAATTTCAATGCCCTGGTTTCCAACAGTTTGATTGTTAACAAATTTGGCACTGGGACCATCATCAGCGGTGATGGTAAAATTAATTGCGGCACCACTTGCTCTGGAAATTATGGCTCAGGGACCATGGTGATGTTGATTGCTCAACCGGATGTCAATTCTCAATTCACCGGCTGGAGCGGCGCTTGCAGCGGCACCAGTACTGCAGCCACTCTGACTATGGGTATTACGACCTTAAGTTGCAGTGCCAATTTCAATTCCCTGGTTTCCAACAGTTTGACTGTCAACAAATTGGGTACTGGTACCGGGACCGTGAACAGTAACGATGGCAAAATCAAATGTGGCACCACTTGCTCCGGGAATTACAGCTCCGGAACCATGGTGACTTTACAAGCCTTGCCTGATCTCAACAGTCAATTCACAGGATGGACCGGCGCTTGCACTGGCACCAGCACCGCAGCCACCTTAACCATGAGTGCCGCTGGCTTAAATTGCACCGCTAATTTCAATGCCCTGGTTTCCAACAGTTTGATTGTTAACAAATTTGGCACTGGTACTGGGACCATCAGCAGCAGCGATGGCAAAATCAAGTGTGGCACCACTTGCTCTGGGAATTATGGCTCCGGGACCATGGTGATATTGATTGCTCAACCAGATGTCAATTCTCAATTCACCGGTTGGAGCGGCGCTTGCACTGGCACTAGCACTGCAGCCACCTTAACCATGAATACCGCTGGCTTAAGTTGCACTGCTAATTTTAACTCGTTAATTTCCAACAGTTTGACTGTCGACAAATTGGGCACTGGCACTGGGACCATCAGCAGCAGCGATGGCAAAATTGACTGCGGCACCACTTGCTCTGGGAATTACAGCTCCGGGACCATGGTAACTTTACAAGCTTTGCCTGGTTTCAATAGTCAATTTACCGGGTGGAGCGGCGCCTGCACTGGCACCAGCACCGCAGCCACGCTGGCTATAAATGCCACCAGCTTAAATTGCACTGCCAATTTCGAGTTAGACCTCGTTCCCTTATTAACTGTCATCAAAACTGGCAGCGGTCAAGGCACCGTCACCAGCAATGATCAACTCATCAACTGTGGCCAAACTTGCTCTGGCGACTATGCTTCAGTCACCATGGTTATTCTAACCGCCCAAGCCGATGCCAATTCCCATTTCACTGGTTGGGGACAAGCATGCAGTGGCACTAACACCACAGTCAGTTTGTTGACCACTCCCACCAGTGATTTAACCTGCGCTGCCAACTTTGAAATGGTCGGCGGGAATTCAACACTTTTTGTCAATACAGTTGGCTCTGGGTCTGTAATTTCTGAAGATGGTCTCATTGGTTGTGGTGACAACTGCTCGGGGAATTATGCTTCTGGCAACATGGTTACCCTGATGGCTCAACCTGATTCTGGCTTTAGTTTTGGAGGCTGGTCTGGAGACTGCACTGGCAATGCAACTGCCTTTGCCCTGGTAATTGGCAGTGTCGATCACAATTGCACTGCCGAATTTGTCGCCACCTCTGCCCAACAACAGTTGGTCATTGCAAAAGAGGGACAAGGCACAGTCAATTCTGCTGATGGACTCATTCAATGCGGAACTACCTGCACTGGGAATTATGCTTCAGCAGCCATGGTAACTTTAAATGCCATTCCCGATTCCGGTTTCCGCTTCACTGGCTGGTCTGGAAACTGCCAAATCGGCAATAACAGTTCAGCCACCGTCACCCTGCTCATGGGAGACGCTGACAAAACTTGCACTGCTCATTTCCAAGCAACGGCAGCCACTGCATGTCAAAATTTACAAGTCAGCAATTATCCACAACTCCTGGATTTTGGCACGGTGGGACTCAATGATTCTCAATACATGGAAGAATCTATTTATCTGTGGGGAGAAGGTTGTGGCGATGTGCGCATTCAGGAAATTCAAGTGCAAGGGCCTGATCAGGCAGAATTTGTTCCATTACCTCCCATCTGCTACTATGGTCACTGGGAAAACCATTATTATGGTTCCTGCCAAATTAAAGTCCAATTAACTCCTCATGCAGAAGGTCCTAAAACAGCCAATCTGTATTTTGCATTGATGGGCACTGATCTCACAGTCAATCCTATTCCCATGACTGCAAATGTTTTGGCCAATGGACAAGCGGCTTTAACTCTGAGCCCAGTTGCTCATGATTTTGGTGAAGTCACTGCAGGTGGATTCAATTACTACCATTACCAACCTTTCTCTGTTCAAAACGTTGGCAATGTCAATGCCCAATTCCGCGATATTACGGTTACAGGGCCTTCTGCCAATGAATTCAATGGTTATGAATGGTCATGGTGCAACTATGTGAAAGTGTTAAAACCTGGCGAACGTTGTGAAGTGGGTCTGCACTTTCTGCCCATAACTGCCGGTCCCAAACAAGCTGAGCTGACTTTCACCTCCAATGCCAACCCTATCTCCGCAGTTTTAACTGGTACCGGAATAGAGCCTACCCGTTGTGAAGATGCCAATATCACTCTAGAATCCACTGGGAATAGCACTGGAGGGCATTGGGCCACAGCAGCCACTTGGCAACGCCTGCAAAATTCCGATCAACCCAGTATTCCCAATGCCAATGATGTGGTGCGCATCAAAGCTGGCCATGTGGTGACCGGCGTTTCCTACTCTACGGCGAAAACTCTTTGCATAGAAGAGGGAGGTGTTTTGGAAGGTCCCGATCAGCACCATTGGTTGAGCCTACAAGTCACTGATTATCTGGAGAATAAAGGCACAATTCGCGGAAAATCTGGCCAAAATGAAACTGCCACCACTTGCACTGGAAATTATTGGTGGGATGTAATTGGCAAGGCGGGATGTGCTCAGTCTGGTGCAGACATTTACATATCAGCCGGTCTCATGCAAAATGAAGGTGAGATTGTTGCCGGGGCAGGAGGCTCTGGTCGCCACTATGCAGGGTATGGTGGTGGAGTGAGCATTTATGGCACTGGCATTACCAATATTGGACTCGTGCGTGCTGGTCAAGGTGGTCATCTCACCGGGACCCAAGCCACTGCTCAAGCTGGTTTTGGTGGATATGTGTCCATGTGGGCACAGAATTACCTGCACAGTGACAGTGCCCGCGGAATCTATGCTGGGAATGGTGGAGATTGCAATTTCACCGCTGGGCAGGTGGGAGGGAATGGAGGAAACTTGCGGTTAAATGCCCAGGTGACAGTCAATCTAGCCGGTCCCTTCATCACTGGTAAAGGTGGTCGCAATTGTGATCAACCGCCTCGAGATGGTGGCTTCAACACAGATCCAGGCACGCTGACTCTCGGCGGCAAACACACTAAGATTGAGGCTGGAGAAGTAAACATTTATGGCGGTCAAGGTTGGACTTTGAGACTGCAGGATCTGGAGCCGGGCGCTATTGTGGCTTCTGAGGGCATTACTTTGGCTGCTGGGAAAGATGGAGTGATTGATTTGCGAGACAATGCTCCTGCCTTTTTACAAGCTCAAGGGCCACTCACCGTTTTGGCTGATCAAGTTTTAACTGATGAAGGAACGACTTTGTCTGAGTTGGCAAGTGCCTCAGAAATTGTACGTGGTCCCAATACCATTTTGCGACAACTGACCTTACAAGCGCCCAGTCAACTTGTTGGGGCGCCGGCTGCCAAACTTTCCATTCCCTTGACTTTATCCAATGCCAGTCCCGAGCCTGATACTTACCAACTTCAAGTCACCAATTCTCAAGGTTGGGAATTGAGCGGTCTGCCAGCCACTGTGGAATTGGCAGCTTTGGATGCTATTGAATTGCCTGTAACAGTGACTTTGCCAACTGCTTCGGGTGCTGCTAATGTTCTCACTTTTACAGCCACTTCTCAGGCTGATCCCACAGCCACAACAAGTACGGTAGTGCGCCTGGAAGTGGTCGGAGAGACTGGAGGCACTTCAGGAACAGGAACTTCTTCAGGAACAGGAGACACTTCGGGAACAGGAGGCAGTTCGGGAACGGGAACTTCTACTGTTCCGGGGGGACAACCTGCCACTGGTTCGGGAACCTTCCCCAGTTTTGCTTGGCCAGTTACCAATTGTCCCAGCACCGGTCTTATTGAGCAAGCTTGTTATAATCAACGTTTGAAAGATGCGGTTATCGCGGCTAATGTGTCTGGAGGTAGCTTGGCTGGACGCATTGAAAATCGTGGCTTTATTTCTCAAGTGACTGTTGAGCCCGACGCTGTTGTGACTGGCGGTCTCTTTTCTGGCTACATTCTCAACAACGGTATGATGAGCGACTTCACCTTTGTAGGCGCTTCATTAACTGGAGGAATCCTGGGCGGTCAGATAGTCAATGCCAGCAAGGTCGGTGGCGTGTTGATTGATGTGCAATTGGCGGCCGGGGCTCATATAACCGGTGGCAAATTGCAAGGTCGCATTCAGGGAGATGAGTCGGCACCAGCCCTGTTGGAGAACGTAAGAATCCTGGCCGGCAGCCACTTGTCAGGCGTGAAATTGGGTCAGGGTGTGCAACGGGAAGAGCCTGTGATTGTGGAGGGAGAAATTGTTGATCCTGTCGATCCCAAGTTCACTTTACCTGAATTGGGACTGGGTCAAGCCCACACTGATCAGGGGCAGGAATTGACCACTGATTCCAGTTTTGCCGGTGGAATGTCTGTGGGGCAAGATTTTGAGACTTCAGGCACCATGCAAGCACAGATGCAATCAGTGAAGATAGCGGGCGAAATTCAAGTGGATACACAAGATGTTGGAAAGATGGCAGACTTGATTGTATATTTTGATTATCAGGCAGAAACTGGAGAGGTGTTCCCCCTCATGTTGGATGAGCAAGGGGGAATTTTCCCGCGGCCGGCTGGTTTTGGCGAACTGTTACCTTTCAAAACTGGGGTAACTTTGTCTACTCTGGAATCTTTACCAATTTATGAGGGCATCTTGTTAGCCACAGGAGAATTGTCAATTCACTTTGGTTATCGATTGCAGGAGGAAAATAAGGTGGTGCACAGTCTCCAGCCAGTTCATATAGTTGTAAAATAAGGAGATATTGATGGTCTTGGAGCACAAATTTGAGTGTGTGCTCCAGACTCTAGTCAGTGTGGATTGGCAGGATTAAGAGTACAATGTTGTTTGGCTTGCAGTCCTGCCAAATGAATCTGTCGAGCCTGAGCCTTTCGGGCTTGTTCTCGTTTCCGGCAGGGACGGCAACGCACTGCAGTGGAATCAATATGACCTTTGGCCACTTCATACCACCATTTTTGTTGAAGGGCAGTCCACACTTGTTGAGCCCCACAATCCTTACAAATGAATGGTTTATCGATATAATAGCTGGGCAAGGGACTGTAAGAATTATTATGAATCAATTGGGTAAGATCGGCCAGGACGCTGTCTTTAGGGCGCTCATTTTGGATCAGGAAAGATGATTTTTTCTTTCGTTTCAAACGCTGCTGTTTAATTTCTGCACGTCTCATTTTATTACTTTTCATCGGTTTACCTCCTCAATTTTTTCTTCAATAGCTTGCTGGGCAAATTTCGTCCTTAATTTAGGTTGCAAACAGGTATTTTTAGGGTGAATTTGACAATTTCCCCATTCTCTGGCGGCTGCATAAAATTTTCCAAAATTTTCCCCCTGTTGGTTAAACAGTTCTCGAAATTGTTCTACATGGTCTTCATAAGTGACAACCAGTAAGAGCTTGGCATTATTCATTGGAGTATCAAACCAAGCGTCATAACCAGAATAGCCTTGCCAGGTTTTTTGTTTGAGATGGGCATATTCTTCTTCTAATTGCTTGTAAATCAAATGTTTATGATTATATAATTTGGCAAATGGCCAGTCTCGATGTTGGTACAAATGGGCCAATTGATCTCGGGTTTTTAACAGCAGTTGTACAAAGTCATGTTGTCGTTGTTGGGCTTGTTGATAGGTTTTAAGTTCAGTGGAATGAGGTCCATAGCGGTGCAACAGCCATTGTTGAACGCCTTCTCGTTCTGTAAAAGTGGCAAATCCTTCGTTAAACGGAGTATTATTGGGAATATAGAGTTGTTGATGGGCCAGTTCGTGAAAGATGAGACCGGCAATATCTGTCAGGGACCAATTGACAAAAGTGTTGAGGATAGGATCGGTAAACCAGCCCAGTGTGGAATAGGCCACCACGCCTCTGGTTTCAACGTCATAGCCTTGTTTTTGTAATTGTTTGGCGAGGATTTTAGCTTGATCGGGATGAAAGTAACCGCGATAACTGACACAGCCAATGAGGGGAAAGCACCAAGATTTTGGGTATAAGGAGAATGGGGGAGCAGCGAATACGTTCCAAACTACAAAAGGTTTTTGTAGGTCAGCATAATAGGTATAAGAAGTGTTGTCAGGCAGTTGTAATTGTTGGCTGGCGAAAGTTCGGATTTTGGAAATTTCCAGCAGTTTTGGCTTGAGGGGGGCAGAAATGGGAAGTGTGGTGAGTAAATCGGTGATTTTTTGAGCACGTTGGGTAATGGTGAGTTGTCCGATAACTGCTTGATTATAGTAGTTAATTTGCGCGCAACTTGTCAGTAAAATTGTGCTGATCAGTAAAAGGCAGTTATGGATTTTCATAAGATCAAGGAATTTTAATTGTCCCCTACTATTACTTAGTAAGGGGGAGTTATAAAACTGAGCTGGATAGAGTGTGTAAAAGCGCACAACGATTTGCAGAGATTATTTCTGACTAACGATTTAAGACATCATTTCTGACGGTTTCGGCGATTCGAGTCACTTCTTTTACCAGGTCTTCCGCTACACCCAGTCCCAACAAGGTTCCGCCTAGATGTTCGACCACGATATCAAAGTGACTGTCATTTAAGCCTTTTTCTTTCACCAAGCGCGAATGGGCAGCGCGCATTCCCTTATTACTGTCATACTGCTTGGCGCCGCCAAAAGCATAAGTCAAAAATCGTTTTTGGTGATTGCGTTGTTTTGCCATGTCCGTACCAGAAAAGAAATGTTTGATACGGTCATCCGCTAATATTCTGTCATAAAAAATTTCAACTGCGGTATTGACGGCAGCTTCGCCACCCAATTTTTCAAATAAAGTTTTTTCCATATTAAGGTCTCACATTGTGTTGATAAATAAGTGTAATTGACGACAACTTTTCCCTTGGCATATCTGGAGGTAATTTTTTAGATTGTGTTTCGGTTCACACTTGATTTTATCATGATTAATTCCTTTGGTGGGCAACGATAAAGCGGTTACCCCTCAGTTAAAATACGTTGGAGTAGAGGCTTTAGCCGGTCAGCGGTAGGCCCTTGCAATTTGTGTATGTGGAGTGATGCCTACCAGTGACCGGCTAAAGCCTCTACTCCAACGTGTCTCAACTGATGGGCAACTCTTATTTTTTCATAGATCGCATACTTTTGCAAGAGGTATATTGGAGTTCTTATATCTATAGGAGTTACGCACTTGAATCGTTATTCAATTGATTTTATTGAAATATCGAAAAATCGCTCAAAATACT